>NZ_SNAQ03000005.1 GCF_004375085.3 Lewinella sp. W8
GGTCTTTCACCAAATATTACGAACAACTTTTCCATGGTTCATGAACCGCCGTATACGAGAACCGTACGTACGGTGGTGTGAGAGGGATAAGGAGTCACTATTGGGTGGCTCCTTACCCTACTCGATTCTCTGCATTTTAAATATCTATTCTCTCTAATCCTTTATGAAAATCCGTTTAAAGTCTTTCCAACTTTTAGGCAATTTTTGTTTAGCCCCAAGTTCGATTTCAGCTTCATAGCGAAAAATAAGTAACGGAATAATAAATTTAAACTTGTGCTTCGCTGATATATCACCATCAGATAGAAAAGTATCTAAATCTGCATCTGATTGAGAACCTTTTATTGCTATTGATTTTAAATCCTCAATATTCTGACTGATATCCTTTATTAAAGGCGAACCCTCTTCAAGACGTTCAATTTCGGAGATTAGCTCGTCATGATATTTTTTTTGTTTTTTTGTAAGCTTATCAACAATTGTAATAACTTTCGAAGTTCCATCTTTTAACTCTGTTATGGCTAAATCAAATTGATCTTGCTTACCTGATATTAATTTTAGTTTGCTTGAAACCTCGTTTTGATGAGATAGATTTGAAAGGGATTGAAACAAAGCAGCTTCATTATCTAACCATTTTTTTAGAATATTCATGTACTCTTCTTCATGATTATCATAATCTGATAATAGGGCTTTCTGAGTTACAGAATGCTTTGCTACTATTAAATCATATTCGATTTGGCTTTTATCAATGTTCTGGGCAGCAACTATCTTTCTAAAGTTTATCTTACTAAGTAATAGCTTAGTTTGATGTACTAATACTTCTATAAGTTCAAGCTCGTTCTTCACACGACTTTTAGTTATTCCGGTGTATCGGTTATATTGTTGGTCATATAAGACCAAATCCATAGGAAGTGTAGTTCTAAAATTATTTTTCAATTGATTAAAAACAGGTAGATCAGGAAATGATTGAATCCACTTTTGAAAAACCAAGTACAATTGATTCAAGTTGATATTTTCCTTAACTTCAGATTTCTCTAGCCAAATTAGTAACTCAAGTTTTTGGTCGTCAGACATATTGTAGGTAATTAAACCATCAATGCTAAGAAGTTGATTCAATCCTCTTATAAAAATCGTCAAACCTAAAGGTGGATTACCAAAACTCAAAATAACGTACTCTATATACTCTGTTATTTTTTCAAACCAATCTTCTTTATCAAAAGATTCAGCCATAAAGGCATTCATATAAACTAGTTTACCTACTGACTCGTGCGGTAGATTTATATAGTCATCCTTCGAAAACCAAGACTTATTTCCAATTTTCTTATGGTAATCACAACAATGTGGAAACCGTCGATACCAATTCGTTGCACCTTCAATCATTTTTTTATGAAAGTCACAACAATTCGGATAGTCTTTGGGAAAATCAACATGCTTAGGTATATCTAATTGAAAATTATCGACTCTTACAAATTCATTATCAATTTCAACAAAGTTAAAACCTTGTCTAAGTCGAGACACTATTTCCTTGCCTTTTGCCGAATCATCTATATCTATACTAATTTTCATATTAGAGTAACGCTCAAGTACATTTTGAGTTTGAACTCAATAGCTAAAGTCGACAAGTACAAATATTTATGATTTGAAGTAATTCATATTTTTATCCGTTGCACAGAACGGTAAGGTGCTCTGCGCAGTTTTGAAATTACGGAAATTGTGTCGAGCGAAGCTCGAAAAAAATTTTTGGAATTTGGAAATTGCCGCAGGCATGGTGTTGGCGGAAGGGCGCAGCAGCGCTCTTCCGCTGACTTCATGCGCAGAGCACCTTACCGTTGGAGAGAAGGGCGGAGCGCAGCGGAGACTTTCTCTCCAACGGAAGCGCCGGCGCAGCCGCCGTTCATCTAACTTTTCTGAAAGGTATTATTCTTCACCTTTTCATCAACACCAATATGAAACCAAAAACCTTCAACGGCGGTTGTCGCTGGCGCAGTGTTCTGCGAATTAATATTCTAATTTATCCATTTTTTTACTCCACTCATCAAAGACAATTTTTGCCTCCTCTCCTAAAATTTGGGACATTGGAATTTTTCTAGCATCTCTATCCTTAGCAATTTCCTTGTATATGAAATCATCGTCAAAGCCAATGCTAGCAGCGTTAAACCTATCACAGCCATATACAACTCTATTCGGTCGAGCCCAATAGATAGCGCCTATACACATAGGACATGGCTCACAAGAGGTATAGATTACGCAATCATCTAATTGAAATGTCCCTAACCTTTTACATGCATCACGAATAGCTACCACCTCTGCATGAGCTGTTGGATCATTTATGCTAGTGACCATATTGTTTCCTGAGCCAACAATTTCTCCATTTTTCACTATTACCGCACCGAAGGGTCCTCCATCATTTCTATTCATTCCATTGCGTGCATGCTCTATTGCCATTCGCATAAACGATTTATCAATGTCAGCTTGTGAATCAGGTATATAAATAGGGAGCCCTTCTTCCATCACCCATGGATTTGGAAGTATATGCCGGTTCAGATTATAAATAGATGCCCATTGATCTCGGTCTCTTAAAAATTTCTCTGCTAATTTATGAATATTATCATTTTTCTTAGTAACGTAAACATGCTTATATTCGATACTCTTAAACTTATCGACTAAATGCGAACTGTCGTTCTCGATAAATTCAATATATTTATTGTGAATATACCTCATGAAGTATCGATCACCAAGTACTCTATCTAAAGCCGAATTTACTGCCTCAGTTACCTTCTTATCTTTTGGCAAGCAAATAGCATACCCTACATCTGAATAGGAAAGATGATAGTTAGTGATTTTTAAATCTTGATGATTTTTAAGACTAATACTAGCATATGGATAATCATTGACAATTGCATCAATTTCGCCTTTTTCTAAACATTCAAACCAATTTGGATATGAATAAGCAGTAATTTTCGACTTCGGCAAATACTTCTCACACCACTCTTTAACATATGGCTCATTATAAACGCCTACAGATAAACCATTTACATCCTCGATAGTCTTGTAGTTACTAGACTTTCTTACTACTAAACAAAAATTGGCTTTCAAATACTCTTTAGAAAAATCTAATTTATTACCATATTTATCGCCTGGAATAAAACCACCTACAGCCAAGTCTATTTCTCCCGAAAGAAGTTTGTCCTGTACATTTGAGTAATTGATAACTTTAGGTTTAACAGATTTTTTTAATTCTTGTGCTAGTTTTCTTGCTAGTTCGTAACCAAAACCCATTATTTTATCGTTTTCTCCGTAATAAAACATTGGAGAATCGTACGTGAAGCCTATTGTGATTATTCGCTTTTTTGAAAATTCAATTTGTGCTGAATCATACCTTGAAGAATTACTGTCACTTTCTTTGTTAAATAAAATTGGTACTGATTCCTCTTCTAATCCGTATATAGCAATTGCTGTTTTACCAAATTTAAATGAATCTTCAACTGTATTACCTTTGACAAGTGCATCGTAAAAACCAACGGAAAATTTTATTGAGGCCTCATCAGATATTTCATCTCCCATGCCAATTACGTGATCAACATATTTACCTATATGAAGTATCTGATCTGTCGAGTAACAAGAATTTAAGACTACGCAATTGACTTGTTCCGAAACTAAATCAAAAAGTTGGCCCAATGCTCTAGCGCTAATTGATTTAGGATTACCTAGTTCGTCTTCTAATACTAAACCGCCACCTTCTTCTCCGTGACCACTGAAGTGAACAATATTAGGTTTAAAATCTAAAATAGCTTTTTGAATATCAATAGGCTTTGTAGCCAACATTACCTCAATACTGTAGTCGTTTTTTTCAGATGCACTTATTCCTTCTTTTACTTCACGATATTCCTTACCGTAGTTGATAGAAATATGCCCAGCTGGATTAGAGGTAAAAAATAAAATTTTCGTATTAAACATTTCTTACTTCTTTCGTTTCTTTCGAATTATTTACCCACTTAATCTTAATCGTAAAAGTCGCCTCCGTTGACACCTTAGAAATTATAACACCGCCTTCGGCAGAGAATTTAATTCCTAACTCTAAATCAACTTCAGATGGTGCAATCTGAAATGATTTGATTACATCGTTGAACTCATTACCGATTGTGGATACTTGTCCTAGAACACTATTCAGCGTTTTTGTTGGAATTTTATCACCTCCAGAACGCATAGTCCTTATTCTATCTGCTGGTTCAACATAAATCGTTCCATATTTTGTTTTTAATTCTATCGGATTAGCCATATTTACTATTATTTAGCCTTAATATATGTAATTTTTCGCAGAACGGTAAGGTGCTCTGCGCAGTTTTGAAATTACGGAAATTGTGTCGAGCGAAGCTCGAAAAAAATTTTTGGAATTTGGAAATTGCCGCAGGCATGGTGTTGGCGGAAGGGCGCAGCAGCGCTCTTCCGCTGACTTCATGCGCAGAGCACCTTACCGTTGGAGAGAAGGGCGGAGCGCAGCGGAGACTTTCTCTCCAACGTAGTTGCATCTGCATTGCGCATGCACCAAGTGTCTCTCTTCCTTGAAAAGGCTGTAATTGTAACAACGCAACTTTGTCGGTTAAAAATAGGATAAATACCACGATTTCCTCCCTGTAGTACCTCATAAATTGGCGTTGTTACCGTCGGGGCCACATCCTTGAATTGACGTAGTTAGCTGAAATACACCGGTAACAACGCAACTCAATCGTGGTCATCAGACTCTGATATCCGGTCCAGCAGGGAAACAATCCTGCTCCGCTCCCGACTCGAAACGTGGGTGTAAATCTCGGTAGTCTCACTACTGGCGTGACCCAGTAATTCCTGAATGTGTCGTAAACTCACTCCCTGCTCCAGCAGATGCGTGGCGTAGCTGTGCCTGAGGGTATGGACCGTGGCATAGGGATTAACTCCGCTTTTCTTCACCGCACGTTTGAATAGTGCCTGCACACTACGTACCGAATACTGACCACCCTGCTGGCCTTCAAAAAGCCAGTAATCGGGACGGTATTCCGCATAATAGAGTCTAAGCTCGGACAATAGGCTCTTGGGCAGCGTCGTATACCGGTCTTTCTTCCCCTTTGCGTCGTGCACGAAAATCTGCATCCGATCAGAATTGATATCTACGAGCCGCAAACTGACTACCTCCGAAAGACGCAGTCCTCCACCGTAAATAATTTTTAATATACAACGGTGTTTAAGGTTCTCTACGGCACCGAATAACCGCTCTATTTCCTCCACGCTCAATACCTTGGGTAAGGACCGACGTTTCTTTGGGCGTAACTGATAAAATACCTTTTCCCTGCCTTCAATTTGCTCTAACCAAAACTTCAGTGCATTCAGGAGTTGGTTTTGGGTAGACTCCGAAAAGTTACCCTCTGCCGCACGGGAGATCACGTAAGTACGAATCAATTCATTGTTGACCTCCTCCACCGCATGATGCGGATGGTCCAGGAAAAAACGACGTAAGTAACTCAGATAACTCTTCACCGTCCGCCAACTGTACCGCTGCACCCGCAGCTGCTCTTCGGTGCGGTGTAGGGCCTCCTCCCAGTGTTTGGTCAACGGAGTGGTGGATACCCTCCCGGAAGGCTGCGGTGGCTGGCTCCGCTGATCCACCGTACGTGGCGGGGAACTTCCCCGGCTGCTGGCATACTGGCGGGGACGGTACGACCAATCCAGACAGCCCGGCCCGAAGATGGCTTCGAACTGACGTTGCACCTGCGCGACGGCGCCCCCTTTCTGATCCCTCCTCCCGGCAACTGCGTCAGATACGGGCATCGTCCACGACCGCAGGGTGGAATCAAAGGAAACACCCGGAAGCGCGCGGGTGCGCTCGTAAAAGTTCTCGAGGTAGCCCCGGGGCTTGAAGACCAGCACCTCCCTACCCCGCCAGTGCATGCGGGTGATCCAAATTCGTACCATTTTTACGCCAAAGCACCGGACTATTGGCCACAATAGCCGTTTTTAAACGTTTACTTACGTTTTTATACGGATGTACACGCTTATGGCTGGAAAAGGAGACAACACCCCGGTCATTCTCACGACCCCAAAACACGGCTTCGCCCTCCTTGCGTCGGGACAACTTAAGGGGTTCAGGTGCGGGCAATAAGGGTGCAATCGGGTGCATTGCGGGTAGAAATATACAAGAAAATATTTTATGTATGGGAACTGGTCCGTAGGCGGGTAAACCCCTAATTTAGGGCATCTCTCCGCCCTACCCCAACCTCCGTACCGCATGAAACCGATAGTTAAAGCCCTTATCCTGCTCGCCACGCTCCTCCTCCTGATCTCCTGCGAAAAGGAACGGATGACGGATCCCGAAGTAATCAGCCTCGGCAAGTGGGTGTACGTCTACGAACTCCGGGAAGACGGCACCCGGGACTTCGAAAACCCCTACGCCCTCCTGGAATTTGAGTATTCGGACGGCTTCATCCTGAACGAAGACGGCACCGGCCACAGCATCTGGTACGACAACATCAACGACGATTTCACCTGGCGCCGCAACGGAGGGATCCTCACCTTTGTCGTTGAACACCCCGACGGTACGATCGACGAATACGAATACCACTATTCACCAGAAAGCCCCACCTCCCTGTTCTTCGACACGCCCGAGGGCCGGACGTACCTGATGGAGCTAAAGGAAGATTAGGAAGTGTGTTAGCAGCCCCGGCGGGTGTAATGCAGCGGAATACTCGGCTTAGTCGGTACGGGTGCCAAGCCATCGGGTACTGCCGGTAAATTTCCCCTACGGACACCTGAGGGTAAATCTCTGTGGCTCTAAAATTTCCTGGGCCTTCTGCATCGGAACTTTGCTCTTTCCGAAGACCCCTGCACCTGCACTCCGTTGCCAAAATATAAATACCAATTACGCTTTCTCTTCCCTACTTTTCAATTGATAAGAGCTCAGCCTCCCCGACCAGGAATGGCCCCTCGTGCATCCACCACTTTCTCCCTGCTTCGAGGTGATTTTCCAGTCCTCGGGTCATCACAAAACGGATGTTCACCTCGTATTCCTGGCCCAATTCAAGGTGTTCCGGAGAATTAAAGTCAATCACTCCCATGAATGCTTCAATCATATTCTGCTGATCGTCATACTCAAAGACGTGATTGGGTCGGTATCCATCATAAACGGGTATGCTTCTTCCCCCTTCGTCAGGGGGCAAGAATCTCACTTTTGCCCGCACGCGGATTACGAAGGGGCTATCCTCGACATCCAGATCCGAATAACTGGCGTAAGTGTATTTGTCGTAAGCCATCACGTCGAACACTTTGGACGCACCGGTATCCAGCCATTTCTTGTAAATCAGCTTACCGTTCAAATACAGGTAAAACTCATTGTCATCCGTTAACTCTTGATGAAACTTCATACTGGCATTCGTAAAAAATGAACTAGTCTTTATACCTCAGCCTCCTCATCTGTCTAGCTGACCGGCTTGCACCTGCCCGACCAATCATCGATGGGGCGGGGAGCAAGCCTTGTCCAGAGTTTTCTCCTAAGCCTTAGCCTTAGCCCTCACTTAATCTGACTGTTTCCGCAAATAAGCAAAGCCCCCCTCGACCGGCTTGCGGAGCAAGCCTTATCCAGCGTTTTCCCCTTAGCCTCAGCCTTAGCCTTCTCTTAATCCAACTGCTTCCGCAAATAAGCAAAGCCGCCCTCAATATTCCCAAACGTCGCCTCTTCGGGGATCAGATCCGGGATGACGTCAATGGCCTTAAGCATATCACAGGGCTGATCCTTGAGCCCCACGAGGATGACCTTGACGTTTTGCTCGTGCAGGTCGAACACAATGTCCTCCAGGGTGTACAGGCCCGATTGATCGATGTAGGGCACGCGGTCCATGCGTAAAATCACGGCTTCGATGTCGTCCGGCAAGGATTTAATTTGATCCTTGAAGTAGGAAGTGAACCCGAAAAACAGGGGCCCGTAGAGGTGCTTGATGATGATTTTATCCTTGTACTTATCGTAAAATTCTTTTTCATCCTGCCAGGGTTTGGAGTCTTCCAGATCCGCGATTTTCCCGACTTCCAGCCCCCGTTCACTGATGTCGCCGGATTTCTTCATGAAGAGCAGACAGGCAAGCGCAATGCCAATGCCCACCGCATTAATCAGACTACCGAAAGTGGTGATGAGCAGCACCAAAACCAGCACCACGGCATCCGAGCGGGGCACTTTGGTCAGGTGTTTCAGTCCCTTAAAATCAATAATTTTAAAGCCGATGGGAATCAGCAAACCCGCCAGAACACAGAGGGGGATGTGGGCGGCTAATTTTCCGAGTCCCAGGAGAACCGCCAGCAGAAACAGCCCGTGAATGATGCCCGACAGCCGGGTTCTGCCCCCGGCATTGATGTTGACGACGGTGCCCTTCGTAGCCCCCGCTCCGGGAATCCCCCCGATGGCCGCGGCCAACATATTACCGATACCCTGCCCTATCAGCTCCCGGTTGCTGTTGTGCTTGGTCTTGGTCATGTTGTCCGCAATGACCGAGGTCAGGAGGGAGTCGATACTGCCCAGCACGGCCAGGACCAGGGCGTATTCGATCACCAAACCGTAAACGCTGGGATCCACCTCCAGGATACCGCCCAGTTGTAAGCTGGGCAATCCGGAGGGGATTTCTCCGATCAGGGGCACGTCCATCTTCGCGAAGTAGGCCACCAGGGTGGCGACGATCAGCGCTACCAGGGCGCTCGGAATGGCCTTGGTGATTTTGGGAAAGAACTGATAAACGGCGATGGTAATCCCGCCCAGCAGGAGCGCCTGGACGTTGGCTTCGGAAAACAGCTGCGGAAGGTTTTGGACCACCGCTACGGTAGATTTGGCGGAGCCCAGTCCCGCGAAGGGGAAGATCTGTAGGATCACGATGATCAGCCCTACCCCACTCATGAAACCGGAGATCACGGGATAGGGAAAGTACTTTACGTAATTGGCGATGTTCAAAAAGCCGAAGACGACCTGAAAGGCTCCCCCCAACAGAAAGGTGAGCAGAATAATACTCATCGCATCATCCAGGCTGCCGTTCAGCTGGATGGCCGCCGCCACCAGGGCGGCGGAAACCACCGTCATGGGTCCCGTAGGACCGCTGGCCTGGGTTTCCGTGCCGCCGAAGAGGGCGGCAAAAATTCCCACCGCAATGGCGCCGTAGAGTCCCGCCGTAGCGCCCATCCCCGACTGCACCCCAAAGGCGAGCGCCAGCGGCAGGGCCACGACGCCGGCAACTAATCCCCCCGTGAAGTCGCCTTTTAAATTGGTGAAGTCAAAGAGCTGTTTCATGGTAGTCTGTTTAAGTGGATGAGTCCACAAAGTACTACCGGGAAAGGAAACCTGCCGGGCGGTTTGGGTGGCAATCCCCAATCAGGAGGCCCGCCTTGAACGAAGGGGAACTGATTTCGGAGCACAGGACTACCCTGCGCCCCAATGGATCACATGGCATCCTGGCAGCGCGGGAGGGTCCCGACCTTTTGTCGCGGACGCAGGTGCCAAGTTGTGAGGAGTGAGGCTGGAGGATTCAGGTTCAAGGATCCGGGGAAGTGCAGATCCTTAATCCTTGAACCTCAAGCCTAACCCAAATTCCACTGCACCTGCGCCTCGCTGCATTTTCTTAAAATCTGCGATCCCGACGAGCTGAACGGAACTCGGGACCGCCACATTTTCTTACAATCAGCGATCCCGACGAGCTGAACGACCATCGAAGGTAACTGCGCAGCAAAACTCGGGACCGCCGCAAAAATCGATAACCCAATTTTCCGCATAGTTCAGGGCACGGAGTGCGGGTGCCGTGTTGTCGAGTAATGCCGGCATATTTTCCCTGCCTATCTTTGCCCCGTGAAGTTCAACGACTACCCCCTGGCGCCGGAAATCAAGCGCAGCATCGCCAAACTGGGCTGGAAGCGCCCCACCGACATCCAGTATAAGGCCATTCGCCCCATTCTGAAGGGTGAGGACGTTTTGGCCGTAGCCCAGACCGGCACCGGCAAGACGGCGGCTTTCGCCATTCCCGTGCTGCAGATGATCCACACCCGCAAGGAAAACCAGCGGCGCAAGGACGGTATCAAGTGCCTCGTTATGGCCCCCACCCGCGAGCTGGCCACCCAGCTGGACGAGGTTTTCTCCTCCCTGGCCAGCGGCACCCGCGTCAAGGTCTTCGCCCTCACCGGGGGCGTCGAGCAGGACCCCCAGATCGATCGCCTCACCCGGGGCGTTGACATCCTCATCACCACCCCCGGCCGGATGTTCGATCTCCTCAACCAGCAGGTTCTCCGCCTGGAACGCGTCGAAATCCTCATCATCGACGAGGCCGACCTGATGCTGGACCTCGGCTTCATCAAGGACATCCAGGGCGTTCTCGGTCACCTCGTCAAGCGGCGTCAGACCCTCTTCTTCTCCGCCACCATCGACGAGAAGATCAAAAAGCTCGCTTACAGCCTGGTGAGCAAACCCATCCGAATTCAGATTTCGCCCAAGGACCCCGTCTCCAAGAACGTGGACCACTCCGTTGTCTTCATTGAGATGGACGACAAGCGCTTCTTCCTCGAGCGCTTCATCAAGGAGAACCCCGAAGCGAAACTACTCGTCTTCGTCCGCACCCGCGTCCGCGCCGAGCGCGTCACGAAGGCCATGGAGCGGGTCGGCATCGGTAGTCTTACCCTCCACGGCGACATGGAGCAGGCCGAGCGCGACGCCGCCCTGGAGGCCTTCCGCTCCCGCCAGGAGCGCGTCATGATCGCCACCGACGTCAGTGCCCGTGGCATCGATATCCCCGACGTCACCCACGTCATCAACTACGACCTCCCCGAGCAGGCCGACAACTACGTTCACCGCGTGGGCCGCACCGGCCGCGGCGACCGCCGCGGCGTCGCCTACTCCTTTTGCGCCCCCCAGGAGCACAAGTTACTGGAAGCCATCGAACGCTATACCGGCACCCAGATCAAGATCGTCGAGCTCGACCGCCAGCAGTACAAAGAAACCCTCAACTTCAGTCGCATGGACAACCTCTCCCTCGACGACCTGATGAAGGAAGCCGAGGAGATTATGGGAAAGAAAAAGGGGAAGAAGTGATGGTAGGATAAGGCGGAGAGGGAAACCTACCATTAGGGGATGTACAGCAAGGGAATGACATGGGTGAAATAAGGCCAGTAGAATAGGATGAATGGGACGTCTGGCTCTTTTACCGGCCGAGAGCCTGTTTCCTGGATTGAAGGGATTTGGGCAAGCGGAATATTTTGATTTGATGGATGGGAGGGCATTGATTGTCGGAACGACTTTTTGCTTGTTTTTTGTCAAATAATCGGGCTAGTTCAATAAACTTTGTCCGCCAATCTGAGGGATAGGTGAAATGATAAAACAGGTTGTTATTCCTGGCACGATTACGGCAACTGAGCACGAATCAAGGATTGAGAAAAAAGGCCAGCCGTTGGATTAGTGACAAATGGATTGGCTTATCCAGTAGAATATCTCTGCCAAGGGAAGACCGCTTCACCTGGCCGAAACCAACGTACTAGAGCTCATTGCCAACCAGCACCACATACCAACCACCCATTGCGGCCAATACTACCCCACCAAGAAACCACCATCGGCAGCAAAAACAGAACCTCCACCAACCAGCACCACATCCCAAACATCCCACTGCAGCCAACACCACCCCACCCAAAAAACCGCCATCGGCTGCAAAAACAGAACCTCCACCAACCAACACCAAATCCCATCAATCCCACTGCAGCCAACACCACCCCACCAAAAAACTTTCATCGGCAGCAAAAGCAAAACCTCCACCAACCAACACCAAATCCCATCAATCCCATTGCAGCCGACACCACCCCACCAAAAAACTTTCATCGGCAGCAAAAGCAAAACCTTCGCCAACCAGCATTACACTTTGAAAACATTTTATTACTTTTACCATACACCTAAAACAAAAACATGAAGGACGAACTATCCTACGCGGTCATCGGCAGTGCCATGACCGTGCATTCCACCCTGGGGTTTGGGTATCAGGAAGTAATTTACCAGCGAGCACTGGCCATTGAAATGGCCCGAAGGGACATCGATTTTCAGCGGGAACTGCCCATGCAGATTCATTACGCCGGAGAGCACATTGGCAACCGGCGGGTGGACTTTTTCGTGGAGGGTCGACTCATGCTGGAACTAAAGGCCGTCAGGGAACTCGAAGACATTCACCGGATTCAAATCATGAACTACTGCCAGATGTATGGGCTGCCATCCGGACTGCTCATCAACTTCGGGGCCAGAAAGCTGGAGTTCGAACGCATCTATAACACCAATCTTTCGGATACCGCAATCCATCTGGTTGGCCTAACTCCCGAATAGAATCAGGTCCCGGGCTTCTGGTACCGTTAGCACACCAGTATCGATCAAGCAACGAGCAGCCGACCGGTTAATCACCACTGGCCACTCTTTAAAGTGAAATCCCTGCTTGGCTTTCCGCAAAATTGCTCAGCGGGAAGAGACCACCTCGGGATCGATCCGCTCCCAATTGATCGAGTCCTGTGCCATGAGGGAGTCGGGTTCTGGAGGGTAGAATTGGGGGCAGTAGAATTCCAGGTTAACGCGCGCTGGTGGGGGTGGAAAATTTCTTCCCAGATAAGGCCGGGTTATCGAGTCCCGCTCCATCCGCCGAACGAACTGCGCCCAAATGGGCAATGCCGCCCGGGAGCCGTTCCCCTGCCTTCCGTAGCGGAACCGCACGCCCGTACTGGCGCCGCCCACCCAAGCGCCGGCCGTGAGGCCGGGAGTGCTGCCCACGAACCAACCGTCGGCCATGTTTTGGGTGGTGCCCGTTTTACCCGCTGCGGGAAAGCTCACTCTGTGTTCCCAGCGCAGCCGGGCGCCGGTGCCCTCATCCACTACGTTGCGGAGCATTTTCAGCATTAGCGTGGCTTCCACCTCCGTCAGCGCCTGCTTGGGGCGGCGGCGATGCCGATAGATGACCTCTCCGCTCCGGGTTTCTATCCGGGTGATGAGGTGTGGCGGGGCGTACTGACCGCCGTTTGCGAAGGCGGCGTAGGCCCCCGTCATACTGTACAGACTGGCCGAAGAGGTACCCAGGGCGATGCTCGGCACCGCCTCGTCGTCCAGGGGCACCCCGAGGGAGGCCGCCATCATGGCCACGGGTTGTGCCCCAACCTGCAGGGTCATTTGCACCGCCGCCGTATTGATGGAATTGGTCAGGGCCCCGTGCATGGTGTAGGCGCCACCGTATTCACCGCTAGCGTTTCTTGGCACCCACGCGCCGTCGTCATCCCCGTAAGTTTTGAGCTCATTGTCCAGCTCAAAGCAGGGGCTGTAGCCGGCCCGCAGGGCCGCAGCGTATACGAAAGCCTTGTAGGTAGATCCCGTTTGCCGTCTGCTGGTCACATGATCGTACTGAGAGAAGCCGTAGTCCCGTCCGCCAACCCAGGCCACTACTCCTCCCGTCTGGTGGTCCGTGACCAGAAAACCGGCCCGCAGGTAACGCAGATAGTGGGCAATACTGTCCAGGGGCGTAAAGTTTCCCCGCCGGGGCTCGCCGTTGGGGACCAACAACTCCATGGGATAAGGTTGCTCAAATTCTGCGAGGATCGCCGAACTGTCTTTTCCGGCCCGTATCCCGGACGCCCAGCGATCGCTGGCTAGGATAGCCGCCGTCAGGGTATAATCGGTCGCCCAGGGGGAGCGCCCATTCAGATGGCGCTCGAAGCGCCGCTGATGTTTACTCATGTGCTCCTCCAGGGCCACCTCCGCGTGCTGCTGCACCCGCAGGTCCAGGGTGGTGTAAATGCGCAGATTGTCCGTCAGGATGTTGTAAGGCCTTCCCCACGGACTCGGGATTTCCGCCACAATGTCCCGGGCCACCCGCAACACCTCATTGGTAAAGTGGGGAGCAACTTCCAGGTAACGGATGGGAGCTTGAAAATCGAGGGTAAGTGAGTCTCTTTGAATGGCTACGGCTTCGTCCGGATTGAGGTACCCCTCGGCCATCATCCGTTGCAGGACCAGCTGACTCCGTTTTTCGTTGTTCCCGGGATGGTGAATGGGATCGTAAAGGCTCGTTCCCTTGAGGCTCGCCACCAGGGCCACCGCTTCCTTACGGCTGAGGGCCGCGGGCCGCTTGTTGAACAGTCGCCGACTGGCGGCGGTCACTCCGTAGGAATTGCCGGGAAAGCTGACGGTATTCAGGTAGTGCTCCAGTATTTCTTCTTTGCTCATCACCCGGTGCAGGCGGCGGGCGGCGATCCCCTCGCGCACTTTGTGCAGACAAAGATCCAACACCCTCCCGTACCCCAGCGGCTCCCGACCGTAGACGTTTTTGATGAGTTGCTGATGGAGCGTTGATCCGCCCCCCTGATCCCGGTCACCCCGGACGAGGTTTTTCCATAATACCAGTGCGTAGGCGCGGTAGTCCACCCCAGAATGCTCAAAAAAGCGACTGTCTTCGGTGGCCACCAGGGCCTCGATCAGAAACGGCGGAATGGAATCATAGGGGCAAAGCGTACGATCTTCCACAAAGTACCGCCCGATTTTTTCGCCGTTCCGGTCCAGAGCAACACTGGCTACGTTGTTCTTGATCTCCGTGAGCTCTTCCTTGGTGGGCAGGTGGCCGAAGAAGCCAACGCTGACCAGTAGGAGAAACAGCATCACTCCCAATCCCAGGACGCTGGTTGCGATCCCTCCAATCAACAAACCCCGGCCAAGCCGGGGATGTCGGAACAGGTAATGCTTGATTCGGTCGTACTGCTGTTTCAGCTTCGGGGACAGGTGGCGTAACACTGGGGAGATCGTTTAGCGGTGGATGCAGGGGTGGTGAATGGGAGTACCATTTCAGTTGCAACCCCAACTTTCTCGCTCGTGTTCCCTTTTCCTCGCAGGAAAGAGATTTGTGGCATCCAACTTGCTCGGCCAGCAACCAACCCCTAGTCTCCAAACCGCGCCGAGGCGATGCGCCGCAGCGCAGCGCGGTATTCACTTGGCGTGCGGCCGGTGTGCTTCTTGAAGGCCCGGTTGAACTGACTCAAGGAATTAAAACCGCTCTCGAAGGCCACCTCGGTGATGGTCGCCGAGCTGTCGCCGAGGAGCTTGCAGGCGAAGACAATGCGGAAGTTGGTCAGGTAGGTAACGAAGGTCTTGCCGGTCACTTTTTTGAAGTACCGACAGAAGGCCGGCACGGTCATGTTCGCCACCTTGGAAATTTCCGGGAGGGTAATGTCGCGGCGGAAGTGCTCGGACAGGTACTCCTGCAGCGCATTGAAGCGGTCGTAGCCGTGGGCCTCCACCTGGAGGTGGAAACCGTCGGCGTTGAGGGATTCGACTTCGTCGGACTTAGCGAGCTGCTGAAGGATATCAATGAGCAGCAACATCCGACTGAGGGGATCCAGCTCAATGAGTCGTTCCATACGGGCACCCTGAACCGTCCGGGTGCGGCCGTGGAAACTCAGTCCGTTGAGGGCCCGGTGCAGCAGGTCCTTCACCTCCCGCATCTCGGGAAGGTTAAGGAATTCGTAGTTCGGAAACTGGGGGGCAAACTGCACCACGGTTTCTTTCTCGTTCTGGGTCTGCCGGTCGGTGAAGCCCCAGTGGGGCAGGTTGGAGCCGATGAGGATCAGTTCACCGTCGTGAAAATGAGAAACGTGGCTACCCACGTGCCGGCGGCCGTGGCCGCCGCGGACGTACACCAGTTCCAGTTCCGGGTGATAATGCCAGTTGGGTACTTTATTGCTCCGGACGGACGGATCAGCGTAATGCTTCACCAGAAAGGACGTACCGGGATTGGGCAGTACTGTTTCCAGTACCGGGGATTGCTTAATGTCCATGGTCATTAGGGATAAGTGGGGGAAATAATGACGGGCTAGGAGGTATTAAGGTAACGTTCGGGAGGCATAATCGGTCTAAAGTTGAGGGCATTTTCCCCCGTACTGCGCAGGAATTAACCCCCGGTCAGCAAATATTAACCGTGGAGAAAAAATTGGTCAAAATTTGGCGATTGCTGGCCAAAATATGCACGATAAAAGGCGGAACCCGCCGCGTTCTTTGTATCGCAACGAGGTCGGACATGCACCATTGCTTAACCCGACAAACTGACAACCATGAAAACTTTTCTCACAACCCTTTTCTGCCTCTTTGCCTTCGCGACCGCCTCTGCGTCCGTTAACCCCATCGATTTGATCATCATGGCCGACCGGACCAGCAAAACCGTTATCCTCCGGACGACCACCGACGTAGAGCACCCGACCCGCATTGAAATTATCGACGCCCGGGGCGCAACCCTCTACGTGGATAACCTGGCCACCGGGGACTTCCTCAATAAGCGCTTCGAGCTCTCCACCCTTCCCCAGGGAAAGTACCAGCTCGTCGTGGAGGATACCGTGGGCCGTACCGTGCAGCCAATTGAAATTACCAACGACGTAGTCGTCGCCAATCCGCGGGAGGCTACCCGCCACTTTTTTCCGTCCATTCGCCTGAAGGACGCCAATTTACTGACCATCAATTACCTCAACCCCTCCGGCAAACAGGTAGCCATCAGCGTAAAGGACGACGAGGGTAACGAAGTCTTCGCCGACCGCATTAAGGGAGTAAACTCCGTACAAAAAATGTACGACCTCCAGCAACTGCCCGCGGCTAAGTACACGGTGACCCTCACCTCCCGCGACGTCAAAAATTACGTGCAGGCCATCGCCCTGAAGTAGGAGCTTGTTTGGACTTTGGTCTTCTGGCCGGATTTGAGCATTTTTTGGTGCTGGCAAGGCGGGAATACCGGAGTCTAGCAGCGCTACATGAGGATATTTCCAACGCAGCCAGCGCCAAAAAAGGCCAAATGGAGGTCGATTACTAAAATCCAAACAAGCTCAAAGAACTTTTGCATGATCGACTTTAAGTGTGCCCCTTCGCTACGTCGGAGGGGCTTTTTTTTGGCTTGGCAGCAGGTGCCGGGTTATTGCAAAAGAGCCAGGGAAATGGGTTGTCGCCCGGAGCCGACTTCTTCGGTTCAATCGAGCCTAATGTCCCTGGCGAAACAAAGACAATCCGGGATGTCCCGCAGTGGCCCGTACCGTTCCACCCTGCGGTAGCCATTCCTTTCGTAGAGTTTGCGGGCTTCGGGTTGGTTGGGCCCCGTGAAGAGCAGGCAGCGCCGCCCGCCCAGTTCCCGCGACCAGTCCTCCAACCCCCGCAGGATTTGCTCGCCGACCCTCCGGCCGCGATGGCCGGGCACCACGAACATCCGCTTGATCTCCAGGCTCGCTTCTCCGTAGCGGGCCAATGCCCCGCAACCAACCACCTCCTTTCCGGCGTAGGCCAAAAGAACGTAGCGCAAACCCGTCGGATCGTTAAACCGCGTCAGGGGGTGATCGGGGCCGTCCCGGCCGGCCAACTCTGCGTTGAGCTGACTAACCAGGTGCCGGAAAGCCGGATCATCCGCACTGGTTCGGTGAAGGGTGATCATACGGTAGTGTTACTAGTTTGGGAAGGGAATAATTTATTCCGACGGGACAAAATTACCTGGCCTCCACTTTCCCCATTATCCGGATTGCAACTTTACGGTAAGCATCAGTGCTTACCTTCGCTCAAGATCAAAAGTAGGACAATACTGCCTCACGCCACTGGCCATTCACCCAAAATTGCCCCATTAGGAAGCCATCGAGCAATACCTACTACTACCTCGCAACCAGTATCCAATCTTCTGGTAACCCGCATAACGTTAATATCTCCCCCGTGAAAAAAATTGACATTCAGGACAGCCACCGGCGCAAGCATTTTGATTTCTTCCGTCGGATGGATCAACCCCACTTTGGCATCACCGCCGAAGTGGACATCACGGAGTTTCTGGACGTCGTCCGCCAATCCGCCCGGCTCCGCTTTACGCCGGCCATCGTGTACCTCATCTCACGTACGGCCCACGAACTGCGCCCCTTCCGATGGCGGATTCGGGGCGAAGAAGTGGTGGAGCACGAGATGGTGCGCCCCAGTTTCACCGTGCCCACGGCCGTGTCGGACGTCTTCAGTTTCTGTACGGTTGATTACGACGAGGATCCCGAAATCTTTCACGACCGGGCCGTGGCCATCATGGAGGAGATGAAGCACAATCCCAGCTTGGAGGACGAGGAGCACGCGGACAACTACTTGTTTCTGTCCGCCTTCCCGTGGGCGTCCTTCACCAACGTCTTTCACGCCATGCACTATTCGCCGACCGCAGACAGCGTCCCGCGGATGGTCTGGGGCAAGTACCATAAGGTTGGCGACCGGGTGATGATGCCCCTGGCCGTACAGGCCCACCACGCCGTGGTGGACGGGAGTGACCTGGGACGGTATTATCAGACAATTCAGCGGCATTTGCGACACGCAGCCGAAATTTTCGAAAATTTTAGCTGATTTAGTGAACTTTTTTCTACGAAGGAATATTTGGGGCGCCCTACGGCAAAAAATCAGTTCTTTGCCCAGGGGTGTTTACTACGGAATAATTGCGGGATTTTAACATTTGAACCCGGCTTTCGCGAGAAACCCGGCACCTGCGCTTGCGCCCAAAACATTTGAAAATCAGTGGGTTCGACCTAACTTTGTGTAAGCATTTTACGTTAGTGTATTATCCACACTAACAAAACACTGCTTTTCACCACACAAGCGACATATTATGATCAAGAAGTCATACGTCAAGACCAAGAAGCAATACAAGGTCACCTTTGAACTGCCCACCGAAATGGTTGGAAAAGGCCGCGATGTGCGCGTGCTGGCCAACTTTAACAACTGGAGCTGGGACGGTGGTCTGGCCATGACCAACGGCAAAGGCACCTACAAGGCTACCGCCGAGCTGCCCGCCGGTCACTACCAGTTCCGTTACCTCATTGACGGTTGGGACTGGAAAAACGACGAGGACGCCGAGGCCTACACCGACAGCGGCTACGGCACGCTGAACTGCTGCTTCGCCCTGGACGCCGTTGCGGCTCCCGAGAAGAAGCAGGCTCCCGCCAAAAAGGCTGCGGCCAAGAAGCCCGCTGCTAAGAAGGCTGCGGCTAAAAAGCCCGCCGCCAAGAAGGCCACGGCCAAAAAAGCTGCCCCCAAGAAGGCGGCCGCCAAGAAAGCTGACGATCTGAAGAAGATCGAAGGCATTGGACCCAAGATTGCCGGTCTGCTGAACGAGGCGGGCATCTCCACCTTCGCCCAGCTGGCCAAAGCTTCCCCCAAGAAGCTGGCCGACGTATTGCAGGCCGCCGGAGCCCGTTTCCGTCTGGCCAAGCCCGACACCTGGCAGGAGCAGGCCAAACTGGCCGCTGCCGGAAAAGACGCTGAACTCAAGAAGCTCCAGGACGAGCTGAAGGGCGGCGTACGCTAATTACCCCATGAACGATCAAGGCGCTTTCCCGGCTCTCCGGGGAGGCGTCTTTTTTTATGCCCATTTGCCAGAGGATGCCGTGAATTGGTGAACAAGCCCCAATTTCGGTCCTCCATCACGTCGGACTTTTGTGTTAAAAATTCTGTCCCCCCAGGAAACATATTTTAGGCCGACGCTTGTTACTTTTACCAATTCCACGCGGCAGCTGCCGCCAATGAGAATTAAAGTCCCCACCATGAGTGCCTCAACCGCCGTTACCGCCCATTCCCTCTTCACCGATTACGACATCAGCCTGTTTCGCGCCGGAAAGAACTTCCGGATCTACGACAAGCTGGGCAGTCACGTCATTGAAGTAGACGGCAAGCGCGGCACCTATTTTGCCGTCTGGGCCCCCAGCGCAAAAAAGGTGAGCGTAATCGGTGATTTCAACGGTTGGAACCGCAGCGCCCACCCCCTGAATGCCCGCTGGGACAGCAGTGGTATCTGGGAAGGCTTTATTGAAGGACTGGAAAACGGCACGGTTTACAAGTACGCCGTTGACGCTCAGGATGGTCGCGCCCTGGAAAAGGGTGACCCCTACGCCCGCCTCTGGGAAACTCCGCCGAAAACGGCCAGCGTGGTCTGGGACACCTATTACGAATGGGAGGATAAGGACTGGATGGACAAACGGGGCGAGCACAACGCCATCGACCGTCCCTACTCCGTCTACGAGGTACACCTCGGCTCCTGGAAGAAGCCCAAGGGAGACGAGAGCCTGAGTTACCGGGAGCTGGCCACGGAACTGGTCGACTACGTCAAGAAAATGAACTTCACCCACGTGGAGTTCCTGCCCGTCATGGAGCATCCCTACTTTCCGAGTTGGGGCTACCAGATCACGGGGTACTTCGCTCCTTCCAGCCGCTTCGGTGGCCCGCAGGACTTCATGTACCTCTGCGACAAACTCCACCAGGCCGGCATCGGGATCATCCTCGACTGGGTGCCCAGCCACTTCCCCAACGACGCCCACGGTCTGGCGGACTTCGACGGTACCCACCTCTACGACCACGCCGATCCGCGCAAGGGTTTCCACCCCGACTGGAAATCTGCCATCTTCAACTATGGCCGCAATGAGGTCCGGTCCTTCCTGATCTCCAACGCCCTGTTCTGGCTGGATCGCTACCACATCGACGGACTGCGCGTGGACGCGGTCGCCTCCATGCTCTACCTGGACTACAGCCGTAAGGAGGGTGAGTGGATCCCCAACCAGTACGGCGGCAACGAAAACCTGGAGGCCATTTCCTTCCTGCGGGAATTCAACGAAACGGTCTTCCGGGAATACCCCGACACCATGACCATCGCTGAGGAATCCACCGCCTTCAGTGGCGTTTCCCGCCCGACCTACGTCGGCGGACTGGGCTTCGGCCAAAAATGGATGATGGGCTGGATGCACGACACCCTGGGGTACTTCAAGCACGACCCCATCCACCGCAGCTACCACCACGGAGAAGTTACCTTCAGCCTCGTCTACGCCTTCAGCGAGAACTTCATGCTCCCGCTGAGCCACGATGAGGTGGTGCACGGCAAGGGGCCGCTGATTGACCGGATGCCCGGAGACGAATGGCAACGCTTTGCCAACATGCGGGCCATGTACGGCTACATGTTTACCCACCCCGGCAGCCAGTTGCTGTTCATGGGCGGCGAATTCGGGCAAACCTCGGAGTGGAGCATCGAACGCGGCATCGACTGGAGCCTCACCGAATTCACGCCCCACGCGAGTCTGCAAACCTTCGTAGCGGACCTGAACAAGCTCTACCGGGAAACCACGGCCCTGTTCCAACTGGCTTACGACCCGAAGGGCTTTGAGTGGATCGACGTGGGAGACCACCAAAACAGCGTACTGACCTACCTCCGCCGGGGTAAAAAGGCCGATGACTTTGTGGTGGTGGTGAATAACTTCACGCCCGCTCCTCGTCACCACTACCGCGTGGGTGTCCCCGCTGACGGCACTTACGAGGTGCTCATCAATAGCGACGAAGATCAGTACGGCGGAACGGGTAACTACGCCGACAAAACCTTCAAGGCCGTAGAGTCCGAATGGAACGGACGCCCCTACCACATTGAGTTGACGCTTCCCCCGCTGGCGACGGTTATCCTGAAGCCGAAGGGCTAGTCTGGGATGATCCAACGGATTCGGCACCATTTCCTTACGCGTTACCTGGCTTTCGGGTTGGGGGTGCTGGGGTGGATACAGTTCCTGGAAATTTATCTGGCGATCGCTCTAGCGTCGGACCTCCCTCCCCTGCGGATGATGTTTTTTTGGGGGAGTACCCTTAGCTTCACCGGATTCATTTTTCTCGTGCTGGGCGTGCTGCGACATTTTAGGTCGAACCCTTCGTGGCCCAAGCTTTGGTGGGGTCGGTCAGGTCTACTGCTGGCGTCCATAGCCGCTATTTTCGGGGTGCAAATGGGCAGTATCGCCCCCTTCAGTGGCGGATTTGTGGCCTACCCTCCCCTGACCGTGATGCCCGCCGCAACCGAGCATTGGACGCTCAACGGTGCCTACCTTTTGCTGATGATTTTTGGCGGGATTCTGGCTTGGTGGACGTCAAGAAAAAATTAGGTGAAGTAGTCGGGTACTTTGGTCAGCCATCTCCGGTGCGGAGGTGTTTACTGCTTTTATTTGCCCACCTCCGTTCCCAAACCCAGCTTTAATGTCCTCACCGCTACACCGTCTTTTTGCCCCACTCGTACGCGATGCCTTCTACATCATTCCCGGCGTGGTGCTCGCTGCCTTCGGGCTGGAGAGCTTCCTGTTACCGAATGCCTTCATTGATGGGGGCGTAACGGGTATTGCCCTGCTCTTGGCCGAAACCACCAAGCTACCGCTGCCCATTTTGCTCTTCGTCATCAGCATTCCCTTTCTCATCCTGGGGAGGTTCGTGGTTGGCCGGAGGTTTGCCTGGAAAACGACCGCCGCCATTGCCCTGCTGGTCACCCTGCTGGCGGCCTTTCAGTTTCCGGAATTGACCGACGACAAGGTGCTGGTCGCCGTGTTCGGCGGCTTCTTCCTCGGTACCGGCATCGGCTTGTCCATTCGGGGTGGTTCCGTGCTGGACGGTACGGAAATCCTGGCCATTTACCTTAGCCGGAAGTGGGGACTGAAAATCAGCGACCTCATCATTTTCATTAACGTCTTCATCTTCCTGGCTGCGGCCTACCTGCTCTCCATCGAATCGGCCCTCTATTCCATGCTCACCTACATCGTCGCCTCCAAAGCCATGGACTTCGTGGTGGACGGCATCGAGGAATACACCGGCATTACCATCATCAGTGATCATAGTGAAGAAATCCGCAAAACGATTATTGAAAAAATGGGAAGGGGCGTAACGATCTTCCAGGGAAAGGGAGGCTACGGGCAAAAGGAAACTCGCCAGAATTTCGACATCCTCTACACCGTCATTACCCGATTGGAAATCCGGAAGCTCACCCTGGCCATTGAAGAAATCGACCCCGATGCTTTCGTCGTGATGAACAGCATCAACGATACCCGGGGCGGTATGATCAAGCGGCGGCCGTTGGAGTGAGGGGGAGGATTGAGGATTTAGGATCAAGGATTCAGGAGGTAGCGGGTAGTTGGTAGCGGGTAGTGTGGTACTTAATCGTTGATCATTAAGTCTACAATGAGGCCACCA
The DNA here is from genome assembly GCF_004375085.3 of Lewinella sp. W8. GTDB lineage: Bacteria > Bacteroidota > Bacteroidia > Chitinophagales > Saprospiraceae > Neolewinella. Next base: position 23,000 of record NZ_SNAQ03000005.1, read on the forward strand.
TGATCCGACGAGCGCAGAGGGAAGCGGTACTTTCTTTCTACCGTGATGTTTCCCTTGATGAAGCAATAATCCACCCGCAGCAATTTGGGAAGAATGGGACAAAAGCCAAAGGTTCCCTCTCCGATTTTTGCGCCCGCAAAGGCATCAGCAAATTCTTCCGCTACGATCATTTCGTAGGATTTACCGAAGGGTAGCGCATTAAAATCCCCGATCAAAATCTGATTATTGGCCGTTTCGCGGAAGGCATCAAGGGCATCTTTGATATAGTTGTCAGTTTCGTAATTACAGGAAGGCACTGGCGGAGGGGCGTGCAAAAATCCGATAAGGTAGTCTGGGTGATGCACCGCGACTTTCTGGTAATTGCAGGCGTAGGGCCCGCCATCTTCGTCGAAAAGTTTGGACGCGAGCATACGTTCCGGCTTAGCTAGCACCAAAAAACCGTAGGTAAAGTCGTCAACGTACTCGTACACAATGGCGTAGCCACCTTCCTCCACAAAACGCTGGGGCAAATTATCCCCATTCCATTCGGCCAACAGCCAGATATCGCAGTCAGCATTGGCCATCATTTCCATGTCTGCTTCCCGAACACTCGACTTATTGAGGTTGACGTAGCCAATTCTCAGGGCATCCTTGCTCTTCGTCTCAATATCTCCGTAATGGGTAGCTCGGTATATGACCAGGGTAAAAAAGGAAACCGTAAGGAGGAAAGTAACCTTCAGAAATCCCTTACGCTTCGTTTTACTCATGCTTACCTTAGTTTTCCCTCACTGGGAAGCCATCACCTTCAATCAACCGGTCGCCTCCTCCCGAAAAAGTACTACCCACTACCTACCCGCTACCCGCCACCCGCTACTTCCTAAATCCTTGATCCTGAATCCTTAATCCTAATAATTAATCCAACAACCGCCAGCTCACCCCAAACCGGAGCGACTGGTTCGGGAAGGGATGTTCCGCAGTGAGGTAGACCAGTTGGCCACCGTTCCAGAGGGACTGCAACTGCACGTATTTGAGGAAGAAACGGAAGCGGGTAACCCGCATGCTGAAGAAGGGATCGACTTGATACTGAAAACCGGTCTCCTGCTCCTCCTGTAGGTGGAATTGCTGGAGGATGGGGTTGTAGTAATAAGGACGGAAACCCGTGGCGAAGCGGAGGTCCAGGCCGAGGTTGACGTTCAGTACCTTGAACCACTTACCCGAAAAATACAGGCTGTGTTCCCCGTAAACCTGGGGTAAGCGAAAGACCGCCTGATCGGCCTGCTGGAGCAGCAAGCGATTATCCAGGCGCCATTTGCCGAAGTCGAGTCGGCGCTCGGCGGTGAGTTGGAGGATGCTGTTGACGCCATCGGCCTGGAGGGGTCGGCCCTCGGGGCCGAAGTAGACGTAGTTCGTCAGCAGGCTGTAGGCCAGTCCGGCGCGGATTTTCACGACGGGCAAGGTGTAGGCGCCCTCCAGGCGTAGTTCCAGGGTTTTGGCGAAGTCATTATCCCAGAAATCCAGTCCGTTGAGGCGATAGGTTTGCTGCACCACATCCGGGGCGTAGAGTTGATTGAGGGCCCGTAGTTCCAGTTTGCCGGCGCGGCCGAGGTCCAGTTCCCCTTCGCCGGAGATGCGATAATCGCCCGTTTGTCCGACGACGTTGAGCTGACCGGAAATCAGCAGCCGTAGCCGATCGCTGGGCCGCAGGCCCAGCTTGCCCGTCAGCAGCAGGTTGTTGATGGTGGAGTCACCCGGTTCCTGGTCCAACTGGTGCAGGAGGTGGGAGACGCCGACTTCCAGCAGGTCCTTCTGCACCGTAGCCCGTTCCCCCGACTTGCCCCGGCGGAAGGTGGACAGATTGATGCTGTTTTCCAGAATGTTGTGCTCAATCTGGTTGCGCACGCCCCGCGGGTCCAGCAGCACCTCCGGGTAGCGATTAAAGTAATTCGTGTCCTGGGCCGCAAATTCCGACGACAGGCGATACCGCCGGTTATCCAGCCGCAGCCGGTGCGTCAGGGTGAAGGCGCGCTTCTCTTCACCGGAAAGCGTATCCCTGGTGCCCCCGAACTGCAGGGACTGGGTGGCCATCCACTGCCGGTAGCTGTGCCGCAGGCGGGTATTTTCCAGGAAGGGCTGCAGGTTCTGCAGGTTGTTGACCTCCCCCTCATTTTCGTTCGCCGCCTCAATGGAAGCCGGTACGATGCCCCCGTTTTGCAACTGCTCGTAGGTATTAGCGGCGAAGCTGAAGTAGCCGGTGTAGCGGCTTCCGGGTGGGCGGATGCTGAAGGCGGTCGCCACGTGGGTATTGCGCAGCGACTGACTCGGATATTGCCCCTGCCGGCTCAGCTGGGCGATCCGGCTGTAGTCCAGGAGCAGGTTCACGCCGTCGGCGAAGTTGCGGCTGAACTTGGCCGTCGTCCAGGTATCCTCCTGCTGGTTTTCCCGCACGTGAGCCAGGTAGGTAAAGGGGCGCTCCAGGCGATAGTAATCGAGGTTTTCGCCGTCGACCTGGTAGAGATCGAACTGCCGGAAGCCAAGCTCCGTTCCGCGCCGCAGGATCGGACGGTACATCAGGGGATAGGCGGCACCCCCGAGCTGACCGATGGTGGCAAAATCAAAATCGACTTTCCGGGCGGGTTCGTAGCGCTGGAACTGATCGAGCAGGCTGTCGCGCCAGGCGGCCTCGTCGTTGGGGTTTTCGACCTGGTAGACGAAGATCCCGAAGGTATCCGGCAGCTCTTCCCGCTGCTCCTGGGGGGTGGCCCGCCGGTCGGTACTGGCGTCAAAATCGGGGTCGCCGATGACGGGGCGTCCGCTGGAGGAGGGGTCCAGAATTTGGGCGCTGGCGCAGGTGCCCAGTAAGACCAGCAGAAGCAAGGTTGCGGCCCGCAGAACCGACTCCCGGCAACTTAACCGGAGCCCCCGAAGCTGGTCCGGAAACTTCAGGAATTTGCGGCCACTCCCGGAAGTTTCCCGGGGCCATTGCCGCTCACCGGGAAAAAACCTGGCACCTGCCGTCCCGGCCATAACCTTCGCTTCCCGGAGGTCGGAAGCTGCAATTCCGCAAGTACGTTGCTCGATTTCTTCTGCCATGCACCGCAAAGAAACGACACCCAAACAAAACGTTGCTTGTCCCCCCGTGAATTAGGGATATTTTAAGAGCTCTGAAGGCTTCACCAGCAGCCCGACAGCTCCCGGGCATACATCAGTAACCGCTCCTCCTCGGAGCTTCCTTCGGCGATGGGCAATTCCTCTCCCCACTGCATCCGGTAGGTGTGGCGCAGGTAAATGAGCAATGCGGCAGTTGGCAGGTGCCCCAGATTCCATTCTTCCTTGAGGTAGGAGATCATCTGGCAACGCAGCGAAAAATCCGGTTCCGTGTCCAGGATCAACAGGATGGTGTTGCGGTGATCCAGCCTTCGGGGTGGCCTTTGGTAGCGCGACTGCATCACCCGCAGCAGCGAATCCCGGCGCAGGCTGTCTCCCGGTGGGGTCTTGACGAATTCCATCATCAACTCCCGGTAATTGGCGTCCATCTTTCGCGGGGGCGGCGCCGCCGGAAACCCGTAGGTCACCAGAAAGGCCTCCACGTCCTCCCGCAATTCCCGGTCCCGCTGCCGGATGGAATCCAGCAGCGCCAGGTGTTCCGGTGAATGGTAGCCGGACCGCAGCAGGATCCCACTCTCCTGGTCCCGGAAGTATTGATGGGCGTCAAAGAGACTGTCCAGGTATACGGACTGCGGATCAGGCTTCCCGCCGATTTCCGGCGATTGCCGTTGTGCGTTCAGGCCACCGAATAGCAGCGGCACCAGTAGAATCAGGATAAACGGGCGTACCATGCCCCGAAAGTACTCCCGGGCGGGGTCATAATGTTCCAACGAAAAGTTAACGACGGCCAGGAGGCTAGCCTTCCAGCAGCTTGGGGTTCATGCCCATGTTGGAGAAACCACCGTCGTGGAAGAGGTTCTGCATGGTCACGTAGCGCGTCAGGTCGCTAAAGAGCGTGGCGCAGTAGGTGGCGCAGTCCCGGGCGGGTGCATTGCCGAGGGGAGACATCTTATCGGCGTAGCCGAAGAACTCATCGAAGCCCTTCACGCCCTTTCCGGCCGTGGTCATGGTGGGCGACTGACTGATGGTGTTCACCCGCACGTGGTTCTTTTCCCCGAAGTGGTAGCCGAAGCTACGGGCAAAGCTTTCCAGCAGCGCCTTACTTTCGGCCATTTCGCTGTAGTCGGGGAAGGTCCGCTGGGCGGCGATGTAGGTCAGGCCGAGGATGCTGCCCCAGTCCGCCATGTGGTCACCATTATAGAGCACCTGGCACATTTTGTGGAAACTCACCGCGCTGATGTCGAAGGTCTTCAGCATCCAGTCGTGGTTCAGGTCCGTGTAGGTCTTCTTCTTGCGTACGTTGAGGGACATTCCGATGGCGTGCAGCACGAAATCAATCTTGCCGCCAAGTACTTCTTCGGAACGCTGAAAGAGGTTTTCCAGGTCTTCCATGCTCGTCGCGTCCGCCGGGATGATTTCGGCACCGAGGCGATCTCCAAGTTCCTGCAACTGACCGAAGCGGAGGGCAACCGGAGCGTTGGTCAGGGTGAACTTCGCGCCCATTTCGGCACAAACCTCGGCCACGTGCCAGGCAATGGATTGATCATCAAGGGCTCCGAAAATAACGCCGCGCTTGCCGGCAAGAAGTTGATTAGCCATGGATTCTCTTTTGGTGGTGCGCAAAGATAGAACGGAATTATTACTCCATGCCCCCACTCCCACCCCGGCCAGCGCCCCATGGGCACATCTGCTTCATTTTCAGTCCTCTAGTCGCTGCACGAAATCCCCTCACTCATTCCAGGATCATTCCGACCCGCAAAATTGGCCGAACCGATTATCTTAGGGCTCGGTAGGTCATCGCCCGGGTGGCCTAAATAACGTAATAAGAGTCGATCATCCCGGCGACCAGACGGCGCCGGATAAACCAATAACCATGGCAAAAGCACGTCGCAAAAGAGTAAAGAAAGTCAGTGCCGAAGACGCTCAGAACACCAAAAGATTCTTTATGATCACCGCCATCTGCGTGGTGGTACTACTGGTCCTGCTGTTCATTTTTTACGCCAACTCCTGATTCCGGCAGGCCCCACCCCTTCACCGCGCCGATTATTTCACTGACGGAGGGGTGATGGGCCAGCACGCGCAGCTCCCGGACCGGAGTAGTAAAACGGGGGACTCCGTCCTGGCTGATTTGCCGGACCTTTACGTCGTAGAGGTTCGCCCCGCCAACGATGGAATAGCGGTACTGCCCCGTATGGTTCTCGTAGGTGATGATGCGGAAGCGTCCCAGTGGCAACCGGCGGCCCAGCACGAGCAGCATGGGCGCATCCACCATGCCCCCGCCATCTTGGGGATAGCGGAACCTCCCGGTAAAGGAAGGATACTCCCGGTAGCGTACGGCAATACCGTTTTCCCGCAGCGCTTCGGCCATGTTTTCCAGGGCGCGCTGGTTGGCGGCCTTGGGGTCTTCGGGGTAGTCGCCGCGGTTGTCCGGCAGTAGAAGCCAGCGTCCGGATAAAATGTCCCGGTATTCCATTTTGCCCAGCTCAATTTTGTAATCGAACAGCGGGTAGGCCGGGGCGAAGTAGCCGGGGTAATAATACTGGTCTTCCCGGTCCATGGCCTGCTGCACCTCCAGCAGCATGGTATAGATACCCAGACTGTGCCGGGCGTAGGCCGGGTCGTAAATTCCGGCCTTGGAGTAGGTAATGTTTTCCCCCAGGTCGTAGAAACTGAAGGCCACTAATTGATCGCCATCAAACACCTTCAGGACGTGCGTCGGCAGTACCTTCCGGTCAAATTCTCCGGTAATGTGGTAGGCAATGTCCTCCCGGGTTTTCGTGGGGTGCACGACCATGTAGCGCCGATTGACTTCCAGCATGGCCTCGTCGGGTGCTCCGGCCGGAGCGGTAGTCCACCGAAAGCGGGCGCCGTTACGACGCAGCAACTTTCGGTGACTTTTTCGGAATTGGTGTCCCGCCAGGGGTAACCGCAGCTGAATGCATCCCCGGAGTTCATCGTCTTCCGTTCTCAAAAAATCAGAGGTGTAAATGGACTGCCCCGTGGGCCGCCAACCCGCAAAGAGATACCGATCCAACTCGGAGGGCTGCAGGGGGGTGGCGGGATGGTGAATTAAGGTGGGCAAAGTCGGACAAATATCGAAAGAATTGCAGACAATTCCGGGGTTCAGGGGCGGTAAAAAAGCGCTCTGCGGTGACTGGACCAGGTGATCGGTCGGTCCATCACCAAAACGCGTAAACCTAAGACGCAAAGAAGTGAATATCCCCCTACTTTTTTCCCGAAGGAGAATTAGCGATCCAACCCGTACAAACTGGCTCCCTTCGTGAAAAATCGGTCGGCCCGCTTACTCACGTCGGGGTCTTCCACCAGTCCGGGGGCGTGCCAGGGTTTTACCCGGGCGTCGATCACCACGGGACCGGTACAGCCCCAGTGCTTGTGCTCGGTGAAGGCACCGATGCCGTGCACGTCGTGGCTGGGGTTGGAACGGGTGAAGGTGGCCCAGACAAAATTGGAGAATTGTTGCGCCAGGAAATCAGCGTCGTCGCAAAGCACGATCAGTGCCGTACCGTGGGGCATGGCCCCCGCGGCATCGCCCAGGGCCTCGTTAGCCTCCGTGAAGCGAGCTACGTCCGCATAACTGTCGTTGCCCGTGAAGGCCGGAGACTCTACGGCCAGGATACCCGGCATCACGTTTTTGGGGTTACGAAAGCCACTGGGTATTTGCAGCTGCTCGGGGATTTCCGTCTTCAGCTCCCGCTGCTGATCGCCGCGACAGGCCCAGATCAGTTTGCTGCCGGCATTCCAGCCGCTGCCGCTGTAGTCGAGCGTATCGATGGTCGTCCGCGTCTGGAAGTGCAGGTCACGGGTGGGATCAAAGCGCTCGAGCACGTGGCGGAAAAAGGCCGGCTGATCCTTGGCCGTCAGGGCGGGGTTGTCTTCGTCGGCCGCGATGATGCAGTACTTGGCCAGGCTGGTTTGCCCGCTGCCCAGAATGCGGTTGGCCTGGGTGATGATTTCTTCGGGTACCCGCTCCCGGAAGGGCATGTATCGCTCCGAACCGATGGCCAACAAGAGCGGGTGCACACCCGCTTCGTCCACGGCATTGATCTCCCGGATACCGGGAAATTCCCCGGGGGTGAGGTCCTTGACGATCTCGTGGATCAGGTAGCCGAAGCTGCTGTCCTCCGCCGGGGGCCGGCCCACCACGGTAAAGTGCCAGATCGGGTCCTTGCGGTGCCAGACCGTTTCGACGTCCATGACCGGGAAGTCGTGCTGCAGGCTGTAGTAGCCCAGGTGATCCCCGAAGGGACCTTCGGGCATTTTCTCTCCCTTGCGGATGGTGCCCGTGATGACGAAATCAGCGTCGGCCGACAGCAGCCAATCGCGGTCCCAGGCGTAGCCGAAGCGTCTTCCGGCGAGCATCCCGGCGAAGGTCATCTCGCTCAGTCCTTCGGGCAGTGGCATAATCGCACAGAAGGCGTGGCTCGGTGGGCCACCCACGAAAATGGAGCAACGGAAGGGCTCATCGGAGGTATTGTACTCCGTGTGGTGTACGCCAATCCCACGGTGCAGCTGATAATGGAGGCCGATTTCCTGGTTCAGCGCGTAATCGTTCCCGCTCAACTGAATCCGGTACATACCGATGTTACTGTCCATCGGCTTGCGGCTGCCGGGGGGCAGGGTCATAACCTGGGGCAGGGTGACGAAGGCACCGCCGTCCATCGGCCAGCTCTTGACCAGGGGTAGTTGATCGATGGTGGTCTGACCGTACTTCACCGCCGGACGAAAGTGCTTCCGGGGCAGGGCACTCAGGGCGGTAAAGGGAGCCCCGGCGTACCGCAGCGGGTTCTTGGCAAAATTGGCCGGATCGGCCTTGAGTTCCACCACCTTCTTCACCTTCGGGAGGGTGTCCCGGAACAAGTATTCGGTGCGTTTAAACGTACCGTACAAATTGGACAGCGCCTGAAACGGACTCCCCTTCACCCGCTCAAACAGCAGTGCGGGTCCACCGGCGGCAAATACCCGACGGTGCAGCTCCGCCATTTCCAGATTGGGGTCAACCTCCTCCTTAACCCGAACGAGTTGTCCGGTTCTTTCGAGGTCATTAGCGGCATCACGGAGGGAAGCGTACATAGCGTGGGATAAGAAATTAAGTGGTGGCGTGACCGCAGGTGCCGGGGACGCACGAGGGAGCCGTAAAACTAGCAGAATTGTAAAACATCCGATTCCCGAAGAGTTGTCTTTTGGGTGTCAGCTTTTCATCTTTACGAGCATAAACTTTTGCCAATGCCTACCGTCTGCGTCGTCCAGGACAGTCCCGTTTTTTTCGACAAGGAGAAAACCTTGCAGAAGGTCTCCGATCTCACGGCCGAATATGCCCGTCGGGGTGCCGAGCTGGTGCTCTTCCCGGAGTCCTTTATTCCGGGTTATCCGCGGGGATTCTCATTCGGGGCGACCATCGGGCGGCGCACCGCCGCCGGCCGTGACCTGTTCGCCGAATACTACCGGGAGAGCGTGGATCTGAGCGGTCCCGACGGCAGGTGGCTGGCGGAGATCGCCAGCAATCACGGCGTGTACCTGGTGGTGGGCATCACCGAGCGGGTGCCGGAAAATGGCAGCCTGTATTGTTCCATGGCCTATTTCTCCCCCACGAAGGGTCTGCTGGGAGTCCACCGAAAAATCAAGCCCACGGGTACCGAACGCCTCATCTGGGCCGAAGCGGGCGCGGAGAGTCTGGTGAGTTTTGCCACGCCCCTGGGGCGGATGGGCGGACTGATCTGCTGGGAAAATTACGTGCCGCAGGCCCGCCTGGCCATGTACGCCCAGGGGGTGCAACTCTACCTGGCCCCGACCGCCGATTCCCGGGAGGTTTGGACGTCCACCATGCGCCACATTGCCCTCGAGGGACGGTGTTTCGTGCTGGGCAGCAACCAGTACTTCACCAAATCCATGTATCCGGAGCGCTTCCGCAGTGAGGTGGTCGATGAGGCGGAGGAGATTTGTCCCGGCGGGAGTGTCATTGTCTCCCCGCTGGGCGAAATCCTGGCCGGACCGCTCTTCGGCGAGGCGGGCGCCCTGTTCGCCGAGCTGGACCTGGAGGACATCGTCAGGGCCAAGCTGGACTTTGACGTCGTCGGGCACTACGCCCGACCGGATATTTTTGGCCAACCGGACCTGCCTTAATTTGATTCCGGTCGAGGCGTTTCGCTCCGAGCTACGACCGGTTTGCGGAGCAAACCTCTTCCGGACAGCCTCCGGTCGAGGAGTTCCACTCCGAGTCCAAACCAGCACCCCGCAACCAAAGCAAACACCTGGTGTCGTCTTTCCCCGAAAGGCGACCACGCCCGCAAAGTGGGTAAGGATGGACATTAAACGACCCACGAGCTTTCTTTCACGACCGGCTTGCGGAGCAAGCCTCTTCCGGACACCCCCCGGTCGAGAAGTTCCACTCCGAGTCCAAACCAGCACCCCGCAACCAAAGCAAACACCTGGTGTCGTCTTTCCCCGAAAGACGACCTCACCCGCAAAGTAGGTAAGGATGGACATTAAACGACCGACTAGCTTTCTTCGCCTTTACGACCGGCTTGCGCTTGCCCGACCAATCATCGATGGGGCGGGGAGCAAGCCTAATCCATCCTGCTTCCTCCACCTTCTCCTTAGCCTTAGCCTTCTACTACATCACCGGTCGGCGGACGAGCCAGTTCGTGCCTCACGTCTCGGCCGGCGACCTAACCAGCCTAAATCAACAAATCCGCGTCCGTATTGAGGGTTACGCGATCCGTACTGAGCAGGGTCCGCTTGTGGGCGGACACTTTGGGGAAGATGTAGTTGAAGTAGAAGCGGACCGTCTGGATTTTGGAGCGATAAAAATTGGTTTCCTCGCTGCCTTCCGCGTTGGGGAGGTTTTGGGTGGCCACCAGGGCGTCCCGCAGCATGATCCAGGCCATGACGTGGAGGGCGAAGTAGTCCAGGAAGATGGTGGCGTCGGCCAGGAAGACCTTGGGGTCTTCGGATTTTGCCAGTCCCAGGAGGTGGCCCATCACCTGTTGCACCCCAGCCAGGCTTTTACCCAGCGTTTCCGCCAGAGGCTTGGTGGTGTCGTGGGCCATGGCCGCGGCCATGGTTTTTTGCATCTCCTCCGTGAGGTACTGCACGGCCTGCCCGTTCTTCATCAGCACCTTCCGGCCCAGGAGGTCCAGGCCGTGGATGGTCGTGGTGCCTTCGTAAATGGAGTTCACCCGAATATCGCGGAAGTACTGCTCCAGGGGAAAGTCATCCGTGTACCCGGCACCGCCCAGCACCTGCATGCCGATGCTCACGGACTCATTGCCGTACTCGCTCGGGAAGGACTTCGCGATGGGCGTCAGCAACTCCAGTAACAGGTGAGCCCGCTCGCGCTCGGCGGCGTCGGGACTGGCCTTGGACACATCCTCCCAGAAGCAGCACTGCAGGAGCAGGGAAACGCTGCTCTCCACGACGGCCTTCTGGAACAGGAGCATGCGGCGGACGTCGGCGTGCTCGGCGATGATCACCTGGGGGGCATTGACGTCCTTGTTGCCCGGGTGGCGGCCCTGCGGCCGCTCCTTGGCGTACTGGAGGCTCGCGTAGTAGGCCGCAGAAGCCGTGCCGGTGGCCATTACCCCCGTACCGATGCGGGCCTCGTTCATCATTTGAAACATGTTGTTCAGTCCGCGGAATTCTTCCCCGACCAGATAGCCGCGGGTTTCTCCCTGCTCCCCGAACATCAGGTGGGCGGCCACGTAGCCCTTCTGCCCCATTTTGCCATAAATGCCGGCGGTAGTGACGTGGTTATCCCGTAATTCCCCACCCTCGGTGGGGAGGTGCTTGGGCACCACGAAGAGACTGACGCCCTTCATGCCCTTCGGCCCGTCTTTCTTGCGGGCCAACAGCAGGTGCACCACGTTTTCGGTGGAGTTATGGTCTCCCCCGCTGATGTAAATTTTCTGGCCCTTGATACGGTAGCTGCCGTCGCCTACCTCCTCGTAGTGGGTGGAGATATCGGACAACGAGGAGCCGGCCTGCGGTTCGGTCAGGGCCATGGTGCCCTGCCATTCCCCGCGGGCCATTTTATCCAGGTAGGTGGCCTTCAGTTCATCGGAACCAAAAGCCAGGATCAGGTTGGCCGCTCCGGTGGTGAGGAAGCTGTAGGCCGCCATGTTACCGTTAGCCGCCTGGAAGACCAGGCTACCGGCGTTAAGTACCGTCAGGGGCATCTGCTGACCGTTGTATTCGTAGGGCCAGGCGGCACTGAGCCAGCCACTTTCGCCCATGGCCCGCATGCTCTCCCCCACCTCGGGCAGCACGTGTACCTCGCCGTCTTTATAGTAGGCCTTACGCTTGTCCATTTCCCGGTACATGGGGAAAAGGTACTGGTCCGCCAATTGCTTGGCCGCGTCCAGGCTCATCTCGGTGGCCTCGGCGTCAAAGTCCTGAAACTGCTCAAAGGAGCGCAGTTTATCCAGGTCAAGTACTTCGTTGAGGACGAAACGGATGTTGCGGGTTGAGATGTATTGCATGATGTCACGACGGTTTAGGGCCGTGAAGATAAGCAGGCGCGAGCGAAAATTCGCTAGGCTAGCGCATCACTTGTATAATGCCTCGATGCGCAGGTCATCCAGCACCAGGGCCGGCTGGCTGTTGCCACCGTTCCAGAAGCTCACCACCACCTGATCGGCTCCCTCGTCGGGAACGGTGGCATCGATGTGCACGTCCCGCCGCCAGTCGTGATTGAGCACCCGGTGCATCCGGATCAGGCGTCGTTTCACCTCCTCCCCGTTGCGGCGGAAGATGATCAGCATCTGGGCGAAGTTGTCCCGGTTATTCCTGCGGGCATCCACCTTGGCCGCCACGGTGGCCCGCACCCAGGTTCCGGGGGGCAGGTCAATGTCTACCGCAAGGTCGGGACTATTCTGCTCCTTATCCTTCAGGCACAGGGCTCCCGATCCCGAAATTGGGCCCATACCGCAGGCGTCCGTGGATCGGTTGTCGAAGCCTTCTTCGCGCAGCAGGACTCGCCTGGCGGGGCTGCCGGGGAAAAACTCCGGGGTATCCAGCGCCAGACGGTCGTCGTAATTCTTGCCGTAGGTGTAGAGTGTCCGCCAGTAGTAGGCTTCGGTCATTTGCTCGGTGAGGAAGAGTCCGCCACGGTGCGCCTGGTGGGTAAACCAGAGGTTGTGGTAAATGAACAGTCCCACTACCCCGGCGAGTACTAACCGTCCCACCTTAACCCATACGGGCGTCTGGCCTGGCTCCTTTACCGTATCGCTCGGCACCTGCGTCCGCGCCCAAAACGCCCACTCCATAAAGGCCGCCAGGGGGAAGGCGAGCACGACGTAGGCCTGGACCATCGTCCGCTGTCCGAGACTGCCGCCGTACCACCACACGCTCCAGGCGAAGGCCACGTAGACGAACAGCACCGCGTGCAGGAACAATGCCGGGGCGATCCGGGGTCGCCGCCAGAATAGGGGAACAAAGCCCAGCACGCCAAAGATCATCAGTGGCGTATAGACCAGCCATCCCGCCTTGTAACTGAACAGGCCGGAGTGAATGTGGGCCTTCAGCCAGTCGAATCCCTGGTCCTGGTAACTGTACACCAGCCAGTCGCCACTTACGTACTTCCAGTACAATAACTGGATGGACCCGATGCTCAGGGTGACCAGCATGGCGGCCAGCAGCTTCCACTTGTGCTCGGCGAAGAACCGCAGCCGCAGGGAGGTGGCCCGTCGGCTGCGCACTTCAAGCATCCACAGTAGCGGAATCAGGGCAGAGATGATTTCCGTCGGACGGGTGAGGGCCGCCAGACCGATGCACGCCCCAATAAGGAGTGCCTTCCCCAGAGAGGGACTGGCGTAAAACCGGTGCGTGGTGAGGAGCAGCAGGGCGTAGAGCGTAAAGACGTTGTTGTGGGTCATCGCCCCGTCGATCGCCGAATAGTTTAGGTAGTTGGTCCCGAAGGCGATGAGGAGCAGGGTGAGCGCCACCACCCCGTCGCGAAAGTAGGATCGCAGCAGCACCATGAGCCAGTACAATCCAAGGAAACTCACTACGAGGCTCCCGAGGGAAATCATGAACTGATAGGGCAGGGAAAAACCATCGGCCGGATGGCTTGCCGAAAGACTGGCCCAGCCGTGGGCCACCAGAAAAAAAGGCGTGTACATCACCGCCTGGCCAATGCTGTACTTCATCACCCGATTTCCACTTTCGTGGGTGAAGACCTGGTAGGGATCGGAAGTAGGTCGGTATTGCTCGATGACGTCTTCCAGAAAGGCCACGCGTTTTACGTCGCCGTAGATGAAGATCGCCGGCAGGTACATATAATATCCGCTGACATCATAGCTGATGGTGGCTTCCGCCCCGGCCTGTTGCCATTTCGGATAGTAGCCGAAATGCACCAGGGCAATCAGGGCGTAACAAACCAGCAATGCGATGGAAGAGCCGCGCATGGGGCGAAGGTAAACAAGAAGTTTGTGGTGACCCGAATGGCGCCACAGCGCAGGTGCAAAAATCTGGGTAAGGAGCGGTGGTTGCTGGTTGCTCGTTCCTGGTTGCATGTCAGGTCGCCGGCCGAGACGTGAGGAACGAACTGGCTCATCCGCCGACCGGTGAGAAGGAGAAGGCGGAGGCTAAGGCTAAGGGTGCAGGATGGAAAAGGCTTGCTCCCCGCCCCATCGATGATTGGTCGGGCAAGCGCAAGCTGGTCGTTAAGGCATTGGCTAAGGCTGAGGAAAGAGTGCAGAAAAGGCTTGCTTCCCTCCCCATTGATATTGGTCGGGCAAGCGCAAGCTGGTCGTGGCTCGGAGTGGAACTCCTCGACCGGGGGTATGCTGGTTAAGGTGAGGAATTTCAGCGATGAAGAGCAATTGAATACCCGTAAATTACTGCTCCCGCAGCCACTGCTGGTAGCGGGCTTTCCCCCGAAAAAAACCTTCTTCGGTGGCGTAGAAATGGTGGGTTCCGTCTCCCGTATCGACGTTGAGGACGTAATACAGATAGTCCGTTTCGGCGGGATAGAGGGCCGCTTCGATGGACGATTTACTCGGGGAACTGATGGGGCCCGGGGGAAGCCCCCGGACTTTCCGGGTGTTGTAGGGGTGGTCAATTTCTAGGTCACTCCGGTGCAGGATGCCATCCCAGCGACCCAGCATTTTGGCCAGGTAGACGTTCGTGGCGTCGATGCCGAGGGGCATTTGTTGACGTAAACGATTGTAGATCACGGAGGCCACCGCTGGGCGTTCCCGATCCACTTTGGATTCATTCTCGATCAGGCTGGCGATGATCAGGATTTCCCGGGGACTTCTCCCCAACTCCCGGGCGCGGTCGTTCCAGGCGGGTTGCCAAACCTCCCGGAACTGCCGGACCAAACGCCTGATCACCTCGCGCGGAGATGAGCCCACTTCGATGGCGTAGGTGTCTGGATACAGGTATCCTTCGAGGGAGGTAGCCTTAGGGTCAAGGTCGCGGATGAGGGTAGCGTCATTCATCAGTTCCAGTACCGCTGCCGGATCGGCAGCAGTTTCATCGGGGAACTTTTTCGCGATGGCTTCGGCGATTTCAAATCGGGTCCATCCCTCCAGAATGGTTAGGTTCTCGGTCCTTTTCCTTCCTTGTCCCAGGATATCAATCACCCCGAGCGGACTCACCGGGGAGGGAAAAACGTAATCCCCCGCCTGCAGCGTGACGGAACGGTTGATGAACCGGAGGTATAGTTTGGTCGCCCGGGGGGACTGGATGATGCCCCGCTCCGTCAGGGTGGCGATTATTTTATTCGGCGAGGCACCGTAGTCAATGGTGACGTAGTCATTTTCATCGTGCGCCACTTCCGTATGCAGGGCGTGGTACAACTAGCCGCCGGCCACGGCAGCCACCAACAGGGAAAAGAACAACAGCCAGATCAGTTTTCGCATACCGCATTGATTCGTGGGGAGCACCAGGGGATCCAAAAGCACCACCAAAGTAGGCTGCTAACGACAACTCACTGGTTGAAATTACCCATGATTCCCTGAGCGGTAAATTTTTCCAGTAACGCGGCTTCCAGGGGAGTATCCACCATGATGCGGTACTTTTCCCACCAACTCGGGTCGTAATCGGCCTTTTTCACTTCCTTGAGGTCCTTCATCCGGTGCGAATTTCGCCCGGCGGAGGTCTCCGTGGGTACCATTTGCAGGGGACGCATGATGGAACTCATGGTCATGTTATAGGTACCCGCGCGCTTGACGTTCATCCGCATACTCTGCTTACCCCGCATGAGACTGACCAGCGGAATCCCGTTGACCAGGTGAAAGTCAATGGTCAGGCTAACCTCGGCGCTTTCTAATTTAATTCGTTTGCCCACATTGGTTTTTTTCCGGGCATCGTAAGTGATTTCCAGTTTTCTGATGGTGGCCTCCCGGGTCTGGATGTACAGCTTGCCGGCAGTCCCGACACCCGGGGGATTGGTAATGGTAGAAAATTCGATCACGGCAATATCTCCACCGAGGCCGTCGCTGATTTTCTCCCGTACGGCGAACTCGAAATACTCTAAGTCCGGGGGGTAAAGCGGGAGGAGGAGACGGTCAGCCCCCTTACGGTGCTCATCGCGAAATACCTTCCAGCCCCGACTGAGCCAGGAAAAATTCCTGGCCGTAAACCCGGCATAGGCGGGATCGATTCCGTAACGCCCCGTGATGGGCTCCCAGCGATTGATGCCCTGGGTGGTCTGGCCGATTTCCGCAAAGGACTCCAGGATTTCGTTCGGTTGCCCGTCAACTGCGGTGACCTGACGGTAGAAAGCTTCTCCCAAAAAAGCTTTGTCACTTCCTTCCCTTAGTTTTTGGTAGGCCCTGCGGATGAGTTTTTCTGCCTCCGTAGGGTCAACGACGATGGTCGGCAGGCTTCTGGCGAGCTGCTCTAACTTAATCTCCAGTGTGGTGCTCCCGTCGGGCCAGCTAAGGTATCGTTGGCCATACATGATATGGTTAATCTGGAGCGTATCGCCGGGAGCGCCTCCACGTAGAGTGAAATATCCCTCTTCGTTGGTTACGCTACCACCGTAGGCACAACTGCGGCAATAAATGGTGGCAAAGGAAACGGGAGTACCGTCCGCTTCATCCAGTATTCTGCCCCGCAACGGGGTCGTGTCTTGTGCCCCGGCCCGAAGGCCGGTGGCCGTGATTAGTAGGAGCAGGAGTATTCTTTTTGTCATGGGCAACGGGTGTTTTATACCTTTGAAGGTAATGCCCTTTCCTTCCCCCGATCCCAGATTATGTTGGCCTTAAGTCAACTTTAATATTGCCCTTCCGCTCGCCACACTACCACGTATAACTCATTCTTTACCTTTTACCATCTATCCATGCAAAGCCGTTGTTCCTTCTCCAGCATCCTACTGCTGGGAACCTTAATACTAATCCTCCCGTCCTGTACCCCCAAAGTATCGGCATTCGGTAGCCCCACCGGCCCCTTCCGGGCCAGCTTTGACCACTACGCCATCAACGTCGATGACGTTGATCAGAGCGTTGACTTCTACCAGAAGGTCCTTGGCCTGGAGGAGATTTACGACGGTACCGAAAAAGACAATATCCGCTGGCTCAGCCTGGGCAACGGCATGTCCCTCCACGTTATTGAAGCCGATAACGAGGCGGTCCGGCTGCAAAAGGGGGTACACCTTTCCATTTCCGTGTACAACTTCGAGGAATTCGTACAGCACCTGCGTGACATCAACCTGCAATTCTACAGCTGGCAGGGCCTCCCCATGCAAACTAACGGTCGACCGGATGGCGTAACCCAAGTGTACTTCAAAGACCTGGATGGCTACTGGATCGAGATTAACGACAGCCGAAAAGTGCTATCGGAAAAGGATTAAGGGTGCTGGTCAGCTGCCCTTCTCCTCTTTACCAAACCGCTCGGCCGGCCAGCCAGCTCGAACCTCGCGCCTGGGCGGACGAGCTTCTTTCCTTCTTCCTCAGCCTCAACCTGGCACCTAAATCCTGAAGCCTAAATCCTCAGGCCACAGGCCCCAGCCCTACGCCATCCGCACGACCTTCGGGTGAAAGGTTCCCAGGATGTCCACGAGCTCCGACTGCCCCGCCATCACCGCGCGGATGTCTTTGTAGGCGTGGGGGGCCTCGTCCAGCGCGCCGCCAATGAGGTGGACGTTGCGCTCGATCAGCAGGGAGCGCATGGAGGACCCCGTCAGGGTTTTCTTGGCCTGGGAACGGGACAATTTGCGACCGGCACCGTGGCTGGCCGACTTCAGGGAGGCGGGGTTCCCGCGTCCGCGTACGATGTAGCCCGGACTGGCCATCGATCCGGGGATGATGCCCAGTTCACCCTCTGCGGCGGGGGTAGCCCCCTTGCGGTGGACGATTACTTCCCGGCCATCGGGCAGCTGATCCTTCCAGGCGAAATTGTGGTGGTTCTCCACGCGGATCATGGCCGACTCACCCAGGGCTCGGGTGATACGCCGGTGAATATCGTCGTGGCAGGCACTGGCGTAGTCCCCGGCCAGGCTCATGGCCGCCCAGTACTCCCGCCCGGAATCCCGGTCGAGGCTCAGCCAGGCCAGGTGTTTGAGTTCCTTCGGCAGGCGACACTCCCGCATCGCCAATTGCGTGTAGTGATTGGCCAGTGCGGCGCCCAGTCCACGCGAGCCGGAATGGGACAGCAGCGCCAGGTATTCCCCTTCCGGTCGGTCAAAGGCGTTACCCTCGCTAAGCCGCACGATCCCAAATTCCACGAAGTGATTTCCCCCTCCGCTAGAGCCGAGCTGGGCAGCGGCCTTGGGCCGCAGCTTTTTGGCCATCGGTAGCAGTCGAAAGGTTTCGTCTTCCAGCACTTCGTGATCGCCGGGGTTCCTGTGCGCTCCAAAGCCGAAGGCCGTGTTTTTCAAAAGGATATCGGACAGCCGGGACTGATCTTCGTCGGCCAGCTTTCCGGGCAGGTCAAAAACGGACAGACACATCCGGCAGCCAATGTCTACGCCAACGCCGTAGGGGATGACGCAGCCTTCGGTGGCCAGTACGCCGCCGATGGGGAGTCCGTAGCCGTGATGCGCATCGGGCATGAGGGCACCCGCCGCCGCGACGGGCAGCCGCATGGCGTCGTAAAGCTGTTGGACGGCGTTCGGCGCGATGCCGGCCTCGGAATCAAATATGGTGAAGTCACCGGGCGACTTGCGGATTTCCGGGTAAATGACGTCTCCCTCTTCGAGCTTCGGTTGCCCGCCGAGGGATAGGGCTACGGCACCCCAGGCTTCGTCCTCGACGAAATTGTCGGGATTCGCCAACAGGTTGGCCAGGATCGCCGTGCGCCACTCCTCGGACTCCCGCCGAAAGTGGGTCAGCAAAACGTTGATGGCCAGGCCTGCGGCCCGTTTGGGCCACCCCCGCTTAACCAGATCCTTGGTGCGTAGCTTTTTCTTGTGCATAACGGGAAGGAAACGGTAGCGGAAGGGGGTAAAGTTGCGCGAACCTTTGGGAATTAAGGGACTGTCAAATCATGAATCATTGGTAGAAAAGTCTAAATATAATGGCGATTAAAAAGTGAGATTCTGGCTCTTTCATTTTTAATGAATGTATACGCAATAAGCCATGGAATTAGGATGATAATCGGTACCAAAAACAAAAAAGCTAAATCATCGCCTAAAACATTAGACCAATTTGAATAAACAAACACACCACCCGACAAGAATGAAAGAATAACTCCAACAGGTCCTACTAGAAAAAACATCTTGCTTTCAACGGCAAATATTTCATTTGGTGATACAAGGTGAGAAGAACTACTCTTGCCACATTGAACTGGAACTCCTTCAGGAAACCGCCGCTGTAACTCCGCTCGATCTAATGCTTTCACCCGTAAAGGAGTAGTTTGTGAGCCGTCAGGACATCGGTAAATTAATTCCACATTCAGCACGTTGTTGTTTTATTGCCGCTGTAATCCTAGTCTCAAAACTCCAAACACACCGGCGTCGGAATCTGGTACTCCTGCAGCAGCTTCCCCGGCACGCCGGACGTTTCGTCAATTTCGTAGACGGCGATATTTCCCGTATTCTGGTTGGCGGCGTAGAGCACGCGGCCATGAGGATCCAACCCGAAGTTGCGGGGGTAATCACCTTTGGTGGAGGTCCAACCCACGGTCGTGAGTCCGCCAGAGATGGGATTTACCCGATACTGCACGATGCTGTTGTGCCCCCGGTTGGAACCGTAGAGGTAGCGGCCGGACGGCGATAAGTGAAGATCAGCACAGTAGCTGGCTCCGTCAAAGTCTTCCGGTAGGGTGCTGATGTCCTGCAGGACCCTGAATTCCTTGTTCTCGCGGTTGTGCACCACCGAAACGGTATTGCTCAGTTCGTTGATCACGTAGAGGAACTGGCCGTCCTCGCTCCAGGTGGCGTGCCGGGGCCCGCTGCCCGCGGGCAGCGCGATGAAGGCCTGAGCGTGCGGGCGTAGCCTTCCGGTCGCCACGTCCAGTTGGAACAGCCATACTTTATCCAGCCCCTTATCCGCGATGGCCACCAGTTGATTGTCCGGGGAGACGTTTACCGAATGCAGCCACGGCTGCCGGTCCGGTTGGTTGACCGCGTGGGGAATGGTCACCTGGTCGGATACGGAGAGTTGTCCCGATGCATCCCGACGGTAAACCATCGCCACCCCATCGAGGTAGTTGGCCACGAACACCAGCTGCCCGGTCCGGTCCAGGCTGACGTGGCAGGGTGCCCGGCCATTGGTGGGGAGCTTGCCCAGGGATTTCAATTTCTTACCCCGGATGGCGTAAGCATGAACGTAACCGGTCTTTTCTCCCGCCTGCGCCAGTTCACTGACGGCGTACAGGTTATTCCCTACTTTCTCAAGGAAGGAAGGGTTGACGAGTTCCGCTACCAGCTCATGCTTTTTAATCTGGCCCGTTGCTTCGTCAATCTGCATCCGGTAAATGCCGTCGGCCTTGCCATCTACGTGGCCCTCCGTACGGGTGTAGGTCCCTACGTACACGTCGTAGCGCGCCACGGCGGGGGAAGGGGTCACGGCGGTAAACGTCAGGGTACTCAAAAACAGTCCCAGGGCAATGAGGGGAAAGAGAATCTTCTTCATGTCGGGTAAGATAAGTGGAAGATCGGCAACCGGAAATTTATGCTTTTCGGAATGACCCGGCACCCGCACTCGCTGACCCGAAAATCCCGCTTCGCGGCACGCCTCGCTGTCTTCAATTTGAAGCAGCGATCGCGACGAGTTGCGGAACTTGGGACCGGCGCCTTCAGGTTCGGCGATGCGATCAAAGTTCAAATGATTCAATGGAGGTGAAGCTTGCCCTAGATTGACGGCTTTTTCTCAGGAAATCCATTCGCTTGCTACTTCCTTCTTCACTCTTCCTTCTTCACCCTTCCTTCTTCACCCTCCCCCCGGTCGGCCGACCAGTCAGCTCCTTCGTCACGCCTTAGCCTTCTCCAAAGCGTTTACGACCGGCTTGCGGAGCAAGCCTCCTCCGGATATATTTCCCTAACCTCAGCCTTAGCCTCAGCCTTCTCCTAAACTTTTCTCCCTACCGAAACCGCACCCCAAACTGCCAGTTGCGACCCGGCGCGGGCTGAAAGAATCGACGCCCGAATTGTGGATTGAGGTCGTTGCCAAAGCTCATCCGCTCGTCCAGCAGATTGTTGCCGCTGAGGAAGAGGTTGAAGCGCCCCGTCCGGCACCCAAGGGTCAATCGTAGCAAATGATAGGCCTCCCCGAAGACGTCATTCGCGTCGTTCAGCGGAATCTCATCCACGTAGGTGTGCATCAGAAAGGCGTATAAACCACCCCTCAGCTGGGTGCCTAACTCCAGGTTCAGGGTATGGGGCGCTACGCCCGGGATCGCCTGCCCGCTGAAGTCCTCTCCGTCCCGCTCGTATTCCTTGTAGCTGAAATCCGTGTAGGCGTAGCTGGTGAAGAGATTCACCTTCGGAAAGGTTTCCCGAATCGTCCAGTCGGCGGCGACTTCCAATCCGTTTTGTACGGTTCTTCCGGCGTTGCGGAACAATTGGGTTCCGCGTTCGTCGCGGAAACTGGAAATGGATTCCCGGAGTCGGTACTGGTAGGCGTTGACCTGCAGCAAGAACGCCTCATTCACCGCGTATCCGTAATTGATTTCCAGGTTATTACCCCGCTCTGGCTGTAGTGTTACGTTAAGACTACCTTCGTTCGTACGAAATTCATCGAGGGTGGGCGGACTGAAGCCCTCGCCCAACGAAATGGCTACGGAATGCCGCTCGTTCAGCTGGCGACCGAGCCGCAGTCTGGCCACCGTCCCGCGTACCTCGAAATCGGTGAGCCCGGTGTTGCCGTCCGCCGAAAAGGTGCGGTCCACGGCGTATCGCAGGCCGCTGGTGCTGGCCGTTAGGTCCAGCGTCCAGCCAGCGTAGGCGTAGGCCGCCTCCACAAAGCCGAAGGCCAGGCGGGAGTAGGTCTCGTCACTAAAGTTGAGTGCGCCCGGACTGGCGTCGGGATTCTCAAAATTCTGTCCGTTTCGGTACTGCAGGCGAAGTTCTCCGCCCAGGCCGATGCGCCAACGATCGGACAGTGCGTAGCGGTAGCGCGTCCGTGCTCCGGCGCCAAGGTTGGCCTCCCGCTTGTAGTCAAAATTGAAGGGATGGTCAAAGTAGAAGCCCGTGGCGTACACCGTGCTTTCGTTACTCAACCGATCTTTTTCGGCCACGTGATTCAGTCCCAGCAGCAGGTTATGGTAGTGAATGGAGGCGTTCTTGTCGGCGCTTCCCGGACGCGCCTGGGTGGGATCCTCGGCGTATTGCTCCGGGTTGAGCCCCCCGGGGAGCTCGTAATCCAGCTTAGTGTACAGGGCGTGGAGGTTGGTCGACGAGGTCTTGCCGTCATTTTCGTTTGGGCGTCCCCGCAGGTGCAAAGTGGACTGGAGGGTGAGCCGTGAAAAGGCGCTGTGGTCCCGGTGCCCGTCCGTGCGTTGGTAGCCCGACCGCACCTGAAGGAGCTGATTCTTCGCCAACGCTCCGGTATACCTTCCCTGGGCCCGGAACAGCCCGAAGGAACCGGAGCGGAGCTCCACGTCACTTATCCCCCGCTGGGCTAGCGGTTGCTCCGTTCGCAGCAAGACCGCCCCGCTGGAGCCCGGTCCGTAATCGCCACCGGTGGGACCGCGGAGTACCTCGACCCGGTCGATGTTGCTGGCGTCCAGGAAATTCAGGGGCACGTCGCCGCCCGGCTCGCCCAGGGGAATTCCGTTCCAGTAAACCGGCACGTTGCGCACCCCAAAGGGTGCGCGCAGGCTCCCCCCGCGGATATTAATGCGGTAGCTGCCCGGGGCGCGCTCTTCGAAGCGCACTCCCGGCACCCGATTCATCCCCGCAAGCAGGGTAGTATTATCGTAGCGGTTGAGTTCGGCTGCCTCAATCGTCTGCAGGGGGGCGATGGCCCGGAGGCGGTCAATGGTCACGTCTTTCTGGGAAGACACGGTGGCTACCGGCAGCGTATCCAGTACGGTCTCCTCGATCTGGCTAGCCAGAAATCCCGGGAAAAACAATAAGCAGAAAAAAACGGCTCCGATTCTCATAGGGGCGAAAGTAGTGAACGGTGGGGTTGGTTCATCAGTTCTCGCTTTTTTTGCTTTCCAGACCGAGTCCGATCCACCTCCCCTATCCGACAAGGCGGAGGCCGCAAAACTGCTGATTCTTACTACCTTGGGTCCATTCAATCCCTTCCGTTATGCACCGCAGCCTTCTGCTTTTCGTGTTCCTGATTCTCGGCGGTCAGGTTTTGTCCGCCCAAAATGCCAACTCCCCTTCAGCACCCCCGGCGGAGGAATACTTTTCGCCCCTCAAGTGGCGCAGCATCGGGCCCTTCCGGGGCGGCCGTTCGGTGGCCTCCTGTGGCCTCCCCAACGATCCGCTGACGGCCTACATGGGCACCACCGGGGGAGGTCTCTGGAAAACGACCGACGCCGGACAGCACTGGGTCAACGTCTCGGACGGGTACTTCAAGACCGGCTCCGTCGGAGCCGTAGCCGTGGCGCCCAGCGACGTCAACGTCCTGTACGTAGGCATGGGCGAGCACGCCCCGCGGGGCGTGATGACCAGCCACGGCGACGGGGTGTACAAATCCACCGACGCCGGCCGCAGCTGGAAACACCTCGGGCTGGCGGCCACCAAACACATCAGTCGGGTAATCATTCACCCCAACGATCCCGAAGTCGTTTACGTGGCCGCCCAGGGAGCACTGCACGGTCCGTCAAAGGAACGCGGGGTGTACAAGAGCATGGACGGCGGAGAGCACTGGGAAAAACTGTTGTACGTAGACCAGAACACGGGGGCGGCCCACCTGTCCATGGACCCCACGAATCCGCGGGTGCTCTACGCCGCCATGTGGGACCACCGGCGGTTACCCTGGCAGGTCATCAGCGGTGGTCCCGGTAGTGGCCTGTACAAGAGTACCGATGCGGGCAAGACCTGGAAGAAGATTGAGGAGGGCCTGCCCGACGGCCTTGGGAAGATGAGCGTTTCCGTTAGCGGTGCCAATCCCGACAGGGTGTACGCCCTCGTGGAGGGAGACAGCCAGCAAGAAAAAGGAGGTCTCTACGTGAGTGAGAATGCCGGCGCCAGCTGGACGCGGGTGAGCAAGGAGCATCGCCTGGTGCAGCGCGCCTGGTACTACACCGAAGTATTTGCGGACCCCACGGACGAGCACACCGTTTACGTACTGAACGCTCCGGCGCTGAAGTCCATTGACGGCGGCAAGAGCTGGCGCCCCATGACCGGCACCCACGGCGACCACCACGACCTGTGGATCAACCCCAACAACGGCAATCATCTGGTACTGAGTAACGACGGCGGTGCCGCCATCAGCTTTGACCAGGGAGATACCTGGTCCCGCCAGGACAACATGCCCACCGCCCAATTCTACCGGATCAACGTAGACAATCACTTTCCCTACCGCATTTACGCCGGGCAGCAGGACAACAGTTCCGTACGGATCAACCACCGCAACCCAAATGGCTACCGCATCACCGACCGCGACTGGGAGGCCAGCGCTGGCGGAGAGAGCGCCTTCCTTGCCTTCGACCCGGACGATCCGCGCATCGTACTCGGGGGCAGCTACCAGGGCACCATTGAGGCACTGGACACCAAAACCGGGCAGAGCCGGCAGATCATGGCCTCCCCGAATCAATATCTCGCGATGCCCTCCCGCGATATGCGCTACCGCTTCAACTGGAACGCTCCCATCATCCGCGACCCCCACCAAGCAAATACCTTCTACCACGGCGGCAACAAATTGCTGCGGACCCGGGACCTCGGCCTTAGCTGGGAGGAAGTATCCCCGGACCTTACCCGGAACGAGGACCAAAAGCAGGGACTTGGTGGAGCGCCCTTCACCAACGAGGGAGCCGGAGGAGAAAACTACGGTACCCTGAGTTACGTGGTAGCGTCCAAAAAAACTCCCGGGGAAATCTGGGCGGGAAGTGACGACGGCCTAGTGCACCTCACCCGTGATGGTGGAAAAAGCTGGGTCAACATTACCCCAAAGGGTTTACCGGAATGCCTCATTAACGCCATTGAACTCTCCCCAACCCAACCCGGCCGGGCCTACCTGGCTACTACCCGGTACAAATTCGACGACTTCCGCCCCGGCCTCTACCGCACCGACAATTATGGCAAAAGCTGGGAAGCCATCAATAGCGGCATTCCCCACGACGCCTTCACCCGCGTGGTGCGGGAGGACCCCGCACGAGCCTCCCTCCTTTTTGCCGGAACGGAAACCGGACTTTACCTATCCACCGATGGTGGATCGTCGTGGGAGCCCTTTCAACTCAATCTTCCCGTTACGCCCATCACCGACCTGCGCATACATCGGGGTGATCTGATCGCAGCCACCAGCGGCCGTTCCTTCTGGGTGCTGGACGATCTGGAAACGATCCGGCAATACGGAGGAGAACCTACCGAACTAACCCTGTATGATCCAGCGGCGGTCTACCGGACGGCCTCCGGCAGTCCGCTGGACGGCAACACCGACAAGTTTGACGGGGCGCAGGCCCTGAGTGGCGTTAACCCGGCGGGGGGTGCGGTAGTTTATTATCACCTGCCCCCGGCCGCCGAAGACGGAACCCTGACGATGACCATTACCGATGAAGACGGTGAGCTTGTCCGGGAATTCTTCTCCGAAGGGAAAAGTGGTTTTGCCGCTTACCCGGGAGGCCCGGGGCCGGACCCCACCCTTTCCGGTCAGGACGGCCTAAACCGGTTTGTCTGGGACCTCCGACATCCGACCCTACTGGGTGCCCCAAAAGTGTACATCGAGGGCAGCTACCGCGGTCGCCGGGTAGTCCCCGGACGGTACACGCTTACGCTCCGCCACACCCTGGGCGACAAAACGACGTCCAGCACCTCCGAGTTACGGGTGCTCCCCCACCCCGATGTGGACGCCGCTCCCGCAGCCTACCGGGAACAGGACACCTGGATGAAAAAAATCGCCGAACGCATCAACGACATTCACGGCAAGGTCAATCAACTGCAGTCCACCACGGAACGATTACAGGACCGGCTTCCCGAAGTGGAGGAGGAATCCATTCAGAAAAGTGCGCAGGATTTACTGGACCGCATCGAAAGCTGGGACGCCAAGATGGTCCAGCGGAAGAGTCAGAGTTACGATGACGTCATCAATTTCCCCAACGGGCTGACGGCAGATTACTTCTTCCTCAACGGACAGATGGGCACCAACGTACCGAACGTAACGGAGGCCATGAAGGAACGGTGGGAAGCGCTGGAAAGCAGCTGGAAGCCCTATGACCAGGAGTACAGTGCCATCAAAAGCGCCATCGATGAATTGGACAACCGGTTGCGGCAGGTGGGAGTCGGGCCGCTGAAGTGAAGGTAAAACTGTCCGGGGAAAAATCCCATAAGCCTGGCCCTACCGTCATTCATGGCATCCTGCGTCCGCGCCCGTCTTGTTGAAAGCACCCAACGTACACTGCGTTTGCGGAATATGATTGCCATGAGAAAACTTACTTACGTCCTGCTGTTGCTGACGATCTGTGCCTGTTCCTCCGATCCCCTCGACCTTAGCGTGGTGGAGATCGAAGACGGGCAAGTTGAAGCCGTAGAATTTACCGCCATTGATCTGCCGGAGGCGCCCCTGCCGAAAAGAACGGAATTGCTCGGCACCCACGAAGACCTGACCCTGCGGTTTGCCTTTCGGGCCAGTGCCGACGCCAAGGCCAGCGTTCGGCTCAATAATGCCTACGCCATCGGGCTGCCGGGCCTCGAAGTGGAGGGGCTGACGCCACTGCGGGAAGTCCGCTTGAGTCCCGGGGTCTGGCAGGAAGTTGAACTGGTTTATCAGGCCGCCGCCTCGAGCACCCCCGCCCTGCTTTCGGCCCTTTACCTGAACGGCAACCTGCTGTATTACCAGGAAGCCCTCGGCACCGGCTACGCCAATGGCCCCCTGATCCTCAGCACCGAAGCGGGAACGGTGGACCTCGCCGATGTTTCGAGCAGTCCGCGGGCGGGACAGTCGTCCTACCTTTCCGACGAAGGGGAAGAAGTGCTGAACATTCCCCAGCTGCGCTACGCCTACTATGATCTTGAGGAAGGCATCAGTGACGTGAGGAATTTCGGGGTACTGACGCCCGACAAGGAAGGATTCCACCCCGTGATCGACCTGAATTACCTGCGGGAAAAGCCCCGCGACTACGCCCTGCGGTTCTCCGGCGACCTGGAGATTCCGCGGAGGGGAGAATACCGTTTCTGGACCTTCTCCCCGGCCTCCGCCCGCATGTATATTGATGACATTTTGGTGCTGGATAACGGTGGCAAGCACGGTGGGCGCTCCGTAGCCGACAGCCTGGTGTTGAGTGAGGGCACCCACAGCTTCCGACTCGACTACGTACAAAATACCGGATGGAACCGGGTGGAAATCGGTTACCGCGGCCCCAGCGGGGCCGAGGGCCGCTTAAACACCCTGAGCGGGAACGGAAAGGTCGCTACTCCCGGAGCCACCACCCCCAATGAGTTGGCGACGGATGACTACCCCTATCTGCTCCGAAGCTTCGTCTACTTCCCGGCACCACGCATGTACGCTACCGCCCGGAAGCGTACCCACGCCATGAATGTGGGGGAAGGGGACGGGCCACACTATACCGTTGACCTCAAAAGTGGCGCCCTCTTGCAGGCCTGGCGCGGCAAATTCGTCGACATTCACGACATGTGGGACGGCCGCGGAGAGCCCCAGGTGGCCCGGCCGCTGGCCCCCGCCCTTTATTTTGACGGCTCACCGCAGTGGGCGCTGCTGGAGGACGACCGCAGCCTCTGGCCGGATTCCCTGACTAATTTCCACCACCAGCGCCACGAACTGAATGATGGAGGAAGACCAACTTTCTTCTATGAGCTGGCGGGGCACGAACTCAAGGACCGGATTACGCCCACCAGCGGCGGACTGGATCGCCAGCTCGAACACCTCTCCGGCGACCGGGACATTTATACCCAAATTGCCTTTGCCCGCAGCATCACGGAGACCAGCCCCGGAAACTTTTCCCTACGTGGCCCCGGGGCCACCATCAGCATCCTCGAAAACCTGGAAGGAGAATTGATTTTGCAACGTGGCTCAGCGGGAGATCGACTGCTGAGCAAGATGGGACCGGGTGGTTCCCTCCAATACAGTATCCAGTGGTAATCTCCGCCTAACCCAAAACTGACAACAAATGAAATTTCTTCCCCGTTTCCGTCCCCTTTGCTTCTTGCTACTTTCCCTGGCGGCCCTTAGCCTCCCCCTCAACGGCCAATCCGAAGCGGACTACTATCAGCTGGAACAGGTTTCCATTCCCACCTTCATTGAGTTGGAAGTCGGCGGAATGGATTTCCTCCCCGATGGCCGTCTAGTGGTTTGTACTCGCCGGGGTGAGGTTTGGCTCATCAGTAATCCCGGCCCGGACGCGGCCTATTCCCTGTTCGCCCGGGGACTCCACGAACCCCTCGGGCTCAGCTGCCGAGGGGAAGACATTTACGTCGCCCAGCGGGGGGAAGTCACCCTGCTCCGGGACCGCAACCAGGACGGTCGGGCGGACTACTTTGAGACGGTCTACGACTTACCCCTGACCGGCAATTACCACGAGTACCACTACGGTCCCATGTTCCTGCCCGACGGCACCATGATGACCACCCTTAATCTGGGTTGGGAAGGCAAGGGCGTGAGCAACTCCAAATGGCGGGGCTGGATGATGCAGTACGATCCCGACGAAAAGGAACTTCTTCCCTTCGCGGTGGGCCTTCGGTCTCCGGCGGGCTTTGGCACCAACGCGGAGGGCGACATTTTTGTAGCCGAGAACCAGGGCGACTGGATCGGATCCGGTAGGATCACCCACCTGAAGCGGGGTGATTTTGCCGGCCACCCGGCGGGGCTCCGCTGGGCCGACCAACCGGGTTCCCCGGTCAAATTACGGGAGGAAGACATCCACGACGACTTCAAGACGATGTATGCTGCCCGGGCGGCGCTGGGCAACGTCAAGCTCCCGGCCGTATGGTTTCCCCACGGTATCCTGGGCATTTCCACGGCCGCCATCATCACCGACCGGACCGAGGGCGCCTTTGGTCCCTTTGCGGGCCAGCTTTTCGTCAGTGACCAGGGGCAAAGCAAGATCATGCGGGTATCCCTGGAGAAGGTAGACGGAGAGTACCAGGGGGCCGTGTTTCCCTTCCGGGAGGGGTTTTCCAGTGGGCTGCTCCGACTGGAGTACGGCAGCGACAATGCCCTGTATGCCGGCCAGACCGCCCGTGGGTGGGCGGCCACGGGAGGAGAGGAATTTGCCCTGGAACGGCTGCGGTGGACGGGGGAAGTCCCCTTTGAGATGTACGCCATTACCGCCCGAAAGGATGGCTTTGACGTTACCTTCACCGAAGCCGTCGCCCTGGAAACCGTGAAGCCCAGCAATTTCACCCTGCAAAATTTCACTTATCTCTACCACCACAACTACGGCAGTCCGGTGGTGGACATTCAACCCAATGCCATCATAGATACCGAACTACTGCCGGACGGGAAGACCGTTCGGTTGACGGTGGAGGGAATGCGACCGGGGTACATCTTCGAGGTCAAACTTGGTGGACTGCGTAGTGCGGCGGGCAAGGCCCTGCTGCATGATTTTGGCTACTACACGCTCAACGCCCTGCCGGGAGGTGGTGCGGGCGACGGCGCGCAGGATGCCGTGGCCGCCGGTGCGGCCGTGACGGCACCGGGGGCCTCCCCCAAGCGGCCCACCACCATGCCGGCCGCCTGGGGCGGCCAGGTCGACGAAGACCTCGCCCTAGAAACCGAGCCGGGCATGAAGTACAAGCAAACCTACATCACCGTAAAGGCGGGGGCGAAGGTCCGCCTGACCTTCCGTAACCCCGACGACATGCAGCACAACTTCATCCTCACGAGCGGCAAGATGGGCGATAAGGTCGGACGGGCCGCCGCCGACCTTGGCCTTCAGGGTCTGGCCAGGGACTACGTCCCCGACATCGAGGAAGTGCTGGTGCACACCGCGCTCGTGGAACCGGAATCGGAGGACGTCATTTACTTTGAAGCGCCCACCAAAAAGGGACTGTACGAATTCGTCTGCACCGTTCCCGGTCACTACCAGACGATGCGGGGTGTTTTGGTGGTGGAGTAAGGTCTACCACTCGATGCTCCACCAGACGCAGGGGTTGAGTGGACTCTCCCCGGAAATACCTGGATGATCAAAGAGTCCGGCTTCCTTCATGCCAATCCGCCGCATGACGGCTACAGAAGGCAGGTTGCTGTGGGGCGTTACGGCCACTACCTTTTTCAGTTTCAGCTCCTCCCGGGCAAATTGCAGGCAGGCGAGCGCGCCCTCTGTGGCGTATCCCTTGCCCCAGGCATCCGGGTGCAGGCGCCACCCGATATCGACGCAGGGTGTGAAGGGTGCTTCGTAGGACTGATGGCTCAACCCGACAAAACCCAGCAAGCGGCCATCCGTAATCCGTTCGGCAGCAAAGTAGGCATGGTTCCGCTCCGCGAATTGCTGGTTCTGTTGCTCAAGGAAGGTGAGGGTTTCCTGGCGGGTTCGCCGGGAGGGGAAGTAGCGCATGACCCTGGAGTCATCATTAATGGCGGCCATTTCGTCCAGATCTTCGGGTCGCCAGGTACGCAGGATGATCCGGTCGGTAGTAATTACGGTGGGCATAAGGGCTAATTCACCAGGTAGATTAACAGCATGAGCAATGCGGCCAACATTATCAGTCCCACCTTGAAGGGAAATTGCACCAACTGAATACCGATTTCCAGTGCCCGCTGAATGACGGTGTTGAAGCGGTTTACGGAGTTGACGTAGACGGGAAGGATTTTTCCCGGTTCCTGATCATCACTTTCGGTCGGGGTCACCGTAAAACCGTTTTTCTTCGACGCAAAGGTATTGGCCGCCACGGTGAGCACCCACCGGACCACACCGGCGATTACTCCCCCGACCAGAGGAACCTTGTTCCCGATGACGTCCGCCGCCACCGGAATCGTGACCAGGTGTAATACACCGCGGTAGAGCAACAGCAGGCGCTCCCCCCGGTTTTCCTTGGTGGTACCCGCATTCAGGGTATCCACGTCCGTGACCACGTCCCGCAGGATCGAGGTGGAATAGGCTAACAAGGCCGAAAGGTCTTCCCGAAACCGGTAGGTGAGCAGTAGCACCCCGGATAACAGCCCACCAATCAGCCACAACACCAGCCCCAGGATTCCGTAGAAAACGTAGTCCACCAGGGAAAGATCCAGCACAAAAAAACTGGCGATGAAAAGGACCAGAGCGATGATCGGGGGACGCAGCACCCACTGGATGACGTATACCGGAAAAACCATGAGCTCCCCTACCCGAGCGACGACTTCTTCATCGCGGTACTTGCCGATGTCAACGCCAAGTTCCTGCTGGATTTTATTATCCAGCGCCATCACGTCAGCTTTCGTTTTGATTTTCATGTATGGTCAAAAATTTCGCATTCCCTTTACGGAGTTATCCTTCTTTCCGGAAGGAGGTCGGGCCGTCCGCAGGAAGGTATTCTTTTGATGCCCAATAAAGTAAATATCTTCTAGAGATACCTTCGGCGTATCGATTGGTGTCCCGAGAAAACAATTTACTATGTCGATTTTGCCAAAATTCTTACCTACGCTACTGTATTATTTATTTTAACCACCAAATCGAAACCCGTTCCGCCGTGCCAATCATCCCTCACATCCGACTCCCACTATTGTTGCTGCTCGTCCTGTTCCTGAACGGACTGGCCACTGGCCAGTCCTTCTCGGCCATGTCCTACAACATCCGCTACGCCAGTCCGAATGACGGAGAAGACCGCTGGGAATTTCGCCGGGAAGCGGTTGCGGACCTCATCCGGCACTACCGCCCGGGCTTTTTGGGCATTCAGGAGGGACTCGAGCACCAGCTACTGGACCTGGACGAGCAACTCCCCGGCTACCGGCGCATCGGCGTCGGGCGCGCCGACGGTAAGGCGGGTGGAGAGTTTGCGGCCATCTACTACGACGCCAGTCAATTCACCCCCGAACGGCAGGCCACCACCTGGTTGTCGGCCAGTCGGGACACGGCCTCAGTCGGATGGGATGCGGCCATGGAAAGAATTGCCACCTACGGCGTATTTCGTCAACTGTCCTCCGGTAACCAGATCTTCGTCCTCAACGCCCACTACGATCACGTCGGCAAGGCCGCCCGCGAGAACAGCTCCCGGCTGATCCTTCAAATCATCAAAGAGGAAAACCGGGAAGGGCTACCGGTCATCGTCATGGGCGACCTGAACAGCACCCCCGATTCGCCGCCCATTACCCTACTGCAACAGAAACTGGACGACGCCGCTACGCCCGGGCCCGAAGGTATTTACGGGCCGGTCGGCACCTTCAGTGGCTTTCAACTGGATGCTTCCCTGGACCGACGGATCGACTACATTTTCACCCTAAACCTGAAGGCCAGTCGGTACCGACACATCGACGACCGACGTAAGAACGGCCGCTGGGTTTCCGATCATCTCCCCGTATACGTCCAGCTCGACTGGAAGTAATTATTCATTGGATTGCCCCGGGCGGTACCGTTTCCTGGCCCGGGCCTCCACGTCTTCGCGGTAGTAAGCAGCGTCCTTGAAGGCCCGATCGGCGTACCGCTGGGACTGGTCCGCGAAGTGAGGAGAATCCGGGTCACCGCTTTGGCCTCCGGCCAGCATGGTCTTCGCCCGCACCCGCTCACCAAACTCCACGACGGCCACAAAACTGTTGCCGGCCACCCCGTACTGCCGGACGGTGCCTTCCCCACGGCGGGCACCATAGGACGCCAGGGCCCCTACTCTGCCGGAAGCCATCCCCACGGGGATGCTTGGCTTGGCGTCGTCAAATCGTTGCCGGATGGCTCCATCCAGCCGCTGAAAACGGTTGAATTCGCCCCAGGGGACTTCCCAGCGCCCAAAGTCTTCCACTAAGCGTTCCAGCGCCTGATTGAGCACGGTAATCCTTTCTTCTAGTTCACTGTCTTTACTGATGTACTCCAGGGTCTCCAGATTGATCCGCCGGCGGGGGAGGTAGCCGGAGCGGACGTAGCTTTCGAAGTAGAAATGCATTACGGTCATCGCTACCGAATTGATGCCTACCCGGTGGTCCCAGCGCTCCAGGGAGTCCATCACGGTAAAGAGGGCGGGATCACTATCCGTGTGCACCTTCCAGGCCGTCAGCAGGCCATCGATGGCGGGCTTCATCGGGGGCAGGTAGGTATCGTAGGCCAGGTCGAGCAGGCCATCGAGGGTAAGGTCGTCCGCTTCCCGGAGCAGGGGGATGGCGTGCACGCCCCGAAAATTTTCCGGAAAGGACGTCATGTAACGGGGATAATTACTCGCCTTGGGCGAGTATTCGTCGGCCGCCGTGAAGGGGGTTGAATTGCAGTTTTGAATCCAGCCATTGGGCGGATTCACGATGAGGATGTTTTCGTCTACGGTATGCAGTCCCTGCCAGTCGGTGGCCGGATTGCTGCCATCCACCGGTTCGGTGTAGTCGAAGCTGGTGTCCCGCTTCGGAATAAAGTTACCGTGATAGTAGGCGATGTTCCCCTGAGCATCGGCGAACACGGTGTTGTTGGAGGAGTTCCGGCGCAGATTCATCATTTCCCGGAATTCCTCGTGCCCACTGGTCTTGGTCCGGGTGTAGGACTGGATCAGGGCCGTTTCCGGGTCCCACATCAGGGCCGTGGCGATCCACTTGCCGTCCTCCCGGTGGGTGATGGGCCCGTGGTGGGTGCGGTACATCATGAAGGTGCGTTCCTCCATGCCGGCGTCCGTTCGGTAGCTAAGGGTAACGGGGAGGCTGTCCACGGGACGCAGTTCCTTCCCGTAGCGGTAGCTCAGGGCGCCCGCGTCGGAGACGATGTCCTCGGCGAATTCATCGATGATGTCCGTGCCGGTGGAAGTGTGCATCCAGCCGGTTTTTTCGTTGAAACCCTGGTAGACGAAGAATTGTCCCCAGGTTACCGCTCCGTAAGCATTGAGCCCCTCTTCGCTGACGACGTGCACTTCGCCCCGAAAATAAAAGGAGGTGTGCGGATTGATGAGCAGCATGGCGTTTCCCGAAGCGGTACGCTCACCGGCAATGGCGAAACCGTTCGATCCCCGGGGCTCCTCATCCCGCAGGCGGATCAGGCCGTCGTGGATGTCCGACAACTGGGGGCGCCCCGCGCCACCGTATAACTCCGCGATGGCACGGGTGGAAACGCGTTCGATGTCTCCCCCGATCGACCCCTCGCTGAACATCATGGGAAACCAGGGTTCGAAGTGGGTCAACAACCGGGGTTTAACCTCCGGATGCGTTTCCAGGTAGTAATTGACGCCGTCGGCAAAGGCTACGCATAATTCCCGGAGCCACTTCGGGCTAACCTCGTAAGCGGCAATCGCCTCCGCTTCCGTCATGTAGAGATTGGCCCGAAGATCGCTGTAGATTGCCGATTCTCCTTCCACTTCCGCCAGGCGTCCGGTGGCCCAGATGTAGTTCTGTTCTACCCGGGCAAAGTCATCTTCGCACTGCGCGTAGAGGAGTCCGAAAACCGCATCGGCGTCCGTTTTCCCGTAAATGTGCGGCACGCCAAAATCATCGCGGATAATTTCTACGTTGGCGGCCTGGGCTTCCCGGCGTTCCGCTTCGGCGAGGGAAGAAATGTCGGGCGCCTGCCGGCAGGATTGGGCAAGGAGTACAAGGAGAAGAAAGGAGAGGATACGGGGCATTTGGACAATATTTGGTAAGCAAGACTACCAAAAATATGGGACAACCCGCCATGATTTTAGACGCGATTCTCCCCGTATCCTCCCCGAACCTTATTGAACCATCACCTTCGTGCTGCCCAGCAACTGCCCGGAGGGAGCCCGTAAACGGACCAGGTAGATCCCCGCGGGCCAGGCTCTGGTGGATACCGGAATGGGGCCGGATATCCGCGGCACCTGCGCTCGCCGTAAAATCGTGCGCCCCGTGAGGTCCACGGCCTCCAGGCTAACGGAATGTACCGATTCTTCGGTGGCGAAGGAGACCCAAAACTGGCCCTGGGCCGGGTTGGGGAACACGGAAAGATCTTCCAGTAATTCCGAAACGTATTCGGTGCCGGTCAGGTCTTCCGGCTCGGGCTGTTGGAAGCCCTGCAGCAGGATGATCGTTGCGTTTTCCAGCGTGGTGACGGCGGGTTCTCCTACCGTTGCGGAGAGCTGGATCGTGGCGGAGGTGCTGTAGCCCCCCAGGCTACCCACTACTTGCCGCTCCAGGGAAACCTGCGCGGAGAGGGGTAAGGCCATCGCCAGAAGGAGACCGTGAAGTACAATTGTTTTGCGATTCATGATGGCAGATTTAGTAGGTGTACGTAACCGTAACCCCCTTAACGCGCTTGGCTCCCGCAGCGTCCCAGTCCGTACAGAATACCCGTAGGTAGTAGCCACCGTCCAGGTTATTAATGGTGACGTTAGCGGCCATCGTCGCGCTGCGGATCCCCGACTCGTTACCTTGGGTGATGATTTCCAGCGGGATGGAAAAGCCGGTGCTGAAGAATTCTTTGGCCAGCCAAAAACGGAGTTCTTCGTCGGAAGCATCTTCGTAGTAAATCGTCATTTCGGTCACCCGCGCTCCGTGCGGTAAAGAGATGGGAGCATTCAGGACCGTTGTGGCGGGAGCCCCGGTGGTAGAGATAATGGTCACCCCTCCGTTGCCGACGGAATTCACGAAGCTTGCCGCATTATTATTTGGCGTGAAAAGTGACGCGGGGACACTGAGGATGGTTTCCCGGGGTCCAACGCCCAGCGCGTAAGGAACACTTTGAAAGGGCGTGTAGCCAAGGTTGGTACCGTCTACGGTGACCCCCAGTTCCTGGGGCACGGTCCAGTCAATTTCCTCAAAGGTAGTAGCCCTACTGGGGGTTCCCGCTCCGAGCACGATGGTGAAGAGACCAAATTCATTGGTGGTGACCTGGTGGGTCTCGGTGTAGAAGGCAATCAAGTCGCCCACCGGGCGGAAATTAATTTCGAGGTCTACGGTCTGATTGGTCAGCAGGGCACCGTCACCGTCGCGGGCCACGGCCTGGTAATTGATTCCCTGCGGCACCTGAGCGAAAAGGCCCGCAGCAAACAGAAACGAGAATAGGAGTAAGCAGTAACGCATCATAATGGGTGTTTTTGCGCCTTTATGCGCCGGTGGTGCAGTGCGTTACGGGTTCATGGTGATTATTCCATCCGAGCACGAGGGTCCACAACTTTTGCCGCGGACCCCGGCTGAGTACGAGGGCGCTAGCGCGCAGGTGCCGGGTTGTGAGGAGGTAGGCCGGAGGATTCAGGATTCAGGGAAGGGCAGATCCTTAAACCTAAATCCTCCCTCCCACTCTACCCCCCCGGGCAATCCAGCCCCGTCGTGATTAATTTAGCCACCAAACCAACAGTCCCCTTTCCCATGACCTCACGCAGATCCTGGCTCCGCAATTCCGTCCTTGGCCTGGCCGGCAGTACCCTGCTGACTCCCCAACGCTTATCGGCCCTTCGCGGGCATCAGCACCGGCTTGACGGTGAGCTCTCCGGAGACCCGGACAGTGAGAAATACTGGGCGCTCGTCCGGGAGCATTTCTCCTTCGCGGAAAACCTGCGGTACTTCAACAACGGCTCCCTGGGGGCCTGCCCCACCTACGTAGTGGAGGCCACCAACGCATTTCGCGCCACCCTCGACGGTTTCCCTTCGAAGTACATGTGGGGTGGCTGGCAGGACCAAAAAGAAGCGGTGCGCGGGAAGGTGGCCGCGATGCTACACGTCTCCCCCGAAACTATCGCCCTTATCCACAACACCACCGAAGGGATGAACCTCATCGCGTCCAGTATGGACCTTGCGGCGGGGGACGAAGTTTTGCTGAGCAACCACGAACACACCAGCGCCCGCATCCCCTGGAAGTACTGGCAGGAAGGAAAAGGGGTAGTCCTGAAAACGGTCAACCTACCGCTGATCCCCGAAGGCCCTCAGGAAATTGTGGAGGCCTTTCGCCAGGCCATTACGCCCCGGACCCGGGTGATCTCGCTGGTGCACCTTACCAATACCAATGGCATGATATTGCCGGTGAAAGCCATTTCGGAAATGGCCCACGCGCACGGCATCCTCGTGGCCGTGGACGGTGCCCAATCCATGGGCATGATCAACATTGACCTGGAGGATCTGGGCTGTGATTTCTTTACCTCGAGCAGTCACAAATGGACCTTCTCCCCCAAGGGAATGGGCGTCTTTTATGCGCGGGAAGCGGCACAGAAACACCTTCGTCCCCTCATCGTTTGCCGGGGTTACGAAGACGAAAGCATTCGCCGGCTGGAAAACTACAACACCCGAAACCTGCCCGAACTCCTAGGGCTGGGAGCGGCGATGGATTACCGCAACCTGATCGGCGGAGAAGAAATTGAACGACGGATTTACGCCCTCAAGGCCTACCTCCGGGAAGCCATTGCGCAAGATGAGCGACTGGTTCTCAAAACCCCGGGCTCGGATCTACTTTCGGCGGGTATTCAAACGGTCGAACTGCGGGAACACCAGGTGGGGGAAGTCAAGCAGAAACTTGCCGATGAGTTCCACATCGATTGCCGGCCGATGGGCTCCCATGGGCTCAACGGGCTGCGGATCTCCCTGGCCATCTACCACACTAAGGCCGACGTGGATTACCTGGTGGAGGCACTGCGGCAGGTGCTGGATGCTTAGTTGGGCCAACTGAAGGCAAGATCGATCAGTTGATCCCGAAGCACTTCCACCAGGTCACCGTACTCCTCCAGTCTCTCCAAATCCAGACCGGTAGAAATCAGCGAAATGGTGATGCCCTCATCGGGGAAGTGCAGCATCAGGGAGTTGTAACTGGACGTTGACCCCGTATGCCCGTAGGCGGTACCGAAGGGCGTTTGGTAGCGGTTCAGGCCGAGGCCGTAGGCCTCATCGGGCCACTCGGAAAAATCGGCTTCTTCCTCCCCTACCAGGATCATGTCCGATTGCATCGCACCGAGGGCCCGCTCGGAAATCAACCCTCCA
Source organism: Lewinella sp. W8 (assembly GCF_004375085.3). GTDB lineage: Bacteria > Bacteroidota > Bacteroidia > Chitinophagales > Saprospiraceae > Neolewinella. The sequence goes on from NZ_SNAQ03000005.1 coordinate 60,571, forward strand.
CCGAAGAGCCCACGGGCGAAAATGTTGAGGTCCTGCATGTTGGCGGCAATGCCGCCATCACCGGTTGCCGCGTCCGAAACGGCGGATTCCAGGACGTCGATGAACTTTCCGCCCCTGAAGGCAAAATAGGGTCGAGCCACGTCCTCCGGAATGGGGTCTTCTTCGGTCCCCATGACAAAACGGGTCAATGCGAGGGGACGGACGACCTGCTCCTCCACCGCATTCCAGAGGGGTTGCTGCGTTACCTGTTCGATGACCAATCCCAGGAGAACGTAGTTAGTATTAGAGTAGCTAAAATCCGCTCCGGGGGCATGGAGGGCTTCCTCGCCGTAAACGTAGGCCAGTTTCTCCCGCTGGGTTTCCCGGAAGAAGGGTTCGTTAAAGGTATTAAAGGTTTGACGTGCGTTCAGGTAATCCGGGATGCCGCTGGTGTGGTTGAGCAATTGGCGCAGGGTCGCCTCCCGGGCGTTGGCAATCTCCCCGATGAGGTCCTCCTCGAGGTAGGCGCTTAACCGGTCATCGATGGACAGCAATCCGCGGTCCTCCAACTGGAGCACCATGGTGGCAGTCACCGTCTTCGAGATACTTGCAATCATGATGCGGTGACAGGGCTGCAGATTTTCCTGAACGTCGATGTTGGCGTACCCGGCGCTCCCCGTCCACTGGCTATCGTCGGAGAATGTGACGGCAGCCTGAATGCCCGTGGTGAGCGGAATGGCTTGATTAATGGCGGCTTGAAGCTGATCCGCCAGCGGATGCTCCGACGGAGGGTCGGTCAGGGCACATCCGTAACCCGCTTCGGGGGCGGGAATGATGTTATCGCAGGCAAACAGGAGGAGGAAAAGGCAGGGAAAAAACAAACGGATCATAGTGGAGCGGTTAAAGTGAGGCATCAGGAAGTTTATTTAAAGGGGGTAAATCGCAGGCCAATTCCGGCCAGCAGGTGAGGGAAGGGCAACACCGCCAGGGGTTGCTCCACGGCAAACTGGTAGTTCAAGAAAAGCTCGGGGGCACGCGGGGCGGCAGACAACCGGTAACCGATTTTCAGGCTGGTAGTGGGCATGAACACTAGAGAACCGGAATTCGGCGCCTCGGAAAATTCTCCATCCTGGGCGGTGAAGACCGGAGCCGTAGCGAAGGCCAGTCCGTAACCGAGTCCCAGGCGACCCGTGAGGGATGCCCGCCCCAGTTGCCGGCGGTAGGCAAGGCCGAGATTAAGGAAGGCCGTGGCCCGCAGGTGCCGATGGTAGTAATATCCCAACTCCCCTCCTAGTATCCAGGCGTGCTTCGGCCTATTGTTAAGGGTATACTCCGCCCCGAGGCTAAGGGCGGGGTTTAGGGGATAACGGAAAGTAGACAGATCGGGGAAGGAGATGCTCTCATCCATCAGCGTCAGCCGCAAAGCCAGGGGAGGTCGCTCCGTGGAGGATTGCGCGGTAACGGGAAGAGAGAGCAGGAAAAAGAGGGAAAATATCCCGGTGAATACACGGATCATAATGTCGGACTAGTTCAGGTGGTATTGATTGGTAGTCCGAAGGTGATGGTAGGTTCGGAAATGGCGGTCCGTGAATGTCTACACTAGAGAAATCAGGACATCTTAGGCCGAGGAAAGTGCTTTTTTGTAGGATCCTGGACTTTCACCTGTCAGTTTTTTGAAGGTGGCGTAGAAGGCAGACTTGGAATTAAAACCAGCCTCGTACCCGATTGCCATCAGGCTGTAACGGGCAAATTCCTCGGTTGCCAGGAGTCGTTTGACCTCTTCAACGCGAAAGCCATTGACGTAGTCCGTAAAGCCGGTTTGTAACTGTTCGGCCATCAGGCGCGACAGGTAGCTGTTGCTGATGCCTAACTTTTCGGCGGTGGCCTCGCGGCTGAGCTCCGAGTCGCGGTAGAGATGCTCTTCGCGCATCAGGCGATCCAGGGCGAGCAGGTATTCATTGCGTCTGGGTTCTGCCTGCGGTAGGTCGGATTTAGCGGGATCTACCGGACGATCTTTGAGTAGGTTTCGCAAATCCAACCGCTCCTCGGCCAACTGAAATTGGAGGACACCGCGGTAACTCACCCAGTAGAAAAGCATACTGATGAGTATCCAGGCCCACTCCAGAACATCCAGCTGAAAAATTTGATCCAGCAACCAAACAATCACCCAATATCCCATCAGGGCCGAAGACCAGTACCAGAATTCCCGCCCCCAGTCTCCCTCGGGCGTAGCCCGGGCCCCGCGTACAATCCGGTAGGAAAACACCATCGTAAAGAGCGCAAGTAGCACCGTACCGGCATCCTCCAGTTGGTAGTAGAGTTGAACGCCCGGGTCGGATTCCAGCAGGCCGATGTCGTACCAACCGAGTTCCATGGAGCCGTCGAGGATAAGGTTAACCACTAGCGTGATCCAAAAGGGTAGGTACAAGAGCTTAATTGCTGGCCGATTCAGGAGGCCGGGCCGGAGAAGGGCGATGAAGTAAGACAATAGGGTTACGGGGAAGAGGTACTCCCACATAATGTCGTTCACGATCACCAACCACGGGGATTCGGTGCCCGAAGTTTGCAAAAATATGCATACCCCCATGATGCCAACCGTCAGGAAGGTAATGGCCAGGTAGCGGTTGGCTTTGGTGGAAAAGTAGGGAGAGTAGCGTAAAACCAGCGCAAGAATGCCTCCCTGTAGTGCACCCAACAGGGCAAATAATCCAATGAGGGTTATGGACATGAAGCAGTTGAGTTCAAAAAGAGGTTTAGGGGGAAGGTATTACCAACTGATCAAAATTGCAACCGGCCCGCCTGTCCTTCCGCGCAGCCGAATGAATTCATGCCTGGTTGCGGTAGTCAGCTAAAATCGTCAGCGAAAAGGATGAGTCAGTACGGAAAAGTTGTTACGCGATCCAGTGGCATTATCCCCTGTTTTGCCAGGGAGAATGAGCTAGGTCGCCGACTCCTGACCCTCACCAGACGTTGCCCCACTTTTGGGGGTACGCCGCCGCGCAAGGTGGTCAAAGATTTTACGCACGGTACTGCGGCGAATCTGCCGTTGCAGATCACGGTCCAGTTGGTGCAGGGTGTACTGAAACTTGACGTCCAGCGCATCCTTTTTCATGTCCACCACCTTGAGGTTGAAGGAACCGGGCTTGATGTATTCGGCGTATTCATCCAGCGCCTGGATGAGGGCCTGCTCAAAATTATCGAGGCTTTCGATGGAGTTGATGTCCACCTGAAAGTCAATGCTCATGGAGCGGATATCACGCTGGGTGTAGTTGATGATTTCGCCGCCGTAGATCTTCGAATGCGGTAAAATGACCACGTCGTCATTCTCGTCCAGTAGCCGCATTTTGAGCATTTCGATTTCCAGGATTTTGCCCTTGTGTTCCCCGATCTTGACGTAATCATTGATCTTCAGGTTACGGGTGAAGCTGAAGTAGAGCCCAACCAGAAAATCGTTAATGTATTCTTTGGAGATGATGGCAATGGCGGCCGCAACGATACTCAGGGACGTCACCAAAGACCGAAAGTCAATGCCAAAAAACCCAAAGGCCGTGACCACCAGACCGATGCCAATCAGCAGTTTACTGATGTTCTCCACCCCGAAGTGGAAATTATCCTTGGCCCCCCGGGGTAGCTGGTGCCGGCGGCTGTAGAAGCTCTTGACCAGACGGGTGATTACGTCCACCACCAGAATGAAGGCCAGGAAATTGAGGAGTAGCGGAACGGTGGGGTGATCCTCCATCAGGGGGGAATAGTAATACTCCAGCACCAGAATGCCGGCCAGAATCGCCAACTCAATAAAAACCAGGAAAAAGGTACGCATGCCGCAAAACTGATTTCGGTGGGTATTCCCCGGTCAAAGATAGCTTGGGATAAGCAGCTTTAGGCCACAAAGATATCTTCCGGTCCGGCCGGAATTACGCCACGCTCCCTACCCTGCTGCAAGAAAGCCGTTACCGCTCGTCGTCCTTCGGGGCCAAGGTCCCGACTGAAGTCGTTTACGTAGAGGTTGATGTGCTTTCGCCGCACTTCGGGGTCCATTTCCTGAGCGTGGGCGGCGACGTAGGCCGCGGAGGCCTCCGGATGCTCGAAGGCGTAGGCCACGGAGCGCGCCAGTACCCGATCGACGGTTTTCTGGACTGCGGGGTCCAGCTTTTTGTTCACCACAATGCCACCCAGGGGGATGGGCAGTCCCGTGGTGCTTTCCCAGAATTCGCCGAGGTCCGCAATTTTGTGGAGCCCGCGGTCGCGGTAGGTGAAGCGGTTTTCGTGGATGAGCAGGCCAGCGGTAAAGTTGCCCGCGAGTACCTCCCGCTCAATGTCGCTGAAGAGGATGGCCTCCTTGTGCTCGATGGCGGGGAAGGCCAGTCCGAGCAGGTAATTGGCCGTGGTGTACTTACCCGGAATGGCCACCTTGCCACTCGCCCACATGCGTTGCACCTGCGCTCCGTCGCCCGCAATTTGAAGCGACGATCCCGACGAGGTTCGGAACTCGGGACCGTCGCCCTGAGCAACCAACTTTTCCGCCAGAGCCTCGTCCGCCGTCACCAGCAGGGGCCCCACGCCGCGCCCGAGCGCACTTCCGGCGTTCAGCAGGGCATACTGCTCGGTCAGGTATCCGAAGGCGTGGTAACTCAGCTTGGTCACGTCCAGGGCGCCGGCGAAGGCCAGCCGGTTAAGCTCTTCGACGTCGCCCAGGCGCACGTCAAAACTCAGGCCCTCGGTATCAATGCGTTGGTGCACCAGAGCGTCAAAAATGAAGGTATCGTTAGGACAGGGACTAAAGCCCAGCGATATTTGCATCTTACGGCGTTTATTTACCCGCACGGAAGGCCGAAAAGCTTCGTGCGGGGTTACGGAGATGCCATAAAGACAATTGCATGCAACTTCAGGTTTTATTCGAAGACAATCACCTCATCGCGGTCAACAAACCCGCCGGCATTCTGAGTCAGAGCGACCGGACCGGAGACACCACGGTGATGGACTGGACGAAGGCCTACATCAAGCACCGCTACAACAAGCCCGGTGACGTTTTTCTCGGCTCCATTCACCGCCTTGACCGGCCGGTAAGCGGGGTCATCCTCTTTGCCCGCACCAGCAAGGCCCTCACCCGGATGAACGATCTGTTCCGCGACCGCAAGGTGACCAAAAAATACTGGGCGGTGGTGAGTGATCAGCCCGATCCCATCGAGGGCTCCCTCACCGGGTATATCCACAAGGACGCCGAAAGGAACGTGAGCAAGATCGTCCCCAAGGCGAATTCCAATCGCCACAAAGGGGCCAAAAAGGCGCAACTGGACTACCGCCTGGTGGGCCGGATCGGATCCAACATCCTCCTGGAGATCACCCCCGACACGGGGCGGCCGCACCAGATCCGGGTGCAACTGGCCGAGCAGCTCAAAACCCCCATCCGGGGAGACGTCAAGTACGGTTTCCACACCGCCAACGAGGACGGCAGCATCCACCTCCACAGCCGTTCGCTCAGCTTCCAGCATCCGGTACGGAAGGAGCCCGTACTGATCACCGCCGAGCCGCCGGAAGACGATCAGGTGTGGGAATTGTTCGACGGGATTGAGTAATGAATTTCCTGGAGCGAAGGCTGGAAGAACTGCGTTCCCGGGGCGTTTACCGCAGTCTCGGCGGCAGCGTCGCGGGGGTGGACTTCTGGTCCAACGACTACCTGGGACTGGCGCGGCTGACCGATAATCTGGGCGAGGGACCGCAGGATGCAAAGCAATTCTTGGAAAAGCGAGCAGCGGTGCCCCGCTTTATTTCCGGAGCCACGGGCTCCCGCTCCATTTCGGGCGACGACGATCGCTACCACCTCCTTGAATCCGCCATCGCGGAATACCACGGCTATCCCGCTGCCCTCGTCTACGCCTCCGGTTACCTGGCCAATCTCGGACTCCTCTCCGCCCTCGGGACCCGCACCGACACCTTTCTCTACGACGAGCTGGTGCACGCCAGCGTGCGTGACGGGATGCGGATGAGTCCGGCCCGCAGCCTGCGCTTTGCCCACAACGACGTCGAAGACCTGCAACGCCAACTCGGGAAAGTGCGTCCGGACGGAGAAGTCTTCGTCCTCACCGAAGGGCGGTTCAGCATGGACGGCGACCTGGCTCCGCTGGAGGCGCTCAGCGCAGTATGCCAGCAGTTCGGCGCACACCTCATCGTGGACGAAGCCCACTCGGGCGGACTGGAGGGGAAATCGGGCGCGGGATTGGTGGCGGACCGTCAGCTACAGTCCCAGGTTTTTGCCACCCTGATCACCTACGGCAAGGCCTTCGGCGCCCACGGCGCCGCGGTGCTGGGCGCCCCCACCCTGCGGGAATACCTGATCAACCGGAGTCGAGCTTTCATCTACACCACCGGGCCCGCGCCCGCCCAGTGGGCGGGCATCGAGCAAGCCTACCAAAAGTTATCCCGCCACCACGCCGGGCAGTACGCGGCCCTGCAACGGATTACGGAGCATTTTCAACGGCTGGCCAAGGATGCGGGACTTAACCGATTCCTTGCCGCCGGGGCCAGTGGCCCCATTCAACCCCTGGTGTTCGGCGACAGCGATCGGGTGATGGAGCTGGAGGCCGCCTGCCGGTCCGCGGGCTACCTGGTGAAGGGCATCCGGCACCCCACGGTGGCCCGTGGAGAGGAACGCATACGGATTTGCCTGCACGCTTTTAATACGGAAGCGGAAGTAGCGGGCCTGATCGGCGTTTTGGGCCATGGTTGAGAGGCCGTGCCCAAATCGTAAAACTCTAAAATTCAATTGTTTAAAAGCAACCGTTTATTACCTCATCCCGAAGGATTCTCCCGGGAAAGCCTCTCTATTCTTCCATTATTTAAGGTGACGATCCTGGTCCGCCAATCGTCTAAATGGTATAAGACCAGGGGATAGAGTAGACGTTAAAACATGTAATCAATAAGATTATTTAACTATATTTTATTCTCAATTTGATTTTAACCCCGTTTCTTTGTTCCTCAAATCAAAATGAACATCTTCCTTTGAAAAAGCTTCTTTTTCTCACTACCCTTTTGGCCCTTTTCGGTGCTTCACTGATCGGTCAGGACAACCAAACCTACCCCAAAATTGGCCTCGTTGCCGAGGGCGGCATCAGCTTCGGCGGAGACGCCCTGGCCACCGTCATTTTCACCGACGGTGAAGACCAGGACCTCAACGCCGGCCAGGGCGGATACCTGGCGGCGGGCGCTGCGCTTCACTTCACGGAGAACATCTCCCTGCGGGGCACCCTCGGGTTTCTATACCAAACCACGGCGGCGGAAAACGCCAACATCCGCCTGACCCGGCTTCCGCTCAACCTGGTGGGTTTCTACGAGTTTTCCAACGGCATCCGCGTGGGTGGCGGCGTGAGTTCCCACGCCAATATCCGACTGAAGGGAGACGGCTTTTTGCCGGACACGGACTACACGAGCAACCTTGGCCCCCGCTTCGAACTCGCCTACAAGTGGATTGGCCTAAGCTACACGGCCATGGAATACACCAGCGAAACGGACGGCGTATTTTCGGCTAACGCCATCGGCGTTTCCGTTTCTTTCGTCATCCCGAACCGCTATTGACGTACCGGAGGCTCCGTCCAGGACGGAGCCTCCAAGATTTTCCCCTCTCACGTCTAAGCCCCTAATCCCTAAATCAAATGCCCTGCTCGGGCACTACCATCCTAGTACCAACGATCCTACCCCTACTTCAAAAATCAAACGTTCCACCCCAAAAATTACCTTCCCAGCACCAACGACCCTACCCCTACTTCAAAAATCAAACGTCCCACCCCAGAAATTACCACCCCAGCACCAACGACCCTACCCCTACTTCAAACATCAAACGTCCCACCCCAGAAATTACCACCCCAGCACCAACGACCCTACCCCTACTTCAAACATCAAACATCCCACCCCAGAAATTACCTTCCCAGCACCAACGACCCTACCCCTACTTCAAAAATCAAACGTCCCACCCCAGAAATTACCTTCCCAGCACCAACGCCCCTACCCCTACATCAAACATCAAACGTCCCACCCCAGAAATTACCACCCCAGCACCAACGACCCTACCCCTACTTCAAACATCAAACGTCCCTCCCCAGAAATTACCTTCCCAGCACCAACGACCCTACCCCTACTTCAAACATCAAACGTCCCTCCCCAGAAATTACCACCCCAGCACCAACGACCCTACCCCTACTTCAAACATCAAACGCCCTACCCCATGAAAATCCCCCACCTATTCCTTTTTTGCCTGACCCTCTGCTGTTTTGGCTGCGGCAACGATGACGATCCTAGCCCGATGAATGACGGAGCGTTTACCTTCATGGGTGAAACGCAAAAGTTGCCGAACGCTCACATATACGAATATACCGCAGACCCTACCTCAAGAATGCATTACTACCTGGACCTCACAACCGATGAACTTACGGTCATCGAAGAAGGTAGGTGCAATGATGGTAAGGGCGATGCCGTCGTATTTCGCTTGAATATCCCCGACAATCGAGCTCAAATTTCTGGAACCTACACCTTTTCCGAAGGAAGTGACGAAACGTACACCATGTGGCAACTCGCGGTGCTCCGGGGGGTTGAAACCACCACCGAAGACTGTAATGCTGTTCGGGGCACCTTTTATCGAGCGATTTCGGGAGAGCTAGACCTAACACTCAGTGGTGACCAATTGGACCTAACCTTCACCATGACCGACCGATGGGGAAATGAAGCAACGGGCTTCTATCGTGGCGAAGTGCGAACTTTCCCATGACTCCCAATTCATTCGTGCTTAACTTAACGGTGTACCCAATGAGCAAGTCGCCCAGTTGATACTTGCTGGCCCCAAAAGAATGAATGCAAGTGAGTAAACGGTTAGTTTCTTTTAGCTTTCTTCTATCGGCAAAATCGGTGGGCATTACCAGCGTACTGCTCATTTTACTATGCCCCCTCATTAGCTGTACGCCCGAAGCCCCAAACTCGCATCGTTTGGGCATGGAAAAGCTCCACGATTGTCACGTGCATGCCCTCAGCCCCGAACTGTTACAAATCTGGCGAAATCGCGGGGTACCAATCAGCCGGCCTTCTTCCCACTATACGGACATTGACACCATCCTTTCCATATTGGGTGCTCAGTCCATTGACCTCATCAGCGTGGGATATTTTTTCACCAGTCCGGGAATGTATTCCGGAGCGGATGGTCGCGAACGCTTATCGGCGGAAAACGACTTCATCCTGCGCTGTTCCGCCCGTCGCCCCGAGCGGGTAAGGCCCTTCGTGGCCATCGACCTCCTGATGGAGGATCCGGTGGGCGAGATTGAGCGGTGCCGGAGAATCAACCCTAAGCTTGGTGTAAAAATCCACGCCGGGGTTTCTCGCCTGTTCCTGTCGGAACCCGAACACCGGTATCGTCTGCGAACAGTATTGGATCAAGCGGCCCAGGCGAATACTCCAGTTCTCCTCCATTTCGACAACCAGGACCCAAACTTCGGCCGCCGCGACTTCTCCCTACTACTGGATTCCGTTCTGGTTGACCTCCCCCCACTTGAATTACGACTTGCGCATTTAGGCAGCCGGGGCGGTAGGTTCTCCCCCCAAAACCTGGAAGTACTGAACGCCTTCCTCGATCGTCAACGGCGGGGAAAAATTCCCGAAGGGCATCAATTCCTGTTCGACTTTTCTGCCGTTGCCTTCCAGGAAAACGCAGAAGACATTCCCCCACTGACGCCCCAGGACGTCACCCTGCTAAACGAGTATTTTCAGGCGGTCGATCCGGATATTCTGATCTTCGGCTCCGATTACCCCCTCTACACCAGTGCGGAATACGCCCGAATACTCATGAACCCGCTGGGCATAGACCTCAACGCCCTGCACCAACTGACCCAAAAGTAGATGCTCCTCCTAGACTTTCAAGCAACTTATTCAGTATTTCACCCCGTTGGCAAATAGCAGACCAACAGACCAACAGACTAAATCACCAACAGACCAACTCCCCTCCTGCCCAATCCTGATGAGAATCATCCTCCCTTCAGACGATGATCAGCTATTCGCCTCGCTTTTCCCCGTATTTTTTCGGAAAGCTTTGGCCGATGAAACAGGACGGAAAATTACGGGGAAAAGTAGTCTGGATCACCGGTGCCTCCTCGGGCATCGGGGAACAACTCTGCCACGCCTGTGCCCGGGAGGGCGCGGATTTGATTATCTCGGCCCGAAGCAAAACCAAATTAGCGGGGGTAAGGGAGCAAGTCCTGGTGCACGGCGTTCGGATTGCCGTTCTTGCCTTTGATCTTGAGAAACTGGACACACTTCCCAATAAGGTGACGGAAGCCCTGGCGATCTACGGTCGGGTTGATGTGCTGATCAATAATGCGGGCATTGCGCTCAAAGACTGGGTCACCGCCACCAAGCTTGAGGTGGATCGGAAGGTCATGGACATCAATTATTTTGGTCCCCTTTGCCTCACTAAGGGAATTCTGCCCCACATGCTGGAACGGGGTTCGGGGCAATTGGTCGTCATCAGTAGTCTCTCGGGCAAATACGGCGTCCCAAAGATCTCTTCCTACGCCGCCTCCAAACACGCCCTGCACGGGTTCTACGAGACCCTCCGGAGTGAAATTGTGAATTCGGGAGTATTCATCACCATCATCATTCCCGGCATCATCCAAACCGAAATTACCGCCCACGCCCTGACCGGAGACGGCGGAAACTTCGGTAAGGTGGACAAGACCTTTCAGCGCGCGTATCCCGCAGACAAGGCCGCCCGGAAAATTGTCCGTGCCTTCCTGGCCAAACAAGAAGAAGTATTTGTCGGCGGCACCGAGGGGATCACCCTGCTGATCAATCGAATTTCCCCCTGGTTTTTGCGTCGCTTCATCCGCAATCACCCCATCAAGCGGCTGCGTAAGCTGAAAGAATTCTTCTCGTTCAAAAAACCATCGGGCGCATGAAGTGGACCGAGAAAGCACGACTCCTCTGGCACATTCTACGCTGGCGGCTCAGCTGGAGCAACCACGCCCTGGACTACCTGCCCCCCCGCGGCGACCGGAAAAAGTTTATCACGGCCCGGGATGCCGCAAGCCTGATTCCGGACGGCGCCACCGTCTTTTCCAGCGGGATCGCCGGCAACGCACGCTGTTCCATATTTTTCTACGCCCTCCGCAACCGCTACCAACACGATGGGCACCCGAAGGAACTTACCTGGATCAACTGCGGGGCCCAGGGGTCCCGCGGCCGGGTCCCCGGCACCATCGAAGAAATTGGGCTGCCGGGTTTGATGCAACGGTACCTCACCGCCCACATCGAAACGGCCAAGGCCCAGTTGCAACTCGGTCAGAACGGGAAGCTGGAACTCTATACCCTCCCCCAGGGCATCATCTCCCGGCTGCTGGAGGAGCAGGCGCAAGGACGAACGCACTACCTCTCCGAAGTAGGTCTGAACACTTTCGTTGATCCCGACTACGCGGGTGGCCCGGCCCTCACCCCAAACGCTACCGAAACCTACGTCACGCGGGAAGGTGAGCGGCTGCGCTACACGATGCCCCAGCCAGAGGTGGCGCTGCTGAGCGCACCCTACGCCGACGAAGAAGGCAACATCTATTTCCGTGATGCGGCGACGATCACCGAAAATATTCCGTCCATCAGGTCGGTGAAGCGGCACGGAGGAAAGGTGCTGGTAGCGGTCGCCAACCTGATCCCGAAAGCGGAAGCATCCATCAGTATCCCCTCCAGCATGGTGGACCACATCGTGGTCAATCCCTTCAACGAACAAACCGTTAGCGTCCCCCAAAACAAATTCTGGCCCTTGTTTACTCCGCAGTTCGGGGGAGACATCCGGGCGGCCGAAGACCGACTGAAATTCATCAATACCCTCCTGAAAATAACCCCGGTGCGCAGTGCCGTAGATAACCGGATGGCCAAACTGGCCGCCCAGCTCTTCGTAAAGGCCGTCCCACCACGGGGGATGATCAACATCGGAGTCGGCTTCCCCGAGGAAGTGGCGCGGGAGATTATTGAAGCGGGTCTGGAAGACAATTACGTGTTCACCACGGAAGCCGGGGCCTACGGTGGACTGCCCGCCCCCGGAATCTTCTTCGGCGCGGCCGTGGCTCCCCGTCACCTCGAATCCTCCTCCACCATGTTCGCACGCTACCATCAGGGCATCGACATGGCCGTCCTCGGCTTCCTCGAAGTCGATGAACTGGGCAACGTCAACGTCTCCAAACGGGGAGAAAACATCACCGATTACGTGGGGCCGGGAGGTTTCCCCGATATCGTCTACGGCGCCAGCAACATCATCTTCATCGGTCACTGGATGCAGGGAGGCGTGTTTCGCGAATCGGCGGGACAGATTACGCTGGAACGGCCCGGCCGCCCCAAGTTCGTCCGGCGAGTCAGAGAAATCACCTTCAACGGCCAGGAAGCATTGCGCCGGGGCAAAAGGGTATACTACGTCACGAACGTCGGTTACTTCCAACTTACGCCCGGGGGACTCGAATTACGGGGCATCTTCCCGGGCATTGACCCGCAACGGGATGTCCTTGACCAAACCGAAGCAGCACTTGTGCTTCCCCCCGAAGGAGCACCAACTCTCCTCAATTTGGACCGCCAGCTGACCATTGCGGAAATTCCCGAAGCTTAGTGCGCACTCCTCGGTGCCGCGGACGGGTATTCAACCCTTGCGGAAATTGTGGGTCCAAAAAATCGCTTACCTTCCGGTCTCATCTACACCAAAGACGCGGGACCTGGTCAGGCCCTTGGCCCCAACTCCCGTATTGTTTAATCAGTTCACCTCACCATATGAAAAACCGTATCTTATTGCTTGGCCTCCTGCTCACGGCGGCCATCTCCTTCGTGGCGGCCCAGGAGCCCGTCAACGAAGAACTCAACACCATCATCCGTAAACACGGGCTCGACCAGAGCAAGGTTATGGAGCACGCCGGATGGATGACCGACGTCTACGGCCCCCGCCTCACCGGCTCACCCATGCTGGACAAGGCCACCGACTGGGCCGTCAAAAGCCTCAAAGACTGGGGCATGAAGAACGTCCACCTGGAAAAATGGGGCCCCTTCGGTCGTGGCTGGGAGATGTCCCACTTCGAAATGCACCACTCCGGACCGAGCTACTGGCCCATCATCGCCTACCCAAAGGCCTGGTCTCCCTCGGTCAAGGGAACCGGTGAAGTCGTCTACCTGGACGCCAAAACCGTAGAGGATCTCGCTAAGTACGAGGGCAAGCTCGCCGGGAAGTTCGTCCTGCTGGACACCATCCGGGACGTAGAGGAACCCTTCGACCCCATGGCCCGCCGCCACGACGCCGAAAGCCTCCTGCGCCTGGCCAATGCTCCCGAGCCTACCCCCCGTCCGCGCCGGAACTACAGCAACCTCGGTCGCTTTGAATTCCGCCGGGCCCTCTGGGACATGCTCGACAAGGAAGCGCCCCTGGCCATCCTCGACCGCAGCTACAAGGGAGACCTGGGAACCGTTTTCGTCAGCGGCGCCCGCGCCGCCGGTGGTAGCGCCCGTGACGAGGGGCAGAACGTAGTGCCCCAGTTCACCGTGTCCGTAGAGCACTACAACCGCATCCTCCGTAACCTCATGCGGGGCGTTCCCGTGGAGTTAAGCGTGGAGCTCGAGGCGCGCTACACCAACCCCGACGGCATGGAGCACAACATCATCGCCGAAATTCCCGGAACGGATCTGAAGGATGAAGTAGTGATGTTCGGTGCCCACTTCGACTCCTGGCACACCGGCACGGGCGCGACCGACAACGCCGCCGGCTCGACCGTTATGATGGAAGCCGCCCGCATCCTGCTGGAAACCATTAAGGAAAGTGGCGTGCAGCCCCGCCGCACCCTCCGCCTCGCCCTCTGGACGGGCGAAGAGCAGGGACTTTTCGGTTCACGGGGATACGCCGCGGAGCATTTCGCCGATTTCGGCGACAATGGCTACACCCCCCAGGGGGACATGAAACCCGAGCAGAAGAAAATTTCCGCCTACTACAACCTGGATAACGGCACCGGAAAGATCCGGGGCATTTACCTCCAGGGCAACGGAGCGGTCGCCCCCATCTTCCGGGCCTGGCTGCAGCCCTTCGCGGACCTGGACGCCACCACCGTTTCCATGTCCAACACCGGTGGCACGGATCACCTGGCCTTCGATGCCGTCAACATCCCCGGCTTCCAGTTCATCCAGGAGCCCATGGCCTACTTCGCCCGCACCCACCACTCCAACATGGATAATTTTGACCACCTCGTGGAGGAAGACCTCGCCCAGGCGGCCACCATCATCTCCTCCTTCATCATGCACACCGCGATGCGGGACGAGATGCTGCCCCGCAAGCCCGTAAAGGAAGAAGCCGAGACCGAAGGAAGATAATCCTTTTGCCTTCCGACATTACGGATTTGCCCCCCATCAGATATTTGGTGGGGGGCGTTTTTATTGGCGGGTTTTTGAAGAGTGAGGAAGCCAGATATTTTGGGCCCGGGGGGCGGGTGCCGTGGATATTCGCGGGGCGCAATGAGGTTATGGACTAGGAATACACCAGCTCACGCTGACAGTACACAGCCAGTCTTACAGGCCCATACGAATTGATATTTAAATAATATTTATTATACTTAGGGTCCAATTGTAGTACCAGCTCGGCGCATTCTCATCTACGCGAGGTGCTGCATCCATTGTTCACCTGGGACCCGCCCCACTCCGTACTCGTGCCTTATCTCGCCTTCGGAATGGTCTTCCCGTTAAGCTCGTTTTATGCGTTCTCGCTCTAACCTTCACCTTCTTCTTTCCTCCCTGGTGCTCTTGCTTCTTTTCTCGTGTACCCAAGACCTCAGTTTGGGAGAACACCATGAACCCACCCCCCCGCAGGATGCCTCAGCTTACCTGAATGCACTGGATAACATGGGAATCACCCCCCGTTCACTGGAAATCTGGGAGAATCACGTGTTCGTTGACGGTGATCTCGTGTTCGAGAAACAGGCTTTACTCCAGAAAGCCATCGTCCTTACCGAAGTAGTCAGCTACAGCAACGTACAAACGATTGATTACTACATCACACCCTGGACCTTCACCCCTACCGAAATATCCCTGATTGACATGGCCGCAGCCGAATGGAGTAACATCACCGATTGTGCCATCAATTTTCGCCGGGCCAGAGGCTACAAAGATGCTGACATGATCGTCACCAACTTCAGTTATCGCTCCCTGCCGGAAGAAATGCAGGAATCATCCGCCTTTGGCATCGCCTGGTTTCCCCAGAACGGAAACGTTGGTCGTTGGGTCGCCATCAATAATGAAGATTCCAGCGTGGCGGGTGCTACGAACACCCAGTTCCGCCTGCTGGTGAAACATGAAATGGGTCATGCACTTGGCTTTACGCATTCCAATCTCGGACACGTCCCTTTAACCATCAATAACGGACAAAGTGGTTCCTTCAGTAAGGTTCACCTCCTGTGTACCCTCACCTCCGAAACGGGGAATTTAATGCAGTCCGGCGGAGCCGCCGGCGGAATATCGGGACTGGCAGACCTAAGTGCTGATGAACGCCTGGCCTCTCACAAAATGTATCCCGGCTACTTTGCGGGCCCATCCATCACCGGCCATACCGTATGCTATTCTGGGTCTAACCGCTACATCAAGTTTACCATGAATACGGGAAACGACGATCCCGTCACCGCCAAGGTAGAGCGGTATTTTCCCTGGATCACGGGTAGTCCCGCCGGGGTTTCCGGAACTTTGCTGCTTGATGGATGCGGCAATACCGGCAGAAGTATCACGGTTCCGACGCCCACCGGCTCCTGGAATTACCGGGTCCGGTTGAGCAATTTTGAGGGGGACTATTTCGGTGCACCCTCCGGTTCTTACTACGCAACGGTTAATTAACTGAACTGAATTTTCGGCACTTCGCTGCCTCGCCTGGCTACACCTAGCCGACGCAGCGGAGTGTCAGTTTCCCACCCCTACCCCAAATCAATTAGCCCTCCTCACGCGTTGCTCAGGTATCCGTCCCTGATCAACCATTACCCATGACCACTCCTCCCCCCGCCACTCACTGCGACCCCGCAACCGGCCTCTGTACCCCAGCCGCTCTGGCGGCTGCCCCCCAACCGGATGTCTTCCGGAATGACGTGGAGGTCATTTACGTCGGAGACCCGATGTGTTCCTGGTGTTGGGGCATCTCCCCGGCACTGTTCCGCCTGAAGGAAGCGGCGGAGGCCAACGGCATACCCTACCGCACCGTGCTGGGTGGCTTACGGCCGGACAACACGGAAGCATGGACCGATGACTTCAAAAAATTCCTCGCCCACCACTGGGAAGAGGTCAACCGGCGCAGCGGGCAGCCCTTCGGGTCCCAACTCTTCAAGCGCGACCACTTCCAGTACAATACCGAACCCGCCTGCCGGGCGGTCGTCACGGTCCGGCACCTGGCCCCCGAGCTGGAGGCCCGGGCATTTGAATTGATTCAGCACCACTTCTACGTCCGGAACGAAGACCCCGGCACCGAAGCCTTCTACCGCCCCATCTGCGACGAGCTCGGACTGGATTTCACAACCTTTGTCGAGCAATTCACCAGCGAAGCCATGCGGTCGGCTACCCTAGCCGACTTTCAGCGCAGTCGGGCCTGGGGCGTCACAGGATTCCCGACGGTCATCTTCCGCCAGCAGGACCAACTCTTCGCCATCGCCCGCGGCTACGCCACCTTCGAGCAAATGTGGAACGCGGTAGAGCAGCTGTCTCAGGAAGCCTGATTACTTCGATTCCTCCGCCTCCAAACTCCCCAGATAGGCCACCAGATCACGAATCTGTCTTTTGGTGAGCACCCCATCCATGCTTGGCATACTGGACGGGAGGCTCTCCTGCTCGAGGATTTCTTCCATTGGGATGGTCCGGAGGTCCTCCTTACCAATCTGTAGTTTGAGGTAATCCTCCGCCCGTTCGAGCACCGTGCCGGCGATGGCGGAGCTATCCGCCAGGGTCACCAACACCGTTTCGTAGCCGGGGGCGAGTTGGTAACTGGGCTTGATGACCGAAAGCAGCAACTCCTTTTTGCTCAGTCGGTCAGCAACCCCGGCCAGGCCAGGCCCCACGTTACCGCCGTATTCGAATACGGCGTGGCAGCGGGTGCACTGGGCCGATTCGTTTCCGTAAAATATCCGGGCACCACGACGAATGTCTCCACCACTGAGGGCGGCCGCGTAAAGCCCCAGATCCGGGTCCTGTTGCTCCGCGTACTGGGAAAGTTCCGCCGTCAGCGATGCATCTTCCTGGGCTTCCACGGCCTCGACCAGATCGAGCACCACGTCGGGGGACATACCTCCGGCGGCAAGCTTTTCAATTTCCTCCCGCAGTAGATTTCTGGCTCCATCATCGTCGATGACGCCCAGCCCCTGCAGCGCCGACTGCTGCTCCTCCACGGAGCCCTTCGCCAGGACTTCACCGTAAAGGGTAACCGCCCGCGTTCCGCTGATGGAGGACTCAGGGAGGATTTCCAGCGCCAGTGCCCGGACCCCGGCGTCGCGGTCGGCCAGGGCCGTTTCCAGATGCTCATCCATATTCGCTACGCGCAGGGCGTTCAGAGCCTGCAGCGCAGCCTTCCGGGTATCAGCGGCCGGAGCGGCGGTCAGAATTTGCGCCAACTGCTCAGTGGTGCCGCTCAGCCCCAGTCTTCCCGCGGTGTTGATGGCCGCCAGGCGCAGTTCACCGTTTTCCTCGGCAAACAGGCCGTCGATGATGGCCATCACCCGTTCTCCCGCCACGGCAGAATCGCGCTTGATGACGCCCCGGTAGCGACCGTCTACGCGGTCGAATACGGAGGGACTGCCCCAGCTCGCCAGGGCCGCCAGGGCCTCTGCCCGCATGGCCGCGGGAGCCGCACCCTTGTTGGCGTAGGCCACCAGTCGGTCAATGGAGGCGTCATCCCCTACCCGCACGTTGGCGTTGATCGCTCGCCGCAAAAAGGGCGCGCCGGTGAAGGACGTCCCCGCCAGGCTCGCGGCCAGGTCCGGCAGCGCCGCCTCGATGGAAAAATCGTCGTTAATTCCCCGGGCCGCTTCGGTTGCCACGTACTCGCTCTCGTCCTGGAGGAATGCGGAAATTTGGGGCGATTCCATCCGCCGCAGCGCTACGGCTGCGGCCGTACGCACTTCCTGCGAGGGGTCGTTGGCGAGTGCCGCCATGGCGTCCTCGTCCCCAATCCGACCGAGCGCAATCATGCTGCCGGCACGGAGCCAGGTGTCCACCCCGTCGTTGGTCCGCACCAATTCGACGATGGGGGCCACGGCAGACTTTTCCTCCGTCCGGCCCAGGGCCTCCATGGCGAAGAATCGGACGCGGGGCGATTCATGCTCCAGCAAGGTAATCAATGCTTCCCCGGCTCCGGCATACCGCACATCTCCGATCAGGCGAGCCGCCTGGGCCATGATCTCCGGGTCGCGGTCCGCCAGAAAGGACGCAAGATTTTCGGCTACGGCGGCATCCTGCCGCGATAACTGGGCCACGCCCCAGAGGCCGTGAATGCGGGCCAGTTGATTATCGGCCGCCCGGGCCGACTCCAATAGGGTGGACAGACCTTCGTCCTCACGATCCACCAGTTCAAACTGGGCCCGCCGGCGCACCCGTTGGTCCTGGTGCCCCAGTAAGGCGCCGAGTTCAGCGGGAGATTTTGCGGTAAAATCGGCCAGTAACAGCCCCTTCGTTTCCTGCCGGATGGGGTCGTCCGCCCCACCCGGAACGTCGAGCTTCCAGATGCGGCCCGCATCTTTGGTGCCCCAACCGTTGATCCAGTCCCCGAAGTAGAGGCTACCGTCGGCACTGAAGTCGAGACCCGTGGGCAACAGTCCACTCACGATGGCTTTGGTGGAATCCAGGGCGAAACCCGCCCCGTCGGGTTTGAGGGTGAAGGCATGCACGGGAGAATTACTGGGAGAGCCCCGGAATTCCGCCACGAAGAAATGCTGGTACCACTCCGGCCCCAGGGCCGTACCGGGATTGTAAACCATGCCCGTCGGACCGTTGACGTAATTCTGTATGGTCGGCAGGATGTAGGCGGCCTGTCCCTCCCAGCGGGGCACGTGCAGTTTTTCGTCCATCCACACTTTGTAGGTGTTGTTGTCGGGATCGGAATACTTCCCGAACTGCCAGTTGATCCGCCAGCCGGTATCCGAGCCGTCAATCAGGTACACCAGCCGTTCGCGTTCCCCCCGGTGGTCGCCGTCGTTGTCCACCGAAATGAGGTTGCCGTAATCATCGAAGACAAATTCGTGGGTATTTCTCACCCCCATGGCAAAAACCTCGAAGTTGCTGCCGTCGGGTTCGGAACGGACCACCACCCCGCGGTTCGGATACTTCCACCGCTTGCCGGACTTATCCACCACGTTCATGCCAATGTCCCCGATGCCCCACCAGATGCGGCCCAAGGGGCCAACGGTCACACCGGACATCCCGTGACCACTAAACCCGATGTGCACCGCAAAGCCGTGCGCCAGGGAGGTAGTCTTATCGGCCCGTCCGTCCTGATCTTCGTCGACCGTGCGCCAGAGGTCCGGCCCTACCCCAATGTAAACCTCACCGTCGTGGAATTCGATGCCGTTGGCTACGTCCGTGATCTCTTCGCCAAAGTCTTCCAGGTAGAGCTGCGCCCGGTCCGCGACGCCGTCGGCAGACTCATCAGTAAGAAACCATACCTGTTCCTTTTCTACGGTCAGGTCGCGCCAGTCCCGGACCCCGTCTTCGTTGAGGTCCTTGAGGTGGGCCACCGATTCTTCACTGTCCACACTAAAGGTCTTCCGCAAAAATTCGCGGCGGTCCTCCACGGTCTGGAAGGAAATGGAGGCCGTCATCCAGTTGCGGTGCCCCCGGACGTCAAATTCCGAGTTTGTCTGTCGGGTGGCGCTGGTGTAAAAGATGCGACCGTCGGGCGCAACGCTGATGGCAATCGGGTCGGAAATGAGTGAATCCGTGGCCCAGAGGGACAACTCCAGGGCTTCATCGACCTGAACGTTAACCTCCTGCCGTAGTTTTCCCGCCAGTTCCCGGGCGGCGTCCGGATTAAGGGTGATCGACCGATCCGGGTAGCGTGGCCCAGTGGGGGCGGACTCGCAGGTAATGAGGCCCATACCCAAACAAGTGAGCAGGCAGATGGTGATGAGGGCAGAACTCCGGGTGCGTAGCATATGGTTACCGTTGTTGTAGATCGAGGGACAAAAATAAATTTTCTCTTCTAGGACGACGAAATGGTCGGACTACCGGGACATCACCAAAGCAATGACTTTTACGTGATGTGGAGAAGTTGCCTAAACCCATCAAATATCCGCACCTTTGCCGTCCCAAAAATCAAGGCTTGCGCATTCATATCCACGGACGGGGTAGCATTTCGGCGGCGGGGCAGCATCCTGTGGCCGCCTGGGAGACCTATTTATCCGGGCAACCCACCTGGAAAAAGACGCCCGATGCTTCCCTTCCGGTTTACCCCGTCGAGCCCGACCCGAACGCGCCCGCCTACCGGTACGCCGCGGAAAGAAAGCACGGAAGAACCGCCATGCTGGCCATCATGGCCGCCGAGCAGGCCGTCCGGGAAGCTGGCTGGGAAGACCAGGATTTTGCCATCCTGGTGGGCTGCAGCCGTGGCCCCACCGGCGAATGGGAAAAACACTTCACGGAATTTAGCGCAACGGGGCGGTTGGAAACCCGCACCTCTCCCTCCACTACCCTCGGCAGCATCGGCTTCGCCCTGGGGGAATACTTTGGCAATCGGTCGCTGGCGAGCAGCCTCAGCGTCACCTGTTCTTCCGGTATGCACGCCCTGCTCCACGGCATCGCCCTGCTGGAGGCCGGCATGGCCGACCGGGTGCTCGTGGGGGGCGCCGAAGCTCCCCTCACCGCCTTTACGCTGCAGCAAATGCAGGCCCTGCGCATTTACGCCACCCGGCCAGCGGCCGGGCAGCACGCCTGCACACCCCTGGCTAAGACGCCTTCCGGTATGGTGATTGGGGAAGGTGCGGCGTTCCTGGCCCTCAGCCGATTACCCCGGCACCTGCCCTCCGGGCCCAACCTTTCCAACACCCTACCCAGCATTACCGGCCTGGGCTTTTCCCGGGAATCGGGCAAAACCGCCACGGGCATCAGTCCGGAGGGAGATGGTTTACTGGCGGCCATGAAAATGGCTACCGACGGCCGGCACTTACCCGACCTTATCATCGCCCACGCCCCGGGAACCCCCAAGGGGGACGCCGCGGAAATCAGGGCCGTCCGAAAGCTGTGGAAGAACGTTCCGGGGGATCCCGCCCTAACTTCCCTCAAGTGGGCCACCGGCCATACTTTCGGCGCCAGTGGCCCCCTGGCCCTGGACGCGGCCATCAGCATGATGGTTCACCAAAAAGCCATCTATCTACCCTACCCCAACTATATGAACACGCCCTGGGCGCTGGGGGCCGTCATGGTCAACGCCACGGGTTTCGGGGGCAATGCGGTCAGCGTTCGCCTGGAAATGAAGCCTTAAGTAAAATTTGGCTAACGCAGGTGCCAGGTAAATGGGTATGGCAAGGTAGGTACGGCCTGCGGCGGATTGGGGAATATTCCTAAACCACCGATCTTACCTCCGTGATGAAAAGGATTTACCTACTGGAGCCCTACCTCACCGGTTCCCACCAACGGTGGGCCGAAGGGCTGGTCCGTCACAGCGGGCACCAGATTCGCCTCATCGGCCGGCCCGGCCGGTTCTGGAAGTGGCGGATGCACGGAGCGGCGGTATCCATGGCCGGGGAGGTAAACCAGCTGCCCCCTCCCGATTTGATCCTGGCCACCGACATGCTGGACGTCGCGACCTTCCGGGCCCTGTGTCGCCATCGGTGCCCGGTGGCCCTCTACTTCCACGAAAATCAAATCACCTACCCCTGGAGCCCGACCGACGAGGACGTACCCCTGCAGAGGGACCGCCATTACGGTTGGATCAACTACGTCAGCGCCCTGGCCGCCGACGCCATTGCCTTTAACTCCCACTATCACCAACGATCTTTTCTGGGGGCACTTCCCGACTTCCTGAAGGTCTTTCCCGACGACCAGGTTCCGGATACCGTCGATACCATTACGGGCAAGAGCAAGGTAATTCCGCTGGGGGTGGATTTACCGTCACTCCCTCCGTCCACGCGAGCACCGGGGCCACCCATCCTACTTTGGAACCACCGCTGGGAATACGATAAGGGCCCCGCGGCTTTTTTCGGGGTGTGCCGTCGGTTGAAGGAGGCTAAGGTTCCGTTCCGACTCATCGTGCTCGGGGAGCACACCCAGCGGTATCCACAGGAATTTCATACCGCCCGGGGCGAATTTTCCCGGCAAATTTTGCACTGGGGTTACGCGGAAGACCGGGCGACCTACTGGCAATTATTGCGGATGGCGGACCTGATGCCCGTGACCAGTCGGCAGGATTTCTTTGGCATCAGCGCCGTCGAGGGGATGCATGCGGGGGCCTGGCCCCTCTTGCCCGACCGCCTGGCTTTCCCGGAACACCTGCCGCCCGATTGCGACGGCGTACTGTACCGCGGAGAGGAGGAGCTTGCGGCCCGTTGCGTTGACCTGCTGCGGGAGGGATCCCTTCCGGAAAGCGCTGCCCTGCGGGAACATATCCGGCAATACCGGTGGGAACGGATGATCGGGAAGTACGATGCGTGGCTGGAAGAATGCTGCGATCGTCCCCTCCTACCGTAAGATGACCTATCTTGGGAAAGTGGAAATACGAACCGAAAAATTTTGTCTCCGCAACGCCCTGCTCCTCATCCTGCTCGGCCTGCACCTGCCCCTCGGGGCCCAATTACTTCCTACGTCCATGGTAGATCCTGACGCTACGAAAGCTACCCAGTCTTTGTACGAGAACCTGCGGGCACTCGCCCCCGAAAAGACGCTATTCGGCCACCAGGACGCCTTCGCCTACGGCGTGGAATGGAAGCACTGGCACCGGCGCCGCTCCGACGTTCAGGACGTGTGCGGCCAGCATCCCGCCGTGTTTGGATGGGACGTTTCCAAACTCGGACAACGCCCCTACAACATCGACACCGTGGACTTCCGGGCCATGCAGGGCTGGATTCGGCAGGCCTACCGTATGGGGGGCATCAACACCATCAGCTGGCACCTGGACAATTTCCTCGGTGGCGACTCCTGGACCACGGGCACCCCTACCGTGGCGGCCATCCTCCCCGGAGGCACCCACCACGAGCAGTACCGGGCCAAGCTGGACCTCTTCGCGGATTTCCTGCGTGAACTCAAGGTGGGCTTCCCCGTGCAACGCCCGGTGCCCATCATCTTCCGTCCCTTTCACGAGCATACCGGAAACTGGTTCTGGTGGGGTAAGCCCCACGCCACGGCCGAGCAGTACAAAGCACTCTGGCGTTTCACGGTCAGTTACCTGCGCGACGAGCAGCAGATTCATCAACTGCTCTACTGTTATTCTCCGGACGTGGTAAAGAATGAAGAGGAATACCTCGAATACTATCCCGGAGACGAATACGTGGATATTCTCGGCCTGGACGATTACCACGACGTAGGTCGCTGGGGCCGGGCGAAGCAGCTCACCAAACGCCTGAGTATGCTGGTGCAGCTGGCGGAAGAGCGGGGTAAGGTGGCCGCCCTGACGGAAACGGGTTACGAAGCCGTCCCGGAACGGAAATGGTGGACGGACACCCTGCTGCGGCATCTGGAGGCCAGTCCGGAGGCCCGGCGAATTGCCTGGGTACTGCTGTGGCGCAACGCCCGCAAGGACCATCATTACGGTCCCTATCCGGGTCACCCCTCCGCGGAGAACTTCCGGGAATTTGCCGGAAGTGAAAACATGCTTTTTCTGGACGAACTGCCGAATATGTATCGCCGGTAAAAGAAAATGACCACTGTGGGTGATTCCGTATACCTTTGCGGCCATGTTGCAAATCGCCATCACCACCTTTGAGAACCTGGAAGAAGTACTTGCCGAAGAAATTCGATCCATCGGCGGACAGGACGTGACCGTCGGTCGGCGCGTCGTTACCTGCCGCGGAGATAAGACCTTCCTGTACCGGGCCAATCTGGAACTCCGCACCGGCATCAGGGTACTGATTAACATCGGTCGGTTTCGGGCCCGCTCCGAACAGGAGATGTATGACCGCCTGAAGAGGATGGACTGGAGTCCTCATTTGAAGCAAGACGGGACGCTCCTGATCGATGCGGTTACCCAATCGCCTCGGTTCCGCAATGGTTTCTACCTTTCTCAGTTGACCAAGGACGCCATCGTTGACCAATTTCGGGAACGGACGGGTGAGCGGCCGTCGGTGAGTAAGGACGATCCGGACTTACGGGTGCAACTGCATCTGACGAAAAACAATGAGGTCACCGTCAGCCTGGATGCTTCCGGTCAGGGCCTGCACCGACGGGCTTACCGGAAGCGCACCGGTGGTGCTCCCCTGAATGAAGTCCTGGCCGCCGGGATGCTCCTCCTTGCGGACTACGACGGCAGCCTTCCGTTCGTTGATCCCATGTGTGGTTCGGGCACCTTACTGGCCGAGGCGGCCATGATCGCCGCGGGCCAGGCACCGGGACTGCACCGGAATTTCGGTTTTGAACGTTGGCCCGATTTCGATCCCGCCCTGTGGTCTTCCGTGCGGCAGGCGGCGCTGAACCGTATCCAAACACCCCCACAGCCCATTCTGGGATCCGACATTGATGAGCTGACGGTTTCTCTGGCCAAGGTGACGCTGGAGCGCACGGGTTTACTCCGCCACGTAACGTTTCGTTTCGGGCCCTTCGCGGACCTGGACCCGCTGCCGGTGGGCGAAGCGGGTGGCCTGCTGGTTACCAATCCACCCTACGAAATGCGGCTGAAAACGGGGAATATCGAAGCACTGTATGCTTCCATCGGTGACACCCTGAAGACGAAGTGGACGGGCTACACGGCCTGGCTCATCTCCGCAAACCCTGCCGCGGTAAAAAGCGTGGGACTGCGCACCAGCAAGAAGATCATGCTGATGAACGGTCCGGTGGAAACCCGGTATTGTCGTTATGACCTGTACGAAGGGTCGAAAAAGGAGGCCTCGGAATAGTACTGAAGCTACACCGCTAGACAAATGGACGTTTTGGTTCCTCTCCAGCGCAGCGTCTTGGAGAGGGAGAAAACGCATTTGTCTAGCAGTATAATACCGAAGCTTTACTCCTCCTCGATGATGGCGTCGTCGATGAGGCTATCTCCATCTCCATCTGAATCCAGGAATCCCGCGATGATGCCGCCTTCTGGCTTTTTGGGGGCGTCCTTGTCTTCTTTGATGGTCATTTCCTTTCCTCCCTCGTTGTGGTAGTCACCTTCCGCGAATCGGGAGGCGCGGTCAAAGAAAGAATCCGTTCCGGAGAGGGTGGATTCGGAAGTGTCGCGAGCGGCTTCCTTCCCGTCGAAAGCACGGGCGCGAGCTTCGGCCTGTTCGGCGGCCCGCTTGGCGTCTTCGATGGCGTCCTCCATCTTCATTTTTTCCGCCTCCTCGTTGGCGTGATCGACAAAATCGTCGAATTTACCCTTGAGGTCAGCCCCCGCCTCGGCGGCGCGGTTGAGCACTTCGTCGCCCTTTTCGAGAATTTTTCCGCCGACCTGTTCACTCACCTCCCCGATTTTTCCCGCTAGTTTGTCGGCCTGTTCTTTGGCCGCAGCACCCGCCTTCGCGGCAGCATCCAGGGCGTTATTGGCAGTATCCTTCACGCCATCGGGAATTTTGGGCATCTTGATCCGGCTTCCCTTCGGAGAAGCATCGGTGTCCTCGACCAGATCGGCCTCGAAGTCAATCGTACCGGACTTGGGAGCATCGTGGGCGGAAACTTCATCCAGGCTTCCCAGAGAGAGGTCCTCATCAATCAGATCGAGGGCGTCGTCGGTACTGGAGCGGGGAGAGAGGTCCTCCAGTTTCTGGTTAATGGCGTCGCTGGCTTTGTCCTTGAGTTCGCGGCCCTTATCGGCGGCAGCATCGGCCTCTTTCCAGATTTTATCCGTGAGGTCCTCGAGCGCGTCTTTTCCTTTTTCCACGTATTCCGGAGCCTTGTCGACCAGTTCTCTGGCGGCCTGCTTGGTGGCATCAATGAGTTCATCGCTCTGCGCCTTGAGGTCATCGGTAGCTTCCCGGGCGGCTTCCCCCGCCTTACTTGCCTGATGTTTGGCGACGGATTTAGCGCCAAAGAAGATTTTCTTAAGATCGTTAAAGAGTGGCATCGTACTTCTTTTATTGTGGTCACCAAGGTAGCTAATTGGTCGCGGAAACACTATTTCTTTTCGACGAACATCCGTGACCGGCAGCTCAGGTCGGTGAGTTCTCTCGAGAAAGGGATCCTGAATAAAGTGCGGGACAACTGAATTGACGGTCCATCCAACGGGTTACCGGACAAAAAACGGCTCCCGGGCTGCCACTGCACACTACGGCTGGTGATGAATACGTTTCACTGCTACCTTCCCCAACTCGGTGATTTACCCATCATGTAAAACCTTACTCATGCCCCAGCAGAGATGGTTATTGTTATGCCTTTTCGCTTGTCTTTCGCTCTCCCTAACCGCCGAAACCCGACACATTCACGTCATTCAAATGCTGGACGACAACAGCCCGACTTATCTCATCCGGGAGGGTTGCCGCAGTATTGACTACGGGGTGCAACGCGAGATTGACCGGATGCAGGATGCCCTGGGCATTTCGGACGTTCACTACTACCGGCTCAACGGTATGCACTTCAGTCGGGAAGCCCTGGAGTTCGTGGTTGATTATCAACTGGCCTACCAGGAAAGAGACATCATCGTTTTTGTCTACGCCGGGCACGGTTACCGGGACCGGGGCAGCAACAACCAGCTCCCGAAGTTGTACTTCCGGGGCTATCACGACGCTCTGGAAGGTGACGACCTGAGAATCCGGTTGCTGGAAAAGAACCCCAGCGTTTTGATCAATCTGGTCGTGGCCTGTAATGCCGTTCAGGGAGATCACCGCGTCCCGCCCACAATTCCGGAGGATGCCGGCGGTGCGGAAAACCGGCTAGCGGCGGGCGACCGCAGCCAGAAGGCCTACCACGTCTTGTTCTCCGACCAGGAGGGCTACACCAAGGTTATTGATCTGGTTAGTGCGGACCGGGAGTACGAGACCTTCATGAGTCGTGACGGAGGTATTTTCTTCAGTGAAGTGCTTTACGCTTTTGAGGAGGTGTTCGGTGACGAGCGGCTCACCAACTGGCCAGCCATCTGTAATTACATCAAGGATCAGACCCTCCAAAGATCGGCCGCCCGAAGGCTGCGCCAGCAGCCCTACTGTGCCTACCAGGTATTCCGTTCCCTCAACGAGTCGACCATTACGGTGATGGCCGAAGCCACCACCGTGAGTACCCTGAATTGCCGGGCCATGGCCCGGCAGCTTCGCCGTGACCAGAAAACTGCCCTGAAGCAACTCCGACGCAGGCACCGTCAGGAAATCAGGAGGTTACCCGACGCTTCCTCCCGAAAGCTGGCTGCGGCCAGGCATCGGCAGGAAACGAGCCAAATGAAATACGTTCACCTGCAGGATTACCAAAGGAAAAGTGGTCAGTGCAAATGAGCCTTCTCCTTTTCCCATTCCGCAACGACCGTACCCTAAAGCAGGACCACCTTAACAAAATGGTGCCGAAAAAGATGCTATTTTTGCGCCGCTTATTCGGAAAGTAGATTTGGGTCCGATTAGCCCCAAAATTCATTCCTTTTCGTTTGCATTGAATACCTTTTCGTAAACACCGACGACCGTTAACAATAGGGGGTAGTAGTTGACGTTTGCTTCTCCGGAACGCGCGTTTGCTGCTGACCGTAATCATAGAAAATCGTAGTCCCATGCCCAATCCCAGATGGGCCGCAAAAAACTGTTTATGAAGTACACCCGACTCTTAGGTTTGGGCATGCTGCTGGCCCTGATGAGCGCCGGTGCTCTTTCCGCACAACAGCTTTCACTCTTTACTCAATACCGGGAAAACGCCACCCTGCTGAATCCGGCGGCCATGGAAAGTGACTTTCTGGCCTTTGGGTACAATATGTCCTTCGGGGCAAACTACCGGCGGCAGTGGGCCGGACAGGAAAACACTCCGGAAACCCAGAGCATCCGCTTTTCCTACATTAACCCCTACCGCAGTGGGGCCACCCTTACGGCCGGTGCCTATCTGCTCAATGACCAGACGGGCCCCACCGGCTACACCGGCTTCTACGGAAGAATTGGAACCGTCCTTGGGGCCGACCCCGAAAGCGGAGGAATCAGTATTGGACTGTCTGCTGGCTACGTTGGGTTCCGGGTACGCAGCAGCGAACTCGTCGTGCGCGACGATGGCGATCCACTGACCGGTGTTGACCAATCCCAAAGCCATCCCGACATTGGGGTTGGCATCTACGCCTACCAGTTTCTGAACGACGACAATCTGATTTACGGCGGTATTTCAGTACCCCAGTTACTTGGGTTTGACCTGACCTTCCAAAATGACAACGGAGAGTTTAACGTTCAGCGTCTTCGCCACTATTACGGAACTGCCGGTTGGTACTACTTTACGGGACAGGACAGCTACCTGGAATTGAGTACCTGGATCAAATACGTGGAGGGAGCCCCGCTGAACGCTGACCTGACCGTCCGCTACCAACTCCCCAATGCTCCCTACCTGGGTGCCGGTATCAGTTCTTCCGGAATCTTTCACTTCGAGGCGGGCATTAATGTAGGACAGTCATACAATGCCGAATCCAATTTCCGGGTCGGCTACGCGTACGATTACTCCTTCAGTAGCTTTGGCCCGAGTGTGGGAGGCACCCACGAAATTCAGCTGGCCGTCGCGCTCAACCGCTAGTTTTTACAAATCATACTCCCCACGTTCAAGAAATTCTACCCAAATGCGGTATTTACTATTAGTTTGCTCACTACTGCTAGGTTTTGTAGCTCAGGCCCAGGATAACCGGTCAGTTACCTATACGCTGCCTAACGTCACGGCTAACAACAATTCCGAGGTCTGCCTTCCGGTAACCGTAGTTGACTTCACGGGAAGCGTTGGCTTTGGTTTTGCCCTACAGTGGACCCCGCCCTCAGACGGTGGTGCCCTGACCTTCTCCCGGGTTGCCAACCTGAACGGAGACATCCCCAACTTCACGCTGGCCAACTTTGACCTGACCACCTACGTCGCCTCCGGACTGATTACCGTCCAGTGGCAGAATTACGAAAATGAGGAAGACTGTGATCAGGTTCCCCGGATTTCCCTGGACGATGGTGACACCCTCTTCGAAGTGTGTTATAATGTCTCCGGTCCGGTAGCCGGATTCGAACCCGTTCGGTTTTTCAACAAACCCGACGATGATCCTTTTGATGGCGTTGATGACTCCGTTCCCATCAGCTTTAACCGGGGATCAACCTGTCGTCTGCCCTCTTCGGCCTTCCCGTTTTCTGAAGACGGCTCGGTGAGTATTGAGGTCAGCCCGCTGATCCTCGATGTAATCGACGACGACGGTATTTACCTCCCCGGAGATATTTACTGTATCGATATTGAGGCAACTTCCGGCTTCAACTCCATCAAGGGATACCAGTTTGGTATGACCTTCGATACCACCGTCCTGCGTTCCGTATCGGCCACGGCCAACACGGATTTACGGCAAAATACTGATGGTGGGTACAATCTCTTTGGCGGCACCTCCTTCTACGCCGTCTGGGCTCCCTTCCCGGATGACTCGGAATCTCTGCCGGACGGTACTCCGCTGGTAACGGTATGTTTTGAAGTGGTGGGTGAGTGCGGAGACCGTACGGATCTGACGATTTCGGAAATCCCCACCTCGGGCGGAAGTACCCGCCCCGTTGACGCCAACGGCGACGGTCCGGGACTTTCGAGCATTCCCGTCATCGGCAACAGCACCCGACTGATCGTCGACAACTGTAACCCGAACGGGTTTGACGTGGTCGTCAATTGCCCCTCCGATCCCGTGAACTTCGGTGACACCGAAGTGTGTGTACAAATCCAGGCCGGTGACGATTTCGTCGACATGACGGACATCGACTACATCATTAACTGGGACCCCTCTATTCTGGAGTATACCAGTATTCGGAACCGTGATGCTCGTCTCTTCATTGATCTCAACACTGACTTTGAATACGACCGCGTCAACGACGGTATCCTGGCCTTCGACTGGAGCTACGTAAACAATAATGGATTCTCCTTGAACCGGGGTGATGTCATCTACGAAGTATGTTTCAACGCCATCGGTTTCGGGGGTACGAGCGGTATTACCATCGGTAATTTCCGTAATGACATTGAATCTGCGACCAGCGGATTTTTCTCTGGCGTCAACCCCACCAACTGTGCCATTACGGTTCAACGTCCAGACGGGGTCGCCGTGAATTTCCCGGCCACTACCGGATTCAGCAGTACGCAGGAAAACTGTCTGGACATCACCCTGGATGGATTTGAAAACGTAACGGACTTCACGCTCTTCGTGAGCTACTCCTCCAGCCTGTTTACTTTTTCTGACTTTTCCTCCCCGATTGCCGGGGTTACTTTCGTAGACCTGGCCCCCGGCCTCCTGCAAATAAACTACTCCGGTGCGGCGCTTACGCTGGCCGACGGAACGATTTTGGGTAGCTTCTGTGCTTTTGCCGAATCCGATGCAGCTCCCGGAGACTGTGCGGAAATTGACCTGGCCTCCTTTGTGCCCTCAACGGTGGTAACCACCGAAAGTGAAGGCAATTCCGTGCCCATTGAATCCTTCGGTGGAGAAGCCTGTGTGCTGTTCCCCCGCGGTTTCGGACTCATCATTGGCGAAGCCAGCTCGGTGATTGACAGCACGGTTTGTGTCCCCGTAAGCGTCACCCGCTTCACGGACATCACCTCCGTAAACGTCGACTTCAGCTTCGACCCCAATCTGCTCGCTTACTCCGAAGTGCGACTGACCGGACCCTGGACGGGATTAACCACCGGAGACTTTGACGCCGGGAACGCTCCCCTTGGGTTGCTCAACCTGACCTGGTCAACGGGTGATCCGGGAGGACTGAATATTGCCGACATGGATACCGTTCAGGTGTTCGAACTCTGCTTTACTACCGGACTGGAAGATGGCTGCGCCGACCTGGCCGCAAACGACGGTGCCACGCCCGCAACGGTAACCGCGGGTGGCGACGGCAGCATCATTTACCAGGATGGTGAGGTTTGCATTGAAGACCGAATCATCCTGCTGAACATCGAAGCGATTCCCGCAACCTGTGAAGACAACGATGACGGACAAATCCTCTTCGAAACCGCCAACCGGCCCAACAATGAGGATCTCTTCATCCGGGTGGACAACCCCGTACGCTTTGGTAACACCGGACAGGTCGGCGGTCTGCTCCCTGGTATGCAGAACTACGTGATTTACAACAGCACCGGATCGGTGAGCCTTTCCGGCTCCATCATGGTTGGCGTGGACCCCGCCAACGCCGCCGTAGCGGACGCGGGCAACAACGCAGAATTAAGCTGTGTCAACCAAACGGCCATCATCAACGGTAGAAATAACGTTGGGGAAACCTACGAACTCTTCCTGGTGCTCGCCGATGGCGGCAGCCGATCCGTGGATATGGGCACCGTAGCCGGCGACGGTAACGTGGTAGCCTCCGTAACCGAAGCAGGCACCTACTTCCTTGAGGTTACCAGTGCCGCCGGATGTACCGATCGGGATACCGTTATGGTCACTGGCGCTGGTTTGCCCATTGCCATGACGACCGGAGACACCGCCATCAACTGTATCAACACCGAGATTCTTATCTCGGGTGAAGGATCCAGCGAAGGCAATAACGTACGCTACCTCTGGGAATCCGTTACCCCTCAGGGCGACGTGGTGGATACCGTAGGTATGGATCGCGACTACCTGGCCACCACCCCCGGCCGGTACCGCCTGACGGTGGAATTCTTTGACCTTGGCTGTTCCTCCAGCGAAACCGTACTGGTGCGTAACAATCAGCAATTGCCCAACAGTCTCCTGCCGACTTCCGTGGCGCTCAACTGTGACGGCAGTCCCGTAGAGCTCAATATCGGCCCCGCTGAAGATGACGTTACCTATTCCTGGACGCGCCTCGGAGATGCGATGGAATTGTCCAACACGACCATGTTCTCCACCACGGAACTCAACACTTTCGTGGCCACGATGACTAACGAGCTAACGGGCTGCGTTAATCAGGACACCGTAGAAATTGTGGAGAGTGCGGGCGTTCCGGCCATCGAAGTACCCGCCGAAGTCGCCCTGAACTGTGATCCGGACACTACGGTAATCGCCCCTACCTACACCAACGTCGACGACGAGACCGATTACCTGTGGTCAACTGACGATGGACAGCTGGTCATCACGGACGTTACCCTCCCTAACCCCCGGGTTACCCGGGCGGGGACTTACCGGGTGGTGGTCAGCAACGGTGCCTGTCAGGACAGTATGGACGTGGTGGTTTCCGCCGGCATCCTGCCAACGGTAGAAGCCGGAGACGCCGCCCAACTGGAGTGTGGTGTGGACCTTTCGCTTACCGGAAGCGCGTCCACCACCACGGGAGCATCGCTTAGCTTCCAGTGGCTGCTCAACGGCCAGGAGGTTCCCATGGGCGCCGCACAATCCATCGTGATCAGTCAGCCCGGCACCTACTTCCTGGAGGTAACGGACGACAACAGCGGCTGTGTCGGCATCGACAGTGTCGTCATCGACGCCCCCGTTGGATTCCCCGAGTATACCCTTCAGGATACGCTAGGTGGATTGGGTTGTAGCCCCAGCACTCTCGATATTCGGGTGAGTGACCCCGTCGACACCTACACCTACCGCTGGCTGGATCCCGACGACAATGAGATCAGCACGAACATCGTCGCCACCGCCGATCGCCCCGGATTCTACACCGTAGAAATTACGAATCCGGCTACGAGCTGTGTTTCCGTAGACAGTGTCTTCGTCAATGACGACGCCACCGACCTGCCCTTCGTGGCCTTCCGGCAAAACACCGTCGAAATCACCTGTGAATCCGGCCGTGCCGTACTGGACGCCTCGCCCTCCACGGACGGCCCTAACTTCCAGTACACCTGGGAGGCCGTTGTGGACGGAGAGACGCCTGCTACTCAGAACGACGACACCCTGCGGGTAAATACCGCGGGTACCTACCGCCTGACGATCCTGAATACCACGACAAACTGCTCGGCTTCCCGGGAATTGGTCGTTACGGATACCCGTGATTTCCCCAACGTGGAACCCATTGAGGGCACCACGCTGGATTGCGAAACGCGGGAAACCATGATCGGCATCAATATTCTGGACCAGCCGAACGATTACACCATTCAGTGGTCTGGTCCCGCGGGCGTTGACGATCTTCCCAACGACGTGGAGAACATCACCATTACCCAGGGGGGAACCTACAATGCCGTCGTCATCAACCCCATTACGAGTTGCGTAACGACCATCCCCATTCGGGTCGAAGACCTGCTGGACAGCATTGCCATGATCACCTTCATGCCGGTCGATTCCTTCGACTGTAGTGTGACCACCGTAACCATCGATGCTTCCGACACGGACGCCAATGGCGCCACCGGCACCAATATCGCCTGGTCGAGCCTGGACGGTAACACGATTACCCCGGAAACGGGCTCCCTCATCGTATCCGTTAATGGCCCCGGTGATTACGAGCTGGCCATTACCGACGAGACGGGATGTACCGTGCGGGATACCGTTTCGGTGGTAGCCGCCAACAATACCCCCTTCGCCCAGGCCGGGGAACCCATCGAAGTGGATTGCGACGAGATGCCCCAGTTGGACGGTAGCGGTAGTACGCCTCCCGACGGCAATATCTACGTCTACGAGTGGTCCGCCAGTGACGGCGGAATGATCGTAACCGGTGGTGACGGTTTGATGCCCTTTGTTTCCGGTCCCGGTACCTACCAGTTGGTGGTAACCAACACGCAAAACCTCTGTAGCGATACCTCGACGACCACCGTGACGCTTCGGGAGCAGTCGGCGGCCATGTTGCCCGCAGACTTCTCCAGCTGTGAAACGCCGGTAACCGTAACGGGTAACCAGCCCGATGGCACCACCGGGGTATGGACGGCCTTCAACGACGAAGGCTCGGCCTTCACCGTGGAGGGGAACGTAGCGACCATTACCGAGATCGCCGACGGACTGGCCCTGGTCTGGACCCTTTCCGCCGGAGGGTGTCCGGATTACAGCGCGGATACTATCCGGGTAACGCCCGAGGAGTCTCCCCTGGCCAATCCGGATGTGCTTACCGTGGGCGGTACGCAGAACGTTGGCCAGATCAACGTACTGACCAACGATCAACGGACGGGCCCGGTAACGGTGACCTTCCTGGACGAACCCGAGTTCGGCGAGATCATCGTCAACCTCAACGGAGACGTCACCTTCGAGGCACCAATCGGATTTACGGGTACCACGGTCATCCGCTACGAAGTTTGTAGCAATGCCTGTCCCAACCTCTGCGCGGAATCTACCCTGACGCTGAACAGCAGCGCCGACGGTGAAGATCCCCAGGTTTTCAACGCCATCACGCCCAACGGAGACGGTCTCAACGAAACCTTTATCTTTGACATCCTCCTGCAACGTCCCGATGACTTCCCCGACAATGAACTCATTATCTTCAACCGCTGGGGTGACATCATTTACGAAGCGGCTCCCTACAATAATGATTGGGACGGTACCAACGCCGACGGCAGCCTGGTGCCCGAAGGAACCTACTACTACATTCTCCGACTGGATATTGGAGAAGGTAAGATTGAGCGAGGAGACATTACCGTAATCCGGTAAACTCCGCGCGATTCATTATTTCGAAATTAGAGCTTTGAATAATGAACCTAATGCGAAAGTCGGGCAACTGCCCGGCTTTCGCTGTTTAGGGCCGAAGCTGATCTTACTACTCCCGCAAAGTTCTCAGATGCCGGAGTCCTTCCCGGTAGCCCATCTCGAAGATTTCGTCGATGTGCTCGTTATCGAGGGCGTTGAATTGGTTGAGGACATCCGGGGCAATCAGTACGGAACAATCTTTGAATTTGGGGCGGGAGGCGTTGTCCCTCATGATCACGTAGGCCCGTTCCAGAATGGCCCGGGTGCTGTCCAGTTCGTCCGGGCTACTGGCCGGAATGGGATTCAGGTAGACGCCGATAATTTGATCGGCGAAGGCCAGTAAGGGGTCCGTAGGAAAATTATTGGTCACTCCCCCATCACAGTAAAGGCTACCGTCAATTTCGACCGAGGAAAACACTCCGGGAATCGCCGCGGAAGCAATGAGGGGCTGAATCAGTGGTCCCCGGTAAAAGTATTTCGTTTTGCTGGCAATCAGGTCCGTGGTACTGATGAACAGCGGAATCTTGAGGGCAGAAAAATTGTCCTCCGGAAAATACTCCCGGAACAGTTCTACGAAACTCTGGCTATCCAGCAATCCTGGCTTGAGGAAATTATAGTTGCGGAAGCTGATGACGTCTGCTTCCCGGAAAAAGTCCAGGGTTTCCTTCCACCCGTAGCCCGCCGAGTAAAACGCACCCACGATGGCTCCGGCGCTCGCTCCGGAAATATAGTCCGGACGAATACCCAGTTCATCCATTGCCCGCAGTACCCCAAGGTGAGCTACCCCCCGGTAGCCTCCTCCGGAAAGTACCAGTCCAATCGTTTTGTTTGCCATAGTCGTTTTCCGTTCAATGCGGACGAAGATACGGGCGATCACCGCAGGTGCAATGCAATGGAATCCTCGTGCTCTGCCGGGATGCAGTGAAGTAAAATCCACGGCTTACCCGAGATGCAATTTATGGTAGGCTGTTTTGTGAGGTTTCATCAGCGATTCCTACAGAATCGCGGTTGTTCAGTAGGACAAACGGTAGCGGCAGGTATTTAACTGCCGCTACTCGAATTCAGGGGCTTGATTATTAATTGACTAACTCACGGAACAGCCTACAGTTCATGGTGAATTGTGGCACGGGTGCACGGCTTCTCGCCAATTTCCCTTGCACCCGCACGCCGCTGCATTTTTTTTAAAATCAGCGATCCCGACGAGCTAAACGGAACTCGGGGCCGTTGCCGAAGGTTGAGTGGATTACGGTAGAATATTCCTTCCCCCCTAAACGCAACTTTTCTTTCGGAAGTGCCCTTGATAAATTACCTTTGTGCACGGCCGCCCGGATGGCGGAACTGGTAGACGCGCTGGACTTAAAATCCAGTTCTCAGTACTGAGAGTACGGGTTCGATTCCCGTTCCGGGCACGGTAAATGACGGTCCTCATCCTAACGGTGGGGGCCGTTATTTTTTTTCGGCAACCGCGCCTTAGCCGGCCACCAATTCCCGCACGTGAAATACGATATTGAGCAGCATCACGGCGGCCAGAGCCAGTCCCAACAGCCGCATCCAGGTGGCATTTTCCTTCCGGAACTCCTCGGCCCTCTTCCGCACTTCGGGCTTACCGAAGCTGATGAAGCCCCGGGCAAATAGGTACACGTAAAGGCCAATGGCGAAAAAAATCACTTCGATTACCAGTCCGGCGACGGATGCATTCATGTTTTGGTCGGTTGGGTTGGCGCTAATGTCGTAATTTCCGGCCGACCAATTATTCCACCGTTGGGTGAGATGGCCAAAAACCTTGATTGATGCAAGATCAGCCTTCACCACGGGCTGAACCCGATCAGGGCTTTGCGGTTAATACAATCCCGTCCGCTTCGTAAGACCATGCATCGGCACTACCCAAATGTCTTGTGTTTTCCGGGGCGACCACTCCCCTACCCAACAGTATTCTAGCCACTTTAAGACCAAATACATGACCAAAGCCGAGCAAACGGCCGCCGCCTACGAAGATGCCATGCTACTCCAGATCAGCAAACTGCGTCACCGCCTGGAGAAAATCCACGAAGGAGGGGGTGCCAAGCGGATCAGCAAGCAACACAAAAAGGGCAAATTGACCGCCCGGGAAAGGGTTGAGGCCCTCGTTGACGAGGGAAGTGAATTTATGGAGTTTGGCGCGTTTGCGGGTTACGAGATGTACGCCGATTACGGCGGTTGTCCGGCGGGAGGTGTGGTTACGGGATACGGTCGGGTAGCCGGCCGCCTGTGCGTC
Source organism: Lewinella sp. W8 (assembly GCF_004375085.3). GTDB lineage: Bacteria > Bacteroidota > Bacteroidia > Chitinophagales > Saprospiraceae > Neolewinella. The sequence goes on from NZ_SNAQ03000005.1 coordinate 97,590, forward strand.
ATCGTCGCCAACGATGCCACCGTGAAGGCCGGAGCGTGGTTCCCCATCACGGGGAAGAAGAACCTGCGGGCTCAGGAAATCGCCATGGAAAATCACCTGCCCATCATTTATTTGGTGGACAGTGCTGGTGTATTCCTCCCCATGCAGGATGAGATATTTCCGGATAAGGAACACTTCGGTCGCATCTTCCGTAACAACGCACGGATGAGTGCACTGGGTATTCCCCAGATTGCCGCCGTAATGGGCAGTTGCGTAGCCGGGGGTGCCTATCTTCCCATTATGAGTGACGAGAGCCTCATCGTGGATGGAACCGGAAGCATCTTCCTGGCCGGGCCCTATCTCGTACGGGCGGCCATCGGGGAAAACGTGGACGCCGAAGACCTGGGCGGCGCCGAAATGCACGCCTCCGTCAGTGGAGTAATCGACTATAAGTGTGAGAACGACCAGACCTGTCTGGCCACCATTCGCGATCTGGTGGGGAGAATTCCCCGTACGGTCGTCACCGATTTTGATCGGGACGAATCCCGGAACGCCCCCGGAACCGAAAATACCCTGCTCGGTATTCTTCCCGATGATCGGGCCAAGCCCTACGACGGACGGGCACTGCTCAGTGCCCTGGTGGACGGCGGAGAGTTCACCGAATACAAAGAGGAATACGGCAAAACGATCCTTTGTGCCTACGCGCGGATCGACGGCTGGTCCGTGGGGATTGTGGCGAATAACCGCGAGGTAACCAAGAGCGGAAAGGGCGAGATGCAATTCGGGGGGGTGATCTATTCCGACGCCGCCGATAAGGCGGCCCGTTTCATCATGGTCTGCAATCAGAAGAAAATCCCCCTGGTCTTCCTGCACGACGTGACCGGGTTTATGGTCGGTAGCCGCTCCGAACAGGGCGGCATCATCAAGGATGGTGCAAAGATGGTCAATGCCGTGAGCAACAGCGTAGTACCGAAGTTTTCTATCGTTGTCGGTAACAGTTACGGCGCGGGCAACTACGCCATGTGCGGGCGGGCCTACGACCCCAGGCTTATGCTCGCCTGGCCAACGGCCAGACTAGCCGTCATGGGAGGTTCCCAGGCGGCTAAGGTCCTACTGCAAATTCAGGTCGGTAGCCGCAAAGCCAAGGGCGAAGAAGTAAGCGAACAGGAGGAAAAAGAACTTCTGGAGAAAATTACCGCCCGCTACGACCGGCAAACCAGTCCCTACTACGCTGCCGCCCGACTCTGGGTGGATGAGATCATCGACCCCCGGAGCACCCGGCAGTGGATTTCCACGGGTATTGAAGCCGCTTCCTTTGCTCCGTTAGACGATTTCAAGGTGGGGGTTCTTCAGACCTGATGGTTTTCTCTTCCCCGGGTAATGATGGTCGTTATTCCAATTGCCCCCGGGAAAAAAGTGTAACGTTCATCGCCAAACGAAAAGAACCGGCCGTCAAGAGAAATCCTGACGACCGGTTCTAAACCATAAAGCTCCGGAACCTTACCAGTATCCGGAGCCTTAGGGTGGTTTATTGTCGGACGATGCGGCGGGTCAACTGCCCTTCCGGAGTGGTTACCTGCAGGGTGTAAATCCCCGCAGGATAGGTGGCAAGATCCAGTTGGGCCGACCAGTTGGGGCCGGTATGGTTGAGGCTTCGCTGGATAATGGTCCGGCCTTGGAGGTCCCGAATACTCAGGACTCCGGTGGAGATCGGGAAATCTTCAATTGACACCGTCAGGGCTGAGGACGTCGGATTGGGATAAGCGGTCAGGGCAGCATCCAGTGCCGGCAATTGGGTCACACTCGTGGTGGTGACAATCAGGTTAATGAAGCAAATTTCCGAATCAGAATTTCCCATTCCGTCGTAAACGATCAGCTCGTAGGCAAACAGAGTGTCGCCGGCCGAAGCAGAAATGACGTTGGGGAAAAGTTCCACATCCGTGACCCCACAATTATCCGTACTCCGGGCCCCCAATTGACTGATTTCACTGGCGGAAAAGGGAGAATCCACCGTTCCGTCGGGTAAGGTGATGGTAGCCCCAACGCATACGGCAACGGGATCTTCGGTGTCGGTAACGCCAACGGTAAAGCTTTGGGCCGAAGTCGTCTGTCCGCAGGCATCCACGACCTGATAGAAGTAGGTGGTGTTGGCGCTGAGGTTGTCAATGGTCTGATTAAAGCTGCCCAGCGATTCCAGCTCCGCATTGAACAAGCGGTAGGTGTAGGGCGCGACGCCATCGCTGGCGTTCACGGAAATGACTCCATCAATCTCGCCGTCACAACTGGCGTTCGTGATGGTGGCCGTGGCTTCCACCGGTGCCAGAAAACCGCTGGCCTCTACGGAGAGTTGGAAATCTCCCCGTTCCACGTCAAAGCCTTCCACGACCACGTAGTAGGTACCCGCACACAGGGACCGTTCGATTCGCGACTTGCGGTTATTACCGCTAACGTCATCGTTCTCAACAAGCAGGTCACCGTTGGCGTCCAGAAGATATAGGCGGGTATCGAAATCGGTGTAATCGTGGTCCGTAGAGATTACCACATTTTCCCGGTCCTCGTCGATAGAAAATACGTAGTACACGTCGGGAGATGGGTCACCGTACTGGTTACCGTACTGCGTGGCTTCGGGAACCCCGGTGGGTTCGGCGGTCTGGCGATTGGAATTGAAGTGATTGCGTTGTCCCAGGGAAACAATGTTGCCGAAAGCCAGGGGATCGTTGAAGGTGTTACCATTCACGTGCCGCCAGATCACCCGGTAGCAGAAGTTATACAGGTTGGATATCGGGGGTAACAAGGCATCGCCAACGCATTCCGCCCCCTGATTTCCGGTGTTCGTTAACCAGCGACTGGAACGGCCCGTTCCGGGCACCGTCTCTCCCGAAATTCTGGCCAACCCCAGGTAGAATACGTCGTCGCCGTCATCGTAGGTACAGCGCTCCCCACCGTCGTCTTCCCAGGCCCGGAGGCCGATATAAAATTCGCTGGTGAAGGGGACGTTCGTATTTACACTGTTCGTGATCGTGGAGGGGATAAAGCTGGCACTACTTTCCCCGTCCATGAAGTAGCACAGGGAATGATTGGAAATCGCAGCGGTAGTGGAGGTGCCAAAGGTGAGGGTATATTCCTCTTCGTTAAAGTCATCATCGAAATTGGCAAAAGCCTCGGTAACCCGCCAGAGAACGTTGATTTCGTCGTTCAGGATTTGGGCGGACATAGCGGTGGAGAGGCACAGCAAGGTGCCAAGGATAAGCAAGCGCATGAGTAAGGATTTATCGGGCGAAACGCCCCTGCATTTATGGTATGGCCAACGGCTTAGTGTAACCCATTGACCCTACAATGATCAGCCCTTTGGGAACGCGAAACCTTCGAATGGTCACGAACGACCGGGGAGAGGTCATGAACTGCCCGATTTATGTCACGAGCTGAAGGTGGCCATCAGCATCGATGGTAAAGTATCTTTTTCCTACCCTCTTTGCTTACAATTGCTCTAATCGATTCAACACCGTTTCCCGGTATCCTTTACTGATGGGGACCTCCTGTCCGGACACCAGTAGCGTCATTTCGGTGAGGTTAACGCTCTCCAATAAATCTGCGTTCACGAGATAGCTGCGGTGGCTTTGGACGAAAACCTCCTCACTCAATTTGCCGGACAACTCGGAAAGCGGAATCCTTACGGCAAATTTTCGGCCCGACCGGAGGTGAATCATACAGTAGCGGCCGTCGGCCGCTACGTAGGCAATGTCCGCCACCGAGATTTTTTCCAGTTTATTCCCCACTTTGACGAAGAAGGCATTTTGGTGGTGCAAATCGCGTTCCGTGAAGTCCGTTTTCTCTTCTTCCCCGTCCACAGCGGCCGCCAGGCGGGCAACAGCCAACTCGATACTGCGCTGTAGCTGAATTTCGGTAAACGGTTTGACGATGAAGGCCAGCGGTAGCACTGATTGTGCCCGGGCAAAGGTTTCGGCGTCCCGCAGCGAAGTGATGAAAATGACGGGTACGGGTCGGTGTGCATTCAGTTGTTGGGCCAGATCAATGCCGTCGACGTCACCCGCCAGGTGAATATCGGAGAGCAGCAGATCCGGATGATGGCGGTGAAAGGCATCCAGGCCGGTGAAAGCATCCGGGCAGCAAGCCACCACAGTATAACCCAGTTTTTCGCACAGAATTTCCAGTTGATCGGCGTAGAGGGGCTGGTCTTCAATGATGAGTATGTTCATAGGCAAACACGCGACCAACACAAGGTAGCGGTTATAACGCTTACATTTAACCAATAACCGACCGGAACAACTCCCCCATCATGCCTCGCTCTGTATTCCTCGGCCTGCTCGTCATCGTACTCGCTTCGGAAATACCCGCCCAGACCACTGAAATAGACAGTCTCTTTACGGAACTGGCACGGCATCGTAGCCGGGGAGAGCAAACGGAAGAATGTATCGCCCTGCGGCAGCTCAGCGGACTGATCTACGCTACGGGAGATTACGCCCTTGCCATGCAGTACGCCGACTCCGCGCTTGCGGTCCTGCCACCAGGCCGACCCGACCTGGAAAACCACCTCAATTTCATTCAATACTCCATTGCCGCTCAACAATGGGCCGCCTACCCGGAAGAACACGTAAAACTGCTGGATACCGCCTACAACTATCTGGTAACCCTGGAAGATTCGGAGCTCGAGATTCCCTTCCTTAATTATTACGGTTTTCAGCTATCCAGTTACGGGTACCAGGCCAGGGCTTTCCCCCTATTGAAGCGGATTGACACCCTTGCGCAGGGGTATCCCGGCAAATTTGCTGAAGCCCGGCTCGCCAGCTATGACCGTCAGCTGGACCTGTATAAAAATGAGGGAAACTACGCGGAAGCCACGCGGGCCTTCCGCAAGTTCCGGGATCTATGGGGAGACCGGCCGGCTAATTCCAATACCATCTCCCTGTGGAATAATTACGCTGCCGTGTTGTGGGCTACTGGCGACAAGGAGCAATACCGCCGGGCCATGCGACGTGGGCTGAACGAAGCGCTCGCCATTAACGACAGTACGAGTACCGTCGCGACGCTCACCTCGATGGCTGCCAATTTCCTTCAGGCGGGGGAACTTGATTCGGTGCCCATCGTTCTGGAGCGAGCGCGGGTCTTTCTGAATCCGGAGGAAAACCCCGGGGGCCGGATTGCCATCCAGCGTAACTACGCTACCTATTACAATGGCCGGGGAATGTTTGAACGGGCGCTTTCAGAATTAGAGCCGCTCGCGGAGATGTGTCAACCGTTGTCCGCCCCACCCGACTGCCGGTACGTCTACTACGAAATTGCCCGTAACCTGGATACCCTGAAGCGTTATGACGAAATTCCTCCGGTTTTAGCCGCCTCCCTCGAGCAGGCCCGCCGTCAGGGGGATACCCGATTAGCGTCCATTTCTCACTGGTTTCTCGCCCGGATCGAGCGGGCCCGGGGACGGCCCGAGATCGCCATTGATCACTTCATGGAACACGCCGCCCTTCAGGACGTGATCTACGACGAGGACCTCCAACAAGCCATCGCCAACGAACGCACGCTCCAGGAGGTGGAAGAAGAACGCTCCGCCCGCGACCGGGCGGAGCTGGCAACGGCGCTTGCCCGGTCACGCAGTCGATCGTTCCAATTACTGGCCCTTGCGCTTGGCGGACTTTTGCTCGTTGGTGGGCTCCTGCTGTGGCTCCTCTCCCGGGCGAGAACGAAACTGCGGGCCAATAATGAACGCCTGGCGGAGTTGAACGCTACCAAGGATAAGTTCTTTGGCCTCATCGCCCACGATCTGCGGGGCCCAATCGTCGCGTTGCAGGGTGTTGACGAACAGGTCAACTTCCACCTCAGCCGTAACCGTCCGGAAAAAATCAAGACCGTGGCGGCCAACATCAGCACCACGGCAAATGGACTGGAGCACTTGCTGAACCAGTTGCTGCAGTGGGCCCTGCTCCAAACGGGCATGATCCCCTATGCTCCCGAAGAAGTTTCGGTAGCACAAGTATTTCAGGACAACCTGACACTTTACCGGGAAATGGCTAACACGAAGGGTATTAGCCTGACCGTCTCTGCTTCGGAAGACCTCACCGTTTTTAGCGATCCACGGGCGGTAGCCACCATCGTTCGAAACCTACTGAACAATGCCCTGAAGTTTACCCCTCCAGAAGGAAACGTTAACCTGAGTGCAGCAGTCCACCATGATAAAATTCTCATCGAGGTAACGGATACCGGAACAGGCATGGCCGACGGGCAACTGGACCAGCTCTTCCTGCGTCCGCAGCGCTCCCGCCAGGGCACGGCGGGGGAAACTGGCGCTGGACTCGGTTTACAGTTGGTGCGGGAGCTTACGGAGCTCAACCGGGGCCGCATTGAGGTACAAAGTTCGCTAGGAACAGGTACGGCTTTTCAGGTTTGGCTGCCCGCCCACTCCTAAGCTAGTGGATGCCAACACTCAGAACCTCACACCCTATTCAGCTGCCTTACGGCCGCCACCAACTGATCCAGTTCCCCGAAAGTATTAAACACGTTCAGCGTTACCCGGACGCCCTTGACGGTCGGTGTATCAATCGCGACCGTCCAGATGTTGAAGCGCTCCAGCAGCGCAGTATGCAATTCTTTTGGCGAAAGGTGCCGCATGCCGAAGTTGGCGATTCCGCAATACCGCCGGGAATCTTCCGGTGTGTTCATCAGGACCTGGTCGAAAGCACGGACCCTGCTCGTCCAGTAAGTGGTCAACTCCCGCAGCCGGTCTTCTTTCCGCTGGGGACCCATGGCGGTATAGTAATCGATCGCGTCCGGGATGGTCAGGTCCGTAGCCGCCGGGTGGGTGCCCGTGTGGTTGAGTTTTTTGATGTCGTCTTCTCCGAAATTATAGTCGGCGTAGGTGGGCAGCACCTCCGGGATCAGGGCTTCGCGTACGAATAAGGCACCACACCCCAGGGGCGCGCTGATCCACTTGTGCAGGCTGGTTCCGTAGAAGTCGCAGTCCAGGTCCCGCATCGAGACCCCGATCTGTCCCACCGCATGGGCCCCGTCGACCAACACTTGGATCCCGCGTTCGCGGGCCAGGGCGCAGAGCTTTTTGATCGGTAGAATCTGTCCCGTCAGGTGAATGATGTGCGGCACGAGAATCATCCGGGTTTTCGGGCTCATCTTTTCGGCGTAGACGTCAAGAATCTGCTGATCGCTCTGCGGATTCAGGGGGACGTTGACGATTTTGGTTTCCACCCCTTCGTATTCCCGCTGAAACCGCAGCATATCGATCATTGAACCGTAATCGGTGTAGGAGAGGATCACTTCATCTCCCCGTTCCCACCGCAGCCCACTGATGATGGTGTTCATCGACTCGGTGGTGTTACGGGTGAGGATCAGCTCTTCCGGAGCACAGTCCATCACCCCCGCAACGCGGGCCGCTACGACGTCCTTGTCCTCAAACAAGCGGGTCCGCATGTACAGCGAGCCCCGCCGGTTCAACTCCTCCACGTGCCGCTGAAAGGCCCGTAAGACCGGACGGGGCATGATGTTGTAGTAACCGTTTTCCAGGTAAACGACGTCGTCGGGAAGATCATAGTCTTTCCGAATCTTTCGCCAGAATTTAGCTGTATGGTCCGCGGAGAAGAACCTCATTGTTTATCCAGGTTGATGGCGGGCATGTCGAGCCGCGCATAGGCTTCGTTGTACTCCTTGACGTCCTCTTCAATGATCTTTCGGTGCTGGTCAGCGTATTGCTTCCACTCCGCCATCAGATCCGCCAATCGCTCCCGGGCTCCCTGGGTAACTTCGGGCATGGGACCGTCCACGTACCCCTTGAGGTTCATCAGTTCCGCGTTCAGGCGGTTGTGGAAGTTGATTACGTCCTGGAAGGTCTTCTGACTGGGTTGAATCAGTGCCTTTTCCCAGGCATCAATCTTTTGCACGATGGAATCTCCCATGGCCGAGACGATCTCGGCCTGATCGTGATCGGGGAAAAACTTCTTGTGCCCGGCAATTTGCTCTTTGGCGGAGCGCATCTGATCAACCGCCGTGTGAATGTCCCCGATGGCGGTACTGATTTGCTGTAGTACCTCATCCTGTGCGGCGTAGGCCGCAGCACTGGCCCGGATGGCCGGATCGGGCAAGACTTCTACCGTGGTTTCCGACGTCATTCCGTCCTGCATCAGGCTGAGCGTATAGGTACCCGGGGGCACCATGGAGCCCGCGTAACTGCCGTACACGAATACCTGATCGACCGCGGGGAGGGGTTCCCTACGGAAATCCCAGGTAAAGCGGTTGTAGCCCGCTTTGGCCGGAAGTACTTCCGGCCGGGAAGGGCCACCCGGCCAGGACTTGAAATCCTTCACCGCTTCGCTGGAGAAGCTGCGCACCAGAAATCCATCTTTGAGAATATCCAGGGTAACGGTAGCGCTGTCTCCGGGTTGCGCCAGATAATAGTCCATCGTCACCCCCGATTCGGGATTCTGCCCTAATCCATTGCCACGGGAACTGCTTCCCCCCACAATGCGGTAGGTTGGTTTTGGCGAAAAGAGCTCCACCGCTTGCCGGTCATCCGGCAGGGCCTGCAGGGCCGCCAGATCATCCAGGATCCAAAAGGAACGACCGGCCGTGGCGGCAATGAGATCATTGTCCTGAATGTACAGGTCATTGATCGGCACTACCGGCAGATTAAGCTGAAAGGGCGACCACTGGGCGCCCCCATCGGTAGAGATAAATAATCCGGTTTCGGTGCCCGCATACAGTAAGCCCTTCCGCTTCGGGTCTTCCCGGACCACCCGGACAAAAGTATGCTTGCCCGTAATGCCCGTGGTAATGGAAGTCCAGGTCTGCCCGTAATCCGTCGTCTTGAAAACGTAGGGCTTCAGGTCCATTTGTTTGTACCGCATGACGGCCACGTAGGCCGTTGCGGGGTCGTGGGGAGAAACTTCAATGCTGTTCACGATGCCCTCTGGCAGGTTGGGGGGCGTGACGTTTGTCCAGTCGCCTCCCCCGTTCCGGGTCAGGTGAATCAGGCCATCGTCACTTCCCGCCCAGAGCACGCCCTCCTCGTGGGGAGACTCCACCAGGTACATGATGGTGTTGTAGTTTTCGCCACCGGCGGCCTCATTCGTGTAGGGTCCTCCTCCGGGGCCCTGCTTGTCTTCCTCGTCCCGGGTCAGATCGGGGCTGACGACGGACCAACTCAATCCACCGTCCGTCGTTTTGAACACTACGTTTCCGGCGTGGTAGATGGTGTTCCGGTCGTGGGGGGAGCTGATGATCGGGGCGTTCCAGTTGTAGCGGTATTTGAAGTCGGCCGGCACGTTACCCAGGGCCAGCTCGGGGTATTCCTTGATGGACTTTCCCTCTTTGGCGGCCATCACGTACTTCTCGATGATGCCCTGGTAACAGCCGCCGTAGACGACGGCGGGGTTATCGGGATCGAAGGCCAGGTAAGCACTTTCGCAGCCGGCCACGGATTCCCAGTCCTTCCAGTCGATGCCCCCGTCCTTGGTGCGGCTGGCGATGCGGATCGCCGAGTTATCCTGCTGCCCACCGTAGACGTTGTAGGGGACGAGATTATCCGTGATGACCCGGTAAAACTGGGCGGTCGCCTGATTCTGCTGGGTACTCCAGTTGCGGCCTCCGTTGTTGGAGATGTTGGCCCCGCCATCGTTGGAGTTGATCATCTTTCGGTTGTCCGTGGGGTTGATCCACAGGTGGTGGTTATCGCCGTGGGGTGTGGACACGTTATTCCAACTACGCCCACCGTCGGTGGACTTCATTACCGGGGCGTTGAGCACGTATACGGTATTCACTTCCTGGGGGTCGGCGAAGATCTCCATGTAATACCACGACCGGGCCACGTTCACCCGATCTTTGCTCACCTGGGTCCAGCTGGCACCTGCGTCCGCGCTGCGATAAACACCCGACTTGGTCCCTTCGGCCTCAATAACGGCATAGACCACCTCCCCGTCAGCCCGGGACACGGAAATTCCCGCCTTCCCGAACTCCTCGGGCAGTCCTTTAGTCAGTTTTTCCCAGTTGCTTCCGCCGTCACTGGATTTATACAGGCCCGAACCGGGGCCACCGGAAATCATGGTCCAGGGGCGGCGCTGGTGATCCCACATGGCGGCGTAGAGGATGAGCGGATTGTTGAAATCCAGCACCAGGGAAACGGCCCCCGTGGTTTCGTTCACGTAGAGCACCCGTTCCCAGTTTTTACCACCGTCCGTGGTCCGGTACACTCCCCGTTCGCCACCGGGGCCGTACTGGGCGCCCTGGGCGGCCACGAACATGACGTCCGGATTCCGGGGATGGATGATGACGTCCCCGATGTGACGACTTTCCTCCAGCCCCAGATGATGCCAGGTCTTACCGGCGTCCGTGGAGCGGTAAACGCCGTCGCCCATGGAGGTCATTACCCCCCGGGCGGCGTGCTCGCCCATTCCCGCCAGGACGATGTTGGGGTTGGATTCGGACACGGCCAGTGCCCCCACGGTCCCCGTTTGCAGAAAGCCGTCCGAAACGTTTTCCCAGGTGATGCCGTCGTTGGTGGTCTTGAAGATGCCACCGCCGGTGCTTCCCATGTAGTAGACGCCGTCCTGACCAATCACCCCCACGGAAGTCACGCTTCTACCGCCGCGGTAGGGGCCGATGTTGCGCCATTTCAAATCGTGGAAAAGGGTATCGCTCACCGCGGGCATCATCGATAGTGCCGCTGGCGGAGGGCTGGAGGCTTGTTGCTTCTTGCGCTTACGCTGGGCGTCCAGGTCGGCGCAGAAGAACAGGCTCAGGAGGAGAAGTAAATGGGTAATCCGCATGGGTTGGGAAGTGTGTGCTTAGAGCTGGTTTGGATTTTATTCATTTGGCCGAATTTGAGAATTTTTTGGTGGTAGCGAGGCGGGAAAACCGGAGTTTAGCAGGGCTAAATGAGGATTTTCCCAACGAAACTAGCGCCAAAAAAGGCCAAATTGAGGTCGATTATTAAATTCCAAACAAGCTCTTAATGAATTGAGGGGAAATATAAGAGGAATTGTGGGAAGGCGGGGCCCCGGACCGATCCGCTCGATTACAGCTCTTCCTCCCTGGGTGCCGAGGCTTGTGCGCCCATTCTGGTTACGGCAATACTGGCGGCCTTCACCGCATAATTGATGGCCTCCCGCCAGGCGTAGTTGCGGGCCAGAGCCACCACCAGCGCTCCGTTGAAGACGTCTCCCGCCGCGGTGGTGTCCACGGCATCTACTACCGGTGCGGGAACGATGAAGGATTCCTCGCCGTTGCTGTAGTAGGCGCCCTTTGCGCCCAGGGTGATGATGACGTGCTTGACGCCTTTGGCGAGTAATTTATTGGCGGCGAGGTCGCGGGTGCCGGGCTCTTCCGTAATGGCCACGCCCGTGAGCAGTTCGGTTTCCGTTTCGTTGGGCGTAATGGCCAGCAGCAGCGGGTAAATTTCTTCCGGCAGCGGACGTGCGGGAGCCGGATTGAGGATCATCCCGCCCGCCGCCCGGCGGGCGGCCTCCAGGATCGTTGGCACGGGGGTTTCCAGCTGGGCCAGGACCAGCGCATCAGAAAAGTCCACCTCCCTCAGGTGTTCGGGCAGCAGGGCATCGTTGGCTCCGGGAGCCACCACGATGCTGTTCTCCCCCTGACCGTCTACCGTAATCAGTGCCGTACCGGACGCATGGTCGGGGTCCCGTTCGATGAAGGTGCAGTCAATTCCTTCCTCCATGAATCCGTCGATGGCTTGCTGCCCGAAGAGGTCCTCCCCCACCCGGGCGACGAACTGCACCCGCCCGCCCAGGCGGGCGGCGGCCACGGCCTGATTTGCTCCCTTACCACCGGCGAAGAGGAAAAACTCACCCCCAACGATGGTCTCCCCCGGGCGGGGAAAACGGTCGGTTTTAACCACCATGTCCGTATTGGAAGAACCAACGACAATTATGCGCTTCATACTGCAGGATTAGACGATGAGAAAGATACTGGGTGCCCCTTATCCGGCGGCGACGATCATCCCCAAACCAACGAGGTAGCACAACAACATGACGTTGAGAATCGTCTGGGTCCCCCTGGGGGCTCCGGCAAATTCTTTCCAGATGTAAATGCCCCAGAGGGCCGCCACGATCGTTGCTCCCTGGCCCAGGCCGTAGCTGATGGCCGGTCCGGCCTGGTCCGAAGCCAGGATGCTGAACGACATACCCACGCACCAGATCACCCCGCCGACGACGCCCATCAGATGGTCGCGTGAGGTCCCCCGGAAGTACTGCCGGAAACTGACCCGTTCCCCCACGAAGGGGAACCGCATCAGGAGGGTATTGAAGAGCAGATTACTGACCAGAATGCCGATGGAGAACACGAAGACCGCCGAATACGGGCTCAGCTTACCGGCCTCCGGGACGGTAAAGTCGCTGAACATAGAGTTGGCCACGTACTTGTAAAACAGTCCCATGAGCGCACCAGCTACGATGGCCAGTAAGAGCCCCTTGGTGGAAACGCTTTTTTCCTCCTTACTCGCCCGGCGATAGGCGTAGGCGTTGAACAGGATAGCCAGGGCTACGAGCGCCGTGCCCCCGAAGAGCAGGGCGGGATTTCCTTCCGGGCGGTCCAGGTAGTTGACGATCACCCCAATGACCAGCGCCAGGCCAATCCCCGTGGGGAAAGCCACCGACATACCGGCAATCGCGATGGAGGCCACCAGCAGAATGTTGGCGGCGTTGAACAGTACCCCACCAATCAGGGCCGAATGCAGGGAGGCATGATCGGCCTGGCCGAGGTCCTCCAGAAAAGGTCGCCCGCCTTCCCCGGCGCTCCCGATCGTAAGCCCGAAAAACAGGGCCAGTAGGACAATACCAATGACGTAGTCCCAGTAAAACAACTCAAACCGCCAGCGGTCGGACGCCAGCTTTTGGGTATTCGCCCAGGAGCCCCAGCAGAACATCGTGATCACGCAGAAAACGACGGCCAGGGTGTAGGAACCGATGATAAACATAAGTGGTGGTTTTGCGAGGGCGGAAAAAAGCGCCCCTTAAATGTAATCGTTTCATCATCATATTCAAGGATAGTCAGTCGGTGCCGTCCGGCGTATTATCTTCGCCACCATGTCTTACGCCAACGATTTATTCCTTCGCGCCGCCCGCGGCGAACAAGTTGAACGTCCCCCCGTCTGGCTGATGCGCCAGGCCGGGCGCATCCTGCCCCAGTACCGTGCGCTGCGGGCGAAACTCAGTGGATTCAAGGAACTGGTATCCACGCCTGACCTGGCCGCCGAAGTGACCATTCAGCCCGTGGATGAACTTGACGTGGACGTAGCCATCATCTTCAGCGATATCCTCGTCATCCCCGAGGCCCTGGGCCTGGACTACAATATGGTCGAGAAAGTAGGTCCCCGTTTTCCCAAAACGATTAAAAGCAAGGCCGATATTGAGGCGCTCCGCCCCGCGGAGGACGCCCCCGGGCACCTGCGCTACGTATTTGATGCCCTTGACGTCACCAAGCGGGAACTCAACAACCGCGTTCCCCTGATCGGATTTGCCGGGGCGCCCTGGACGATCTTCGCCTACATGGTCGAAGGCGGTGGCAGCAAAACCTTCAGCAAGGCACGGGCGATGCTGTACCGTGACCCCGCTACCAGTCACCTGCTCCTGGAAAAAATTGCGCGGGCAACGGCCGCCTACCTCAAGGAAAAGGTCCGCCACGGCGCGGATTTGATCCAGCTCTTCGATAGCTGGGCCGGGGTACTTCCGCCCGCCCACTACCGCGAATTCAGTCTCCGCTACATCCGGATGATTTGCGAGGAGTTGAGTGAGGTGCCCGTAACCGTATTCGCCAAGGATGCCCGCCATGCCCTCCCCGAACTGGGACAATTGCCCTGCCAGGTAATTCAGCTGGACTGGATTGCTGATCCGGTGTTGGCGCGGTCGCAGGTGCAGAGTGATAAGGTACTGCAGGGCAATCTGGATCCCGTGCAGCTATACGCTCCCGAAGAGGAAATCATCGCCGCCACCAAAAAGATGATCGGCGCCTACGGCGACCGCCACATCGTCAACCTCGGTCACGGAGTATACCCCGACACCCCCCTGGATGGCGTGAAGGCCTTCGTCAATACGGTGAAGGCACACCGGTACTAAGTGCAGAGCAGCAGTTTTTCTTCCTGAAGGCAATGCTTATGTTTGGGGCAATTATTACCCAAACACCTATCCGCAATGAAATTCCTTTGGTTATTTCTACTCTGCCTGTTCTCCCTGCCCGCCGTCACCTACGCCCAAACCCACACCGTCAAGGTCAATCGCGACGTAAAACAACGGGGAGACAGTCGCGACATTGTCTTTTCGGCTACTAACACTTCATTTGAACGGAAGACCATCATCCTTGAGCTAAACGGTGGGGTGTACAAAAGGGCCGATGGGGGAATACCCGTAATTACCACACTTTCTCCCGGCATGAATCGATTGGTCACCCTGTTTGAAACCAGGGATACTCCAGGATACGGATATACCTACCTCACGGGTTGCCTTGATACCGAACCAAAAGAGGTCACGTATCTATTACCCATTGCTCCGGGAAAATCCACCAGAATCGATACCCTTTCAAATCTTGAAGCGAAGTACATGGGGCGAAAAGCCCCCCAAAACTGGATTGCCTACTGGATGAGTGCCACCCCTGGTGACACCATTTTTGCCAGTCGACGAGGCATCGTCATTACCGCAAAAACCGTGGAGGGTAACGGGTTTGACCGTGGCGTGAATTATTCCTCCTTCAGAACCTACGTGACCATTGAGCACGAAGACTGTACCCGGGGACACTATGAGCTTTTTGACCGGGAATCCCTTTTTGTAAAGGAGGGAGACGAGGTGGAAGCCGGCACTCCGTTAGGAATAGTCGATGAAGGTGAAGCCTATTCCAGTGGATGTCACCTTCGCTTTTATGTCGACTACCCTGAAATCACCCGCCAGGTCATGAGGCAAAAACGAAAAGATCGTTCCCATTCCACCGAAATCATTTACGTTAACCCGCGCTTTTCCGAGATCGGGCAGCCCCTCCCTGGGGAAACGTACCGGAGCACGCACCCCGAGAAGGTCATTTTCCAGGAAATGTCCAAGCGGCAAATCAAACGGTACCAAAAAGCGAAAGCCGGGCAGTAGTTACTGCAGTACCACCTTGAAGGAAACCGGTTGCTGACCGGGCATCCGCACCAGAAGGAAGTAAATTCCCGCCGGTAAATCCAGGGCCTGAATTTCCGTCAGGTCCCCCCGGGTTTCGGCGGCGCGGATGACGGCGCCCTTGGCGTCGGTCAGTAAATAGCGGGTGCCGATCGGTGCACCGCTCAGCAGGTATTGCCGGTTGCCCGTCTGGAGCACCTCCACCGAGGTCGTACCCGCAACGTTTACGGTAATCAGATCACTGAAAGCCTCGGAACCATCCAGATCCAGAATCCGCAGTCGGTAGACGTTGTCTCCGGTAAAGGGAGTGGCATCCGTGAAGGCATAATTAATGGTTTCGGTGCTGTTCCCGGCGGCCGCCACCATGCCGATGGTCACGAAGTCTCCGTTTTCGTTGCGACGCTGCACCTCGAACTTATCGGTATTTACCTCGTTGGCCGTCGCCCAATTCAGCGCCACCGCGCCCTGGTTTTCTTCTCCGGTGAAGGAGAGCAATTCCGCCGGCAGGGCAGCGCCCAGGTTCATCCCCACCAGGATGGGGTTGTGGTCACTGAACCGGTAGAAATCGGGAGCGTAGAGGGAAGGATCGTTGAAGTCCGTATCGTAATCCAGGGCGGTTGGTTCGGCGGCATTTACCTGCCAGGCCTCCGCCCCCGTCACCTTGCCGGCCAGACTGGAGCTCGCCAGGATGTAATCCAGGCTCCCCCACTCTCCGCGGAAAACGTAGGAAGGGGTGCCATTTCCGCCACAGGGGAAACCGGGGCCGGAAACGGTATTGACGAAGCCCGCCCCCAACATGGTCTCAATGGGGTCTTCGGAGCGGTAGGCGTTCAGGTCGCCCACTACGAGTTGATCGGGTTCGTCTACTCCGGTTGGATTGGTGGCCATCCAGGCGGCGATGGCCGAAGCCGCCGCCGTCCGGGTACCGTCACAGCTTCCCGCGCCGCCGGTATCATCGTCGCCGGGGCCGCAACTACCCCCCTTACTTTTCCAGTGGTTGACGCAGACGGTCACCTGTTGACCAAGGTTGGGGTTGCCGGCCTGAATGACCCGGAAGGTCTGGGCCAGGGGCACCCGGTTACTGGAAAAGACACTGGCCGGGGTACTGAGGGCCGCCGCCGTGCCACTTTCTTCCACCACGGCCGTGTTGTAGATCAGGGCGACCTGAATCTGGTCGCCACCGGCGTTGGGGGAAATCACAAAGTCGTAGTCAATGCCGCAGTTCGTACTGATGGCGTCCACGAGTTGTGCCAGGGCGCCGTTGGCGCCGTAGCCGTTATTTTCGATTTCGACCAGGCCGACGATATCGGCGTTCAGCGCGCAGATGGCCGCCACGATTTTGTCTTCCTGGCGGTTAAACTCATCAATGTTATCGGCTCCCCGACTGCCCAGCGTGGTAAAATAGTTCAGGACGTTCATGCTGGCCACCTTGACCGCCCCGCCAACGGCCGGGGCCGCTACCGGACGCTCGTTTCCGCCCACACTCGTCAGGCCGGTGGCCTGCAGACGGTAGCCCGTAAAGCGTTCGTCCAGGATGCCCGTTAGGCCAGTAATTACGGCACCTGCCCGCCAGGAGTTGGAGGGCGTCAGGTTGGTACCGTTCGGGAGGCGGATGGGGAAGTTATTGTCTCCGCTGCGGCCATCGTCAACGATTAAGCGGCGCAGATCCTGAGCCGCGTTGTAGGTCGCCAGCTGGGCGGCGTTGGGCGGAGCGCATTCCGTGAACTGAATGAGCCGTTCCCCTTCGCTGACCTCAAACTCGCCAAATCGGGCCAGACCGAAATTGTTCGTGATCGATACGTTGTCGATCAGTACCACTCGCATCCCCTCGTAGGCTTCGTAGTCTCCTTGCGCAGCTACGGGTAGGTCGAGCGAAGCTGGAGTGGGCAGAGTGTTGTTGCTGCTCATAATGGTCACGCTACTCCCCCCTACGGTAAGGTCCAGTTGGGTGAGGTTACCGAATTCGGAAACCCGACCGGTAACGGCCACCTTATCGCCCACGTTCACGTCGGGGCCGGCACCATCATCAAAAACCCAGATACCCTCGGAGGTGGCGGGGTCGCCGTCTGCGTCACTGTCTTCTTCCTGTACGAAGAATCCACCGAGTCCGACGCCGCTTCCTCCCTGGAAGTCCGCCACGACGATGCCCTCAATGCTGAGGTCCTGCCCAACCAGGGCACTGCTGTTTCCGCTCCCCTGAATGGTGTGGATACGCACCGCAGCTACCGGTTCATCGTCCAGGACGAAGATGGAAGCCCCCGAGCCCAGGCTGAAGGTCATGTCGGAAATGGCCGTCAGCGTAAGGTCAATGCTTTCGCTGGGTTCGGAATCGTTATCGTCGATGACCGTCAGGGAGATATCGGCGGAAAGCATGCCCGCCGGAATGGTAACGGAGCCGGCACCGGGGTCTGCGTAATCGGCGCCCAGGGTGGCCGTCCCCGCCAGCGCGTAGCTTACCGTGACCGGAGCAGAAGCCGTCTGGGAAAGGGTGACCGTGAAGCCACCGTCGGTGGCGGGTTCGGAGAGGTTGCCGTTGGCGGCAACCGTCGCGGAGGGTCCGGGAGGCGTGGTTGAATAGGTGCCGAAGGGAACTATGGTTCCGTAATTACCGATGGGCTCCCCGTCTACGGCGTTCGGGGCGAGTTGCCAGTTGGCGGCCACCCAGCCGCCATCCGGGCCAGTATTGTCGTTGCGGTAGAGGTAGCCATCGCTGTAAATGTTCGAACCATCGCCGATGGTACCGCCCGTCTGATCGAGAATGGTGGCTCCCGACTGGATGGTAAAAACGTCGTTACCGTTTCCAAAAATATTGGTCCCCAGCAGCCGGTTGGCAAAGTCGCCGGAGGAACCAAAGGCCTGGTCGAACAAGTCCTGATGGTTAGGGCTGTTTCCGTTATTGATGATGTAGACGAATTCGTCCGTCCAGGTGCCGCTCAGGGCGTAGCTGTCGTTGGGACTACTGGCGCCGTTGGCGTAGCGTTCCAGGGTCAGCCCCGTCAGGTCAACCGTACCGTTGACGTAAATTTCAATGGCCCGGGGAGCACCACTCAGGTCTCCGTCCAGAATTCCGGTGATGATCACTTCCTGGGCGGAAAGCCAGCTTCCGCAAATCAGTAATAGGGAAATAAGTAGGGTACGCATTGTGTTGGTTTTGATCAGACCCGCAAACCGCCAAAGTAACGCGGGAACAGTGATACCCGCGATCCGGCGTTTCGGGGCGGGCAAAGGTACTTCGTTTTCTCCGGCTTGCGACCGGGGATATATGAAGAGAATATTAACTCGATACGGCCCTACTGAAAGGACTTACTCACCACCAGTTCCTTCCCGCCGTGGCGGTAGTCATAGAAGCCTTCACCGGATTTCCGGCCCAGCTTTCCGGCGGTAACCATGTTGACCAGCAAGGGGCATGCCTGGTAATGGTTCCGGCCAAATCCTTCGTGCATTACCTGGAGGATCGCCAGACAGGTATCGAGTCCGATGTAGTCGGCCAGCTGCAGGGGGCCCATGGGGTGAGCCATACCCAGCTTCATTACCGTATCAATTTCCTCAACGCCCCCTACCCCTTCCCAGAGGGTGTAGATCGCTTCGTTAATCATCGGCATGAGAATCCGGTTGGCCACGAAACCGGGGTAGTCATTGACTTCAACGGGGACCTTGCCAAGTTCGCGGCTCAGGTCCATGACCTTTTGGGTCGTTTCGTCCGAGGTGGCGTATCCCCGGATCACTTCCACCAGCTTCATGATGGGCACGGGGTTCATAAAGTGCATGCCGATTACCTTATCGGGCCGCTTGGTGGCGGCCGCGATGCGGGTAATGCTGATGCTGGAAGTATTCGTGGCCAGGATGGCGTCGGCGGGGGCGGCGGTATCCAGATCGCCGAAGATGCGAAGTTTCAGGTCCACATTTTCCGTGGCTGCTTCGACGACTAGGCCGGCATCCTGCGCTCCGGCGCCCAAATCGGTAAAGGTGGTAATGCGGCCCATGCTTGCTTCCATGGCCTCGGCCGTCATCCGTTCCTTGCGCACGATCCGCTCCATGCTCTTGCGGATGGCGCCGACGCCGCGATCCAACGCGGCCTGATTGACGTCAATGAGGCTGACCTGATGGCCAGCGATGGCAAATACCTGGGCGATTCCGCCGCCCATCTGGCCGGCTCCGATAACGCTTATTTTCATTCGTGTGGTGAAATTTGGTGGGCTAACTAATCCACTTGATCTCTTCGGCTCCGGTGAGCCGGGTCAAATGGCGGGACAAAACAAAGAAATAATCGCTTAAGCGGTTCAAATACTTAAGAATACTTTCGTCTACGGTCACGGCGTCGGCCAGTTCCACGGTGCGGCGCTCGGCCCGTCGGCAGACGGTGCGGCAAACGTGCGCCTGACTCACGGAGGGATGCCCCCCGGGAAGAATGAAGTGGGTCATGCGCGGCAAGTCCGCTTCCATATGATCGATGGCCTTCTCCAGTCCGGGGGTCGCCGAATCGGGGAGTTGGTAGGCGCGCTCCGGCCGGTCGTCGGCCAGGGCCGCCCCGAGGGCAAACAGGTGATGTTGCTGCTCCAGCAGGAGCTGTCGGACCGGTTCATCGTCCGTTACGTCCCGTAGCAGGCCGACGTGGGCGTTGAGCTCATCCACGGTTCCGTAGGCTTCCACCCTGGCGTGGGCCTTGCTGAGGCGTTTACCAGAAAAAAGGCCAGTCTGGCCGGCGTCTCCGGTCTTGGTATAAATTTTCATTCGCTGTTGGTTAGGGCAACACTTCCGTCCGGTGGGTTGCCTACCAACTAACGAACGAGATCAAGCCTGGTTGTAGCGGTGGGTAGGATCGCTGGCCCGCACGATATTTTCGTTGCGCTCATCGGACTCCACCAATCCATCGCGCAGCCGCACGATGCGGTGGGCGTGCTCGGAAATGTCGGGTTCGTGCGTTACGAGGATGACCGTGTTACCGTTGGCCTGGATTTTTTCAAAAATTTCCATGATCTCGATACTCGTCTTGGTATCGAGGTTACCCGTGGGTTCGTCGGCCAGAATAATGGCCGGGCGATTGACCAGTGCCCGGGCGATGGCTACCCGCTGGCGCTGACCACCGGACAGTTCGTTGGGACGGTGATCCAGGCGGTCGCCCAGTCCCACCGAGTCGAGCACTTCGGCGGCCCGGTCGTGGCGCTCCTTGCGGCTGATGCCGGCGTACACCAGGGGCAGGGCCACGTTCTCCAGCGTGGTTTGCCGGGGCAGGAGGTTAAAGGTTTGGAAGACGAAGCCGATCTTTTCGTTGCGGATGTTGGCCAGCTCCGAATCGTCCATTTTGCTCACGTCGCGACCGTCGAGCAGATAATTGCCGGCCGTGGGGGTATCGAGGCAGCCCAGCAAGTTCATCAGCGTGGACTTTCCGGAACCGGAGGGGCCCATCAGGGCAACGTATTCGTTGGTATTGATCTGCAGATCGATTCCGCGCAGGGCGTGGACCTTGGTCTGCCCCATGATGTAAGTCTTCGTAAGTTGGCTGATGTCAATGACGGCCGGCATAGTGGTATATTTAACAAATGATGTGAGCGGTTTGAAGAAAGTTACTTTCCTCCTTCAATCACCCGGGGTACACGGAAAAACCCTCCTTCCTGATCGGCATCCGGCGCGTTGGCCAGCGCCTGATCCCGGTCCAGATGGTTGCCAGCTTCGTCGGGACGCAACGTTGTCTCCACGTCCGTCACGTAGCGCAGCGGCTCTACCCCTTCCAGATCCAGCTCGTTGAGCTTTTCCACCATGGAAAGAATATTTACCAGATCCCCGCGTAACCGAGCCGTTTGCTCGGGGGAAAGCTCCAGGCGGGAGAGTTTAGCCAGGTGCGATACTACTGCGTCGTCTACGGTCATGGTAAAATTTTCGATAAAGGTATTGAATTAAGGGATAGATGGAAGGCCGGGGTGGGAGGATGCAGGATTTAGGTTTTAGGACGGAGGCTGGGGGAAGGAGAAGGCGGAGGCTAAGGCTGAGGAGGAGATGCAAAGCAGTGATTCGACATCCAACAAGCTAGATTCTTAAAAACTCCACCGTTCGGACCAACAGGTGCTGGCCGATGGCCGTACACCAGACTGTTTCGACCAGGGGATAATGCCTGGTCGGGAGTCTGTCCGCTGCGGCCGTAGGCAAAGCGGGCGACGTCCGAACAGTGATTCAGCCCCACCAGGCTGGACTTAACCAAACATGGTTCTTAAAAACTCCACTGTTCGGACCAGCAGGTGCTGGCCGATGGCCGTACACCAGACTGTTTCGACCAGGGGATGATGCCTGGTCGGAAGTCTGTCCGCTGCGGCCGTAGGCAAAGCGGGCGACGTCCGAACAGTGATTCAGCCCCACCAAGCTGGACTTAATCAAACATGGTTCTTAAAAACTCTACTGTTCGGACCAACACCAGACCGTTACGACCGGGGGATAGGGTATCAATATTTTTTTGCGAGGACGCGGGTGCAGGCTCCAGCACGGGGAGCCGCGTACCTTCGTGACGGATCCGAAATTTAATCCCCTTCATTTTCCGGTCCCAAAGCCCCGAAAACGAAGGGATAAATGATGGTGAACAAAGAAGGTTACGGGACCAGAATGCCGTAACTTTGCCGTTTAAACGCATGTATCATGCCCAACGTTAGCCACCGATCTGAGACCGTTCCCCTCTCCCCCTTCCGCAAGTTGATTCCCCTGGCGGACCGGGCCAAAGCTTCGGGAAAGCACATCTACCACCTGAACATCGGCCAGCCCGACATCAAGACCCACCCCCGGGCGGTAGCGGCCTTCCGGGAGCTGGACTGGGAAATCCTGGACTACAGTCCCAGCAACGGCACGGCGAGCTACCGTCAGGCCCTCACGGAATATTACGCCCGCTTTGGGGTGGAGCTGCGCCCGCAGCAGATTATGGTCACCACGGGAGGCTCCGAGGCCATCCTCTTTTTCCTCCTGGCCTGTATGGACCCGGGGGACGAGATCATCATTCCGGAGCCCTTCTACGCCAACTACAACGGCTTTGCCCACATTGCCGACGTGCGGGTGGTGCCGATTACTTGCCGGATCGAAGACGGTTTTAGCCTGCCCAGTCCGCAGGAGTTCGCCAACAAGATTACCCCCCGTACCCGGGCCATCATGATCACGAGTCCGAACAACCCGACCGGGGCCTGCTATTCGGACGCCGAAATGGCGCGCATTGCCGCCATCGTCCGGGAACACAACCTCTTCCTGTGCGCCGACGAGGTATACCGGGAATTCAGCTACGATCAGCCGTTGCGCTCCGTCTTGCAGCTTGACGGGCTGGAGGAACACGCCGTCATCATCGATTCGGTGTCCAAACGCTACAGCGCCACGGGCGCCCGCGTGGGCGCCCTCGTCTCCCGCAACGAAGACATCCTGGCCGCCGTGGATCGCTTCGCGAAACTGCGTCTCAGTCCTCCCGGATTAGGCCAAATGCTTTCCGAGTGCATGCTGCAGGACGACACCCATTACCTGGCGGGCGTCAAGGAAGATTACCGGGCCCGACGCGACGTGGTGTATTCCCGCCTGCAGGAAATGGAAGGGGTGTACTGCTACGAACCGGGTGGGGCCTTCTACTGCTTTGCCCGTTTCCCCATCGAGGACAGTGAGGACTTTTGCCGCTGGTTGCTGGAAGATTTCAGCCTCCACAACAGCACGGTCATGCTTTCTCCCGGTCCTGGCTTTTACGCCACTCCTGGCCTGGGCCGTAACGAATGCCGGATTGCCTACGTGCTGAATACCGACGACCTCCACCGGGCCATGGACTGCCTGGAACAAGCGCTGAAGGTGTATCCGGGGAGGAAGGTCGTGGAGCGAATGGAGGCTTAGGTGTAGCCTGTTCCGTGAGGTTTCATCAGCGATTCCAATGGAATCGCGGGTGTTCATTAGGGCAAACGGTAGCGGCAGGAAATTTCCTGCCGCTACTGGAAACCAAAGGCCCCCTAGTCCGATTGGGTTCCCTTTCGGGCTTGTCCGGCTGATCAGACGGGGAAGGAGGACACCAACTCCCCCAATCATTTATATCTTTTGCCAAAGGTATGCCCCATCAGCAGCCTGAGGGAAAGTGTGCTGGGGTTAACCCATCCGTCCCGGATCGTGATCCCTTCCGGAGCGGCGCGCGAAGAAATGGAGAAGGCCTGGGTCTTGAATTTTGGTACGTAAGCGTAGGCCACGTCCACGCCCCAAATAGCGCCACCTCTGCTGCGGAAAGGATACAGGATTAGTCCTCCCGTAATGCCGGGTTTCCAGTAGGTGCGGGGGCTGCTCCAGGTCCCTTCTTCATTGTAATTAATCGCGCCATCAAAGTAGGCGTAGCTTACCCGATGAATACCGGGCCCTACGTACACACTGGTGGAGCTTGCCATCTCGGGTGAGGATGACCATCGGTGATACACCTCCAGGCTTTGTTGTTGGAATTTGACGTCCAGCTCTCCGTGGGTGGCACTAAATCCATTGACGACTCCGGAGTTAGCGATTTGCAGCTTTGCTCCCCAGGCCCGGTGCGACCGGTATTGCCGGTCAATCCGCAACTCGAGATCCATCCGTCGGCTGATGGTGGGGTACTGCACCCGGGAAATGATAATGCCGAAAAAGCTGGAGGATCTCAAATGGCCAAATCCCCGGTCTTCGAGATAATTGTTCCAGACATTGGCCGATCCACGAAGCGAAGGGCCAAAGCCAAACATAAGGGACCACTGATCCTGAAAGGGCTCTTCAATTTTTTCTTCCTGAACTGGTTTTTCTTTTATGGTCACAAGAGAATTTCTGGGTACTTGAGAGTTCGTCTGAGCTCCTATTTTGCCTGTAATCAGTAAAATGACTAGGAAGAAAAAACGTAGAGTTCTCATGAGTGGATAATATTGGTTATAACTAGAGGATAATCTAGTGTACCAGCACCACCTACCCAATGATCTGATTCTCAGGGAATGATGATAAACATCAAATGAATTTATACATTAAGCGTCTCCGCCTAATCCGATAGGTCATTCCATATGGCTTAATGCCAAGCCTATTTCTTATCGACGTTTAGCCCTACAAAAACTCTCACCGAAAAGCTACTGGCCCGTACGGAATCTGCCCCAATAATTCGGCCGCGCGGATTATCGCCGGGATTGGTTTGAGCAAAGGGCCTGGTGCGAATTGGAGTCATGAAATTACCCTCCAGCAAAAATCCCCAATTGAGTTTTTTCCCTATTTGATTGGGACTGATTCGGACTCCCGCAATCACTCCTGGCTTCACTACCGAAGCGCTTGAACTACTACCACGCCACATTCCATCATATTTGTATCGGCAAAGCATGAGACTGGGCCCCAGGTGCATACTGATTGAACTCACATTATCAGAAGTCCATCCGTAGTAACCGGCTAATCCAATGTTTCTAAATCTTACATAAGGTCGACCAAAATCCCCCATATACCCACGGGTGACTCCATTATTGGTGAACATCAACTTTCCGCCAGCTACTTTTCCGGGGTAAAATTTATACCGTCCATCAAATACCAAATCAAAATGCATTGAGCTATTGGGCCATCTTTCACCCCCACCCCCCAAGAAACCACCACCGACTCCCCCGGATAATCCGTTTCGTTGAAAAATGTCCATCCACTGGGATGCTGAATTCATCAAGGAAGGCCCTACCTCCAGATTAAAGGACAATTGCGGTGGAGGATTGTCCTCCTGTGTGATAGTTTGTGCCAGTAGGCCTCCTATCATTAAGACGGTGACGAGACTGGATAAACAGAATCGCTTCATGGTGCTAACTTTTAGGTAAATAAGTTGCTGATGAACTTATTTCCACTATTGGTTTTGCGCAATGACGATTTGCCAGAAAAAGCATGATTATCATCAACGATACCCTTAAGCTAGAACTCTAACTTTTTTAGTTTCCCGAGCTGGAATCTATCCGCCCTTATTTACCCAAACACCTCCCTCCACGGAATCACAAACGGCAGTACCAGCACCCATACCAAAAAAAACATCGCCATTCCTTTTGGGTAAGAATCTTCCTTCATTATGGCCGGAGCAGCGGCCACCACCAACCAGGTTCCTTTGTAGATCAATTGCAACACCAGAACCAGGGCCATCTGGCGGGGATAGAATAAGCCGAGGGCCGACAGCACAAAAATAGCAAACCATAAAGCCCCCACGAGCCGGAAGGATTCCGAGTAGGCGAAGGCATCGGTAAATACCGTTTGCTGGGCGGTTTTCGGAGAAAAAAGGCAGGACACACTGATCCATCCCGCCACGAGGACATTGGCGAGATACATGATTTTCATAGCCACCATAGACTTTGCGTTGAGGTTACCACAGCATTACTGCAATAAGCCCAACACCGGTTCCTTGAGCACTTCCTCCACCCACCGGGTATACTGCTCCCCGCTGGGGTGCAGGTTATCGGAGGCGACCAACTCGGGCTTATCCAGTCCTTCCTGGCTGATGGGGGTGATGTTGTAAAAGGGAATGCCGTAGGATTCGGTGATTGCTTTGGCCGCCGCGTTGAACGCGGCTACCTCCGTGCTGACGTTCGGGCGGGTCTGCCCGAAGGGAGTGAAGGCATAATCGGGGATGGACACCACGAAGACCCTACTGGTATCCCCTCCCGCAAAATTAATGGCCCGTTCGAGAAGTTCGGTGAAGCGGGTGCGGTATCCATCGATGGGTAAGCCACGGAATTGATCGTTGACCCCGATCAGGAGGCTCACCAGATCATAGGAGGACTTCAGGGTGGCGGCGTCAATACCCGCCATGAGTTCGGCGGTAGTCCAGCCGTTGGTGGCCACGATATCCGGTTCGGGCACCGTGAGGTCGGGCTGTTGGCTGAGTTCCCGCGCCAGTTGGACGGGCCAGCGGTCCTGGGGGTCGACGGCCGTCCCGATGGTGTAACTGTCGCCGAGGGCGAGGTAATTTATGGTTTTCACGTCCGTAGGGGTGGGCTCTTCCTTCATGCAGGCGAAGGTAAATACCAGAAGGAACAGAAGCGGAATTTGCCAAAAACGCATGGAGGGGAGGATTTATCTTCATAATGGCCCGCCGCGGGGTATTGTTCAGTTATTCTCCGGTCGATCGGGGGTTAACACCATGCCGGGTATGCAGCGTACGCTGACCGTAACCAATACGACTTTTCATCTTTGCTCTTCGGAAAAACTCGGCACCTGCCTCCGGCCATCCCCAAATTCTCCCAACCGATTTTGGACACCCTTCGCAAACCTTCCTTGCGACTCCAAAGCTTTCCGATCCGGGGATATTTGAGAGCATCCACAGGTTCTTCCTATTTTTGCGCAAAATTTGTCATGCGCATTTTGGGAAGACTGGATCATCCGGTCATGCAAATCACGGTTTTTGAAAACGATGGGCGATTCCCCGTTCAGTTTGAGTTGGGCGGACTTCGCCAGACCTTCCGGTTCCGGAAGTCGGCTTCCCTGAATAATTTTGGCGACGTCAAACGGATGCTGGACGACGCCTTTATCGATCAGGTGCTCGAGCAGTTCAGGCCCATGCAGCGCATACAGTCAGCATTACTGAATCGACAGATTCAGGAGGAGCAATCGGCTG
The DNA here is from genome assembly GCF_004375085.3 of Lewinella sp. W8. GTDB lineage: Bacteria > Bacteroidota > Bacteroidia > Chitinophagales > Saprospiraceae > Neolewinella. The sequence continues at coordinate 124,254 of NZ_SNAQ03000005.1, forward strand.
CAGACGAACTCCCGGACATCATTTAAGGACCAACCAAAGCACATGAAGATTACTGCCGCCGAACTGGCCCATAAAATCAACGCCACCATCGAAGGTGATCCGGAGGTCGTCATTACCACTCCCGCCAAGATCGAGGAGGCTGGCCCCGGAAGCATCACCTTCCTGGCCAACCCCGCCTACGAACACTTCCTGTACGGATCCGAGGCCACGGCGGTGTTGGTCAGTCGTGATTTTCAACCCAAATCCCCGGTGGCGGCCACCATGCTGCGGGTAGACAACGTTTACGAGACCGTTAGCCAACTGCTGGCCCTCTACCAACAGGACGAGGCCACCAAAACGCGGCGGGCCATTTCGGCCAATGCAGCCATCGACGAGACCTCCAGCCTGGGGGCCAACGTCCGCATCGGCAAATTTTCCGTGGTGGAAGCCGGGGCTTCCATTGGCGACGACACCGTCGTTCTCGACCAGGTGTACATCGGGCCCCAGGTCCGGATCGGCAAGCGATGTACCATCTACCCGGGGGTGCGGATCTTACGTGACTGCGTCATTGGCGACGATTGCGTGCTGCACGCCAACGTGGTGGTGGGCGGTGACGGCTTTGGCTTTGTTCCCGACGAAAACAATCACTACAAAAAGGTACCCCAGATCGGTAAGGTGATCATCGAAGACCGGGTAGAAATCGGTGCGGGGACCACCATTGACCGGGCGACGATGGGCGCCACCATCATTCGGTCGGGGGTGAAGCTGGACAACCTCATCCAGATTGCCCACAACGTGGAAATTGGCCAAAACACCGTGATCGCCGCCCAGGTGGGCGTTGCGGGATCTTCGAAAATCGGGGCCAATTGCCGCATCGGGGGGCAGGCCGGCATTGCCGGCCACGTTAAGATTGCCGACGGCACCCAGATTCAGGCCCAGAGTGGCGTGGGGTCCAACATCACCGACGCCAGCGCACAGCTGGGGGGAACTCCGGCCTTCAAATTCAGCGACTACATGCGCAGCTACGCCGTCTTCAAGCAACTCCCGGAGCTCAATCGTCTCATCCCAAGGATGAAAAAACAGCTGGAGGAACTTTCCAAAAAGGACCAGCTATCCTAAGTCTGAGCGCACCGAACGAATACCGTTCTGGCCTCGTCTTACGGATGCCCTACGAAAAACCTATCTTTGCGGCCTGATTTGCCGTCCATACTTTCTTTTGCTACCCCACCAGATTGAAATATGAATCAACGCACGATTGCATCAACGCTTAGCCTGAGTGGCGTTGGCCTCCACACCGGAGCCCAGGTGACCCTTACTTTTCACCCCGCTCCCGTTGGCCATGGCGTGAAGTTCAAGCGTACGGATCTCGAGAACGCTCCCGTGATTGCCGCCGACGTTAACCGGGTCATGAGCACGGATCGCTCCACCACCATCGGCACCGATGATGGCAGCGTATCCACGGTAGAGCACCTGCTCTCGGCGCTGTCCGGCCTGCAAATTGACAACCTGCTGGTTGAAATCGACGGCCCGGAAGTTCCCATTCTGGACGGCAGCGCCAGCCCCTTCGTCGAAGTCCTCAACGGCGTTGGCGTAGAAGAACAGGACACTCCCCGCGACTACTTCATCGTAGAAGAGCCCATCTCCTACCGCGACGAAGCTACCGGTTCGGAGCTGGTGGCCCTGCCCTACGACGGCTTTGAGGTTGTCTCCATGATCGATTTTGACAGCCCCGTGCTCGGGCAGCAGTACGCTACGCTCCGGGGCGACACCGACTACGCTGAGGAAATTGCGCCCTGTCGCACCTTCGTTTTCCTGCACGAGCTGGAAATGCTCTTTGAGCACGACCTCATCAAGGGCGGCGACCTCACCAACGCCATCGTGATTGCCGACCGCCAAATCCCCCAGGACCGACTGGATAAACTGGCGGTAAAAATGGGTAAGGAGACCGTGGAGGTAACCGAGCAGGGCGTGCTGAATACCGTGGACCTGAAGTTCCACAACGAACCGGCCCGACACAAGCTGTTGGACGTCATGGGCGATATTGCCCTGCTCGGGGTGCCCATCAAGGGGCGCATCCTGGCCACCAAGCCGGGGCACACGGCCAACGTTGCCTTCACCAAACTCCTGAAGAAGGCCTACATGGACCAACGCCGCCTGAAGGGCAAGCCACACTACAACCCCAACGATGAGCCGGTCTTCAACGCCGTGCAAATCCAGGAATACATGCCTCACCGCTACCCCTTTCAGTTGGTCGACAAGATCATCGAAATGGGGGAAAACCACATTATCGGACTGAAAAACCTCTCGGTCAACGAGGAGTTTTTCCAGGGCCACTTCCCCGGCAATCCAGTGATGCCGGGCGTCCTCCAGATTGAAGCCATGGCGCAAACCGGAGGTCTTCTGGTACTGACCCAGCAAGAAGACCCCTTCGGCTGGGACACCTATTTCCTCAAAATCGAGAACGCGAAATTCAAGAATTTCGTCGTCCCCGGGGATACCGTATTGTTTAAGATGGAACTCCTTGCTCCCGTCCGCCGTGGCATCTGCCAGATGCGCGGCACGGCCTACGTGGGCAACAAGATCGTTTCCGAAGCCGAACTGGTGGCACAAATTGTAAAGCGCAGCTAGCCTATGTCTATTCATTCTCTTAGCGTCGTTCACCCTAACGCTAAACTGGGTGCCGGTACTACCGTCGGTCCGTTTAGCTACATCGAAGACGACGTGGAAATCGGCGAAGGCTGTGAAATTGGGCCTAACGTGACCATTTATGCCGGTTCCCGGCTGGGAAAGAACGTGAAGATCTTTCCGGGAGCGGTGATCGGCGGCATCCCCCAGGACCTCAAGTTCCGCGGGGAATACACCACCACGGTCATCGGTGAGGGCACCACGATCCGGGAATACGTAACCGTCAACCGCGGCACGGCCGCCGCGGGCACCACCGTCGTCGGTAAGCACTGTCTGCTGATGGCCTACGCCCACGTTGCCCACGACTGCATCCTGGGAGACAACATCGTCATTGCCAACAACGTCAACCTCGCCGGGCACGTCGAGCTGGAAGACTACGTCATCATCGAAGGACAGGTTGGGGTCCAGCAATTCGTGCGGATCGGGCAACACAGCTTCATTGCCGGGGGTAGCCTGGTGCGCAAAAGTGTCCCTCCCTACGTTCGGGCGGCCCGGGAGCCATTGAGCTACATCGGGGTTAACCGGATCGGACTGCAGCGCCGGGGGTTCACCATCGAGCAGATCAACGCCATCCACGAGATCTACCGGATTCTCTTCGTCAAGCGCCTGAACATCACCAACGCCATCACGGCCATTGAGGCTACGGTCCCCGTATCCAAAGAGCGCGATGACGTGGTTCGCTTCATCTCGGAAACGGAAAGGACCGGCATCATCCGCAGTTTCAACAGCCTGGACGATGCCAACTAGTACGGGACACTTCCCGGAGTTCAGGGTCGACTTCCAATCGGTCAGCAAACGCTTTGCCCGTCGGTGGATCCTGAAAGATTTTACTTACACCTTTCGCTCCGGCACCACCTACGGCATCAAGGGCCGTAACGGTTCCGGAAAATCCACGCTGCTGCGCTTACTCTGCGGACAGCTGACGCCCAGTCGCGGCGCCATTTCCTACCACCGGGACGAATCGCCCCTGAAGGTGGATGAAGCGTACCGGATGGTCAGCTGGTCGGGGCCCTATTTGGAGTTGGTAGAGGAACTCCCCATTGAAGAGTTCTTCCAATTTCATTTCAACATCAAGCCCCCGCTGCCCGGAATTAAAATTGGAGAAATTCCGCAATTGATTGAACTTGAGCCGTATCGACGTCGTAAGATAATGGACTGCTCCTCTGGTATGCGGCAACGGGTGCTACTGGCTTCCGCCCTCTACGCCAACACCCCCGTCCTGATGCTGGATGAACCCACCGTAACCCTCGATCGGGAAGCCGTGGAATGGTTTCACGAACAGCTTAACCGATACGGAAGCGGCCGCCTGGTGGTCATCGCCAGCAACGAGGACGACGACCTCAGGAGTTGTGATGAAATCATAACGATGAAGTCCGCGAATTAGCGGATATTCGCACCTTCGGATGTAACTCCCCCATGCTGTTTACCTACGCCGATAAAAACACCCCCTTTGTCCTGAGCCCCGAAAGCCTGGACTGGTACCTGGGTAAGGGGTGGTACCGCATGGGCGCCAACATCTTCACCACGCATTTTCTCTTCTTTAAGGAGCAGCCCTATTCGGCCATCTGGATTCGGGTGGACCTGGAAAATTTCAGCTTTTCCAAGCGGCAGCGAAAATTGCTCCGGAAGAACGCCCAACTCTTTGAAACCGTCGCCGGGAAGGGCGTCATTGACGACGAGCGGGAAAGCCTCTACCGGTTGTACGCCGCCAATTTTGACGGTCGGCTCTCCCCCTCCATCCGGGACAGCCTGGAAGAATACGACGGCGACAGTGTGTTCAACACCCACGAAACCACCGTCCGGGAACGGGTAAGTGGTAAGCTCGTGGCCGCCAGCTACTTTGACCTCGGGGCCAGCTCTGCGGCCAGCATCCTGGGCTACTATAACCAGGACCTCTCCTCTTTCTCCCTGGGCTACTACACCATGCTGCTCGAAATCCAGTACTGTCTGGAAGCGGGTATCCGGTATTATTACCCGGGATACATCGTGCCGGGGTACGAGCGCTTCGACTACAAAAAGCGTTTGGGAGACAGTGAATTCTTCGACCTCAAGACGGAGACCTGGAAACCCCTGGACGAAGAATACCTTCGGCGGGAAGGCCCCACGGAAGTGCAGGTCCGGGCCCTGACCGAACTCCGGGAGCGGCTCAACGCCCAGCTTCCCGGCACCTTCACCCTGGCCATTTATCCGCTCTTTGAGGCGGGGCTGTACGACATCTGGAATGATGACTACCTCCCCTACCCCTACTGCATCCCGCTGATGGTGGACATCGAGGGGAATGCCATCATCGTGGCCTATGACCCCAAGGACCGGGAATACCTGCTGCTCCACTGCCTCCACATGGTCCAGACCCAGATGCTGTTCAATCCCGCCTACCTGAGCGGGTTCCCCAAATCCGAGTATTTCACCGACTTGCTGGCCATCCGCCGCATCGTGCACCGCACCCACGACGTGGAGGAAATTGCCGGCGTTTGCCAGCTGGCCTTTAATCATCAAGAAGAATAACCCGTTATGCGTTCACTCCTTCTTTTTTCCCTTTTGCTCCTTTGTTTTTTCGGCTGCAACTCCGGTGAATCCGGCTCCGAAGCGGCCGGGGACGCCGCGACGCCCTTTGGTGCCGCCGCCGCCGCCCTGGAGGCCGGAGAATCGGCCGCAGCGGTAAGCAAGCTCCTGCTGGACAACTTTCAGTTGGTGAGTGATCAGGCCACCGGCGCCATCAATCTGGAGGCCAGTGCACAGTTTGCCGATCTGGCGGGAGCCCTGGCCAAGAAGTATCCCCAGGACACCATGGCCGCCCTGCCCCTCTACAAAGCTGCGGAGGTGGTGCGGGCCATGAACAATCCCGTCCGGGCCGCCAGTTTTTACGAAATGACCCACCGGAGTTTCCCGGGCTTCAGCAAGGCCGGCGAAGCCCTCTTCATGCTGGGATTCACCTACGATGAAGACCTTAACGACGAAGCGAAAGCCCGGCAGTACTATGAACAGTTCATCCGGGAATACCCCGATCACCCCTTCGCCGACGATACCCAGATGTTGATTGACAACCTGGGCAAGACCGACGAAGAAATTCTCCGGGAGTTGGAGGAGAAAGCTAAGGCCCTGGAGGAACAGTAATCCAGTTGGGTTTCTACGTAAAGTGGCGTGGCCGCAGGTGCAAAGTTTGCACCTGCGGCCACGCCATTTAAATACCGTTCTTCCCGGAAAATTACTTTACCTGGGGCATATCCGGCATTTTGCACTCTTCGTCGGGAGACTTTCCGCAGACGTCGCACTTGCCAATCTTGTTGGTCAGCATGGGGTTGTTGCTGGCGCAGGTTCCCCGAAACTCGTTTCCGGTCACGAGGTGACGGATATTGATGAGCACGAAGGAAAGGCCAAAAACGATAAAAATGACGGCGAAAAGTGCGATGAAGCTCATGAGGGTTGCTTTGGGGTTGCAAAGATAACGCCCCAGCCGCGATTGGGGTTGTTATTTGTCCACACTATTCCACTTCCCCACCCACGGGCAATGCCTACCTTTGTGGTCCGAAAAAACCTCCCCCGATATGTCACCGAAGCTAGTTGCCTTTGAACGCCTGCTGACCATCATGGATGAGCTGCGGGAGCAGTGCCCCTGGGACCGCAAGCAAACCTTCCTCAGCCTGCGCAAACTCACCATCGAAGAGACCTACGAACTGGCCGACGAATTGCTCAAAGAAGACCTGGAGGGCATCAAAGAAGAAGTGGGTGACCTGTTGCTCCACATGGTTTTCTACGCCAAAATTGCCAGTGAACGGGGAGCCTGGGACATCGCCGACGCGCTAAATTCCGTCTGTGACAAGCTGGTGGAACGGCACCCGCACATCTACGGAGACGTGATCGCGGAAAATGAAGAAGTCGTCAAACAGAACTGGGAGAAGATCAAGCTCGCCAAATCCGGAGGAAAGAAGACCGTCTTATCCGGCGTGCCCGAGGCCCTGCCGGCCATGGTCAAGGCCATGCGGATGCAGGAGAAGACCGCTCAGTTTGGCTTTGACTGGGAGAACAGCGATCAGGTCTGGGACAAGGTAGAGGAGGAAATGCAGGAGTTTCGTGAAGCCGAGTCGGCACGGGACCAGGAGGAGGAATTTGGCGACCTGTTGTTCAGCCTGATCAATTACGCCCGCTGGCGGGGCATCGATCCGGAAGCGGCCCTCGCCCGGACCAACATGAAGTTCCGTCGCCGCTTTGAATACGTTGAGCAGCGGGCCGGAGCGGCGGGACTGGCGCAAATGCCCCTGGCGGACATGGAGGCCCTCTGGCAACAAGCGAAAGATAAATAGTGGAAAATACCCTTTGAGTAGCGGGTTTTTAGCCGGGATTCAGTACTTTTTCCTGATGGAGAAACTTCCGGTGGTGGCGGAGTTCTCATTCGCCGCGAATAATTATTAACTTCGCGCCCCGCTTTTAGGGATGCACGTTCAACATTGCCCCCCTAAACCCCGTTTCAACCGCCAGAAGAATTTGACTTATGAATAAGATTGAGCTCCGGGTAATGGCCATCAGCCGCAGTGTAACCCAGTCCAGTAACTATGCGGTAGTGCTGGGAGAGCTGGAAGGTGCGCGTCGTCTGCCGGTCATCATCGGGAGTGCGGAAGCGCAGGCCATCGCCATCGCCATTGAGGGCATGGTGGGCCCTCGCCCCATGACCCACGATCTGTTCAAAAACACCCTCGAGACGCTACAAACGGAGTTGCGTGAAATCATCATAAGCGACCTCAAGGAGGGCATTTTCTTTGCCCGACTGGTGCTGGAACGCAACGGAGAAATCATCGAAGTCGATAGCCGCACCAGCGATGCCCTGGCCCTGGCCACCCGCTTTGATTGCCCGATTTACACCTACGAAGACATCCTCGAGTCCGCGGGCATTGTCCTGGAAGGCGAAACTGAGGAAGAGATGGAGGCCGTAGCCAATCAGGAGGATGCTCCGGAAAAGGAAGAAACTCTGGCCAGCTATACGGTAGGAGAACTGAACTCCATGCTGGAGGACGTCCTCAACGAAGAAAACTACGAGCGGGCCGCGCAGATTCGTGACGAGATCAAACGGCGGAAGGAGAGCTAGTTGCTGGTTGTGCTGGTTGCTGAAAAGAAAAGCCGCTGATTCCGAAGTGTGGAATCAGCGGCTTTTTCGTTCCGAGACCAATAGCTAGAGTTGTTCTACCGTCAGGCTGCGGTCTACTTTGCGGATGAGTCCGGCGAGGATTTTTCCCTTGCCACCCACTTCCACGAAGTCGGTCAGGCCGGCGGCCTGCATGGCCTGGACGGTCTGCGTCCAGCGTACGGGGCTGGTGAGTTGATCGATCAGTTTTTGCTTGATCACTTCCGGTTCCATACTGGGAGCGGCGTCCACGTTCTGGTAGATCTCGCAGGCCGGTGGGCGGAAATGGGCGGCTTCGATGGCCTCGCGGAGGCGGTCCTGGGCGGGCTGCATGAGGGGGCTGTGGAAGGCTCCTCCGACGGGCAGGGGTACCACGCGGCGGGCTCCCAGGTCGGCAAGAATTTTGCTCGCCTTTTCGACGCCCTCCACACTACCGGAGATGACCAGCTGGCCATTGGTGTTGTAGTTGGCGGGAACGACTACTTCCTCGATGGACGCGCAGGCTTCTTCGATCATGGCGTCGTCCATGCCCAGCACGGCGGCCATGGTGCCGGGTACGGCCTCGGTGGCCTCCTGCATGGCCAGTGCCCGTTCGGCAACCAGGCGGAGGGCGCTGGCGAAGTCCAGCGCTCCGGCGGCTACCAGGGCGGAGAATTCACCCAGACTGTGGCCGGCAACCGCGGCGGGCTGCTCAATGTCGTCGGCCACCAGATAGGTAATGGCCGAATGGACGAAGATGGCCGGTTGGGTAATTTTCGTCTGGCGTAGTTCTTCCTCGGTGCCGGAAAACATCACCGTGGACAGGCTGTACCCCAGAACATCGTCTGCTTGCTGGAACAGGGCTTTGGCTTCGGCGTTGAGGTCCCAAAGGTCTTTGCCCATTCCACTGAATTGGGCTCCCTGGCCCGGAAATACGTATGCTTTCATGGCCGCGAAGATAATACCTTTCCCCATCTCCCGAATCCCGGAAGAATTCTGGGTCCGGGGGGCATTTTTGACCAAAGCGATACACGTCGAAGGGGCGGGGCCAGTACCTTCGCCGCATGGAAAAGATTGTGAAACTTGCCGCCCTGCTGGGTGCACTGGCCGTCGCCCTCGGAGCCTTCGGGGCCCACGGACTCAAAAACCTGGTGGGGCCCGACCAAATCGAGACCTTCCAAATCGGCGTACGCTACCATTTTCTCCACACCCTGGCCATTTTACTGGTCGGTGTCCTGTGGGACAAACCGACGCTGGGCAAAACGATGCTGAATCGGTCCGTCTGGTGTTTCGGTTTGGGGATGCTCCTCTTTTCGGGCTCGCTGTACCTGCTCAGCCTGCGGGAGGTCCACGGTCTGCCCGTGGGTTTTCTGGGTCCCGTCACGCCGATTGGCGGACTGCTGTTGATTGCCGGTTGGGTGATGCTTTTCTTTGCACCTGCGCGCCGCGCCCAATAATCCGGTACCGATGAACAGAACCCTTTCCCTCCTTTTTTCGGGCTCCCTGCTATTCCTGCTCGGCTGTAATACGCCCAAGGGTGCGCCCACCTTCCAGGCCCAACTGTATCCCATCGACCAGGACACCCGCGTGGCTGCGGCAGTCGGGCGGGAGGAAGCCCGGGCCGCCGCCGACCTGATTGCCCCCTACAAAGACCAACTGGACGCCAAAATGAACCGGGTGCTGGTGGAGGTTTCCACCCCGATGGTCAAGGACCGGCCGGAAAGCAACCTGGGTAACTGGGTAGCGGACCTGCTGGAAAGCGCCGCCCAGGACGTTTTTCCCGATCACGACATTGCTTTCGCGGTGCAGAACCACGGAGGTATCCGCATTCAGGGCATCAATACGGGCCCGCTCCGGGTGTCTAAACTCTACGAACTGATGCCCTTCGACAACGAGTTGGTGGCCATGGAGCTTTCGGGCAAAGTAGTCAAGGAGTTCGTGAACCATATCGTCAACGATGGCGGATGGCCCGTGAGCCAATCCCTGCGGGTCAGCCGGCAGGATGGCCGGCTGTCGGTGAAGGTTAACGGCGAAGAAATTCAGCCCGACCGGCAGTACGTGATTGCCCTGCCCGATTACGTGGCGAGTGGTGGTGGCGATTCCGAAATGCTGCGCGGAAAGCCCCAAATCAAGAGCGGTCGCCTGGTCCGGGATCTGCTGATCGAGTACGCCGGAAAAATTACGGGCCCGCTCAGCGTGACTTCCGCCGGCGACCGGATGGCCATCGACCGCTAACTCTCCTCCTTCCCTAACGCTTACCCAAGAACCTACCTTTTATGCTACTTACCCGCCGTCACTTTCTTCGTCAGGCTGCCGTCGGGGGCGGTTTGCTCCTCGTACCGGGCCTGGCGCAGGCCCGCGCCATGAGCGCCCCGCGGCTCACCATTCTGCATACCAACGACTGGCACAGTCGCATTGACCCCTTCCCCGACGACGGCGGACGCAACGCCAATCGGGGGGGCGCCGAACGGCGGGCCGCCCTCATTGCCAGGGTCCGCGCGGCGGAACCCAACGTGATGCTGCTGGACAGTGGGGACATCTTCCAGGGCACGCCCTACTTCAACTTCTTTGCGGGCGAACTGGAAATTAAGCTGATGAGCCAGATGGGCTACGATGCGGCCACCATCGGCAACCACGATTTCGACGGAGGCATCGACAACCTCGCCACCCAGCTCCGGCACGCTAACTTCGAGATGCTGAGCGCTAACTACGACTTTAAGGGCACCCCCATGGAGGGAAAGACCAAGCCCTACCGGGTCTTCAACAAGGGAGGTATCAAAGTGGGCGTTTTCGGACTGGGCATCAAACTCCGGGGCCTGGTCCCGGAACAACTGTACGGCAACACCCAGTATCAGGACCCCGTGGAGCGGGGCAATGCGATCGCCCGGGTGCTGCGGGAGAAGGAGAAGTGCGACCTGGTGATTTGTCTGAGCCACCTCGGCTTCCGGTACCGCAGCGAAGAGGTGAGCGACGTGGTGCTGGCCGAAGCCTCCAAAGACATTGATCTCATCCTGGGCGGACACACCCATACCTTCCTGGATGAACCCGTGGTGGTCAACAACCAACAAGGTGACCCCGTGATCATAAATCAGGTCGGTTTTGGCGGCCTCCGGCTCGGTCGACTGGACGTAACTTTTCCCGGTAACGGCCGGCGGCGGTGCGTGGCTTGCAATAATTTGCGAGTATAAAAAGTGGTTTAATCGCGTCCTGCTTATGACAAAATTGCCGATTCCGGGGAATATTCATGCCAAAGAAAATTCTGCCGGAAAAAGATGCAATTTCCTTGCTAGAGTCCTGTGTTTAGCCTCATATTTGTCGTCCGCCTTTATGATAGGAGGCGTAGGAGAATGACACCGTCTTTGCCAGCTAATTCCATCCCTCGGAGGGCAACCACCTATGCTAGCAAGACCCTATGGGTTATACCACTCCAGCTGTAACTTACTGAGAATCAAGCCATTTTATTAACTTATTGGTGATCACACCCACCAATCGGAATACTTTTACTGTGCAACTGGGATACAAAATGGATCATACTGCTGTTTGGGCTAGCTGCCTACAAACCATCCGACAGGATGTCGACCCACAAAGTTTTCAAACTTGGTTCGCTCCCATTCGTCCGGTGGCTTTAAACAGCAATGAACTGACCATTCAGGTACCCCATCGCCTGTTCTACGAGTGGCTGGAAGAGCACTACATCGAGATCCTCAAGAAGAGCCTCAACCAGGCCCTGGGCACCTCCGGACGCTTGCAGTACCGGATCAACCCCAACCGCCAGGAAATGCATTCCAGCAAGCCGGTGGCGCAGCAGACAAACGGGAGTGGTGTGGCTCCCGGTCCGCAGGCGACTCCCGGTAACCCTTTCGTCATCCCCGGCGTAACCCGCCCCCGTATTCCGTCCAACCTCGATCCTCAGTTCACCTTTGACAACTTCATCGAGGGCGATTGCAACAGCCTGGCCAGAAATGCCGCCAAAGCGGTTGCCAACAATCCGACGAATACCGCCTTCAACCCCCTGGTGATCCACGGGCCGGTCGGGCTCGGTAAAACGCACCTGTTGCAGGCCGTGGGTAATTACATCGCCGATAAGTTCCCGGCCAAGGCCGTCCTCTACGTCAGTACGGACACCTTCACCAACCAACTTGTCAGCTCCATCGGAAGCAACACCACCAACGACCTGGTCAACTGGTACCAGAACGTCGACGTACTGCTGGTGGACGACATTCAGCAGCTCGTCAAGCGGAAGAAAACGCAGGACGTCTTCTTCAACCTCTTCAACGTACTGCGGCAGAACAACAAGGCCATCGTCATGACCTGTGACCGGCCGATCATTGAGCTGGACATTGAGGAACGGTTGCGGAGTCGTTTTCAGTGGGGGCTGAGTGCGGACCTGAGCGTACCCGCGCTGGAGACGCGGATGGCCATCCTCAAATCCAAGGCGGACAACAACAAGGTGGACATCCCCGCCGAAGTGGCGGAGTTCATCTGCTTCCACATCCAGAATAACATCCGTCAGCTGGAAGGCGTCCTCAATAACCTGGTGTTGCACAAGGGCGTCCGTGGTGAGGAAGAAGTAGACCTGAAACTGGCCAAGGAAGTACTCAAAAACTTTGTCTCCGAGATCAACAAGGAGGTAACCCCCGACGTGATTCAGCGTACCGTAGCGGACTACTACGACCTCGAGGTGGAAAAACTCGCCAGCGCCACGCGGCGGCGCCAGGTGGTTTTGGCCCGTCAGATCAGTATGTTCCTGGTCAAGGAGTATACCGATCAAAGCCTGAAGGCCATCGGCCGGATGTTCGGTGGTCGCGACCACTCGACCGTCCTCTACTCCATCAAAACGGTCCGTGACCTGATGGAAACCAACGACGAGATCAAGAAGGCCCTGGCGGACCTGGAACGCAAAATTCGCATCGGCCAGGGAGAAGGCGATCTGGTCTGATTGATATCAACGAAGGGCGGAAAAACAGCACCCTCAATTTTAAAGGATTCAATTTGGGCGAGCACGCAGGTGCACGGCTCACCCCGGCGGCCATGCACCTGCGCATCGTCGCCATAATTCTTGCTATTCTCAGCCTGCACCTTCCTCTCCGAAAAACTCCACGGGAATTGGTGTAAAAGGTTCCGTTTGGCTGACACAAATTGCTTACCTTCGCAGCCCAAACAAGCCAAACTGAATGAACCTCCACGAATATCAGGGAAAATCCATTTTGACCAAGTACGGTGTACCCATCCAGAACGGTTACGCCGCCGACTCCGTAGAAGAAGCCATGGCCAAGTATGACCAGTTGGCCGAGGAGACGGGAAGCTCTTTTGCCGTCATCAAGGCACAGATTCACGCCGGTGGCCGCGGTAAGGGCGGTGGAGTAAAGCTGGCCAAAAACCGCGCCGAAGCTCAGGAGCACATTTCCAATATTCTTGGCATGCAGTTGCGGACCCCGCAGACGCCCGGCGGCATGGAAGGCCCCGGTAAGCAGGTCAATAAGATCCTCGTCGCCGAGGATGCCTACGCGCCGGACTTTGACGCCAACAAAGAATACTACATCTCCATTCTGATGGACCGTCAGCGTCGTCAGAACGTGATCATCCACTCCACCCAGGGTGGTATGGACATTGAGGCCGTTGCCGAAGAAACGCCCCACCTGGTGCACAAGACCTACATCGACCCCGAACTGGGCATGCAGGGTTTCAACGCCCGGGAAGTGGCCTTCAACCTCGGCCTTACCGGAGCGGCATTCAAGAACATGACCAAGTTCATCTTCAAGCTCTACCAGGCTTTCGTGGGCAGCGACGCCAGCCTCATCGAAATCAACCCCTGTCTGCACAAGGCCGACGACAGCATCGTCGCCGTGGACTGCAAGTTCAGCCTCGACGACAACGCCCTCTACCGCCACAAGGACCTCGCCGAAATGCGGGACACGACGGAGGAAGACCCCGTAGAAGTAGAAGCCAAGAGCTACGGCCTGAACTACGTTAACCTCGACGGTAACGTGGGTTGTATGGTGAACGGTGCCGGCCTGGCCATGGCCACCATGGACATCATCAAGCTCTCCGGAGGAGAACCCGCCAACTTCCTCGACGTCGGCGGTACGGCCGACGCGGCCCGCGTGGAGCAAGCCTTCCGAATCATCCTGCGCGACCCTAAGGTGGAAGCCATCCTGATCAACATCTTCGGCGGTATCGTTCGCTGCGACCGGGTAGCCCAGGGTGTGGTGGATGCCTACCGGAACATCGGAGACATCAAGGTTCCCATCATCGTGCGCCTCCAGGGCACCAACGCCGACATCGCCAAGGAACTGATCGACAAGTCGGGCCTGAACGTGCGTTCCGCCATTGCGCTGCAGGATGCCGCCAACGAAGTGAAAGCGGTGCTGGGGTAGATTTATCCACGTAACCCGAAAAGCAAAGCCGCCTTCCCGGAATGGGGAGGCGGCTTTTTTGGTTAGGTAGTGAAGGTAGCTTCTCCCCTACCCACCCACCAGGGCGAAGTAAATCGGCAACCCGAGCGTAATGTTGATGGGGAAGGTCACGGCCAGGGCCATGGGTAGGTAGATGCCGGGATTAGCCCGGGGTACGGCAATTTTCATGGCCGCCGGCACTGCAATGTAGGAGGCGCTGGCCCCCAGAACGGCCAGGATGAAACGGTCGCTGGGGTCGCTCGTGATGCCGCCCGTGAGGTAGGAAATGATCGTGCCCATTACCAGGGGCATGATGATGGCAAATACCAGCGGAGAAAAGCCCCGACTGATGAATCCCTTGAGGTTCCGACCACTCACGATACCCATATCCAGCAGAAAGATGACGAGGAACCCCTTGAAGATGTCGTTAGTGAAGGGCTTGATGCCATCCGCCTGAGAATCGTTGGCGATGAACCCGATCAGGAGGCTTCCCAGAATCAGGAGTACACTGCCGTTGGTGAAGGAGTGTCGGATGGCGTGGCGTTTCGATATTTTTTCCTTCTCCCCCCGGGTAAAGATGGAGATCAGGAGTAGGCCCACGATGATGGCGGGGCTTTCCATCATGGCCATGACGGCCACCATGTGGCCGTGCATCGGCAATCCGTGCACTTCGAGATAGTTGACCGCCGTCACGAAGGTTACCGCACTGACGGACCCGTAGGCGGCCGCAATGGCTCCGGCATTATACACGCCCATTTTCTTGCGCAGCAGGAAAAAAGTCAGCACGGGAATCAGCACCGCCGTGGATAAGCCGAAGGCGATGGTGGCCATCACCTCCGGCGTAAAGTCCTGATGCCGTAACTCGTGGCCGCCCTTGAAGCCAATGGCGAAGAGGAGGTACATCGAAATGAATTTCGATGAATTTGGCGGAATTTCCAGATCACTTTTCACGCACACCGCCAGGATTCCCAGGACGAAGAACAGCAGGGCGGGATTACTAAGGTTCTCTAGCAGTAAATCAATGCTCATAACGTGAGGGGTTAGCGTAGGGAATTGGCGCGGAGAGCACGAACGGCTTCCTTTGCCAGCAGTCTCAAGGACCGCGCAATGAGTGATGATGTTGAATGTCCGGGCCTGCGATGACAACCAACTACGTTGCGAGCTGCCCGGAAGAAAAAGAATTAGGGGATTAGGTGTCTATAAGTTCAGGTAGGGGTTTTGGTAGGGTTGATAGTCACTTTTCTTATCCTCGATTCAGTCCGAGGTTTTCTTCGTTTGGTGGTCGATCATTGGTCCGGGGCATAAACACGTTCTTTTTGATGACGCCGCAAAAGTAGTACGTACCAGGTATTAGTTATTATTTATAATTTGCATCAGGCATATAAGATTTACTTATGAATTATACCCTGAGCCAGCTACGCGTTTTCCAGAAGGTTGCCCAGCTAAGTAGCGTAACCCAGGCGGCCAAAGAACTTCATCTTTCCCAGCCCGCCGTCTCGGCTCAACTAAAAAACTTCCAGGACAACTTCGACCTCCCACTTACCGAAGTAATTGGCCGCCAGCTGTTTATCACCGATTTTGGCCACGAAATCGCCGCCATGGTTAACGTCATGCTCGATCAGCTATACGCCATCCAGCAGCAGTCCCTCATTCATCAGGGGCAACTGAGCGGCCGACTGAAAATTGCTACGGCCTCCACCGGCCAGTACGTCCTGCCCTACTTTTTGTCGGATTTTGTCAACCAACACCAAGGCGTGGAACTGGCCATGGACGTCACCAACAAGGCCAAGGTGGTAGAATCCCTAAAGGCCAATCGGGTCGATCTTTGTCTGGTGTCCATCGTTCCCCCAAGTCTTTCGGTCAACCAACTCGACCTACTCCCCAACAAGCTTTTCCTCGTGGGGAAGGCCAATGCTCCATTGGCCGAAAAAACGCATAAGACCGACCTGCTTTCCGAACTCCCTCTGATCTACCGGGAAACGGGATCGGGTACCCGGCAGACGATGGAAGCCTTTTTGCTAAAAAACAAGGTCCAGGCCCGGACACATCTCCAGTTGCGGTCCAACGAAGCCGTCAAGCAGGCCGTACTGGCCGGACTCGGATACTCCATCATGCCTCTCATCGGTCTGCGCAATGAGCTGCGCGACAAGCAGCTCAAAATTTTCTCCGTCAGGGGACTGCCCATTCAAACCACCTGGAGTCTGATCTGGCTCAAGGACAAGAAATTACCACCACCCGCCAAGGCCCTGGTGGAACATCTACGGGAAGAAAAAGAAGCACTCATCAACAAGTACTTCGCCTGGCTGGAAGAACTGGATCATTAGGAGGACATGACTGCGATGTAGACGGAATACGATCATCACCCCCAACGCCCGATGGCCGACAAAAGGAATTCAATCCAGGGCCAACCCTTCAAAAGCTGACGCAGTTAGGGGGAGAAAATGGCATGCGTAAAACTATCTTCCTTTTCTCCCTGGCGCTATTATTCGTTTCCTCCAGCGTTTTCGCCACGCTGTTCCTCGACTGGAACCTGACGGAGGACTATACCGTAAAGTTCAGCACCCAAAAGGCCGAAGGCACCCTGAAGGGACTCAAGGGGTCGGTGATCTTCGATCCCGCGGCTCCCGAGTCGGCCCGCTTCGACGTTACGGTGGACGTGGCTACCATCTCTACGGGCAATAAAACGAAGGACAAACACGCGAAAAACAAGGGTTGGTTTCACGCAGCAGCTCACCCCACGATCCGATTCGTCTCGGAGGAAGTTGTTGCCACGGGAAATAAGTACCTAGCTTCGGGCCAGCTCACCATCAAGGGCATCACCAAGTCCGTAGCCATTCCCTTTACCTTCTCCCCCAATGATGCGGGTGGATTGTTCGAAGGAACGTTGACGGTAAAGCGAGCGGACTATGACCTCAATGGCCCCTTCCTGTTCGGTGGGCTGGTCGGAGACGAGGTGCTGGTCAGCCTTCGGGTCCCGGTGACGAACTAGTGGCCGGTTCGCCTTCAAGGGGGCGTTTAGCCACTGGTTGGCCCGACGAACCGCTAGCTTTCCGGATCCCCTTTGGGCAGCCGGACGATGATCTGGATGACCTCAACGCCGATGTCGGCAAGTTCCGGCAGATCACTCATGATCCGCTTGTCGCCCACGATACTCATGGGGATTCCTTCGTTGCGGCGTCCCTCATAGTCGTAGGCCAGCCGAATCCGGTAATCTTCCAGGTTTCCGCCCCGCCAGTCGGTCACCACGCCGCCGTAGTCCCAATCGAAGCCCATCAGCTCGAAGGGATTACCGTTGAGCTCGTTGAGTTCCGCCAGGGTCGTGCCGATGCGAATGCCCGTCCCCCTGCCGTACCAGGTCGTGTCGGGGGCATCGATGGTGATCTGTAGATCTTTAAGGTTGATCTCTCCGCCGGGGAAAATGACGCTGAGCTCTCCGGCCTGGTCGGGGAATAGCCGGTATCCGGGAATAAAATACCCCTCGCCGAGGTGGATGCTGTCGGAGACAAAGTTCTCCTCTCCGTAATCCGCCGCGATGGTCTGGGGGGTGGAGGTCGCCGTAATCATCCCGATTCTTTTACCCGGTGTGAAGGTCCGGTCGTTCTGGTAGGCGACAAAGGGTTCCGTTTCCGTTTCTGGCGTCACCGCAGGTGCAGAGTCTTCCGGTGTGGCCGTGTCGGGAGCGTCATTTCCACAACCAGACAGGAAGATTACAGAGCACAGGAGTAGCAGAGATAAGCGCATCGTATAATTACTTGAGTATCGGGCGCGAAAATAGGATTTCCTGATCAATTATTGTCTTGGGGCGGATAAGGGTAAGGATATACCCGCGGACACTTCCGTCTGGACATCGGAATAATCTATATTTAGCTACACAAGCCACATTGATGAAGAACCTACTAACCCTGATTACCCTTATCGGTTCCCTGGCGCTTGGCGCCCAGGCGGATGCCTACCACGCCCAACTGACCAACTGGCTCGCCACCCAGTATACCCTTACCGGCGTCACCTACCCCATCGCCGACACCGAAAACGAAATTTACGCCGCCACTTACAGCTGGACGGCCTCCCGAAACCTGGTGACCGCCCCGGACGACCAGGAATTTTCGCAGGTCGTCCGACTTTCTTCTCCCGGAGGGCTGGTCAACCGCTGGGACGCCGGCTTCGGGGTGGCCAATATCCAACCGGTTGGCCTGGGCGACAAACTACTGGCCGTCGTCTGGCTGCGCGTGGACGGGGGCGAGGATGCCACGGGTAAGGTGGCCCTGGTGCTGGAGCGTGCGGACAACTTTGATAAAGAGTTCGACCTCATTGTAGAATTGGACAATTCCTGGCGGCGCTACCTGATTCCGGTGGAGGTGCGCACCCGCTCCCACCCGGCGGGTGGCCTCCAGTTCGGGATTCACCTCGGTTTTCAGGAACAGGTGGTCGAAGTCGGTGGCTTCACCCTACTTAATTACGGTCCCAATTTCCCCCTGGATCAGTTTCCCAACGACATCAACAATGATGAATACGGCGGATTTGAGGCCGACGCTGCCTGGCGGGCACCCGCCGCCCAGCGCATTGAAGAGCTGAGGATGGCCGATCTGGAAATTCTGGCCCTTGACCAAAACGGCGACCCGCTGCCGGCAACCGGGTTGGAAGTCAGGATGCAACGCCACGCCTTCGAATTCGGGACGGCCATCAAGGCCTGCCGCTTCCCCGGTGGCCGGTGCTACAATGCCACCTTCGTGGACAAAATTTTTGATCTCGACGGCCGCGGCCATGGCTTCAATTCGGTCGTCTACGAGAACGACCTCAAGTGGCCGGCCTGGGAAGAGGAATGGATATCCCTGAACGAGCAAACCATCCGGACGATGAGTTTTCTGACCGAGCGCGACGTCAACATCCGCGGACACGTGCTCCTCTGGCCCGGCTGGCAAAACTTACCGGCGGATATGGAGGCCAACCAAAGCAACGTCAACTACCTTAAGCAGCGCGTCGACGATCATCTGGTAAACTTTCTGGAAACCCTGGATTTTGACGAGTACGTCCGGGACTGGGACGTCATCAACGAAATCAACACAAACACGGATCTGGCTGCCGCCCTGGCGGGAACCGCGGGATACACCACCGGCCGGGAATACTACGCGGAGGTCTTTGCCCGGGCCCGGGAGCTGGCTCCCGACGCCACCCTGTACCTGAATGACTACGTAACCCTCAGCCTCAACAACAAGGAGGGGGTACTGTACGACCAGTATCAGGGATTCATCGCCGAGCTGGTCAACGCCGATGCCCCCATCGACGGTATTGGATTTCAGGGACACATCGGCGCCTCCCCCAACAGCATCTACGACGTGCTGGAAACCTACGATGATTTCGCCCAGCAGTTTGGCCTGGAGGCCAAAATCACGGAGTTTGACCTCCCCCCCAGTGTGTCGGAAGAGTTGGCGGCAGACTACCTGCGCGATTTCCTGACGGCCACCTTCAGCCACGAGAGCATGACGGGTTTTCTTTTCTGGAACTTCTGGGACGTCGATACCTGGGCTAATCCGGGCGCCAATCTTTACCGGGCCGACTGGAGTTCCACCCCGGCCCACGAAGCCTTCGTGGACCTGGTGTTTAACGAATGGTGGACCGAAGAAGACCTCCAGACCGACGCAAGTGGTCTGGCCAGCACCCCCGCCTTCAAGGGCTACTATGAGGTTACCCTCAATTGTGGTTCCGAGCGGGTAACGACGAGCTTCGATCACCTGGGGGACCAGCGGGTGACCATTGACTGCAGTCAACTGGTGAGCCTGCAACCCGAACCACTTCCCGCGGGCAGCATTACGGTTTCTCCAAACCCATCCTCCGGGCCGGTGACGATCCAGAACCGGTTAGGGGTGAGCCTGAGCGGGGAAATTCTGGATGCCGCGGGCCGTTCCCTCTGGCGGGGAAAGATCACTTCGGGCACCACGGAATTACCCCTTGACCTTCCCGCCGGCAGCTATCATCTGCAGCTTCGGGAGGGGCGTCGGATGAGTACGTTTACCCTGATTCGTTAACGGATCGTGGGGCGCTTCCCGACTTCCGATCAACCTACTTTACTGCTCTCCCGTAACTACCTGGCACCCGCACGCCGTGCCCCACCTTCGACCAGAAGTGGAGAATGGGCAGTGGCATTGATTATCTTTGGGCAAGAGTTTTAGTGACCATGGAAACAGCTGGGCGTCCACAGATCATCTTCCCCACGGTAAGACCCAGTGAATTGAACAACACAATGCAACGACTTTCCCTTCTTCTCCTTCCGGTATTTCTGCTCTTCAGCCTTCAGGTGTCCGCCCAGAATGAGGTGACGCTCAGTATTCCTGATGCCATCCATCCCGGCGGTGATGCCCCCATCTGCGTTCCCGTGATCGCCGATAGTTTTCCCAATATCGTCATCGCCCAGTTCAGTCTGAGCTGGGACACGGCCGTCGTGGATTTTGCGGAAGTTCGCTTCGGCGAAGATCCCCTCGGACTGGCCTCTAACAGCAACAGCACCAATATGCCCGAGCCGGACGTCTTCGTCGTGGTGTGGACCAACGAGGACGTAAACACTGGCGTCACGCTGGAATCTGGTACTCCGATTCTGGAACTCTGCGTTACCCCCAAAGTCGCCAGTGGCACCACCGACATCATATTTGACGACTTTCTGGAACCCGAATTCGCCCAGGGAGGGACCGTCGTGGCCTTTCCCAATACCGTCAACGACGGCAGCATCACCTTCGGCGCGGACGTTGCCACCTTCGTCCTGCCCGGCGACACCAACGACGACGGTCAGGTAGACCACCGCGACGTTATTGGGCTGGGTTTTGGTCACGGCACCACCGGTCCGGCCCGCCCCACTCCGGGAGTAGCCTTCAGCGCCCGGGTGGCCCCCCTGTGGACGGAAAGCCTTCAGTCGGGCATCAACTACGCCACGCTCGACGCAGACGGCAACGGTTCGCTCAATGATGATGATCTGACCATCATCAGCACCTACTACGATCAGTTCGTCAACGACAACTGGCAGGCCGCTCCGGTGCAGGACAACATGGGTATCCCCGGTGCCCCGTTAATCATTACGGATGCCAGCCTTAGTTCCGGGCAACCCGCCAGCGTGCGGGTGGAGCTAGGGGATGTTGCCATTAGTGGAGCAGCGGGTTATGCGATGTCCTTTGCCGTACTGTTTGATCCCGCCCAGATTGACCCGGGGTCCATTTCCGTTGATTTTTCCGACTCCTTCCTCGGTGACGATTTGCTCACCCTGGCGCGGGTAACCAACAATGCCAGTGGGCGACTGGAAATTGCGCTGGCCCGCAAGGATCAGATCAACACCACTAACGCCGGCGGACTGGTGTGCACCATTAATTTCACCCCCGCAGTCAGTGAGGACGACTATACGCTGACCCTGAGTACGGAGAGCAACTCTTACCAACTGGCGGATGAATCCAGTGCTCCGGTGAGCGGACAGACGACCGACCTCACCGTATCGGGCACCACCTCCGTCCGGGAGCCCCAGTGGGCGCGTGACCTCACCATTTTCCCCAATCCTCTGACCGGCGAAGTGCTCTCCGTGCGGGGAAATCAGCGAACATTTGACCACATCAGCGTGCTGGAAGTAAGTGGTCGCCAACTACTTGACTTCCTCGGCAATCAGCGACAGTTGAACCTGAGTGCGCTGCCCGCGGGAACCTACCTGGTTCAATTTCAGCTGGGTGGACAACAAGTTTTGCGGCGGCTCGTCGTTAAATAACCCAAAATAATCCGCGTGTTTGAAAGAGGTCTGGCTTTACTGATCGTGACGTGCCTGGGGATGATCGGACTCCGCATCCACCAGCATTTCCAAGCATCAGCGCCCGCCTCCGAAACACCCACCCAAGTGAACGATCCTGCACCGGCAACCCCATCGGCCACCGAACTGGTGTTTCCGGTGCAGGACCACGGCCTGGAAGACGTAATCTCCTACTTCGGGGATTCGCGGGGTAACCGCAGTCACCAGGGAATTGACATCAAGGCCCCACGGGGAACGAAGGTCGTGGCCGTAACGGACGGCTTCATCGAAAAAATCCGGGAGGGAGCCCGCGCCGGGAAGAGTCTGTATCTGCGGGACGCCAAGGGCCGCCTATTCTTTTACGCTCACCTCGAAGACTACGATACCGAGGAGTTCGCCGCCGTCGAGGCCGGCGACGTCATCGGAGAAGTCGGGAACACGGGTAACGCGAAACTGACGTCTCCGCATCTTCACTTTGAAATTCTGCTGGGTAAGGAAAAAGAGCCGCAGGACCCGGTGACGTACTGGGAGTAGCCCATTAGCACAAGTATGTTCTTCAATCGAGGGAGCACGGAAGGTACAATGCCCCATGGTTGGTTAGCCTAAGGGTGGCGCAACCGAGGGCTTCATCCATTTAACGCTGGTTTTTAGGGAGCTCTTACTTAGAGCAATCGTGACGTGCACGGGATACCTCTAGACTTTTGACCTCAAATTTCCGAAGGTTATAATAGACCGAATCAAATGCTTAGATTCATGAGGTCGATCCAAATATCGACACATTTATGTAGGATGATGAAGATTTTGCGCTTGAGATTATGAGCTGCCAGTGTTCCGACGCCGTTCCACTCGGCTAACCCTTCGCAAAGCAGACTTCCAACCACAGTTTCCCTCTGGGCTTAACGGTAGATTGTTATCAACCTACATTCGATTTTTTCCGGAAACAATGTGTTCCTGCGCCAAATAGAAGATGAAAAATGAGGTATTTATTGATGGCCATGGTGCTAATTGCCTTTTGCTCACGATGCCATAAGAACCCGAGCAAGTCACCGGGATTATATACTTCTGACACCGAGTATATTTCTCTGGTCAACAGTATTGACAGCCTTGTTCATCAGTTAGTCAAAGACCAGCATACGGCGGGAATTAGTTTCGGAATCCAACGAGCTGGCGGGAAGCCATTCTTCAGATCGTATGGGATGGCAGATATTGAGCATGCCGTTCCGGTCAAGGCATCTTCTTTGTTCAACGTTGCATCCGTCAGCAAACCCTTCACCGCAATTGCCGTAGGTATTTTGATTGACCGGCAACAACTTAGCCTGGAAACGAAGATTGATGAATTTTTTCCTGATTTTCCCTTGGGGGGCCACATAACTATCTACCAGCTAATGTCCCATACGTCGGGCATTCCGGACTGGTGGATGGGAGGATTACCCGACAGTATTTCGACCAATTGGACTGTTGACCCCAACCCGCATCTTGTGCTGCAGCAAATGCAGACCACTTCTTTATTTGATCCGGGAACCAAGCACTTTTATTCCAACAGCGGCTATTTATTATTAGGAGAAATAATAGAAAAGATTTCGGGAAAAGAGTACCGAGAGTTTATGGAAGAAGAACTCCTCCATCAATTCGGGGCGAACGACTCTTTCATCGAAGAAAAAGGAATGAAAAGAGATAGTCTCTGGACTTGGGGATACGGGACGAACATCACTGACTCTACTTCCAACAGCAAGCAATTCTTCAAACATGATTTTAATGCATATTCCCTAAAATCATTCGGCGGATTGAAATCGACTCCCAAAGACCTGCTGTCCATTTGTCACAATTTTTTCAGTGGCCAAATCCTCGAAAAAGCAACCGTGACTAAAATGCTTGAGTACGCAACAACGACAAATGGCAACTTTGTGTACGATGAATTATTTGTCCCGGAAGGATTTCCCCCACCGCAGTTACCACCCCATATTT
Organism: Lewinella sp. W8; assembly: GCF_004375085.3. Taxonomy (GTDB): domain Bacteria; phylum Bacteroidota; class Bacteroidia; order Chitinophagales; family Saprospiraceae; genus Neolewinella. The sequence continues at coordinate 148,126 of NZ_SNAQ03000005.1, forward strand.
CCAGGAATGGATACGGTCTCGGCTTCAGTCTTATGAGTCTATACGACAAGCCGGTCATTTGGCATAGTGGAGGGATGCCCGGCTATAATGCCATACTGGTTCACTTCCCGGAATCTGAGACAACCCTGGTTATTTTATCGAATACGGATAATGGCATCATTCCGGAATACGAAGGGATAATGAGAATTGCCTCGCAGATTGAAAAGGAAACCAACGGCAAATAAGTAGCTACGCGGATGGTAGCGCCATGAAGCCGGATGGTTAACTCACAGAAAGCGAGTAGTAAGGCCGATAAAATTTACACCTTCTTCCTGACTGTTTTGTCACTAATGGTTGTCGCCCTTTCCCTACTCTATCTCCAGCATTTCCTCGATGAGTCCGTAGCGTCAACGTTGCCTCTACCGGCCCACTAAAAACTCGCCCCCACCCCTAGCCTACCCGGCGTAATGATCGGGCGCCAGTTAAACGCTCGCAGTCGCTCGGGCCGCTGGTATTCGCTCCCCGTACGTTCGGTAAAGAACCGGTCTACGGTATTCACTACGACCACGCTGATGGCCACGCTCAGTCCCACGTCGGATAACCAGTGGGCCTCCGTCCACAGACGCGAAAGGGGCGTAATGGCGCCGACGGCGTAGATCCCGCCCTTGAGCCAGGGATTGCGGGTCTGTTTGGCCAGCGCGTGGGCCGTCACCACGGCCAGCACGGTATGTCCGGAGGGGAAAGAATGATAATCGGGGGTGCCGTTGAAGAAGTCGAAGTCACTGTTCCCGACGCCGGTACTGGGGCGGGCCCGTCCCAGTACGGTTTTGCTGACCGTCTGGATCAGACCGGCCGCCGTAGCCGAGGCAATCAGGACCATGCCGGTCCGTCGCATACGCGGATTCTCCGTCAGTAGCCCGACGGTATAGATGCCGGCCGTCAGGCCGTAGTTGTACTGCGGTTTTCCAAAGTAGAACGCAAAGCGATCAAGCAAGCGCGGCACTTTGGTTTCCTGGCGGGCAAAGTAGGGATTAACGTCCTCCTCGATCAGGAACAGGCCCACGGTTCCCAGGGCGATGCCACCGGCAGTGAGCCACTGTTTGCCCCGCCACTTCAGGGGACGCCCGTAGGTGTGGCCTACGCTCCGAAGGCCGTAGGTGAAATCCGTTTTGGTATTTTGCCAGAGTCTGCCGGTATAGGAGCGTTGGGGTTCGGTGTCCAGGGTGCTCCAGCTGGCGGCGAAGGCCTCCTGCAGGGCCGGAGGCTCCTGGGCGTGCAGTTGGGTGACGCCCAACAGGACAAGACAATACAGTAAAATGCCAGACGTAATCTTCACGGTGTGGTAGCCTTTGGGGTTCAAACTTTCTGCAATACATCGATCAAACTCTGTTTAACTCGACATAGTTCGAACCAAACCAAATTGACCGTCAGGACAGTACATCCGGAGGGAGCGGAGCGTCCGCGATTTCCTTACCTCCGGCCGTAAAAATGGGCAGCCGTGAGGCACTGGATTCCCGCCCGGGTTTTCCCGGGACACCGACGAAAAGCCTGTAGGACCGAAAGCTTAGAGTCCGAAGGCCGCCTTCACCTTCTCCACGTAATCCAGTTTCTCCCAGGTGAAGGTTTCCACCGTCATGGTTTTCGTTTCTCCGGAACCATTCGTGAAGGTGAGTTCCTTCGTTTCGGGTTGACGCCCCATGTGGCCGTAAGCCGCTGATTCCAGGTACATGGGCGAGCGCAGCTTCAGGCGTTGCTCAATGGCGTAAGGTCGCATATCGAATACCTCGGTGATCTTGGCGGCAATTTCCGCGTCGGAGAGATCCACCTTGGCCGACTGGTTGGTATTGACGTAGATGTTCGTCGGTTCGGCCACGCCGATGGCGTAACTTACCTGCACGAGGATTTCGTCGGCCACCCCCGCGGCCACCAGGTTCTTAGCGATGTGGCGCGTGGCGTAGGCCGCGCTGCGGTCCACCTTACTGGGGTCCTTACCGGAGAAGGCACCACCACCGTGGGCTCCCTTTCCGCCGTAGGTATCCACGATGATTTTACGGCCGGTCAGCCCCGTGTCTCCGTGGGGACCGCCGATGACGAACTTGCCGGTGGGGTTCACGTGGTAGGTGATGTCGTCGGTGAAGAGCTGCTGCAGCTCTTCCTTCAGCTGCGCCTTCACGCGGGGGATGACCACGTTGATCACGTCTTCCTGAATCTTGGCCAACATGGTCGCGTCTTCGGCGAAGTCGTCGTGCTGGGTAGACACCACGATGGAGTCGATCCGAACGGGACGGTGATCATCGCTGTATTCGATGGTTACCTGAGATTTGGAATCCGGACGCAGGTAGGTCATTTCTTTTCCGGCCTTACGGATGTCCGCCAGTTCTCGCAGGATGCGGTGGCTGAGGTCCAGCGCCAGCGGCATGTAGTTCTCGGTTTCGTTGGTGGCGTAGCCGAACATCATTCCCTGGTCTCCCGCGCCCTGGTCCTCGGCGGCGGAACGCTCTACGCCCTGGTTGATGTCGGGACTTTGCTCGTGGATGGCCGACAGGACACCACAGCTGTTGGCCTCGAACATGTACTCCGACTTGGTGTACCCGATCCGCTGGATGACGTCGCGGGCCAGTTGCTGCACGTCGAGGTAGGTACTGGACTTTACTTCTCCCGCCAGGACCACCTGTCCGGTGGTTACTAAGGTCTCGCAGGCCACCTTGGAGCTGGAATCAAAGGCAAGAAAATGATCTACGAGATTATCGCTGATCTGGTCGGCAACTTTGTCGGGATGGCCCTCGGAAACGGATTCGGAAGTAAAGAGGTAAGGCATAAGTTTTCTTTTGGCGGCGCTAAGATAGAACGCAGGCTCCACAACCACATAGGATGTTCCGGGGGAATACTTTTTCTGTTGGAAGGATTTGACGAAAAGCGGAGGATAGAAGAAGACAGAAGTGGGAAGAAGGAACGTTTATCGGAGGCGAGGCAAAGCGAAACGGACGCCCGAACACTATTTGCATGAGTTAAGCACGAAATTTTCATCGTCCTTACGTAACGGGAGTTAATCATGAGGGCACGCAGTGCAGGATGCCATGGTCCTCTCGTAATCAGCCATGGACAAAGTGAATTCCCGGGCGCATTTTTCGGGCCTTACCGGAAGCATTTTCTTTCGGGCGGGGAAAATCCCGGCAGATTTTGCAAAATTGCCGCCTGATTACCACCAATCTATTTTGTCAGTTCCCCTAACTGGCCCCAACCGAAATTGATCATGGAGAAAAAAACCGCCCCCGAAGGACTGGGCTACGGAGAATACCTTCACCTGGATAAGCTGCTGAACATTCAGCACATGAAAAGTGAGGAGCTGAAGGCTCCGGCCCACGACGAGATGTTGTTCATCGTCATTCACCAGGCCTATGAACTGTGGTTCAAGCAGATCATTTACGAGCTCAACAGCGTCACGGAAATCTTCAGCTCCGGCTCTATCGACGATAATTCGGGGGATATGGGGGTGGCTGTCCACCGGCTGAAGCGCATTGTAGAGATTCTCCGGTTACTCGTGGATCAGGTGACGGTTTTAGAAACGATGACCCCCATCGATTTTCTGGACTTCCGGGACATGCTCGTCCCGGCCTCCGGCTTTCAGAGTTACCAGTTCCGCTACATTGAAGCGCTACTCGGGCTCAAGATGGAAAATCGACACGCGAAGCATTACTACCGGAGTCAGCTGAAGGAAGAACAGATTGATCATCTGGAAAAACTGGAGAGCCAGGAGACCCTGCTGGACCTGGTGGAAACCTGGCTATCGCGCTTTCCTTTCTTTGACGAAGGCTACTGGAAGGACTACACCCCCATCCATCCCGGCAATACCTTCTGGGAAGACTACCAACAAGCATACGCGGATAGTTTGTCCGACCTCGAAGGTCGGACCGCCAAGATGGCGGAGTTCCAGCAGGAGTTTTTGGAGGATGCGGACCAGCCCAAGACCACCATGGTAAACAAGGCCACGCTGTTCATCATGCTGTACCGGGATTTCCCCCTCCTGCAACAGCCCTTCCTGTTGATCGACACCCTGATTGAAATTGACCAGTTGCTGGCCAGTTGGCGGCACCGCCACATGACGATGGTGAGAAGAATGATCGGCATGCGGATGGGCACCGGGGGAACTTCCGGCAAGGGCTACCTCCATGGAGCCGCCAACCAAAATTATATCTTTAACCGCTTTGCGGGCCTGGCGACCTTCCTGATTGAACGGAGAAAACAACCGAGTCTGCCAAAATACCTGAAAGCTCAGTTGAGTTATTTGAACCGGGAAAGGTAGGCCTCGGCTCGCTCCACCGAATTCATGGACCCGACTTCGCCCTAGAACTATTGTTATGTCAGACGCTAGCCACATCACCCCGATTGAGGGGGTCATTCAGGAATACGCCTGGGGAGGGAAAGCCTTTCTCGCCCAGTTGCTCCACCGGGAAAAGTCACCGGAAACGCCCTGGGCGGAATACTGGCTCGGTGCCCACCCAAAGGGTGCCGCCAAACTCCCGGGCGGCGGGAAGCTATCGGAGTACATTGCGCAAGCCCCGGTAGAAGCTCTCGGTACATCGGTAGCCCGGGCGTTTGGCAGCCGGCTCCCCTTTTTGCTGAAGGTCCTCGACGTGGACGCGATGCTCTCCATTCAGGTACATCCGACCAAAGCAGCCGCGGAGGAAGGCTTCGCCCGGGAGGAACAATCGGGTCCGGAGCGTACCGCCCCCAACCGGAATTACCGGGACGACAACCACAAACCCGAACTGGGGGTGGCGCTGACGGATTTTTACCTCCTGCACGGCTTCCGCGCCGCGGAGGCCATCCGCGAGAGCCTTGACGGTCATCCCGAGTGGCAAAGTCTCCTGCCGGTCCTGGACAGAGATGGCGTCCGGGGAGTCTACGAGTACATCATGAAGGCACCGCAGGGGGAGATCAACACCCTCCTGCAACCCACCGTGGATCGCTTGCTATCCGCGAAGCAGGACGACCTACTGCACCCCGATTACTGGGCCCGACGGGCCATTGAACAGTACAGCAGGGACGGGAATCACGACCGGGGGATGTTTTCCATTTACTGGTTCAACCTCGTCCGGCTGCAACCCGGGGAAGGCATCTTTCAGGACGCCGGCATTCCGCACGCCTACCTTCAGGGAGCCTGCGTAGAATTGATGGCCAACAGCGACAACGTCCTCCGCGGAGGACTGACCCCCAAGCACATTGACGTCCCGGAACTGCTCCGGCATACCATCTGTGACCGGGTGGTTCCGGAGATTCTGGCCCCACGGCCCACGGAAGACGGGTGGGAACACTACCCCACCCCGGCACCGGATTTTGCGCTGCTAAGGCGGTCCTTTGGCGAGGAAGTCGTTAGGGTTCCATCAACGGATAAACCCTCCATCCTTCTTCTGCTGGACGGGGAACTGGCGGACGAAGACGGGCGGACTCTACTGCATCAGGATCAACGGGCGTTCTTTGTCCCTCCGGGAAACGGTTTGCACCTGCGCGCCGTCGCCCCCGGCACCCTTTACCGGGCCACCGTTGGTGAAAGTTAATTTACCGCACCAATAGATCTGCTACTCCGGGCTCTCGTTTCGCGGCTTCCGTAATTCCCGCATGATTTCATCGATGGGGTAACGGCTGTCCGGGAAGGCCCAGGTTTTACGATCCTTGGTCTGGACCAGCAGTACCCGGCCACTGGGGCCCAGGCCACTGGTGGTGTAAGACTCCATGCGCACGTTCCCTACGGCGGGGCGCGGATAGGCCTCCCCGTTGAGCACCAGTTCCCGGGGCGTTAATTCTACTACGGGATACTTGAAGTAGGTCCAGAAAGTGCCCAGGAAGCCCATCAGGGCGAGCAAGGAGAGGAAGTACGCCAACATGGGCATCAGTACCCGGCGTCGCGGATCGGGGTGCTTGCTATTGTTTAGCCGGAAGGCCAGCCAGATCAGCAGAAAGAAGGCGGCTCCGAACAGGGCCATCATGCCGTAAAGGTCGCCCATCTGGGGCGCATATTTCATGCTCGTTTCCATGATTAACGGCCGGCGTCGTTACCGGAGTTTTTTTCCTGCATCTCCACGTAGTTCGTCAAGAAATCATCCAGCTGCTCGGCGGACAGTCGCTTGGAAATGATCTCCTTGTTCTTGTCCAGTACGAAAATGGAGGGCGTTTGTTCCACGGCGTAGTCGCGGTAGTAGCGCATGTACTTATCCGAGGTATGCAGCCAGTCGGTGACGCCCTGCTCTTCGACGTACTCCCAGCAGTTGCCGATTTCCTTTTCCTGCTTGACGCACACGGCGAAGATCTCCAGTCCGCGGTCCTTCCACTTTTCGTAGAGGGTCTTCATGTGGGGCGTCGACTTCTTGCAGGCCCCACAATCGTAGCGCCAGAAGTAGAGGATGGTGAACTCGGAAGTGAGGTCATACAGCTGCACGGGTTCTCCCTGGCGGGTGGTCGCCGTGATGTTGGGTGCTTTTTTGCCGATGAGGAGCGGACGGGTCTTATCCGCGTCCTCCTTCATCTTGGCCAGCTGCTCTTCGTCAATCCAGTAGGCGTTGCCGCTCAGGTAGTACTTGTCCACCATGTGGACGTAGACTGCATCCATGCCCACGATCTTACTGGCCGCCGCCTTATTCGCAAAGTGCGCCACGTAGTACTTGTAGAGTTCTGACTGAGGATCCATTTTCTCCAGCACAAAATCGATGGCCTTGATGACCGTATCCGGGTGCTGAATCTGCAGCTTGTCGACGTAGTAGTTGATCCGCTCGAAGAGGAAGGGGGTGCGCAGCAGGCGGTCCGTGGACAGGTCGATGTTGTCAAAGTAATGCTGCTGCAGCCAACGCCACTGCTTGACGTTTTTCTCCTCCGGGTTTTCGATCTCCGGAAAATCGGGCGGTGGCATCGGCAGGTTGGCCTTGACGATGGCCCCGATCATGGAATTAGGATGTTCCTTCACCAGCGCCATTTGTTTCGCCTTAACCTTCTCGTCGAAGGCTTCCATTTTGGCGATCAGGTCCTGCTTATCCGCTTCGGCCAGGCCTTCCTGCTGGAGTTGTTCCCGAATGGGAGTACTGAGTTTTTGCTGCTCTCCCAGAAAATCCAGATAAGCGTAAAAACTTGCGTTTTCCTTGCTGCTTTCGGCGGCCACTTTGCCCAAATTATCGGTGCTGGTACTTAGGGTGAACACCTGGTCTTCGGCGCTGGAGACCAGCATTTGAAAGTAGTTGTTATCTGGTGCCAAAACCACGAGGTAGATGCCTTCGGGCAGTGCGCTGGTGTCGCTCCTGAACACAAAAGATCCCGCTTCGTTGCGGTACACGGTGTCGACCAGGTACTGCTTGTCCATGAGGTTATTGGCCAGGAAGAGCTGGTCTTCGGTGTAGCCATCAATGTTCACGGTGATTTCGTAGGCGTCCTGGGCCAAAAGACAACAACCGGCCAGCAGGCAGCACAGGGAGAGTAGCGTCCTAATCATTAAGTTCAGTTTACGTTGCGCAAAGATAACGCGTCAGGGTCCCGAAGTATTGAAACAAATCGTTAACGGCGGGTCGCCGGTCCGGGTTATGGGTCAAAAAACCGCCAAATCACCGAACAATCACCCGTCATATCATGCTAAAGCAGTAGATACCAAAAAGAACATAAACCGCTAATAAACAATACTTAAGCATGAAAACCTTCACTTCATTTCGAGGAATCACCCCCAGTAGTTTACGCACCCGTTACGTCGACAGCATTTTCGACGATCAGCGCCGCCGTCTCTTCGGTGACCATACCATCGATGGCAGTTATGAATTGAGCATTCCCGGGGCCAACGTGACTACCCTGGACGAGAAAGATAATGGCGGTTACCTGATTGAAATCGCTGCTCCCGGATACGAAAAATCTGATTTTGACATCAGTGTGTTCGCCGACACCCTGACCATCCAGGGAGAGATTGCCAACGACCGCCGGCGCAGCAACGATAGCTTTTCCCGTCGGGAATACAACTACCAGTCCTTTAGCCGGAGCTTTACGCTGCCGGAAAGTGCTGACGAAGAAAACATCTCTGCGGACTATCGCAACGGGATCCTCGCGATTACCGTACCCACCCTTAAGCCCGTGGAAGAAACCGAAACGCCCCGCCGCATTATGGTCGGGAGCTAATGATTAACCCCACATGACCAATGGCCGCCTACTCTCCGGAGTGGCGGCTTTTTTTATGCCAGCCCGTTGTAGAACGCGACACTCTCCAGAATCAACTCCGGCTCGGCGGTGGCGTTGGGGATGCCGTGGCCGATGCGTTCCAGCAGGGTAAAATTGATCCGGCTGTCTTCGTTCTTTTTGTCCTGCTTCATCAGGCCGATCAGTTGGTCGTGAGCGGAGGTGGGTACCGGCTGATGACCGTAAACCTTCAGGAGGTACTGCGTTACCGCAGCGAGTTCCGCTTCGCTCAGGCTGGCCAACCGATGACTCAGCCAGGTTTCCATGATCATGCCCGCCGCGATCGCTTCCCCGTGCAGCAGGCGCTGCTCCGTCTCCAGCCAGTAGCTTTCGATGGCGTGACCGATGGTGTGGCCAAAGTTGAGCAACTTCCGCCGGCCGCGCTCGTGGGGGTCCTCCTCCACAATCTGCCGCTTGACGTCTACGCTGTGAGCGATGATGGGCGCCCAGTCGGTGGTGGATAAATCCTCCAACGCCACCAAGGATTCCCAGTGCGCCGCGTCGTGGATCAGCGCGTGCTTGACGATTTCCGCGTAGCCGGAGCGGACCTCCCGATCGGACAGCGTGGTCAAAAAGGCGGGATCAATCCAGACGGCTTCCGGATTGCGGAAGACGCCGATGCTATTCTTGACGTTGAAGAAATCGATACCCAGCTTTCCGCCCACGGAGGCGTCTACCTGACTGAGCAAGGTGGTGGGAATCTGCACGAAATCAATCCCCCGTTTAAAGGTGCTGGCCACGAAGCCCCCCATGTCCCCCATGACGCCGCCCCCGAGGTTGAGCACACACCAGCGGCGACCGACGCCCGCCCGGAACATTTCTTCCCAGAGGTACTGGCAGGTGCCCAGGTGTTTGTGCCGCTCGCCGGCGGCCACTTCGATGATGGCCAGCTGGGGGTGATCCAGCCAGGGCTGGAGTCGGGGCAGGCAGTGCTTACGGGTGTTTTCGTCCACCAGGACGACCCATCCCGCATAATTTTTCTTGCGCAACCACCTAAAGTGATCGGCTCCAACGGTAGCAATTTCAATGGCGTACTCCTCACCCACCGGTAGCGTCATGGTCATTCATTTGGTGGCACGAAGGTAGCATTCCCGCACCAGGATCGCCTCCGACCATTGCATTTGATTTTCCCGATTATCGGATGGCAAAGTCGACGTGGTAGTGGTCATCGTGGAGGTTATTGACCAGATCCGGCAGGGCCTGGGCAAAGTAGACGCCCCGGGCCCGCAGCCGCTTTCCTGGCTCGGTGGCGAAGAAATCGTCCTTGAGTTCGATTTTCAGGATCACCTTTTTCAGGTAGAGTCCGGCCTTGCGGGCTTCGTCGTCCAGGGCCAGCAGGTGGTGCCCCATGGCCGTAAAATCAAGGTTGGTGGAGGGCAACAGTGACGACCGTCCGGCGTCGTCGAAGCCCAGCGCGTAGTGCCAGACGCCCAGACGATCGAGCCAGTAGCTTGGCTTACCGTGACGGATTTTGGGCACCATAAAATCCACACTCAGGCCATTGCGGTGGGTACGGTGCGGCCACATCCGGCCGCCTTCGTGGCGACTGCATTCCATGACGCGCCAGTAGCGGTCCGGAAAATCTTCGGCGAGCCGGGCGTAGGCGCCGGTCACGGCGGCGTGTACCCGGGCGTCCACGTAGGCGCGGTCGAGGAGGTAGTAGCTGACGGGGCTGAAGTACTTGAAGTTGTCTCCCCGATACGGGAGGAGCCAGGCGTTGGAGAGGTGGCCGTTGGCCACGGTGCCGCTCACCGCGCTGGGACCTTCGTTATGGTGGGTAAGCTCCGGAAAGGCAAGCACCAGCAGGATCACGGACACAATTCCGAGCAGGCACCACCGTTTCTTTCCTTTCCACTTCATATGGGCTAAGGACGCCAGTGGACAAAGACTTATTGTTGCTCCCAGACGGAAAGTCCGAAGTGCCGGATGATCTCTTCCGCCACGTCTTCGGGCGACCGATGCGTATTATCGATCTTCAGGATGTTGCGCTCGGGGAACTCTCCGGGCAGGGTGTTCAGGCGATAGTTTTCGTCGTCGTAGCGCAGTACCCGTTCTGATGCTTCGAGTTTACGTTTGGAGGGTTTCTCGGCCAGGCGGTCCGGGTGCCGGTTGCGGGTCAGGCGGACGGACTGGTCGGCGAACAGTTCCACGTAGTGGACCCGGGCACCGGCGTCGGTAAAGTACTTCACGATCTTGTCCACGTAGGCTTCATCGTCGGCCATATCCACGGCCCAGACGAAGGTAAAGATGAAGCCCTTCAGGTCGCTTTTGGCCGCAATTTCGAACATCCCGAAGCGGATCAGGCGGTTGAGGGCCTTAAAGGATTCGGTGCCCAACTCGAAGTATTGCTCGGCAAAATCGCGGGAGACGTGGTTGTGAAACAACTTGTAGTCCAGGCGCTCGGCCAGCACTTTACCGACGGTCATTTTTCCGACGGCGGAGGGGCCAAAAATGAAGATAAAATCCATGCGCGAACGTTAAAGTATGGTCGGTCAGCGGCGGGTATGCATCCAAGTGACCGGGAAAATCATCTATTGTCGGCGGGGTGGGTAGCTGGAAGTTTGTCGTACTTCTACATATTTACGACGCGACTGCAAAAATGTCGTACTTCTACATATTTACGACAAATTTGGCACGGCGTGCAGGATGCCAGGTTGCCGGGTATGGCAAGGGACCTCCGAGTCGTACGGCCTACCTCCGGGTACTATCCACCTCTTCACGTTAACATCATAAAGCACAACAAAATGTCCAAAACCCTCCTCTTTTTTCTTCCCGTGCTTTTGCTTTGCAGCTGCGGGACCTACCGCAGCGTCCCCCCAACAACGGCCCAGGCCCAGGAATACCGCGCGCCCGATCCCACGCCCCTGACCAGTTCGTTGTTCACCAGCAACCAGAGCACCATCTCGGAAGAAGACATCCAGCGCATCCTCGACGGGACGGTCGAGCTCCCGGAGAAACTTCGCGTGGCCGTCCTGAATTTGGACAGTTACCGCAGCCGGAACGACTACTACTTCGGAAGCTATTTCTTCCGATCCCTGCAGGCCCAACACTTCAAGGCTTTTTCCGATCAACTCGGCACCAGCGGACGCGCCCAATCGGTCAATCTCCTCCCCCAGCTCCTCGTCCCCGCCGACCGGAACATCTTCTCCCTCCGGGAAAGCGCCGTGCGGATGCAGGCCGACGTCCTGCTGGTCTTCACGGTCGGTAGCGACCTCTATTCGGAATTCAAGCTTTTCAAACGCGATGACCTCAAGGCCTACGCTACCGCCGAGGCCCTGCTGCTGGACGTGCGCACCGGCATCATCGTTTTCGCCCAGACGGTCAGCACCGAAGCCACCGGGCAAAGGGAAGAAAGCGACACCGGCAACAACGACGTCGCTCGCCGCGTGCAGGCGGAAGCCTCCGCCATGGCCATCGAGGAATTGGCCCGGCAATTGTCGGCGTTTTTGAAGGGTTGAGGTGCCGGTCGGCGGACGAACCAGCTCGTACCTCGCGTTTCGGCCGACGACCTCGTGATTAATGTAGCGTTCATCGGAACTCGTCCGCCGGGGCGTGACGCAGGAACTGGCTCGTCGGCCGAGTGAGATTACGCGTCCAGAATCGCGCCCAACGTCAGTTCGTGGCGGACCATCCATTCGGAGAGCTCGCCCCAGTCTTCGCCGTCAATGGTCACGTCGTCGCCCTCGACCTTACCGAGTACGGTGAAGATGACGCCCTGCTCGCGCAGGTAGTCTTCCATGGCGGCGGCGCGGCTTTCGTCTACCGTGACGACCACCCGGCTCTGGGCTTCCCCGAAGAGGAAGGCATCCTTGCGGTAGTCACCGTCGGTGGTGATGGTGTAGCCGTGCCCACCCTCAATGGCGGATTCCGTGAGGCTCTGGAACAGACCGCCGTCGGACACGTCGTGGGCGGATTTGATCATCTCGCCCCGGATGAGTCCCAGGATGGCCTTATGCAGCAGTTGCTCCTCCTCTAGCTCGAAGTGCGGAGCGGGGCTCTGCTCGATGCCGTGGATTCGGCGCAGGTACTCGGAAGAAGCGATATCGTCCTGGGATTTACCCACCAGGTAGATTACGTCGCCCTGGTCCTTGAAGCCCAGGGTCATATTTTTGTTGGCGTCGTCCAGTACGCCGAGCATTCCGATGGTCGGCGTGGGGTAAACGGGTTCTACCCGGCCACCTTCGTACTGACTCTGGTTGTAGAAGCTCACGTTACCGCCGGTGACGGGCGTGCCGAAGGCCCGGCAGGCGTCGCCCATGCCCTTTATGGCGTTGACGAACTGGTAGAAGGCCTCGGGGTTGTAGGGGTTACCGAAGTTGAGGCAGTTGGTGATGGCCACCGGCTCACCACCAGAACAAACGATGTTGCGGGCCGCTTCGGAAACGGCGATCATGGCCCCCTTGTAGGGATCGGCGTAGACGTAGGCGGAGTTACAATCCGTCGTCACCGCCAGTGCTTTGTCGGAGTTTTTCACCCGCACCAGGGCGGCGTCGGATTTGTGGATTTCCGACATGCTGTTGGTCCGTACCGTACCGTCATACTGGTCGGTGATCCAGCGCTTGGACACCAGGCTGGGGGCAATGAAAAGTTGCTCGGCCGTGGCCTTCAGGTCGGCGGGAACCGCAACTTTCGTGGCGTCGAAGGCCTCCACCTGATCGAGGTACTTGGGGCGAGCGGTTTCCCGCTCGTAGACGGGGGCGCCGCCACCCAGCACGAGGGGTTCGCTGGGTACGTCGGCCACCAGTTCACCGCCGGCGTAGAATTCCAGTCGGCCGGTATCGGTGACTTCCCCGATAAGTTCACACTCAAGGTCCCACTTGTCGAAGACGGCGAGGAGGTCTTCCTCCCGTCCCTTTTCGCACACGATCAGCATCCGCTCCTGGCTTTCACTCAGGAGGATTTCCCAGGGCTTCATGTCGGCCTGGCGGGTGGGTACCTTGTCCAGGTCAATGCGCATTCCCGTGCCGGACTTGGCGCTCATTTCGCTGGTTGAGCAGGTGATGCCCGCCGCTCCCATATCCTGCATACCGACGACGGCACCGGTCTTGATGACCTCGAGGCTGGCCTCCAGCAACAGCTTTTCCTGGAAGGGATCGCCCACCTGTACGGCGGGCAGGTCCTCGGCGCTGTCTTCGGTCAGGTCGGCGGAAGCGAAGGTGGCACCGTGGATGCCGTCCTTGCCCGTCGCGGAGCCCACGATGAATACCGGGTTCCCGGGGCCGTCGGCCGAAGCGCTGATGGTCTCCCCGTGCTTTACGATACCCACGGACATGGCGTTGACCAGAATATTCTGATTGTAGCTGGGGTGGAAGTACACCTCACCGCCCACCGTGGGAACGCCGAAGCAGTTACCGTAATCGCCGATCCCCTTCACGACGCCGGCCACCAGGTGCTTGGTGTGCGGCAGCTCGGGATCGCCGAAGCGCAGGCTGTTCAGGGCCGCAATGGGACGGGCACCCATGGTGAAGATATCCCGGTGGATACCCCCCACCCCGGTAGCCGCTCCCTGGTAGGGTTCGATGGCCGAGGGGTGGTTGTGGCTTTCGATCTTGAAGGCGCAGGCCAGCCCGCCGCCGATGTCCACCAATCCGGCGTTTTCTTCGCCGGCGCCTACCAGCAGCCGCTCCCCGTCGCGGGGCAGCGTCTTGAGCCACATGATGGAGTTCTTGTAGGAGCAGTGCTCGGACCACATGACCGAAAAGATACTCAGTTCATTGAAGTTGGGCGTACGGCCCATGATCTCCACAATCTTATCAAATTCCTCGGCGGTCAGACCGAGATTTTTTGCTACTTCTACGTCGACTTTCACGTCTTGGGCTGCCGCCATGGTGGATGCTTTTTTCGGTAAGCGGCAAAGATACACCTACTTCAAGGATTGAAGGATTGAATGGGGGAAGGATTGAAAGAAAAAGCTTGCTGGTTGCTAGCTGCTGGTCAATGCCATCGGGACCGTGCAGCGTTCATCGGAACTCGTCCGCCGAGGCGTGACGCAGGAACTGGCTCGTCGGCCGAGTGGAGTTAAGGATAAGGCTATGCTAAAGGTGACGTCAAATGCTACGGCCAGTCGGGCGCAGGTGATTCCACCGGTCGGCGGACGAACCAGCTCGTCCCTCGCGTTTCGGCCGACGACCTCGTGATTTATACAACGTTCATCGGAACTCGTCTGCCGTTGGGATGACGCTGGAACTTACGCGTCGGCCTGGAAGGCCGTTCCTTACCGTGGAGCGAGGTCTGCAGACCGTTCGTAGAACGGGCCAGGGCCTCGCGACATATCACTGGGTGGCCACCAAACAACCAGAAACTAGCAACCACCAACTGATTCCCCGCCGCAAATACACAACGGAGGTAACTAAAATTGCCCGCTAAGCAGAAAAAACTTAGGTACCGGTCGTCGGACTACCCCCCTCGTACCTCGCGTTTCGGCCGACGACCTTACAGGTCTCGCACCGAATTGCGATCCGTGATCACGTCACGGAGTTCGCGGAGGAATTCCACCTGATTGGGGGAAAGGCGCTCCTTGAGGGCTTCTTTGACGGTGAGGAAAGCTCCGCTTTCCATTTCGACCAGTCGGCCGGCCAGTTCGCCGGCGTCTTCGAAGAGCATCTGCTTGAGGGAGGGGATTTCGTGCCAGTCGCCCTCTACGGCAACGGCTTCTTCCTGGTCCGCAGTGGGTTCCAGCTCGATCAGCTCGGAGGGATTGTTGGCCTGCAGGTCACCGCCGGGGAGGCCCCATTCGTCGGACTGACGGGTGAGGAAGACTTCCAGTCCGCGCTCGCGGAAGCGGTAAATGATGAGGCTGACTTTTTTGCGAAGGCCCATATCGTAAGTGGGTATTATTGGCCGGGGTTGTATCCGGTTGGGTAGTTGAAACCCGAAAACCACAAAATCGTTCAGCAAAGATAGGATGATTCTCGCGGGTCAACGGTATTCTTACCGTACGAAGCGGCGTATCTTACGGCCCCCAAACCATTGTTAGCATGCGTATCTCCCTCCTTTTCCTGGTCATTATCAGTCTGTTCGCCGGTGGCGAACTCCAGAGTCAATCCTCCACCAAAGAACTGCTGGGGGCCTGGGAATCGACCTTTGTCGACGGTCAGGGACGGCGCTCCAAGCTCAGCATGATCATCGCCGATGGCTTCATGGCCATGACGGCCTACAACCCAGACGACGGCGATTTCATCGCCACCCTCGGCGGGAAGTGGCGGGCCGACTGGGAAAATTTCTCCATCACCTACGAGTTCGACACCTCGGACAGTACCCAGGTCGGGGGCGTCTCCACCATGCCCTACTCCCTGACGGGCAACACCCTCATCTTCAACAACGATAAGTTCTGGACCCGCGTTGACGACGGCACGCCCGGCGCCCTGGCGGGCGCCTGGGAAATCATCGGCCGCAAGCGCAACGGCGAGATGCAGGACCTAACGGCCCGCCGGACCGGTCCGCGCAAAACCATGAAGATTCTCTCGGGCACCCGCTTCCAGTGGATCGCCTTCAACACCGCAACCAAGCAGTTCAGCGGCACCGGCGGTGGCAGCTACACCACCAACGAGAACGGCCTCTACATTGAGAAGATTGAATTCTTCAGCCGCGACAACAGCCGCGTCGGCCAGCAGCTCAGCTTCGACTACAAACTCGTCTACGGCGAGTGGGTCCACAAGGGACTGAGCAGTAAGGGACGACCGATTCATGAGGTGTGGGGGAAGCGGGAGTAGGTTACCTCCGGGTCATCATTAGAAGGTTATAAAACCACTAATTTTCGGGAAGCCCGTGAATACATCAAATCGCCGGGGAAGCTAATTTCTGTGCCATGACGCTCGACGCCAAATCCACCCTCAAACTCTCCGCTACCGACGCCCAGGCGTTGAAGAACTACCTGGTCCACCTCCTGACCATCCCGCGGGAGAGCGCCTACTATCAAATCGTACAGTTGCTCCTGGGCCGCATCATCCAAAAGATCCACAAGAAGGACCTGAGCGATCACGTGCTGAAGATCAAACTCAACGCGGAGGAATCCCTGGCCCTACAAATTGCCATCGCCACCAACGACTGGCCCGGGGATGACCTGGATACGGTCCTTTTCGGAGTGCAGGCGGCCTTGCCGCCACTGGTGGCCGAGCGCTTGGTGGTGCCGCCGAGGATTGAGTGGGAGGGGTGAGGTGTAGTGATGATTGTGCCCCCAGCAAGACTCGAACTTGCATCTTCGGTTTAGGAAACCAACGTTCTATCCCTTGAACTATGGGGGCGGGGCTGGGCCGGGTGTTTGGACTGTTGGTCTGATGGACTGTTAGAAGTGAGGAAAAATGCTTTCCTCTAAAAGACCAACGTACCAACAGATTAACCGACCAACAACCCAGCCAACGAGCCGGGCCGCAAATATAGTTGCGGCCGTTTATTTATCCTGAGCTTCGGGGAAGTCTTCCATGGGGACGAAATCCAGCGAAGCGCCGTTGATGCAGTAGCGGAGGCCCGTGGGCTCCGGACCGTCGGGAAACACGTGGCCTTGGTGACCGTCGCAGCGGGCACAGGAGACCTCTACCCTACGCATCCCGTAGCGGGTGTCGACGTCCTCCTTGATGTAGTTCGGGTGGATGGGCTCGTAGAAGCTCGGCCAACCAGTACCGGAATTAAATTTGGTGGCGGAGGCAAACAGCGGCAGGCCACAGCCGCCGCAGGTGAAGATCCCGGCCCGCTTCTCCTTGTTCAGCGGACTGGTGAATGAACGCTCCGTCCCGTCCTCCCGCAGGATGTTGAACTCCTGAGCGGTGAGGATACTGCGCCAGTATTCGGTCGTCGTGTCGAAGGGCTCGAACTCCCCCTCCACCGCCGGTGGATCGTATTTGTAGTTGGGCCGCTGGTCCTCGACCGTAGCGGCATTCTCCCCCTTGGTGGGTTTGATCGAATTCTGGGAATTGCAGGCGGCGCAGCACAGCAGCATCACCATCAGACTAAGTAATCGCATCTTGAGCTTATTTGCCGGTGTAACAAGGAAGTCCCGCCGGGGGTTCTAGCCCCGCCCCGCCCAATGGGCCGGGACGTCGCAATTGCGACGCTTTGGGGGGCACCTACCCCTAAGCCGAGACCTACGAACAGCCAGGCCTACGGCCAAGTACAAACGGCTCGGCGGACCGGCTATACTACCTTACCAGAGCGCTCCTCGGAGCCGTCGAGTGCAACGAGCTGCTCCTAGGTGTCGCGAACGACCGTGCCTTCGTAAAACAGACTTCCATCCACTCTCCATACCCTGGACGGAACAGTGCCTGGCGCCGCCATCGGTAAGCCAGGGCTGGTCCGAACAGTGGATTCCCTACCCCATCCTGACCGACCTAAAAGAATCCTCACAGTGTTCGGACGACCTTTCCCTCGGCTGCGCCTTCGTAAAATAGACTTCCGACCACTCTCCTAACCCTGGAAGGAACAGTACCTGGCGCCGCCATCGGCAAGCCGGGGCTGGTCCGAACAGTGGATTCCCTACCCCATCCTGACCGACGAGAAAAAATTCCCACAGTGTTCGGACGACCTTTCCCTCGGCTGCGCCTGCGTAAAATAGACTTCCGACCACCCTCCTAACCCTGGAAGGAACAGTACCTGGCGCCGCCATCGGCAAGCCAGGGCTGGTCCGAACAGTGGATTCCCTATCCCATCCTGACCGACAAGAAAGAATTCCGACAGTGTTCGGACGTCGTTTCCCTAGGCTACGCCGGCATAAAACAGACTTCCGACCACCCTCCCGTCCTAATAAAAGGACTCAATAGGATTTCCGATTTAGCGAGGCTACCAGCCGGATAGATTTGACTCCTCGGACTGGAAGTCCTCGACCGGAAGTCCTCGACCGTTTACCCGCGACTTCCACCTTCAATCCTTCATTCCTTCATTCCCTCGATCATTCAACTCCTTCATTCCCCCAATCCTTCTTCCATTCCCTCCCCGATTCCGTATCTTCGCCCGCCCAAACCAAAGCAAGATCATGAACAAGGATTTTCTATCTAAACTTGGCCTGGCCGAAGACAACGACGGCACCAGCACCGGAAGTCAGGGACACCACAACCCGAACGACCACATTGAAAGCTATTCTCCCGTCGATGGCGCCCTGATCGGACGGGTATCCACCACCACCCGCGAGCAGTATGACCAGGTCATCGAAACGGCCCAGGAGGCCTTTAAAACCTGGCGTTTGATGCCCGCTCCCCAGCGGGGCGAGATCGTGCGGCAGTACGGTGAGGCGCTGCGCAAGCACAAGGACGCGCTCGGCCGACTGGTCAGCTACGAAATGGGTAAGAGCCTCCAGGAAGGCTGGGGGGAAGTCCAGGAAATGATCGACATCTGCGACTTTGCCGTGGGCCTGAGCCGTCAGCTCTACGGACTGACGATGCACTCCGAACGCCCCAACCACCGCATGTACGAGCAGTGGCACCCCCTGGGGATCGTCGGCATCATTTCGGCCTTCAACTTTCCCGTGGCCGTCTGGAGCTGGAACAGCATGATCGCCCTCGTCTGTGGTGACGTAACGGTTTGGAAGCCCAGCGAAAAGGCCCCCATGTGTGGCGTGGCCTGCCAGAACATCTGGGCCGAAGTTGCCGCCGCCAATGACCTCCCCGAAGGCATCAGCAGCCTGATCAACGGCGACTACACGGTAGGTGAATTCATGACCACCGACACCCGCGTCCCCCTGATCTCCGCCACCGGATCCACCCGGATGGGTAAGATTGTGGCCCAAACGGTGGGTGCCCGCCTGGGTAAATCCCTGCTCGAACTGGGTGGCAACAACGCCATCATCATCACCCCCAGCGCGGACATGGACGTGGTCCTGACCGGCGCCCTCTTCGGAGCCGTTGGCACCTGCGGTCAGCGCTGCACCAGTACGCGCCGCCTGATCATCCACGAAAGTCGGTACGATGAAGTCCGCGACAAACTGGCCACGGCCTACGGACAACTCCGTATCGGTGACCCCCTCGACCAGAACAACCACGTTGGTCCGCTGATTGACCAGGGTGCCGTGCAGATGTACCTCGACGCCATCGAGGGTATTAAAAAGGAAGGCGGGAAGACCGTCGTCGACGGCGGCGTCCTCGAAGGCCCCGGCTACGAAAGCGGTTGCTACGTCAAGCCCGCCGTATTCGAGGTGGAACCCGGCAGCAAAATGGCCCAGCACGAGACCTTCGCGCCCATTCTGTACCTGATGAAGTACAGCGACCTGGAGGAGGCCATCGAGATTCAGAACTCCGTACCCCAGGGACTGAGCTCCGCCATCATGACCTCCAATATGCGGGAGAGCGAGCGCTTCCTCAGCGCGGCCGGTTCCGACTGCGGGATCGCCAACGTCAACATCGGCACCTCGGGTGCCGAGATCGGGGGTGCCTTCGGTGGCGAGAAGGAAACCGGTGGTGGCCGTGAGTCCGGCTCCGACAGCTGGAAGGCCTACATGCGTCGCCAGACCAACACCATCAACTACTCCACCGAACTGCCCCTGGCCCAGGGCATCAAATTCGAACTTTAATCTATCGGCGGTCGGAGGGCACACAATCCTCCGACCGCCCCTTATCGTTATCCCCCCGAACTAACTGCATTCCATGAAATATCACCTCGTATCCGGCGGCTGCGGCTTCGTTGGCCGCAATATGGTCAAGCGGCTCTACAATACCACGGAAGACACCATCATCTTCATTGATAACCTCTCCGTGGGCACCCACCCCAGCACCTGGCTCGACGCCCCCTGGCGGAAGAAGGAAGGGGTCATGGAAGTGTACGGCGAAGACGAGCGGCTGATCTTCCTGCACCAGGATTTCCGCCACTTCCTGCGCAACGTCATCGACGTGCCCAATTTTGTGCGGGATAACTACGCCCCGGACTTCGAGCGCTTCAGCGACGTATTCCACTTCGCCGCCATTGTCGGCGGCCGGGCCACCATCGAAGGTGACCCCATGAAGGTGGCGCTGGACCTGAGCATCGACGCGGAGTTCTTCTACTGGGTCACCCGCCAGAAGCCCGACCGGGTCCTCTACCCCTCCAGCTCGGCAGCCTACCCCATCGACCTCCAGACCGAAGGCGACGCCATCGCCCTGGCCGAGACCGACATCAATTTCAAGAAAATGGGTGAGCCGGACATGACCTATGGCTGGTCCAAACTCACCGGAGAATACCTGGCCAAGATCGCCGCGGAGCACTACGACCTGAGCGTGACCTGCATCCGCCCCTTCAGCGGCTACGGCGAAGACCAGGACCTCACCTACCCCATCCCCGCCATCGCCGCACGGATCGCCCGCCGGGAAGATCCCGTCGAGGTCTGGGGTACCGGCCGGCAGGGACGCGACTTCGTCCACATCGACGACGTCATCGACTGCATCCTCTACGCCATGGACCGCGTCAAGGACGGATCGGCCATCAACATCGGCCGCGGAGAACTGCTCTCCTTCATCGAGATCATCGAAACCCTCTGCGACATCGAAGGCTACAACCCCCAGATCAAGCAGCTTCTCGACAAGCCCGTCGGCGTCTTCAGCCGTTACTCCAACATGGACTACGTCAACAACGAACTCGGCTGGACGGCCAGCATCAGCGTGCGCGAAGGCATGGGACGGGTACTGGCGGCACAGAAAAAAGCGCAGGGGATTGGGTAGTTGCTGGAGGCTCGTTGCTAGTTAACTGGTTGCTGGTTAACTGGTTGCTGGTCGCTATTTCTGCCGCCCCTACCTCCTACTTTCTATCCGCTCCTTCCCGCTACTTCCTACCCCCTAAATCCTTGATCCTTAATCCTCACTCCTAATGACCAAGATTGTCTGCTTCGGCCCCGGTCCGATGTTCAAAGGCGGGATTTCCAACTACAACACTTCGCTGGCCAAGGCCTTTGACCGGCGGGGGGACTGCGAGGTGCACATTGTGTCGTGGACGCAGCAGTATCCGGCCATCATCCCGCGGGAGTTCGTGGACAAGAAGAGCAAGGTTGACCTATTAGAGGGGACCAATATTCAAGTCCATTATCTGACGAATTACAATAATCCGCTGAGCTGGACGGCGACGGCCAATAAGATCATTGAGCTGGAGGCCGATATCGTTATTTTCCAGTGGGCCATCGCCATTCAGGGGCTGCCGCTGGGGCGCATTGCCCGAAAATTGGTCAAGCACGGCGGCATGGAGGTCATCTTTGACCTGCACTTCGTCATTCAG
Organism: Lewinella sp. W8; assembly: GCF_004375085.3. GTDB lineage: Bacteria > Bacteroidota > Bacteroidia > Chitinophagales > Saprospiraceae > Neolewinella. The sequence goes on from NZ_SNAQ03000005.1 coordinate 169,468, forward strand.
AAGGAGAGCAGCTCACTGGACAAGCGGTTCACCCACTACGGCATCGCGCCGGCCAGCAGCTACGTGGCCCACGCCTACAAGACCGTGGACGAGCTACGCGAGCTGTTCCCGCAGCGTGAATTTTTGGTATCGGAGGACGGTAATTGGGGCGAGGCCGCAGGTGCCGAGGCAATGCCGGGGCGCAAGGTCATCAAGTTGTACCACCCGATCTACGATCTTTTCGCTCCCCAGGCGGACTTCGACGTAGCGGCCTTCAAGGCCGAGCACGGACTGCGGGAAAACGTCTTCCTATTCTTTGGCTTCATCCGCAAGTACAAGGGGCTTCATAACGTCATCAAGGCCTTCGCCAAACTCGCCGAACGGCGGGAGGACGTCTCCCTGATCATCTGCGGGGAAAGCTTCTGGGATACCCTGAAGGCCGACAAGCTCAGCACCAAGATCAAGAACGCCACCTTCGGGCTGGCCAAAAAGATCTTCCTCAAGAAGAGCGACGACGAACGCAACTACCGTCCCCTGGAGCTGGTCGACCAACTTGGCATCCGGGACCGGACAATGATCAAGAACGAGTTCGTCGCCAACGAGGAAGTGCACCAATACTTCCAGGCGAGTGATGCGGTGGTGCTGTTCTACAGCTACGCCACGCCATCGGGCGTGGAGTCCATCAGCTACAACTTCCGCCTGCCCGCCGTGGCCACCAAAGTCGGCCACTTTCCGGAGACCATCCAGGAGGGCTACAACGGCTACCTCGCCGAACCCGACGACATCGAAGACATGGCCCGGCAGATGGAAAAAATGATCACCGACCCCATCCCCCGCGACAACGTGGCCGAAACCACCAAATCCATGAGTTGGGACAACTACGCCCAGGCCATCCTTAACGGGGCGCGGTAACGTTCGCCATATAACATCAGCGTTCATCGGATGCCTCCCGAGCAACGCGACGGTTCATCCGATGGATCGCGGGACGGTGTAAGCACTGTATCGCCTACCGAAAAGTGCAAGCAGGAACTCGATTCCTAGGGAATGTTGGTGATTGTTAAAAGCGGTTACTAGGCCGCAAGGCATGCCTTGCGGCTACTTTATGGCGGATAAAAGACAACCACCGGTCGGCGGACGAACCAGCTCGTACCTCGCGTTTCGGCCGGCGACCTTTTCCCAAGACCTCTCCCCTCCTTCGGCCTGGAAGGCCGTTCCTTCCTGCGGAGCGGGGTCTGCCGTCCGTTCGCAGAACGGCAAGGGCCTCGCGACCAACCGATAGATATCCACCGGTCGGCGGACGAACCAGCTCGTGCCTCTGTCTCGGCCGGCGACCTTTTCCCAGGACCTCTCCCCTACCTCGGCCTGGAAAGCCGTTCCTCCTGCGGAGCGGGGTCTGCCGTCCGTTCGCAGAACGGCCAGAACCTCGCGACCAACCGGATTAAGCCACCGGTCGGCGGACGAACCAGCTCGTACCTCGCGTTTCGGCCGACGACCTTTTCCCACGACCTCTCCCCTCCTTCGGCCTGGAAGGCCGTTCCTTCCTGCGGAGCGGGGTCTGCCGTCCGTTCGCAGAACGGCCAGAACCTCGCGACCAACCGAATTAAGCCACCGGTCGGCGGACGAACCAGCTCGTGCCTCTGTCTCGGCCGGCGACCTTTTCCCAGGACCTCTCCCCTACCTCGGCCTGGAAGGCCGTTCCTTCCTGCGGAGCGGGGTCTGCCGTCCGTTCGCAGAACGACAAGGGCCTCGCGACCAACCGATAGATATCCACCGGTCGGCGGACGAACCAGCTCGTGCCTCGCGTTTCGGCCGACGACCTCTTCCCACGAACTCTACCCTCCTTCGGCCTGGAAGGCCGTTCCTTCCTGCGGAGCGGGGTCTGCCGTCCGTTCGCAGAACGGCCAGGGCCTCGCGACCCAGCGCTGAACATCATGGCACCTCCACCGGCCATACGCGGCACCTGCGCACCGTCGCCCAAAGCACCAGCAACACGAAAGTAATCACGGTTTCCGGACAAAAAGCCCCGAGATAGCTGGCCGCCCAACGAACTAGGTAGACCCTGGTGGGGTTTATCCATCAACGCTCACATTTCCCGCTACCGCGATGCAATACACCACCTCCTGCCGCTTATTCGGCCTACTGGTCATCGGATTACTGTTTACGCAGTGCGCCGATTTCCGCCCCCATGAACTGCCCATTGAGGGCCTGACCAGCGAAGCGCCCCCCACCGGAAAGTTGGAATATTCCACCTTTATGGTCGGAGACCTGGGCTACGATTACGATCGTGGCCTGACCACCCTGGAGGCCATGGTCAAGGCCATGCCCGAGGGCAAAAAGAAAAGCTCCCTACTCCTACTCGGTGACATCACCGGTCCCGACGGACTCCGCAAAAAGGGCGGCGCCGAACGGGTACACCTGGAGGCCATCGGTAAGCGGCTGAGTCGGGTACCGGGGAAGGTCTACTATACCCCCGGTGAAAATGAGCTGGGCCGCGCCGGAAATTTTTCCCGCCTTAAGCGGCTGGAAGAATTTTTTGAAGAAGAGATCGACAAGAAGGTCGAGTTCATGCCCAACCGCGCCTGTTCCGGACCCGACGACGAAGAGATTTTTGACCGCGTCGGCCTCATTGGCGTCAGCACCGCCTGGTACCTTGCCGACTGGAGCCAGGACGAGGAAGTGAGTGAGGGCTGTGATTACCGCGACCGTCGGTCCATGCTCTTTGCGGTGGCCGACGAGATCAAGGGCTACCGGGATCAGGTGAAGATCGTGATGATGCACCACCCGCTGCAGAGCAGCGGCAATCGCGGCGGACAGTTCAGCTTCGCCCAGCACATTTTCCCGCTGGCCGACGTCATTCCCGGAGCCTACGTTCCCCTGCCGGTGGTGGGTTCCATCGTGCGTGGGGTGCAGTCCTCCGGGGGCGGAAGCCAGGACGTGAACAGCCTCCTTTACCAGGAATTTGTGAACCGGGTAAAAATGGGGATTGATGATGAGGCCAACGTAATCTTCGTGAGTGCCCACGAGCAGAATATGATGGTCGCCCACGAAAAGAATTATATCCAGGTGGTGGCGGGCTCGGGAAGCGTACGCGGGCCGGCCAAGGGTGGAAACGACGCGAACTTTACCTACGGAGCCATTGGTTTCAGCCGCCTCGACTTCTACGACGACGGAACGGTGTACATCGGCTTTTATTCCGTTGACAAAAACGGAGACACCAGGACCGTTTTCTACCGGAGAATCATCGAGGACCGTTTCGAGCCCCAGGACGAAGGTATTGAGGAGGCCCCCTCCGAACCGATTGACGGTCAGGTAGTCAAGGCCAGCATCTACGGCACCGAAGTGCAGGACAAGAGTAGTCTGTACAAGGGAACCTTCGGTAAGCACTACCGTCCGCTCTACTACACGCCGGTGGAGGTTCCGGTACTGAAAATCGACACCATCAACGGCGGGCTGAACCCCTATCGTCGGGGCGGCGGCATGACCACCATGAGCCTGCATACCGAGGGCGGAGATGGCCGCCTTTACCAATTGCGGTCGGTTCGGAAGAACCCGGCACAACTGTTGCCCAGCATCCTGGAGCGCTCCTTTGCCGCCGACCTGGCCAAGGACCAGTTTACCGCCATTCATCCCTACGCGCCACTGGCGCTCCCGCCGATGCAGCAAAAACTCGGCCTGTTTGGGGCTGACCCGCTCCTGTACTACATCCCCAAGCAGAACGCCCTGGGGCAGTACAACACCAACTTTGGGGGAGAAATGTACTGGCTCGAGCAGCGGCCCGACGAAGACTGGAGTGGTACGCGCTTCTTTGGGGGGAGCAAGGACATCATCAGCAATTCCGCCATGCGGGAGGAACTCACCAAGAGTTGGAAGACCTACGCGGATCAGAACAACTACGCCCGGGCGCGACTGTTTGACCTCTGGATCGGCGACTGGGACCGGCACCGCGATCAGTGGCGCTGGGCCGCCTTTGAGGAAGAAGACGGTCGGACGCGCTACGTTGCCGTGGCCCGGGACCGTGATCAGGTCTTCAGTGACTTTGACGGTGCCCTGATCGGACTGGCACGCGTATTCGTGCCTGAGGCCCGGAAATTGCGTCCCTTTGACGAGCGCATGGACAAGGCCCGTTGGCGGGCCATGAACGGAAAGTGGAACGACCGACTTTTCCTCAACCGCATCACCCGCGAAGAAATGCTGGCCGAAGCCCGGTTCATCCAGGGAACGCTGACCGAAGACCTGATTGACCAATCCCTCAACCTCATGCCCCCGGAAGTCCGCGAGTACAGTCTGCGGGAAGAGCGCATTGGCGATAAACTGAAGGTCCGGTTAACGCAGTTGGAAGACTTTGCGGAGGAATACTACGAATTTCTGGCCCGGGAAGTGACCGTTTTGGGCACCGACAAGGACGACGTCATCATGTTGGAGGGCAAGGAGGACGGCACCCTGTCCGTACGGCTCTACGATGCCGACAAGGAAGGCGAAGCCGACGAGTTGTTTTACGACCGGACCTTCCGGAAGCGGGAAACCAGGGAAGTTAGAATCTATGGCCTTGACGGAGACGACCGCTTTGTGGTGAAGGGGGAGCAGGTTCCGATAAAAATCCGCTTAATCGGCGGTACGGACGGCGACAAGATTGAATCAATGGGCAAACTCCGGGTACTCGCGCACGATGAGAAGGAGGGTATGGAGATTGAGGGGGCAAAGTCCCGGGTCGCCGACCGCCGCTCCGACAATCACCCGGAGCTCAACCAGTATGATTTCGAGGAGTTCTACCCCAATTACACGACGCCCATCCCCTCCCTGGGCTTCAACGTAGACGACGGTTTCTTCATTGGCGCCGGATTTACCCGCACCATTTCCGGGTTCAAGCCTGATCCCTACGCCCAGCGTCATACCTTCCTGGCAAGTTACTCCACCAACGAGTTTTACAAGCTCCAGTACGATGGTGAATTCAACAATGCCTTTGGCCGTTATAGTGACCTGACGGCGGAAACGTATTACTACAGCCCCGGATACGTGGCCAACTTCTTCGGCATCGGTAACGATGCGCCGGGGCAGCCCGAAGAAGGTGATGAGTTAGGCCTGGCCGACGATCAGATTCTGGAATATAACCGTGCCCGGCGGGAAGAATTCTACGTCAACCCCATGCTGAGATTCCGCGGAAAGCGCAACCGCTTTGCCTTCTCGGTGGGTCCGTTTTACCACTCCCTGGAACTGGACGACGACACCCCGGATTTCGCCCTTATCCTCAACACCGACGGCATTCCCGACCGGGTTTTTGACGAGCAGCGGTTCGGGGGTTTTGCCGCCCACCTGAGTTCCAACAACCTGGCCAATCCGCTCATTGCGGATCAGGGCTTGAGCTACGATTTCTACGCGCGGCAAACCTGGAACTTGCAGAACGAAGATTTGTCGACCTTCAAGTATGGCGGACAAGTTTCGATCTACCGGATGCTGACCAAGGCGATCAATCTGGCTACCCGGATTGGCTTTGAGCACAATACCGGCACGCCGGAGTTTTATCAGCTCACTTCCATGGGAGGGCGGACCAACTACCGCGCCGCCCGTTCGGAGCGCTACCGGGGTAACACCATGTTCTTCCAGAATATTGACCTGCGCTTTATGGGCTTCCAGTTCGGCAAGAATGAAGCGCCCACCGTGGCCGGCTTCATCCTGGGGATGGATTACGGGCGCGTCTGGCTCGACGGGGAAGACAGTGACACCTGGCATATCGGCTACGGTGGTGGCTTATGGATGGCCCCGCTGGGCGCTACGATCATTCACCTGACCTACTTTACGGACAACGACGACGCTCGGATTTCTTTCGGTGCCGGGTTCCCCTTTTAGGCCAATTATCCATAACTATGAACCTGCTGGAAAAACCTAATCTCCTCTCCCTGATCATCCTCCTGCTCATTTTTGTGCTGGCGGGAGGGTACGGCCTGATTACCTACACCCAGCGTCCCGAAACCGACCATTTCCACCTGGTCGACGATTTTGACTTCCCCTTCAACTTCGAAAAACCCGATCAGCTCGTGGGCCTACCGAGTCAGCTCAATGAAATCAGCGGGCTAGCCCCCTGGTCCGAAACGGAAGTGCTGGGGGTACAGGATGAAGACGGAGAACTTTTCGTGATCAATACCGTCAGCGGAACCATTACCAAGGAATTCCGCTTCGGGAAGGACCGGGACTATGAGGGAGTAGCTCGGCAGGAGGATACGCTCTACGTCCTGGAAGTAGACGGGGACGTTCACCGCTTCGTGCTGGAGGACGGAAAGCGGGAATACGACGCCGAGAAACTAGAAACCCCCTTCAGTTATCGCAACGACCTGGAGGGTATTTGCTACGATTCGGAATCGCAGCAACTCCTTATGACCCCGAAGGCTCAGGAGCTAAACCCGGCGGAGGCAGATCAGAACCGCCGGGGTATTTATGCTTACCAACCACAGACCGGAGAACTAGCCCCCCAACCCCTTTACTATATTGACGAGTACGAGGTGGGAGAGGCAATATACGGGAAGCGGTCCCGCTACATCATCAAACCCAGTGGAATTGCCGTTGACCCCCTCAGCGGTAATGTTTACGTGATCTCCTCCGTTGGTCACATCATGTTGGTGATTAACCGGGAAAGTCAGCTGCTGCACATCGAGTTATTACCCCCCAAAATGTTTCCTCAGCCAGAAGGTATTACCTTCAACGATGCGGGCGACCTTTTCATCAGTAGTGAAGGTCGTGGAGGAGAAGCTAAATTGGCCACCTTTACGCGGCGACAGACCGATCAAAACGATCAGTTGAATGAGTAACACACCGGACATAGACATCACCCAGGCAGCGGCCGAATACGTAAAGCAACGGTTTACCGAGGAGCTGGACCCCGTGTACCTGTTTCATAACTTCGCTTATTCAGAGGAAATCAGTGACAAGGCCCAGAGCCTGGCCGAGGAAGCCGGGCTCGACGCCCGGATCCAGGAATTGCTCACCGCCGCCGGTTATTTCTATCCCCTGGGCTACATCAAGGGGAATGATGACGTTCCGGAGACCTCCGCTACGCTCTTCCGGGAGTGGGCTAAGGGCGAAGGCGTAGACCTTAAAACGGATTTCGGTCCCGCCGATCAGTGGGTTCGCCGTGCCTACACCGCCGAGGCGGAGGATGAATTGCCCGTCCGTATCCTGCATGATGCCGCCTGGAGCTGGCTGGGACGGAAACGCTACGAACGACGGGCAGACTTACTGCAGCTGGAGCGCAGCGCCCTGGACGGGGAGGAGGGAGATCCCATCAAGTTTGGAGAAGAGATGCAGAACGTACTGCTGAACTTCAATTTCCTCACGGCAGTAGGGAAAGAATCCTTCGACAGTCGGCGACGAAAGAACGCCAGTTCCCAGCAGAGCTCGAACTACAAAATCACCCAGAAAGAGGTCAAGGCCCGCACCGGAAAGAACTTCGGCCGGGGGATCGATACCATGTACCGAACTGCCTTCCGGAATCACATCAACCTGAGCCGGATCGCCGACGGAAAGGCCAACATGATGATTTCCATCAACACCATAATTCTGTCGATCGTCATCACCATTTCCGGAGCGGGACTGAGTTTCTTCGAAGACCTCTTTTTCGAGAATCCGGAGTTTCTTGCGCCCATCATCACCCTATTGCTGAGTTCGCTCATTGCCGTCATCTTCGCGGTGTTTTCCGCCCGCCCCAAAGTCACCGAATACCGCATCAAAAAGAAAAAGGGATTGCTGAACAGCAAGGAGGCCAGCCTGCTGTATTTCGGTAATTTCCTCAAGGTGGACAAAGCGGACTTCATCGACTACATGGCCACGATGAAACTCAACCAGAGCGAGTTGTACGACGATCTGGCCCGGGACCTCTACGATCTCGGCGCGGTACTCCACCGTAAGTATCTGCTGCTGACCATCAGCTACAATACCTTTGTGGGTGGACTGGCCCTCTCCGTCATCAGCTTTCTGATCGTTTACCTGCTGAACGTGCTTTAAAAGTGCCTTTTGCGGTAAAGGCACCGGGGCGGATGCAGGGCAATTAGCATCTTCGGCAAGATCATCTCTTTGGCATAAGGTGTCTGGTCGCCTTTCGGGCTTGCCCGGCCACGACACCAGGCACTTTTCCCTAGAGTGGGTGATATCACTCCTACCCCACCCCAAATCTACCTTACCGGCGCGGACGCTATTCTAGTGAGTTTAGTAGTACGGCCTGGGATGATGGCTATGGGTAACGACAAATACACATAATGAGAAAATTCTGGATGAGTAATTAAGGCTGTCTTCGTGCCGGACAACTCGACCGTTTTCGGCTTCCTATCTTGGCGGTATGCAGTTTAGCCTCCCCTACCTTCTTGTTCTTTCGGTTTTCCTTTCCCTGGCGGCCTGTTCGGAGTCCGCTACGCTGGCACCGCCCACGGATCGGACCCTCATGCCCAGCAAGACTCATCCCCGGTACTGGTCGTGGGATGGTGGAGATCCCGTACTGCTGCTGGGTGCCAGTAACAACGACAACTTATTCCAGAGTCCCGATTTCCTGGAGCAACTGAAGGTTCTACAAAAGGCCGGGGGTGACTACGTGCGGTGTACCATGAGCTCCCGGGATGAGGGAGATGCATGGCCCTACGCTAAAAATGCTGCCGGCCAGTACGATCTGAACCGGTTCAATCCGGTGTACTGGCAAAAATTTCATGATCTGCTGCGGGAATCAGCGGCCCGGGACATTGTGGTACAAATTGAACTTTGGGACCGGTTCGACTTCAGCCGGGGTCCCTGGATGCTCAATCCCTTCAATCCCACGAACCATGCGCCGGGCCAATTACCCCTGCACCTGCCTCCGGCCAAAACCAACGAACGGGCGCCCGACAGTCTGCTCCTGAGCCGGTACCCGGACCATCCCTCCCGGGACGTGCAGCCGTTTTTTCACACCATACCCGGTATGCCGCTCTACCGTCAGGAACTGGATGCGCTGCGCGAGTATCAGGAAGCGTACGTGGATACGCTGCTGTCCATCAGTCTGGCCTACGGCAACGTGCTGTACTGCATGAATAATGAGACCACCACGCCGGCGGTCTGGGGTAAATACTGGGCCTCCATGCTGCGAGAACGGGCCGAAAAACGGGGAAAACAAATTTATCTCACCGATATGTTTGACGGTTTCCACCACCCCGCCTCCTGCCCCGCCTGCCGGGCCCTGCTTCGGGACACGACTCATTATGACTTTGTGGACATTAGCCAGATTAACAGTCGGCACTTCGGGTCCGCTCACTGGGATACCCTACAGTACATCCAGGAACAATTGGAGCAGTTACCCGCCCGCCCGGTAAATTCTATAAAGGTTTACGGCGGCGGGGAGACGGCCTGGGGTTCGGGAACCAACATGGACGGGATTCGGCGATTTAACCGAAACGTGATCGGCGGACTGGCGGCGGTCCGCCACCACCGACCACCCACGGGTAACGGATTAAACGCGATGGCCCTGAACAGTATCCGGGCCATTCGGACCATCGAGCAAAGGGTGAAGTTCTGGAACCTGAGTACGCGGGATGCCGACATTCTGGTCTACCCCGAAGTGGGGGAAGCCTACACGGCCATCAGCAACGATGGTGACTACCTGATTTACTTTCCGGGGCCGGGAAGGATTGACCTCCAATTGCCCCAGGAGCGTACGCAAATGACCTACGACGTGAGCGTAATCGGCTATCTGGGGACTCAACGCCGGGAACGGCTGGTGCCTCCCTACGCTCCGTACTTCACCATTTTCACCAACGAGGAGAAGGGAGGGTGGATGCTGCTGGAGCGCGTGGACTGATTACTTACGGGCGGCCAGTAGCTCGGCCAGGTCAACGGCAACGACCCCACTTTTGGCGATTACCTGGGCACCGGCCAGGTTGGCGAGCTGGGCAATCTCTCCGAGGGGCATCCCTGCGGCCAGGCCGCAGGCCGCCACACTGATCACCGTATCGCCGGCACCGCTGACGTCGGCCACGTCCCTGGCGTTCGTGGGGTAAATCGCCGAGCGATTTCCGTCGTGCACGTAAATGCCGTGCTCACTCAGGGTGATCATGACGTTTTGGGCGCCGGTTTTATCGAAGATGTGCTGAGCGGCCTGATCCAGGGAAGTTAGTTCCGGGAGAACCGCAAATTCACACTGCGCCTGAATCTCCCGCAGGTTGGGTTTAAACAGACTCACACCCCGATAGGCCCAGAAATTATCCTTCTTCGGATCTACCGCCGAGCGGACCTGGTAAGTCTGACACAAGTCCATCATTCCGCGGATCAGGGATTCGGTCAGGAGTCCTTTGTTATAGTCCTGGAGTAGAATGAGGTCTACCGCCTGATTTTTGAGTTTGGCCTCAACGGCCTCCAGGAGCTGACGGACCATGGCCTCCCCGATGGCGTGGGTTTCTTCCCGGTCTACCCGGAGTAACTGTTGTCCCTGGGCCACCAGACGGGTTTTTACCGTCGTTGGGCGGTTGGCGTCCGGGAAGAGCAGGGTTCCCCCAATGGCATTTTCGGTGAGCAGCTGACGGAAAATGGCGGCGTTGGGGTCTTCCCCGAGGGTGCCGGCGAGCATGACCTGCGCGCCCAGGGCGCGCAGATTGAGGGCAACGTTGGCGGCCCCGCCCAGGCGATTTTCTTCCTGCTCGAGCAGCATCACCGGCACGGGGGCTTCGGGACTGATGCGATCAACCCGTCCATCCAGGTAACGGTCAATCATTACGTCACCAACGACCAGTATGCGGAGAGAGGAGAAATCCATGGCGTAAAAATAAAGATGCCCCTTACCTCACCGGTAAGAAATCGTTACCGGAGAAGTAAGGGGCAAATGATCAGTTATGGCCTGATTAGGCGAAAACCTCCGTTCCGGCGAAGTGGAAAGATCCTTCGATGGCGGCGTTTTCGTCGCTATCGGAACCGTGTACGGCGTTTTCACCAATGCTGGTGGCGTACTTGGCGCGGATGGTACCGGGAGCAGCATCGGCGGGGTTGGTGGCACCGATGAGGGTACGGAAGTCCTCTACGGCATTGTCCTTTTCCAGGATCGCCGCCACGATGGGACCGCTGCTCATGAATTCCACCAGTTCACCGTAGAAGGGACGCTCGCGGTGAACGGCGTAAAATTCTCCGGCTTTTTCCGTGCTGAGTTTAGTGTACTTCATCGCTACGATTTTGAAACCGGCAGCGTTGATTTGTTCGAGGATGGCACCGATGTGTCCGTTACGTACGGCATCGGGCTTGATCATGGTCAGAGTACGATTTGTCGCCATTAGTTTATTGACTTTTTAGTTAGGCGCCGCAAAAGTACCGTTTTTCCCTTCCTTGTGCAACGATGGTTGAGAGGGTTTTGTCCGGGGGTTTAGTGTCCGATGAAAATGATGGCAGTTTGCGTCGTCATTTATCTGCCGCCATGAGATCCTTCCATTCTCTTCATCAATTTGCGGAGTCGGTTTTGGTCGCTTAGGCTATTTTTCGGAACTTTGCGCGTCTTTTGGGAAACTCCCACTTTTTATGGAAGTCAATATCGCTGCCGTCAAGGCCCTGCTGGCCTCACCTCAGGATGTCGTTATCTTCAGTCACCGCAATCCTGATGGAGATGCCGTCGGGTCCAGTTTGGGCCTCTACCACTACCTCCGGAGCCAGGGACATCAGGTCAAGATCATTCTGCCTTCCGAATATCCGGATTTCCTGGGGTTTCTTCCGGCGGTGGAGGACATTCTCATTTTTGATGACTTCCCGGAGGACAGCAAGGAGTACATCCGCCGGGCCACCCTGTTTTTCATCCTGGATTTCAACTCCTTTGACCGCATTGACAAAGTAGCCGAGGGGCTGGACAAAGACAACCGCCCCCGAATTATGATTGACCACCACCTCTACCCCGAGCCCGTGGCCGATCATATGTTCAGTGATCCTTCCGCGAGTTCTACCTGCGAGATGGTGTACCAGTTCATCGATGACCTGGGGCACGCCGGATGGGTGACGAAAGACGTGGCGGATTGCCTCTACACGGGTATCCTGACGGATACCGGAGGATTCAAGTACAGCACCTCCCCAGCGCTTTTCCGTACGGTCGCCAAGCTACTGGAAGCCGGGACTGACGATTATAAGGTCCAGGACCACATCTGGAACAGCATGTCGGAGAAACAATTACGGCTACTGGGGCACTGCCTGGCCAACCGGCTGGAAATCCTTCCGGAATACCGTACCGGCATCATCTACCTGACCAAGGAAGATTACCAGCACTTTGACATTCGTCGCGGAGATACGGAGGGAATCGTCAATTACGTGTTGCGGATGCACAATATGATGATCGCTGCCTTCATTCATGAACAGCCGACCATCGTGAAGATGAGTCTTCGCTCCAAGGGAGAAATGGACGTACAACAAATTTGCAAAGCTCACTTCCGGGGTGGAGGCCACCGGAATGCTGCGGGAGGCGCCTCCTTTGCCCCCCTGGGCACGACGATCAATAAGTTCAAAAAACTCTTACCCAACTACGCCGCGGAGATTGACGCGGCGTATCACGAATTCAACAATAAATAATTTATGCGTTTATTCATTCTACTCCTGCTCGCCGGAGGCTTGTTCTACGGCTGTGGCGGCGGAGATAATTCCATGAAGACCACCGCTCTTGGGACCCGGTACCAGATGTTTACCGACGGTGGTAGTGGAGAAAAAGTACAACCAGGCGAATTCGTGTACTTCCAGGCACAACTCCGCTCGGAAGCTGACAGCGTGTTTTTCCGTACCCGCGACGGTGGTGAAGAACAGACTCCGGTAGTGCAGGCCGCTCCGGAAGATGTGACCCTGGAAGAACTCGGTCCCGTAGAAGACGTCCTTCGCTACATGCGCATCGGTGACAGTGCGGTAGTGCGGGTGAACATGGAAGAATTCCCAACCCGTCCTCCCGGTATGGAAAACGACTCCGTTGCTCTCTACGACCTGGTGGTTACCAACATCCTCACCGAAGAGGAATTCAATGCCATCCAGGCCGAGAAGGAAGCGGAAGCTGCGGCCGCCGCCGAGCTGGTACAGGCACGCGAGGCCGACCGCCTGGCCTTTGCCGAAGAAACCCTGAAGGCCTACCAGGCCGGCACGCTGGAAGGAGTTCAGGAGACCGCCACGGGCCTTAAGTACGTCATCCACGAAGAAGGTTCCGGTAAGCCGGCTGAGGCCGGCAAGGGCGTCGTCGTGCAGTACATCGGTAAGTTGGTGGAAAATGGTAACATCTTTGACCAGTCCTTCCAACGCGGCGCCGGCATTCCCTTTACGCTGGGCACCGGACGCGTCATTCCCGGATGGGACGAAGGCATTGCCCTGATGAAGGAAGGTGGTCAGGCCACCCTCTTCATTCCCTCCGACCTCGGATACGGTGCTCAGGGTACGCCTGATGGCACCATCCCCGGAGGTGCCGAACTGATGTTCTACGTAGAACTGGAGAAGGTTCAGTAAGCCTGAAGGCTTGACCAATAAAAAAGGGCGGTTTCCCGGGTGGGAAGCCGCCCTTTCTATTTGGCGTATCCAAAGCAACAATCAGGCCTCATTCCCTTAACCACCCCAGATGGCCCAAACGGAAAACGCCAGCAGGACTAACAGACCGGCCACGAATAATCCGCGCTGCCGCCGGGCCTGGTCTACGGCGAATTGCGTGTAGCCGAAGACCGTAAGCCCTCCGATGATTACCGGCATCAGCTTGGCCAGGGGAGCTGCTTCACCCAATGATGCAGCCCCGTGACCAAATATGGCGCACAGCATGGCCACCGCAACGGCCATCAGCAGAAAAGCGAAGTGCCTTCTTGGTGGCATGGAATGATATTTTGGTTTTCGAAAGGAGCTACTTTCCCCGGAAGTTCGCCTTCCGCTTTTCTACGAAAGCGGCGGCTCCCTCCATGAAATCTTCGGTGGCGGAAGCCCGGCCGAAGGCCTCGGCTTCGTAGTCGAACTGACTGCCCGCGTAGTAGGCATTAATGGCCTTAATGGACTCTTCAATCGCAACGGGTCCCTTGGTGCCGATTGTTTTCAGAATTTCGAGGGCCTTTTCCTCGGCGGCCTCGGCCGGGAGGGCGTAGTTGACCAAACCGATCCGGTGGGCTTCGGCGGCGTCGATCATGTTGCCGGTCAGGGTGAGCTCCATGGCCTTTCCTTTTCCGATCAGTTGGTTGAGGCGCTGGGTACCGCCGTAGCCGGGAATGATGCCCAGGTTGACCTCCGGCTGCCCGAAGCGGGCGGTGTCCGTGGCAACCCGCATATGGCAGGCGATGGCCAATTCACAGCCACCACCGAGCGCAAAACCGTTTACCAGAGCGATGACCGGACGGTGAAAGCGCTCGATGAGAAAGAATACTGCCTGCCCCTTGCGGGCCATGTCTTCTCCGCTGCCCGCGGCAGCGACCCCGAGGAATTCCTTGATGTCCGCTCCGGCAACGAAGGAACGGTCGCCGGCTCCCCGGAGCAAGACGCCCGTGATGTCCCGGCGATCCGCGTAGTCCTCGCCAAAAAATTGGGCCAACTCCCCCATCGTTTCCTGATTGAGGGCGTTGAGGGCCTTGGGGCGATTGATGGTCAGGTGGACGATTCCTTCCTTTTCTTCGACGAGTAGGTTCTGGTAGCTCATAATTTATTGTTCTGCGGCCGTTTGGCGTTCTTCTAAATAGATTTCTCCGATCATGCAACGGGCACTGCCGCCACCGTAGTGTTCGATGACGTCCAGGGGCGCGTGAAGGATGGCCTGCCCGAGGGCGGCCAGCTGTCCCTCCGAGAGGGCCCTGAAGGCCTGGGTAGACATTACCCAACTTGGTCCGAACTTGGTCAGGACCTCCAGGGCATTGCCCGCAAAGCGGTCGACCTGTTCCAGGGTGATCTCTACAAGTTTCTTGCCCGTCAGGGCCAGGCTCTCCTGCACCTTGGCGCGTTCTCCCGGATCGGTGATGGCATCCAGGCAGATGATGGCCGCCTTCGTCCCCACGGCCATCATTACGTTGGTGTGGTAGATGACGTTGCCCCGGGCGTCAAAGGCATGGAAGGTGATGGGATGGTAGTCCATCGCATCACACCAATCGTGGACGGCATCCAGCGTACAACGCTCGGACGCACTGGCGTAGGCAATCCGGTTTTCCCGGTCCAGGACCAGACTCCCCGTTCCCTCCAGGAAACGGCCATCCTGCTCCCAGTGATCGAGGGAGAGCGTGCGGCGAATCACGAAATCCCGATCCAATTGGTCAATGATTTCCTGGCGCCTTTCCAGTCGGCGCTCGGGCCA
Organism: Lewinella sp. W8; assembly: GCF_004375085.3. GTDB lineage: Bacteria > Bacteroidota > Bacteroidia > Chitinophagales > Saprospiraceae > Neolewinella. The sequence goes on from NZ_SNAQ03000005.1 coordinate 184,700, forward strand.
GAACATGGGGTAGGTCACAAAGAGTCCGTCGTCGTGGGTCGTGAACCAGTTGTTCGGGAAAACGGAATTTGGCAGAATGGGATTCTCAACATCTTCCATTACGGTTACCTTCACGCCGGCTTCCCGGAGTACCTGCACGTAGGCATCAAATTCATCGCGGGCGGCCTCGGCGATCTTGGGGAGATGTTCATCTGCCGGGCGCTCCATAAAGGAGTTGTCTTTGTAGGTCTCCGTTCCCCTTGCGAAATTTAGGGGCCGAACCATCAGGAGGTGGTCGGTAATCTGTTTTTGCATGATCATGCATTTAGGGCAACAAAAGGAGTTTTCAGCGGGCTGGTCAGGCGCCACTCCAATGGGGGACGAAGATATGTAGCCTTGCGAATTTTCGCAGAATATTTTTGCGATTGGGGCGACGGAGCGCAGGTGCAGTGGAAATGGACGTCAAGTAACCTACTGGTTATTAAAATCATTCAAATACGGAACCAGTAGCAGCTATGAGCCCTTCAACATTCTCAAAACATTGAGTAGCTCAGTGGAGGATGAATCAGTTGTAAACAAAAATTGAAGCATGAAATTTTTCGAAAGTACGTAACCCTCCGTCATGGACATTCCTGCCCCTTCGTCCGAAACCGTATAGACTACCCGATGATTATTGACTTCCGCAAAATGAACCTCCTTGAACGAATTTTTGGCTTTGAAGTCTTGCAACTCCTCCATCGGGTCCTCTGAATCTATCGCTGCCAAAAGAATCCCAAATAACTCATGGTTCGCATAACGGACAAAAGCTGAAGTTGAATCCGCCATTAGCGGATGACGAATCATTTCTAATTGATCGATCACCGACTGATCCAGCAAGGTATCGATCCAATATTCATTCTGGATGACCATTTTCTCCAGTTCGGCCCATTCTTTATTTTCGGATAGGTCTGCTTCACGTAAAAGGCCATTTATTTGCGCAAATAAAAGGGCATTTACAATGGTGTAATAAGGCTTGTTCGGAAGTTCCTGATGATAGAAGGGAATGGCTTGGTGTCCACGGCACTCATTGTCAAGAGTAAATAAAGAATCTAGAGCAGACTCAAATTCCTGATATGCCCCCACAAAGGGATGATTACTATAACGCTCAACGAAAGGAATCTTTCCCCGATCACCACCAGTAAGATCCAGATAATAAGCACTTGGTACCTCGTCCATGAAATTAAAACCCTGGATGATGTACTCGTGCAGGCTGGGAGTGATCTCAAAGGTAAAGTCGTAATAATATTTGATGAACTCTTTACGCTTACGTTCAAACCCCGGTTTTCTTGCCGCTAGATAGTCTTTAAGCTTAACGATTTCCAGGTCGGTGATGAGCGAATCTAGGGACTTTCCAGTAGTTGAAAAAACTTCGCTGTAAGCCAGTAGGAGGCTATCCATAGTCCGCTGTTGGCAAGCGATTGCGTGCTGATAGATAGGATCTATCCGTTGAATTGTCTTAACGTATTCCCCCTGGCGATTATCCCAATAATCATCAAGCAGGGACTGATCAACTGCCGAAATTCGGCCGGCAAAAACCGCCCGGACCGTATCCTTTACCCTGGGGATTGGAATCGGGTCTTCCACTCGGTGTTGCAATGCGAAGAGATACTTCCGCTCGTTTTGTAAAACTTGGTAGATGGTATCTTTTCCGGCAGGAGATAAGGAGTCCAATCCAAGACTGCGAAAAAAATCGTCGCGTTCTTGTTGGGCCGAAATAGAATGCAAAAAGAATAGGAAAATCAGGGTAAATAGCGGCCTCATGAAGGAATAGGGTATATTAAAACAACTACTTTTAAGGAAGCTCAAAGGTAACCAACACTTACACATTAAATAGGCTATCTAGGTTCGTCAAATATGCAACCAGACCACCTTGCCCCTCCCAAAACCCGGGCACCCGCGCACCGTCGCAATGGATTTAATGCTGCCCCCCCAATGAACATAGATTTTACTTAACTCCCTTCCCGCTTACCCCGGGTAAGGCTTGCTCCACAGGCCGGTCGTTTTGGGTAACCGTTAAGCTAGTGACCAATCAGGTAAATTCTAAATCATTAATCAAAGGCTTGTTTAGACTTTAATGGAAAACTGTTCATTATTAATCTACTTGATGGTGTGGTCTTTTTTCGGGCTTTCCCACCCCAATGAACGACGTAAGAGGACTTCAGGCAAGCAGCACAGTATCCGTAACCCGTATTTTTAGCGCCTTTCGTACTTTGCCGTAAATAGACGACTATGCGCTTCGGTTTCCTCCGCTACCTGACGGGAATCGGCCTTCTGGCCCTCCTCTTTTTCGGTTGCCGCCCTACCCCCGAGATTGATTACATCGCCGAAAAATCGTCCAGCTACGATTCGGTAGCCGTCGCCGGCCCCCATCCCCTGGCCACCGCGGTGGCCGAAGAAGTCCTCCGGTCGGGGGGAAATGCCATCGACGCGGCCGTGGCCATGCAGTTTGCCATGGCGGTCGTCTACCCCCGGGCGGGGAACATCGGCGGCGGTGGCTTTCTCATCTATCGTCCCGCCGACGGAGCGCCCACGGCGCTCGACTTCCGGGAACGCGCCCCCGCGGCCGCCAGCCGTGATATGTACCTCGACGACGAAGGAAACGTCATTCCCGGGCTGAGCACCCGAGGTCACCTGGCCGTTGGCGTACCCGGTACGGTAGCGGGCATCCAGGCCATGTACGATAAGTACGGTTCCCTGCCCTGGGCCGACTTGGTCGCCCCGGCCATCAACCTTGCCATGAAGGGCTATCGTCTAAGCGAAGCGGAAGTGGGAAGAATCAAACGGTACCACGCTGACTTCACCGAATTCAACGATCGTACGCCCTTCTCCGACAGCACGGTCGTGGAAGGGACGCTGGTACAACAGCCCGACCTGGCCCGGACCCTGCTGCGCATTCAGACCGAAGGGCGGGACGGTTTCTACACCGGAGAAACGGCCCAATACATCGTGCAGGAGATGGAAAGCGGTGGTGGCCTGATCACCCTGGAAGACCTCGCCAACTACGAAGCTTCCTGGCGCCAACCCATCACCAAAGCGTACGACGACTACACCATCATTTCCATGCCCCCCAGCAGCAGCGGGGGCATTTGCCTGGCCCAAATGGTCGAAATGCTGGAGCCCTACGATTTGGATTCCCTGGGCTTTCACTCCACCGCCGCTACCCACCTGACGGTGGAAGCCATGCGGCGGGCCTACGCCGATCGCGCCGAGTACCTCGGCGATGCCGACTTCTACCCCGTCCCCATGGATTCGCTGCTTTCCGATGACTACCTGAAGGACCGCATGGCTGACTTCCAAACAGACTCCGCGGGCACCTCCGATGACGTCACGGCCGGTGCAAACCTCCTTATGGAAAGCTTCGAAACTACCCACATCAGTATCGTCGACGCCCAGGGCAACGCCGTTTCCCTCACCACCACCCTGAACGGCAATTTCGGCAGTAAGGTCATGGTCGACGGTGCCGGCTTTTTCCTCAACAATGAAATGGACGATTTCAGCGCCAAACCCGGAGTTCCCAATATGTTTGGCCTCGTGGGTAAGGAAGCCAACGCCATCGCTCCCGGTAAGCGGATGCTCTCCAGCATGACCCCCACCATCGTCGAAAAGGACGGTGAACTCTTCCTGGTACTGGGTGCCCCGGGTGGCTCCACCATCATCACCGCCGTACTGCAGACCTTCCTGAACGTCGTTGAATTCGGTATGCCTCTCCCCGAAGCAGTGGCCGCCCCACGCTTCCACCACCAGTGGCTACCCGACATGATTACCTACGAAAAAGGAGCTTTCTCCGAAGAAGTACTCCAGGAACTCACCGACATGGGACACCAATTCCGAGAAATCAACCGCATGGCCGTCATCAAAGCCATCCAGCGTCTCCCCGACGGAACCTTCATCGCCGCCGCGGACCCGAGAAATCCGGATGATGATGTTGCGGGGTATTAGTTCGTTAGTAATTTGGTCTGTTGGTCTGTTGGTCTGTTGGTCTGTTGGTCTGTTAGTCTGTTGGTCTGTTAGTCTGTTAGTCTGTTAGTCTGTTAGTCTGTTAGTCTGTTAGTCAAAAATCACCAACGTACTAAAAGACTAAATTACCAATAGACTAAATTACCAATAGACTAACAGACTACTCCCCTTCTACCCCAGTTTCCCCAGTGCATCGGCAATCCGCTCGATGGCTTTGGTCAGTTGCTCTTCGCTGGCGGCGTAGCTGATCCGCAGGCACGTTGGCGCCCCGAAAGCACCTCCGGTCACGGTGGCCACGTGGGCTTCCAGGAGCAGGTATTCGGCCAGGTCGTCGCTGTTGTTGATGGTGTATTCTCCGGCAGACTTACCAAAGAAAGCACTGACGTCCGGGAAGATGTAGAACGCTCCCTGGGGACGGTTTACCCGCAGTCCTTCGATTTTTTCCAGACCATTGATCATCAACTCCCGGCGGCGCGCGAAGGCCTCCTTCATTTTCATGCTGGGCTCCAGGCTACTGTTCAGGGCGTGGGCGCCGGCCGCCTGGGCGATGGAGTTGGCTCCACTGGTGCTTTGTCCCTGTAACTTGGAACAGGCCTTGGCCACGTGGAGCGGTGCTCCGATGTAGCCCAAACGCCAGCCCGTCATGGCGAAGCCCTTGGAGAAACCGTTCACCGTGATGGTACGATCCGCTACTTCGGGGAAGGTTCCGATGCTCGCGTGAGCCCCGGTGAAGTTGATGTGCTCGTAAATTTCGTCGGATACCACGTAGATATCGGGGTACTTTTCCAGCATCCTGGCGATCGCGCCGAGTTCCTCGGCCGTGTACACGGAACCGGTAGGGTTACAGGGAGAGGAGAACAGGATAAATTTCGTCCGGTCCGTGATGGCCGCCTCAATTTGATCGGCGGATACCTTATAGTCGTCTTCGATGCCGGCACCCACGATAACGGGAACGCCCTCCGCCACGTCTACGATGGCCGAATAGCTCACCCAGAACGGGGCCAGTATGATCGCCTCATCTCCGGGATTGAGGAGGGCCATCGCTACGTTGGCGATGCTCTGCTTGGCTCCGGTACTCACCACAATTTGCTCCGGAGCGTAGGTCAGACCGTTTTCACGCTTGAACTTATCGGAAATTGCCTTTCGCAATTCGGCCGTACCCGGCACCGGGGTGTATTTCGTGGCACCTGCGTCCAGCGCCCGCTTTGCTGCGTCTTTAATGTGCTCGGGGGTGTCAAAATCCGGCTCTCCAAGGCTCAGACTGATGACGTCGTGCCCCTGCGCCTTGACCTCACGGCCAAGCTGGGCCATCCGCAAGGTGGCGGACTCTTCCATTTTCAGTACACGATCAGATAAGGTTCCGGTAACGGTGGTGGACATAAGTAAATCCTTTTGGGGTGTAGCGTTTAGACTTCGCCCCAAAGTTACTCCGAACGAGGCGCATTCCGCATGATCCAAATTGAGGATTTTTCCGGTGGCTAACCTGAAACCAGGGTCTACTTTACCACCCAATCACCTTCCGCATCAGCCTGCGTTTCCAGCTAAAGGGGATGAAGCGCCCGACGAATGCAAAGGCCCTGGTGTCCAGACCAACGTAGCGGCGCGGACGCAGGTCCCGCGTAGTTCGGTAGATAGCCGTGGCCACCTGTTCCGGACTAAGCTTCACCTGCTCCAGCTTCAGTGCCCGGTAATCCTGGTGGTAATCCAGCACCATGGCCGTACGGGCGTACATCGGACTGACGTCGCTGACCCGAATGCCGTATTCCCGCCACCCGATGTCCAGGCTTTCCGTAAAACTGAGCAGCGCCCGCTTCGTTAAACAATAACTCACCAACTCCGGACTCCCGTGCAGGGCTCCCGCACTGGCCACGTTGATGACGTGGGCCCCGGGAGTCGCCCGCAGGTACGGTAACGCCAGATAGGTGAGATTCAGTGGTCCCCGGAGGTTCACGTCAATGATCCGGTGGTGATCCTCCAGCGATAGGTCTTCAAAAGCTCCCACCCGGATAATCCCAGCGTTGTTCAGTAACACCCGTAACTGCCCGTCGGTCTGCTCGGCAAAATAGACCAGTGCCGCCCGGCAATCGTCCTGATCGGTAACGTCCAGCCGCCGGGCACAACATCGCTCCGGGCCCAGTTCTCCGGCGATTTCCGCCAGTCCCGCTTCGTCAATATCGAAAAGTCCCACGAAGTAGCCCCGCTCGGCAAACAGCCGCGCCGTGGCGCGGCCAAACCCACCGGCCGCCCCGGTGATGAAGATGGTTGGTTGCATGCGGGGTAAGGTACGGGATGTACGGGACTGAATTTTACGCCCTACTTTCGAGTAATGAACCCTCCCGATATTCAACCGCATCAATGCTACGTGATTTTTGCAGAACGGGAAACGGGTATTGTCTTGAATAAAGGGTTGACAAGATGTATGATACCAGCGGAAGACCCGTTCTACGTTTTTGATGATTTAGCTACTGCCAGAGCGCATACCTTGCGGGTAGTCGAAAACGCCGGTTTCCCCGTTGAAGGCGTGATATATGACCCTCTAGATAATATGATCGCGCTAATTGAACCCGAAACCCTCTAATTCATGTCGAATAAGGAGCTGATCAAATACGCCAGCATTTTTGTCGCAGTCGTTGCGCTTCCTTTTCCGTTAATTGTCGCTTTTCAAGACATTACGGGACCGTCAATCGCAGAAGGCTTACTTCAGTATTACTATGACCAATCCTACAGTGGAGTAGTAGTTGAAACCTATGTAGACTGGGACAACCATGCTTACGAAGTTATTTTACTGAATTCAGAAGAAAGGGTTGTTCTCCCTTCTGGTTACGGGCATCTATTTCAAGAAATAAACCCAGGAGACTCGCTCCATAAAGGTCCAAACTCCTTCTATGGGCTACTAGTCCTTGGAGAAGACACCATTCACATGAATTATGCTACCTGGATATGGCATAATTTGATGGAAGAAAAGGAAAGGGAAGAAATCCTGGCGGAACTTGAGAGTAGGAAAAACAAAGAATGAAGCCGCTACACTCACATGAGTTAAAGGGATTAGTCAGTGAGAACTGGTTATCCGGACGGGACTTTCGTTAAGAACTCCGATCAACCTCCCGCGTAATGCACTTTCGTATTCCCCCCTGCACCTGCACCGGCTGAGCCGAGTATTCCGCTTCGCTTCACGCTTGCGCCACCTTATCCAAAGCAAGTCCCCAATAAAATCTGACTTTAACACCCTCCGGCTGTAAACATATCCCCCGGTAACCGACTTTTGCCAGTATGCGAAAGTTTCTCCTCCTCCCCCTTTGTTGTTTGTTTACCCTTACCGTCTCCGCCCAGGAGGTGATCGCCGTCGAACAACAGGACCCGACCCTTGCCTTTATTCTCAGCATTGTGCTGGGGCAAACGGTGGACTATGACGTAGAAAATTACGCCATCACCTACACCACCACCGACCCGATGGGACAGCCCGATACGGCTACCGGCCTGCTGTGTGTACCAATGGACCGGGATCTCGTCTTCCCCCTGGCGGTATACAATCACGGTACGGTGGACCGGCGCGATGCGGTCCTTTCCGTGGAAGGTAATCAGGAGCGCTTCGTGGCGCAGGGCATGGCCTCCTTTGGCTTCATCACCCTGGCTCCCGACTATCTTGGCCTCGGAGGAAGTGACGGCATTCACCCCTACCTGCACGCCGACACCGAAGCCAGTGCGGCCATCGATATGGTCATCGCCGTGCGTGCCTGGCTCGATGAACAAAACATCGCCCGTAACGAGCAGGTATTCGTTACGGGATACAGCCAGGGAGGCCACGCCAGCATGGCCACCCATAAGACCATGGAAGCCAATGCCGACGGCCCGGCCATCACCGCCGCCGCCCACCTGTCGGGCGCCTACGCCATTACCCCCCCGAACGCCGCCGTCCTCGGGCTCTCGGAAGTGGAAGTGGGTGGCTTCCGCTTTTTCCTCAATCAGGTCATCGGTTACGAGTTCGTCTACCAGCTCTACGGCGGTGTGGACAGCCTCTTCGTGGAACCCTACCGGGCGATCGTCCAGGATTTCGTGGCCGGCAGCATCGACCTCACCCAACTGGCCGTCAACGTGGATTCCACCCTGCGCGCAAACGGTGACGTTGTCGGTGACATTTTCTCGCCCCAGTATGTACTCGACGTTACCAATCAGGACACCGCTCTCTTGGCCGCCTACGCCGAAAACACGGTTTCCAATTTCGCTCCCGAGGCACCCACGCTGATCTATTACTGCAACGCCGACGAAGTCGTACCGCCCGCCCAGGCCCAGGCCGCCTTCGCCGCCATGACCGCCCTGGGTAGTACCTCGGTCATCATCGAAGACGGTGGTGCCTTTAACCACCTGGATTGTGTAGAGCCCGCAGCACTGCGCGCCATCGACTTCTTCCTGGAACTGGCAAATGTTTTCCCCGTCAGCCTGAACAATGTCGCTGATCGCCCCGATCTCCAGTTGGTCCCCAACCCCATACGGGCCGGGCAAACGCTGACAATGGCCGGACTCCAATCACCCAGCCCCTTCACCCTCTACGACCAGAGCGGACGCAGCCTGACCCAGGGCATCACCACCGCCAGCGGCCACCTTACCCTACCCGCCTACCTGCCCAAAGGTATGCTCGTCGTGCAGGTGGAGCTTCCGGACGGTAGCTCCGTCATCCGGAAGGTAATCGTACAATAGCGGGCTGAATGGGGTGATGCCTCGGCTGAGATCCGGGTGTTTCGCCTTAGCCTCAGCCTTATCCTCTACCTTCACGACCGGCTTGCGGAGCAAGCCTCTTCCGGATTTCCTCGCCTTAGCCTGAGCCTTAGCCTTCTCCTACTGCTCCATGATTGGCTCGACGTGCAACGTCTCAACCAGTTTGTCCCCACCGGCTTTATCCCTCCACCAAACGACCGGCTTGAGCTTGCCCGACCATTCATCGATGGGGCGCGGGGCAAGCCTGATCCGGGTGTTTCGCCTTAGCCTCAGCCTTATCCTCTACCTTCACGACCGGCTTGCGGAGCAAGCCTCTTCCGGGTGTTTCGCCTTAGCCTTCCTCTACCGCATCAGCACCACTTCGCCGTAACGCCAGATCTCCAGACCATCAACCAGTCGCACCCGCAACTGCCAGACGAAAACCTGGGGGTTCATCATGCGTCCATTGAGCCGGCCGTCCCAGCCGAAGGTGTCGCCGCCGCGATCCGGGTCGTTGGCCAGGTCATACACGAGTTCTCCCCAGCGGTCGAAAATCCTGAATTCCAGGATGTCGGAAACCTGAGGACCGGCAAACGGTCGGATGCGGTCATTCAGGTCATCACCGTTGGGGCTGAAGGCATTCGGGACGTAGGTATCGACCGTTTCGTCAACTTCAATGACGACCTCATCGGTGGCCCGGCAGCCATTGGCGTCCTCCACCACCAGTCGGTAGCCCTGGGAAGTAAACGGACGTACGGTAAGCGGGCCGGAAGAGGTCAGCGGCGGAAGTGACCCGCTGCTGGTCCAGATCAGGGTATCCCAGGCAGGAATATTGGTCGTGAAATTGAGGGGAATACTATCGCCCAGGCGGATGATGGTGTCCGGACGAAGATCCACCCATACTTCGGGGCCGGGATTGAGGTTGAAGCCGTTGCTGAGGGTACAACCGTCGGCATCCACCACCTCAACGGTGTACCGACCGATTGGCAAATCCTCGTAGACCATGCGGTCGGAACTGATTCCTCCGTCGAGCCGGAACCGGTAGGGTCCGGTCCCCCCCACTACTCCGGTGATGGCTACCGCTCCGAATCGGTCCTGCAGGCAGGCGGGTTGTTCCACCTCCAGCAATAGGTCCGTCACCGGCACGGCACTCTGGAGTACTTCGATACTATCACGGGTAGCGCAACCATTGTTCCGGTTGGTAACCGTCAAAAAGTAATAGCCGGGTTCCCGACCGCGAACGATGTAGGGATCGGCACTCGCTGAGTGAGTGTTGCCGGGACTTTCCCACTCGGCCGAAAAGCCGAACCCACGGCTACTTCCCGTGCCGTCAATGTTGGTCACCGAGCGGACGCAGTTCAGGATCAGCGGGTCGGCCAGGCTTACCGTCGGGGCTACCCGATTGGCGCTGACGTTACTGCTGGTGGTATCCCGACAGCCGTTTACAATATTCGTCGTCTCCAGAAAATATGCTCCCTGCTGAAACGCCGTGTAGGTTTCTCCTGCCCCCAGCAGTTGACCGTTACCGTCTAACCACCGATACTGATCAAATCCCGACTGGTCCGCGGCCACGGGCCGCAGCACGACACTGTCTCGGGCACAGGTGAGCGGAGCGGGATCGATGATTCTTACGGAAGGAGGGGTAAAATCAGCCTCCACCTGGGTGATGGTGGTATCCCGGCACCCATTGATCGGATTGGTCACGATCAGACGGTAATTCCCCGCCGCTGCAACGGTAAGGAGCGGAGCCGTAAGGGAACCCGTCGGCGGCGCACTGGCCGGTCCGCGCCACAGGTAATTCAGACCCCGTGGGCTGGAGGAACGGCCCGACAGTTCGATCTCGGGGTTACGACAGTCCAGTTCCAGGTTATTCGGTCCCGTGATGAGTGCTACCGGAGGAATAGTGTCCTCCCATACCCGCACGATATCCGCCGAGGAGCAATCATTGCCGGGGTCGGTCACGTTGAGCTGATAGCTTCCCGCCAGGTTGACCAATGGATTCGGTTGTCGCTGGCCGCCGATAATCCTTCCGTCGCGGGTCGTCCAGAAATAGGTGGCCTGCCCACTCAGCGTTTGGGAGCTTCCGTTTAAGCGCACCTGTCGGCGGGTGCAAGTCAGAGTCGTATCCCGACCGGCAAAGGCAATCGGTGCCTCGATGTCCCGGAAAATGACGACGCTATCCGTTGCCGGGCAACCATTCCGCGGATCCGTCGCCGTCAGGAAATAGGTATCCGGCTGGAAGATGGAAGGGGCAGCCTGGTCATTGTTGTTAATGAAAAAGCCCGTGCTGCTGGTCCAGCGATAGCCCGGCCGCAAACCACTATCCGTCGTGGAGGAGCCCCGAAGCACCAGGGAATCAAGTTCACAGAAAAAGGTATCGGACCGTCCAGCCTCCACCGTGGGAAGGATGAAATCCTCCCCGACGAAAAGACTGAATTCGTTGGTACATCCATTGAGCGTATCGGTGGCCTCAAAACGGTAGGTTCCCGAGCGGTCAATCACGGTTTGCCCCGGCCCGGGGCCGGAAGGAAGGGGTACCTCCCCCATCGAGGTCACCTCCGTCCATCCCAGGCGAAGATTAGGCCGGTTGGGTGGGTTTGCGTCCAGCACGATGCTGGGATTAGCACAGTTGATCAGGGTGTCGGTCTGGGGAAGCAGCTCGGGCAACTCATCGTCCGCATCCACAAAAACCGTGGCACTGGCAGCACATCCGTTTCGGGTATCCCGCACCTCCAGCGTATAGGTTGCCCCACAGGAAACGATCGGATTCAGGCTGTTTGCTCCTTCGATGCAGGCCACGCTCGGTCCTCCCGTCCAGTTGTACTGCATGGTCGGTCCGAAGCTCGACCTCAGTCCGTCCAGCACCCTCCGCGGATTGTTGCAATCGAGAATCCGCGTGGGACCGGCGTCGGCCACGGGAGCGATCGTATCGTAGCCCACCATCACCGTATCAATTTCCGTACACAGACTGAACTGATTGGTAGTTGCGAGCTGGTATAATCCTCCATCGTCCGCCCGGTAATGATCGTCAGTAGCCCCGGGGATCGGAGTGCCGGTGGCATCCAGCCACTGGTAGGTGTAGGGGAAATTAGGTTCTGGATCATCGTTACCCAGCAGCACGCTCAGGCTATCGCAGCTGAGCAATCGATCCGGTCCGGCGTTGGCCACGGGTAAGATCCGGGTATCCGTCACCGTGCCGGTAGCCTCTCCCCGGAGACCGAACTGATTGAAGATGATGACACCGTAGGTCCCCACCTGGGTAACGGGCAAAATGCTGTCGTTCTGCCCCGGAATGGTGATGCCGTTTCGGGTCCACCGGTAGGTACAGTTAATGCAGGGGTCCCGGAAGCTAGGGGCCAGTTCCAGGGTATCGGCCCGGCACGTCAGGCTGGTGTCCGGAAGAGCCGGAAAGGGCGGGCAGGGAAATCGCATCACCTCCACCGAGTCAATGGCCGGACAGCCGTTGCTCAGGTCAGTAACCGTAGCCACGTAAACGCCCACATCACTGATCCTTACCGTATCCCGGGTACCGTCGGCCAGGATAAAGGGACCACTCCATTCGAAGCGGTAATCGTCGGTGGGATTGGGGATCACGGCTAGCGGGAAGTCTACGGTATCACAGGGGATTACCGCGGAGGTAAACGCCAGATCAGGCACGTCCAGGTCGCGTAACAGGGTTACGTTATCCACCCGCGAACAGCCCGTAAACCGTTGGGTGACGCGCAGCAGGTAGGTTCCCGGCTCGCCCACCATGACCCGCTGATCAAAGCTGATCGTATCGTCGTTGGTATTCGTCCACAGGTACTCGTACTCCGGCCCCTGGGTGCTGCCGCTGGCGTCGAGTGGGACCATTGGATTATAGCAATTGATGGTATCCCGCGGGCCGGCCTCCGCAATGGGTTCCACCACGTTGCGGCGCACTTCGACGAAAGTGGTATCCCCCATTCCGGAAATCAGGTTCCGGATGGCAAAACCGTAGATTCCGGGAGAAAAAACTTCCAGTTGGCGGGGCCCGGGGCCGGGCAGGGTCGTCGCCCCTGCGGGAATGATCCATTCCGTTTCGATGCTCGGTGCGTCGCCGGGGGAGCTCGGACGGGCATCCAGCGTTACCCTGGCTACGGCACAGGTGAGACTGTCCGGAGGAACAATACTGGCAAATACGGGGCAGTTGGCCACCACTTCCACGAAGGCCGTATCGAGGCAGCTTTCGTTGAAATTACCCAGGACCAGGGTATACCGCCCGGGAACCGTAACCGTAGGCCGCAGGCCCACCAGCTCCACCGCGCTTCCATCCCGAAACCAGCGAACAATCGGGGCGTCCGTCCCAGCACTCCGGTCAATTTGGGCCTGCCCGGAATCGCAGTCCAGTAGTACGGTATCGGGTAAAACGGCCACCACGCTGTTATCCGCTAATCTGACGACGACCGAATCCCGGCTCTCGCAGCCGGTGGTCACGTTAAAAACCTCGTAAACGTAGGTTCCCGGACAGGCCACCCAAACCTGGCTGGTATCCGTCCGGTCGGGAAGGCAGGGTCCCGACCACTGCTGAATGTTCTCGAAAGTCAGGTTGGTCTGGCTGGCGTCCAGCAATACGGAATCGATGAAGCAATCAAAATCGAGGGGCGGATCAATCCGGATGAAGGGGGTATCCAGCGCCAGCGGAATTCTTACTTCATCGATCGCCCGGCAGCCGTTGGTGGTGTCGATTACCGTCAGTCGAAAACGCCCACCGGGAGGGGTGACCAGGTAGTCGATGTCGCGGCCCAGGGTATCTCCCGGCTCACTGACCTGAATCCAGGAATAGGTGAAATCGGGTCCGCTACTGGTGGTTCGTCCGCCCAGTAGGTGCTCCGGGGTGTAGCAGTTCAGCGTGAGCGTGTCCGGGCCGGCGTCGGCCACCGGCGGCAGGGTATCCGCGGGAACAACGATGTCCGCCGTAGCGGTACAGCGAGAACGCAGGTCGGTAATGCGCAGCGTATAGGTTCCGGCGCGGGTGGCGGGATGGGTGGCCGATCGCCCGATGGTGTCGCTCGTCCCCTCGTAGGTCCACACGTATTCCAGCCCGTTCGCCGAGCTGCTGCCGCTACCGTCAAGCAATCGCTGGGGGTCAAAACAATTAAGTGGCGCGGTCGCAGGTGCCAGGTCAATGAGTGCGGCCGAGATGTCCTGTTGCACCGTGAACGTAGTGTCACGCACGCAACCATTGGTTCGGTTCGTGACGGTCAGGGTAACGTCCCCCGGGCAATTCACCCGAATCGACGGGCCGGTTACCGGCCCGGCAAGGCAGTCGCCGGTCCAGACATAATCCAGTTCGGCATTGCGGACCTGGCTACTGTCGGCGGTCAATAAAATGCTCGTTCGCTCGCAGTTGAGCAGCTCGTTCCCCAACACCGTGACGATGGGTGCCAGGGTATCCAGGTTGATGGTAAATACGGTATCCACGAAGCAGCCCGTTCCGGGATCGGTAATGCGCAGGGCGTAATCCCCGGGGGCATCGACGATCACCTCCTCCGGGCGTGGCTGTCCGGCAAAGCCGCCGCCCGCCGGCGGCGTCCAGGTGTAGGTATAGGCGGGGCCGACCGGAGTGGGCATTGCCGACAGTCCGATCGTTGGGTTCCGGCACGAGAGTAGGTCGCACGGCACTCCGGGACCACACTGCACCTGCGTTAACGCCCCATTGGTCTGTATCGCAAAGCGCAGGTCCTCAATCAATAGCGTATCCCGCACCGTACAGCTTGCCCCCAGATGCGTTTCCGTCAGCTCAAAGAGATAAACGCCGGCAGTATCGACGGGCAGATCAAGGTTGGTGCCCAGCACGTTCCCCAGCGTATCCAGCCAACGGAAACTGAGCCCAAAGGTAAACTGGCTGTTGGTCGCATCGAGCAGTAGTTGCGGATCATCACAGGTGATGCCCGCCGGTAGCGGAGCAAAAACGATCGTGGGGTCCAGCACAATGAGGGTTAGGTTGACCGTGGAATCACAGCCATTAACGGCCGGTATCACCCGCTGGTAAGTGTTGGGTGCAGTAAAGGCTTCCCCCCCGATAGAAAAGGAGTCACCGGCGCAAATGGCCACCGTAGTGTCGGTGACAATCGGGGGTGCAAAATCCAGATTCAAGGTAACGATGCTGTCGCAGCCCGCCGCGGCGATCAGGGTGTCTACGTAGATGCCGGGCGTATCGTATACGTTCATCCCCTGCGGGAAGACGGCCTCGGCGCATAGAGTGGTGTCCACCGTAGAGCGCTTCTCGGTCACCACCATTAAATCCAGCACCACCACGCTGTCGCAGCCTCCCCGGGCGGTCAGGATGGTGGTGTGCAGGTCCGTAGTGGTATAATTCGTGCTGCCAACCCGAAAAAAGTCTCCGTCACAGATTGTGGCTTCCAGCAGGACCGTATCCGGTGGTTCGTAAAGCGTAACGAACTGGCAGTCGGTACTGAGGTCACCACAGAGGCTGGGCGTTACGGCGTTCAGGTCATCGCGTAAATCCATGACGGAAAGGGTCCCGTCCAGCGGAAGCTGGGACAGTTCCCCCAGCCAGTAGCTCAGGCCGCATATTTGGTAGTCCCCCGGCGGGAGTCCGGCCAGGTCGGGGTTATCCTGAACGTAGAGAACGGAGTCGTTCCGGGAGATGACGTAGGTATATCCGTACTCGCTGGCCTCCGGTCGGGGCCGCGCGTAGCGCGGAGGCAGGGGAAAGCTTACCGTCGGGTCTGCGTTGCAGGCCAGCACGGGAGGATCGGGCTGCAGGTCGCCCGCATCGGCAAAGCAGCAGGGGCCCTGGGCGTTGCGGTCATCGCAGAAATCAATCAGTAGGTAGGTCAATTGTCCCTGTTGCCCGGTGCGCTGGGTATTTAGGGTGAAGGTCCAGTCTCCGTTAACGGGCCCGGTATTGAAGTCGGCAAAACAACCGGCCGCGGGAAAGTAATCTCCGGTGTAGACCCCGAAGGCTGGCCAGTTGAAGGGGTCGTTATTGTTCCACTGGGCGGGAGCACCACCGTCGGGCATGGCGGTACTGTCGCAGGCAAGAAAATCGACAAACCACCGGGCCAGATTAGTTGGCGATCTGGTCTGGTTATTGATCGGACCGATCAGGTCCACCGACTGTCCGGCCGGACTGGTCATCGTCAGCGTAAAGTCGTAGACGTAGGAATGCTGGAAGTAGAGTCGGACGCCACAGATGCCCTGGTCGGGGTCGGCCAGGTCATTATTCAGGTAGTCCTCGATGGATACGGTGACGGTCGTCTCCCCGAAGGCTCCGATGGGGATGGTATCCGTAATGCCACAACGCTGGCCCATCAGCAAAGAGGACCAGCCCAAGCTTAGCGTCAGGCACAACAAAAATCGGAACATGGGATTCAAACGTAAAACGATCGGGATGATTGCAACAAAGATACGGAAGGGAACCAGTTCCCCGGGAACCGTCGTCCCCTAGTCTCCGGACCATTCACCACCGAACCGCGGCAACATCAGAACAAGCTCAGTTGTGGCTTTCTTTTCCGTTCGAAGTGACTGAAATCGTAGGGAAACCAATCCTCCTGCTTATCCCCGAAAAATTTGCGCTTGGCCAGTTGGTACTGCTGATTGATCATCTGGGCAATTTCCCCTTCGCCGGTGTGCCGCTTGCCGAAGCGTTTTTCCCCCAGTTGTCCACCCCGGCAGTCGCGAATCCGGTTGAGGACCCGATCGGCCCGATCGGGCATGGCGCGGTGGACCCAGTCGGTAAAAATATCGGCGATCTCGTCGTTGAGGCGTACGAGGGTATAGCCAATCTTCAGGGCGCCGGCCGCGGCGGCGGCCTTCGCGATGGGGATGATTTCGTGCTCCGTCAGCCCGGGAATGATGGGAGCAATCATGACGTTAACGGGAATTCCGGCCGCACTGAGGGTCTCTACGGCCTTGAGTCGTTGAGCGATGCTGGCCGTGCGGGGTTCCATAACCCGACGCACGTCCTCATCCAGGGTGGTAATGCTGATGCTGACCCGGACGAGACCCTTGGCGGCCATTGGCCGCAGAAGGTCAAAGCCCCGAACCACCAGACTGTTTTTCGTGATCAGTCCCACGGGGTGATCCAGTTCAGCCAGTACTTCGATGCACTTCCGCGTAATGCCGAACTTCCGTTCGGCGGGCTGGTAAGCGTCCGTATTGCCAGCCAGCATGATGGACATGGGCTCATAAGAGGGTTTACGTAAGGTTTTCCACAGCAAGTCGGGAGCGTCCTTTTTATAGAGAATTTTCTGCTCGAAATCCAGTCCGGCACTGTAGCCCCAGTAGGTATGCGTGGTACGCGCAAAGCAATACACGCACCCATGCTCACACCCCTGGTAGGGATTCAGCCCGTATCCCGCGCCGATGTCCGGACTGGTGATCTTGTTGAGGATGGTATTGGGATGGGTGGGGATGTATTGAGTTCGAAGTTCACTTTCCGGATCCGGAAGCTCGTCGTACCGCAGATTGTGGTAGGGATTGGCCGTATTGATTTGGGCACCTCTTCCGGGGCGATGGATGGCGGGATTCATATCCGTAATAATACAAAAAGTTTGTTTAATATTTTATTTAAAACTTAAATTTTGTATTTAAACTCCACTGTTCCGACCAGCAGCCGCTGGCCGATGGCTGCGCGCCAGACCGTTCGGACCAGGGTTACCATCACAATTGATCACATGAAATATCAGCACCAGAATCTCTACCACGTTTATAATCGGACCATTAATCAGGAACTGTTATTCCGAAAACATGATAACTATCAGTTCTTTATTGGAAAGATCCGAAAGCATATTCTACCCAGAGCAGACTTGATTGCGTACTGTTTAATGCCCACTCATTTTCACCTTTTGTTACGCCCGAAGGCACTCGAAATTTTTCCCGATCAGGCGGGGGCCAGCAGAGGCTTATCCAGAGGAATACAAGATTTACTCAGCACTTATGCCCGAGCCTACAATCGGGTGTATCAAAGAACCGGCAATCTCTTTCAACAGAAAACGAGAGCAAAAATCACTGGAGCGTTGCACCATTCCGGGGCTGATGACAAAGGCCATTTTACCGGGCTGAAACAATCATGCCGATGCTTCCACTACATCCACAACAATCCGGAACGGGCTGGATTAGTGGATGATATTCTTGCCTGGGAGTATTCGTCAGCACTTGATTATGCGGGACTCCGAGACGATGGCTTGTGCAACTATCATCTCACGAGTACATTGCTAAAAATAAATAGACGCGCTGGTAGATAGGTCTACACTGGTCGGAAGCCTGGCCGGTGTAGCCGTAGGCAAAACGGGCGGCGTCCGAACAGTTTACCCGGGAGACCCCACTGTTCCGACCAGCAGCCGCTGGCCAATGGCTGCGCGTCTGACTGTTCGGACCAGGGTTTCCACCGTCTTGCCAGAGCAACTCAAAAAGTCATAATTCTGGTCGGGAAACTCCACTGTCTGTAAGGCCCAGAGGTATTATGGCCGGCGGCGTTTCAAGCGGATGGCGTTGCCGATGACCACCACGTCGGAAAAGGCCATGAACAGGGCCGCCCACATGGGGTTGAGGAATCCGAGGGCAGCGAGGGGGATGGCGACGATGTTATAACTAAAGGCCCAGAACAGACTTTCACGGATCGTCTTCAGGGTCAGGCTTGCTACTTCGTACCCTTCGGTCAGCAGACGCAAATCGTCACGCAGCAAGACGACCTGGGCCGCATCGAGAGCGGCGGCGCTGGCGCCGCCGAGGGAAATACCCAGATCGGCCCGGCTGAGGGCGGCAGCATCATTGATGCCGTCTCCCACCATGGCGGTCGGGCGGTCGGCGCTCAGTCGGGCGATGTGGTCCAGCTTCTGCTGGGGGAGTTGTTCGGCCAGTACGGTGGTGATCCCTACTTCCCGGGCTACGGTCGTCGCCTTTTCCCGGTTATCTCCCGTCAGCAACACAGTATCAATGCCCTTAGCCGAAAGACTTTGCACCAGCGCAGCGGCGCCCGCACGGACTTCATCTTCCAGCTCAAAACTGGCCAGCAATTTGTCGTTTTTCACCAAAACCGCCGCGGCCCCGGCGGGGGATATCAGTTGGGGGAATGCCCGGGGTGCGCCCAGATAGAATTCATCCCCCCGGTCGTTGGTGGCCCGTAACCCAAGGCCCGCTTCCTCCCGGGTGGTCAGGCTTCCCACGAATTCCCGGTAGACTGCGGCATCCGATGCCATCATTTCCGTAGTCTCCAAATGCTTTCTTACGGAAGCCGCAATGGGATGGCTGGAGTAGCCCTCCATGACATACAACAGGCGCCGGATCAGGGCAGAAGGAACGCCGTCCTCATGGAACTGGAGATTTTCTACCTGAAGCTCTCCGGTGGTCAGGGTTCCGGTTTTATCGAACACCATCCGGCGAATTCCAGCAAATGATTCCACGGTACTTCCACCGCGGATGAGTACGCCCATTCGCGCCAATCGTCCGACTCCGACCATGACGGCGGTGGGCGTTGCCAGTCCCATGGCGCAGGGACAGCTGATGAGCAGTACGGCAATGGCATTCATCAGGGCCTGGGTGGGGCTGGCGTAGCCCGTCAGCCATCCCAGGAGAAAGGTCAGCACGGCCAGCCCGATGACCACCGGGACAAAGATGGCGCTGATGCGGTCAGCCAGCCGTTGCAGGGCCGGTTTATCGGCCTGGGCGGTCTTCACCAACTCGATGATGTGGGCCAGGGTGCCTTCTTGATGCGTAGCGGTTACTTCCACGAGCGCCTGGCCCGTCTGCACGATTGACCCACCGAGGACTGGCTCCCCTACCCCGCGCGCCACCGGCGCGCTTTCACCGGTCAGCATGGCCTCGTTGGCCCGAACGAATCCCTCCAGGACGACTCCATCCAGGGGCACCTTGTCTCCGGTATTCACCCGCAGTCGTTGGCCCACCCTGACATCCTCCACCGGTATGGTCACCAGCGTTCCGCTCTGGGTGACTACGGTGGCCGTTTCTTCCTGAAGTTCGGTGAGTGCTCCGATGGCGGTGGTGGTCCGCGCGACGGCACGGGCCTCCAACCAGTTGCCCACCAAAACGAGGGTGATGATGGTGGCCGCCGTCTCGAAGAAATAGTAATCGGGGTTTTGCCAGTAGAGCCCCACCAGGCTGTACACAAAGGCGGCGGTAGCCCCCAGAAAGATCAGGACGTCCATATTCAGGATGCGCTCCCGGATGCCGGCCAGGGCCGAACGGCCAAAATGTAATCCTCCGATCAGGTAAACGGGACCGGCCAGGGCCAGTTGCAACCAGCCATTGTGCATCAATCCGATGTGCACGCCCAGGGTCATCAACAGGTGGCCAATCAGGAGGGGTGCGGTGAGCAGGGCACAAATCAGCAGGCGACGGCGTGCCCGCCAGGCTTGCTGGCCGGGCGCGGCGGCCTGCTCTTCATCCACCACCGTAAAACCAAGTTTGGCGATGCCGGCACGAACCTCGGTGTCGTTGAGCTGGGCATCGTTTCGGCGGTAGCGCACTTCCTTGGTCTGGAAATTGACCATCACGTCGACGAGGCCCTTCCGTTCGAGAAATCGCTGAATGGAGGTGGCGCAGTTGTTGCAATCCATTCCTTCAACGCGTAATTCTACTATTTCAGCGGTCTTGTTCACGAACTTATGTGGCTTTTGTGCTTTACTACATAGGTGGGCGACGATTCAGGGACGTCGTTCCCCTTCAAAACACGCTTCTCCCCTGATTAGTTAAACCAAAATTAATCTACACCCACTATGCGCATTACCAGCCTACTGACATTAATGCTGATGCTCTTGCTGACCGTAGCCTGTGGCAATTCAGAATCCGCCGATACCGAAACGGAAGAAACTATGGAAAGCATGGAGGAAGCTCCCGTTGCTTCCGGCATCACCCTTACGCCCATGCCCGCAACCAGTGATTTTCCGGACGCCACCATCACCGACTGGACTTACGCCGACGGAAAATTCAACTACTCCGTTTCCGGGTATGAATTCGGGATGCAAACACCAGATGCCGATCAGTTAATGTGCGCCAACTCCGCCAAGGGGCAACACGCTCACCTCATTTTGAACAATGAGCCCTACATCGCGAAGTATGAGCCGACCTTTGAGCAGGAAGTCCCGGACGGGAAGCACTACATTTTAACCTTTCTGAGCCGGAGTTACCACGAGTCCATCAAAACGGACGCTGCCTACCGCGCCATTAAGGCCCAGGTGGAGGGCGGATCCTTCACCTACACTGAGGACATCACTGAGCCCATGGTTTTCTACAGTCGCCCCAAAGGGACCTACACCGGCAAAGCCAACACGGACAACGTCATGCTTGATTTTTATCCCGTGAACGTTGAGTTAGGAAAGGATGGTTACTCCGTGAGGGCCGTGGTTAACGGCACGGATGAGTTTACCATTACGGAGTGGCAGCCCTATTACCTCAAGGGGCTTCCCATCGGGGAAAACACCGTGGAGTTGTCCCTGATGAAGGACGGCGAAGTGGTTAATACGCCCTACAATCCCGTCACCCGGACGTTTACCCTGGCAGAGTTGCCTACCGAACAGTAGCACTCTCCCACAGGAGAAAATCGGACCCCGCCCAGCGTTGCTGAGCGGGGTCTGCTTTTTTTGAGAAATAGCATAACCACCCATTACGGATTTACCGACGGGCTTATCTACCGGCAATTGGCGGGCATTCGCCTACTGGAATTGATCGTTATTGTAGACGCAATAGGTCTTGGCCAGACGATCGTGCAGGGCCCTCCGGAAGGGGTCCGAGAACACAAACATGGCGGAGAACAGGGGAAGATACTGAATGACGCCCACGAAGAAATTCTGGCTCAGGGGGTGGTCCTGAAGAAACTGGAGATACGTTTCCAGGTCTTCGATTTCCGTGAAATTGGGATCCTGAAAATAGCGGGTATTGAGGAATACGGTTACGCAGAAAACCAGGGCCCAGGGGAGAAACCGCATCAGGCTCTGGTTGAAGTCGATGGGACCGAGATCATACTGAGAAATCACCTTAAGCTTCATTACCCGTTTTCCAATGGTCCACCCGTATACACTTTCCATGATGGGCTTATAGGCGGCGTCCAGTAGGGCCAGTAAGAGCACGATGGAAAGGCTCGGCTCGAATAGCGTGAAATAGGCCGCCAGGGCGGAGATGGGGAATAAAACAAAAAGGTCGATCACCCGGGCGGCGGCACGAACGGTAAAGCTCGCAAAACGCAGTTCCGAGGGATCGACCTGTTGATCGGGCTGATGTTCACTATTTTCCACCGGACAAAGTTAATATGTCATTGGTTAGCCGAAAACGTAGCCCGTCAGCTGAATGTTTTTTCTAGGACATGGAGCCAGAATTCTGGTCCCGGTAGATTACGTAGGTTTCGGCCAGCTTATCGTGAGCAGCCTGCTTACGGGCATTGCCCAGCATGAAGAGTGCCGAGATGATGGGAATCAGGCCGGAAAGTTGGCCGATGGTGGCCGTGGCCCCCATTTCGGCGGTTTGCTCCTGTTGGTACATGCTGTATTCCATGAAACCACTGATTCCTTCCGCAGCGGCGCCTGAAATCATCCCGTAGGTAAACCACCAACTGAAAACGGCTCCGAGCAGGAACGGTACCCAGCGGATGAAGGCCTGGTTGATCGTAACGGGAACGCCTTCTGCGCCCACCACTTTGATTTTCAGCGCCATTTTACCGACGGTCGCGCCGTACAGTCCTTCCAGCACGGGTTTGTAAAAGGCCGAAAGGATGGAAATCAGGAGGAAGGCCAGTGCGTTCGGGTTGAACATGGTAAAGTACATCGAAGCACCAATGACTGGAATGAGCACCAGTACGTCGATGATGTAGGCTCCCAGACGGACGCCGAAGCCCGCAAAGCGGGGAGCGTAAACCGTACTCAGGTCATTATCCATAACGTCAGACATCATAATAGTGTGTTTTTGTGTGTTTTCTACTGATCGCAATATAGTTCCGTGGGCCAATCCTCCCAGTATTTGTCGATGAACCCGGGAAAATTTACGACCGTCGAATCCCTTCGGGGCACGAATTATTTACGGCACTGTTCACACGGGAACCCGATGATAAATTAGCAATGAGTCGCAGTTGAGCACCTCCCCCAAAGTCTTCCCAAATCATTTGGTAATTACCACCGTACCCAGTTCGCTTGCCAGTTGTTTACGCATCTCCACCAGTCTCGATTGGAGCTTCAGGAATTTTTTCAGGCGGGATTCTTCACCAGCAACGGCTAGTTCCTTAATCTTCAAGACGTTTTCCTTCACCTTTCGATCAATCTTCTCCATCCGGAATACGCGCAGGAAGATTTCCGCGGCCAGTCGCTGATTTTCCTCCGGGGGTTTCTGGCTCAGGTGAAGGCCATACTTTTCCTTCCAGTTAGGACTGTAGGTATAGGGGCTTACGGTTGCCGTTTGCGCCAATTCCTGAATGGCTCCTTCGGGATGGTGGAGGTACCAGTTCGCGTCGGGGCCGCTCTTGTGCTGCCGGACGTAGTCCGTCACCAGACTGACCACCTTTCGGTACAGTTCGTGGTCAAAATCCCCGAGCACATCCGCTACGTTGGCCGTCAGAAAGGCGGCGATGCTCATATTCTTTTCGGGGTCGTACATTTTATGACCGTCCCGGATCAGCAGATACACCAAATGCTGTTCCTGATGACTGTGTCCCAGCAACGGTAAGTCCGGCAATG
Source organism: Lewinella sp. W8 (assembly GCF_004375085.3). Lineage (GTDB taxonomy): Bacteria > Bacteroidota > Bacteroidia > Chitinophagales > Saprospiraceae > Neolewinella. The sequence continues at coordinate 208,033 of NZ_SNAQ03000005.1, forward strand.
TTTGCGGAGGTTCTTCCGCGGAGAGATCCTCTAATTCCGGGGGTGGCATCGGGGGAACATCCTCGTCTCCCCAACTGGGCTCTACGAGTCCGGCCCACTGATCTTCTTCCCCGGCGGCTGGGGGTGGCGGCGGCGTCCTGTTTCCCCTACCCTTTGGTTCGGCAGACCGCTGGTCCTCCCTGCCCCGCCGCTGTTGCCGTCGTGCCTCACGCTCCTGTTCTTTCTGAGCCTGTTTTCGGCGGTCGGCGATCGACTGATTGACCAGACTGACCAGCAGGGACTCTTCAATCTGTAAACGACCACTAAACTGCTGCAGATAGCCGGCCCGCTTGAGGGGATCATCGACCAGGGCCAGGGTAGCACCGATTGACCGGATGGCGTCCGTCCGGGCGGCCACGTCATTGCCGGCCTCCTCCAACAGCAGATCGGCCTTGAAGAACAGAAAGTCCTGCCGCTGTTTCTCCAGGTAATCGCCAAAGGCGGTAGTACCCACGGACTGCATGTAGCTGTCCGGGTCCTCTCCGTCGGGTAGGATGACCACGCGCACGTTCAGGCCTTCCACCAGCAGCACGTCTACACCACGCAGGGCGGCCTTAATGCCCGCCTTGTCCCCGTCGTAGAGCAGGGTTACGTTTTCCGTTTGCCGCTTGATGAGCCGGGCCTGCCCGGGGGTCAGGCTGGTTCCGGACGTGGCCACCACGTTTTCTATTCCGTGCTGGTGCAGACTGATAACGTCCGTGTACCCTTCCACCATGTAGACGTTGTCCAGCTTCCGGACCGACCGACGCGCCTGGTGGAGGCCGTAGAGCACGTCGGACTTGTGGTAGACTTCGGTCTCGGGGCTGTTGACGTACTTGGGGGCCTTGACGTCCTTTTTGAGGATTCGCCCCGCAAAGGCAATCGGTTTGCCGCCCAGATTATGGATGGTAAACATGACCCGGTCAAAGAAAAAGTCTCGCTTATTCCGGACCAGCCCCAGCTTTTCCAGTTGTTCTTCTTTATACCCGGCGGCTACCGCCGCCTTGAAGAAGGCATCTCGCTGCAGGGGAGCATATCCCAGGCCAAATTTTTCCATGACATCGCGGCGAAAGCCGCGACTTTTGAAGTAGCTCAGCCCGATGCTTTTGCCTTCCTCGGTATTGTACAACTGGTCCTCAAACCATTTGCGGGCAAAGTCATTTACCAGCAGGAGGCTCTCTTTTTCCTGCCGTTCCTGCCGCACTTCCTGGCTCACCTCCTTTTCTTCCAGCTTCAGGTTATAGCGATCCGCCAGCCAGCGGATGGCGTCCGGGAAGGAAAGTTGTTCGAGCGTCATGAGGAATTTCACCGGGTCCCCCCCTTCTCCGCAGCCGAAGCACTTATAGATGTTTCGGGAAGGATTGACGTTGAAGCTCGGGGTCTTCTCGTTGTGGAAGGGACATAGTCCGATCATATTCTGTCCCCGACGGCGAAGATTGACGAAATCTCCCACCACATCTTCGATGCGGGCAGTATCAATTACCTCTCGTACACTTTCTTCGGTGATCATCCGGGTCAAAGATACGGCACACCAATCGTGTCACCGGCGCGTCACTTCACTGAATTGCGAAATCAGCTAATCCCCCGTATTTGCTAGGCTCCGGGGTATTTTTGCATTTATTTAACAGTTTAACGTGCATACTTTTTGCCCTCCGGGGCGTCTGTATAGGCAAAGGATCAAATGATCCGGGCCGCGAAGGCCGAACCAAAGAATTAATGGGTGTTCTCATAGTGTGTGGACTGTCCCGGCATCGTTTCTTCGATGACCGGGGCAGTTTTTTTTGGGCAGTCCTCAGCGATTGATATCATGGATGACGCTTGACAACCCATCAGAATACCCACTGCCTGGCACCTGCGGTCCCTCGCCCACTGCTAAAATCTCACCTGCTTTTCTTAGCCTCCAAAAAGACTTATCGGGGCCCCTTACTTGCCGCCCTTACGGTGCTTCTTCTTGGTGCGGGGCTTAAAGTTTCCGGCACGAAATTGCTTCGGCTTTTTCTTTCCACGGGGAGGCTTGGTGCCGATGGAAGCGCCCCCCTCAAAGATGCGCATGTTGAGTTCCTGTCCCTTATCGACCACGCCCACGAAGGCCGCGACCACGCGCTTGGCTTCCCGGCTATCGACGTCAATATAGGTAAGGTTGTTTTGCAGATCAATCCGGCCGAGGTCAATTTTTCTACCCGGAATTTTCCGGTTGATCATGCCGATGACCTGAGGCACGGAGTATCCCTGTTTTTTGCCTGCCGACATGCACAGGCGGGTGAAGCTGCCGGAACCCCGTTTGGATTTTTCTTCCTTCCGACGGTCATTCTGTACGGTCCGCTGTTCGCTCAGGTGCTTGCTCAGGTCGGACAGGCCGTAGGCGAGGAACTGCTGGATGAGTTCTTCCTTTTCCAATTCCCCGAATGCCGCAATGACTTCGGGCAGGAAGCCCGCCAGCTTGTCGTCCAGTTTGGCCGCCTTGACGGATTCGGCAAACCGGAGTGCCCGGCGCAGGTATACTTCTTCCTGGCTGGGAACGTCCTTGAGTTCAAAACTGATGTTGGAATATTTCTCAATATCCCGGATTTTTCGGAGCTCCCGTCCCGTCACGATACTCAGGGCAATGCCCTCCTTTCCGGCCCGGCCCGTACGGCCGCTACGGTGGACGTAGACTTCGGGAGCATCGGGAAGGTTGTAATTAATCACGTGGGTGAGGTCCTGTACGTCCAGTCCGCGGGCGGCTACGTCGGTGGCCACCAGCAGCTTGATCCGCTGCCGCCGGAAGCGATTCATGACGTCATCCCGCTGGGCCTGAGACATATCGCCGTGGAGGGCGTCCGCCGCGTGGCCGGCAAAGCGCAAGTCTTCGCTGACGCCGTCGACTTCCCGCCGGGTACGACAAAAGATCACGGCGTACATATCCGGCTCGAGTTCCACCAAGAGGCGCAGGAGAGCAAAGCGGTCGGAAGCTTTGATCTTGAAGTACTGGTGCGCTACTTTAGAGTTTCCGGCATCGGAGTGGCCCGCGCTGATCTCCGCGGGATCATTCATGTAGTCTTCGGAAATGCGCTTGGCCTCCTTGGGCATGGTGGCGCTGAAGAGCAAGGTCTGTTTATTCTCGGGAGTGGCCGCCAGAATGGCGTTCAGTTCCTCCTGGAAGCCCATGTTCAGCATCTCGTCCGCTTCGTCGAGTACGACCCGATCGAGCAGATCGACCTTCAGCTTCTTGCGGTTGATGAGGTCCAGGGTCCGTCCCGGCGTGCCGACAATGATCTGGGCACCCTCTTCGATGGCCCGGATCTGTTGTCCGATGGGCGCACCGCCGTATACCGCGGCTACTTCGACGCCCTTGCGGAAGCGAGCGAAAGCCGCCAGGTCTTTGGCAATCTGGAGGCAAAGCTCCCGGGTAGGACAAAGAATCAGGGCCTGAACGGCCACTACGTCAACGTTGATGTCGTTGACGACCGGCAGGCCGAAGCCCGCCGTCTTCCCCGTACCCGTGCGCGCCAGGGCGACCAGGTCCCGGCTGGATTCCATGATCATGGGTATGGTCTCCGCCTGAATGGGGGTTGGGTTGATAAAACCAAGTTCTGCTACCGCACGCTTAACGTCTTCGCGCAGCTCGCTTTCCTGAAAAGTCTCCATTTCTCCGATAAAATTTGTGGGTGAAATGGCTTACCACGAACTGCGTCGCCACCGACACAGGAAAACGTAAACAACGGGATCACCCCTATTTGAGGGGGCAAAGGTACGCAGGAATTAATTGGGAATCAGATAATTCCGAATTTATGAAAATTTGGGTACGCCGAAAGTGAACTCAGCATGCGCCGGCCAGTTGCTTGGCGTCCACCTTTTCCGCTACGGCCTCTTCCTCGTTTCCGCCCTGCTTCGGCCACAGATGAAAGCCCCCCGAAAAATAGGCGCCCTGTGACCAGGTACCGTAAACGCCACTTTCGTCGGCGCGGCCGTCGTAGAAAATCACGTGAGTGGCGTACTGCTTGACCATCCGGCAAGACATTTCCACGGTGGAGTACACGCCTTGCCAGCGGAAGGCCCCGACGTCATCGCTGCCACCGCCGGTGACTTTCCCGTCCGCAAAATCCAGCTGGCAGCGCATCGGGTGACGCTCAGCGCCGGGTCCACTGCGGTAGAGGTAAAACCCTTCCCAGTCTCCACTTGGGAAATAGGGGTGGCTTTCGGCGTTATGGGATTGAGCCATACCGGGTTAACGGAGGTAACTGGCTCCGTTGATGTCCAGAATCGCTCCGGTGGTAAACGTAGCTTCCGGACTGGAAAGGAATAAAATGGCCCGGGCTACTTCCTCCACGGTAGCCACGCGATTGAGGGGACTCTGCGCCTTGACGGCGTCTCCCGCAGCCCCCTGCAGGTGCGGTCGGGCCATAGCCGTTTCAATGAAGCCCGGGGCCACGGCGTGTACCGTGATGTTGTCCTTACCCACCGCCTGGGCCAGCGACTGAGACAGGGCGTGCAATCCCGCCTTGGCGGCTCCGTAACCCACCTGACCGGCCTCCCCGCGAAAGGCCCCCCGGCTACCCACGTTAACGATGGCCCCACCCCGCTGGGCGCGCATGATTTCGATGGCCGTAAAGGCAGCCGCAGCCGGACCGACCAGATTGGTGTCCAGGGTGTTCCGGAAGGTCGTCAGCCAGGTATCAAAGGGCATACTGCCATCCACGGGATGGGGGCGAAAAATACCCGCGTTATTGACCAATACGTCCAGTCGTCCGAGCTTAGTGGCGGCACTCTGTACGAGCCGCCGGGCCACCACCGGGTCCGCCAGATTCCCCTGCAGGAGGCAGTGCCCCGCGCCTTCCAGACCGGCCAGCACCGCCTTGGCGCCCGCAACGTCCTGGTTATAGTGGACGCAAACCCGGGCACCGGCCCGCGCGAACAATGCTGCCGTGGCGGCGCCAACCCCCTTACTACTCCCCGTCACCAAAACGGTGCGGTTGCTGAAATCAACTGTTATCATTTTGCAAATGTAGGCGACCTGAATATACTTTTTGGGCTTCTGGGACGTAATAAACGGGTAGTACCTAGTTATCCCGATGAACCAACACCCCATTTTGCTGAAGTCCGCGCTCACCTCTCTCTGCCTCCTGGTCTTTTCCCTTGCCGGAATCGCCCAATCCGGCGAGTTGAGCCCGGAAAACCGGGACAGTATGGAGCTGGCCGAACAGGAGCTGCTCGCCCTATCCTACGTCATGCACACGGACAGTTCGGCGGACCGTCGCTTCACGGCCTGTAAGGAGCTGATTCGCGGACTGGTTACTTCGCTCAACCGCCCCAACAGTTTCCGGTACGCTTTTCCGGAATTGGAGGGCGTAAGCATTCAGTACGCTCCGGACAGCAGCTTCCGCATCTTCACCTGGGAGTTACACGTCAACCGGGACGAATACCGCCACTACGGGGCCCTGCAGCGGAACACGGAGAACCTCCAGCTTACGCCGCTGATTGACCGGGGTTTTACGCTACGGGAAAACCCCGAAAATGCCATTCTCGGGCCCGACAACTGGCTCGGCTACGTGGTGTACCGGATGATTCCCGGCGGCACCCATAACGGAAGTCCCTACTATCTACTCTTCGGCTTCGATCGTTTTGGCACCTGGAGAAGGCAGAAGATTCTTGATGTGCTCACCTTTGACCAGAATGGCAAACCCCAGTTCGGGCTGCCGATTTTTGATACCTACACCGAGAAGGGGCAACTGATGCCCGACCGTTCCCGGATCATTCTGGAGTACGGGGCCGAAGGCAGGGTGGCCATGCAATATGAGGCCGACAGTAACCGGATCGTCTACGAGAACCTGATTCTTATGCCCGGGACGAATGAAGAAGGCCCCGTGAACATGCCGGACGGTTCGTACCATGCCCTGGAATACCGGGACGGGCGTTGGACAGAAATCACCAAGATCTTCAACCACGTTTACGACAAAGCTCCCCGCGACCCGGAGCGCAAGGCCGACGGCCGGGACATTCTCGGCCGCCATCGCGGCGGAAACGGACGGTAATTACCGATCACGCCAAGGCCTGGCGAATTGCTTTCTCGCCCAATTTTCCCCTTACGATTTCGCTGGACAGTTTTCCGGTCGTTTCCCTAATTCTGGCTACCTTCCCGCCAGCATGCGCCGCATTTCCTAAACCTGAATTTTTCCCTGTCCGTGGTTCTCGACAATCTGAAATTAATCTCCGCCGGAGCCGGTAGCGGAAAGACGTATCGGCTCACCGAAGAGATGACGGCGGCCCTCGTGAGCGGCCAGGCGAGGCCGGAAGGGATCATCGCCACCACCTTCACCAAGAAAGCCGCCGCGGAATTGCGGGAGCGCGTCCGGGTCAAGCTGTTGCGCGAAGGGCTTTCCCAGGAGGCCAATTCCCTGAAAAATGCCCTCATCGGCACCGTACACGGGCTGGGGGTGAAACTGCTGAAGCGTTTTGCCTTTGAGGCCGGGGTCTCCCCTCAGGTGGAAATTATCGCGGAAGAGGATCACCAGCGGTATTTCAACCTGAGCATGGCAGCCGTTATTTCGCTGGAGACGATCGACGAAATAGAACGGCTTTGTGAGCAACTGGGCCTTAGTGTGGACGGTACTCCCTACAACTGGCGCAAGCAGGTGCTGCAACTCGTGGAGATCATCCGGAGCAATAATTTTTCCGCTGCGGACATCGAGGAAAGCCGGAAACGTTCCTGGGCAAGTCTGGCCGCTTTTCTCCCGGAGGTTCTTAAGGATTTGGCGTTACCGCAGGTGCAAAGTCAACTTCAGATAGCCCTGACGGAAACCGCGGCAGCCCTCGTGAACAATGAGGCGGATGGCACCAAAAAGACACTTACCGCCGCCCAGACCCTGCGTCGGCTGGCTAGTCAGCTACAACGGAAGGGCTCCCTACCCTGGTCGGAATACTGCCGTTTGTGCGGCTTTGTCGAAAAGGTAGGGGCCAAAAGCCGCGACCTGGTGGGCCACCTCGTTGAGGTTGCCGAAAGACACACCCAACTACCGGCTTTCCATGACGATATCCGCCGATTCCAGGAGCTAATGTTCGGAGCCGCGGAGGCCGCCATTGCGGAGTATGACCGCTTCAAAAAGAGTCGCGGGCGGATTGACTACACCGACATGGAAGCCCTGGTCCTCCAACTTCTGGAGCAGCCGGAGGTGCAGGCGAGTCTCCGGCGGGAACTGGACCTGCTAATGGTGGATGAATTTCAGGATACGAGCCCCATTCAGTTGGCGCTGTTCCTGAAATTGAGCACCCTGGCCCGGCACAGCATTTGGGTGGGAGATCCCAAGCAATCCATCTACGGTTTTCGCGGAGCGGAACCCCGCTTGATGGCGGCCGTGATGGCCGCGACCGGTCCCGTCGACGTGGCCAATATCCAGCGCAACAGCTGGCGCAGCCGGGAAGACGTGGTGTATGCCTGCAACGCCCTCTTCACCAAGGCCTTTCCGGACATACCCGAGGTGGCGGTCGTGCTAGATCCGGTGCGAACCCGCGGCGGCAACAAGTTCTCTCCGGCCGAGCCTCCCGCCATCGCTGAACGATCAGGGGTCTGGCACTGGCACTTTGAGCTGGACGGCAAGGGACGCATTTCCAAGCAGTGGACCCGCGAGGTGCTGGCCAAAGCTGTCCGTGAGCTTCTGGCCAATCCCCCCATGATCTTGCCGAAGGGTGAGGATACTCCCCGCAAGATGATCCCGGCCGATATTGCCATTCTTTGCCGGTCTAACTACGGTTGTGCCGACATGGCGGATGCCCTGAGTCGGCAGGGGCTCAGTGCGGCCATTGCCCGCACGGGTTTGCTGGCTACGGCCGAAGCTACCCTGGTGCTGGCGTGTCTCAAGTATCTTCTCAACGCCTCGGACAGCCTCTCGGTAGCCGAAATCTTGTTATTCGGAAGCAGAAGGCCCCTGGCCGAGATCGTTCGGGACCGGATGGAGTATATCCAATCCCAGCGTGACGAAGACGTGGCCTGGGCGGCGGACGACGTGACGATTCGGACGCTGGATGACCTGCGGGGCGTTACCGAGGAATGCAGCACCAGCGAAATCCTGAACCTACTCATTGAGCGACTGAGCATCCGGCGCACCATCGTTGCCTGGGGGGACGGAGAGCAGCGACTGAGCAACATCGATGAGCTTCGTCGACTGGCCATCGCCTACGAAGACAATTGCCACCGGCAACACCGGGCGGCCTCCCTGGGTGGTTTTTTACTGTATCTCGACCAACTGAAACGCGACGAGACGGACCGTCAGGGAGCCGGTGAGCGTCCCGAAGCGGTCAACGTACTTACCTACCACCGAAGCAAAGGCTTAGAATGGCCACTGGTCATCTGTGCCGATCTGGACCAAAAACTCCGGGCGGATATCTGGGGAGTTGACGTCGTTCCCCTATCGGAAGAAGTAGACCTTTCTGCGCCCCTGGGTAACCGTTGGGTCCGGTACTGGGTAAATCCCTACGGTAGGCTGGCTAAGGGAGTTCCCTGGCTGGAAAGTATTCAGGAAAGTGAATGGGCGGACGCCGCCAGCGAAAAGGCCCTGGCCGAGGAAGCCCGATTGCTGTACGTGGGCTTTACGCGGGCGCGGGACTTCCTGGTGCTCCCCACCAATAAAGATGGCGCCCCCTGGCTCGACCGGGCTTATTCCAGGGGTGGCGGCAAGACTCCCGTCCTGGACCCCAACAGTACGGATGCCCCCTTTGACTGGGGGAATCACGAGGTCAATAAACTTCTCCAAACCTGGACGGAGCCCCGCTCCCTTCCTGCTTCGGAAAGGAGCTACCGGGAAGTACCGTTTCTCAGTGGAGAACGCCCGGGCCGGGCAGCTTTTCCGGGAGCCATACTGGAAGAGGAATGGTTGGTGGAGCAATTCGGTGGCTCCAATTTGGGGAACTTTCATGAGTACTTCAATCCCCCGCCCCCCGATCCGGATACCGACCCCAGGCTGTGGGCCGGCACGATAAAAACCTTTCTTGCCGGGGATGTACCACCACTTCCCTCCAACGTCAGACAGGAACGTTCAGAAATGCTGCTGCAGAACTTCCTTCCGGGCGGTGAATGCCAGCCACAGGTGATTGCGGATCATTCGGCGGCCTTCCACGACTGGATACGCCGGGAATTTCCCGGCGGTAATCTACGGCAGGGAGTAGTAGCGCAAGCCAGGGTTCAGGGTCGTCAAATCAGGTTGTCGGCCGACTGGCTCATCGAGCAAAAGGAAGCGACCACCCTAATCCTTGACGTTTTACTGCCCCACAAGCAGTTCGACCTCCAGCTACGCTACTTACTCGCCCGGGCCAGCTTAATGAAGGAGGTCTTTGCCCACAATGGGATTACCATCAGTCGGTGCTTCCTGCACCACGTCCCGGGAGGTAATCTACGGGAGGTAGCCTTCCACGGGAAGCAGCAATTGAGTCTAAACCTGATCTAGTATGCGTATCCTGTTGACGGCAGCCACGGTTTTTGAAATTCAGCCCACCATTCAGTGGTTACGCCGGGAGTGCCGGGAAGAACGTGCCAACGTACTGCATTTTTCCAACGTAACCATCACCGTACTCTTCGGGGGAGTAGGTCAGATGCGGACGGCCTACGCGCTGGGGCATTTTTTCGGAGCACAGGAGGAGCTTCCGGACCTTGCCATTCAGGCCGGGATTGGTGGGGCGCTCGATCCGGAACTATCACTGGGGCAGGTTGTGCAAATAGATTCCGAACGGATGGGCGACCTTGGGGCTGAGGACAGCGATGGAGAATTGCTTCGGCTTCATGAGCTTGGTTTATCACCGGGGCCGCCCTTCGACGACGGTGGCGTATTGCGGGTACCGCCGCCCGCCGCGAGTCTCCCCTTTCAATCGTGCGCCGGGATCACCACCAACCGCGCCACGGGGGAGGCTGAAAGTATAGCGCGCTTACGGCGTCAGTTTCCGGACGCCCAGGTAGAGAGCATGGAGGGGGCAGCCTTTCTTTATGCCTGTCTCACCAACGGCGTTAGCTGCCTTCAGCTACGGTCCATCAGTAATTACGTAGAGCCCCGGAACCGCGACAAATGGGAAATGGACAAGGCCATTAAGAGCCTGAACATCAGCCTACAAAGCTTACTGGGTGCATTTATCAATTGAAGGTAGGTGGAGTTTCCTTTTCCCGTGCGGTCAGCCGAACAAGCCCGAAAGCCAACCGAATCAGGCTGGGACAACTAACGGCCTTTCCGCAAAAGAATGTGGCGAATCGACCTTGTACATTCTCTCCTTCTTTGATGGAGTGGTCGCCTTTCGGGGAAAGGCGACACCAGGCACTTATCCCTAGACGGAGCAAGTGGACACGGTTCCTGGCACCTGCGCGCAGCGCCCAAATGAACCACCTGCTCTGAAGGAGACCAAGCTTTTTAGTGCATCAGAATGTTTTCTGGCCACAACAACAACTCCTATGGTACCCTTTACCCTTGACTATCTGGATCACGTGGCCCTCCTGGTGGAGGACCTGGAAAAAAGTGCGGACTGGTATTCGTCCTATCTGGGGCTGCAACGCGTGACGTTTCCGGAATGGACCCCATTTCCCGTCATGTTGTTGGCGGGAAATAGTGGGATCGCGTTATTTCCCCGGGGAGACAAGCATCCCGCCAGGGGCATCAATACGGTAGACCATTTCGCCTTCCGGCTTTCGTTGGAACAATTGGAGGTCGCCAAACGGTACCTGGCCGATGCCGGACTGGAATATGTCGAACAGGACCACGTATACTTCCGGTCCATCTACCTCACCGACCCGGACGGCTACCGCGTGGAGCTAACCGCACCCACGACATGACCCTACGGAACCTTTCTGGTGGAAAGTTCACGTCCCGATCCATCATGATTGGGAAGGCCGTTATTTCTTACCGAGCCCGTTCAGGTATTCCTGGTAGGTCTTGCTCCGGTAATGCTCATCCCGGATAAAGGCCAACTCGTGGATGAAGCGGTCGGCCGGCTTGAAGCCCGGACTGATAGAGATCCGGGAGCGAGATTCATCCAGGTATACGAGGCTGGGGTAGCTCATTCTTCCGTCCAGTAAAGCGACGGCCAGTTCGTGTGCGCCCCGGCGACCGTAACTCTGGTTGAAGTTGAAGGTGTGGCCATCGTAGGTGATTTTGGCCCGCTGTTCGGCGTCCAGTTTAACGGCGTAGAAGTTGTTGGAGATGTACTCCGCGATTTTTGGGTCCGCGAATACCGTTTTGTCCATTTTTTTGCAGTACCCACACCAATCGGTGTAGACGTCCACCAGGATTTTTTTGGGCTGTTGCCGGTGTTTGGCAATAGCCTCTTCCCAACTCAGCCATTTGACCTGAGCGAAGGAAACGTTGGTGGCAAAAAAGAGGAAAAACAGTGTTAGTAGTGAGAGACGGGGAATAGTCATACTAAAAGGAAAAATTGGGCACGACGATAAGGACATCAATACCGGTGTAAAAGTCTGATTCTAGCTTTCTGACGATGCGTGCTGAGGACACACAGGAGTCAATACATTTCGCAAAATAGGGTACCGACGGATAATTTCCTCTTGCGAAAAGCTTAAAACTGCGGACAAGGGACAGCTTCGTCGTCGTCGGCCTGCCCCGTATAGGAGAGGTTGATCTCAAAAGCTCCCTGGTGTCGACGACTGGTTTGCAGGCCATTAAGTCCAATATCGTAACTGAACCCGAGGAGGAAACTATTGATTTCAATCCCCACCATACCCACGGCACTATCCAGGGCAAAATCTTCTTCGCCCGTGATCATCCTGGCGTGTGCGCCGAGGTGAAAGGCGGCTCCGTTGACGTCATTGATCAAAAACCGCAGGTTGGTCCCGGCGTTGGCGACCCGATGGGGCCCCTGGGAAAAGCCGTAGACCCGGGGGCTGAGCAGCACTTCGCGGGTCAGGGGAATGCGCAAGTTCAGGTAAGCGGAGTACCGACGGTACAGCAGGTTGGTTACCTCAATATCTTCCCCCTGCGTGGCTTCGGCGAAAAAGCTCTGTTCGGGTTCATTGACGTGGTGCATGGCTGCTCCCAAGAAGATGGCCGTACGATTCCGGGGAGCGTTGCTGTAGTTGAGGCCAATCTGATAATCGCCGAAGGCGTAGTTATTGACCGGCAATTCTTCTCCCGTAGCGCCCTCGATGAAAACTCCGGTACCATCAAATTCATCCTCAAAGGTGAGCTGATCGTAGCTTACATTACGCTGTACCACGCCCAGTTGCACCCCCAGGCTGAGGTACTGATTGTTTTTGGGGTCGAGTGATTTGTGAAAGGCTCCCCCCACCATGATCTGGTTGACGCTGTAGTTAATTTCCGAAACCCGGTCGCTGGCGAAGAGGACACCTACGCCAAAGGCGTCCTTGAACTGTCTTTTTCCGGGATTGACGTAGTAATGGAAGTCGGCCGCAAAGGCGGTGGTGGAATAGGGGGTCTCCAAAGTTTGTGCCCACTGGCTGCGGGTACTTACGCCCACCCGGTACCGTCCCGGGAAGAGCCCGGTGAGCGCGGGGTTGAGGGAAAGGGGGGAATTGAAGTACTGGGAGAAATGCAAATCCTGGCCAGAAACTTCATTGACGGACAACAACAGGAGTAAAAAGAAGAAAAAATGCTTCATAAGGGGCACTTGGGGGGGCGAATTTACGCGCTCTTGCCATTGCCAACGGGAATTTAACGACCCTTATTTTATATTAGCCGATCTATGGTCCACTCCTACGCGCTGGGTCGTTATACGGCAGCGGCAATTCGTGCATCGGCAAAAGCCAAATCTGAGCTTACCTCCCAACTGCTACTGGGGGAACCCGTTTCGGTGATCGATCCCGGAAAAACCTACTGTAAGATTCGTTGCAGTGACGATGACTTCGAGGGGTACATCCGGACCGACCAACTGCTGGAGGTGGACGAAAGTACCTTCCGGCGCCAACGGGACAACCCCGCCTTTGCGTTAGATCCCTACGCCATCCTGATGGGGGACCGCCTCGGGCTGCCCGTGACCTTCGGGGCACGACTACCGGAGTTTGACGGAATGCGACTGCGCCATGGTCACCAAATTTTCAGCTATTCCGGGCAGGCCGCCCTTAGTGAAGACCTGCGGATGGAAGCGGAGTTACTCATCCGCTTTGCTCGCCGCTGGCTCTACGCTCCGGAACTTTCCGGAGGACGCACGCCCACCGGAGTAGACGCTGCGGCCCTGGTGCAACTGGTGGCCCGCCTGATCAACATCAAGCTCCCGCGTACCGCAGAAGCGATGAGCCAACACGGCCGTATGGTTGACTTTGTGGTACAGGCTCAGGCCGGTGATCTGGCCTTTTTTGATAACCGGAAGGGGCAGATTGACCACGTAGGCATCCTACTGCCGGATAGTCAGATTCTCCACGTAAACGACTGTGTCCGAATTGATGCCGTGGACCACTACGGCATTTTCAACTACGAACGTGGTAAGTACACCCATCGGCTCCGGATCGTAAAACGGCTGCTCCCCGACCAAGATGTTCCCAACGTACTACAACGTAAACGGCGGAAGCAAGAGGAGCCCGATGAGAACCAGATGGTAATTTTTTAGGTCAATCACGAACGGGCCTCCATGATCATCTTCACGGCCTCCTCCATGGAGTCGGGCTGCAGGTAGCCGGTGTGTTCGGTCTCCTCTACCCTTTCGTGATGCCAGGTGTATTCGTGGGGCAAGTGCAGCGCCCGGCCACCGGCCGCAAGCACGGGTAACACATCACTGCGCAGGCTGTTGCCAATCATCAGGAACTTTGCGGGATCAATCGCGTGTCGTTGCAGGATATCACGGTAAGTTGCTTCATTCTTTTCGGAAACAATTTCAACTACGGGAAAACGATCGGCCAGACCACTGCGGGCCAGTTTGTTCTCCTGATCGAAAAGGTCACCTTTGGTGATGACCATAATTGAAAAGTGGTCTTCCAGGGTCATAACCGCTTCCCGCACGTAGGGCAACAAATCGATTGGGTGGAGAAGCATTTCTTTACCCAGATCAATAATCCGCTGGATATCTGCACCGGAGATTTGCTGATGGGAAATTTCCAGTGCCGTTTCAATCATGGACAACACGAACCCCTTTACGCCGTACCCAAAAATCTTCAGGTTCTCCCGTTCGAAGCGGTATAGCTCCTGTTCCAGATCCATTCCAGGGGTCATAAAGGGCTCGAGCAACTCGAGGCACCGGGCCTTGGCGTCCACGAAGATGTGTTCATGGCCCCAAAGGGTATCGTCCGCGTCAAAAGCAATGTGGGTTAATCCGTCTAGTTTCATCGGGAGGGATACTTTTCGGGGTAGTTTTTTCGTGCTCCTACCCCTTCATTCGGAAGCGCAAAGGTAAACGGTGCAACCAACTATGCTCTCCTCTTCTCGATGCAGGCCCATCAATCCCTAACCCAACGATTGAGTTAAGCTACCGGACCTTGAGAATATTTATTGATGGGGAAGGTAAGGCCAGCTGACGCAAATGTTAATTAACCACTACATTAGCTTCACTAAAGGCTACAATGAGACGACAAACCACCCTCACACTACTACTGCTGGTACTGGCCGGCATTTTACTCACTGGTTGCAACACCCTTCGAAAACAAACCATTGAGGATTTCGGAGACGAACCGGTAAGTACGTTCATTCTCGTACGGCATGCGGAGAAAGATTACGGAGCAGACCCCGTGCTCACGGTTCAGGGGACTGCCCGGGCAGAGCGACTGATGGAAATTCTCAAGAATACGGATTTGGACGCCGTGTACAGTACCCAAACGCGCCGGACCATGGCTACCGGACAACCGACGGCGAATGACCATGACCTCAACATTATCCCTTACGATCCAAGTATGCTGGAATTCTTCTCCAAGGAACTCCGACGGCTTTACAAGGGTAAAACCGTTTTGGTCGTGGGCCACAGTAACACGACTCCGGCCCTGGCCAACCATTTGACCCAGACTAATCAGTTTCCCCGCTTCAGTGAGCTGGATTATACCAATCTGTACGTCGTTACCCTGCCCCGTATCGGGAAACCCCGGGTTCTGAAAATGCGATACTAAGCAGTGCCTTCTGTATCTCTATTGTTCAGTCTTGCACTCTGTATCGGCTTCCCGCTGTTTGCCCGGTACGGTGAGCGTACGAAGCTTTTCCCCACCTGGCTGAGCTCCATTATTGCCTGTTACGGCATCGGCATCATCGTCAGCAATTTTCGTCTGTGGCCGGTTAGTGGAGAAGACATGAAGCTGGTGGCCGGGATTAGTATGTTTCTCGGACTCCCCTTACTCCTGTTTGCCGTGCGGATCCGGGAAAGCATCCGGTACGCCGGTAGTATGCTACTTGCTTTTGGTTTGTGTTGTTTGGCGGGATTATTGTGCACGACGTTGGTGGGCCTCTATATGTCGGGAAAAATCGCCGACGCGCCGACCATTGCCGGCATGTTGGTGGGCCTCTACACGGGGGGAACGCCAAACGTGCAGGCCATTGGTATTGCCCTTAATGCTCCGGAGGACTATCTCGTCCTCATTCAGGCGGCCGACGTCCTGCTCGGAGGGAGCTATTTATTGGGGCTGATTACTTTTCTACCACCGATTTACGCGAAGATTTTTCGCCCTACTTCGGAGCCAGATACCCAGTCCACTGACGGCGGACAAAATTTCATGGAGCGCATCCCCTTTCCAAAACAAATGGTCCAACTCGTTATTGGTGTCCTAGTTACTGCGGCAAGCGCAGGGCTGTGCTATCTCCTCACGGGAGGGTTGGAGGATAATACGGCGCTCATCCTGATTCTCACCACTTTATCGCTATTCGTCTCGGTATCGGTAATACCCAAGAAAATAGGAAACTCTTATCCGTTGGGGGAGTACTTTATTCTGGTGTTCTGTGTGGCCATCGGTTTGCTGGCAGATTTCCGTGAACTTGCGGCTAATGGGATGGACTTACTGTACTTCTCCGCCTGGGCCCTGGTCACCACAACCCTATTGCATTTATTGCTGTGCAAAATATTCCGCGTGGATCGGGATACCGTAATTCTGAGTTACGTGGCTGGATTTTATGGTCCCGTATTCGTAGTACAGGTGGCTGCGGCCCTGCGTAATAAACACTTGCTGGCCGCCGGCATTGCGGTGAGTTTACTGGGCTTCGGCATTGGCAATTATTTAGGCATATCCGTTGCCTACTTAATTGAGACCTTCGGTTAACCTGCTCCCAGGTACTTAGCGCGTGCCCGTTGCAGTTCCCGCAGGCGGTCTTCCAGCTCCCGCGAACGTCGGCTCTTCTCTTCGGCGGTATCTAACTCATCCGCTACTTCCTCCCGTTCCTTTTCAATCTTTCGCTGCAGCTTGGCGATCTTCTCTTCGTACTTTCTGATTTTTTTGCATGCTTTATCCGCATCATCGGTTGCGTCTTGCCCATCATCCCGAATATCGTCCAATTCCTTTCTCACCTCTTCCATTTGTTCATCGAAATAACGGGAGTAGAAGTACTGGTAAAATTCTTCCAGGATTCCTTCGGTTGCCCGGTAGGCGGTAGCATGGTTTTGGCTCGTCACCACATCGTTCTCGGCAAAGACAACGGAGGCGCTGACCGTAGTGGAACGACCAGATTCCGCAGCCTTCAGGTATAGGTCAAAATTCTTATCGCTGATCCTGGGAAGGCCAACTTGTTCTGCGCTTAGCGCCAGTGCATTTTTATCCTTATCGAATTTATCTACATCAATTTCATAGCGGTCATCCCAGAAGTCTTCAAGGTAATCTGCCACCAAATCGTAAGAAGCGTCAATGGACACATTAAGGCTATTGTAGCGCTCCTTTTTAAATTCCGTGTAGCCCTCAGTTACTAAATTTCTGCTTTGAGCAAAGGAGAAAACTGAGATCAAGAGAAAAGCCAGAAGAAGCAGGGTACGTGCCATGGAATTAATGTTTAACAACAGTGGTTTAAACGTGTTGGTATGGTAAAAATATTCAAACTCGGACTACAGGTCAGAAGACCGGGTTTTGACGTCGAGATTACGTTGTTGCGGCACGGTACGGAATCGTTCGGTCCGGCGAACAAATTCCAGGACCGTTTCCAGTTGCTCGTTCAGCACTTCCCGGGCGAAATCCAATACTTTATCGTTATGCAAAATCTCCCGGTAGGCCTTTAAGGTAGCGTTTTCATTCTGCATGGTAAGGTCCGCTAGATAGGAAAGATTCTTTTCTCCGATTGCGCGGACTACGGCGGAACGCTTAGACCTGAAAATACTCATACTACTCTTTGTTGGCGTATGAGCAGTTCCCGGCATATCCATAATCAACTTATTCAGCTTCACTTGCAAGACGGTCCGATAGGCAGCCAATTCACTAAAATAATCTGCTCCGGCGGGAAAAAACGCAGCAATTTCATCAGCGATCTGTTGGTAATCCGTGGCACTCTGACTGTGCAAACTTGCCAGGGTTACGAGACTGGCTTCGGTGCCTTCCGGGCGGATTTCATATGGGGGTTTCATAAAAATTTGATTTTCCTGGTTAAATAAATGTTGGGGTATCCCGGCAGCGCTATACCTTCTCTACCTCTGATTCTAATTTGAGGACTGCTTGTCCGTCATCCTGCTTGATGAATAAAGCCTTATTTCCAGATTCTCCTTTTCTGGTGACGGTATTTCCATCAATCGTTTTTTCAATGGTTTCGGTGTACGTTTCCTGCACTTTGCCCTCAGCGTATCCGTTGCCCCATTTCCACTTTACTACTGATCCGGTGCGTATCATCTCTGTTGGTTTTAAAATGGCAATCAGGGAGCCGCAAAAGCTCCCTGATTGCCAAGCATTTTCTTAGAATTGATTAGTCGATTTCACCTTCGAGATCAGCTTCGATCTCTTCCAGCAGGTTACGGGTTTCGCTGGTGAAGTTGTTCCATCCGCGGGCAAAATCACCCTTAAAGTCTTTCCAGCCTGCTTCCATATTGTTTCCAACGCGCTTCATGCGGGCTTCCAGGTTCTCGGATGCTTTTTCCAGTTCGTTGTATTCCTCCTGAAGCTCAGCTTTTGCCTCGGCAGAAGCACCTTCCATTTCAGCCTCGATTGCTTCAAGGCGTTGGTCAAGGTTGTCCTTCGCACGGGACATCTCGGCGGCCAGCTCATTGCTTTCTTCGCGAATTTCGGCACTGACGTTGGCCAGGGCGTTCTCCGTCTCGGCCACCATTTCTTCGGCCTCCTGCTCCATCGCACTTCCGTCAGCGCAGCTGGTAAAGGTGATCAGGCTAATGAGACTAAGGAACATAAAAACATTTCGAAAATTCATAATTGCGTGTTTTTGAGTTTTGGTAATGGGTCATTGTCGCACGAAGGCGAAATGATTTAGTTGTAGTGTGCGGGGTCTTCCTGTGGTTGGTTTTCGGAAGACTCCTCTCTATTTTTTCCATTCATCCGGGAGGCCAGCATGGCGGAAAGTTTTTCTCCTCCCTTGATCCCGAAATCGAGCGTTCTGATCGGGAACGGAATCATGATATCGTGTTCGTTATAGGCCTCTACGATCGCCATGATCGCCTTACTACGGGCGGCCAGAAAATCACCCTGAGCCAGCTGTTCAGGGGTTAGCCAGAAACGTAGAGAGTAGTTAATGGAACTGCCACCAAACTCCTCGAATACGAGGTCTACTGGTTTATCAGTATCGTGAGGCACTTGGTCCTTGATGGCGGCTACGGTAATCTTTTCTACCTTCTTCAGGTCGTCTCCGTAACTGACGCCACAGGCAATATCTACCCGCCGGCGATTAAGCTTATTGTAATTCTTGATCGGGCTTTGGGCAACCGTTTTATTGGGGATAAGGACCTCCTGGCCCTGAAAGGTTTCCAGGGCGGTATGACGGAGCGTAATCTGTCTTACTTTTCCGAAGTATCCGTCTATTTCAACGATGTCTCCCGGAGAAAATAGGTGCCTTACGGTCAAGATAACACCACTAAAGAAATTGAGGATAGGATCCTGAAACGCCAAACCAACGGCCAGACCAACTACCCCGGCACCCGCCAGAAGGGACTTCACCGTTCCATCAAGTTCCAGTACGGAGAGCACCAGAAAAAGAAAGAGTAATCCGAGCGCAACGGTCAGTGCGCTACTGAGTAGGTTAGCCAAAATTTTATCCTTGACCAGTTTAGCCCCTAAGCGATCAAAGTACTTTTTGGTCATCCGGGTTACTACCATCCCGACCAGAGCCACCAGGATGCCGACAAGAAGGTTAGGCAGGAGTTGAAGAAACCCCGTCCACCAATTCTTCAGTTCGTCGAAAAGTGGCTGAAAATCTAATGTTAGTCCAAATACCTCAAAGAGTACCATATTCGCTGTTTGCTTTTGTTATTGTAGCACCACTTTCGTTTCCTTTGTTCGGTATCCGTTCACTGTCTGATCGCAAAAATCACCACCTACCCTCCGTCCTATGCCACACTACTTCCTCGTCAATAAGCCCTACGGAATGCTGAGTCAATTTACCCGGGAGGCCGATCATCATGCGGTACTGGGGGACCTCCATGCCTTTCCCAAAGGCGTTTATCCGGTGGGAAGGCTGGACCGCGATAGTGAAGGGTTACTCATACTGACGGATGACTCCAGCCTGAACGCCAGACTCTTGCACCCGAAGCACCACCACCCAAGAACCTACTGGGTCCAAGTAGAGGGAGAGCCTACTTCATCGGCCCTCCAACAGCTTGAAGCGGGCGTGACCATTAAATTGAAAAAGAAACGGTGGACGTGCGCAGAAACGAGGGTAGCTCCCCTACCCTCCACCACCTTCCAGTCTATTCCCGAAAGGCAGCCACCCGTCCGCTATAGAAAAACCGTACCCGATAGTTGGTGGTCCATTACCCTGACGGAAGGGAAAAACCGTCAGGTCAGAAAAATGTGGGCTCAGGTTGGATTTCCCGTCCTGCGACTCATCAGGTTTTCCATCGAAGACCTGACCCTGCAGGACCTTGACGAAGCCCCGGTTCGGGAGGTAAAGCGGGAGTTTCTGTTCTCGAAACTGAACCTCAACCTTGCTTAAATTTTGAACATTCCACGAATTCAATTATTTAATAATTCGGAATGCAGTTTTAAACGAATAATCAGGCGCTCACCATCATGGAGTTTTTCCGGAGAAAATTAGAGCAATCAGCGTTTGGGGTCTGTGCGTGGCTTGCCGATCGCATGGGCATCCCCCGAAGCAGGGTGAGGATGTACTTCATTTATCTCTCCTGTCTTTCCCTGGGGTCATCCCTCCTCTTCTATTTCTTTGCCGCCTTCTGGCTAAACGTCAGGAACTACATGCGGGAAGGACGCCAGCGCCTTTTGGGATAATGTCCATCGTAACTTCTTTTTTCGGGCAACCGAAGATGGAATATATTTGGTCATGCGCATACTGTCCCTTTTCCTTCTCCTCTTTCTTGTTTGTTTATTCTCCGGATGCTCGGAAGCTCCCCACGATGAGCGCACCGATGTAGCGGCAGCGGAAGAATGGGCTCCGGATACCGGCACGGTTCCGGGGCGATGGTCGCCGGACCGGATTGCCCAGTACGTATCGGAGCGGCCCTGGGTAGTTGGCGCAAATTACAATAACCGGGGAGCCATCAATCAACTGGAGATGTGGCAGGCGACCAGCTTTGATACGGCCCAGATCAACGAAGAACTTGGCTGGGCGGCCAGCATTGGTATGAATTCCATGCGAGTTTACCTACACAATCTGCTCTGGGAGCAGGACAGCCTGGGGTTCCTTGATCGCATGGAAACATACCTAACGATCGCCGATCGGCACGGAATATCCACCACCTTTGTTCTCTTTGACTCCGTTTGGAACCCGGAAAGCAGCACCGGGCCGCAACCGGCTCCGATTCCGCACACCCACAATTCGGGCTGGGTGCAGAGTCCTCCCGAGCGGCAACTCACCCTCGATCAGGAGCACTTCCCGACCTTCAGGACCTACGTTCAGGGCGTCCTGAACCACTTTCGTGAGGATGAGCGCATTTATGCCTGGGACCTCTACAACGAACCTGACAACCATAACTTTGGCAAATTTGCCGAGGAGCAGGTCTCCGATAAGGAACAACGGGTTTTTCCCCTCCTGCGGGCAAGCTACGAATGGGCGCGCAAGGTTGCGCCCAGCCAGCCACTAACCACCGGAGTCTGGTTTGGGGATCTGTTTCACGGCGATGGGAGCCTGAACACCTTCAACACCTTCCAGCTGAATAATTCCGATGTTATTAGCTACCACTTCTACGGAAGCGGGGAGGCCCATGCCGACTTTCTACCCCGGATTGAGGAATACCAGCGCCCCCTACTGTGCACGGAGTACATGGCCCGAACCAACGGCTCCACCTTTGCCAATACCCTGCCGTTGCTGGCCGAACGTAATATCGGCGCCTACAACTGGGGCCTGGTGTCGGGAAAGTCACAGACCATCTACCCCTGGGTAAGTTGGGACTCCACCTTCGTCGCCGAACCTCATCGCTGGTTTCATGACGTTTTTCACCCCGACGGGACACCTTATGATCCAGCGGAGGCCACGTTGATTAGTGCACTGAGCACCGAAAAGAACGACAAACAGCAGAATTAATCCAGCACCTGCAGTTTGGCAAACCGCAGCATGATCCGTTTCTCCGGCTGGGCAAGATCACTGAAGTGAATGGTGGCGATCCGGTTATCTGCACCTCCGTCAACCTTGGTTACTTTCCCTTCGCCAAACTTGAGGTGCAGCACTTTCCTCCCGACTTCAATTTCGTCGATCGGGCTGGGCTTAAAGGAAGCGGGGTCCACCACCGGCTTGGCGAAGCGGGCCGTGCCCTTGCTCCTAACCGGAGTAATGCCCGTCACCCGGGCCCGCTGGCGGGCTAGGGGATCAAATTCGTGGTCGGCGGACCGACGACTGTAGCTGGTATTCTCCACGGCATTCGCCGGAATTTCCGCCAGGAACCTGCTGGGCTCGTTCATGGTCATCTTCCCGAAGCGGTAGCGGGTGTTCGCGTAGGTGATGGTCAGGAACTCTTTGGCGCGGGTGATCGCTACGTAGAACAACCGACGTTCCTCGTCAAGACCGTCCATCGTATCCATACTCATCCAACTGGGGAAGAGCTTTTCCTCCAGGCCGGCCACGAAAACCGAGCGGTATTCCAGCCCCTTGGCGGCGTGTACCGACATCATTGTCACCACGTCGGTACTGTTTTCGTTCTCGTTATCGAAGTCGGTCAACAGGGCGATGTTCTGGAGGTAGGTGGCCAGACTCTTGTCCGGTAGCGTATCGGTATCAATTAAGGTGTCTTCCTCCACGAAGGACTGGATACCGTCCAGTAGCGACTGCAGGTTTTCCTGCCGCCCCATCCCCTCAATCGATACGTCCTTACGGAGATTGTCCACCAGGCCGGACCGCTTGGCGATGAAGTCCGCCAGTTCGAAAGCATCGGCCTTGTCGATTTTTGCCCGTGACTTTTCAATCAGATCAATAAAGCCATCGGCGGCATGTCGGGTGCGGTTGGGCAGGGCGGTATGCTTCAGGGCCTCAAACAGGGAAAGACTCTGCTGGCGGGCCAAGTCAATGACTTTCCCGACACTCGTTTGCCCGATTCCCCGCTTGGGGTAATTGATGACCCGGCGAAAGGCTTCCTCGTCGTTGGGGTTAACCACCAGGCGGAGGTAGGCCACGAGGTCCTTTACTTCTTTACGCTGGTAAAAGCTCAGACCTCCGTACACGCGGTAAGGAATGCCGTGATGCCGGAGCCGTTCCTCAAAAATCCGCGACTGGGCGTTGGTCCGGTAGAGAATGGCAATTTCACCGTTCTGTAGGTGGTAGCGGTTCTTCTGTTCCAGAATAGTATCGGCTACTCTCCTACCCTCCTCGTTATCATCCACGCAGCGGATGACCTTGATTTTCTGCCCGTCTCCCCGGTCGCTCCAGATCTTCTTCTGAATTTGCCGCCGGTTGTGGCTGATCACGGCGTTCGCGGCCGAAACAATGTTCTCCGTACTCCGGTAGTTCTGTTCCAGTTTGAAGGTCTGAATACCGAATTCCGCAAAGTCCTGCTCGAAATCCAGGATGTTCTGGATCGTGGCCCCGCGGAAGGCGTAGATCGACTGGGCGTCGTCGCCCACCACGCAGATGTTGCGGGGGCTGTTGGGATACATGACCAATCGCTTGACGATGGCGTACTGCAGCGTGTTGGTGTCCTGAAACTCATCCACCAGAACGTAGCGGAATTTTTTCCGGTACTTGTCCACCACTTCAGGATGGTTCTGGAAGAGTTCGTAGAGGCGAAAGAGCAGGTCATCAAAATCCATGGCGCCCGCCTGCTTGCACCTGGCCACGTAGGTGGTGTAGATCCGGTGCACCAGCGGCATCTTGGCCTGCTTATCCTGGGCGAGCAACTCTTCGTTTTTCTCGTAGACCTTGGGCGTGATCAGGCTGCTCTTGGCCGAAGAGATGCGGTTCTTGATGGCGTTGGCCTGATAGACGTTTTTGTCCAGGGACATCTCCCGGATGATTTGCCCCACCAGGCTTTTGGAGTCGTCGGAGTCGTAAATCGTGAAATTGCTGGGGTAGCCGATGTGCTCGGCCTCTACCCGCAGAATTCTGGCAAACAGGGAGTGAAAAGTGCCGGCCCAGATGCGGGTTGCCCGGGGTCCCACTACCTTTTCGATCCGTTCCTTCATCTCCCGGGCGGCCTTGTTGGTGAAGGTCAGCGCCAGAATCTCCCAGGGAGCAGCCCCCTGTTCGATGAGGTGCGCAATCCGGTAGGTGAGGACCCTGGTTTTTCCGGAACCAGGCCCGGCCACCACCAGGACGGGGCCTTCCGTTGCCTTCACCGCGGCCCGCTGAACGTCATTGAGTTCATCGAGGTAGTGCGGTGGCCGGGGCGCGGAAGAATGGGACATGAAGTACTAAAATTGACTAGCTGCCAAGATACTACCGAAGGCAAGATTAGCCCCGAAAAACCACAAAATATTTCATTTTTTTTCTTATCCCCAAAAATGTACTGCGGCTAACGGGATGAGCTTAACGCTTATTTTCAGGTATTGGGCAACGGAGTGCAGGTGCCACGTTTGCACCCGGTGCCCGCTTGGCACCCGCACGCCGTGCCCTCCTGCTTCTGCTGCTACGCCCCGTATCTTGTCCTGGGAACACCAGGGGCTACCGCAGGATCACCCGCCGGGTCACCTGATCTTCCCCCACCAGCAGGCGAACCAGATAGATGCCGGGGGC
Organism: Lewinella sp. W8; assembly: GCF_004375085.3. Lineage (GTDB taxonomy): Bacteria > Bacteroidota > Bacteroidia > Chitinophagales > Saprospiraceae > Neolewinella. The sequence continues at coordinate 232,188 of NZ_SNAQ03000005.1, forward strand.
CTGGTCGCTCAGGTCGATGCCCGGGGAGGAATTGATCATCTCAAATTCCGGAGCGTGATAAATAAGCCTGCCGGTAATGTCAAAAACGCTCACCCCGTCAACCTCGAGGCTTCCCGGGTTGATCCGCAGTATCCCCGGACTGGGGTTGGGAAAGAGCGTAAAATCAATGGCGGGGGTGATGCCCCCCTCCAGGCATTCGTTGAGCTTGAGGAAGAAGCGGTCGTAGGGCATTTCCTCCACTCCTTCGCTGATGGCGCCGCTGACCCGGTTTCCGTTCACCTTAACCGACTGAACGGCGCAAAAGGTAACGCTCCGAAAGGGAAAGGCACCCTCCACGGATCCCTCCCGCCCCCAGGGCGGGGAATCCGTGTTGTCCAGAATAAGGATGTAGGAATCGGCGCCCCGGTAGTTTCCTTCCCAGTCGCGGCAGTTTGCGCCGTCCTGGAGCGGCAGGGTGAATCGTTGTCCCGGCAGCATGGTTCCGAAAAAGACCTTCTCAATCCGGATGTCAATCATGGGCTGGTTCCGGAGTTGGTCGTTGTTGATCACCCGGTAGTTGAAGGAGGTAACCTCCACCAGATTTACCCCCCGGTCGGGATCCCAGTCCCGGAAGCCCGACAGGGTTTCACAGAAAGTTCTCGGACCAAAACAGCTACAGGCCATGGCCTGGCCATAACCGAAAGCAAAGAGAGCTAGCAAAAGCAGGTAACGCATGGTGATCGGGGTTTACTATTAGACGGAAACCCGGGACCATTACGTTGGTGGGAGTCCCGATTATTCGCTGGTGGGGAGATCTTCCTCGGGGTCAACGGGCCGCCAGTCCCCGTTGAGCCGCAGGGTTTTCTCGATGACGTCGCGCACGCAGCCTTCTCCACCCCGGGCCCCACTGATGTAGGCCGACAGGGAAAGAATCTCCGGACAGGCATCCTTGGGACAGGTAGGAAAGCCCACGAGGCGCATCAGTTCGTAGTCGGGCATATCGTCGCCCATGTACAGCACCTCCTCGTCCTTCAGGTCGTGGATCATCAGGTATTCCTGATAGGCTTCCACCTTGTCGTGAATACCGTAATAGACATCGGTAACGCCCAGGCCGCGCAGGCGGGAGACGACTCCCTGACTCTTGCCGCCGGTGATGATGCACACCCGGTAGCCCGTATCCAGGGCGCGTTTGATGGCGTATCCATCCCGAACGTTCATCTGGCGCAATAACTGGCCGTTCTCCATAATCAGGAGTTGGGAGTTGGTCAGCACGCCATCGACGTCCAGAATGAAGGTGGAGATTTCGGCGAAGCGTTCGAGTTCGTTCATGGCGTAAAGGGTTCCTTACTGGTTATCCCGCCATTCGTAGACCCACTTGGCCTGAATTTGCTCCAGGTGTTCTTCGGTGGAACCTTCGCGGGTTCCCTGGAAGTTGGGGATTTCCAGAATCCATTCCAGTAAATCCGTAAACCGGATGCGGTAAATTTTCCCTTCGGTGAACTCATCACCGAACCGGTCGTAGAGCGCCATGGCGATGTCTTCATGGTCGGCCCAGTTGATGGGAAAATCGTCGAAATCTTTAAAGCTCATGCTGAAAGTATAAGGTAGCGATCAGATTATCGGAACCGGGGCGGGGCCGCCCCTACCGCATTAGTGTTCGTGACCAATGATCTGTCGTTGGTCGGGAATTTTTACTTCAATGACCGCATCCTCGTCCAGGATGACGGCCTGACAGCCCAGGCGGCTTTCGATGGTGGGGTTGATGGCCCGGTCGATGAAGTCTTCTTCCTTGTCACTGATTTCCTCCAGTGAGTCATCGCCGCTGAGGACGTATACGTGACAGGTACTGCAGGCGCACACCTCCCCACAGTTGTGGTTCAGGTGAATACCGTTTTCCTCGGTCACCTCCAGAATACTCATGTCCACCGGGACGTCTTCCACCGTCTTGGGGGCAATATTCTTGTCTTCAAAGGTAAACTTGACAGTTGCCATTTTTTGCTTGAATTAGGGGGTCTTGCATTGCAAATGCACGAAGGGGGGAATTGGTTGAGGGAGGGATGCACAATGCCCTTTTGGCCAGGCCCAAACTTAGTATCCGTCATTCCACAAAATAGAAAGCCGCCACCGGGAAACCCAGTGACGGCTTTAATAGTAGCGGGGGTAGGACTCGAACCTACGACCTTCGGGTTATGAGCCCGACGAGCTACCAACTGCTCCACCCCGCGATGTTAATTTTTTGTGACCCTCCGTTGAGGGGCTGCAAAGATATATACAATTCTGAAACCGCAAAAGTTCTGTTGAAAAAAGGCAAAAATTAATCTTCCGCCTCCGGTGCCAGCTGAACTTTCAGTCCGTCGAGATGCTCGGTGATCCGAAGCTGGCAGCCCAACCGGGAATTATCTTCCACAAAAAAGGCCTGGTCCAGCATGTCTTCCTCGTCGTCGCCCATTTCGGGGAGCTCGTTATCCGACAGTACGTAGCAGTGGCAGGTGCTGCACAGCGCCATCCCACCACAGGTTCCCTTCACCGGCAGTTCGTAGGACTTACAAACTTCCATCAGGTTCATGTTCATGTCGGTCGGTGCCTCCAGTTCGTGGGCTTCTCCCTGACGATCCACCACGGTGATGATAACGTTACCGTCTTCGGTCATGATTTCAGCATTTTGCGGGCGAAGATAGCCCAAACAACGCGACATTAACGTCACCGGGGATGGGAGGGTTGACCCCATGGTCCACCACAAAAAAGCGCCGGGCCGTAGAAAAAGACCATCTGATGACGATCACACTTCTCCCGGCGGGTCCGGCGCGGAAATGAAAGGCTTGGGAGTTGCCGGCCGGCAACTCCCAAGCCTCCTTCCCATTATCGGCGATAGTATTCATTCCTGCGGGCACGCTCCCGGACAAAGGCGCGCTTACGTCCCGTGCGGCGGTCCCGCAGCACCAGTTCATCCCGATCATTGTAGACAATCTCGTAGCGCACGACGTCCTGGCCGCGGCCCCGGCCAAGGCCCCGTCCGGGAGGCGGGCAGGTGTTGCGGTTACGGCCGTAGCCGTTGCCCCGGGCAACGCCCCGGTCGAGGGACAGGTTAAGCCAACCCCGGCGATAATCGACGTCCCACCGGCCACTGAACAACAGATCCTGGGATCTGCGGGACCGCCCGGCCCGAACTTCTTCAAAATATCCGTCCCGATCCAGGATCAGGGTACTTCTTCTCGGTTGGCGACTGGGATCGATCAATCCGCCACTTCGGCCAATGCTGGTCTCCAGCCATACCCCCGCCAGGCGGGGTGCCCGGGCGCGCTGCGCCTCGGCGGTGTCCGTAAACAGGAGGAGGAAAAGGATCAATAGGGAATAACGCATGAGGGTTGGTTTGTTACCCTAAAGGACAGGACCAACCACCGTTTCGGCCTAAGCAAACCGCCTATTTAGTGGGAGTTTAACTAGGGTTAAGACCCTTAACAGCCTCCTAACAAAATTCGCTAACCTAATGACTTACAGCAATTAATGGCAAAACCTACTGCCTCGGAATCAGGTAAAGAGTTTCCTGCCGGCCATCGATGTAGCGGAAGCTTTCTCCGTCCCAGAAACCGTCTTCTTCCATCATCATGCGAATATCTTTCCCCCATTCTTCGATGTACACCCGGGTATTGAGTTCGATGCTGTAGGCCGTGTTCGGGAAAAGCGGATAGTCTCCCTTTCCGGACACCCCACCCTGTTGGTCCCACAGACCGATCGTGGGGCCCGCGGCGTGGCCGTGGTAACCGATCGGGTGCGTATAGATCGTGGGGCGTAGCCCCGCGGCCTTGCCGGCGGCCAGCGCTCGTTTGAGAATGTCGTTACCACTACGGCCGTTGGCGTACTGGTCGGTCAGGATGTCCATAATCTGCATCCCCTGTCGCTGGGCCTCCTTCAGATAATCGGGTAGCTCCGTTTCCCCGGGGCGCAGGACGTAGGCGTTGTGCTGGGTATCCGTATTCAGGCCGCAGTAGGTGATGCCAAAATCACAGTGCAGCAGGTCACCGTGGTGAATGACGGTAGCTCCCGGCCGGCCACTGAAGGCGTACAGTTCACCGGATTCGGCCCGCTGTACGTCCACGGTGGGGTGAAACCAGATGCCGAGCCCCAGGGCACGAACCCGCTCCCGCATGTACCAGACCACTTCGTCCGTGCTGGTCACTCCGGGCACGATCACTTTCTCGCTGAAGGCTTCCTCGATGATGGTGTGGGCTACTTGCATCACGTGCTGGTAGACCTCCATTTCCTCGGGGATGCGGGTTTCCAGCCAGCCGATGGCCAGGCGTTCTCCCGAAACGATGCGGTCGGCGTATTTCGCGGGAAGGCTTTCCCGCAGCTTTTCGTAGTGGTAGGCGCTGATGCCGTCGGCCAGGCCAAAGTCTACGCTACGGTTAACGGCAATTTTTCCCGGATCCCGTTCCGCGATGATTTCCGCCAGCCGGGCCCACTGATCGGGCTGGGCCTCCTTGTCCCATGCCTTTTTGAATACATCGCCGACGTCGTAGCGGGCGCAGGCCAGCGTCTCCACGGGGCCTTCCCCGTCGTCGTAAATCACTAGCATGGTCGTGCGGCGCGCGCCCATCCACTTGCTGGGCAGCATGGTTTCCAGCACGGGATCCTCGTTGTATTCCCGGCTGATGAGCAGCCACATATCAATGCCTTCGCGCCGCATCAGGGCGGGCAATACCGTTTCCGCCCGTCGTTGCAGCCAGGCATCCTCCAGGGCTCCCTGTTGCTCCAGAGATAGAATTTTGGGCATTTCAGATTGGGCGAGGACGCAGGTGCCGGGTACCGCCAGGAGTGCCATCAACAGCAGAAAGCAGAGGGTATTTTTCATGGCGCCAAAGTACACATTCACCGGAAATTCCGGTCGAGATGCTCCGCACCGAGCCATTACAGCATCGGATACTCCTACCTTTTCCGGGCACAAAATCCCGTCAAACTGAATTTCTGAAACACCCGGCTCTGCTCCAAAAAGCTTTGCACCTGCCACCGGCCAAAATGTTGATCCACCCATCTCCGGTCGAGATGCTCCGCATCGAGCCAAAACCCAGCGTTGGAATGCTTCCATCTTCGCCGGATAAATCCGGCGCTACCGCAAGTGGTATTGACAACCCACCGGGCCCCTAATCCATGATGCCCGCCAGCGTTTCCCGAAGCTCAGTAACCGCAACGGGCTGAAATTCAAGATCCACGATGTCCTCATCGGCGATTGCCACGTACTGCTCGGCGAGCTGAAGTTGCCCTTCGGAGACCCGAATGGCCACCACCCGGTAGCCCAGACCGCGGGGGATGCCCCCACGGTTCCAGAGATCATCGTCACCCGCGTTGTAGGCCAGCACGGAATTTCTGCCGTCGGGAATCAGCATGAGGTTAGTTTCCCGACCTGATCCACCCGCGCGGGCCAGCACCTCAATGGGGTCGTCCTCGCTGGTGTAGATGTCGATGTTGGTCCACCCCAGTTCCGTGATGGCAAAGAAGTAACGGGAGGCCGTTCCGGCGTTCAGGTTACTGGCCATAACGCGCTCCAAATGAGCCGTGTACGCCGCCTTGCGCTCATCGGCCCACGCCTTCCGGGCAGCTTTCTGTTCGGCAATGCGTTCGGCGTTGCTGTCTTCCACCTTTTTGGCGATGCGCTCCCACTCCGTCCGGAAGGCGACCTCGTAGACCTCCAGGTCCGCCTCATACACTTCCATTTTGACGGCGTACTCCGCCCGCGCTTTTTCCGTGCGTACTTTCCAATCCTGGTAGGCCTTTACCTGCTTACGGTAAGTATCCTGCCGCATGGCGGATTTTTCCGCATTTTTTGCCGCAATTTTCTTTTTGTTACCGAAGATTTTGGCCAGTCCCCGGGGCCGATAATACACCTTATCGGGGTCCGGAGCCTCCGGCATGGCCCGGCGCCCCGGAAGCTGCAGCACGGGTTGTTCGGGCTTGGGATTAGCAACCTTCCAGGGCTTCATCAGTGGACGAACGAGATCATCTACGGACACTACCGGAGGGGGTAGCCGGAAGGAAAAAAGGTCATCAAAGGCCGAGCGTACTCCGTTAGGTGTTTCTTCCCAATCAGTGGGTGCTCCGGTAGCCTCATCATGATTGCGCCCGGAGAAGATGCGCATTTGTTCGTTGAAGTTATCGGTGGGCGTCATGGCCCGGATGGTCTGGCCCTCGGCCAGACGCAGGGCGCGCCCATTCTCGTCGATCGCCGTAATTTTTACCATCCCTCCGGATTCCAACAGGCGGTCACCGGCCGTAGTGGTCAGGCCCGCAATGAGGAAATCCTCCATCGCGTAGGTTTCCACCAGTTCCAGGGTAACCGGACCCGCAGGAGCGTTACCGTTTTCATCAACGAAAGCATTGGGTTCCAGCAGGAAAAATCCTCCCTGCTCCCCACTGATCGTTTGGAGTACCGTAGGATCGATCTCCATCCGCTGCTTCTGAGCTTCCCGGACGGTTGTCATGGCGGCCGCGGTGCTTTCCCAGGGGGTGTAGGATACCCGAATGTCTACCCGACGATCCTGCCGCAAATCCGCTTCCGCCCAGCTTCCCCGCCGGGCCTGCTGCTCGCCAAAGGATCGAACTTCCCAGCCTTCGGAGGTCAGTCCCTGCGTTTGGAGGTATGCTTGTACGCTACCCGCCCGGCGTTCGGCCAGCCGGGCGTTGTAGTCCGTAGCCCCACGCTCATCGGCGTGCGCTTCCAGTACCAGCGAATACGTAGCGTAGGAACGCAATTGTTCGGCCAGTTCGTCGATGGCGACGCGGGCCTCCGTATCCAGCTCATCCACGTCGGTGGCAAAGTATACCGCGTGTTGGAAGGTAATAGTTGGAGCCTCCTGGGCAGTTAACGGGAGCAATAGGCCACAGCAGGCCATGAGTAGAAGTATACGGTGCATCTTGGGTGTTTTTTACTTGAACTTTAGCTAAGGGCTCCTTAGTGTTGCACCAAAAAGCCTTAACGATAGGGTTTGATTATAAGGATGCTCGCCGGGCTCGACCTGACGGGTGACCAATATATTCACTAAATCCGACTTTCTACCACAGGTATTCCGCCCCGAAGGAAACGGAGCGAATTCCGAAGTTAAGGTTAAGGGAAGTGGAGGCGTTAATGGGGCCATTTTCGAAAAATCTTTCCACGGAAAGACCACCGAGGCGGGTCAGGAGTCGAAATCGTGGGGATACGTGATAAAACAAGCCCAGGGAGGAACCTACGCCAGCCTGCGTTTGAGCGTTTTCGTCCGCTTCCCAATCTCCGTTGCTCTGCAGATTACTTAGTCGAGAAGACCCGAAGAAGACGGTCGGCTCCAAAAAAACAACAAACTGATTATCAGGATTCAGACTCCGGCGCGCCCAGACGCCGAAGCCCCACTGAAAGCGGCGGCTGCCGACCTGCGTACTGATGCCGTCAAAAACCGTTTGGCTGTGCGTCAGGTTCAGGGTTGCTCCTACCGCCCAGGAGGGGTTGAGTTGCTTGCCGATGCCGGGTCGGAATTGAAAGAAGCTGTTTTTCGAATCCGTATCGTCTTCGCCACGCAGGAAGGCCGAAAAATCTCCGCTAATGAAGGTGTCGTACTCCTGTGCCAGGGAAAAGGTTGTAAGGGTAAAGGTGATGAGGAGGGTAAAAAGAATCCGCATGAAATTGGGTTAATGGTGAAATTTTGCCATTCAACGGGTATTCAACTGCGCCAGTTTTCTACTGGTTTCAATAAGTTTCAAAAATACCTGCATATAAAAATCCTGATCTTTGGCTTCTCCGTTAAAGAAGACAATCTGTCCCCATCCCGTTTTCTTTTCCAGGTACATCACCGTCACGATCCCGGGGTCTCCCCCGGTATGACCAACGAAGCCGGAGTCCGTCATTTCCCAGAACCCTCCGTACCGATCTCCACCTTCTTCGATTTGCACCGACCGCTGCATCAGGTCGGCGTAATCCCTTTCGGCCAGGAGGTCTCCCCTTCCCTGCATCCCCGCGCTGGTGGCGGAAAGATAAATTCCCAGGTCCGTGACGCTGGTCATCAAACCGCCGTCGGGAAAGGTATTGAGGCCGTAGTGCGGCATGGGTTGGCGATTGCTGAAGTAGTGTTGGATGTGGGTCGTCATGTCTACTGACTCCGGCTGCCATCCGGTATTTTCCATGCCGATGGCGTCAAAGATGTATTTACGGGTGTATTCCTCAAAGGATACACCCGTAGCCCCCTGCAGGACGAGGGCCGCCAGGGCCGCACCGACGTTACTGTAGGCGTAGGACGCTCCGGGAGCCGCTTTACGAAAATTCTTTTTCTTAAAGTACTTCCCCGTAGGGCTTAAGAATGCCCGGCAAAAAGCTTCCAGTGACATCTTTTCGTGGCTGGCATACTTTTTCGCCGTTCGGAATTCTCGTCCCCGGACGGCCCCCCGCTCCAGACTAAGGGGCTCATTGAGGGTGTAGGCCAATTCGTACTGTTTTCCGTCGCGGATACCCGCCGTATGGCTGGCCAGGTGATGGAGCAGGATGGGCTGATCCGGGTGGCGAGGATGGCTTACCGCAAAGGGAAGGTAATCATTGATGGGGTCCTCCCAGTTGAGCAGGCCATCGTTCACGGCGCGTTGAAGGGCAGTACCAATAAAGGTCTTGGATACGGAACCAATGTTCTGGATGGTATTGGCCGTGTAGGGTCGGTCGGTCTCCCAATCGGCGTATCCGTATCCCCGGGCAAACTGTACTCCCTCATCGTTCACCAGGGCAATACCAAATCCAACTACCTGTTGCTGTTTCGCCAACGCCACCAATTCCCGGTCAAGAGAATCAATAATCCGGTCGGCTTGAGACTGCCCGGATAAGCAGTATGGAAAGCAAAGAAGAAATAGGATCAGCGCGGGGTGTTGCATGGGAACCAGCTTTATCGGGAACACGACTCGTACCGGGAAATTGTTACAGATGGGTTGTTTTATAGGTGTTGCGAAGACTTACCGTAGCCCAAAATCGAAGCCCCACCGAAGCAGATCGACGATGTCGTCGTTGAGGTCTTCTTCGCTGGCGATCCGAATATGGTGGGGGTATTTTTTACCGTACATCGGGCCGACCTTGTGCAGATAGGGACTTTGTAGCGGTTTGTCGTAGTAAAACTTCAGATCGAGTACTTTGGACATGGGTTTGACCACGAGCCAGGCATTCCGATTGGTAAATACGATGGCGTGCACCGCCGCACCGACGGTCTGGGGTTCCCAGGGCATGACGGCCGTCAGGAGTGCATCGAAGGCCAGCAATAAATTATCCGGCTTCCCGGCAAAGATGTCATCAATCGTCCGGTCACTACACATGTGTGACTGGTTCGTGATCTTGAACTGGCGATTACATCGGGGACACGTCCACACGGGAAAAAATTTGGCGTTTAGGGCTGGCTAGAGAGGATGAGCCATGGAATCAGTGGCCGGTGCCTTTGGTTAAAGACACCGGCCACCCCGGAGCGCAGCCAACTGGCGTGGAAACCTATTCTTCCGGTTCCGGCTGGTAGTAGTCGTCGAGTTTCCGCTCTTCCGGCGTCCCGAGCTTACCCACCGATTTTCCGACCAGCATCGCCACGGTGGCATCACCGGTAACGTTGGCTACCGTACGGCACATATCGAGCGGTCGATCTACGGCAAAAATGAGCGCCAGACCGGCTTCGGGAATTCCCGCCTGTCCCAAAACGATGACCAACATAACCATGCCGGCGCCGGGAACCGCCGCCGAACCGATGCTGGCCGCCAGGGCCGTAGTGATGATGCCCAGTTGCTGCATCAGGGTCAGGTCCATTCCGTAGGCCTGGGCGATGAATACGGCGGCAACGGCCTGGTAGAGGCTGGTGCCATCCATATTGATGGTCGCACCGATGGGCAGCACAAAGCTGGTCACCTCCTCGTCTACCCCAAGGTGCTCCTCTACCCTTTCCATGGTTACGGGCAGGGTGGCCGCGCTACTACTGGTACTAAAGGCGAGCAACTGAGCCGGGCTGATACCGCTGAAAAAGAAACCCGGACTTTTCCCGGTGAAAACCTTCACCAAAGTGGGATAGATAATGCCAATCATGATTGCCAGTCCCGCAAGCACGCAGAGGCTGTAATACAGCAACGCGACGAAGAGGTCGGCGCTGGGGGCCTCCACTACCAGCGCGGCCAAAAGGGCAAATACCCCGTAGGGCGCCGCCAGCATGATGAGGTCAATAAGCTTAAGAACCACCTCATTCACGCCGTCAAAAAAGTCCTTTACGGGCTTGGATTTCTTGGGATCAATGAGGATCAGGCCAACCCCAAAAAAGATCACGAAGAAGATCACCTGCAGCATATTGCCGTTACTGGATCCGGCGGCGATGATGTTGTCGGGCACCAGGTCTACCAGCGCCTGTAGTGGTCCGGCTTCCTGTTGCTTGGCCGCCGCTTCGATCCTGGCACCTGCGTCAGCCGCAAAATCGTTCAACAGGCTATCCCGGGTGCTTTCGTCCAGCCCCTTACCCGGACCGACGATGTTTACCAACAGCAACCCTACGACGATGGCCACCACGGTGGTCAGGATGTAGATGCCGATGGTCCTACCGCCCATGGCGGATAACTTGGAGATGTCCTTCAGGTCACTGATGCCCTTGATGAGGCTGGCCACGATCAGGGGGATGGCGATCAGTTTCAGGGAGTTGATGAAAATCGTACCGAAGGGTTTGATCCAGTCCTTGACGAACTGGTCCCAGCCGAACTGGGCGGCCAGGATACCGAAGAGTACCCCGGCGAGCATGCCGAGCAAAATTTGCCAGTGGAGCGCTAATTTTCTCATAATTGAAGTGTTGCGGCCGGAAAATACCGCCAAGGGAAGCGTATTGCCAAAAAGCCGGGCAAATCAGGTTCGGGATCGGGTGCTACGGTGCTGGCCTCCTGACCCTACATAAAAAATGGGCCCGGAAAAACTTCCGCGGCCCATCAATGCTTAAGAAAATCGCTAGTCTTTATCGCGCGGCCATCCGGTGGCCGTTGATCGATGGCGCTTTGTTGCCATTCAGTTTTTTGCCCAGTTCGGGAAACCCTTTTTCGGCCCGCTGAATGAGGTCCGGGGTTGGCCCGGTGGCCGTCCAGCCGCCGTCCACCAACAGCGTCTGACCGGTAATGTGGCGAGAGGCCGGGTTGAGAATAAAGGAGACGGTGTGCGCTACGTCTTCCGGGCGACCGACCCGTTGGTTGGGATTGAGCTTGGCCCAGATTCCGGCGTAGTCGTCCTCTTCCAGCGCCGTCCGTTCCGTTAAGGTAGCCCCGGGAGAAACGCAGTTTACGCTGATGCCCAGAGGTCCCAAAGGAAGGGTTAACTGCTTGACCAACATGGAGATACCGGCCTTGGACATCCCGTAGGCGGCCAGATTCGGATAGGCCCGCTCGCCCACGTTGGAGCCAATCAGGACAATATTACCGCCGTGCCCCCCGTCCTTCATTTTCCGGGCCGCCGTCTGTGCCAGGAAGAAGGAACCCCGAAGGTTCAGGTTAACGACCTTCTCAAAGCTCTCGGGAGCAAAATCAAAAAAATCGCCGAATTCGGTCAGTCCCGCATTGGCGACCACCATTTCAAGACGATGGTCCGGTATATCACTGGCGAATTCCACCATTTCCCGAATAAAATCCACGTTTCCGGCATCGCCGGGAAGGGCGAAAGCCCGCTGGTCTTCTTCGGTATTTAGTTGGTCCGCGGCGTAGTGGGCCAGGTCGGGGTCCAGATCATTGATCACTACGGCGGCGCCATCAAGAACAAGGTGTTTCGCAATTTCAAAGCCAATGCCGGTGCCGGCACCGGTAACGATTGCCGTTTTTCCGGCGAAGGGTAAATAGTTCATGTCTGCTGCACTCATTTGGATTAGTACACCGTAAATAGGCCAAACTGAAATTTAGTTCATCATCCCTTAGCTTTGGGCCGCGAATATTTCATCCCCGTGACTGATCCGACATGAAGCAATACCACGATCTGCTGGAACACATTCTTGAGAAAGGCGTCAAAAAAGAAGACCGTACCGGAACGGGCACGATTTCCGTTTTCGGGTACCAAATGCGCTTCGACCTCACCGAAGACTTCCCACTGATGACGACCAAGGAGGTTTACTGGAAAGGGGTGGTGCACGAATTGCTCTGGTTCATCCGCGGAGAAACCAACATTCGCTATCTCGTACAGAATAAGGTGAAGATCTGGAATGAGTGGCCTTACCAACACTACCTGGAAGTCACCAAAGGAGTCGATGCTCCCCGTAAGCATACTCACGCATGGAAGGAAGGATTAAAAAACTTCGTTCAGCGGATCAAGGAAGACGAAGATTTTGCCCGTCAATGGGGAAATCTTGGTCCGGTCTACGGCAAGCAGTGGCGGGATTTTAATGGGGTGGATCAACTCCGGGACACCATTGAAGCCATCAAAAAGAATCCGAACTCCCGGCGGCACATCATTACGGCCTGGAACCCGGTGGACATCCCCGAAATGGTTAAATCCGGCCTTCCCCCCTGCCATACGCTCTTCCAGTTTTACGTAGCGGAAGGCAAATTGAGCTGCCATCTCTACCAGCGCTCGGCTGACGTTTTTCTGGGTGTACCCTTTAATATCGGTAGTTATGCGCTGCTGACCCTGCTGGTGGCTCGGGAGTGTGGTCTTGGCCTCGGTGATTTTGTCCACTCCTTCGGGGACGCTCACCTCTACAACAACCACATGGACCAGGTAGCGCTTCAATTGAGTCGCGAAGAACGCCCCTTACCCACCGTACGGGTACGTGAAGGCGCCCCGGGAATTTTCGATCTCTCCTTCGAGGACATCATCCTGGAAGGTTACGATCCGTGGCCCAGAATTCCAGCACCGGTAGCCGTATGATGGTGGACAAACGACTCGAACTGGCGCGGCAGGAACACAAGGCCAATAAGAAATTCTTTTCCCGGCTAAAGGCCCGCCCTCCCAGGGATCTCGACGAGCAGTTCCACCAAAATCACGAGGAGGTGTTTGCCGAACTGGATTGTTTGGAGTGCGCTAACTGTTGTAAGACGACTAGTCCGATTTTCCGGGACGTCGACATTGACCGACTGGCCCGGCACCTTGGTATCCGACCAGCCGAACTGGTGGAAAGACACCTGCATCTGGACGCCGAGGGCGATTACGTGCTCAACGTGGCCCCCTGCCCATTTTTGGGCCCGGATAATTACTGCTCCGTCTATGCGGCCCGGCCCCGGGCCTGTCGGGAATATCCCCACACGGATCGCAAAAACATGCTTCAGATTCTTCCCCTCACCCTGCGAAATACCCTCGTTTGCCCGGCCGTAGGCGAGGTTGTCCGTAGGCTACGGACGGCGGGCCGGTAGGGAAAAAGGGCCGAACTGTCGCCCCACCAGCGAAAGCGGAGGGTTTTCCGGGGAAAACCGAAGAACGAATTACCTTTAGGACAAGAATCCATCCAACCTATCCTCACTCTAGCATGCGGCAACTTCAACCCGGCTGGCTGCTCCTTTTCGCCTTTCTGCTGACCTCCCCCGCACTTTCCGCCGGCCCCTGGCCGCCGGGGAAGGGAAAGGGTTATTATAAGTTGTATGAATGGTGGATTCGGTTTGACGAACACTACAGCAGCACGGGAGAACTGGACCCGAACGCCACCATTGGCCTTTACAACACCACCATCTTTGCCACCCACGGATTCTCGGATCGACTTACGGGGGTAATGAACCTCCCCCTGTTCAGTCGCAGTACCATCAACAATCAGGTATCCGGCACCCGGGGAAACATTATTGTCCCCGGGGACGAGATCAACACCATCGGAGACGCTGAACTCGGAATACGCTATGCCCTGTCTTCCCCCGGTGCCAAATGGCCGGTTGCGGTAGGCCTGACCCTGGGGCTTCCGCTGGGCGAAGCTGCCGGTGGCGAATTAGGAAACCTCCAAACCGGAGACGGTGAATTCAACCAGTTAATTTACGCCGAGACCGGTACCAGCGTTCAGCTCAGCAAATCCACCCAGCTCTACAGCAGCGTTATGCTGGGTGTGAACAACCGGTCGGGAGGATTCAGTGATGAATTCCGGTACGGCATGGACGTGGGCGTTGGGCTGTCCGGAAGTAAGCTCTGGATCATTGGGCGTCTGCAGGGCAGTGAATCCTTCTTCAACGGAGAAACCGCCGAAACCACGACTTCCACCAGCATTTTCAGTAATAACGCTGAATACCTGAGCCTCGGTGGTGAGATAAACTATTACCTGACGGACCGGCTGGGCCTCAGTGCGGGGGCCGCCACCGCCATCAGCGGGCGAATCATCGCCGCCGCTCCGGCATTCTCCCTGGGCATCTTTATCGATACGACGCGCTGATCAATGTGGCCCGTGATTCTGGCCGGTATTAGACGTGACCAGCATCAGTTTTACCGCTGACCTTCATCAGCTCCCGGAGAATATTCCGGTACGATCTTGGCTGCACTTCACCGCGACAGCCGTCGCTTAAGTGCCTTAATTATGAATGCCAAAGTACATGACCTGATGGTCGATCAGGTCATCACCACCGTTCCTCACAAATCCGTTGGCCACGCCAGAGACCTCATGCAGAAACACCACATCAAGTCGATCCCGATCATTAACAATGAGCGTGACTTACTGGGACTGGTAACTTCCGCCGACGTACTGAAACAAAAGAATCTTAATACGCCGCTTTCGGACGTCATGATCACTAAGGTGTACACCGTCCCGGAATACGCCGACGTGCACATTGCCGCCAGAATAATGCGCAACCATCGTATCCACCATCTCATTGTTACCCACGAGGGGAAAGTCAGTGGCATCATCAGCGCCTTTGACCTGATGCAACTGGTGGAAAATCACCGCTTTGTGGCCAAAAACCCACCAACACCCAGTAAGAAATCCCGACGATCGTAAGGCTGCTTACCAGGCAGCACCGAACATCTCTTTCTGCCCTGACGCTTTAGGGTAAAGACTACGCTGATGTCTTCCCTGCTGTATCAACTTAGGACGATACTCAAACATGCCCTGAGGAGCCTGGCATTTCTGCCGGTTCCCATGATCGCATCCGCCATTCTACTGGGCGTCATCCTGTTCAATCTGGAGGTCAACACCAACTGGAGCCAATCTCTGGAGTCGGAAATCCCCTCCCTGGTGGTAGGTTCTCAGACGACGGCACGCGCCGTACTGAGCGTGCTCATCGGCGGCTTGATCACCCTGACGGTTTTTACGTTCACCCAGATGATGTCCCTGTTCAATCAGGTGGCCAGCATCTACAGTCCCCGCCTGCTCCCCAGGTTCACCAGTGACCGGTCCCTGCAACTGGTCATGGGCACCTACCTTTCGGTGATTATCCTTTCGGTGATGGTACTGCTGAGTATCCGCAGCGACGAGGGAACCTACGTGCCCAATATCTCGGTGCTGGCCTGCATCATCCTCGGGATCGTCTGCCTGGTGCTCTTCGTATATTTCGTGACCAATATTTCCGACAAGATTCAGGTAACCAACATCATCAACTACCTGGGGGATCGCTGCGAACAGCTACTGGAAAATGAGAAGAACAAAGAAAATTTCAGTCACCTGCCTCCTCCGGAAACGCTGGCGCAATGGACGCCCATTGCCGCGCCCATCAATGGCTTCGTCGGGACCGTAAATTTCACCCAGCTATCGGAGTTGGCCAAAGCCACCGACACCCGTTTTTTCCTCTGCCTTCCCCGGGGCAAGTACATTACCCGGGGGCTACCGATCATCCTTTCCGAGAAAGATCTCGCGGCGGAGCAGCGGGAAGCGGTTCTGGATGCCGTCGCTCCCGTAACCGTGCGCTTTGACGATTGGTACCTGCCACAAATAAAACTCCTGACCGAAATTGCCGTCAAGGCCATGTCGCCAGGAATTAACGATCCCGGCACCGCGCTGGACGCCCTTGACCGACTGACCTCCTGCCTGCACCAGGTCATGCTGCTACCCGTGAATAACCACTACAAATCTCCGGACGGCAGTGATGTCTGGAAAGCCACCTTTTCCTTCGGGGAAATCCTGAATGCCTGCCTACAGGCCATTCGTAATTATGCCCGGGAGGACGTTCTGGTCTGTCGCAAATTATTTATCCTACTGTTTCAGCTGAAGGCCCTGGCCGCAGACTCTCCCAATCACCTTCGAATCATCAACCGGGAGATTCAGGCGGTCCTGGCGGACGTAAACCAGACGGTAAGCAATCCGATTGACCGTAAAGTACTGGCGGAGGACCTCTATCGCCACCGAAGGAACCTCACCCCGGCGCTGGCGAAAACCAGCTAGGCCCTATTTCATTTCTACCGGAGTCTTGCCGATTTCCACCTCGGCCAGCTCCTGCTCGCGGGCAGGCTCTTCCCCTTTATTGCGGTAAAACCCGTAGTGTTTTTCCTTGTCGAGCGTAAGCCCGGGACCGTGGAATAAAATCCTCCACCAGGCCTTCGGGTGACGGTACTCCATCATGTCACGTATGATGTCTACGTGCTCGTGGAAGACCAGTTTCACGGGATTGTAACTGTTCACGGGTTTGAGAATGCCGTAATTCGGGGTCTCTTCTTCCTCCTGAAAGGTGCCAAACAGCCGGTCCCAGATGATAAAGGTGGAGCCGTAATTCTTATCGAGGTATTTGTCCTCTCTTCCGTGGTGCACCCGGTGATGGCTGGGTGTCACCAGCAGGAACTCCACTGGCCACCAGAGTTTTCCAATGAGCTCCGTATGGATCCAGAACTGATAGAGTACCCCCAACTGCATGCAGATAAAGAATACGAAGGGGTCAAACCCCAGCAGGGCGGCGGGGATGAAGAAGATCACCTTGATGTGCTGGGTCCAGGATAACCGGAAGGCTACCGAGAAGTTATATTGCTCCGAGCTGTGATGCGTGACGTGAGTAGCCCACCAAAACCGCTGTTCGTGGCCCACCCGGTGCGCCCAGTATCGGCAGAAATCAACGACCACAAAACAGGCCGCGAAACTCCACCAGGTTACGGGTACGTAAAGTGGCGTCAGGTTGTAAAAAAAGAGGATACAGCCAAAGGTAAGGGCCTTGACCATGGCGGTGCTGACGAGATTGCCCACGCCAACCCCGGCGGCCGCCACCCCATCCTTGACGTCATACTTGTGCTTCTCGGCGATGCTTTCGTCTCCCCCCCGTGCCCGCAACTCCGCAAGCTCATGCTTGTACTCTCTGCGCCGCAAGAACCATTCCAGTACCGTCAGCGTCACCATTACGGGGACGGCATAGACGATCACGGGAGGGAAATCCAGCGCAAGAATGTCTTCATAGCTGTAGTACGGCTTTGACATAGGGGACGAAGGTCAGTGATGAGGCAAATATAAAAGTGACCACTGGTGTTTTTGCCGGAAGCCGGAACAAAAACACCAGTGGTCACTCCTGATCAAGAACGTAAATAAGGCAGATTATTTACGCGTACCGTACAGTTTTTTACCAGCTTCCTGGTACTTGTCGCCTTCTACCCAGATGGGGCGAACGTCGCGATCCGCGATCAGGCGTGCGGCCAGGGTAAAGATCTGGCAGTACTTCTTCAGGTAGGCCATATCGATGGTTTCGGGATTGTCCGTAACCTGGTGGTAGTACTTGAAGATGGCGTCGTCGAAATCGGCGAACCCGGGGCTGAAGGTCAGGGCCGGAACTCCCTTGGCGGCAAAGGAAACGTTGTCGGAACGGTCGTAAAGCCCCTGCTCGGGAGCCGGGTTACCGATCACGCGGGTATCGAAGGCCGCGGCGGCCCGTTCGATTTGCTCGTCAATCCCGGTACGGCCCATGCCGAACAGTGAGATTGCGCCGGTATCGTTGTAGCCCGCACCGTCGGTATTAAAGTTGTAAATGGTTTTCTCCAGGGGAACCAGCGGGTTTTCCGCATAGTATTTGGAACCCAGCAGGCCCATTTCTTCTCCGGTAACCGCCAGGACGATAATGGAACGGCGGGGCTTCTCTTCGGCAAAGGCCCGGGCGGCCGCCAGCAGAGAAATGGTGCCAAAGGCATTATCACGCGCACCGTTGAAGATGCTGTCCTGTTCCGTGTAGGCGCCACCACCCTGTTTGCCAACACCAACGTGGTCGAAGTGGGCGGTCATGATCATGTACTCGTCCTTGAGCGTCGCGTCGGCACCCTCGAGGATACCGCCCACGTTTTGGCTCATGATGATTTCCGAGCGCATACCGGTACTCATGGCTTTGCCGGGAAGTCCTTTTTTCTTTTCCTGCAGCTTTTCCAGGAAATCATCGTCTACCTTAATGAATCCGTAGGGGATTTCGGCAGATTCATTGCCTTCGTCGAGTCCCATCCGCTCTCCGCCGAAGTAGCCCTTGAAGGCACCCCAGGGAAAGGGAAGCTGATAGAGTTCAAAAATGGCCACGGCACCACGCTCGGCGGCCAGGGCAGGCTTATCCGAAACGCCCTTGAAGATGCCCTGTTGGGTGACGTCTCCGGGGATGCCGGGACGGGTGATCACGATCTTACCCTTGACGTCAAGCTTCTCGTAATCGTCGTGTCCGGTCTCGGGGTCCACCCAGCCGTAGTTGGCAAAAACCACGTTGGTGGAAAGCTCCGCGGCGGGGCCACGCATGATGAGCAGATCTGCTCCGTGGGTCATTTTCGTTTCCCCCACCATCAACATTCCCTCTTCCGGAGCGGCGATGCGCCGCAGCGGAACGGGTTGAAAGTAACTGTCTCCGTTAATCGGCGCGTAACCGTAGGCTCTCAGCTGGGCCGCGATGTATTCGGAGGCAATCTCATTACCCACGCTGCCGGTCCGGCGACCGGCCAGGTAATCGGAAGCCAGGAAATGCATTTCACCGGCAAGATCCAGTTCGCTGAAGGAAAATTCTGGAAGGCTCCGGTCAATGCCGTCGGGGGCATCAGCCTGAGCGGAAAGGAAGGAAATGCCACCGCATAAAAGCAGGGCAAAAGTTACTAGTTGCTTCATTTCGCAAAGGTAGGAAAGTTAGGTCTTTCGGCTTGCCGAACTCTACGGGAGTAGCCACCTCGTTCGATGGGTGACTTATTTTGGCCGACGGAGCGCAGGTGCAAGGCCCAGACAAGACGCCATCATTGTGGGCTTTCGGGACGAAACGCCCGATCCTTCCAGTAGAGATAGCCCCGCGGACGTACCCGGCACCCGCGCTCCGCGCCCCAAAGTTGAATCCCGTTTTTATGGATCCGCCGGCGGAAGGGCTGACCTCCACCGATTGATCCCTTCCGGCAACTTTAGCCTCCATCCGCAGCATTTACCGACAAAACCTACCCGCCATGCATCTTGCCCAAATCAATATTGCCCGCATGCTTGCTCCCTTCGAATCGGATACCATGAAAGAATTCCGGGACTTCATCGACCCCATCAACCAACTGGCGGAAGGTAGCCCGGGCTTTATCTGGCGATTGAAGGACGAGGAAACTGACCGTTCCTCGGGAATGGACAACCCCTGGGACGATGACATGATGATCGTCAACATGTCGGTGTGGCAAGACTTGGAAACCCTCCGGGAATTTACCTACAAAACCGTCCACGCCTACTTCGTCCAGAAACGCAAGCGGTGGTTCACCGGTTTGGATCATCCCCACGTCGCGCTTTGGTGGATTGAGGAGGGACAAACCCCTACCCTGGTCACGGCCCGGAAGAAACTTGAACTTTTGCAAAAGCACGGACCGGGGCCGGAAGCCTTTACCCTGAGTCGAGCCTTCGAAGCTCACCCGTAGCGAGCACGGATCAGTCGATTAACACGGATTCCTCTAAGAGTAATACGGCTAAATTGGAAAGAAAAGATGGTCGCCGCGCGCGGGAAAGATGAGCGTCAAATGACCAAATGCAATCGATTGTAATTCGTTGGAGAGAAAACATGCTAAAACAATGGGCTTCCGGGGCACCCCCTTCAATGCAATCGTTTGCAGTCAATGCACGGTTCGTCGGGTGCAAAAATTCGGATCATTTCCGGGTGCCAATCGGGCAATAAATTTCACATTTCTCTGGTGCTTCTCCGTCGGTTGGAAATCGGATAAAAGTGAGGTTACTCCGGAAAAGCCGTCTTGACGGGGCATTCCCCGCAAGGCCCCGTAATTATTAGGTTTTTCACCCCGCGTTTGGTCTCAGGATTCATTTTTTCGCTGCCGGAAGCAGTCTAAAAAGAAGCTAGGCCAAACCCCCTGCTCAAAAAATTTTTCTTTAGCGAAGTGGTAGAGAACAAAAATAATCTATCGCAGATTTGGCGTATTCCATCGGATGTTGCACATTTGAGTATACCACCTTACTTCTGGTTAGGGGCTATACTTGGATTTTTTCGCTAGTAATGAAGCTTTACGTCGATTTCTCTTTTGTACCTGGTCTTTGCCAAAAAGATCCCTCCGTTGAGGATGTTTTTGGAGACGATTCGCCCCTGCCACACGGCAAGGGCCTTTGTGGGTTAGGGGAAGCTCGTTGTTAAAATAACACTCATGTGTAACCACACAATTTCTGCTCACAAAAACGTAAGGGTGCCGCCCTAAATGAATCAGGCAACACCCCCACGAAAAATATTACATTCAATCATACAATTCACTAACATATGAAAGTGTTCATGCACTACCTCCCCAAGGGAAGCAGTAGCAACCTGAGCCGCAGCTTTTTCGCGGTGATGGTTTTACTGGTTTCTTCTGGCTGGGTGATGGCACGTACCATTACTGGTACGGTATACGATGAGACCGGTTTCGGGCTCGTCGGAGCCACGATCCTGGTCGACGGAACTTCCACGGGTACCGTTACCGACCTCGATGGTAATTATTCCGTAGAAGCCAATGAGGGAGACGTTCTTATTTTTTCATTCACCGGTTATACCACCCAGCGAATTACGGTGGGTTCCCAGTCCGTCATTGACGTTAATCTGGAGCCTGACGTGGCGGTTCTCGAACAAATCGTCGTTACGGGATACAACCAGCAGCGTAAGGGTGACATCACCGGTGCGGTTGCCGTTCTGGACGCCGATGAGTTGAGCTCCGTTGCGGCTACCTCGGTAAACCAGCAGCTGGAAGGACGGGCCACGGGTGTTCAAACCTCCACCTCCGGTGCTGCCGGTGACGGAACGAACATCCGGATTCGTGGTATTTCTTCCTTCACCAGTAATGACCCGCTGATTATCGTTGATGGTGTACCGCAGTTGAACAACTTCCTGAACAACATCAACCCCAACGACATTGCCAGTCTGCAGATTCTGAAGGACGCCTCGGCGGCCTCTATCTACGGTACGCGCGCATTGAACGGGGTAATCATTATTACGACGAAGAAGGGTAAGTCTGGTCGCCCCCGCATCACCTACGACGCCTACTACGGTGTACAGGATCACGAGCGTGGCTATGATGACATCCTCATTCAGAGTTCTCAGGATTACGCCGACGTATTCTGGGATACCTACGCTAACGTAGGCGCTACGCCTCCCAGCAACCTGTACGGTTCGGGAACTCGTCCGGTGCTTCCCGAGTACATCTTCCCCGACGGAGGTGTTGCCGTGGACGAAAGCACCTACAGCTACCCCGACAACCTGATCATGCGGGCCAACCAGCAGGGTACCAACTGGTGGGATGAGGTCTTTGGCGGCACGGCCCCCATTACGGACCACACGCTGGCCATTTCCGGTGGTACGGATAACGGTACCTACCGTATTTCTGCCAACTACCAGGATCAGACGGGTACGATGCGCGAAACCTACTTCACGCGCCTGGCCGTACGCGCCAACTCTCAGTGGAGCCTCGGTAAGGTAACCATTGGTGAGAGCCTGAACATTTCCCGGGTTTACTCCAACGGTGTTCCCGGTGGTAACCAGCGGGAAGGTGGTAACATCATCCAGATCATCAAGCACCAACCCATCATTCCCGTATACGACGTTAGCGGCGTAAACTTTGCGGGTGGTAAGGCCAACGGCCTTTCTAACGGTACCAACCCCGTAGCCCAGCTGGTTCGCAGCCGGGACAACGTGGGAGAATTTGACGCCGTAATCGGTAGTGTATTCGCCGAAATTGAGCTCATTGACGGACTGAAGTACAAGACCACCGCTGGTCTGAACTACTCCGTCGGTGGTCAGCAGCAGTTCAACTTCCCCACCTTCGAGAACTCCGAGCCGACGACGATCAACAGCTTCAACGAGAGCCTGAACCGTTCTTACAACTGGGTATGGACCAATACGCTGAACTACAACAAGAGCTTCAACGAGCGTCATGACCTGAACGTCCTGGTGGGCTACGAGGCCCTACGCGAGCGCTTCCGGGGCATGAACGGATCTTTTGCTCAGTTCTTCCTCACGGACCCCTCCGCCCGTTACCTTAACGGTGCCCTGGCCAATCCCGATACCCGTCAGGTATCCAGCTTCGGTAGTGAGTACACCCTTCAGTCCGTATTCGGACGGGTAGACTACACCCTCGACAACAAGTACCTGCTGAGCGCTACGCTGCGCCGCGACGGTTCCAGCCGTTTCGGTCCGGAGAACCGCTTCGGTGTCTTCCCGGCCTTCAGCCTGGGATGGCGGATGTCCGCCGAGCCCTTCATGGAGAACCTCGAGTGGATTTCTGACCTGAAACTGCGCGTAGGTTACGGTGTGGTTGGTAACGACAACATCGGTAACTACCGCTTCGTCAACCAGTTTGGTGGTGGTACGGCCAGTACCTTCTACGCCATCGGCGGTGGTAACACCATTGCTACTGGATTTACGGCGACCTCCCTCGGTGACCCCACCACGGGATGGGAAGAGAAGACGACGACCAACTTCGGTGTTGACCTGACCGTTCTTGACGGTAAGTTCAACTTCGTACTGGACGTTTACCAGTCTACCGTAGACGGACTGCTCTTCAACCCCGCCCTGCCCCTGACCGCCGGTACGCCCGCACCTCCCTTCGTGAACATTGGTTCCATGGAGAACAACGGTTTTGACCTGGCCCTCAACTGGCGCCCCAACGCCGGACAGTTCAAGTTTGACATCAGTGCAAATATTTCTGCTTACCGCAACGAAATTGTTGCCATTGACGGTGAGCTCGACGAATTCTTCGGTCGTGGTGGTCCCGGCACGCGGGTGGGTAACACCACCATCAACCGCCTCGGTAACCCCATCGGTACTTTCTTCGGATTCATCCAGGACGGTATCTGGCAGAACCAGGCCGAGATTGACGCCGCCGACGCCATCGACGGTGATGCTTCCACTACCTTCCAGCCCAACGCCGCCCCCGGTCGTTTCCGCTGGCGTGACGTAGACGGTTTCGATCCCGAAACCGGCGAGCGCACCGGTGTACCCGACGGTATCATTGACGATGCTGACCGGACCATCATCGGTAATCCTCACCCCGACTTCACGGCGGGTCTGAACATCGGCGTCAGCTACAAGAACTTTGACCTCACGGCCTTCTTCTTCGGTAGCTTCGGCAATGATATCTTCAACTCTACCAAGCAGTTCACGATTTTCCGTCAGTTCAACACGAACGCCGACCGGCGTATCCTGACCGAGTCCTGGTCTCCCAGCAATCCTACCGGAACGCTACCCGCCCTGGACATCAACGATACGGAAAGCCGTCTGCCTTCTTCCTTCTACGTCGAAGACGGTTCCTTCATCCGTCTGAACCAGCTGCAGTTGGGCTACAACTTCCCCAACTCCTTCGGTGGCGATGTGCTGAGCAATCTGCGCGTCTACATTCAGGGCCAGAACCTGTTTACCATCACCGATTACACTGGTTTGGACCCCGCACTGTCTAGTTTTGGCCTAAGTGGTCAGGACGCCGACGACTTATTCATGGGGGTTGATTACGGTAACTATCCCACCACTCGTATCTTTATGGTCGGGGTAAATGCTGCATTTTAACCTTAAACTATCACATGATGAAAATACTTATCAGAACATTCGCCCTTCTTGGGCTCAGCGTCCTCATCTGGACGTGTAGCGAGGACTTCCTGGATACTCCCCCCCAGGGCTCGCTCTCTGCCTCTAACCTTTCGGCTCAGGAAGGTATTGATGCGGCCCTGATTTCCGCTTACTCCCGGGTAGACGGTTGGGCCAACGACTGGGGTCAAAGCGCCTGGGGTACTTCCGGCTCCAACTGGCTCTTCGGTAGCGTTCCCAGTGACGATACCCACAAGGGTTCCGAACCCGCTGACGGGGTGACCATGGGTCAGATTGAACTCTTCCAGTGGCGTCCTTCGCTGCCGGAATTCCAGTCCAAATTCCTGGTGGTCTACGACGGTATCCGTCGGGCCAACGAGACGCTGTCGCTGATCAACGCCAACGAGAACCTTTCTCAGGCCGACCGCGACCGCCTCACCGGTGAGGCCCGCTTCCTGCGGGGCCACTACCACATGGAGGCCTGGAAAATGTGGGAAAACGTTCCCTACTTCTCCGAAGAGGACACCGATTTCCGCAAGCCCAACGATCAGGACATTTTCCCCCTAATTGTTGCTGACTTTGAGGCTGCCGCCAGCCTACTGCCCGCCACCCAGGCAGAAGTTGGTCGCGCAACCAGCACCGCCGCAAACGCCATGCTTGGTCGTCTGCACATGCTCAACGGTGACATGGCTTCTGCCTCCGCTGCCCTGAATCAGGTAACGGGCCGTAGCCTGGCTGATTGCTTCCACGACATGTTCACCACCTCCGGTGAGAACGGTCCGGAAATGATCTTCTCCATCCAGGCTTCCGTAAACGACGGATCCGGTGGTTCGGACAACGCCAACTTCGGCGACCGCCTGAACTTCCCCCACGCTGGTTCTCCCATCGGTTGTTGTGGTTTCCACCAGCCCACGCAGAACCTCGTAAACGCTTTCCGCGTAGACGAGAACGGACTGCCGCTGATGGACAACTCCTCCGACAGCAACCCGGCGGCCGACGAGCCCGTTGACCCCCGTCTTGACTGGACGGTTGGTCGCGACGGTGTTCCCTACCTGAACTGGGGCTTCCATGAGCCCAGCTGGATTCGTGACCGTGCCTGGTCCAGCGAATACAGCCCGAAGAAGTTCACCCATACGCCCGATGAGGCTTCCAACGTAGGTTGGGTACAGAATCAGCTGACCCCCATCAACGTGCCCATCATCCGCTACGCTGACGTACTGCTGATGCAGGCGGAGATCGACGTGGAGAACAACCGTCTCGAAGACGCTCGCGCCAAAGTGAACATGATCCGTGAGCGGGCCGGAAACTGCGCCCAGGGCGCAGACCAGAACCCCGTTCCTCTGGATGACCCCAGCACCAGCCACGCTACGTACAGCGTTGGTACCTACGACGATCCCTGGACCGACCAGGCGGCCGCTCGTGAGGCCGTACGCCTGGAGCGTCGTCTGGAGCTAGCGCTGGAGGGCCACCGTTGGTTTGACCTGCGTCGCTACGGCGAAAGCTACATGCTGCAGACCATGCGCGATTACCTCGCCGTTGAGGAGACGCGTCGGGAATTCCTGCAGCAGGCCGAAGGTCCTACTTCAGTCAACATGCTGTTCCCCATTCCCACGGCTGCCATCGACCAGAGTCAGGTTGACGGTAACCCCACCCTACGCCAAAACGAAGGATACTAAGGTATTCCTCTAACGCCCGTAAGGGGCCGTAGACCCGAAGCCCCCCGGCGGATTATCCGACCGGGGGGCTTCTTTTTGCCCGCGCTTCCCCATATTTGTTCGCCAAGTATTTACGTCTTGATTCGCACACTATTCTCACTGCTGCTCCTCAGTTCCCTTGCCGCCTGTACTTCCTTCACCCCGGATGAATGGGTAACGGAAATTCCCCAGATTGGCTCCTCCTCCTCCCCCATGGCCGTGGACCTCACCGGAGACGGAATTGACGACATTGTCTTCGGGGGTGGCGGTAAGGAGTTCACCGCCACGGATGCGGCCGTGGTTGCCCTGGACGGCGCGACCGGTCAGGTTATCTGGCAGCATCCGGCCCGTAACCAGATAGTGGGGTCGGCCATTTTTCAGGACATTGACTCCGACAGTATTCCCGATGTGTTTATCGGAGGACGGTCGGCGGTATTCTGTGCACTGTCCGGCAAGGACGGGCAGTTGCTCTGGGAGTTCCTCCCGGACGATCCGGCGGTGGCCTATTACGAAGACACCAGCATCCTCAATTTCTTCAATCCGCAGTGGGTTCCCGACGTCGACGCCGACGGCTACCGGGATATCCTGACCGCCTACGGAGGCTTCGTCAAGGCTGGTCCCGAAGTGACCGATCGCCCCGTCGGTTACCTGATGGTCATCAGCGGTTTAACCGGCAAAACCCTCCGGAAACTTCCCGTCCCCGACGGGCAGGAGACTTACCTCTCTCCCGTCGTACATGACTTCAACGGCGAAGGCAAGCTGGAAGTCATCTTTGGTACGGGCGGAGAAAACCTTGCCGGAAAGCTTTACCGCATTGAACTCAATGTTCTGATGAACGAAGGGCTGACCAGGGCAAAAGTGATTATGGACGGCAACGACAAGGGTTTTATCGCACCGCCCGTGCTCATCGACGTCAACCTGGACGGTACCAAAGACATCGTGATCAATAGCGTCGACGGACGGCTGCGCTGCCTCAACGGCAGCAACAATGAAACCATCTGGACCGTGCAGCCTCCCGGCGTCTTTGACAACTACACCATGCCCGGCCCGGGTTTCTTCGTGGGGAATGATGCCGTCCCGGACTTCTTTAATTCCTTCGGCAAGGGCGCCTGGCCGGACACCGAATACAGCCTGCATACGCTGGTCGACGGAGCGACGGGGGACATCATTTTCTCGGACACTCTGGGGACCTTCCAGTATGCCTCTCCGGTGGTGGCCGACTTTACGGGCAACGGGAAACACGATGTACTGCTGGCCGTCAATAAAGATTTGGAAATTCAATTTGGGGAGGGGGTCGATGAGTTCCTGGGTACGAGTCTGTACTTATTCGAAGAAGGACGAGCGCCCTCACGGGAGCTCTTCAACGCCAGCCTGGGCTCCAATTTAGGAAGTACGCCACTGATTACCGACCTCGACCATGACCAGCGCATGGACATCATTTTCTCTTACATGAGTGACCCGAAAAACTTCTACTCCTTTAAAAAACTCAAGGTGGAAAGGCGGGAGCTTCCGGAAGCTCCGGACGCCATCTTTCTCGGGAACTACATGGGGCCTAACTGTACGTCAATCATTGAATAGCATGCTACGCCTCCTCCTCCCTTTTTTCGTGCTATCCCTTTTCCTCCTCCTGCTTACCTGTGCGGAGGAAGATCCCGGCATTCGAAAGGGCCGTCTGCTGGCCGATCAGTACTGTGGTAGTTGCCATCTGGTTCCGGAACCGGACCAGCTCAACCGCAGCCTCTGGATCAGTGAAGTTTTACCCAAGATGGGGGCCTATTTCGGGCATTATGCTCCCTACGACCGGGCATTTTACCTCGGTCCGGACCAGGAAAAGGCCAACATTCAGCACCTGTATCCGCTGGAAACGACGATGGACACTGCAGACTGGCGGGCCATTCGCGAGTATTTTATCAACGCCGCGCCGGACCGGCTCGAAGAAGACGCCGCCGAAGCACCACCACTGTGGGAACTGGAGCAGTTTGCGGTGCGGGAGATAAGTGCTCCCCTGCACCAGAAACTAGCCCCCCTGACTACCCTCATCAGTTTCCATGAGGAAAGCGGGGAGATCCTGGTGGGTGGCCCCAAACGCAGTGGTGGAAGTCTGGATCGGTTCACCAACGGGAGCCAATGGATTGATCGTCGGGAGCTTGGTTCGGCCCCCAGTGCCGTGGGCGCACAGCACGAGATGGTCCTGGAAATGGGCAGCTTACTGCCCTCAGATTTCGCCCGGGGGAGCCTGACGCAGTTGCGCGACTCTTCCACTCTGCTGGACAATCTGGCCCGCCCCGTAGACGTACTACGGATCGATCTTGACCTGGACGGACAAGAGGAGCTCATCGTAGCCGAATACGGCAACCTCATCGGTCGGCTTTCCCGCTTTGAAGAAAGTACACCGGGCAAGTTTTTGCCCCTTACTCCGCTGGCCGCCACTCCCGGAGCGATCCGGCTCCGCCGGGCTGATCTGAACGCGGACGGACATGATGACCTCGTCGTACTCTTCGCACAGGGGGACGAAAGGATTGACGTTTGGTACAGCCATGCGGCGGGGCCAAAACACGAGCAATTACTCCGCTTTCCGCCATCCTATGGCTCTTCGGACCTCGAGATTGTGGACGTGGACGATGACGGGAAGCTTGATCTGGTTTACGCCAACGGGGATAATTTTGATTATCAGCCCGTGCCCAAAATCTATCACGGCATTCGGGTTTTCTTGCACCGTCAGGGGCAGTATCGGGAAGAATTTTTCTACCCCATGGACGGAGTATACGGTCTGGAAGTAGCCGACTTTGACGGAGACGGCGATCAGGATATCGCCGCCGTGGCCTACTACGTACCTCCCGCCGAACGGAGTCTGCGCAGTTTTGTCTACCTCGAGCAGCTGAACTTTCCCGAATTCCGGGGACAGAGCTTCCGCAAACCAAGGGATCAATACTACATGTGCATGACCCGGGGGGACATTGATGGCGATGGAGATCAGGACCTATTGCTGGGCAATTTCGCGGGTTACCTTCCCGACGGCATGCCCGGGGAGAACGCCCGGACTCCCGGTCAACCCGCCTACCTTTTATTGGAAAACCGCCATCGTTAATCCACGGCTCCGGACCCACCACCTGGCACCTGCTTTAGCCAAAAAAATCATTGTCCGCCGGCCCGCAGCCCCCCATAATTAACCCATTAAGTAGGTCCCCGGGGGGATGCTTTTTCGTAAATTCGCCCAACAACTTATTTACATGCCAAAGCTTAGTCGACTCACCCTTCTACTGTCCCTCTTCGTCATCATTGCCGGATGCGGAAACGAGCGGGGTTACCAGGCCCCGCGCAACGCCTTGTTTACCACCCTGAGCCCCCGGCAAACGGGCGTTAACTTCATCAATTCGGTGGAAGACGGAGAGAACTTCAACGTGCTTTCCTACCGAAATTTCTACAATGGCGGGGGTGTTGCCATTGCCGACCTCAACGGAGACGGCATGAACGACCTCTATTTCGCGGCCAATCAGGGGCCCAATCGCCTCTACGTCAACGAGGGAGATCTTCAGTTTCGGGAAGTGTCGGAAGCGGGCGGTGCCGCAGGTGCCATGGCCTGGGCTACGGGCGTAACGACCGTCGACGTAAATGCCGACGGCCGGATGGACATCTACGTCTGCAACAGTGGTGAGGTCGACGGCAGCAAGCGGGCCAATGAGTTGTTCATCAATCAGGGCAACGACGAGGCGGGTAACCCCAAGTTTGTCGAAAAGAGCCAGGAATACGGCCTGGCGGACGAAGGCTTTTCCACCCAGGCCGCCTGGTTTGACTACGACAAGGATGGTGATCTGGACGTCTACCTGCTGAATAATTCCTACCTCAGTCCCGACCGCATCAATCCCAACGGCGAAAACCGCGGGGTGCGGGATGCCGCCGGGGGCGACAAATTGCTCCGCAACGATGGGCCGGAGGCCAGTCCACGCTTCAGCGACGTATCGGAAGAAGCCGGCATCTTTGGTTCCCGCATTGGTTTCGGCCTGGGATCCGGACTCGGGGACGTAAACATGGACGGCTGGACGGACATCTACATCTCCAATGATTTCTGGGAGCGAGACTACCTCTACATCAACCAACAAGACGGCACCTTTAAAGAACAACTGATCGACCGGGTTGATCACGTATCCATTTCCAGTATGGGATCCGACGTAGCGGACCTGGACAATGACGGGGATCCGGAGATTTTCTCCACCGACATGCTGGCTTCAGACAACTACCGACTGCAGGCCGCCACCCTCTTCGACACCTATACCACCGAGGGCATCAAGTATCAGGCCGATTACCACCACCAGATTCTGCAAAATTGCCTGCAGGTGAACGACGGCAACGGTAATTTCATCGAAACGGCGCATTATTCCGGGGTGAGCGCCACCGACTGGAGTTGGGGAGCATTGATCTTTGACATGAACAGCGATGGTCGGAAGGACATCTTCGTCGCCAACGGCATTTACCGCGACATCATGAACCTGGATTTTGCCGACTTCCTGGCCGACAAGGAGAAGGTTAAAGAAATGGTGGAGGCCAAGGGTCGTTATGACTGGCGGGATTTCGTCACCCTGCTGCCCCATAATCAGCAACCCAATTACGCCTTTCTCAATCAGGGAAACCTACGGTTTGAGAGCCGGGCGGAAGACCTGGGCCTCGGGGCACCCAGCTACTCCAACGGTGCCGCCTACGGCGACCTGGACGGCGACGGTGACCTGGACCTCGTCGTTAACAACGTCAACCAACCAGCGTTTATCTACCAGAACAACAGCCGGGAGCGGGGACAGCGCACCGTGACGGTAAAGCTCATCGGAACCCAGCGTAACCCCCAGGGCGTCGGGGCCAAAGTATCCCTGCGCCACGGAGATGAAACCCAGACCCTGGAGCAATATCCCACCCGCGGCTTCCTGAGCACGGTGGGACCGGAACTCGTGTTCGGGCTGGACCAGGCGGAGGCTTACGACGAACTGACGGTCACCTGGCCCGACGGCCGAAAGCAAAGCCTTTCCGGGGGAGACGCGAACACTACCGTGGAGTTCAGGTACGAGGAGGCGTCTCCCGCTACCCCGTCTTCCGAGGGCAGTGCGAACCCCATCTTTGCCGAAGCCGACCAGACGCTGAATCCGGTAGCCACTCACGAAGAACCTTTCTTTAACGACTTCGACCACGAGAGTCTGCTGCACCGGGTACTGTCAGATCCGGGGCCAAAAGTGGTTAAGGGAGACCCTAACGGTGACGGCCGGGAAGACTTTGTGCTCCTGGGTTCGGCCGGACAGGCCGACCAACTGTTCCTCCAGACCGCAGAGGGTACGTTTGAGCGCGCAGAGAATTCTTCGTTTACCTTCACGGCCTCCTACGAGAGCAGCTGTGGTGCCTTTTTCGACGCCGACGGCGACGGTGACGAGGACCTGATGCTGGGCTCCGGAGGCAATGAATTCTCCCGCGGATTTTCCGCCTATGCGGTACGCTACTACGAAAACATTGACGGGAATCTCGTCTATAACCAGACCCAGGCTCCCCTGGCCGGTGGTGAGCTGAGCTGCATTCTGCCGGCGGACATCGACTTCGACGGAGACATGGACCTCTTCCTCGGGGCCAGGGCCATTCCCGGCAACTACGGGCTTACCCCACAATCTTTCCTCTTCGTTCGGGAAAACGGTCAGTGGGTGAACCAGACGCCGGAGGAACTCGCTACGGTCGGGATGGTTACCGGTGGCGCCTGGACGGATCTCAACAACGATCAGCGGCCGGACCTGGTACTGGTCGGCGACTGGATGCCCATCACGGTGGCCTTCACCCTGCAGGGCGCGACCATCAGTTCCCTCTTTGAGGTTCCCAATTCACGGGGATGGTGGACGGGGCTGCGGGCAGCGGACCTGGACGGCGACGGTCGGGAGGACCTCATTGCCACCAACTGGGGCGAAAACAGCAAGTTCAAGGCCTCCGTTGACCGCCCGCTGGAGATGCACGCCAAGGACTTCGACGGTAACGGAAAAAC
Source organism: Lewinella sp. W8 (assembly GCF_004375085.3). Lineage (GTDB taxonomy): Bacteria > Bacteroidota > Bacteroidia > Chitinophagales > Saprospiraceae > Neolewinella. Next base: position 263,694 of record NZ_SNAQ03000005.1, read on the forward strand.
GGAATTTATCATCAACTGGTACCCGCCGGCGGACGACCGACCCTATCCCTTCGCCAGTAAGCGGACCATGCACGGGCAACTGCCCCACCTACGGAAGAAGACGCTGAAGTACGAAGACTACGCCAGGTCCACCTACGAAACGCTGTTTACCGAAGAGGAACGACAAATGACCTTCAGTCGCAAGGCCGAACAGCTGAGCAACTGCATCATCTGGAACGAGGGAGAAGGCCGGGTGAAACTGACCCCACTACCCTGGCAGGCCCAGCTCACCACCCAGTTCACCGCCGCGGTAGCCGACGTTAACGGGGATTCCCGGCCGGACCTGTGGCTAGGCGGCAACCTGCACGGGCTTTCTCCCCAGGTGGGCCGGTCTGACGCCGGCCGCGGCACCCTACTGCTCAACGAGGGCGACCGGCAGTGGTCCTACGTGTCCAACGAGGCCAGTGGAATATCGGTCCGTGGCCAGGTGCGTGACGCCCAGTTTTTACGGCTGGCTACCGGAGATCTGTCCCTCATCGTAGGGTGCAATAACGAACCCGTACAAACCTACGTCCTGCGCGCTTCGTCGAGTAAATAGCCCCCCCAAGTATTCGTTTTTGTTGACTTGTTGCCTATCTGAACATGAAGTATACACTCCCATATTTTGCCACTGCCCTCGTGGCTGCCTTCTTCCTGACGGCCTGCGTCGAGGAGCCTCCACGTGTCTTTACCCGCCTGGATCCCGCACAGACCGGAGTGGACTTCGTCAACCGCACGGGAGAAAGCGACAGCTTCAACATCCTGACCAACGAGTACATCTACAATGGTGGGGGCGTAGGCATCGGGGACTTCGATCAGGACGGACGGCAGGACATTTTCTTCAGCGGAAACGCCGTCGACAACCAACTTTACCTGAATCGGGGCGACTGGCAGTTTGAAGAAGTGGGGCAGGTGGCCGGCATCGGTGGTACGGGCCGCTGGAATGGCGGAGTTACCATTGTCGACGTCAACGCCGACGGTTTGGACGACATCTACGTGTGTGCGTCCATCCGGGAGAATCCCGCCGAGCGGGCGAACCAACTCTATCTGAATCGGGGGCCTGGGGAAGACGGCGTTCCGCGTTTTGAGGACGTCGCTCCGGCCTACGGAATTGCCGACACCAACCACAACACCCAGGCCGCCTGGCTGGACTACGACCTGGACGGTGACCTGGACCTCTTCCTCCTGGTCAACAAGATGGTGAACAACAAGCGGCCCAACGATTTTAGCCGGAAGATCGTTGACGGCACGGGGAGCCGTACCGATAAACTCTACCGGCAGGATCAGGTCAACGGCGAAATACGCTTTACCGAAGTGGGTAAGGAAACCGGGATTCTGTACCAGGGCTTTGCCCTGGGGGCCACGATTTGCGACCTGAACCGGGACGGTGCGCCGGACATCTACGTGAGCAATGACTACCTGAGCAACGATCTGGCCTACCTGAACACCGAACGGGAGGACGGATCGCGGTATTTCGTCGACATCGCCCCTACCCTCATGAAGCACACCAGCTACAGTGCCATGGGCAACGACGTGGCGGATCTCAACAACGACGGCCTGCCCGACATCCTGGCCGTGGACATGCTACCGGCGGATAATTACCGGCGTAAAATGATGTTGCCCGCCAATAATTACACCTACCTGCTCAACCTGGAGCGCTACGGCTACCAGCCGCAGTTTGTGCGGAATACGCTGCAGGTCAGCCAGGGGAGTCGGCCCGATACGCTGACGGATCTTCCCCTCTATTCCGAGGTGGCCATGCAGGCGGGCTTACCCGCGACCGACTGGAGCTGGACGCCGGTGGTAGCGGACTTCAATCTGGATGGCCACAAGGACGTTATCATCACGAATGGCTTCCCGCGGGACATTACGGATAAAGATTTTGGCGACTATAATTCCGCCAACAGCCGCTACTTCGCGGTGGATAAAATGCTGGCCAAAATCCCCTCCGTCAAACTGGCCAACGTGGCCTACCGGGCCGTGCCCAACGAAGATGGCATTCCCCGTTACGATGACGTCAGTGAACTGTGGGGCATCGACGTGACCAGCTTCAGCAACGGAGCTGCCTACGCGGATCTGGACAATGACGGAGACCTCGACTACGTGGTCAACAACATCGATGATCCGGCGCATTTGTACCGGAATAATCAAGAAGGAAACCAGGCGCTCGTGATCCGGCCCGCGGAAGGCATGAAGGCCGCGGAATACTGGGGAACCGAAGTGCGGGTGATGGCCGACGGACTGCCAACGCAGACCTATTACTGGCACCCGCACCGTGGGTACTTGTCGAGTCACAGCCCCCAGATTCACGCGGCGGCCGGCCAGGGGGATATCCTCCTGGAGGTTGACTGGGTCGGTGGAGCAAAAAGATTATACGGGCCGTTCATGGCCGGGGAGACGATCAGCCTTTCTCCCGAAGAAGGGGAAGAACGAGAAGATTTTGCGCGCTCCCGCTTACCTTTCGTTTCCCCGCTGGAAACGGGGATTGTCCATAAAGAGCGGGATTACATCGACTTCAACGTACAGCCGATGCTGCTACGGAAGCTAAGTGAACAGGGCCCGGGAGTGGCCGTAACCGACTGGAATAAAGATGGTTACGACGATATCTACCTGAGTGGCAGCTTTGACCATCGGGGGCGGTGGCTGGAGGGAGGCCCGGAGGGCTTCCGGGAAGTTGAATCCCGCTTCACCGAAGACCCACCGGTGAATAGCGAAGAACTGGGGTGCCTGTTCTTTGATGCCGACGGCGACGGAGATGACGACCTCTACATTGCCGCGGGGAGCTACGAATTCCCACTGGCCCAGGGCGATTACGCCGACCGGTTTTTCCTCAACGAAGGGGGGCGCTACGCGCAGGTGCCAGCTGCGACGGAGGGGATTCCGCCCTTCTCGGCCTCCTGTGTACGTGCCGCCGACTACGACCAGGACGGGGACCTCGACCTGTTCGTAGGCGCCAGGGTGGAACCCTATGCCTACCCCAAACCCGTACAGAGCCGACTACTGAAAAACGAGCTGGTCGATGGCGTACCCCGCTTCGTGCCCGACGAACTGGGCGGTCAGGTGCTGGCCGAGGTGACCAACGTCTGCGATGCCCTCTTTACCGACTACAACGATGATGGCCGTCCGGACCTCCTGCTGGTGGGAGAATGGGCTGCCCCGAAACTATTCATCAATCAGGCCGCGGGTTGGGAAGACCACTCGGACAGGCTCTTTTACGATCCGGTGGACTCCGATCCTAGCCTACCCCACGGCTGGTGGAACAGCCTGGTCGCCGGAGATTTTGATAACGACGGCGATACGGATTACGTGGTCGGGAACTACGGAGAAAACACCATTCTCCGTCCCCGGGAAGACCGGCCCGTCACGGCTACCCTCGCCGATTTTGACAATAACGGAACGCTTGATTTCGTACCCTTCACCTACTTCCGGGAGCCGGACGGCAGCTACGAGGCCTATCCCTTCTTTAACCGGAATGATTTTGCCAAGCAGCTAACCAAGATCAAGGCCCAGCACAACACCCATAAGTCGTTTGCCGCGGCTCCCGCCAGCAACTACCTTCCTCCGGAGGGGCGGGAAGCCTACCAGTTTCGGGTGGATGAACTGCGCTCCGTGTACCTGGAACGGACCGAGGATGGTTTGATGATGCACCCCCTCCCCCCGGCGGCTCAGGCATTCCCCGTATTCGGGATGCTGCCGCTGGACCTCAACGACGATGCCTTTCTCGACCTGTTGGTCATCGGGAATGACCACGGTGGGGAAACCAGCCAGGGCCACCTGAACGGCGGAAATGGCCTGCTGCTACTGGGTCAGGGGAACGGATACTTCGAACCCGTGGTGCCCGAAAACAGCGGATTCTTCGTTCCCGGTGAGGGGCGGTCTTTGGTGCTGGCCAGCAGTCCCGAGGGGCCCAGAATCGTGGCCGCCCAGAACAGCGGTCCGCTGCGCGTTTTCTTACCCACCGGATCCTACGTATCGCTGGATTCGGGGAGCCAATTACCGGGTGAGGCCGCCCAGCGTAAGCTTGAGCGATACCTGGGCAGCGGATACCTGGGGCAGTCCAGTCAAACCATCTGGGCCAGAAGCGGCAAGTAGATTCGCGGCAACATGGCCCTCAAACCCATGAGTGGGCACCTGCGCTTGCGCCCCAGGGAAGAAAGGCAAAAATCGGTCTGCTTCCGTAAACACGGATCGAGAAGGGCCACAAGAAGTCTTACCTTCGCCCTACCCTGACCACGTCATTTACCGTGACGACAAGCCAAGATCATGACTGAATTTATTGAACGCCTGGAGGAGCTCGATCAGCCCTTCGTGAAAGTGGCCATCACCGACATTGATGGTATCCTGCGGGGAAAATATATGGCCCGGGAAAAAGTAGTGGAGGCCGCCAAACGGGGATTCGGTTTTTGTAACGTTGTTTTCGGCTGGGACAGCAACGATCAGGTGTACGACAACGCTACGCTGAGCGGATGGCATACGGGTTACGCCGATGGCCTGGCGCGCCTTGACCCAACGACCCTGCGGGAAATCCCCTGGGAAGATGGCACTCCCTTTTGCCTGGCCGATTTTGCTCACGACCAGTCCGGTCTGGCCGATGCCTGTCCGAGAACGCTGCTGAAGCGGGTCGTCGCCAAAGCCGAAAGTATGGGCTTCACCCCAAAATTCGGTCCGGAATTTGAGTGGTTTACGCTACGGGAAACGCCCGACAGCCTCGTCGAAAAGGGCTACCATCGGCCACTACCCATTTCTCCGAGCATGTTTGGGTACTCCATTCTGCGTACCACCCTGAACGCTCCCTTTTTCCGGGATTTGCTTCATCAGCTCCGGGCCTTCCGAATTCCCCTGGAGGGCTTACACACCGAGACCGGACCGGGAGTGCTGGAAGCTGCCATCCGCTACGATGACGTGCTGTCCGCCGCGGACCGGGCGGTGCTGTTCAAGACGGCCGTTAAGGAAATCGCCTACCGCCACGGCTTCCTGGCCACCTTCATGGCCAAGTGGCGGGAGGACCTGCCGGGCTGCAGCGGGCACCTGCACCAGAGCCTGTGGCGGGACGGAGAAAACCAGTTCGGATCGGCCGAGCATCCGCGAGGAATGAGTAAACTGATGGAGCATTATGTGGCCGGACAGCTGCACTGCCTTCCCGAACTGATGCCCCTACTGGCCCCGACCATCAACAGTTACAAGCGCTACGTGGCGGGAAGCTGGGCCGCTACGGGCATGAACTGGGGAATCGGCAACCGGACGACGGCCCTGCGGGTAATCGCCGCAGACCCGGGCAGCACCAGACTGGAGACCCGGCTTCCCGGGGCGGACGCCAATCCGTACCTGAGCATCGCCGCCGCCCTGGCGGCGGGCCTTTACGGTATTGAGCGGGAGCTTCCCCTGACCACCGAAGCCATCCAGGGCAATGCGTACGCAGATCAGGATCAACCATCACTTCCCCGCACCCTGGCCGAAGCCGTGGGCCGGATGAAGGCCAGCGAGCTTCCGGGCCAGCTGTTGGGAGATGCGTTTTGCCGTCACTTCATCGCTACGCGGGAATGGGAGGTCCGACAGCATGAAGTGGCCGTAACGGACTGGGAGTTGCGGCGGTACCTGGAAATAATTTAAGGCTACATTTAGCCCGAGGAATCCCTAACCGTGTTTCATGAATTACGAAAAGATCATCAACTACGCCTGGCGGGCCTTCGACCACAGTCGAAAAATCGTTGGAATAAAGAACGTTAGCGCCAACGTGTCCACCAACCGGGTGTACCTGGTGTCCTTCGAGGATGGTTACGAGATCATCGCCAAGCTGACCGTCTTCGGCTCCTACGAGACCTTCGTAGAGGACCACACCATCATCAATGTATTGGCGAATAACCTGCCCGTACGGTATTCCAATTTTCTTTCGCGGGCCCTCATGAAGGGTTCCAACATCTTCTTCCACCGATACATTGACGACACGGACGATGCCTGGGTAATATTCTACCGTCCAATCCACATCGACCAACCGCCTCCGAAGCGCTTTGATCAGGAAGGGGTGAGGCTCCTCGGCCGGGAGATGGCCGAATTCCACCGTGCTTGTGCCACAGTGAAAAACACCCTCCCCCAACCCAGTCGGGACATGACCGACGACGTGAGCGCCCTGATGCAGGTCGCCCGCAAGGACTTTCCGGACTGCCACGAAATTCTTGAAGAGCAGTGCAAGAAATTCCTGGACAATACCCACGCCATCAACGCCTACGGCTTTGATAAAATCCCGGTTTTCGTCGACTGGAACATCGGGAACTTCTCGGTCGATGGTGACGGTAAACTGGCCTCCCGCTGGGATTATGACTGGTTCAGGATGACGACGCGAGTGGTAGATTTCTACTTCCTCAGCCGGGTGGTGTCGGACGTAGGCGACCGGACCGACTTCACCTACGAAATTGACCGGCTGATGGAGGACCGCTTTATTTTATTCTTGCAGTCCTACCATGAGGTTTTCCCGCTGCAGCGATCAGAAATTCAGTTTATCCGGGAGGCCTACCGCTTTTTCCTACTGAATTACGTCTTCCGTCTCGGGCAGTACTTTTTCCGGCCCGATATCGGGGCCAAACTCCGGGAGGACACGCTGAATTACCACTTTGATTCCATCGATCGCCGGTTCGATACCGAAAAACTGCTAAATGCCCTCCAACTATGAGTGAGCTGAACATTAAAGATTTCCGGGAAGTCGCTGCGGACTACCGGGTGATATTTTTTGACTCCTACGGCGTGCTGAGAAATCACCGGGGGATGATTCCGGGAGCGCGGGAGACCATTGAGTCGCTGCGTCAGGCCGGCAAGACCATCCGGGTACTGACCAACAATGCGGCCCGCAGCCAGGAAGGGGCCGCCCGGCGGCTGGCCAGTCTGGGCTTGCCTGGTTTTGCTCCCGAAGAGATCATCACTTCGGGCATGATGGCCCGGCAGTACCTGGAGGAAAAAGCACCGGGCGGGCGGGCGGCCTACCTGGGAACGGAGGATGCCGCCGAATACATCGTCCAGGCAAAACTGCAGCCCATTTCGATCAGTGACCTGGACCTGGACGATATCGACGATATATCGGCCATGGTATTTCTGGACGACGAGGGGTACGACTGGAATACGGACATCAACAAGACGATCAACCTCTTGCGCAAGAAGAGTATCCCGGCCATTGTCGCCAACAGCGACAAACTGTATCCCGTGGCCAAGAACGACGTGGCGGTAGCCACGGGGGGCTTAGCCCGGGTGGTGGAAAGCATTCTGGGCCGGCGGTTTATCCACTTTGGCAAACCCGATACCCAGATGTTTAACTACGCCTTCACGTCCATTCAGGAGGAGGGGGATTTTCTCCGACGTGACGTGCTGATGGTGGGGGATACGCTACATACGGACATCCTGGGAGGGAATAAATTTGGGATCCACACCGCCCTGGTACTTTCCGGAAATACCCCCCGGAACAGCGCGCTGCGGGAAATTGAGTCGACGGGGGTGATACCCGACCATATTTGTAGTTCGATCGGGCATGAGTAGGGGGTGATTTGGGGGGATTTTTTTTGGGAAAAATTTAGCTTCGTCGACAGAGTCTACATGTAGACTCTGTCGACGGAATTTGGAAAAATCCCACCCCAACCAAACACTACCTCACCCCAGCCGCTTGTGCCGGTAACTACTGGGCGACTGCCGAAAATGCCGCTTAAAAATGCGGGTGAAGTAGGAGACGCTGTTGAAGCCACAGCGAGCCGAAATTTCCCCGATGGAGGCCGGACTGTTCTGTAGCAGGTTGGCCGCCAGTTTCAGCCGTTCCTGGTTGATAAACTCGACCGGAGAGCAGCCCATTTCGTTTTTGAACGCCTGGTAAAACTGGGTCTCACTCATATAAGCCCGCTTGCTGAGCTCCCTGACCGATAGTTTGGCCGATAGGTGATTCCGGATGAAGGTCAGTACGTAGGCCAAACGATCGTGACCAGCGTTGGTCTGGGCGGTAATGAGCTTCATTTCCCGGGATTCCGTCTCCAGTATCCGGATCAGCAATTCCTGCAGCATCATGTCCACAAAGATGTCCTTAGACTCGTGGTCTTCGGCACAAAGAAAGATCAGCCGTTGGATGATCTGATGGATCGCCACATTGTTGAGGAAGTGGAAATTGTAGTCGGTGAAGGTCCATTCCCCATTATCCGTTTTGGGGCGACGCTCGTTCATGAGGGCCACCACCCGCCGAATCCGCTCATCGTCAATCGTCAGGGCGAGGCATTTGGTGGGGTCCTCCATCGTAGCCTCGGGAAAGTCAATGGTCATCAGTTCTTCGGCGGGCAGCATAATGGATTCGCCGGGAACGAACTCAAAGCCCGGTCGCTGCCGCAGATGCATCACCTTTTTGCCCCGAAGCATCGTAGCCAAAACGGGGTGGTCAAAATCCAGTTTCACGCCAGCCGCCACCGTGTGGGTTTCAAAGAGATGAAGCTCCGCATCGCGGAGCCCGTAGGTGGTTTGGTTCTCCACCAGAGTCTGTAAATCACGGCCACGAAGGGGCTGACGGGGTAATTGCATACGGTAAGTAGCGTCGAAATTCCTTAATTATAAACTGGCTACAACAAAATAGTCCCGCTTCGGGAGAATAGTTCACAATTCGTGCAGAATTGTGCAAATAACCCTCATTGACCGAATATAATTTTACCAAGCATTAGAAAAACAACATAAATCATCTAATTTTTAGATCATGCCAACTACCATTAGTAATGCAGCTGAGGTTGTCAGCCGCCCCGACTTTAAGGCCCAATACGAAAACTTCATCGGCGGCGAATGGGTCGCCCCCACCAACGGACAATACTTCGACAACATCAGTCCCGTCGACGGCGCGAGCTTTACGCGCATCCCCCGCTCCACCAAGGAGGATATCGACAAGGCCGTAGCGGCCGCCTGGAAGGCCGCCAAAACCTGGAACCGGACCGGCGCCGCAGAACGGGCCAACATCCTCAACAAGATTGCCGACCGTATCGAAGAGAACCTGGAGGCCCTGGCCCGGGCCGAGACCTGGGACAACGGTAAGGCCATCCGGGAAACCCGCGCGGCGGATCTTCCCCTGGCCGTGGACCACTTCCGCTACTTCGCCGGCGTCATCCGCGCCGAGGAAGGCTCCATGAGCGAGCACGATGCGACCACCGTTTGCATCAACGTCCCCGAACCGCTGGGCGTAGTGGCCCAGATCATCCCCTGGAATTTCCCCATCCTGATGGCCGCCTGGAAGATTGCTCCCGCACTGGCCGCGGGCAACTGCGTGGTGCTGAAGCCCGCCGAACAGACGCCGGTAGGTATCCTCATCCTCATGGAAATGATTCAGGACCTGCTTCCCGCCGGTGTGCTCAACATCGTCAATGGCTTTGGCGTCGAGGCGGGTAAACCGCTGGCCAGCCACCCCGACGTCCGGAAGGTAGCCTTCACCGGTGAAACCACCACCGGTCAGCTCATCATGCAGTACGCCTCCAAGAACATCGTTCCCGTGACGCTGGAACTTGGCGGTAAGAGCCCCAACGTCTTCTTCAGCAGCGTGATGGACGCCGACGATGAGTTCTTCGACAAGTGCCTCGAGGGTGCCGCCATGTTTGCCCTAAATCAGGGGGAAGTGTGCACCTGTCCCTCCCGCATGCTCGTACAGGAAGACATCTACGAAGCCTTCATTGCGCGCGTTATTGAGCGGGTGAAGGCCATCAAGCTGGGCCACCCCATGTCTCCCGATACCATGATGGGCGCCCAGGCTTCCAGTGACCAGTTCGAGAAGATCCTGAATTACATCAAGATCGGCAAGGAAGAAGGTTGTGAGGTCCTGGCCGGCGGCGAAGCCGCCTTCATCGAAGGCCTGGAGGGAGGATACTACATCCAGCCCACCATCCTGAAGGGAAACAACAAAATGCGCGTATTCCAGGAGGAAATTTTTGGTCCCGTGGTGTGCGTCACCACCTTCAAGGATGAAGCCGAGGCCCTGGAAATCGCCAACGACACGCTCTACGGACTGGGCGCCGGCGTCTGGACCCGCGACATGCACCAGGCCTACCAGATGAGCCGCGAAATCGAGGCCGGACGCGTCTGGGTAAACTGCTACCACCTCTACCCCGCGCACGCCCCCTTCGGAGGATACAAAAAGTCGGGCATCGGCCGCGAAAATCACAAGATGATGCTCGCCCACTACCGCCAGACGAAGAACATGCTCATTTCCTACGATAAGAAGGCACTTGGCTTCTTCTAGTTCCCCCCTGCTAAGATGAAGTAATCACTTTTAGCTTGTATACTACGGGCCGGCGTCTTTTTAAGGTGCCGGCCTTTTTTCGCTTTGGCGTCACCGCAGGTGCCATGAAATAGCTGAAGGAGCAAAGGATTGAATGATTGAGGGATTGAATAATTCGGCTATTCCGCCATTCCATCATTCAATCATTCTTTCCTTCATTCCTTATCCATTGCACCCGCGCGACGCGCCCAAAACCAACCGATTATGCCAAGAGTTGCCATTAGTCCGGAAGCCATCACAGTCATCGATCAGTTACGCGAGACGCACGGCGAACTGATTTTCCACCAGAGCGGAGGCTGTTGTGATGGGTCGGCCCCCATGTGTTTCCCCAAGGACGAGTTTTTCATCGACGACAATGATGTCTTGCTCGGCACCGTCCATGACTGTCCCTTTTACATGTCCCGCTTCCAGTTTGAATACTGGAAACACACCCATCTGACCCTCCACGTAGTGCCCGGCAGGGGTGCCAGCTTTTCCGCAGAAATACCACTGGGCCTACGGTTCGTGATCGAATCGCGGCTCCTAACCGAAGAGGAATTGGCCCAGTTGGAAACCCTAGAGGGGACGGAATAAATTACTTTCCCGGTCGGCGATCCACGCGCTTCTGGTAACAGGGAGGTACCCCCGACCCCTGTTGTACCGGGTCCTTCTGCACGCACAGGCAGGGCAGGCGAGCCGACTTTGGGGTAGCCGACTCCCGATCAATGGTCTTCGCCTGAACGTCAAAGACGTAGGTCCAGGCATTAGCGTCGTTGGCTTCGGTGGCCGTCCAGAATTCAATTTTTCCCGAGGGCGCCTCGGCCGGATTGACCAGGTAGCAATCGCTCGTGCCGGTGAGCATCGCGTAGGCGCGCTGGGGGTCATCGCGGTATATTTTTTCGATCAGGAAGTCGATCTCCCCCACACAGGGCAGGCGCCAGCCCCGCATCACGCAGGCATCAAGGGCGTCCTCCCAGCGGTAGGGTCCACCGGCCAGCGCGTCGGTCATTACCCAGAGTGGGCCGATCCGCTTGAAGTTGGTGGTTCCGAAGGTCTGGCAGGGCGGACCGTCCGGCCCCGGGGCCGGAGTAGCCGGAGGGCTTCCGTAGGTTGACGGCACCGGTTTTTCCTGGATAATCGTATCCCGCACGGTGAGTTGTACTGTATCGCGCACCAGGGCGCAACCCCAATCCACCAGGCTGGCCCGGACGTCGTCCATACAGGCACCACTGTCGCGGTATTTCCGGTAGAATGCCTCGTAGGAAGCACAGTTTTGGCTGCGCCGCAGGAGTTTATAGTCCCGCCAGATCGCACAATTCTGGGCGTCCATGCTGTCGCGGAAGGCCGCCGTACAGACGCCCTCTTCTCCGTAGATACACAGGTAATCCAGAAAGGCCTCGCAGTTGCCGGCGGCCAGCGTGATTTCACAGGCCGACACCGAAGGCGACTCACTTCCGTTCTGATTCATCCACCAGTAGCCAAACAGCGCCAGCGGGGTGACGATGAACAAGCCCGTCAGCCACCAGGGCACCATCGGCGCCGGTACCGGAGCCACGGCCGCCGCCGCAACGGCCTTTTGGTTCTTCTTCTCTTCGCAACCACAGTCGGTTCTCCCCGTCTTGAGTTCGTTGAGTTCTTTCGCCAGCACGGGATTTACCGGTCCGTCGTCGTCTTCCCTTTTCCTGGCCTCCAGGACCTCCAGCTTCTCGGTATAATACTCATCGATGAGCATGGTCGCCGGCCCGAATTTGTCGACGACTTCCTGGTTGAGGGGCACGGGGTTACCCGGCGTAGTTTCCCCACAGCTTTTCTGGTGCAGTTGGTGCAAATAAATCTGGAGACAGTGCGCCGGGACGTTGCCATTTTCGTCCGCCAGCTCCGCACAAATGCGCTCCGCCAACCCCTCGGAGTCGTCTACCGCGAGGAGTCCGCGGAGATTGAGGATATCCAGCAGGTTCACCGAGGCATCCACCATCGAGTTTTGCTTCAGGGGTAGGAGGCGGAAGCGGTTCTCGAGCAGCACCGGTAGCTGGTCTTCGTAGTCGGCGGCCGCCGCCAGGAAGGATTCCCGGACGGACAGGACGACCCGAAACCGGTTCTTCTCGGGCGCCACCAGGTCCCGGACGAAGCGGAAGGTAGCCGTTCGTTCTTCGTGGGTGATGTCTTCGGAAAAGAGGAGTTCCAATTGGTCAAAGACCAGGAAGGTCAGCGTATCGTCGAGTAACTCCAGGTGGCGGGCCAGCGTGACGGGGTCTTCGGCGCCGGATACTTCTTCGCCGTATTCCTCCGCCAGGATGCGGCCCAACTGATGCGAGAGGGCCGTAAGCAGGCTTTCTTCTTCCCGCCGGACCATAATCAGTCTTTCCGCGTCGGACTCCAGCCGGTTGGCCAGTCCACACTGCAGCAGGCTGGTTTTCCCCACCCGATCGTCGCCGTAGAGCAGCAACACGGATTTGTGATGGAGCAGATCGTAGATTTCGTCTACTTCTGTTTGCCGTCCGTGGTAGAAGGGAAGATCTGCGGAAACGAAGGGAGAAAGGGCGTTAAAGACGGGTTCGCAGGGCTTGCGGATGGGGTTGGCCTGAAGGCCCAGGTTGGGCAACTCTCCGAAAAGACCACCCTTCTTCTTTTCAAAGGTCAGCACGGTGCTTCCGGCGGCCTCCCAGGCGTACTGATCATCGGAGACGCTGAGATCCAGGTCCTTCAGGCTACCGTCTTCCGGGATATCTTCGGCGGATTCCCAGAAGGCTACCGGGAAGGTATCGGCCTTGGCGTCATGTTCCCAATCACCGTAAATCTTCGCGGCCAGTTCCTCACTTTCCACCAGCAGGCCGTTGCCCACCGCCGGGGCCTGGCCGTTGAACAGCTGAATCAACCATTGGTCTTCCTCCTCCTCCAGTACGGACTCCACGGAATCATTAGAGGAGCGAAACCGGAGGATTAACCCACGCATGGCCGCCAGGGCGGCTGCCCGGTCGGCGTAGAAAGGACTGTATACGGACGCCAGCTGGCTATCCATCCTGAAGTAACAGACAGTACTTTCATATTCCGGCTTAAGGGAATAGAGCAGAAAATTCATGGTAGGTTTGCGTATCAGAAAGTGTGTTGGAAAAACTTATGTGCTATCCTTGACCTGAATTTTCGCCGCCTAGCGGGTGGTCCAGACCAGTAAAATCTCGAGGGAATTCTCCTGCAATATATCGTTATCCGGTGATTTATCCACTATTCGGGTGCCGGGCACTACGGAGCTCCACTCCTTTTTGTAGCCGGATTTTTGTAAACTTGTTATTCACCAAGTGGGCTTCGGTGCCCCTTACCCATACCAACCATGGACGCAACTGCCCTGGAGAATCTCAAGCAAAACGTGCGGGAAGCCACCGTCACCTCCCTGGACGAAGGGCTCTCCCGCTTGCTTGCCGCGCTGCCCGCGGACCGGCCGAAGCACCGGCAACTGCTCGTCCTGCGGGGCCGCTACCACAACCTGGTGGGATACAAGACCAATAACACCCTGGCCGTAGACCAGCTGCTCGTCCTCGAAAATGAGCTGCGGCAGGACATTCTACTGTTTACGGACCACCTTTCGCTCTCCGATTTTGCGGCTGCCCCGGCCGGACGCCCCGAACTGAGACCCGGTCATCTCCTCTACCAGATCCCCGACAAAATGAAGGTCCGGGAACGCTACGCCTGCCGGGTGCGCATCGCGCACCGGCTCAGCCAGCTGCTGGAAAACCTGGACCCGGCCATCCACCACGAAATTGAAGCCGTCCCGGTGGCCGAAGTCATGGAAGTGGAGATCATCGACCCCAGCGCGGCGGATGATCCAGCCTTTGACATTCTACTGGTTTCGGACGGAGAACAACTGGTGGACGAATACAGCTATACCGAATGGGTCTTCTACGTCCGTCCGCTGCGGACCGGTGCGCAGGAGCTGATCCTTAAGGTCTCCGTGCTCATTACGGTCAACGAAAAGGAGCGGACCAAAAACCTGGTGTTTACCCGCTCCATCGAGGTAGGGGCAGAATCCGCAAGCATAACGCCCCTCCGGCGGGTGCAGACAACGCCTCCCGGTGCGGGGGCCGGAGAAGAAATCTGGGAGGAGGAAGGAGATTACGAACCCATCCCACCCATTATGGGCCGGGTGGACACCAAGGCGCCCGGAAGGGTTCCCCCACCACGGCCGGTGCCGGCTCCCGCACCAACCGCAACTCCGCCCAGACGAAGTTCCCGCCCCTGGCTGAAAATCGCCGGTGCCCTGCTGTTCCTGATCGTGGCTACCTTTCTTTTGCTCCCGAACGAGAACTGGAAGAATAATCCCGTTACCCCCGGTGACGTCAGCAGCAGTTACCCCGTCTCTACCCGCCTGCAGTCCACCGAGGTACAAACCGGGCAGCAGTGGCAAAGCGTCCGGGAGGACCTCCTGCGGCAGTACCGCGAAAATCCGGAGCAGCAACTGATCATTTACGGCAACTATTTTGCTACGGAAAGCGCACCCGCCGGATACGAGAACATGGGGCAATACCGGGCCGAGAAAATCAAGGACCTGCTCATCAAGGATATTCCCGAAGATAAAATCACTACTTCGGCGCAACTGCAGCGTGGTAAGGTTCCGGAAAAGCAGGAGTCCCTCCGCGCGGGAAGTTTTCGGTGGAGTACGCGCTCCGTCAAGCCGGTGGACGCTGACCCGAACCGCGAAGGCATCAGAATTGTACCCCAACTGGAGCCCGAGCGTCGGGTTATTCCCAAGGATACCCTATCCATAAGGCGGACGCCCTCGCGGCAATAATCTCCCTCACCTTTCGGTACTGGCTAAATGCTTTAGCCATAAGCTTGTACGGGTCCGCCGTCCGCGGTACCTTTGCACCTTTTTTCGCCAGAGGGTATCCCTGACCAGGCCATTTACCGGCCCCTTTCACTTACCGTCGATCATTATTCCTCACTGCTTCCGGCTTTCCCGCGCCGGATGCATCACCCCACTGCTTCCCCAGATGAAAAAGATGTTCAACCTCTTTGACCTCAGCCAACCCGTCGATTACCGCACGGAAATCCTTTCCGGACTGACGGTAGCCCTGGCGCTGATTCCCGAAGCCGTTGCCTTCGCGCTGATTGCCGGGCTTTCGCCCCTGACGGGGCTTTACGCGGCCTTCGTGATGGGACTGGTCACCTCTCTGCTCGGCGGCCGGCCGGGCATGATCTCCGGCGCCACCGGCGCCGTGGCCGTGGTGATCGCGGCCCTCGCCCTTTCCCACGGACCGGAATACATCTTCGCCACCGTCATTCTGGCCGGACTGATCCAAATCCTGGCCGGGGTGTTCCGACTAGGGAAGCTGATGCGGCTGGTCCCCCACCCCGTCGTATTTGGCTTTGTAAACGGGCTGGCCATCATCATCTTCATGGCCCAGCTGACCCAGTTTCAGGATGCATCCGGTAACTGGTTGGTGGGTACGCCCCTGTTTACCATGCTGGGGCTGGTGGCCCTGACCATGCTCATCATGTGGGGACTACCCAAAATTTCCAAGGCCGTGCCCGCCGGCCTGGTGGGTATCCTGGCGGTTTTCGGCCTCGTGGTGGCCTTCGGCATTGAGACCAAAACCGTGGGGGACATCGCCTCCATTTCCGGTGGATTCCCTCCCTTCAACATCCCCAAAGTTCCCTTCAGCTGGGAAACCTTGCAGATCATCTTCCCCTATGCGGGCATCATGGCGGGCGTCGGGCTCATCGAAAGCCTGCTGACGCTGAACATCGTCGACGAAATTACCGAAACCCGGGGCCGGGGCAACAAGGAAGCCGTCGCCCAGGGAGTAGCCAATGTCTGTTCCGGTTTCTTCAGCGGCATGGGGGGATGCGCCATGATCGGTCAGAGTCTGATTAATATCTCATCGGGCGCGCGGGCCCGACTGTCGGGGATCGTGGCCGCCGTGATGCTGCTCGTCTTCATCATGTTCGGGGCTCCGGTCATCGAACAGCTGCCCATGGCGGCCCTGACCGGCATCATGATCATGGTCTCCATCGGCACCTTCGAATGGGCCAGCCTGAAGGCCTTCGGTAAGATGCCCAAGTGGGACCTGTTTGTCCTGGTTCTCGTGACCCTGGTCACCATCTTCCTGCACAATCTGGCGCTGGCCGTCCTCATCGGCGTCATCATTTCCGCCCTGGTCTTTGCCTACGAAAACGCCAAGCGGATCCGGGCCCGGAAGCGCATCGACGAAAACGGCGTGAAGCACTACGAAATCTACGGTCCGCTGTTTTTTGGCTCCGTGCAGGTCTTCAACGAGAAGTTTGACGTGCTTAATGACCCCAATGAAGTGGTGATTGACTTTTACGAGAGTCGCCTGGTGGACATGTCGGCCATCGAAGCCGTTAACCGCCTCACCGAGCGCTACGCAAAGGTGGGTAAGAAAGTCCACCTGAAGCATCTTTCTCCGGATTGCCGCAAGCTGCTCAACAAGGCCGATGAGATCATCGACGTGAACGTGATCGAAGACCCGACCTACAAGGTGATGGTGGATTACGTGTAACGCATTCGTTGGTGTATTTCCCGGTAGAGCACCGACCTTTTGTCGCGGACCCCGGCAGAGCACGAGGGCGCTAGCGCGCAGGTGCCATGTACAGGACGAAAGGAGCGAAGGATTGAATGATGGAAGGATTGAATGATGGAAGGATTGAATACATTTCCATCCCATAATGGTGGAAGTTGGGTTGCACCTCCTCACAAAAGTGGACAGTTACTTCTGATCAAGTTGGCACTTTAGTTTTCGTCTTTCGTTCATACTCTTGGCGGACAGTTAGTCCTTTTAGTGTAGTATGAATGCGGTTAGTGTTGTACCATCCTTCAATGTAATCAAAGATAATTGACCACGCGTGAGCTTTGCTGGTGAACTCATGGCGATCAATGCATTC
>NZ_SNAQ03000060.1 GCF_004375085.3 Lewinella sp. W8
CCGTGTAGGTACCCGCAGCAAGACCACTCAGGTTTTGCGTCGTCGCACCGTTGCTCCAGGCGTAGGTGTAACCGGCCGTACCGCCAACCACCGTCAGCGTGATCGTACCGTCGTCGCTCGTACCGGCGTCGTCGTTACAGGTAACGTCCGTCGTCACACCCGTAGCCACCAGGGGCTCCGGCTGGTCGATCGTGAAGCTTTCCGTGGTCGTACAGTCATTGGCGTCCGTAACCACTACCGTGTAAGTACCCGCAGCAAGACCACTCAGGTTCTGCGTCGTAGCACCGTTGCTCCAGGCGTAGGTGTAACCGGCCGTACCGCCAACTACCGTCAGCGTGATCGTTCCGTCGTCGCTCGTACCGGCATCATCGTTACAGATGACGTCCGTCGTAACGCCTGTAGCCACCAGGGGCTCCGGCTGGTCGATCGTGAAGCTTTCCGTGGTCGTACAGCCATTGGCGTCCGTGACCACTACCGTGTAGGTACCCGCAGCAAGACCACTCAGGTTCTGCGTCGTAGCACCGTTGCTCCAGGCGTAAGTGTAGCCGGCCGTGCCGCCAACTACCGTCAGCGTGATCGTACCGTCGTCACTCGTACCGGCATCATCGTTACAGATGACGTCCGTCGTAACGCCCGTAGCCACCAGGGGCTCCGGCTGGTCGATGGTCACCGTCAGCTCGC
>NZ_SNAQ03000061.1 GCF_004375085.3 Lewinella sp. W8
AGGGGTAGATGTCAGCTTTCAGCTCGATGCCGGCGCTACAGTTGTCCGTCAGTACGATGCTCGGATCGTCCAGGCGGATGTAGGCCGCACAAACATCACCGGCGTTGGTGCTGAACTCCAGCGGGCCGTCGTCGATGGTACCGTCAAAGTCGCGGTCCTGCGTCGGAGCCGTGAAGTCAGGGGCCGTGGTGTCTCCCACCTTGACCACCTGGGTGTAGGTGCGTGGGGCACCGGGGTTACACCAGTCGATGACCGTGTAAGTCCGCACAAATTTGTAAGTGTTGGGGCAGGTCTGGATCCGGGGACCGTCCTCGTAGGTCAGGCCGATGTTGCATACCGTGCCGTTGACCACCAGCGGGATCGTACGATCGCCGAAGCTGAAGAAGGGAATGTCTTCGTCGCGGGGCAGGGGGTTGCCGTTGGCACCCAGGGCCAGGGTCTCGTCGCACTCGTACTCGGCCACGTCCAGCTCATCGCCTTCGGGCTCGATGTCGGCAAGCGTCGGCTGCACGAAGGTGATCTCAAAGGAGGTCACCGCCGGGCCGTTCTCTTCACCGGCTGCGTTCTCGCAGTTGTCCAGTTCCGTGGCCGTAAACGTACGTGTGATCACCACGTCGTTACACTCGGGGTCTTCTTCGTCGAAGGTCGCCA
>NZ_SNAQ03000062.1:142-649 GCF_004375085.3 Lewinella sp. W8
TACCGGCGTCGTCGTTACAGGTAACGTCCGTCGTCACACCCGTAGCCACCAGGGGCTCCGGCTGGTCGATCGTGAAGCTTTCCGTAGTCGTACAGCCATTGGCGTCCGTAACCACTACCGTGTAGGTACCCGCAGCAAGACCGCTCAGGTTCTGCGTCGTAGCACCGTTGCTCCAGGCGTAGGTGTAACCGGCCGTGCCGCCAACTACCGTCAGCGTGATCGTTCCGTCGTCGCTCGTACCGGCGTCGTCGTTACAGGTAACGTCCGTCGTCACACCCGTAGCCACCAGGGGCTCCGGCTGGTCGATCGTGAAGCTTTCCGTAGTCGTACAGCCATTGGCGTCCGTAACCACTACCGTGTAGGTGCCCGCAGCAAGACCGCTCAGGTTCTGCGTCGTAGCACCGTTGCTCCAGGCGTAAGTGTAGCCGGCCGTGCCGCCAACTACCGTCAGCGTGATCGTACCGTCGTCACTCGTACCGGCATCATCGTTACAGATGACGTCCGTCG
>NZ_SNAQ03000063.1 GCF_004375085.3 Lewinella sp. W8
GGTGCGGCTGGAATACCTCCTTTTTAGAGGACGATAGACGGAGCGCATGGTGTACTTGTCAGTTAGTGGCATGGACACACAGGTAATATCTCTTGATCTATGGTACTCGCCTACCTTGATGTTAATTAAAGCGGCCCGCAATGGTAGGTCGCTTTTGTTATGTTGACACTTTATTCAGTCCCGTAGCTCAGCCGGTTAGAGCGCTACACTGATAATGTAGAGGTCGGCAGTTCAAGTCTGCCCGGGACTACACCGGGGGATTAGCTCAGCTGGCTAGAGCACCTGATTTGCATTCAGGAGGTCATCGGTTCGACTCCGATATCCTCCACCCACTTTGGGAGCCTGCGGGGCTGCCTACCATTTCGGAAATATTCCGAACACAATTTGACCCGTCAGGGGGTACGCTACAATGGTAGCGTTCGGTTCGAGACCGACCTAATTGACAATTAAGCCACCCGGCCATCGGTAACTATTCTACCATGAATCATAGTTGCTGGTCGCTCAGGGAAAACTGGCTTAGTGACGATCTTTGACAAGTTGGATAAGAGAGCAACAGTAATAATTAACGGATTTTATGATCACATAAGATCTCGTTGCGAGAGAAATTCAATTCTCAAGCGTCTGTTGGATAAACTA
>NZ_SNAQ03000064.1 GCF_004375085.3 Lewinella sp. W8
AAGGAGGTCACCGCCGGGCCGTTCTCTTCACCGGCTGCGTTCTCGCAGTTGTCCAGTTCCGTGGCCGTAAACGTACGTGTGATCACCACGTCGTTACACTCGGGGTCTTCTTCGTCGAAGGTCGCCACGTCGTTCACACACACCTGCAGGCGCGGGGCACAGCCGTCGCTGAACTCAGGAACGATCGCCGTACCCGCACCGGGATCAAAGGCGACCAGGTCCAGACGGTCGCGCAGGGCCGTGGCCATCGTACCGGGTACCGTGCGGAAGACACCCTGAGCGTCCCGCTCCACAATCCAGCAGCGGCTGATGTTCACGTCCAGCATCGTCAGCATGATCTCTTCGAAGTCCGTGCAGGGAAGCACTTCGTCTTCCGGAGTCGTCACCACCGCCGGTGGCGTCTTGTCTTCGGCGTTCACCACACCCCAGCAGGTCTCGAAGTTGTCCAGCGTCAGCGGGCTCTCCGGCGGCGTGAAGCTGAAGTTGCTGATCCGCAGATCACTCGTCGCATCCGGGTTGTCCGAAAGGCTGGGCGTAAAGCCATCGTCGTCGATGCCGATGAAGAGCGTAAAGCCGGCTTCTACCGGGAACTCCAGACGGCCCGTAGCGGCAATGTCCGTATCCAGCAGTACCTC
>NZ_SNAQ03000065.1 GCF_004375085.3 Lewinella sp. W8
ATTGAAGAGGATTTACGTTTACTGGTGAATAAGGACAAGACGGCAATCTGTCGTCCGGTTCGGTTTGAACTGCTGGGGTACGGCTTTGTCTCTTCTTTCCGCAAAGGAGAAAAGGGGAAGTACGTCCTACGGGTAGCGGCAAAGTCATGGCAGCGATTAAAGCTGAAGATCAAGGCCATCACCCGTAAAACCAGTCCCATTCCATTCGAAGACCGCATTCAACGCCTCAACGCCCTGATGTACGGCTGGCTGGGCTACTTCCAGCTGGGTAAAATCTGGGGTAAACTGCGAGCGCTGGATGGCTGGATCAGGAACCGCTTGCGGTACTGTATCTGGAAGCAATGGAAGAAGCCAAACCGACGCATGCGGGCTTTGCGCCAACTTGGCATCGAAGCCGAAATGGCTTATGCATGGTCCCGCTCCCGCATGGGCGGCTGGGCCATCGCGCAATCGCCCATCATGGGAACTACCGTCACCGAAGCCAGGTTAGCCCAGCGGGGTTATCGGTCTTTCACCAAATATTACGAACAACTTTTCCATGGTTCATGAACCGCCGTATACGAGAACCGTACGTACGGTGGTGTGAGAGGGATAAGGAGTCACTATTGGGTGGCTCCTTACCCTACTCGATT
>NZ_SNAQ03000066.1 GCF_004375085.3 Lewinella sp. W8
AGGTACCCGCAGCAAGACCACTCAGGTTTTGCGTCGTCGCACCGTTGCTCCAGGCGTAGGTGTAACCGGCCGTACCGCCAACTACCGTCAGCGTGATCGTACCGTCGTCGCTCGTACCGGCGTCGTCATTACAGGTAACGTCCGTCGTCACACCCGTAGCCACCAGGGGCTCCGGCTGGTCGATCGTGAAGCTTTCCGTGGTCGTACAGCCATTGGCGTCCGTAACCACTACCGTGTAGGTGCCCGCAGCAAGACCGCTCAGGTTCTGCGTCGTAGCACCGTTGCTCCAGGCGTAGGTGTAACCGGCCGTGCCGCCAACTACCGTCAGCGTGATCGTACCGTCGTCGCTCGTACCGGCATCATCGTTACAGATGACGTCCGTCGTAACGCCCGTAGCCACCAGGGGCTCCGGCTGGTCGATCGTGAAGCTTTCCGTGGTCGTACAGCCATTGGCGTCCGTAACCACTACCGTGTAGGTACCCGCAGCAAGGCCACTCAGGTTCTGCGTCGTAGCACCGTTGCTCCAGGCGTAGGTGTAACCGGCCGTACCGCCAACTACCGTCAGCGTGATCGTACCGTCGTCACTCGTACCGGCATCATCGTTACAGATGACGTCCG
>NZ_SNAQ03000067.1 GCF_004375085.3 Lewinella sp. W8
TGGCGACCTTCGACGAAGAAGACCCCGAGTGTAACGACGTGGTGATCACACGTACGTTTACGGCCACGGAACTGGACAACTGCGAGAACGCAGCCGGTGAAGAGAACGGCCCGGCGGTGACCTCCTTCGAGATCACCTTCGTACAGCCGACGCTTGCCGACATCGAGCCCGAAGGCGATGAGCTGGACGTGGCCGAGTACGAGTGCGACGAGACCCTGGCCCTGGGTGCCAACGGCAACCCGCTGCCCCGCGACGAAGACATTCCCTTCTTCAGCTTCGGTGATCGTACGATCCCGCTGGTGGTCAACGGCACGGTGTGCAACATCGGCCTGACCTACGAGGACGGCCCCCGGATCCAGACCTGTCCCAACACTTACAAATTTGTGCGGACTTACACGGTCATCGACTGGTGTAACCCCGGTGCCCCACGCACCTACACCCAGGTGGTCAAGGTGGGTGATACCACGGCCCCTGACTTCACGGCTCCGACGCAAGACCGCGACTTCGACGGTACCATCGACGAAGGCCCGCTGGAGTTCAGCACCAACGCCGGTGATGTTTGTGCGGCCTACATCCGCCTGGACGATCCGAGCATCGTACTGACGGACAACTGTA
>NZ_SNAQ03000068.1 GCF_004375085.3 Lewinella sp. W8
GAAGACCTGGTGAACGTAGCCGAGATCAGTGCGGCTACGGACAGCGAAGGCGGTGCGGTGGAAGACATCGACTCTACGCCGGACACCGATGACGGTAACGACGCTGGTGGTGCCGTAGGTACGCCTTCTGATGATGTCACCAGTGGTGACGGCAGTGGCGCTCCCGGCGACACGGATCCCAACACGGACGAAGATGACGCTGACCCCGCCTTGATTTCCATCGGCGAGTTCGACCTTGCGCTGACCAAAGCACTGAGTGCGGGTCAGGAGTTCATGGTCATGCCGGGTGATGAAGTGTCGTTCACGATTACGGTAGAGAACCAGGGTGAAGTCACGGCAGCTAACATTGAGGTAACAGATTACATCCCGATGGGTCTGAGCTTCAGCGCCAACAACGACGGTGCGATCTGGACGGACAATGGTGACGGTACGGCTACGGCCGCGATCGCCGGTGAACTGGCTCCGGGTGCAAGCACTACGCTGACGATCCTGCTGACGGTAGACGCCGGCACGGACGGAGAAGACCTGGTGAACGTAGCGGAGATTAGTGCGGCTACGGACAGCGAAGACGGTGCGGTGGAAGA
>NZ_SNAQ03000069.1 GCF_004375085.3 Lewinella sp. W8
GACTTTGCGCCGGAGAACTGGGGCCGCACGATCAGTGCGGATGAAAACAACGACCAGATCGCCACGATTGACTTTGGCGAAGACGAGATCGTCTTCACCACGACGGGCAACCCCGACTTTTTCGATTTTGCCCAGCCGTTCGAAGCGAGCGTGAACTTCCAGTTTGGCGAGGCGGGTACGGTCAGCCTGGATTATGACTTCAATGGCGCCGACCCCGGCTTCGACTTTGCGGCCGTCATCTACACCTTTGAGGGTGACCTGGTGGAAGCTCCGCTGTTCTTCGAGAGCAGCGCGGTGACGGGTACGGCCACGACGGAAGTGGAGCCCGGCTACGTGATCATCATGGGTATCCTTGATGATGGCTACGAGTCCTTCAGTGGAGAGGAGAGCGTATTTGTGGTCAACAACTTCAGCTTCACGCCGCCGGAAAGCCCGCTGCGTCTGGACAATTTCGAGACCTGCTGGGGTGTGGTGAACGCCGAAGACAAGACGCCACCGGCGGTGGTGACGACGCCCGATGACGTAGAACTGCTGTGCACGGACCTGGAGGCGATCTCGCTGAC
>NZ_SNAQ03000006.1 GCF_004375085.3 Lewinella sp. W8
AGAGCCTGGGACCGTCCTTTCCACATTCTCCGCGCCGAAATAAATCCCCGAAGGGGTTTCTTGCGGGAGAATGTGGAAAGCACTCAGGAATAACTTTTAACCAGACACAGTTTATTGAACTATCCCTGATGAAACACCAAACTATAATACTAACGAACTAAAATTACTAAAAGACTAAATTACTAACAGACTAACGAACTAAAATCACTAACAGACCAAATTACTAACAGACAACGCCTCCACCCCTGCGGCAGCCGCATCTTGAGTTACCTGGCACCTGCGGCCTCGCCCAAAATCAGGCATACTGCAGCGGTAGGACGATTCCTTACCCCGAGGCCCCAATCCCCGGAAGCATAATAATTATTTGCAATATGTATGAAGAGACCGAACACCGCAAGGTCCTTTTCCGATACTACAGCCCGGTCCTGGAACGGGAAGTTGTGGAAACCCTATGGGCCATCGTTCTGGATGAAGTCAAGGGTCTTTATCAATTAGATAACAATCCTTTTTATGGCCTCCAGCTCGCACCCGGAGATCATTTTTATGCCGAAATTGACCCGGTGGAGGAGGCCTACGTCTTCCGCCATCTCGTCAAAGCATCGGGCAGTTCGGTGATCCTGGTGGTCATCATGCTGGCCGGATACGACGAGAGCGCGTTGAGAAAAGCTTTCCGGAGGCTCGGTTGTGAATCCGAAGGATTTGGGGATGGCTATCTTTCGATGGAAGTCCCCGAATACACCAACTTCCAAATCATTCAGGAGCGGTTGAACCTCCTGCAGGAAAAAGGCATCATCGATTACGCAGTACCTTGCTGCTCAAGTAAGCACAGACATGACGTTAAACAAAACTAGGGCTTCCCTCCTCTTGCTGATTTCCGTGGCCTGGGCTTCTATGGCCTTCGCCCAACCTCCCTCCCATACCCTCATCACCGCAGCCTACCTCTTTGATGGCGAGACCATGCTGGCCGATCGGGCCGTGCTGATTCGGGGAGACCAAATCCTGGCGGTGGGCAAAGTAGGGGAAATGGAACTACCGGAGGAATACGAACGGCTGGACTTCCCCAGCGGAACCCTGTTGCCCGGCATGATTGAGGGGCATTCCCACATGCTCCTCCACCCCTACAACGAGACGGGCTGGAACGACCAGGTGCTCAAAGAATCCTGGGCCGAGCGGGCGATCCGCGGCGGAGAACACGCCAAAAAAACACTTCGGGCGGGCTTCACTACGGCGCGGGACCTCGGTTCAGAGGGCGCCGGATACGTAGACGTGGGACTAAAAGAAACCATTGAAAAAGGGGTGATCCCCGGGCCGCGACTGATCGTGGCGGGAAAGGCCATTGTGGCTACGGGAAGTTATGGTCCCAAGGGGTTTGCCGAGCACGTGAAGGTTCCGCTGGGTGCCGAACCTGCCGACGGTCACGATGACCTCATCCGGGTAGTCCGGGACCAGATCGGGCACGGCGCCGACGTCATCAAGGTGTACGCCGATTACCGCTGGGGACCGGAGGGCACCGCGGAAGCGACCTTTACCCAGGAAGAGTTGGAGCTGATCGTAGCAATTACGGAAAGTAGTGGGCGATACGTAGTGGCCCACGCCGCCAGTCCGGAGGGCATGCGCCGCTCGGCCCTGGCGGGTGTACGGACCATTGAGCACGGCGACGGCGGCACGCCGGAGATCTTTGCGCTTATGGCAGAAAAAGGAGTGGCCCTCTGCCCCACCCTGGCCGCCGGAGACGCCATCATGCAGTACCGGGGCTGGAAGAAGGGCCAGGACCCCGAACCGGAGCGGATCGTCAATAAGCGGAAGTCCTTCGGGGCGGCCCTGAAAGCCGGGGTGACGATCGTCGCCGGTGGCGACGTGGGCGTCTTTCCGCACGGAGACAACGTCCGGGAACTGGAAATGATGATTGATTACGGCATGACACCCCTGGCGGTCTTGCGGTCGGTTACTTCCGTCAACGCAGACGTATTTGGGCTGCAAAACAAGGTTGGCAGAGTGAAGAAGGGGCTACTCGCGGACCTGATCGTAGTGGAGGGTAACCCGCTGGAAGCAATCAGCAACCTGCGTAAGGTGATCCTGGTGATGAAGGGAGGGAAGGTGGTTCGTTAGTCTGTTGGTCTTTTAGTCTGTTGGTCTGTTGGTCTGTTGGTCTGTTAGTCTGTTAGGGGAATGATGAAACACCAAACTAAAATACTAACGAACTAAAATCACTAACAGACTAAAATACTAACGAACCAACAGACTAAATCTCCAACAACCCCTGCGGCAGCTGCATCTTGATTTGCCTGGCACCTGCGTCCTCGCCCAAAATCAGGTTTTCGTGCAGCGGAATGAGGATGCTTTTTCCTTCGTGCTCCAGCTCCGCCAGATAGTGTTCGGGAAGGTCCATAATGCCACTGATGGGGCCCAGCTCCGGGTAATGTTCGGCGATGATGTGGTAGCCCACCAGATGATCAAAGGGCGTGTCTCCGGTGGGTGCCTCGGCGGTCACCTGATGCGCTTGCAGGAACAGCGGCTGATTAGACAGCAGATTAAGTTGCTCCCGCTGATCAAGGTTTTCAAACTTGGCAATGATCGCCCCGCCACCGCGAAAATACTCCACGAAATACGGGATCGGGGGATCTCCGATCAACAGGCTCTTGGCTTCCAGGAGATCGTCCTCGAAGTGCTCGGCGACCCGCAGCTTGATCTCGCCCTTAAGGCCGTGGGCCTTACCCGTCCATCCGATTTCAACTAAATCCATGCGTTTCTGCTTTCTGCAATTTTAGCCAGGGGCAGCCCTCAATTTTCGAGTCGCCGCTGATAAATGATGAATCCTTTTTCGGCCTTGGTGTCCCAGCTTAGGTCAAAACACCCCTGCGTGTCTCCGTTGCAACACACTCGGCACTGGGTATGGCGCGCATCGAGAAAACGCTCGATCAGCCCTACTCCCGGAGCGTAGCGTTCGTAGGCCTGCCGGTAGTCGATCAGGTTGTCAATGTTCGCCTGGTCCACCAGGAGGCTTTCGGTAAAGGTCAGGTTCAGGGTATCCCGGGGAGTGTCCACTTCCGAATACCGGTAATCCCAGCCCGCAAATACGTCCAGCAGCTCTCCGCCGGTGGGAATCTGCCGGAATTCGTCGAAGCCGACGTTACCGTTCCAGCGCCGGCCCTCCCGGACGGGAAAAACCAGCTTCACGAAGGGCAAATTATCCTCGCGGCGGATGGCCTGATTATTCTGGAGGCTCACGTCAAAGCCCTCCACCGGCCGCCAACTCGTCTCCCCGACGTAGCGTTCCGACCGCTCCCCCCGGTACCAGAGGTGCCCATCGGGCGTCCGGAAAGTATCCACCAGCGTCTCCCGTACTTCCAGTCGGGTGGTATCGTAAATGACGCCCCCGACGGTGTTGAAGAGCACGATGCTGTCCAGGCGATAAAAATCCGTTTGCCCGATCGCCAGGGGAAAGTAGGCGAAGTCCGCCGAAAAGTTGCGGGGCTCCAGCACCTCCTCTTCACAACCCGAAAAACTCAGGAGGGAGGCCAGTAAGGCCAGAAGACACAGCGAGCGGGTTATCATCAGGGACATTGGTTTTTCTTGCGGCATAGGGGGCGACGTTGCGCGGGATGCAAAGATAATCAGTGTAGCCAGGCCGTGGGTACCCCGAGATTGACCGGCTCCCGGCATTTCGGCAATAGTTTCATCACAAATGGGCCCAGCTTCCTCCTGGCTTGGCGTGATACCTATCTTCGCGGGGAAATTGCCGCAGAAAACATGGAAAAAGTTCGCATTGATAAATGGCTCTGGGCCGTAAGAATTTTTAAAAGCCGTACCCTTTCCGGGGATACCGTGCGTCAGGGGAAGGTCCGGCTTAACGGCAGTCCGGCCAAACCAAGCACCAAAATCGAGGTTGGTGACCGCATCCAGGTGGCCAAGAATGGTTTTAACCTCGAATTTGAGGTGTTGCGGTTACTGGAAAAGCGCGTGGGTGCGCCCATTGCCGTCACCTGCTACGTCAATCACACTCCGGAGTCGGAGATGAACAAATACAAAGACTGGTTCATCGGCAAGCGAGGTGCCGAATTCCGGGAGAAGGGGACCGGCCGGCCCACGAAGCGCGAACGTCGGGAAATTGATTCTTTTAAGGAAGACTTCTTCGCAGAGTTCGATGAGTTCGACGAGTAGCGTACCTTGCGGCTCGCAAAACCTTTCTCCCATATCATGGCCCAACTGGAACCCGTAGGGATTATTGGTGCCGGTTCTTTCGGCACCGCAATGGCAAACCTGCTGGCCCTCAACACCGAGGTCCTGGTCTACAGCCGTAATCCCCAGCTGGTCAAAAAACTGGAAGCGGACCGCTTCCACTTCGGCGTGCGGCTGCACGACCGGGTGAAGGTCGTCAATGACTTTGGCGTGGTGGCCGATCGCTGTCAGCTGATCCTGCCCATCGTGCCTTCGGATAATTTTCGCGCCATGATGCGCAGCGTCACGGACTACCTCGACCCTTCCCACGTGTTGATTCACGGCACGAAGGGCTTCGACATTTCCGGAGTTAAACTGGAGGACATTCCCGAACGGGGACTGGACCGGAAGCAGGTCCACACCATGACGGACGTGATCCGGCAGGAAAGCGTCGTCGTCCGGGTGGGCGCGCTTACGGGTCCCAACCTAGCCAGGGAGTTGCTGGACGGGCAGCCCAGCGCCTCGGTCATCGCCAGTAAGTTTGACGAGGTGATCCACCGGGCGGATGCCGTCCTCGGTTCGGAACAGCTGCACGTTTTTCATACCCACGACCTGTTGGGGGCCGAGCTTGCGGGGGTACTTAAAAACGTAATCGCCCTGGGCTCGGGTATTCTGAAGGGATTCGGGTTGGGCAAAAACGTCCAGGCCATGCTGATCACCCGGGGGTTGCACGAAATGATTCACTTCGGCCGGGTACTCGGCAGCGATAATCGTGCGTTCTTCGGTACGGCGGGGATCGGTGACCTGATCGCTACGGCTACCTCCAAGAAAAGCCGTAACTATATGTTCGGCTTTCGTCTGGGGTCCGGAGAGAAGCTCGACGAGGTGCGGGCCACCAGTCAGGAGCTCGCCGAGGGCGTCCGGACGCTGATGATCACCCGGCACCTGGCTAAGAATATCCGGCTGCGGGTTCCCATTACGGAAATGCTCTACCGCATTGTTTTTGAGGACTTTCCCATCGCCGAAGCCATGAAATACCTCATCACCTATCCCTACGAAGTCGACGTCGACTTCCTTTAAACCAAGTGTATATACTTTTGAGCGTATGAACTTTAAGAACCTGCTTCCCCACCTCGTGGCCCTCGCCGTTTTCTTCGTAACGGTGTTCTTCAACTTCGCGCCCCAGTTCTCCGGAAAAAGCCTCCGGATGGGTGACATCGACAACTACAAGGGAGCCACTAAAGAAATGCGGGATTACCAGGCGGCGACGGGAGAGCGGACCAACTGGACGGGCTCCATGTTCGGGGGGATGCCTACCTATCAGCTGTCCACCATTTCCGAGGGTAACCAACTCCGGGTCGCCCAGCCCGTGGTACAGGGCTTCCTGCCCCGGCCGGCCGGATACTTCTTTGCGGGGATGCTGTGCGCTTATCTGCTGTTAATCTGCCTGGGGGTCAACCCCTGGCTCAGCATCGCCGGCGCCCTGGGCGCGGCGCTGGCCACCAACGGGTTCATCCTATTCGAAACCGGCCACACCAGTAAGATTCTGACCGTTTTCTACCTGCCCCTCGTGGCCGCGGGAACGGTACTTGCCTTCAGAAAAAAATACATTCTGGGGGGATTGCTCTTTGCCTTCGGCATGGGGCTGGCCATCCTGGCTAACCACCTCCAGATGCTGTATTATTTTGGATTGACCTTCCCCATTCTCGGTATTGTCTACCTGGTGGAGGCCATCCGGGAAAAAACGCTCCCCCATTTCGGCAAGGCCATCGGGGCCTTGGTGGTGGGCCTCCTGATTGCGCTGGGCGCCGGTTCGAATAACGTGATCCCCACCAAGGAGTACTTATCCTCCACCTCCCGGGGCGGTCAGGTGCTGGAAACCCCCGTCGGCGTTGCCGACGCCGAGGACGCTCCGGAAACGGGGTTGGAATGGGAGTACGCCATGCAGTGGAGCAACGGGATGAAGGATTTGCTGGCCAGTTATGCTCCTCTTGCCGCCGGTGGCGGCAGTGGGCAGAGCGTGGAAAACAATTCTGATCTGGGCAAATCCATCCGCCGGGCGGGATTCCAACTTCCCGCCGAGTTTCCGGCCCCCACCTACCACGGTGCCCTGCCCTTTACCGAAGGCCCCAGCTATCTGGGGGCGGTAGTCTGGGCGCTGTTCCTCTTCGGACTCTTTTCCGCACGGATGAGCATTCGCTGGTGGCTTGGCCTGGGTACCCTGTTCGTTTTTGCCCTCAGCATGGGCAAAAACCTGGAAGGATTCAACCGCTTCCTCTACAATACCCTCCCCCTGCTCGAGCAGTTCCGGGCCCCAAGCTCGGCCCTCAGCATTTCGAGTTTCATGATGATCGCCCTGGGTATGGTGGGCGTTCATGACTGGCTGCAAACCCGGGAAGAAGATGAGGGAAAGGCTAAAACCCAACTGCTGCGGGCCGGTATCACGGCGGCGGTACTCGGACTTGCCGTCATCTTTGTATTTCCCGGCTTCATCAACTTTTCCCTTCCCACCGACGCCGCCCAACTGCAGCGGTACTTCGGCAGCCAGGTTGACGTGAATACCTTCCTGGGCCCCCTGGAGGATACCCGCGCAGCGCTCTACAGTGCGGATGCCTGGCGGAGTTTTCTTTACGTCGGTTTGTCTTTCGGGGTCTTGTTCCTGCTTTACCGCAAGACCATCACGCCCCTCATTGCGGGACTGGCACTGGCGGCCCTGTTGGCCGTCGATTTCGGGGGCATTAACGGTCGCTACCTGAAGAAGGAGGACTGGCGCCGTACCCCGCGAAACGCTCAGACCTTCACTCCATCCACCGCGGACCAGCAAATTCTGGCGGACAACGACCCTAATTTCCGGGTCTTTAACCTGACCGTTTCTCCCTTTCGGGATGCTTCCACTTCTTACTTTCACAAGAGTATCGGGGGGTACTCCCCCGTGAAGTTGCGGCGGGTGGATGACCTGATCAGTGGTTACCTCATGCAGCGTGATCCGGACGTCCTGGACATGCTGAACACCAAGTACTTTATCCTACCCGGCCAGGATGGCCAGCCGGCCGCCCAGCGGAACCCCAACGCGTACGGGAACGCCTGGCTGGTGAGCAACATTCAGCTGGTCAACAGCAACGACGCAGAATTCGCGGCCCTGGGCAGCGTGGATCCCCTCCGCCAAACGGCCATCGTTCATGAAGAATTCAGCGATGCGGTCAGTGGCCTCCAACCCACCGGCCAGGGAAGCATCACCCTCACCGAATACCAACCGAATGCCCTGACCTACTCCTTCCAGAGTAACGCCGAACAACTGGCGGTATTCTCCGAAATCTGGTACGGTCCGGACCTTGGCTGGGAAGTCACCATTGATGACCAGCCCGCTGAATTGATCCGGGCCAATTACGTGCTGCGGGCCCTGCGGGTTCCCGCCGGCCAGCACACCATCAAAATGACCTTTACGTCCTCCAGCTATCAGGCGGGCGTGAGTATTTCGTGGGTGTCCAGCCTGCTGATTCTTCTGGGTCTGGTGGGGTACCTTGGCTACCAGCTCTGGCAGAGCAGGAAGGAGGGAAGCACGGAGCAGTAGCCCCACCATTTTCCTGGCAGTACGAACGACCGGATTGCGCAGCAAGCGGACCGACGCGGATTCAGGATAGAACCAACTGTACTACTTGGTTCGCTTGACCTTCAGGACCACCTGACGTTTGTCGGCCTTGGCCACGTCGACGAAGAACTGCCGGTAATCTTCATATGTATCCGCCGGAAGTTCTACCGGGATGAGCTTAAAGGTGCGGATCCAGGTAATCAGATTCCCCTCCTGCTGGAGCTTGCTGGAGTAGTTGCCGACGGGGTGACTGAACGCTACTTCGGTATCCCCCATACTTTCTACCTCCATGTTTTCCGGCAGGGCCAGCTGGACGGTATCCACGAGGAACCGGCTGCTGAGCGAATGGATGTCGTGGTGCCGGGTTTCCAGCTGGTCGGGAATCCATTCGAAGCGATAAAACTTATTCAGGGGGACGAACATCCTGGTACCCAGTTTGCGGCCGTAGGCTTTCAGACTGGTCCGGTAGTCAAGCTCGGCGATGGGATCGTCGGGGTTACAGTTCAGTACCAATCCTTCCCCGGTGATGTTGGGCACGAATTCGCTTGACGCCAGGTACTTCAGTCGTTCTCCCTGATCCTCTTCCTGGTGAAGCAGACCCCGAAGCCATTCCTGCTCCGTTCCGAAAAAGCGTCCACGGGTCGAAAAGGCCGCCGAACCATCGGGCTGAATTTCCACAGTGGTGTGTCGTACGTAGCCGTTTTCGGAGGGCACCAGGGCGGGTGTTCGGGCCAGTTCTCCGCCGGATTCGCTGAGCAGCAGCACGTTACGATCTGACGTACTGGAACCCAGGTAGCCCGGAGGGGCCGTGCTACTGGTACATTCCAGAAACATGTCTTCCGAAGGAACGTACAGGATCATGTGGTTGAAGGCATTGGTTGTAAAGGAAGCATCGACGGGAAAAAACTGTCGGTGCCCCGAATAGATCAGTACCGGCTGGGACGCGATACCCACCTCGGCGAGCATGGCCCCCATGTAGTTGGAGAGCGCCTTGCAGTCGCCAAATCGGTTTTCTTCCACGTAATCGGCGGGGAAAGGTTGCCAGCCCCCAATGCCCAACTGGACGCCCACGTAGCGGGTACGTTCCTGCAGGAGGCGGTAGAGGACGTTGATTTTTTCCCGATCCGTGGATAGCCCGGCCGTTTTTTCCTGCACCAGGGCCCGCAGCTGCTCGGGGAGTTCGCTGCGGCCCTCCATCAGTTTGGCGATGAAGGCACCAAAGGATTGCCAGTCGTTCAGGGACCCGACGTAATCTCCGAGGTCGAAGGTTCGCAGTCCCGTGCGGAGGTAGGGCAGCACCCGGGAAATGGGCGGACATTCGACCTCCTTGACTACCGCTTTGAGGTTCTCTACTTCCCAGAAGTACCGCCGATCGTTGCCCTCCTCGGTAATATTCGCCTCGGGCAGTTGGTTGCCGAAGTAGAGGAGTTCATTGGAGGTTGGAAGCGTGGCCGTGAAGGAGGAATATTCAACGGCCTGATTGAAGTCCTGAGGCATCCAGGAAGGAAACCCGAAAACCCCCACGTCCGTTTGCTTGATTTCGTATTCGAACTCAATGGTGTAGGGATAGGACGAATGATTCAGGGTGGTGGTTTGAATGCGGGCGTCCGTATAAAATTGGCCCCCGGTGAGGTAACGTACGTCCTCAATTTCGGACTTTTTCGCCGAGCGCACCTTTTCCCCCGCCGCGTCGTACAACACCGCTTTGAACTGCGTAATCCGGGTATCGCCGTCGTAGGGAACCACGAGTACATTGTCACGATCATGATTACTATTCAACAAAGTAATCACTTTTCGATGACGCACGAAGGCCACCCGGTCAGAATTCACCCGGTACTCAATGGAATGGTGACGCACTACGGAGGTTGCTCCGGAAAGCAGTTCCGGATTGATGTTGACCACCGCGTAGGCACCATCATCCTGGGCGACCACGACCTCAGGCAGGGTGCAGGCCAGCAAAAAAAGAATCAGGCCAAAAAGGCTAGGGTTTTGTTTGAGCATACTTTCATGGGGTGTAGACGAAGAAAAAAGGGTTACGGGTGCATTCCGGAATTGGCATAACTATACATACGGCTATCCGGGATAACCGTGGCACCTGCGCGCGAGCGCCCAAATCTTCCGCTCTAAATAAGAGTGCTTACTCCTTAAGAAGATGGGAGAGATTATTTGGCGCGTTTGAGCACGATGGTCGAGGCCTGCATGTCAATGATCCGGCGGAACATATCCCGCAGAATGGGGTATTCCCGGGCTTCGTATACCGTGCGGGCCACGTCGACGGTGAAGTTGATTGAAACGGCATTTTGTCCATTATCGGAAGCCGCAAAGGTGCAGCTCATCGTGCCATCTTCGGAACGCATGCGGATAGACTCGGGTAGCTCTTCTACCGCATATCCTTCGGGTAGGTTAATGGTGGTGATGTAGCGTTGCTGCCAGGGGTAGGCAAAATCAACGGGATAAATTCTTTGCTCCACTTCGGCCAGTTCTTTGTCCAGTACGGGAATGAGCACGGGTTGAACGTAAAGGAAATCATCCAGTGACTGGCCCATGGGCACCTTCATCTCAACGTCCATTTCCAGCGGACCGCCCGCCACTTCCGGATCCTTGATGGAGTGGTTGAGGAGTTCCGCTTCGGGGAATACTTCAATGATGTCGGTAACGAGGGGAATCTCTGTGTTTTCTTCCTTTTCCCGCAACTGATTCCGGCCACCGATGGCAAAGTAGCTTTTCATCCGGCTCTGGATTTTCACGTTGCCCATGCCCTGGTCGTCCAGGTCCACCTCCGCCATGACGGTCTGCGTGGACTTGGGCACGCGCACGTCAATCCAGTAGGGCTGGTCGGGATCGGCCACGAAAGCCCGGTGGTTGAGGGCCGATACCCGGGGAAGGCCCGCCGGGCGGACGGGAGAATTTGCGTCGAGGAGCATTCCGCCACCATTCAATTCCGCGAGGACCATCATGTGATCAAACTGGGTCATGATGGGATACAACTCCACCGGAGCCCCGCGGTTACGCAGGGAGACGAGGACCGGTTGGGCGTTAATGCCGGCCTCCTGCAGCAGACCCAGCAGCAGCAAATTCATTTCTCCGCTGGTTCCCGAAGAATTATCAAAGACTTTGTTCAGCGACTGATAGGCCTGGAAGGTATAGGTTCCGTCCCAGGAAATGCGGCCGGCCACGAAGTTATAGGCGGCCTGGATTTTTTCCTCATCGGTCGAAAGTCCGGCGACGATGGGCTCAAACTCCTTCCAGGCCCGGTTGAAGTTACCCCGGTTGCGGTAGGCCTTTCCGAAGCTGGCCGAGCCGTCCAGCTCGCTCACCGTTTCCTTCCAGTCGCTGAAGACCTTGTACACGGGTCTGCCGGGGTACTGAACGGACTGCAGTTGCAGGCGGACCTGGGGAATGTAATCCGAAAAATTATTGGTGTAGGGTTGGTATTCGTAGGCGGGTAGGTCGGCGTAAGCCCAGTCGATGAGGGCGTGGTCTACTTCCTCGCTGCCGTAGGTACGGGTGCCCCGGTCCAGGCGATTGATGGTGTAGTCTCCCGAGGAAGTGGCCAGACTCACGTAATTAAAGTACATGGGAATCTGTGCCTTGTATTCCGCCCAGCGCACGGGGATATCTTCCTGGAAGTAGTAGCGGCTGGGAACCGTCGGATAGTCGTCGTAAGTCACGTAGGAGTATTCAATCACGGCTCCCTCGGTCACCTGGGGGAAGGTGAACTTGAAGATGTCGCGGTCGTCATCGTAGCGTTCCCGGATGAAGTCACTGCGCTTCAGGGTAATGGTGCCCCCGGTGGGCAAATGGATGGCTGCCTTGAGGTTGGTTACCTTTTCGTAGTCCCGGTTGTAGATAATTTCTACGTCGGCACGCTCAAAGCTGGAGGGCTTGAGCAGTTTTACGCGGCGGTGACGGAATTCGTTGAGCATGGGCGCTCCTTCCGGACTTTGGATGACCCGCAGGTAAAGGAGATCGTACAGGACGTAGGCCTCGGCGGAAGAATCTACCGGACAAACCATCATTTGGCGGTCTTCTTTGGAGATTTTTCCCAACTTGACATTGGGGGATTCCTGGGCGTTTAGGGTAAAGGAGAGACAAAGG
The DNA here is from genome assembly GCF_004375085.3 of Lewinella sp. W8. Classification (GTDB taxonomy): domain Bacteria; phylum Bacteroidota; class Bacteroidia; order Chitinophagales; family Saprospiraceae; genus Neolewinella. The sequence continues at coordinate 11,846 of NZ_SNAQ03000006.1, forward strand.
ATGGCTACAAACAGCAATAGTCTTATCATCAGAAAATGAAGGGTTTTGGGGTAAATGGGTTGGCCCGTAAGTTACGCAAAAGCGCTACGTAAACAAAGTGTTACGACACCTATCTTGGGCTACACGCAGACAATCCTGTCCCTCATTTCCTGGCCCGAAACTGCATCCTGCCACCTTCCTTTACGGTCATGACCAGAACCCCAAGTTCCCCTGAATCAGCGCGCTCGGGGTACAGTATCCGCGGATTGCCCGACCGCTTTAACGTCATTAATTATTTCCCGTTCTATCTTTGCAGCGCATAAAGTGATTACATGGGATGGTTTAAGCGCCTGAAAGATGGCATTCAAACAGCAACACGAAACAAGAAAGAGGCCCCGGAAGGTCTGTGGTATAAGTGTAAGCGTTGTAGCGAAACGGTTACCCGTAAGGACCTGAGGGAGAACTATTACAAGTGCCCCAACTGCAACTACCACGATCGAATCGGTTCAGAGGCCTACTTTGATATCCTCTTCGACGGAAACTTTGAAGAGTTCCATCCGGATATGGCGGCAGTGGACATTCTCAAGTTCAAGGATCTGAAGACCTACGAGGAGCGCCTGAAGAGCGCCCGGAAGAAAACTGGTCTGAACGATGCAATTCGCGTGGCGCGTGGTAAGATCAACCGTCGGCCGATCATCATTGCCTGCATGGACTTTTCCTTCATCGGGGGCTCCATGGGCTCCGTAGTGGGGGAGAAAATCTCCCTGGCGATCGACGAGGCCCGGACCAGCCGCACCCCGCTGCTGATCATCTCCAAGACGGGCGGAGCGCGGATGATGGAGGCGGCCTTCAGCCTGATGCAGATGGCCAAGACGAGCGTTAAGCTCAGTCAGTTGGCCAGGGCTGGCGTACCCTACTTCAGTCTCATGACGGACCCCACCACCGGTGGGGTGACGGCCAGCTATGCCATGCTCGGCGACATCAACCTCGCCGAACCCGAGGCCCTGATCGCCTTTGCCGGACCGCGGGTGGTCAAAGAAACGATCAAGAAGGATTTACCCCCGGGTTTCCAGACCTCCGAGTTCTTGCTGGAGCACGGATTCCTCGATTTCATCATCGATCGCTCGGAGTTGAAGCAGCGCCTCGGCGACCTTCTGCACCTCTTCGAAACCGCCACCAAGCGTGCCTAGTAAGCTAGCGGGCATATTATTTTGTCTCCTGCTTGCTTACGTGGCCAGCTACGCCCTGGAGCAATGGCTGGAGGACGGAATCAGCATCTGGACGCCCCCTACCGCAGTGGTGGATGGTTCGACGCTGAATACCAGTCAGTACTTCACCGCTCAGGCAAATTCCGATACTGTTCTGGCCCTGCGGCCGGATCAGGAGGCCCTGCTCGATTTTTACGCCTACCTCGACGGTGGCGGTGCGGACAACTACCGGCGCTGGCAAACTTCCAGCCAGGAACTCCGGGCCGTGGGTACCCCCTACATGGCCCAGGCCCTCGCGCAGGCCGAAGCGACGGCTACCGTTAAGTTTCTGGCGCTGCTCCTGCTCATCGTGACGCTGCTGCTGCGCTTCGGGGAAGTCTTGAAGGAAAATTACTGGACTACTCCCCTACTCTGCGGGGCCATAATTGCTGGCACGGCCGTCCTCTATGGTGGCCTGGCGGCGCCCTTTGCCACCATCCTGTTGGTGGTGATTACGGTACTGTACTTTGGGGGAATCCGGCTGTTTCTCCCCATTTACCACAGTGAGTGGTCGCGGATCATCCGCCCCATCCTGACGCCCTGCGTCTTTCTGCTGGCCGTCATGAGCTGGCGGGGCCAGGAATTGGTGGATTACTGGTTCTGGACCAGCGCCCTCTTCCGGTTCTTCCTGGTGGTGGTCATCTTACTGATGCTCTTTTTCCACCTGAGCATCCTGAGTAAGGTGTTGCAAAAGGCCAACATCGACAGTGCCGCCCGCATCTTTGCCTACGGCATGCCCCTGGGCATCACGGCAATCGTGGCGGGATTGGCGGTCGGCCTTTTCGGAGAAGAAACGGGGGCGGGCCTGCAACGCCTGAACTACGAGTTGCTCCCCCTGGGACCGGACACCGCGGCGGCCTTCTCGGACAGCGCGCCCTTCACGCTATTTTTTGCCGGCGTTGCCCTCCTGATTCTGGGCGGGATCGGCTACTTCATCCAACGCATCGCCCGCTAGTAAGCACCACCAGATCATAACAATTGGAGCGGCGTCGGCGTTGGTCCTCTCGGTTTGGAATTTAAAATCCCCAAGAAAATCTAATCCTGATGAAACACATTCTTCTCGGCATTGTATTATGCCTTTGTATCGGGCCGATCGCTGCCCAAAATACCCCCACCAAGATGGATACCATTTCCTACGCCCTGGGCGTAGTTCTCTCCCAGAACCTGAAATCACAGGGCTTCACCGAAGTAAACGCCAGTGAACTTGCTAAAGGATTTGAAGAAGGCCTGAGCGGCGCGGCCAGCATGGATGTTGCCGCGGCCAACAGCTTCATTCAGAAGTTCCTGCGCGAGAAACAAGAACTGGCCGGAGCGGAAGCCCGCAAAGCCGGAGAAGATTTTCTGGCCGAAAACGCCAAGCGCCCCGAAGTGAAGGTCACCGACTCCGGTCTGCAGTACGAAGTCCTCACCGAAGGAACGGGCGCCAGCCCCTCCGCCACCCAGACGGTAAAGGTACACTACCACGGCACCCTCATTGACGGTACCGTTTTTGACTCCTCCGTAGAGCGTGGTGAAACGATCGAATTCCCCCTCAACCGCGTAATTTCCGGTTGGACCGAGGGACTGCAACTGATGAAGGAAGGAGCAAAATACCGCTTCTACATCCCCTACGATCTTGCCTACGGTCCCCGTGGCTCGGCTCCGAAGATTCCTCCCTACGCTGCGCTGATCTTTGACGTGGAACTCTTCCAGGTGAAGTAAGCGTTCAGCATCAAACAACGTAAACGGAAAGCGGCCGCTCCTGCATCAGGGGCGGCCGCTTTGTTGTTCTTGTAGAACTCGTTCGGGTCCGTTAGGCATTGGCAACGGGTGCATCATTCACCTCCGCATCCTGGAACAGTTCAAAGATTTCGGGCAGTTGGTCCAGCAAGCCGGAAGCGTAGGCAAAGGACGCCAGCAAACTGGCCGTAACCAGGAAGGTAATGAAGCGGGCCTTACGGCGCCGACGACGGTCATTGGAAAGTGTTCGATAATTCATCTCTCAGAGCGGGTTATGTAGAGGTACAACGAAACAACGCGCCGCTATTGTGTATTAGTTTCCATGGAAACCTTAAGTGAATTTAAAATTTTGATAAAATGGCCATCGCCCAGGACGCCTATGACCGCCTTCGCTCCGTCACCGAATCCGCTAACGCCCGCCTGATTGCGGTTTCCAAAACCAAACCCATAGCGGACATCATGGCGCTCTACGAGCAGGGACATCGGGATTTTGGCGAGAACCGGGTCACCGAGCTCGTGGATAAGTACGAGGCATTACCCAAAGACATCAACTGGCACTTCATCGGTCACCTGCAGCGCAACAAGGTGAAATACATCGCCCCCTTCGTCCACCTGATTCACGCGGTGGATAGCCTGCGCCTCCTGCGGGAAATCAATAAGCAGGCCGCGAATAATGAGCGGAGTATTCCCGTGCTGCTCCAGCTTCACATCGCCGAGGAAGAGAGTAAGTACGGACTGACTAACGCAGGTGCCAACGACCTCCTGACGGCCATGCGATCAGATCCACTCCCCAGCGTCAGCATTCGGGGCGTCATGGGGATGGCTACGTACACCGATGATGAAGAACAGGTCCGCGGGGAGTTCCGTCGACTGCGGACGATTTTCGATCAGCTAAAAACGCAGTCTTTCAATGACCAACCGGAATTCCGGGAAATTTCCATGGGGATGTCCGGCGACTACCCCATCGCGCTGGACGAAGGAAGCACCATGATCCGGGTGGGGAGTATGCTATTCGGGGAGCGGTAGGTGGACGCTTTGAGGGCCCCCACCGGCTCAGTTACGCTTAGCCTAAGCCTTCTTTTGGCACTGACGACCGGCTTGCGCTTGCCTGACTACTCGTCGATGAGGCGGGGAGCAAGCCTCTTACGGATACGTCACCTTACGACCGGTCTGCGGAGCAGACCTGTTCCGGTTTTTTGGGGTTTATCTAAACCTATTGAGGTGCAGGTTCAAATCGTACCATGCAGAACCTCCAGACTCGATTAAGCCGTTCACTGAATCATAAATGGCGACAATCGATTCACCTTCCCGCTCAGGGTCAAACTGCTCGTGAGCAATGATGGAACAAATCAGTCTGGCCGCGTTGGACATTATTTCGTCGTCTCGGCTTCCCTGAAGGCACTCCACCCGTTTAAGCACAATCGATAACCGCTCCCAATAATCCATGATTTACGTAGTATTGACGACCGGCCTGCGGAGCAGACCTTTTCCGGTTATTCAGCAGGGAATTCCAGTCAGTTTGGGTGGGCACCGACGACCGGTCTGCGGAGCAGGTCTGTTCCGGTTACCCCGGCAGGTTAACGATTTTGTTGATCTGGATGATCAGCAGTGCCGCGCCACACACCAGGGCCAGGATGCCGGGGGCGAGGGCTTTCCAGTCAGTATCCGTGCCGGCGGCCCGTTGCTTTTTGATCAGATCGTAGAGGTGGTAGCCACCGAACAGGAGGAGGAGTACGCCCAGAATAAAGTCCATAGAAAGAGATTGAGCCGCGAACGGGAAGGGGACAAAAATACGATTAAGCCTCGAGGCCCGCGGTGGCCAGTAGCTCGGAAGAAGTTTGCACCTGCGCTCCGGCGCCCTGCATGTCCACCACCGCCCGGTCCACGTCTCCCTCCGTAAGGTCCACACCACGGGTCGCATCCCGGATGAGGGTAACGGCAAAGCCCTCTTGCAGGCCGTCCAGCACAGTAAATTTGACGCAGTAGTCGGTGGCCAACCCGAGTACGTGCACCTCGGTGATGCCCCGCTCCTTCAGCCATTCGGCCATCCCGGTACTTTTGCGGTGCCCGTTATCGTAGAAGCCGGAATAACTGTCGATTTCCGGATCGGTCCCCTTCTGGAAAATCCTGGTGATCGTCTGCTGATCCAGCTCGTCCACCAGTTCGGCGCCCCAGGTGCCCTGCACGCAATGGATCGGCCAGAGGATCTGGGATAATCCATTCAATTCGATAACCTGCCCTGGCTTCCTCCAGGGATGGTTGGCGGCAAAGCTGCCGTGATTGGCCGGGTGCCAGTCTTGGGTGGCCACCACCGTCCGGTAGGCCGGAATCAGCGTATTGGCCACCGGAATCACCCGGTCGCCTTCGGGAACGGGCAACATGCCGGTCGGCAAAAAATCGTACTGCAAATCCACCAGGATCAGGGCAACGTGAGCGGGGAGCATGGGCTTAGTTTATGTTTAAAACAAAGATAATGCCAGGCGAACACTCCGCAAAGGAAAAAGCTAGGCTGACTAATACTTCTTCTTACTGATCTTGTTGTAGGTAATTTGTCGCTGCGCCTTCGATTTAAAGCGATTGACGTCCGCACCCCGAAGTTTTGCGTGCTTGGTTTTTCGTCCCTGCACCCGGGCCCGCCAGCGCTTCCAACTGCCCAGCTTCATTTCGCGCTTCATCAGGCGGATTACTTCAGCTTCGGAGAGCCCAAACTGGAACTCAATGGCTTCAAAGGGCGTGCGGTCTTCCCAGGCCATGGCGATAATGCGATCAATATCTTCCGGCGTCAATTCCTCCATGACCGTTAAATGGTCCTGGAGAAAAAATTGTTCGCAGGTCTAATAGTACCGCCCCATCATTTCGTGGTCCACGATGGCTCGTTTCAGGGCAAGAAAATCGACTTCACTCTGATGGCGCCACACCACTTCTCCGTCCGGCGCCAGCAGGATGGTATACGGCAGGGCGGCGTTCCAGTCCGGGTCCACGGCTTCCACCAGTTCGTAGATGTCCTCACCGTCAAATTGATAGTTCCTGACCGGGGAATGTATTTTTTCCAGGAAAGCCAGCGCCTTATCGTGCTGACCGGGTTTATCCGCAGAAATGCTGATGAACTCAAAATCCCGGGCGCCGTACATCCGCTGCAGGACCATGAAGTCGGGATATTCCAGCACGCAGGGGCCGCACCAGGTAGCCCAGACGTTGATGAGCCGTAACTTGTCGGAATCCTCGTTCCGCATTAATTCTTTGACCCCCTCGACGTCAATCATCTCCAGCGCCACGGGTTTGGCCCGCCATTCTTCCTCCACTTTATCCCGGTAGGCCGTTTTCCAGGCCCACTTGGTGGAGCAGCCGAAAGTCTTGGTGGTGGGTTCCTCCACTTCCCGCCCCGCCAGGAGCGCATCGACCGCCTGCCGTAAGTCTTCGGCGTTGGCCGTACCGGGCTTTTCCGTCTTGTCGAGTCGACCGGTATACCGAAGTTTTCTATCCTCGTCAAATACGAACACGTGGGGAGTAGCTACGGGGCCGTACTGGAGTGAGGCAGCGTGGTCGTCTCCGTCGTAGAGGTAGGGAAAATTGTACTCCGCGTCTCGGTGCCGGATCTGCATGTCCACGAAATCATCGTTGAGGTCGGAGTAGCCCAGTTCTTCGTAAAGGAGGCCCAGGGGACTGTTGGGCGAAATGGCCACGAGCTGGACGCCCTTTGCGCCATAATCACTGGCAAATTGCTTGATTCTTTCCTCATACGCCTGGGCGGTGGGACAATGGTTGGCCGTGAAAACGAGTACCAACACCTCGGCCTCTGCGAAGTCTTCCAGGGAGTAGAATTGACCATCCGTGCCGGCGAGGCGGAAATCCGGTGCCGATGCACCGATCTCTAGCGTACCGACTTCCCGCTCCGTAACGGGTTGGGGATTTGCGACAAATTCTTCGGCAACCGAAGCCTCCCCGACCTCGGTTTCTGCCTCGGGGGCCGTTTCGGTGCCACAGTTCCAGAACAGCAGGGAAACCAGTCCCAGGGAATACATCAAGCGCATGGGAAATATTTTCTTAATGGAGTGCATACTTAGGTAGACGGTAGAAAGGACAATTAATCCCTACTTTCGGAGCCGCATCCATCCTTCCATGAGTTCAACCGATCCACCGCAAATATTTCGGGACAAGGTGGCCATCGTTACCGGTGCCGGTACGGGCATTGGCCGGGCGGTAGCCCTCGCCCTTGCCGAAAGCAGCTGCACCGTTTACGTCAACGACCTCGATGAAGCCCCCCTTAAGCAGCTCCCCGACACCCCCCTACTCATTCCCCATCCGGCGGATGCAGCGGATCCGGAGGCGATGCGGTCATTGGTGGGACGGGCAATCAGAGACTTCGGTCGCCTGGACTATGTGGTCGCCAATGCCGGCACCACCCGCTTTGCCTCCTTCCTTTCCGCTTCGGAAGAGGATTTCGATGCGGTCGTCAAGCTAAACCTACGGGGGACCTTCTTCCTCGTACAGGCGGCCGCCAACGCCATGGCGGGAACGGGAGGGAGTATTGTACTGATGTCGTCCAACATCAGCCACCGCGCCTATCCCAATCTGACGACCTACAGCATGACGAAGGCCGCCATCAACATGATGGCCAGAAGCCTTGCCCTCGAACTGGGGCCACTGGGCATCAACATCAATGCGCTGGCCCCCGGAGCCACCCTGACCGAAAGGACGGCGCAGGAAGGGGAGGATTACGAAGGTACCTGGTCAGCCCTCATTCCCACCGGTCGGGTGGCCCAGCCGGAGGACATTGCCCGGGCGGCAACCTTCCTGCTCAGCGAGGCGGCCCGACAGATCAGCGGGACGGTCCTGGTGGTGGACGGTGGCTGGTCCGGCGTCGGTCGCCACCCCGGATAGCCAACGGATTGTAAGCGTAGTCCCCCCGTGTTTACGTCCTAAATTACGGTGAGAACCCAAACGTCAAGCCCAATTTCCGATGCGATTACGGACTCCCTGTTTATTGCTCTGCCTCCTTCCGCTGATCTTTTCCTCCTGCGGATCGGACCTCCCACCGGCCGTCCTGGCCATGGAGGACCACATTCCGGAAACCGTCGACTTCAACCAGCACATCCGCCCTATTCTGAGTGACCGCTGCTGGAGTTGCCACGGTCCCGACGCCGAGGCGCGTACGGCTTCCCTGCGGCTGGATACGGAAGAAGGTGCCTTTGCCAGCCTGGCCTCCGGAGCGGGGCATGCCTTCGTTTCCGGACGTCCCGGAAAGAGCGTTGCGCTGGCCCGCATGGTCAGTACCGACCCCGAAACGGTCATGCCTCCCCCGGAGAGCAAGATGAGCCTGACGGCCCGGGAAATTGCCCTGGTTAACCGGTGGATTGAGCAGGGTGCGATCTGGAAGGACCACTGGGCGTTCCTACCCATCGAAGCTCACGAAGTGCCCGACAATCCGGCGGGTTATCCGGCCGAAAACGCCCTGGATCACTTCATCAATGAGCGGCTCCGGCAGGAAGGACTTACGGCCAACCCCCGGGCGGACCCTGAACGTCTCCTCCGCCGGGTGTACCTTGACCTGACCGGTCTTCCCCCCAGTCCGGAAGTGATGGACCGGTGGCTGGCGGAACCCAGTGACGCGGCCTACCGGCAACTCGTGGAAGAACTACTGACCTCCGAAGCCCACGCTGAGCGCCTCGCCATGGACTGGCTGGATGTAGCGCGCTACGCCGACAGCCACGGACTGCACGCCGACGGATGGCGGATGGCCTGGCCGTACCGTGACTGGGTAATTGAGGCTTTCCAGCGTAACCTGCCCTACGATCAATTCATTACCCAGCAAATCGCCGGCGACCTCCTGCCGGAACCCAGTCGGGGAAGCCTGGTGGCTTCCGCCTTCAACCGTATGCACCCCATGACGGCCGAGGGCGGCGTGATCGCCGAAGAGTTTCGCCTGGGTTACGTCGCCGATCGCGTCAATACGGTGGCCACCGGTATGTTGGGCCTGACGATGGACTGCAGCCGCTGCCACGACCACAAATTCGACCCCATTTCCCAGAAGGAATACTACGGCTTCTCCGCTTTCTTCAACAACTTCCGCGAACTGGGCATGACCGGTGATGACGGGAATTTCGGCCCCTACCTGCTCCTTACCGACGAGGTGCAGGACAATATCCTGGCGGCGTACGAACAGCAATTGGGCATCCTGCGGCAGGACAAAGGATCGGTCACCGTATCCGACCAGGAGCTGGAAGCGTTTCTACGTAACGCCGGCCCGCAGCCAGTCCGGGCAGACCATACGTTTACCTTTGATCGGATCGCTTCGGATGGACAGGGCCATCGCATTGACCGCCACGCCTGGGCCACCGAAGAGACTACCTTCCCCACCGTACCGGGCCGGGGCCGGGTGGCCCAGTTTGATCACCCCTATGACGATATTTACCTCGATGAAGGGATCGCGGGCATCCAGTCTCATGATCCCCTGTCGGTGAGCCTCATGATCCGGACCACCAAACGTGACAGCAGCCTGATGCAAACCTTGCTGGGTAATGCCGGTGGCAAAAATGAGGCCTGGCAGGGCACGGAATGGTACCTCGACGACGAGAACTACCTGCACCTTCGCCTCATCCGGACGATGCCGGACGACCTCCTGCACGTGGTTTCGCGGGACAGCATCAAGGTCAATACCTGGACCCAGGTGGGCTTTACCTACGACGGCTCCGGAGAGGCCATCGGGGTACAACTGTACCTCAACGGCAGGGCCGTGGAACAGGAGACGCTGGTGGACAACCTTCGCGGAGCGATCTATCCCGTCAATCACGAAGCCTGGCGCAACGTCAGCTCCCGCAAAACGCGACTTGGTCAGGCCTATCGCGCCTTTACCGGCGAAAATGGCATCTTCCTCGGACAGATGGACGATCTGCGGATCTTCAAGCGTCCGCTTACCCAACTGGAAATGGCCCAACAGGTGAATGCCCCGCCCCCAATCTCCCGGGACGTGGCCACGGAGCACCTGCTCCGGACCGCTCCCCGATACCGGGAAACGATGGAAAAATTCCGGAAAATCCAGGGCGAACGCCTGGCGCTGCTGGACAGCACGCCACGACTGATGATCAGTGAGGACATGAACCGCCCCCGGACCACTTTCGTCCTGGATCGCGGGGCCTACGATGCGCCGCTGGAGCCCGTGCAGCCGCAAACCCCGGCCAGTATCCTTCCCTATTCGGAGGACTTGCCCCCCAACCGGCTCGGTCTGGCCCGCTGGATTTTTGACGACCGAAACCCACTGACCGCCCGGGTGGCGGTGAACCGATACTGGCAGCTGATTTTCGGCCAGGGAATCGTGAAGACACCCCACGATTTTGGCAGCCAGGGGGCCCTGCCCTCTCACCCTCATTTGCTGGACTACCTGGCGGTTCAGTTCCGGGATAATGGGTGGAACGTCCGGGATTTGCTCCGGATGATGGTACTCTCAGATACCTACCGGCGGGAAAGTCACGCTGAGCGGGAGCAACGCGAAGCGGACCCCGAAAACGTGCTCCTCGCCCGGGGGCCTTCGGTGCGATTGCCGGCCGAAATCATCCGGGACAATGCCCTGGCCGCCGCGGGGCTACTGCATCGGGAAGTGGGTGGACCGAGCGTAAAACCCTACCAACCCGCCGGACTGTGGATTCAGTCCAATAACTTCTCCAGGATGTTGCTTACCTACGAAGCAGACACGGGGAATAAACTGTATCGCCGCAGTATGTATACCTTCATCAAGCGGACGGCGCCCCCACCCTTTCTGATCAACTTTGATGCTAGCGGGAGGGACGTGTGTACGGTGAAACGCTCCACGACCAACACGCCCTTACAGGCCCTGAACTTGCTCAATGACCCGCAATTTGTGGAAGCGGCCCGGGTACTGGCCCAACGGGTACAACACGAGAAAAGCGGTCCGGATCAGCAACTCGCCCACGCCTTTCGGCTGGTGGCCGGCCGGCGGCCGGCACCGGAGGAAACGGAAATCCTGAAGCGGCTGTACGTAGAAGAGTTAGCCCGTTACGCCGAGCATCCCGCGCTGGCGGATAGCTTGCTGCTCGTCGGAGAATATCCCGTCCCGGAAGAACTTGACCGCAGTACGACTGCCGCCCTGACCAGCGTGAGCAATATGCTCTTCAGCTTCGATGAAGCCTACGTAAAACGATAAGTATGGACTGCCATCACTACGAGAAAATTCACAGCCGCCGGGATTTCCTGAACAAACTGGGTATGGGTTTGGGGGCCATGAGTTTGTCCGCCCTCATGAACCCGTTAAAGGCCGGGAATTCCCTTCTCTCCGGAGGTCCCTTCATCGTTCCCCGGGCCAAGCGGATCATTTACCTGTTTCAGTCCGGGGGGCCGAGTCAGCAGGATCTATTTGACTACAAACCCATGCTGCGGAAAATGCACGGCGAGGAGTTACCCGCCAGCGTGCGGCAGGGGCAACGGCTTACCGGGATGACGGCCGGGCAGGGGGCACTTCCCCTGGCCGGATCCGTATTCGACTTTAAGCAGTACGGTCAGTCGGGAAAATGGCTATCGGACCGGGTGCCCTACCTGGCGCAGGTGGCGGATGAATTGTGCTGGATTCAGAGCATGCAGACCGATGCGATCAATCACGACCCGGCGGTAATGTTTTTACAAACCGGCTCGCAATTCCCCGGTCGCCCGAGTATGGGGGCCTGGGCCAGTTACGGACTGGGATCGATGAACGAGAACCTGCCCGCCTTTGTCGTGCTGCTCAGTCGCGGCAGCAATGGCGGGGCTCAGCCCCTTTATCCGCGATCCTGGGGAGCGGCCTTTCTGCCCAGCCAGCACCAGGGCGTTCAGTTCCGCGCGGGGGTAGATCCCGTACTGTACCTGAACAACCCCGCCGGCATCACGGCCGCCGCCCGCCGCAACCAACTGGACAAACTACGGGAGCTGCAGGAACTTCAGCGAGAAGCCAGTAAGGACCCCGAAATTGACGCCCGGATCGCCCAGTACGAAATGGCCTACCGGATGCAGACGAGCGTCCCGGACCTGATGGAAACGGACGATGAGCCGGACTACATCTACGAAATGTACGGCCCCGATAGCCGGAAACCCGGCACCTACGCGGCCAACTGTTTGCTGGCCCGAAGGCTGGCGGAAAAGGACGTTCGTTTCATCCAGTTGTACCACCGTGGGTGGGACGCCCACGGCAACGCACCGGGTGTAGTCACTAATCAGGCCCGGGACACCGACCAGGCCAGTGCCGCCCTCATCAAGGACCTTAAACAACGTGGCCTGCTGGAGGACACCCTCGTCATCTGGGGCGGAGAATTTGGCCGGACGGCCTACAGTCAGGGCAAGCTCACCGTGGACAATTACGGTAGGGATCATCACCCAAAATGCTTCACCATGTGGATGGCCGGCGGTGGCGTTAAACCTGGTCTGGTGTACGGCAAGACGGATGACTTCAGCTACAACATCCTGGAAAATCCCGTTCACGTACACGATTTCCAGGCCACCGTACTGCATTTACTGGGCATCGATCACGAAGCCCTGACCTTTAAACACCAGGGCCGCCGCTTTCGACTCACGGACGTGCATGGGCACGTGGTCAGGGACTTACTGGCGTAGCATCTGGAGGGAATAAAGTTTTGGGCAACGCGTGCGGGTGCAAAGTTGATTCGGGTACCGGCAAGGTGGTCTGGTTGCTCCGGAGAGGATGACGGTTTCAGTTCCCAATTTCACGGCCACAACCCAAAGCTGGGCACCTGCGCTTGCGCCCAAAAGGTCGTCTCCCTTCCCTTCGTGTACATAAGGTCGTCTCCGTAGATGGGGTGCGGGTGTTGCTGGCGAATAGTTTAGTACCGTTGGTTTATATTTGATCGTTTTTAATATTTCTCATGCGATCGCTCACGACCTTATTCCTACTCCTGCTATTGCCCGGTTTTCTTACCGCCCAATCCAGCCTGGCCGAGATTCTGCGGTCTTCAAATGACTTCAACTCCCTGGTGGAACGTGGAGAGGCCTATTTCCGGCAAAAACACAAAAACACGCCCTTTAATGAACTCGGTCTGGGGGTTAACCGGGACGGCGAATTCGTCAAATTCATGCGCTGGCGAAAATTCTGGCAGGACCGGCTGAATCCGGACGGAACGCTGGGCGATATTTCCGCCTACGGCAGAAAACGGGTGAAGCGCAACGAGCGAAAAAACAGCAACCCCTACGCCAACGTTCCGTGGACTAACATTTCCTACGAAGATTACATCATCTCACAGATCGGCCTGGGGCGCACCACTTCCATGGTTTTTCACCCCTCCAACCCCAATATATTCTACGTGGGAGCCGCCATCGGGGGCGTCTGGAAAACCACAGATGGCGGGCAGAGCTACGTCCCGATCGGTGACAACCTTCCCTTCCTGGCCGTCAGTGCCCTGGTGCTTGACGGGAATACGCTCTACGTGGCCGTGAGTGACCACGTATGGTACGGACCGCCCAGCATTGGCGTCTATAAAACCAACGACGACGGACAAAACTGGGAGCCGACCGCTCTTTCCTTCGACTTCACCAGTGACCGGAGAATTTATTGGATGGAGCAGCACCCCAGCGCCCCCAAAACCATTCTGGTGGGCACCCAGGCGGGGCTCTATAAAACCACCGATGGTTTCAGTTCCGTCACCAGCGTCAGCAACAGCAACACCTTTTCGGTCCGGTATAAAACGGACGATGCTAACGTAGTCTTTCAGGGGACCTCCAATGGGCAACTACGCAGAAGCACCAACGGAGGAAATAGCTTTTCTACCCTACACGACTTTGGTAATGGTAACGTCTACATCATCCTTAGCCCTACTGACGGTGATAAAGTGTTCGTTCGAAACAACGAAACCCTTTACCGCAGCTACGACGGTGGACTGACCTTCGATAACGGAACACCCCTACCCGAGAGCAACCAGGTAGTCTTGTTTGCGCCCACTGACGATGACATCTTATTGTCCGGCAACTTCGAAACGCACCGATCGGATGACGGGGGGAACACCTTCAGTGCCACCAGCCAGTGGCTGGGCAACAATGGCCTGCCCGACATCCACGTTGATCAGCGCAACATGTTCTTCAACCCCCTCGAACCGAACGCGGTGTACTACACCAATGACGGCGGGGTGTACCGCTACCTGATTGCCCAGGGTCAGTTCGAGAACCTGAGTAACGGGCTGGCCATTACCCAGTTTTACGACATCGCCGTGGCCCAGAATGACCCGGCGGTGCTGAGCGGCGGCTCCCAGGATAACGGGAACGTGTTCCGGGGAAGCAACGGCAGCTGGATGCAGCACGCCCGCACGGGCGACGGGATGAATCAGGATATCGACCCTACGGACGCTAACGTCCGCTACTGGTCCTACCAGTACGGGGCGATGCGCCGCTGGGAAAACGGGTTCAACCGGGGCATCGCTCCTCCGGGACAGGACGGAAACGGCGCCTGGGAGACGCCCTTTAAACTGGACCCCTCAAACCCTTCGCGGCTCATCGTTGGGTACGACCGGGTGTATGCGTCCAACGACCGGGGTAATTCCTGGACTGACATCAGTGGTTCCCTCGCTAATGGCGGCGACCTCAACGAGCTAGCCATCGCGCCGTCGGCTCCCGAAAGGATTTACGCCACGCGGGGAGGAACCCTGTACGTGCGCGACCCCAATACCCTGACCTGGAGCAGTAAAAGTCTGCCGGGTCCCGTATCGGACCTCGAGGTGGACTTTAACAACGATCAGCTCATTTACGTTACCGTGCCGGGGTACAGCAGTGGCCAGAAAGTATTCCGCTCCGCTGATGCCGGCGACAACTGGGAGAACATCAGTGGTAGCCTGGCCAACGTTTCTACGGGAGCACTGGAACTGCTGCCGGGAAGCAATCACGGCATCTTTGTCGGCAACGACTATGGGGTCTTTTACCGGGACGATAACAACCCGGACTGGCTGCAGTACGGCCAGTTGCCCAGCACCCGGGTGGAGGACATTGAGATTCAGGTATCCGCCCAGCTGATCCGGATCGGCACCCACGGTCGCGGTGTCCTGGAAGCACCCATTGATATTCAGACTTGTTCGGCCAGTTCGGCCGACGGAGATAATGACGGCGTTTGCGATCTCTTCGACGCCTGCCCGGGATTTGACGACGGCCTGATCGGGACGCCATGCGAGGATGGAGATCCCTACTCTTCCGGGGAAAGGTTTACCACCAATTGTGCCTGTGAAGGCGGGATGGCCAATCTGGAATACTGCGCGGCCGCGGGCAGTCCGGGAACCGGTAGTGACTACATTAACCTGGTGAATCTCCACACCATTCAGAACAGTTCGGGACAAACCGCCTACAGTGATTTCCGATCCATATCCACGGAACTGGAACAGGGCCGTGGCTACCCCATTGAAGTCAGACTTGCGGCCGTTTTCTCCCCCGACCGCGTACTCGCCTGGATAGATTATAATCGGGACGGGCAGTTTTCCACCGAGGAGTCTATTCCCATGTCGGTGCCAGATTCCGGAACGAGGATCAGTTCCGGCACCGTAACGGTGCCCGTGGATGCTGACCTCGGTGCGACCACCTTGCGGGTCAGGGTCGTGTACTCGACCACCTTCGACACGCCCTGCGGGGATGCGTTCGGGGAAGTGGAGGACTATACCGTCTGGATGCTCTGTGGCGAAGGAAGTACCAATACTGCCTGTACCGGACTACCCCTAGAATGGGTAGGTTTTTCGGCCGAACGGCAATCCGAAAAATCGGCTCGGCTCCGCTGGACTACCTCGCAGGAAGAAGGCCTGGACAAGTTTGAGGTGGAGCGGTCCGTGGACGGCATCGCCTTTGATCAAATTGCCCAGGTAACCGCGCGGAACCTTTCCGAAGAAGGCAGCTACGTATACGTCGACGAAAATATTCAGGCTTCCGGTTACTATTATCGGGTTCGGGCGATGGAACACGACGGAAGCAGTAGCCTGACGGAGGTAAAACGAGTGTTGTTTCCATCCCATGCGAAAGCGTCCTTTTACCTTACCCCAAATCCCGCCAACGATTTTTGCACGCTTAACTGGCGGAAGGATGCTGGTCCCTTCACCTGGCAACTTTGGGAAGTAAACGGTAAAATGCTACGTACCCAGCGGGTTACTGATTCCCAGCCGGGGAGCACCAGGATTCCCCTGGACGATTTACCACCGGGGATGTACCTCCTCAAAGTGAAACACTCACGGGAGACGGAGACGTTGACGCTCATCAAGCAGTAAACCAAACACCAGGTGTTGGTTGAGGTCCTCATTTAATTTTTTAAAAAGTATTGTACCATGTGGCAACATCCCTTCTACGGTCCTTCGGAGGACCAGGAATACTATTTCAAAGAAAGGTGTCACATCCTGGAGGTCATCAACCACCCGGAGGCTCCGGCCATCTCCCTTGCCCGGGCCCGGGTGGAGCCGGGCGTCACCACGGTGCTCCACGCCGTTGCCCGCACCGAGGTCTATTACGTTCTGGAAGGTCGGGGAGTCGCCCGGGTCGGTGATCAGGAGTATACCCTTGGCCAGGGTCAGGCGGCATACATTTCGCCCGGAACTCCCCAACAAATCAGCAATACGGAAGCCACTGATTTAGTCTTTCTGGCCATCTGTAGCCCCCGCTTCACCCCCGAATCCTACACCGACTTAGGGGAGAAATAACACTAAGTAAACGCGATATTTTGGAGAAAAATCCCAAAAGGATGTTGGGATGATTACCAAATGTGCCGCCACAGACCATACAATATTCTGAATTTTGGTTTTTTTTGGGCGAATTGTTCACGTTACTGATTTTTTACATAGCTTTAGCGCAGCTTTAAAGCGGTATGTCCAAATAATCATTCACGAGACTAGTGCATATCGGCGTTTCTCACAACCAACTAACACGCATTCATGAAAAGACTTTTTCTCTTAGGAGCATTGTGCCTCCTCGGGCTTTCTTTTGTCCAAGCCCAAGCTACCTACTACTGGAGTACGGAAGGAAAAATTTCGGTTACCGCTTCAGATTACCAGTTCATCGTCACGGCTAACGAGGGTGTTTCGTTAGACCAGGTGAGACTCGACAACGTGAAGCAATACGAAAGTTTTGCGCACAAAAACTACGCCGTTTTCGAGTCCGTTCGTCCGCTTTCTGCCGATCAGGTAGCGGCAACGCTCGGATTCGACACCGACGAAATCCAGGTGAGCCCCGGATTCCAGTACGAGGATGGTTTCACCATTTACCCCACCCGTAAAATCGTGGTTCAACTCAACCGTAAGGAAGACGTTGGCGCCATGATGGACCTGGTAAACCAATACGGGGTAAAGGCCATCACGGACAAGAACGGTATCTTCCGCATCGAGCTTGCACAGCTCGACGACGCCTTCGCCCTGTCCAACAAACTCTACGAGAGTGGCATTACGGCCTTTGCGCATCCTGATTTCTACGCGCCCATTGAGCGCTACCAGATCAACGATCCGCTCTTTAATCAGCAGTTCCAGATGAACAATACCGGCCAGACCATTGACGGTGTTGCCGGTCAGCCAGACGCCGACTGTAATGCATTGGAAGCCTGGAACATCAGTTTGGGTTCCAGCTCCATCACCGTTGCCGTAATCGATGACGGTCTGGAAGATCACGAAGACTTTAACGACGGTACCGGAGCCAGCCGCTACATTGGCGGTTTCACGCCGGCCAATAACGGCAATGGTGACGCCATCAGCGGCAGTAACCACGGCGTAGCCTGTGCGGGTAGTATTGCGGCCAGCCATAACAACCTCGGTGTTCGTGGTGTTGCACCACTGGTCAAAATGCTGTCCGTAAACATCTTTTTCGGTGGTGAATCCACCCAGGATATCGCCGACGGTATCAGCTGGGCCAAGAACAACGGCGCCGACGTACTGAGCAACAGCTGGGGATACACCAGCTGTACGGCCAGCTTTTCCAACATCCGTAACGCCATCGCTGATGCTGACGCCAACGGCCGTGGCGGTCTGGGTAGTATCGTCATCTTTGCTTCCGGTAACGGCTACAAAGACTGCGTCGACTTCCCCGCCAATGACCAGAATGCAGTAGCCGTAGGGGCCTTTGCCAACACGGGTATTCGTTCGGCCTACTCCAACTACGGTTCCGACCTCGACATCATGGCTCCCTCCAACAACGTCGGTGGCCCCGGTGCCGGCGTACGTACCACGGACCGCATGGGAAGCCCGGGTTACACCAGCGGTAACTACACCAGCAGCTTCGGTGGTACTTCTTCTGCCTGTCCTACCGCAGCGGGTGTTGCCGCCCTTGTACTGGGCTACGACCCCAGCCTGACCACGACGGCCCTGAAGAACCTGCTCTACAGCACGGCCATCGACATGGGTCCCGCCGGTGTTGACGCCGAGTACGCCAACGGTCGGATCAACGCCCTGGGTGCCCTGCAGCAGCTCAGCGGTGGCGGCGGTGGCCCCACCTGTGACGACGGCATCCAGAACGGTGACGAAACTGGCATCGACTGTGGTGGTGCTAACTGTCCCGCTTGTCCTCCCGTTACCTGTAACGGTACGGAAGTCACGCTGACCATCGTACTGGACAACTACCCCGAAGAAACCAGCTGGACCATCACCGCCGACGGCGGTGGCATCGTGGCCAGCGGCGGAACCTACGGCTTCCTGGCCGACGGTAGCACCTACACGGAAGACATCTGTCTGGCCGACGGTTGCTACACCTTCACCATCAACGACAGCTACGGCGACGGTATCTGCTGTTCCTACGGTAACGGATCTTACTCCCTCACCGACGGAGGTACGGTGCTCGCCAGTGGTGGCGCTTTCGCTTCCTCCGAAGCGACCGCATTCTGTGTCGGCGGTGGTGGAGCAGACACCGAAGCCCCCACCACGCCCACCAACCTGACGGCCTCCAACATCACGACGAGCTCCATGGACCTTTCCTGGAATGCTTCTTCCGACAACGTTGGCGTTACCGGCTACAATGTCTACCAGGGTAGCACCCTGCTCGGAACCGTAACCGGAACCTCCGCTACGATCACGGGCCTGGCCGAAGGCACGACCTACACCTTCTCCGTGACGGCTACGGATGATGCCGGTAACGAATCCGGTGCCGCTTCCGTAACGGCGACCACCCTGACGGCCGGAGACTCTTCTCCGCCCACCACGCCCACCAACCTGGCCGCGTCCAACATCACGACCAGCAGCCTGGACCTGACCTGGAATGCCTCTTCCGATAACGTTGGCGTAACCGGCTACAATGTCTACCAGGGTAGCACCCTGCTCGGCTCCGTAACCGGAACGGCCGCCTCTATTACGGGACTGGCCGAAGCCACGACCTACACCTTCTCCGTGACGGCCACGGACGCCGCCGGCAACGAATCCGGTGCCGCTTCCGTAACGGCAACCACGCTCTCTAGCGGTGGTGGTGGCCAGACCGAGACGATCTTCGCCTCCTTCTTCGAGACGGGATGGGACAACTGGAACGACGGTGGCTCAGATTGTTACCGCTACCGCGGCAGCCGCAGCTACGAAGGACAGTACTCCATCCGTATCCGCGACAATAGTGGTACGGCCAGCTCGATGACCTCCGACCCCGTTAACCTGACCAACTACGCCAGCGTAGATATGGAGTTCTACTTCTACCCCAACAGCATGGAGAACGGCGAGGACTTCTGGCTTCAGTATAACGACGGTAGCGGCTGGCAGACGGTAGCGACCTACGCCAGCGGCAGTCAGTTCAGCAACGGAAGTTTCTACACTTCCACCGTAACCCTGGACCGCAGCCAGTACAACTTCTCGGCGAACGCCACCTTCCGCTTCCGCTGTGATGCCAGTGCCAATGCTGACCAGATCTACATCGACCAGGTGACCCTGACGGGTACCACCCTCGGCGGTGCCAACATCGGCGGTGACGGTACGACGGTTACCATTGAGCAGCTGCCCACCCGTACGACCTTCGACATTGAGGACGAAAGCGAGTTCGATATCCGCATCTCCCCCAACCCCGCCACCGACCTGGTGACGGTCCGGGCCGACGAAGCCATCGAAAGCGTGACCGTGACCAGCATCGACGGTCGCCAGCTCCTTTACCGGAAAGTTGGTAACGTAGACCAGGCACAACTCGACGTCAGCGACTTCCCCGCGGGTGTTTACCTGATCAGTATTCAAACTACTGAAGAGCTCCTGACCGACAAGGTGGTAATCCGGCGCTAAGCTCTGGAATTACCTCCTGAACAGCCCGCCTCCCTACCCTGGGGGGCGGGCTTCTTTTTTGGATATTAGAAATAATGTTCCAAGCGTTCCAAAATTTATGTTTTTTAACGAATCAGCTTTTCATACTTCGTTTCTCAACAATATATTTACACAGTTTTAACTCGGTTTACACTCACCCCGTACAGTTTCAAAAAGCACTTCAATCTGTACACCTAATACTTAATCGCTATGCAAAAACTTTTTACGCTCTGTTTTTTCCTGTTACTGGCCGGATGGGTCCAGGCACAAATGGTGGAGGTCACCTTCGCCGTAGACATGAACGACGCCGGCGAAACGGTGGAAGCGGCCTTCGTGGCCGGAGAATTCCAGAACTGGACCCCCGCCGACGGTGCCCTGGATGACGCTAACGGAAATGGCGTCTGGGCCCGCACCTACATGCTCGCCCCGGGTACTTACCTGTACAAATTCGGCATTGGCTCCGACTGGGGCAACAACGAAGGCGGTGGCCTCGGCGACTGCGGTGTCGACGACGGCAACGGTGGCTTCAACCGGACCGTCACCGTGGAAGCAGGTAGCCCACAAATCATTGAGGTCGTCTACAATGGCTGTGATGAATCCAGCCTCACCTTTGACGGTAAGGTAGCCGTCACCTTCGGCGTTGACGTTAATGACGTCAACGGGTTTGATCCCGCCGGTGGTGCCTTCGTGGCCGGTGAATTTCAGGGTTGGACGCCCGGAGACGGTGCCCTTGCCGACGAAGACGGTGACGGTCTCTGGACGCGCACCTACCGCCTGTTCCCCGGCGCCACTTCCCCCTACAAGTTCGGTCAGGGAAGCGACTGGGGTAACAACGAAGGTGGAGGCCTGGCCGACTGCGGCACCGACGATGGTAACGGCGGCTTCAACCGTAACTTCGAAGTTCCTAACGATGGTTCCAAGGAGGTCACCTTCGCCTTCAACTACGACAGCTGCGAAACTTCCGACCTGGTTTCCGTAAACGACCTCTCCACCCTGAGCGGCGTGTCCATCTACCCCAACCCCATGACCAACGTAGCCAGCATTCGCTTCGAGGATGAAGGCAACAGCCACGACGTATTTCTGAGCAACATGGCCGGCCAGGTCGTGCGCCAGTACCACGACGTACGCGGCAATGGCGTAGACATCGAGCGGGGCAACCTCGCTCCCGGCCTCTACTTCGTGACCTTCCGCAACCAGGTAGGACAAATTGGCTCCGCTAAATTGATGATCCAGTAACGGAGAATATTTGGGGCGATTCCGCAGGTGCAACGCTCATCCGTGATCAGCCAGTAACCCTGGCCAGACCCGAGATGCCGGCACCTGCCTCCGGCCAAACGCCAGCATACCGCCCCCAATACTGACCTTACGCTGAGTGGCTCGTTCCGGCAGGGGCGAGCCACTTTTTCGTGGTTATCTTTAGGGAATCCTAAAAACAAACACCATGCGCGCAGCCTTCGTGCTAACCCTGTGCCTTTGCCTGAATTTCTTTCTCCGGAGTCAAAATAGCTACCATGAAGTGCGGGAGATTTCCTCCGCCGAACGATGGGTACGGCTAAACGACATCGGCTCCGTTAAAGCCGGGCAACACCTCCTGCTCTATCAGGCTACGGGGGCCACCCTCGCTACCACCGGCGGGAGCATCGGTTCCGTGGAAGTAAACCAGGGTGCGGGACTGTTTGGCTTACTCAAGGTGACGCGGGTCTCCGGCGATACCGTTTTCTCTGATTACCCAATCTCCCCAGGCTTCCAGCCCGCGCTGACCCAGGCCATCATCTCCGCGGGCCGCGACACCCTGGAAACCAACGCTACCCACACGGCCAACAACTATGATGGCCGATTGGGGGGCGTGCTGTTTCTTTCGGCCAACGAGCGGCTAATCATAAGGGATTCCCTGATCGCCTCCGGCGCCGGCTTCCGGGGTGGTCAGGGGCAGGAGGCCGACAGTGACTGTAACCGACTCAACAGTTTCAGCGGGGAGCTGTATAGCGGAACGGACTGGCGGAGTTCCCGGCGTGGGGAAGGCATTGCCGGAGTCCTGCTTAGCTTCCCGAACGGCAGGGCACCCGCCGCCAACGGCGGCGGTGGAGGCAATGACCACAACGCCGGTGGAGGCGGAGGTGCAAACGTTTCCCGGGGCGGAACCGGCGGCATCAACGTCGTGGAGGGCCTCCTTAATTTTTCCTGCCGCGGGAACTTCCCGGGACGTGGCGGTCTGGGACTAAACGCCGACAAGGATCGTATCTACCTGGGTGGCGGAGGCGGAGCGGGACACGCCAACAACACGATCACCGCAGGGGGTGGCAATGGCGGTGGCCTGATTGTCCTCTGGGCCCCTGTGATCGAATTCCGTCCTGGCGGAGCCATCGTTTCCGACGGACAGCCCGGCGCCTCCGTGGATGGCGACGGAGCCGGTGGTGGCGGTGGTGGAGGCAGCCTGCTGATGTTGGCCGACAGCATTTTCGGTGCCGCCACGATGAGTCTCACCGGCGGGCGGGGAGGTGACGTCACCAATATGTCCGATCGCTGCTTTGGTCCCGGAGGCGGAGGCAGTGGCGGTCGGGTGCTCCTGGCCGTTCGCTCCGGCGGCAATCAACTGGACGCCGAATTCCACCTGGATGCCGGAGGTCCGGGATTACGGCTGAACTCTGACGTTTGTGCTCCAACCGATGCGCCCGCCGGCACCGGAGATCCCGGGAGCCTGCAACCCATCATTATTCCCGTTCCCTTCCCCGGCATCCAGCTGTCGGCGGACACCCTTTGCAGCGATCAACGACTGACGGTACTCAACACCAGCGCCGGCGTAAATACCGTAACCTGGGAAATACTCGGAGCGGATTCTACCCTGATCATTGAGCCCCTGGGTCCCAACCTTCGGGTAAGTTTTACCGACCGGGCGGAAGGGACCTATCGCGTGGTACAGACCCTCTTTGTCGGGGAAACCGAGTTTCCGGGAGACACCGCCGTCTTTACCGTGGTCGCGGCCCCCGGACTGGAGCGTGCGGAAGTTTTACGAAACGGAGCCACGATTTCGGTAAACCTGGAGGAAGCCACGGGGTATTCCAGCGTTACCTACGATTTCGGGGATGGCTTCGCGCTTGACACCACGGCCACCTTCGGGTCACACACTTATGCCGCCGGGGGGGGCTACCCGGTCAGGGTCAGCCTCATCAATGAAGTATGCGGTAGCCTGACGGTACTTGACACCACGATAATCATTCCGGAATTTGCCGAGGCCATTACCGACATCAAAGAAAGCTACGGCTGCACCCCCTACACCCTTACCGTGGCGGACCTGAGTCTTGGCACCTACCGGGGCGTTTTGTGGTCCTTTCCCGGCGGTAACCCGGACACCTCCAGCCTGGCGACCCCCACGGTCACCTACGCCGATTCCGGTAATTACGTCATCACCCTACGGCTGCTCGGTGCCGTTGGACCGGATAGCCTGGCCACCATTACCGTCCGGGTGGACCCTACGCCCACGGCCGATTTTTCCTTTGCGGTCGACACCGCCACCGTTTCCTTCACCAACCTCAGTGAAGGGGCCACGGTGTATTTGTGGAATTTTGGTAACCGCACCGTTAGTCAGGAGGAAAATCCCACCGTAACGTACGACAGTACGGGGACCTACACCGTGTTCATGACGGCCACCTACCGTGGGTGCTCCAGCCGGGTGGAACGAACGGTCACCGTTAGTCTCCTGAGTGACGTTACCGAACTCAGCCAGTCGGGCGTGAGGGTTTTTCCAAATCCGACCACCGGCGTGGTTAATCTAGTTGGTCCAGGGGTACCGCTGGCGGTGAGGGATATGTCCGGACGCCAAATGGCCGTCCCCATGACGAATGATCAGGTAGACCTGAGTACTCTGCCACCCGGAATCTATTTAGTGAGCCTGCGCGTAGCACAACAGCACTACACCATCCGGGTTGCCGTCAGTCGTTAGTCCAGAATGCGGAAGGTCGTTCGCCGGTTTTCCTGATGCTGCTCTTCCGAGCACCGCTCACAGATGCATTCGGCGATGGGGGCCGTTTCCCCGTAGCCGCGTGCCGACAGTCGGGTTACATCGATCCCCTGCTGCACGAGATAATCCACCGCCGCCTGGGCCCGTTGCTGGCTGAGGCGTTGGTTGTAGGGGTCGGGACCGCGGCAATCCGTGTGGGACCCCATTTCGATTCTGATATCGGGGTTACGTTCCAGCGTTTCGGCCAGTCGGTTTAGCGTTGGTTTGGCGTCGTCGCGGATGAAACTCTGGTCAAAATCGTAGTAAATATTGTTGAGCACGATTTCCTGGTTCCGGAAGATCTTTTCCAGTTCTAGCTCCAGTTCGTACCGTTGTTCGGGTGCCCGTGGGTCCTGGGGTAGATCGGTACTGGAAAAAGCGCCTTCCGCGGCCAGGTACTCCTCGCGCTCGGCGCGGAAATTGTATTGCTGGTCGTCAACGAGGACCAGGCTGAGTTTACCCTCCTCATTGGCGTTTACCGTTCGGCTCTGGTCCCCGATACTGGCGATGATGGTAGCGTTGGGCACCGGCCGCCGCCCCAGTACTCTACTGCGGGGATTGGTCGGGTCTTCGAGAATTTTCTCTACGACGTAAACGTCCAGGATGTTGCGATAAGCGATTGGGGTGGTATCCTTAGGCGGCGGCGGAAGGGTACGTTTTTCATAGGAATAGATATCGTCGCTGCCGGACCCACCGGGTCGGGCGCTGCTAAAGTACCCCTTTACGGTAGCAGCTAATCCCGTGCCCTGACGCCTCACAACGGTGTAGGCAAAATCATCGGAGCCGCTGTTGACCGGAGGTCGGAGATTTTCCGGGGCGCTGTAGCGGCCGTTGGGCATGAGATAGGTCCGGTAAATATCGAGTCCCCCCATGCCCTCCAGACCGTCACTGGAGAAATAGAGGGTATCGGCGTCGAAGGAAGGAAATTGCTCGTTACCCTGGGTATTGATTGATCGGTTCAATAGAAAGGGCTCCTTCCAGTTGCCATCCTCCAGGCGATCGCTGACGTACAGATCGTATCCCCCCCAGCCGTCATCGAGCTTGGCGCTGAAGAAAAGCCGCTTGCCGTCCGCGCTCAACGCGGGGTGCATGTAGTTGAACCCGGGGCGGATGAAGGACAGCTTCCGGGCCGGTGACCAGCCCTCGCCCAGTCGCTCGGAGACGTAAAGTGCACAGTAGGCATCCTCCCGTTGCCCGGGAGGGCTACAGCGCGTAAAGATCATCTCTTTCCCGTCGGCGCTGAAGGTGGGCGTTCCTTCATGGTCGGCAGAATTGATGCCACTGTCGAAGCTGGTCACGGAGCTCGTTCCCTCCGCAGAAGTCACGAAAAGATCGGTGAATCCCCTACCCGTCCAGTTGAAGGTTTCCTCCCCCGTGCTGGCCTGACGGTCGCTGGTGAAGACCAGCTGGTCTCCCAGAAGCACGGGGGCGTAGTCTGCCTGACGGCTGTTGAAATCGCTGGGAGTTACGGTGTACGCGGGTTCCCGTTCGGCCCATTCCTGGGCCAGTTCGGCGCCGCGGATGTCTTTGCGGAATTCGTACTTGGACCCAATTTCAAAGCCCAGATCAGTGTAGGTTTGGATGGCTTCATCGTAGCGCTCCAGGCGCTTGAGCGCCGCAGCTTTTTCGCGCAATGCCTCGGGACCAACGCTGTTATCGTAGGCCGTCTGGAACCACTGCAGGGCATCTTCGTCCCGACCGGTTTCCCGCAACGCCAGCCCTAGATTCATGGCAATTTGCCCCCGCTCCGTTCTCGTTTTTGCCCGTTTGTATTCCCGCTGCAGCATGGGAACCGCTACGTCATACTGTTTCCGGTCAATGGCGGTGGCGCCATCCGTGATTTTGGCGGTGTAGGTGCAAGAAGCAATCAGGAGAAAAAGCAAAAAGTAAGCTTGGCGCATAACGGGTAGGCTTTGACAAAAAACGGGTGAATACGGGCTTTGTTGCTGCTGGATGCTAGCGCGCCCGCATTTGCACAATAAACGACGGATTTTGTCCGCGAGCCGTTGCTAAAAATCTTCGGGAAGGAAAGATTTCTTCCTCCTACTTTTTCTCGCACACATAAATCACCGAACTACCGCGCTCCGGCGTGCTCAGACTGGTGGCAAATGATTGCAGTCCGCGGAGGCCGCCCTTGAGCAGTCCCCCTCCGGAAGCGTAGCGTTCGCTCATGATGGAAACGTAGAAGGGATCCAGCGGCATATGGCGCTGTTCGGTGATCCGGAAGCCCGTTTGCTCCATGATGGTGGCCATTGTCGTCGGGGAGAAATGCCAGAGGTGACGCGGAACATCGTAGGCCGCCCAATGAGCGCCGTAGGCCTGGGCGTCCTTACTGGTATGGTTAGGGACCGCTACGATCAGGATGCCCCGGTCATCCAGGATTTCGTGGAAGCGCCGCAAATACCGCTGAGGATCGTACAGGTGTTCCAGCACATGCCAGAGGGTAATCACGTCGAAGTGGTCCTTTTCGTACCCGTCAAAGAGGTATTGGGGGGCATGGACGGAAATACCGAAGCGCTGGATGCCATACTGACGCGCGCCCTCATCAATTTCAATGCCCTCCGCCTGGTACCCTTGCCGGACCATAAAGTCGGTAAAGTAGCCCGTTCCGGTGCCGTAATCCAGGAGTCTTTTCCCCGTGGCCAGTCGGTCTACCAGCCGAAACTTTTGGGCCAGCATGAAGTCCCGGGCCCGGTGGTAGAGCTGGTTGACAATCCCCCGTTGGTTGTCGCTGTGACTGATGTAGTCTTCACTCTGGTAGTAACGACCGGCAGATTCCGGACTTGGGGGGTCCTGGGTAAAGAGGAAATCACACCTCCCGCAACGCCACAATTCAAAGACCTCCTTGGTAATGCTGTGGTCCTTGACGGTCATCGAGGACGCAAGATCACTTGATCCGCACAGGGGGCAGGAATTGTGGTGGAGTTTCATGAAGACCAGATTTCATCCGCGAAGGTAATATTCCGGGGCATAAGGGGAAACCCCATAGAGGATCAGGCCAGCTCAAGGATGATAAACTCCACGCCGTTAAAGACGAGTTCTTCCCCGACGCCTTTTCCCAGCATGGCCCGCGCAATGGGTGCCACGGGCGAAGTGCAGAAAAAGGGACGGCCGTCCAGCGTTACTTTTCCGATACCGGTGGCGATGAAAAAGTTCCCCCGGTTGGTGCCCACCAGGGCACCCGCCCCCGCGCTTTGGCGCGGGGTGGCCAGATCAATAGCCAGCAAACGATCGTAGGCTTCGCCGGCTTCGGCCAGCTGCCCCCGGAGCTTGGCTTCTTCCAGCTGCATCATGGCCCTGCCCGTTTCGAACTTGTCACCGGCACTGCTCTTGGTTTCTCCGTCGCGGGACTCCACGATGTTCCGCAGGGCGTCCTCCAGTTTTTCGGTCCGCTCCCGGAGTTGGCGTTTACATTCGGCGAACAGACGGCGCTTGAGCTCCGGGACATCTACTGAGGGCATACGGGGGTAATTTTCGTCCAAACTTAGGGCATTACTGCTTCTCGTTACCAAATGCTACCTTTAAAGTTTATGATCAGGTTCTGGGTAAGGCGTTGGAGGCTGTTCCTTGTGGGGCTTAGCCTACTTTGGCTCGGAGGATGCGGGCATCAGCCGACCGTGAGCTTCAATGAAGACATCCGGCCCATCTTCAACGAGCGCTGCGTTTCCTGCCACGGCGGGGTCAAGCAATCGGGCGGCTTCGGGCTGGTATTCCGGGAAAACGCCCTGAAGGAAACGGCTTCCGGGAAGTTTGCCATTGTGCCCGGTAAGCCCGGCCAGAGCGAGTTGCTCAAGCGCATTCGCCACGACAATCCGGAATGGCGGATGCCCCTGGAGGAAGCTCCCCTGACGAACGAAGAAGCCGATCTGATTGAGCGCTGGATTTGGGAGGGGGCGGCCTGGGCGCCCCACTGGGCCTACCAACCTCCCCGGGAGATCGCCCCGGAAGAAAGGGCTCCCCACGGACATAACCTCATTGACGATTACGTTTACGGCCGGCTCGTCGGGAAAGATTTGGCACCCGCGCCCCGCGCCCAAAAGAGCGTCCTGTTACGACGGCTCAGCCTCGATCTGACCGGCTTGCCGCCCTCCCCTGCCCTGATGGAGGATTTTTTGCAGGACGACACCCCCGGGGCTTACCAAAGGATGGTGGATAGCCTGCTGAACGCTACTGCCTTCGGCGAACGCTGGGCCAGTATGTGGCTCGATCTGGCGCGCTACGCGGACAGCCGCGGCTACGAACGGGACCGGGACCGCAGCATCTGGCAATACCGCGACTGGGTCATCGACGCCTTCAACCAGGACCTCCCCTTTGATCGGTTTACCATCGAACAGCTTGCCGGAGACTTACTGAACGAAAGCAACGATAACAACCTGATTGCCACTGCCTTTCACCGCAACACTTTAAGTAATGGAGAAGGCGGCACGGAAAATGAGGAGTACCGGGTGGCGGCCGTCATTGATCGGGTGAATACGACCTGGGAAGTCTGGCAGGGCACAACGATGTCCTGCGTGCAGTGCCACAGCCATCCCTACGACCCCATTAAGCACGAAGACTTTTACCGATCGTATGACTTTTTCAACCAGACCCTCGACCACGATCACGTTTCCGAGTTCCCGAGTCTGATCACCCACACTAAGGTCAATCAGGCAAAACTGGAGAACATCCTGGGCCACATCGCCATTGCGGGCGACGGCGCGCAGGTGCAGGCATGGCGAGACCGTCTGCTCCTCCAGGAACCCCGTTGGCGTCCCCACAGTTTTACTTCCGTCCAAAACGCCGTCTTCACCGATCGTGCCGACGAAGACTACCTCTTCGTGCGGAATGGAGCGCAGTTTCAACCGCCCACCCCGGACATTCCGGAAGTAGCCGCCCTTCACCTCAGCTACCGGGCCAGAACCGGGGCGGACCTGACCGTGCACCTCGACCGGGTGGACGGACCGGTGATCGGAAGTCTCCGCCTGAGCGACCGGTCGTGGCAATCCCGTACCGACGTCATTCCCCTGACCACCAATCCCGGGACCCGGCCAATTTTCCTGACCTTCTCCGGCCAGGAGGGTCCCATTCTCGCCGACGTTTACGGAATCCATTACCAACCTCCACTCCCCGACGCCAACGCCCCCGCTACGGAGGAAGTACGGGAAATGATCGTCCAACTGCTGAATACCCGCGACTCCGTACGCACCCCCGTGATGGTGGAAGCGCCGCCGGCGATGCGGCGGACCACCCATCTCTTTGTGGGCGGCAATTGGTTGGTACACGGCCCGCCCGTCAGGGCAGGAATCCCGAAAGTGTTTAGCGGCCTCGACCAAGAAGAAACTGCCGATCGCCTCGCCCTGGCCCACTGGTTGGTCAGCGATAATAACCCGCTGACCAGCCGGGTAACCGTTAACCGTATCTGGGCCCAGCTCTTTGGGCGGGGCATCGTGGCGACCCTCTCCGACTTCGGCAGTCAGGGGGCACCACCCTCCCACCCTGAGTTGCTGGATCACCTGGCGGTGAGGTTTCGTGAAGACTTTGCCTGGAGCCTCAAGGCATTGTTGCGCTACATCGTTTCTTCGGCTACCTACCAGCAAAGCAGTAGCATTGATCCGGAGCTTTACGCACTGGACCCCGACAACGTCTACCTGGCCCGGGGGCCTCGCCTCCGGCTCAGCGCAGAGCAAATCCGCGACCAGATGCTCGCCCAGTCGGGTCTGCTCAGTCGGAAAATGTACGGCCCCGGTGTGATGCCGCCCCAGCCCGATGGGCTCTGGGACGCCATCCCCTACAGTGGTCGGCGCTGGGTGACCAGTACGGGGGAAGACCGGTACCGGAGGTCGGTGTACACCTACTTGCGGCGGTCCGTCCCCTTTCCCGGCCTCACCACCTTTGACGGTCCGAACCGGGAATTCTGCCTCTCCCAGCGAACGACCACCAACACCCCGCTGCAGGCCCTGCACACCCTGAATGATCCCATCTTTCAGGAGGGAGCCGCGTTGCTGGCCCGGGAGCTCATGACCGAATTCGATGATCCCCGTGCCCGCATTGACGGGCTTTTCCAACGCCTCTTGTTCCGCAAGGCAAGTTCCCTGGAACAGCAGCAATTGCTGGACCTTTT
Source organism: Lewinella sp. W8 (assembly GCF_004375085.3). Classification (GTDB taxonomy): domain Bacteria; phylum Bacteroidota; class Bacteroidia; order Chitinophagales; family Saprospiraceae; genus Neolewinella. The sequence continues at coordinate 42,080 of NZ_SNAQ03000006.1, forward strand.
TATGGAAGCCCGCGGGCAGTTTCAGCGGCAGGAAAATCAGCTAAACCCGGAAATTGCCGCCATGACCTTAGTGGTGAATACCGTGTTTAACCTGGACGAATACCTAAGCAAAACCTAGCATGGACCACCAAAGTGAAGCACAAATTCGTCGGGCGGCCCTCAATACCCGCCGGCTGTTCCTGCGGCAGGGCCTACTGGGGATGGGGGGACTGGCGCTGGGCACCCTGATGGGTTGCGGAACCAAAACACCACCATCTTCCTCCACGGCCGCCTCCCTTGCGCAGGCATACCGGTTTGCGCCCCGGGCGCGTCGGGTCATCTACCTCCACATGGCCGGGGCACCTTCCCAGCTAGAACTCTTCGATTACAAACCCACCCTGGCCAAATTACACGGGCAGGATTGTCCGCCCTCCCTGCTGGACGGAAAACGCTTTGCGTTCATTCAGGGAACCCCCAAGATGCTGGGCCCCCAGGCCACCTTCGGGCAGTACGGACAGAGTGGCGCCTGGGTCAGTGATTTGTTACCGCATTTTCAACAGGTGGTAGACGAGGTAGCCTTCCTCAAGGCCGTGCACACCGAGGAGTTTAACCATGCACCCGCCCAGCTTTTGTTTCAGACCGGAAGTCCGCGCGTCGGGCGGCCTTCCATGGGCTCCTGGGTGACCTACGGTCTGGGGTCCGAGAACGACAACCTACCGGGCTTCATCGTCCTGGCGTCGGGCGGACAAATCCCGAGTGCGGGCAAGAAGCTTTGGGGAAGCGGTTTTCTGCCCTCCATCCACCAGGGTGTACAGTGCCGGACGGAAGGCGACCCGGTATTGTACCTGCAGGATCCGGACGGGATATCCCGGAACCTGCGCCGGGAAAGCATTGAGACCATCAACGCCATTAACCGCGCCCAGTACGAACAGCTCGGGGATCCGGAAACCCTGACCCGGATCGCCCAGTACGAGATGGCCTTTCGGATGCAGACTTCCGTCCCCGAGGTTATGGACATCAGTAAGGAGCCCGACTACATCCACGAACTCTACGGCACGGAGCCCGGCAGAGCCTCCTTCGCCAATGATTGTCTCCTGGCCCGACGCCTGGTGGAATCCGGCGTCCGCTTCGTCCAACTGTACAACTGGGGCTGGGACGATCACGGCACCAACCGGGACACGAGCCTCCGGCACGGACTGGTGGAGCGCTGTAAGAAAATTGACCGTCCGATCACGGCCCTGATCCTTGACCTCAAGCAGCGGGGACTGCTGGAGGACACCCTCGTGGTCTGGGGAGGAGAATTTGGCCGTACCCCAATGCAGGAAAATCGTGGAGGAGTAACGATGCCCTTCTTCGGTCGGGATCACCACGGGGAAGCCTTTACCATGTGGATGGCGGGCGGGGGCGTCAAACCCGGAGTCAGCTACGGGGAAACGGACGACATCGGATACCGGGGCGTAAAAAATCGCCTGCACGTTCACGACGTACAGGCGACTATTTTACACTTGCTCGGCTTACAACACGAGCGCTTTACCTATCCCTTTCAGGGGCGGGACTTCCGCCTTACGGACGTCAGTGGTCAGGTGGCGGAAGCCATCGTTGGTTGATGACTATATCACCCGGTAGCTGTTGGCCAACCGTTCCTGAAGTTTGGGTTTCAGCACCGAAGCGGCGTCCAGGATCAGGGCCTCATTACTCGGGAAGGGAATGGGACGGTTCCCGATTCTGCGGCGGGTGTCGCTGCTGAGGGCCCGGCGATCTCCCCGGAAAGTACTGGCGTAGTTTTCGAAGATGGCTTCCGCGGTAAGCTGGTCTTCGTCGACGATGCGCCGGAGGCGATTATCGTACAGTACCAGACTACCCGTCACGATGGCCGTTTTGGTCTGAAGGACTTCAGTCACTTCGGCCCGCACGACAACCTGGCGCGGCCGGGTGATGTCGTTGCCCAGGGTATCCTTGGCCACGTTGCCGTTTTCATCGAGCACGTATTCTTCGCCGTCGGTGATTTCCTTCTCGTCGATGTAGTTGCGCTCACTGACGCGTTCGGGGCTCACCTGGATGTCGTGGATGACGATGCGGGCGTTGTAGTCGTAGTCACGGTCGCGACGGGGGGTGAAATCGTACACCCTCCACCGGTCGTTCATACCGCTGGTACGTACGCGGAGCAACTCATCTTCAAAACCACGGGGCAGGTAACCGCCGGTTTCGTTGACCATACTGACGATGACGAACACGCGGCCAAGTTCTTCGGCCTCGGCGGCCAGCGCGTAGGCATCACGGTAGTTGCGGCGGTAACGGTCAATCCGTTCAAACTGCATGACGGCGTCCCGGGCGGCGGCCTTATTGCCGTTACGACCTTCGGCCAGCAGGCGCAGGGCATCCTCATAGATTTGAGCCGCAGCGTTTTCGCTGGCCCGCACCATCAGGTCATCGACGTTGGCGAAGCGAAATTCGGCCTGGCGCCCCCGCTTGTCCACCAGCGGCAGGAGTGGACGCAGGGCGTCCTGACGACGCTGAATGCGCTCATAGATGCCGAACACCTGGGGCCAGTCGGCGTTTCCACTTTCCGCAATTCTGCGGGCACGGGCCATGTCTTCTGCCGTGACCCGGTTAAAGGCCTGCTCCAGGGCAGCGACTAATTTTGGGTTTTTCTTTTGCTTTCCGGTAAGGCGACGCTGGGCTACGTCAATGGTCTGTTCGTAGTTACCAGACTCCACCAAATCCTGCACTGAGGTGCAGGAAGGCAGCGTCAGAAAAACGACGGCCAGAAAGCAGATCAGGGAGGTGATTGGTAACTGTTTCATAATAGTGGGTTTATACTCAAAAGTACGAGCACGCCAGACCGGAGATGCCTACCAAAAGTATAAAAGAACTTAAGAAGTGTTAAGATCCGTCCATCACCATTTCTCCGAGAAGGAAGCCCTCCTCAACCACTTTGGCTGACTACACAGTTTCCTTCGCCGCCAATTCCTGCAGGTAGTTATTGAGGCGTTCCATCGGTTTTACGATGGCGACCCGCCCGGAGCGCACGAACTCGTAAATGCCGTAGGTTTTTAGTTCCTGCAGTAAGGCTCCCGTTTCGGATTCGTGTCCCGTTTTCTCAATTACCACGAATTCTTTCTCGATCAACAGCACGCGTGCATTGTGCTTCCGGATAATTTGCTCCACGGTACTACCGTTGTTGAAGGCTTCCGTGGGAACCTTGTAAAGCGCAATTTCCTGGAAGACGATATCCTTCTCCTCGTAATAAAAGGCTTTGAGCACGTCAACCTGCTTATCGAGCTGGGCGATCAGCTTTTCCACCATGTCGTGGCTAACCTGGACCACGATGGTGAAGCGATGAATGCTTTCATCACTACTGGCGCTGGTGGTGAGGCTGTCGATATTGATATTCCGGCGATTAAAAATCCCCACTACCCGGGAGAGCAGTCCGGTCTGGTCTTCGGTGAACACCGTGATGGTGTAGGCTTGCGTGGCGGTAGTCATGGTCCTAAATTTTTTGAGATCCGAGATCGATTACAGGTCTTCGGGCGAGAGGATGACCTCATGGACGCCCTTTCCGCTGGGTACCATGGGGAATACATTGTCTTCCTTGGCCACGTGCACGTGCAGGAGGTACGGGCCGTCATGGGCCAACATTCTGGCCACGGCAGGTGCAATATCTTTCGGGTCACGGATGGATTCACCGGCCACCCCGAAGCCCCGGGCGATGGTCACAAAATCAGGATTCTGGAGTTCTACCGAGCTGTAGCGCCTTTCGTGGAAGAGCTGCTGCCACTGCCGCACCATGCCGAGGAAATTATTATCCAGCAATACGATTTTGACGCCAACGTGCCACTGGGCGCAGAGGCCGAGTTCCTGAAGGGTCATTTGAAAACCTCCGTCGCCGATGAAGGCGACCGTTTCCCGTGCGGGATCGGCGTACTTGGCACCAAAGGCAGCTGGGAGTCCGTAGCCCATGGTTCCGGCTCCGCCGGAACTCACCCACTGATCATGACCTTTGTACTCGTAATACCGGGCGGCCATCATCTGGTGCTGCCCCACGTCGGTGGCCACGATGGCCTGCCCGTCGGTTTGGTCAGACACCTCCCGGATGACTTGTCCCATCCGGATTTCCCCCTCGGCGGTTGGCAGTAATGCCTCCCGGATGACCCGGTCTTCTTCGATCCGACGGCACTCCCGGAATCGCTCGGCCCACTCCGGGTGGCGCTTTTCCGTCACCATGGGGAGCAGGGCTTCGAGGACGTCCCGGGCGTCACCCAGCACCGGTGCCTCCGCCTTCACGTTTTTATTGATTTCTGCCGGGTCGATCTCGATGTGGACCACCTTACTGTCGGGGAGGTATTTGGACAGGTTACCCGTTACGCGATCGTCGAAGCGCATCCCAATGGCGATGATGACGTCCGCTTCGTTTTGCAGGAGGTTCGGCCCGTAGTTACCGTGCATCCCGAGCATACCGGTGAAGAGCGGATGGTCGTTGGGCAGGGCCGAAAGCCCGTGGCAGGTGGCTCCGACGGGGATACCGGTTTTGTCCACGAACTGCCGAAAGACCTCCTGGGCGTGGGCGATGTGGATACCGTGTCCGGCGAGGATCATCGGGCGCTCGGCGCCGTTGATGAGGTTCGCCGCGGCCGTCAGTTGGGCCTTCTTGGGCTTATTGTAGGGAGAATAGCTCCGAATCTTCAGCTTCTCCGGGTACCGGAAATCGACTTCCGCCAGCTGAGCGTCTTTGGTGATGTCGATAACGACCGGTCCGGGCCGACCGCTGTTGGCGATAAAAAAGGCCTTCTTGAAAACCCAGGCGATTTCTTCCGGATCGGTGATCTGGTAGTTCCATTTGGTCACCGGAATAGTACAGTTCACCACGTCCGTTTCCTGAAAAGCATCACTGCCCAGCAGGAAGCTGGGCACCTGCCCGGTGATGGCCACCAGGGGAAGGGAATCCAGTTGGGCGTCGCACAGTCCGGTGAGGAGGTTCGTGGCTCCGGGTCCACTGGTAGCCATGCAGACCCCGGTTTTACGCCTGATTCTGGCGTAGCCCTCGGCGGCGTGAATGGCCCCCTGTTCGTGACGCGGGAGGATGTGGGTAATCTTGTCTTCCACGTCCACCAGTGCGTCATAGACGGGCATAATGGCACCTCCGGGGTAGCCGAAAATAGTATCGACGCCCTCGGCGATGAGGCATTCCAGTACGGCGCGTGCTCCGTTCATTCTTACCGTTTTGGGAGCCTGACCATTGATGGTGGCGGAAGTGGTAGTATTGGTGGCCATGATTAACGTACATTTTGCGTTACCGGGGAGCTTGCACCTGCGTCCGCGACAAAAGGTCGGGACCCTCGTGCTCTGCCGGGGCTCCTTCGGCTAATTCATCTTTATTTCTACAAATCGGTCACACAGCCCAGGGAAGCGCTGCTTACCGATTTTGCGTATTTCTTCAAAATGCCAAAACTGGCGTTGAGCGGTGGCGCTTCCCAGCGGGCCCGCCGCTCGGCAATGGTCGCCTCATCGAGTTCGGCCTCCAGCACGTTGGCCTCCGCATCGATCCGGATGATGTCTCCGTCTTCGAGCAGGGCCAGCAGTCCACCGACCTGGGCCTCCGGACTGATGTGTCCCACCACAAAACCGTGGGTGCCGCCGCTGAAGCGACCGTCGGTGATCAGGGCGACTTTCTTGCCCAATCCCTGCCCCATGATCTCGCTGGTGGGCTTGAGCATTTCGGGCATGCCGGGTCCACCCTTCGGACCACAATAACGAATGACGATTACCTCGCCCTCCTTAATGGTTTTTGCACCAATAGCGGCGTTGGCCTCCACCTCTGAGTTGAACACCCGCGCCGGCCCCATGAACTGGGTACCCTCCTTTCCGGTGATCTTCGCCACCGACCCTTCCGGGGACAGATTGCCGTAAAGAATCCGCAGGTGACCGGTTGGCTTTATGGGCTGATCAAAGGGCTTGATGATGTCCTGCTCCTCCCGCAGGGGAGGCACTTCGGCCAGGTTCTCGGCCAGTGTTTTACCGGTGACCGTCATGCAGTCTCCGTGGAGGTAACCGTTGTCCAGCAGCAACTTCATCACGCCGGGGACACCCCCCGCGTAGTAGAGATCTTCCATGACGTACTTACCACTCGGTTTGAGGTCCGCGATGAAGGGTACGCGGTCACTGATGCGCTGGAAGTCATCGATGGTGATGTCCAGTCCGGCGGCGTGACTCATCGCCAGCAGGTGGAGCACGGCGTTGGTGCTGCCCCCCAGGGCGATGAGGGTGACCATGGCGTTCTCGAAGGATTTCCGGGTGAGGATATCCAGCGGCTTCAGGTCCTTAACCAGCAGGTTTTTCATGTATTCCCCCACCCGCTTAACGTCAGCCTGTTTGTCCGGATGGTTCGCGGGGATGGAACTGTTGTAGGGCAGGGCCATGCCCATTGCTTCGATGGCCGTGGCCATGGTGTTCGCCGTATACATACCTCCGCAGGCGCCCGAGCCCGGGCAGGCGTGGCGAATCACGCCACGGTAGGTTTTTTCATCCACCTGCCCCGTGCGGTACTTCCCAAGCACCTCAAAGGCGGAAACGATGTCCAGCTTCTGGTCTTCGTAGCAGCCGGGGCTGATCGTGCCCCCAAAGAGCAACAGCGAGGGCCGGTTCAGGCGCGCCAGGGCAATCATGGCTCCGGGCATATTTTTATCGCAACCCACTACGGTTACCAGTCCGTCGTACCACTGGGCTCCGGCCACCGTCTCGATGCTGTCGGCAATCACGTCGCGGCTGGGTAGGGAATACCGCATCCCGGCCGTCCCCATGCTGATGCCGTCGCTCACGCCAATGGTGTGGTAGATCAGGCCGAGGATGTCGTCCTGTTCGTTGATGCCGGCCTTGACCCCTTCGGCCAACCCGTTCAGGTGCATATTACAGGGATTGCCTTCCCAGCCCGTGGAGACCACCCCGATCTGGGCCTTCTCCATATCCTCATCGCTCAACCCGGTGGCGTACAACATCGCCCGGGCGGCGGGTTGCTCGGGGTTGCTCGTTACGTTTTTACTGTATTTATTCAGGGGATTCGACATGTGATCTGTTGAACTTTTTTGGGAGGGGATAAAGCAAAAAAGCCGCTTTCCGGGCTGGAAAGCGGCTTTTTCGAGTTGATGGCAAATTATGCAGCTTTCCGTGAGTTGATGGGCTCACCCACCACCAGCACAATAAGCACCACAATTACCAGTAACTGAGACATAGGATGTACCATTAACTTCACTAATGTACCCAGCTCATGGCTACTGATAAAAGCCCACTTCAGGGGCATTTACGACGGCAAAACCTCAATAACGTCGCTTGTCCAGACGGAAAGTAGCCTGTAAGCCAAGTTGATACGCCAGGGATTTGGGACTCCCATCAACGGGTTCCCCGTTTACGTCGGTAAACCGAAAATCCACGAATGGCCCCGTGCCGTACCTGGCGGAAACCAGGGGCGTAAGGGTGAGCAGGTTGCTGATACCAAAATCAATGCCCACGCCACCACCGAAGGTAAAGGCACTCGTATTTTCCACGTTCAGCCCATTATCCCATCGGTAAAATGCGTAACCCGGACTCAGCTGCACAAAGAAACCCTTCTGCAACTGGGGTCCCTGTTTACCGAAGGTCGGGCAATCACAGTCGGTTCCGAAATCGAAGAGGTAAATATTGGTTTTGAACTGGAAACCATACTCACCGTACCGGCCGTCGGCAAGGGCGGTATTGGCGGCGGCGTAATAAAGGGTTGGTTGAAATTCTACCCGTTTCTGGGGAAGGCGAAACCAGTAGTGGGCCGCGAACTCAATGCCATTATCCAGGAGCTCAGCATCCGTCAACTGATCTGCCGGTCCGGACCAGACGGTCTGATTCAAATTATAAAAGGAAGACACCCCAAACTGGGCCTTAGCGAAAAGTCCCGTACACAGCAGCAGGACGAGTAATGGGAAGCGCATAAAGATCATTTTAAGGGTCAACGGAAGCCCGCAAAGAGAATTGCCCGGCAAGGATTTTTTTGACCGTTGTCTGCGGTACTTTCGGTGGGTCGTTTTACGGCACGCTCCCCAGAATACACCACGAATACCACCAGCGTTCACTTCGAAATTGATTGGGCATAATGGATTCTCCGTGGCGGAAAACCCCAAAAAGCAAAACATAGCCGACGACGACTGGTTAAAGACACGTTAAGTCCGCCCCGAAGAGGTACTGATTTCGGAGGGGTTCCTATCTTCTCCCTTATGCCGACCATCAACCAATACCGAACTGCTTTCTTTTTTCTTTTCCTCAGTATCGCTGCGGTGCTTTCCGGTCAGAAAAACTATCGACTCACCCTGATTAAGGGAGAGACGGGAATTCTCATCGACAGCGTTACCGTGAACAGCACCCTGCCAAATTCAGCAAGGGCGCTCGCCTTTCCCGGTGACTCCGCTACCCTGACCGTCCCGGTGTACGTGCCCTCCGATAAATTGCTCATCAATACCTACGCCGAAGGTAATTACCTCGGAACCGTGGAATGCTGGGTGGACGAAGGCAAGGCAAGAGTATTTCTTTCCGTCGATTCCGGCCGAACCATGATTGACTCCATCCGGGGTTCTACCCTGGATGACTGGGTCCTTGCCGTCACCCGGGAATTTAATGCCCGGGAAGACATTACCTCGGGCGATGGCTTTTATGACCTGCTCACGCTAGCATCCAACTACGCTTACGAATTGGTGTCCGCCCCCTTCGTGAGAATGTGCCTTGAAGTGTGGCCGAATGATTACCGTAAGATGATGTCTTTACGCAATGCCCTCTACGACCAGCCGGGTTGGCTAAGGCGACACCCCTACTATAAACCACTGCTGGCGCGGATCAATCTGGTAACCTACAATAAATCGGTCAAGCTCAATTCGTTTAACCTCATTGACCGGGGCGGAAACCCCGTAAACCAACCCTTACCCAATACTCCCTACACGGTGCTGTATTTCTGGAGCCTGAACAGTCCCTCCTCCGACGTCGATCACCAGCGCATGGCGGCGGAACGAGAGGCGGAGGTCTTCCCCAAAGGCGTACCCTTCATCGGCGTCTGCGCACCGGCCGATCAAACGGTATGGAACAACTACCTACGGGAAAGAGACATTCCCTGGATCAGTTTTATGGAAGTAGCCGAGGACAATAAACTTAACTCCGATAAACTGGGTATTCTCGTGTACCCCACCTACTTCCTGCTCAACCGCCGCGGCCGGGTGATGGGTATCTTCAATAATTACGACGCCTTGCGAAAAACCCTCGAAGCGGTGGCCGATGCCCCGAAAAGGGGGCAATAACCCATTGCCTAATCCTCGCGGTCAAGTACTTTCCAATTCCTTTCTCCGCTGACGATTGACTGAATGAACAAGGTAAGTCCCACCAGGAAAAGGATACGCCCCACCATGGAGGCGACCGACGTATAGGCCATTATCTCCAGGTAGAATCCACGGTCGGTGTCCTCGGCGGGTCCAAGGGGAGCAGAATAAGAAAGGTAGGAAGTTATGGAGGCGTGTACGAGCATCAATAGGGAGCCCACTACCATCAGATTGCTTCCAGTATTCTTCTTCTTTTTCTGGGCGTAGATGCTGATGAACAATTGCACCGTAGCAAAGGCAGGACTGATTAAAAATGCAAGAACGGTCAACATTTCCATTTGGAATGGTTTAAGCGAGTAAGCATATTTAGCTTGCCTAAGCTACGGGAGATCACCCATTCCTCCCGATTGAGCAAATACTGACCTCCCCAAAACAACCCCATGAAGACCTTTGTGCTCTTCGACATCGACGGCACCCTACTCTATTCCAACAAGGTAGACAGTCAGTCATTTGCCACAAGTTATGAGCGGATTTTCGGACGGGAGTTCCCCACCATTGACTGGACGCGCTTTCCCTCGGTAACCGACCACGTAATTTTCCGGACGGCCTTCCATGATCACTTTGGGCGCTATCCCTCAGAGGAGGAACGCCAGGTTTTCGAAGACGATTACGTGGCCAATTTACAACGACAGCGGGTGTCCGCTCCCGAGGACTTTCGGGAAGTTCCCGGCGCAGCCGCCCTCTGGCGGCGGCTTGCCGAAGAAGATGACCTCGTCACGGGGATTGCTACGGGTGGCTGGAAAACGCCGGCCTCCATCAAATTGGCCCACGTCGGCATCCCCGAAAATCCACCCTACGCCGGATACGCCAACGGTCATTTCCGCCGGGAGACCATCCTACAGACCGCCATCGATCGCGCAAGTGCCGAACACGACGTGCAGCGGGTCGTGTACATTGGCGACGCCATCTGGGACGTGAGCACCACACGGGCCATGAAAATCCCGCTCATCGGCATCCGCCGACAGGGCGACCACCACGTGCTCCACCAGGCCGGAGCGGACACGGTGATTACCGACTTTCAGAATCAGGATAGCTTCCTGGAAATTCTGCGGAAAAAGGCGTCTGAATCCGGGCAAATTCACCCGACCTAAAAAATGTTATTAGTCCGTTCTTTCCTTCTTCCAACGATTATCCTGAATCCGGGCAAATTCAGGGATAAAGCAATTTAAACCGATAAAATTCAGAACATAATTTTTCAACACGGCCAATCAAGGAGCCCGTACCAATAATTATTTCGCAAACTATTGTTTGATATGAAAATTACCCCGATCTTTGCGGCGCAAAACGGAGGTACTCCAACTTGCACGGATTGAATTTGATTATTGCCGGGCCTTCCGGCACCCCAAAAACGTTGAAATATGCGTGCATCCCAGAACATTGACTTAGGTCGCAACACCAAAATCACTCCCGCCCAACTCCGGCTTTCCGCCGGCGCAAATGGCCCTGCCGGCATGCGTTTTCGCGCTCGTCGCAGTGCCCTTCCCCGCGCCCGTCGCGCCGAAGTAGCTGCCGCCCTCACGGGTGCGGTACTCATCGTTAGCCTGATCCTGGGTTTGATGGCGATTTAGACCAGCAACCTTAACCGAACAGAGAAAATGGCCTGTCCCCGAAGTACCGGGGGCGGGTCATTTTATTTCACCCTACGAAGTACCGCATAAATTCTGCCTTCCGCCGACGGCTGACGTCGAGATGGTGCCCCTGCGCCAGGCAGACTACCCCACCCTCGCCCCGCTGGTAGGATTTAACGTGCGTGAGGTTGATCAGGTAGGACTGATGAATGCGGCAAAAACCGGAGCCATCCAGTAAGCGCTCATATTCCTTCAGGGTTTTGCTGGTCAACAATTCCGTTCCGTCATCCAGAAAAAAGCGGGTGTAGTTAATCTCCCCGCGAAGGAAGATAATTTGTGACAGGGAGAGCACCCGAAAGCCGCTCAGATCGGGCACCACCAGCCGCGATTGCTTTCCTTGCTGGTTGGTGAGAAAAGTTTTGAGGCGATGGTCCGCAGGTGCCGTGGCTTCCCGTCGTCTGGCGAAGCGCTGAACGGCTTCGCGCAGCTCTGAGATACGCAGGGGTTTCAGCAAATAGCCCAGGGCCGCAAAATCGAACGCCCGGATGGCGTACTGATCGTAGGCGGTAGCAAAAATCACCTCCGCTTCCAGGTCGGGCAATTGGTTCAGCAAATCAAAGGCGGTTCCGCCCCGGAGGTTGATGTCCAGAAAGATCAGCTCTGGCCTTTCTTTCCTGATGAGCGCCACTCCTCCCGACACGTCGTCGGCCTCCCCCACGATTTGTAGGGGAAATTCCATGTCCATCAATAAACTGGCCAGCAGTTGGCGGGCGCTGGCTTCATCTTCAATCAATACCGTGCGGATGGTGCCCATGGTCATGTTTTGGTTAAAGTGTCTACGGTCATTCAGTAATGCTCCCCTTACTATATCGTGCGGACAAAGATTCCCTTACCCCCTGGCCTACTCCCAGAGCGGAATGACCAACTCGGTACGTACCCCCGTCTGGGCCAGGTCAATGTCTTTGCGGTTCCGGATGTTTACCCTGCCCTTATCGCCCAGCCGTTCGCGGGTGATTTCTACTCCCCGGGAGCGGTGCCCCTCCTGCTGGGGAGGTCCCCCCGACATCCCTAAGCCATCATCTTCTATCAGGCAGACCAGCGCATCCAGATCTTCATCGTAATCTACGCAGATGTCGATTTTCCCCGGTCTTTTTGAGGGGGCAATACCGTGCCAGATCGCATTCTCTACGAAGGGTTGAAGAATCAAAGGGGGTACGCGGACCAGATCGGGTTCCACCTCCTCCGTGAGCCGGAAGGCGAACTGCAGTCCCGTACCCAGTCGCTGCTGCTCCAGCCGCAGGTACAGTTCCAGCGTTTCCAGTTCCTCGGCCAGACTGATCCTCTTCTGGCCCGTTTGCTCCAGCACCCGCCGGACCAGCTGGCTGAAGGCCCCCAGATACTCGTTTCCCTGCGCAAACTTCCGGGAAGAGAAAAAGCTCTGAATCGCGTTGAGGGAATTAAAGATAAAGTGCGGGTTCATCTGTGCCCGTAGCAGGTTGTAGCGAAGTTCGGCCTGCCGCTTGGCGTATTCGAGATGCTTGCGTTTTCTTCTCGCCCGCACGATCAGCGTCCCCCCCAGCGAAGCAATCATCAGAGTACCAAAGCCTCCCAGGGTAAGCCGCTGCCGGGTGCGGGCCGCACGTTTCTCCCTGTCCAGTTCCATTTGGGCGAGGGTATACTCCCGCCAGGCCCGGTTCGCTTCCAGTTTGGCGGCCATTTCCTCTACCCGCTCGGCCTGCCGACGTTCCTGCAGGCTGTCCTGAATCACGTAGGACCGACTGGCGAATTCATAGGCCTCCTGATACCGGTCCAGCCCCGCATAGCTTCTAGACAAGGCCGCGTAGGCCTCCATCAACTTACCGGCATCGGCCCGCTTTTCAAAGTACGGGAGGGCATCCTCAATGAGTTGCACGCTTTCGGTGAAGTTGCCCCGCTCACTCTCAATGATGCCCAGGTTCATTTCCTTGAAATTCTCGGAATCTTCCAACCCCTGTTTCCGGGCGGACGCAATGCCAAGGTTCAGTAATTCTGCGGCACGGTCCAGATCTCCCAGGTCGTGGTACACGGATGCGGCGTTGGTGTAAAAAGAAGAGTTCAGCGCCTTGGACTGGGTGTACTTCAGCACCGGGCTCATGCGGTTGACGTAGACCAGGGCGCTGTCCAGTTCCCCCAAGTTGCGGTAAGCAATGATGAGCCGGTTATACAAGCTGGCCTCCAGACGGTACCACTTTTCTTCCCTCACCTCATCAAGGAACTCCTTGGCCAGTCGGGGAATCAAGTCGTATTGCCCACAATCACCGAGGGTAGCACAGTAAGTGTTTCGTGACTTCACCCGGTTCATCAGGTTGGTATTGTTTTTGGCCATCAAAGAGTCGGCCAACGCCAATGCTTCAATGGCTTCTCCACACCTTCCCGCCGAGGACAACTGGTAGCCCAGGTTAGAAAGAATCACCAGTTCACCCATCAGGTGACCCGCCGCCCGGTAGTAAATGGCGGCAGAATCAGAATCGGCCAGCGAAGCATCAAAGGCCCCCTCCCGCCGGTCGATGATGGACAAACTCCGAAACCCGTGCCCGATCAGGGTATCGTGACCGATCATCCGGCCCAACCGCAACGTTTCCATCGCGTAGAACCTGCAGCTGTCGTAGTTAGCGTTCCGGAAGTGGAACTCCGAGAGCTTATCCGCCGTAAACCCCCTTTCCCGAACGTCCGTTTGGATGAGGTAAACCCGCTGCAGGCTATCCAGGGTTGCCCGAACGTCCATCTCCTGCCCCCTTACGGTCGATACACAACCGATCAGAAACAACACCATAAATCCAGCTTTCATGCTCTTCGCAATTTCTGACGGCCCCTCATACATCAATCAATTTACGACCGCCGCGCATGCCACCCGTAGTAGTTGGCCTGCTCAAAATAATCTTCCAAATCTACGCATCACCCCTCCCAAAGACCAGCGGCACTGATTTTTTGGTAGTCGGCAATGATTAAGTGGCAATCGAAGCGATACGGATTCCGCCAATTGTCCGGCGATTATGTAGGAAACCAGGAAGTTAGCCCCATTGATCCTTTGGTTGAAACCATATCAAGGAGGTATTTTACTCCCCTTCCTTCAGCCTCAGGGGCACCAATTTGCCGTCCGGGGTTACCATGAAGTACTGCTGTTCGTAAATCTTTTGGGTGGGGATTTTCCGCTCGGGCAGGACAAAGCGCACCTTCAGACTATAACTGAATTGCGCGGCGGGGGCCAGCAAATCCGGATTAATGACCAGATCGTAGTCGTTGGCGGGGATGGGGTCGTAAAACCGCAGGGTAGGTTTGTCAATCTTGTCCACCACCGCTTCGTCCCGCTCCTGGGCGGTGAGTTGCTGGGCGGCGAAGGCGGTGTAGGATTTGTAACGGTCGGCCGGATAGGCCACCCAGGCGTTTTCGGCGGTGATGACGTAAGCACTGTCAAGGCCGATACCCTGCTCGCTGTAGATTTGCGTCAGGGTGTCCAGGTAGGCGAAGGTCATTTGCCGTAGCTCGGTGTAGATGTCCTGCGGCCGGTCTACCTGATAATCTACCTTAATGATGTCGTACACTTCCTGGCCCGCGGCGGCCGTGACGATCTGATCCAGAAGGGCCGGGTCGCGGTAGCGGACGTGGATGTTCTTCTGTAGCTGAAACCCGGTGGGCACTTCGGTGAGCGTCTTACGGGAGAAGATTTTCTTCTCCGAGGCAAAGGCGTAGGTGGGCAGGAAGTTGACCATGTCGATGTAGATGTCCGCTTCGGGTACCCCAAGAGAACGCAGGGCCGTTTTGACGCCGCTGATGCGGTCGTTCATCTGTTCGTTGGTACTGGAGACCGTCTTGCCGGCCTGGAAAACGCTAAACACCGCCACGTAGCTGCTGGCGGGTTGGTTGGACAGGGCGTTGATGGTGATCTCCACCTCGTTGGAGGCATCCAGGAAAGTAGCGGCCCGCTGCACGCCCCGGAAATTGGCGCGATAGTTGATCGCCGTGTTGTTGTTCTGCTGCTGATAGTTGCCCATGACCTGAGCGGGAAGAGAGGTTGCTCCCAGGAGGAAACCCAGGAATAGCATAGACAGGGTGAAAGTTTTCATAACCAGGCTTTGGTGAGTGATCGGAGACGAAACGCCCCGTAAGGTGTAACGCAAGGAGGCGATCAATCTTATTTCAAGGTGGAGATTGCCACTTCCAATAGCGGGGAATAAGGGCACGGAGTGCGGGTGCCGAGTGTACGGGAAAGGAGCCAAGGTCACCCTCCTGGTGGTGCCATTCCCCGAATGGCAGCCGAATCAACTCTACCTATGGAATCGCACCATCTCTAAATTCCATTGGTGCCTGAAGAATGGTATCGCCCCACCTCAGTGGGCCGTGGAGACTTTTCGGCGAAAAGTCACACCAGTAGGTAGATTACCTTGCCGTCATTCAATTCATGGCACCCGCGCCGCGTCGCCCAAATTAAATCCTAAATCCTATAGCCTTGATCCTAAGTCCTCAAACTTCTACCCCTCCGTCAGGGTCTCACCGATGTCCGTGCGGGCCGCCTGTATGGCCGGAATGACCGCCGCCAGGAAACCCAGGGCGAGGGCTCCCAGGAACATCCAACCCTCTTCGGGCAAGAAGCGCCAGGCGTCTAGCTGATAGCGAAAATCGTCCCGGATGTTGTTGGCCATCACGGCCAGGATGCCGTGGGAAAGCAGCAGTCCGGCCAGGGCGCCGATGGCCGCGACGAAGAGCCCCTCCAGCACGATCAAACCGAATAGGCCACCCCGACCAGAGCCCATCACCCGGAGCATCGCCAGCTCGTAGCGACGGTCGCGGAGGGAGGAAAATAGGGAAATGAAAATGCTGAGGGCAGATACGATGATGATCGCAATGACCAGGATGCGCAGAATCCGCTGCCCGTTGTCGAATTGTCGCCGGACTTCATTAATCTGGTAGGGTGGCTCGGCGGCCAACAGATCGGTATTGTCGTTGATGTTGCGGGCAAAACTCATCGTACGGGCGTTGATGCCCTTGTATCGTACCAGTATACTCGTCAACTCTTTATCCTCGGCGGCTTCCAGTAATTGTTGAATGCCTCCCACGTGGTTATGGTCCGCATGATCTGCGTGCTCGTGGTCATCATGGTCGTGGTCTGCATGGTCATCTTCCTGATGATCTTCCGCACCACCGCCGTGATCGTGCGTATGCCAGTAGGTAGGATTGGTGGTTAGGATGACGTCGTCCAGCACCGTGCCGCTTTCGGCCAGGATGCCAACTACTTTAAATTCCCCTTCGTGCTCCATCGCGTCTTCGCCCTCGTCCACGATGCCGTGGGCGGAGCGGAAGGTGTCCCCCATTTTCAGCCCCGTATTCGCTACGACGTTGGGCCCGACAACCACCTCGAAATCGTGCTGCCAGACTTCTCCCCGCCCGATCTCCGCACCGTACCAGTCGAGGATGTCCGGCACCGTACCCACAATCCGGTAGCCCCGGTAGCCATCCCCGAGCGAAAGCGGCAGGGCCGCTTCGATTAGGGGGTGCCTGGGGTTCAGGAAAGCCCGGACTTCCCCCAGGGAAACGTTGCCGTTGGGGTATCCGAGGTGATACATGCTGTTCAGGACCAGGTTCAGCGGACTACCCTTCGCCCCCACCACCAGGTTCACCCCGGCCAGGTTGGCGTCAAATTGTTCGTCGGCCTGTTTTCTCAGGGAGAGCAACAGGGAGACCAGTCCCACACTCAGCGCAAAGAGCAAAATACCCAACAGGGCATTCAGTGGTTTATAGGTCAGGTTTTTCCAGGCGAGGCGTATTAGGTTCATAGCCGTATCTGTTGGTCGATGATCCGGGTCAGGCGGTTGTCGTGGGTTACAATGAGGAGAGTGGCGTTCACGGCGGCGGCCTGTTCGCGCAGCAGGTCAATCACCCGGTGGGTATTGGCGTCGTCCAGAGCGGAAGTAGGCTCATCGGCCAGAATAACCGAGGGCTGATTGATGATGGCCCGAGCGATGGCCGCCCGCTGCTGTTGGCCCACCGAAAGTGCAGCGGGTGCCGCATCCGCCTTGTTTCCGATGGAGAGCTGATCGAGTAACTGCTGGATCCGGTCATGATCCACGGCGTTACCCGCCAGGCGCTGGGCCAGGGCCAGGTTTTCGGCCACCGAAACGGAACGCACGAAGTGGGCCGTCTGAAAAATGATGCCCAGTTGCTTTCCCCGGAAACGATCCAGGTCGCTTCCGCTGAGCTGGCCAAGGACCTGATTGTCCACTACGACCTCGCCACTGCCGGGCGTTCGCAGTCCCGCCAGCAGTTGGAGCAGGGTGGTTTTTCCGCTTCCGGAATCGCCCAGTAACAACCACGTTTCTCCGCGGGCGCAGGAGATGTCGGGAAAGGTCAGTTGTTCCCCGCCGGGATACTGATACGTTAAAGCGCGGGTAGCTAACATGAATTGGGGTTCTTGGATTAATCGACGGCCGGTGCCCGGAAGACAAACATACTAAATAAGGTTTCGGCTCCGGGAATGATGGTTTAACGCACAAACCGGATTTTGGATGCACCCGGGGCGAGATCAGAGTAGCGGTGGACGTGAGGATTGCAATATTTTACTCCCCTTGCCCACTAAAATCGGCCCCCATCCGGTGCCATCAGCTTGCTCCTAGGTTGCGTCTGAATAATCCTAGTACTCATCGAAATAATGTGGTGGCGGAGCTCCAAAGGCACAATTTAGCGGCATGAACGGGGTTTAGAGCTTATCTGGATTTTACCCATCGGCCGCGATGCGACCATTTTCTGGCTCAGGCCCCCGTTACCTTTTTTCTACTGCGTCCAAGCTACTCCATTGTTCAACTTGCAAAATTTTACCCCATGCAAAACCTCAAAGACTTTTTTCTCTTCTGTTCCGGTGTGGATCGCAGTATTCTTGATCGGGTTCCCTCCGACGAAAACAAATACGTCGGCATCGGGGGTACCATCTTTTTTACCGGAGTGCTGGCCTTTTTCTCGGCTGCTTACGCCCTGTTTACCATTTTTGACAGCTACTTCATGGCCATCATTTTTGGGGTGATCTGGGGACTCATGATCTTCAACCTCGACCGATATATCGTGTCCAGCATGAAAAGCAAGGGGGGCTTTTTCGGCAATTTTGCTACGGCCCTGCCCCGGCTGGCGATGGCCGTTTTGCTGGCCCTCGTCATTTCCAAGCCGTTGGAGCTGAAGATTTTTGAGAAGGAGATCAACGCGGAGCTGATCGTCATGGAGCAGGAAACCTTCAAGGTCCAGGAAGACCGCATCAGTGCCCGCTTTAACGACCAAATCGCCGCGGCCGAAGCGGAGGCTAACCGCCTTCAGGGAGAAATTGACGCCAAAACGGCGGTACGGGACGAGAAAGTAGCCGCCGCCCTGGCCGAAGCCGACGGTAGCGGAGGCTCCGGCGTGCGCAACATGGGTCCCATCTACCGGGCCAAAAAACTGGAAGCTGATCAGGCCCAGGCGGAACTGGAGTCCCTCGTAGCCGTCAACCAACCCCAGATCATCGAAAACCGGCAGCAGGCCGCCGATCTACGCGGCCAGATCAAGGAGGAAATTTCCAGCCTGGAACGCAGTGCCTTCGGCGGCATGGCGGCACGCATCGAAGCGCTCGAAAGACTGGGCCACAAGAGCGACGCCATCTACTACGCCAGCATCTTCATCATGCTGCTCTTCATCGCCATCGAAACGGCGCCCATCTTCACCAAACTCATTTCTCCCCGGAGTCCGTACGATCATCTGCTCCACGAGCATGAGCACGTTTTCGAAATGGCCACCAAACAAAGCACCGGAGAGCGGGGCAACGACGTCAGGAACCGCCTGAGGGTGCACACCGAGGTGGGCGTACATCAGGCCACCGCCGAGATTGCCAGGAAGAAGGCCGAAATCGACGCCGAGCTGGACCGC
This sequence comes from Lewinella sp. W8, assembly GCF_004375085.3. Classification (GTDB taxonomy): domain Bacteria; phylum Bacteroidota; class Bacteroidia; order Chitinophagales; family Saprospiraceae; genus Neolewinella. Next base: position 60,930 of record NZ_SNAQ03000006.1, read on the forward strand.
ACCTTCAAGGGCCTCCGCAACCGCGGTTACGAGATCGGATAAACAGCCGGGGCTTGTCGGGAGATTTAGGATAAGGCTGTTCCGTGAATTAATCAATGGGCAATCAAGGCCTTGAATTCCTCAATAGCGGCAGGTAATTACCTGCCGCTACCGTTTGTCCCACTGAACTGCCGCGATTCTACAGGAATCGCTGATGAGATCTCAGGGAACCGTCTAGATTTAAAACAATAAATCGACCGACAAGGCCCCTCCCTGCTTATCTTCGCCGCAGAACATCCATTCCGCAAGTGCGCCTGCCTACTATTTGCCTGATTCTCCTGTTGCCCCTATTCGCTTCCGCTCAGGAAGGCGTCTTTCCCACTACCGACATCCGCTCCCGCCTGATGGGCGGCACGGGACTTACGGCAACGGGGATCGACGGCATCTGGACCAACCCCGCCGGCCTGGCCGGCACCCCGGATCAGCTGCAGGCCTCCGCGACCGCCGAACAACGGTTCGGCATCAGCGAACTCAGCTTTGCCAACGTCGCGGCCGCCTACGGAACGAAGAACGGTGGCTTCGGCCTGCAACTGGCAAGCTTTGGCTTTGCCACCTACCGGGAGAACCGCATTGGGCTGGCCTACGGCCGGCAACTCACGGACAACTTCAGCATCGGCGGCGACCTGGCCGGCTTCAGCACCACCACTGACGGCTATGCCGCCACCTTCGACATCACCTTCGGATTGGGCATGCAACTGCAAATCCTCGAAGAACTGGCCATCGGCGCTCGGATCTTTTCTCCCGTCAGAACGGAAGTCCGGCCCGATGAATACCTCACCCAGATTATTGCCGTGGGGCTCAGCTACCGCCCCAGTGATAAAATCACCCTGAACGCCGAGCTGCATCAGGATGCGGATTTCCCCGCCCGCTTTCGGGCGGGTCTGGAGTACCTGCCCGCCGAAGAACTGAGCGTACGGCTCGGGGTGGCCACCGAAGTGGCGGAACTCTCCTTCGGCCTCGGCTACGAAGTCATTGAGCGGCTCGACATCAGCGCCGGTGCCGTGTGGCACGAGGTGCTCGGATTGTGGCCCTCGGTGGGTGTGCGGTGGCGGTAGAGATCCCCCACCCTTTTCGCAGCCTGGAGACTTGACTACCCAACGGTCCAGTAAGACACTGGTCGGAATCAGGGGCGTTGAGTTTTCAGCCAGGCACGAGGGGTCATGCCCTCCTGCTTCTTGAAGAAATTATTGAATACCGTCTTGGAGTTGAACCCACTTTCGTAAGCCAATCCAAGCAAGGTCAGATGGCTGTTTTCCGGCAACAATGCCTTTTCTTTAAAGGTCGCCAGGCGATAGGCGTTGATGTATTCATTGAAGTTTTTACCCACCGCCTGATTCAATAACCAGGAAAGCTTATTGGGATGCACCTCGAGGGCGGCAGCCAGCGTACGCAGGGAGAGTTCGGCGTTTAGGTAAGCCCGCTCCTCCTGCACGAGATGCGTTAGGGTACGCAAATAATGCTCCCGTTCTTCGGCGTTCAGTAGGGCCTTTTGTGGCTTGACTTTACCCAGATGCCATTCCGGGCTTGATGGAAAATCGTTTCGGTCAAGCCCAAAATTCATGCGTTGGTACAGGCGCTCAAAGCGGGGATGTTCCCGCAGGTCATCCCACACCCAATAATGCTTGAGACCTACCATCATGGTCGACCGTTGCGTGAAAGCCAGTTCCAGGCAGTCTATCGCTTCTTCCTGCATGCCCAGTAGGGCATACAACTCTGCGGGGTCACAGGCATCGAGGTATTCGGTTTCGGCCATCGCGGCCAGGACCGTTTCCCGCTCCCCCATCAGCGCACGCACCTGTAATAAATTGTAGGCTGCGGGGCCCTTCCCCTGGCTCAGCTGTAAAGCATGTTGTACGCTGGCGATGGCTTCGGCAAACTGTCCGGTTTGGGCCAGTGCCAGGCCCCGCCAGCGGTGGGCCTCGGCGAAATGCTCGTCCAGAAGGATGGCTCTTTCAAAGGTTTTTATCGCCGCGGTGAACTGAGCGGCAAAATAGTGGCAAAGGCCCAGTTGCCAGTGAGAAATACTGTGCAGGGGGTCCTGCTCCACGACCTGTTCGGCAATGGCCAGTGCACGCTCGTAGTCCTTTTCCAGGAAAACGTAGTAGTAGGTAATGAATTCATTTTCACCGGTCAGACCGGCCGCCACCGCGGCCTCGTAAGCTTTGCGGGCGGCATTCCAGTCCCAATCGTAAAAAAAATGGATGTAGGCCATGACTTTATGGGCCCGGGCCGTCTTCGGCTGGAGACGAATGGATTTCAATGCAGTATTTCGGGCCAGTTCGTGGGCCTCCCGGGATTCCATCAAGCCAAAACCGGCCAGGTGCAGGTAGGTTTCGGCCAGGTAGGCATAAGCCTCCGCGTACTGGTCGTCTGCCGCAATCGCCGCCTTGAAGTACCGTTCCGCCAGCTGGATGTCCGCAAAGTCTTTGCGCTTGAAGTGAAAACTTCCCTTCAGGTAGCGTTCGTAGGCATCAATCCGCCTGGTCGGCGGAGAGGAAGCCGGTTCGGGGATCTCAAAGTGCCCGAATTGCTGGCGAATTTGGTCCGCAATGAGCACACTCAACTCGTCCTGTAGTCTGAAGATATCCTCCAACTCACGGTCAAAATTTTTGGACCACAGCTGACTACCCGACTCGGTTTCGATCAGTTGAGCGGAAATACGCACCCGCCGGCCAGCTTTGCGTACGCTTCCTTCCAGGAGAGTACTGACGCCCAATCGGCGACCGACTTCCCGCGCATCAACCTGCTTATTCTTATAGGTAAAGACCGAAGAGCGCGCGATGACTTTGATGGCACCATCCTTCGCGAGTGCGTGAATGATTTCTTCCGTGATTCCATCACTGAAATACTCGTTGTCCGGGTCCGCACTACGATTAACGAAGGGAAGTACCGCGATGGAAAACTGGGGCTTCGGAGGGGTGGAACTCAAAATCATGAAAATCGGAGGGGGCTACTAAGTCCTAAAGATAAGGGCAATCGACCAGGGAATGCCCTCTATCGCGATCAAACCTCCCCCCGAAAACCCTTTATTCAGGTAGGTCCCCCCGCGAGGTAACGGGAACGTTAATTAACGATACCTCCGAAAGGTGTTCTGGATTTGATCGACCATTATCGAGTATGCGCTGCTTGACGGCAGATAACCGGACCTGGGAAGTGCTACGCTGAATTTCAGTGAGGGGATGTCCGGGAGGGAAGTACGGGAGAAGAAGGGATCTTCACTTCCGATGAACAGGTGAAGGGGAACGGATAATTCCTTCAGATCAGTCGATGCTATGGGGAGAGGGCACGCCAGATGGGGACGGTAACCGGGCAAGGTATTTTTCCAGAAACGGAGCAGCGCTTCGTCAGGAAGGTGCCAGGTATTGCGCGTCAGTTGGCCCAGCGTTTGCGCGTTGGGTGTTCGGTGGAATCGGGCAAGCGGCCTTTGCCGAAACCAGTAGTATTGCCACCGGCAGGCAGGGTGCAACCCGAGGGGCGTAGCCAGGTAAGCCGCCCCTACTCTCCGGGCATCAAAAGTGAGACTTTTCAGGGCTACGTAGGCCCCCAATTCTACCCCCACCAGGTTGGCATGCCAGATGCTCAGTTTGGAAAGCACTTCATGCATCCATTGTCCACAGGCGTCGGTTTCGAGTGGCCAGCGGACTTCAGCGCTCAGATTCGGGTGGCCCGGCAGGTCGATGGCATAAAGCCGCATAAATGGAAGTAAATCCAGAAAATGACGGAGGAACAGGGGGGCACAGGCATTACTCCCATGCAGGAGCACCAGGGCCGGGGCCCCGGGGGTGCCCATCGTCAATACATTGGTGGTGCCAAAACTGGTTTCAACGTTGAGGAATTCTACGCCGGGAGGTAGATTTTCCACTAAAGCATGATACTCCTCCTCCATACTTGCGCGCGCGGCGGGAGAAGTGAAGAAGGATGGTGGAGACAGGTGGGGCGCCATGGCTGAGGTTTATTCCGTACAAAGGTGACCACCGTCCGCAGGCGAATCGTCCGAAATTGTAATCGTGAACATTTTTCTTCCCGAATTACGCGGCACCTGCGGTCACGCCCCAAAAATTTGGCGCAAGCGCAGGTGCAAGGAAAATTGGTAAAAGCAAGAAGTCCGGGATTTCATTTTGGAACGACGGCCAAACCTCCACGGCGCACTTTTGTCGGGTCAATAAGACAAGACAAAAACCTTCCGCAACATGAAACTCACCCTCAGTACGCTAGACCAGACCATTACTACCTACATGGAGAGATGGGGCATTGTACTGGTCAGGCTCTCCTTTGCGATCATCTTCATTTGGTTTGGCGTCCTCAAGCCCCTGGGCTATTCCACGGCGATCCCGTTGGTGGAATCTACGGTGGCCTGGCTCCCGCTACTGGAACCAGCCACCTGGGTTAAAGTCATCGGCTGGTGGGAAGTAGCCATTGGCGTACTCTTCCTGTTCGGGAAGACAATCAGACTGGCCATCGCCCTCCTTTTCCTGCAAATGGTCGGCACTTTCATGCCACTCGTAGTTTTACCGGAAGTAGTTTACCAGGGCGGCCATATTTTTCTGCCCACCATGGAGGGGCAATACATAATCAAAAACATCATGATCATTTCTGCGGCGGTGGTTACCGGGGGTAGCATCCACCGCAAAAAATCCGATCTTTAGCTTTATCAGCAGCCACGCTACCCCCACCCCACCAACCCATCACCCATGTCAAAGACCAGGAAAGAGCGCCGCCTTGCCGCCATCATGTTTACGGACATTGTGGGCTACACGGCCCTGATGCAACGGGATGAACGGCAGGCCGCCGCACAGCGGGCAAAGCACCGGCAGGTGTTCACGGAGACCCACCAACGGCACGGCGGCACCATCCTTCAGTACTTTGGCGACGGTACCCTGAGCACCTTCCCCAGCGGGGTGGAGGCGGTGGCCTGCGCCGTCGCCATCCAGCAAGTCCTGAACGCCCCCGACGGTATTCCGCTGCGGATCGGCATCCACATTGGCGACATTGTGTTTGACGGTACGGAAGTGTACGGTGACGGCGTAAACGTGGCGGCCAGAATTGAGAGCATGGGGGTTCCCGGAGGGGTACTGATCTCCGGAAAGCTGAACGATGAGCTGACCAATCAACAACACCTGACCACTACTTCCCTCGGTCATTTTCAGCTAAAGAATATCACCCAACCACTTTCGGTGTTTGCGGTCGTCAGCTCCGGCCTGGTGGTTCCCCAACGAAACGACCTGAAGGGTAAGCGTTCGGTTGCCCGGCAAACCGTCGCCGTACTCCCCTTCAGCAACCGAAGCCGCCAGGAAGAGGATGAGTACCTCAGCGACGGGATGACCGAAGAGATCATCAACGCCCTGTCGAAGATCAAACCCCTGAAGGTCACCTCTCGCACCTCCTCCTTTTACTATAAAAACAAACAGGTCACCCTTCCCGAAATCGGTCGCCAGCTGGAGGTGGCCTATATTCTGGAAGGGAGCGTTCAGGTGGCGGGTAACAAGATGCGCATTGCCGTAACGCTGGTCGATGCCCAGGAGGACGTTCCGCTATGGTCCCATTCACTGGACCGCAGCCTCGACGACATTTTTGCCGTCCAGGATGAGGTCAGTTTGCTGGTCGCCGACCGCCTGCGGGAGCACATCGGCCACTTTGACATTGACGAGCAGCTGGTCCCCCAACTACCCGTCACGGTTGACAATTACAAGCGCTACCTCCGGGCCAGGTATCATTTGCTCAAAATGAGTGCTCCGGAAATCGAACGGGGCATGGAAATGCTGCGGGAAATCGTCGCCGACCAACCAGACTTCCCGTTAGCGCACCTCGGCCTCCACCTGGGGTATACTCTGATGGGTACCCTGGGCATCATGCCGGCCCCCGCCGCCTTTGCGGCGGGCGGGCCCTTTCTGGAACGGGCCATGACCCTGGACGATAGTCTTCCGGAAATACAACTTCACCGCTCCTACCAAAGCTTTCTTCAGGATTGGGATCTTCCCCAGGCCTACGAGCACCTTCAGCGCTCCTTCGAGCGCCGCCCGACGGTTGAATACTACCAATCGATGACTTCCTACCTGGTTGCGGAAGGCAAGCTGCGGGCCGCCCATCACTACATCGATACGGCCCTGCAAATTGATCCTTTTTCGGACATCAACCACCACCTCAAGGGTTTCCTCTTCTACGTCCAGGAGCAGTATCCCGCAGCCATCCAGTATTTCGAGAAAAGCCTGGCCCTGAAGCCAGACGCTCACGTATCCCTGCCCGAACTGGGGCGGTCCTTGCTCCTGGCCGGTCACACCCAACGCGCCCGGGAGTTTTTCCGGGAATTACCCCTACCTGACGATGACCTCCTGAAGGTCAGTGGTGAAACGATGTTTTACGCCCTGACCGCACCCGAGCAAGCGCTTGAGGGACTGGAAAAACTAACGGCGGCCCTCGACGGAGCACTCATCGATCAGGCGCTGAACTACCTCACCCTCTGCCACGCCCTGCTGGGCAATACGGAAAAAACCCTCCAGCTGCTGGAGCAAGGCATCAACGCCAGGCTACCGATGGTGGTGTACACTCAGATTGACCCCATCCTCAAACCCATTCGTGCCCTCCCCGAATTTCAGGGGTTAAGTGCGCGGATTTTCGGAAGTGATCCGGTACTGGACACCCCCCAAAACAAGTACAAAAAAAACCTCCTTTCCTCCGAAGAGATTGATCGTTACAAGCAGCAGTTGACCAAACTAATGGAGCGTGATGCCCCCTACCTGGATGCCGAACTGAGTTTGCGGAACCTGGCCGACCGGATGGAGCTCCCCCCGAATTATCTCTCCCAGTTACTCAACGCGGGCTTCGGGCAAAACTTTGCGGAATACGTAAATACCTACCGCCTCGAGTACTTCAAAAGTAGGTTAGGCGACCCCGCTTTTCAGCACCTGACCCTGCTTGGGCTGGCCTATGAGAGTGGCTTCAACTCCAAAACTTCCTTCAATACCTTCTTCAAAAAAGCGACCGGAACCACGCCGGCCGCCTACCGCAAGCAGCAACTGAACGAATAGGTTCGGGTTTCAAAACCCGGACGATGTGCGCACCCCGGCGGGCTTCCTTTGTGGCACACAAAAACCACAAATCATGTCCGCAACTACCATGCAAGCCGCCGTACTCACCCGCTACGGAGCTCCCCAAAACATCAAGATCGCCACCGTTTCCCGCCCCACCCCGAAGCCCAACGAAGTGCTGGTCAGGGTACACGCAACACCGGTTACGACCGCCGACACGATGATGCGGCGCGCACAACCGGCCATCTCGCGCCTCTTCCTGGGTTTCAGCCGCCCGCGCAATAACATTATGGGAACGGGATTCGCCGGTAAAGTCGTTGCGGTGGGTGCGGAAGTCGAGGATTTTGCCGTCGGTGACCGCGTCTACGGTGAAAGTGGCCTCGGTTTTTCCGCAAACGCGGAATACGTCAGCGTAGCCGCCAACGGCGTAATCGACTGGATTCCGATGACCCTATCCTACGTGGAAGCGGCCACCCTCTGTGACGGACCGCTCACCTCCTACCACTTCCTCAAAACCCTGGCGGAATTGCGGGCGGGCCAGTCGGTGCTCATCATCGGTGCTTCCGGAAGTCTGGGTACCGCGGCGGTCCAACTGGCCCGCGCCGTTGGCGCAGAAGTCACCGGGGTATGCAGCACCCGTAATGTGGAACTGGTGACCTCCCTCGGGGCCAACAAGGTGATCGATTACAAAAAGGACGATTTCCTGAACGCGACCGACCGCTACGACGTGATCTTCGATACGATCGGAAACACCTCTTTTCGCAAGAGCAAGCATCTGCTGAAGCCAGCGGGCACCTACCTCTCTCCGGTCTTGGGTTTTTCGCTCTTGCTGGAAGTGCTTTACACCCGTGTCTTTGGAGATCAAAAGGCCAAATTTGACGCCGCCGGCATGCTACCGCCCGCCACCCTACGCGGCTACCTGCAGGAATTGACCCGGTTGATGAGCGAAGGAAAATTTCGGGTGGTCATTGACCAGCGCTATGGCCTGGAAGAAGCGGTAAGCGCTCATCAGTACGTGGATAGTGGACGCAAACGGGGCAATGTCGTTTTGGAGGTAGTATAAAGTTGGCGACACTACGTGATGCGGAACGACGGAAGCTCGGCAAACTTTCGCCAATCCGGGGTAGCTTCTTTCCTGATGAATTCCCCCTAACTTGGGCAGCCTAACCACCCTCCGTTTCCGATCTCTTTCCCCAATGAGCCAAGACAAAGGAGCCCCCTTCTCCGGCTACCAAAAAATTGTTGTCGCCGCCCTGGCGGGCATATTGTTCACCGTCGTAGTAGATTACATGACCCTGTCGGCCCTGTCGGCCATCTTGCTCCCCGAGCTGCAATTGTCGACCGGTAAATTCGGTTGGATTGTCTCCGCCTACGCCTTCAGTGCAGGCATCTCCGGCTTCCTGGCCACCAGTTTTGCGGACAGTTTTGACCGCAAGAAACTACTTCTGTTTTATTACGGTGGCTTTCTGTTGGGGATGTTGCTTTGTGCCGTGGCGAATTCCTTTATCGCACTGTTGCTGGCCAGGATGCTTAGTGGAATGTTTGGTGGAGTGGTCGCCGCGATTTGCTACGCCACGGTTGCCGATCTTTTCACGAAAGACCAACGGGGCCGGGTCATGGGATACCTGCAGCTGGCATTTGCCATGGGACTGGTGGCGGGGTTACCCTTGGCATTATTCCTCGCCAACAAAGTAGACTGGCACTTACCCTATCTGGTGATATTCCTCCTGGGACTGATACTGCTCCTTACGGTTTCCACCTACCTACGGCCCGTGGACGAACAAGGTCGGACGAAAAGGACACCTCCCTCATCGCAACACTCTCTGACGGTCATAACCAACAGTAAGTACTGGCCCCTGTTTGCCAACAACATATTCCTCGTACTGGGCGACGTCATGTTTATGACCTTTGGTTCCGCCTATTTGACCAACAACCTCGGTGTCAAAGTCGATAAACTCCCCCTGATCTTTGGTCTTGGGGGCCTGGCTACCATTATTTTCAGTCCCATTATCGGACGAGCTACGGACCGTTACGGTAAATGGCGGGTTTTCGGTGTAGCCACCCTGCTTACGATGGTTGCCGTCGGGATATTCAGCCAACTTGGCAGCGTTACCCTTTGGGTTATCATCACCGTTCACACACTACTTTTTGTGGGGATCAGCGCCCGGATGATTACCGCAACGGCCATGACGACGATGGTTCCCGAAAGTGAAGACCGCGGTGCCTTCATGGCCCTCGATGCGGCGCTGCAACAACTCGCGGGCGGGATTGCGGCGGTAGCCGTGGGGTGGATCGTTTACCAAACGGCAGACGGTATCGTTCGGAGATACCCGCTGCTGGGCGGAGTGGTCATCGGGGTTATGGCACTGACGCTCTGGCTCATGAAGAAGGTGCATACCATGGTCAGGGGGCAATCTTCTTCGGCGGAATAGCCACTGAGCTCCGGTGGAGGTAGCCATTGAAGGCTACAGTAAAAAAGTCCGCAATTTCATTTCGGAACGATTGGCCCCGCCCATCAGTCCATCTTTGTATTGTCAATTCGATAAAGGGAATTCACCCGTAACCACAACGGCAATGAGCTTCTCTCCGGCAGGTGAATACCCCGCCCGGAACGGAGCCGTATTGCCCCAATTTTCACCCTCTAAAAAAACACACGAATGAAAAGCGGACTTATCATTATTCTGACCTTCTGTGCTCTCAGCATTTTTGCACAGGGCCGCCCCGGTAGCGAAAAAGCAAACGAGGTATCCGACAAGTACCGGATCAGCACTCCCGTGATCGCCATACCCCAGATGTTCACCAAATCCTGGGACCACCGAAAGCACACCCAGCATCTGGAACTGCACGTAAAACGGAACCTCGACAACCAGAACATCATCGGGCTTAAGCTGGTCACCTGGCGCCTGTTCCAACCCATGGGCATCCTCTGGTGGGATGGACTTCTGGACAAACTCGACACCGAAAGCGAATTCTACCCCGGCCACGTCCGTGCGTCTGGAGTTGGAGTATCCTACCAGCGGATGCTGTGGAAGGGGCTGTTCGCCAGCGTGGAGGTGGTCCCCCAGTTTCAAACCTACCTCGACCTGGATAAAAATAAGGCAGGAGACGGCTTTCAGGTCTACAATTCCTATCACCTGGGCTACCACCTTGCTTTCGGAAAGCGTAAACGGTTTTTCATCGAACCCCAGGTACACTGCCAGCACTGGCTATTCGATAACGATGCCCCCGAAGGCTTCAAAGCCCTGGATGAGAAGTGGCGGGACTATTTCCTCTTCGAACCCAACCTGTATTTCGGCATCAAATTCTAGGGGGCAGGCCGACAGCCCCAAGCTGCCGCAGCGCGGCAGGCGACGCCCCATAATTCACTGTTCTCCTGCTGCTTGGGTGGAACAACGATCCGGCAAGCCCGGGAGATCAGTGAATTACCCCCTTCACTTTCTCGATTAAGCATCCTGGCAATATGAAAAACATCTTAATCGCCGGCGCAACGGGCTACCTCGGTAGTCACCTCGTAAAAGAACTACAAAACCGCCATTACCCGTTCCGGGCGCTCGGCAGGAACGAAGGCAAACTCAAAACCCTCGGTCTCACGGCCGACCAACGTACCGTCGCGGAGGTAACCCACCCTGAGAGTCTGAAAAATGCGCTAACGGGGATTCAGGTGGTCATTTCCACCGTAGGCATCACCCGGCAAAAAGACGGTCTTTCCTACCTGGATGTCGATTATCGGGGCAACAGGAATTTGTTGGAAGCCGCCAGGAAAGCCGGAGTAAAGAAATTCATTTACGTTTCGGCCATCAGCGGAGACCGTTTGCGGCACCTCAAAATCATGGAAGCCAAGGAAAAGTTCGTCGATGAGCTGAAGACTTCGGGGATGGATTACGCCATCATTCGTCCCAACGGTTTCTTCTCTGACATGAACGACTTTCTCTCCATGGCCCAAAGGGGAAAAGTATATCTCTTCGGCTCGGGAGAGTATAAGTTCAATCCCATCCACGGAGCCGATCTGGCGGAGGCAATCGTTGATGCTGTCCCCACAAACGAACGGGAGATCATCATTGGTGGCCCCGACGTACTAACCCAAAACGAGGTGGCCGAAATGGCCCTCATCGCCTGGAAACGCCCGCATAACGTCCTTCATTTTCCGGATTGGAGCAGGAAGCTGCTGCTGGCCGTACTGCACACCTTCACCTCCCCAAAGTTTTACGGCCCCTACGAGTTTTTCCTCACCATGATGGCGCAGGATAACATTGCTCCCAGATTCGGGAGCAGGCGGCTGGCCAGCTATTTCCTCCAGGAGGTCAACCGCCTACCGCCAGAAAACTGACCCCCTTTGCGCTCCCCGGCATTTGCTGGCACCTGCGGTAACGCCCAAAGAACGGCCCTGCATTTCCGGGGCGTTACCGCAGGTGCCAGGCGTCCGGCGAAGCAACCGCGAATCCTTACCCCATTATCTTAAAACGCCCGGGATTTCCATCTCCGGCATCGGCATGGGTTCCCCAAATTATCACCGACGGATTTCTCCCAATCACTCAGCCTACTGCAGGCTGCGAGGGAGAAGTCTCGTCTCAACCTTATCAATTATCATGAGAAATCTGTTTCTGTTTCCCGTATTCCTCCTGGTCGCCCTGCTGTGCCTCACCAGCTGCGATGACGATAACATCACCACCCCGGCGGAGCCGCCCATCCGGACCTCCGCTGACTTAAGTGCTGCCCTGACAAAAATCCAAAGTAATGCGGACGCTCCGGGCTTTGGTGTCTCGGTGGTCAAAGATGATGTACTGCTCTACCAGCAGTCTTTCGGTATGGCCGACATCGATGCTAATCGGCCCTACACCAACCAGACCATTCAGCCCATCGGTTCGATCAGTAAGACCTTCGTGGCCGCTGCCGTTGTCAAGGCAATCGAACAAGGTTACTTCACGCTGGACACCGACATCAACGACGTACTCCCGCTGCCCATCATCAACCCCAAGCGCCCCGACGATATCATCCGCGTCCGGCACCTGGTCACCCATACGTCCGGTTTACTTGACGAGGAGGACACCTACACCCAGGCCTACCACATTCTGCCCGGTGAGGATACCTCCAGCCCCGGTGCTCAACTCCTGCAAGGTGCCCTGGGGATTGAGCAACGTGCCACCTTACCCCTGGAGGATTTTCTGGCCGATTATTACCTGCCCGAAGGCGGGTTATACAGTCCGGACAACTTCGCAAACACCGCTCCCGGCACCACCTGGAGCTATTCCAATATTGCCACCTCACTCATGGCTTACCTGGTGGAGATCGCCACGGAAACCTCCTTCGAGCAGTACGTCACCGAAAACATTCTGACCCCGCTGGCGATGGAGCAAAGCGGTTATCAGGTGGCGCCCTTTGCTCCGGGTCAGTTGGCCCAATTATACTGGGACCCCGGTACTCCCCTGCCCCGATACGCCAACGAATCTTACCCCGACGGGAGCCTCCTGACCAGTAACGAACAGCTTGCCGCCTTTCTGACGGACATGATGCGCGGCGCCCGCGGGGAGTCCGGCATCTTATTTAACCCCTCCGGCTACCAGATGCTCTTTAGTGCGCTGCTACCCCCAGGCATGGTTCCCACCGACCTGGGAGAAAACCAGGGTATATTCTGGTTCCACAGCGGCAATATCATCAGACACGACGGCAGTGACCCCGGTACGACCTGCAACCTTGAGTTCCGTACCGACGGAACTGCTGGCTACCTCCTGCTGACCAATATGGACGCCTCCACCTCCGACCATGCGGCCGCCTATTTTGATCTGGCCCAACGGGTGGATGATGCGGTCTCCGAATTCCTCGCAGCCAATTAATCCTCCATCAGCATCAATAGTTGACAATAGTTGGCGTTCAATGACGCCGCAGGAAAGTATTTTCTCGCCGGCTGGGGGCTCAAAACGGTATCGTTTTGCGCTAGGTTCCGAGCCGAAATTCCGTAAAGCTATCCCCCAGCCGAATTCTGCCGCGCTCATCCCGCCGCAGTTTACCGCCGGCGAGGTGAAAATCGTGTTCGAAGAGGAGGGTCCAATCACCATCAACGGCTTCGGTCAGCAGTCGTTCTTTTTCGGCCAGCGTGCGCAGGGGGCGCACGTCATAGGCCATGACCCAGGGCACCGACATGTGGGCGCTGCTGGGAATCAGGTCGGCGCCGTAGGCGAGTCGCTGGCCGTCGGGCAGGTCGAGCAGCAGCAATTGCATGGCTTCGGTGTGGCCGTAGACGGTCCGGAGTTGAATGCCCGGCAACCAGGTAAAATCGTCCCGTTCGGCGGGCAGGAATTTCAGCCGTCCGCTGTCCTGCAGGGGGTCCAGGTTCCGGGGGAGGAAGCTGGCGGCTTCGCGGGGATTGGGGTCGCGGGCCCACCGCCACTGCGCGTCGCACACCCAGTGGGTGGCGTTGGGAAAGCGAAGCTGCGTCTGCCCCCGCTCGTCGAGGTAGCTGGCGCCGCCCACGTGGTCAAAGTGCAGGTGGGTGAAGAAAACGTCGGTAATTTCTTCCGCCCAGAGAATGGGGTTAGTAGCAGCAGTTTCACCGGGACTTTCCGTCGGAAAGTTGGGCCCGGCGGGCAGGTGCAATGCCAATTCCAGCGGCAGCGAGGGTTGGAAGTGTTCCCGAAATTTGGCGTCGTCCTTATCCCCGATTCCCGTATCTACGAGGATGTTGCGGCCGTCGTCGGTGCGGATGAGCAGGCAGCGCATCGCCCATCGACAGCGATTGCTGTCGGGCTGCGGCGGATACTTGCGCTCCCAGACGGATTTGGGGACCACGCCGAACATGGCGCCGCCGTCCAGTTCCAGGCTGCCCGCCATGACGGTTTGCAGAGAAGTGATCATCGGGAGAGGTTGTGGGGTTCGAAAATGGTTTGGGTGTAATCAGCCTAGCGGAGCGCGCGCTTACCCCCCAAAACCGATGGAACGCTTACCCTCCGGCTTATTGCGGTAAAGTTCGGCCATCCGCAGGGCCGTTACGGCGGCCTCCACGCCCTTGTTGCCGTGCTTACCGCCGGCACGATCCACCGCCTGCTCGTGAGTATTCGGGGTCAAGACCCCGAAGATGCAGGGCTTGCCGGTGGCGATACTGAGGTTCACCAGTCCCTGGGCCACCGCATTGTTGATGTATTCATCGTGCTTGGTTTCGCCCTTGATCACGCAGCCGATGCAGATGATGGCGTCCAGCTTTTCCCGGCCCGCCAGGATGCGGGCACCCGACGGCAGCTCAAAGCTGCCGGGCACCTGAACGACGTGGAGATTCTCTTCTTTTACCCCGTGCTTGGTCAGGGTATCGTAGCAGCCTTCGTAGAGGGCATGGGTGATGTCCTCATTCCAGTCGGCCACCACTACACCGATGGTGTATTCGGTAGCATCCGGAAGGTTGCTTTCGTCGTAGGTGCTCAGGTTCTTGCGGGCGGAGGCCATGGTCTTGCTTTTGGGGTACAATACGCCATAAGGGGTGCCAAGGTTGCATCCCCGGAGTAATCTTGCGGCCAAAACACTGCTCCGTCCGGACCCCGGGGCATCTGCACCGGCTGAGCCGAGTATTTCGTTGCGCTTCACGCCCCGGCGCCCCCATAGATTCTTCATCCCTGTCGGTTCTCTACGGCTGGCCACTCCGAAATTTATCACTCCGAAAATCACCGCATTGTTGTGGCCCTGTGCGGAGAAGTAAAATACGTTTTTGGGCCGCGAGAACGGGAAAACATTCGCCGTAGATCGCTCGCCTCAGAAAGGCAATTTTTCCTTTCCGTTCCTGCCCCCGACGCCTTACCTTTACCCGTCCGTTAAATTCCTCCCCAAGTAGATGGATAAGCCAAACAAGCAGATTAAACACGTGGCCATTGCCGGCAATATCGGTGCCGGAAAAACAACGCTTTGTACCAAATTGGGCCAGCATTTTGGCTGGGATGTGCACTACGAAAGTGCCGACGACAATCCCTACTTGAGCGATTTCTACAACGACATGCAACGCTGGAGCTTCAACCTCCAGGTATACTTTCTGCATAACCGCTACGGACAGATCCTCGGTATCCAGGAGGGTGACCGGACGGTGATTCAGGACCGGACGATCTACGAAGACGCCCACATATTCGCCCCCAACCTGCACGGGATGGGCCTGATGACCCAGCGCGACTTTGATAACTACATGGCGCTGTTCAACACCATGACCCGCCGCATCTCTCCCCCGGATCTGCTGATCTACCTCCGGGCGGGCATCGGCACTTTGGTGGCCCACATCGAAAGCCGCGGCCGTGATTACGAGGGCAGCATGAGCCTCGACTACCTCAAGCAGCTCAATCAGCGCTACGAAGACTGGATTTCTACCTACAAAGACGGAAACATCCTCATCATCGACGTTGACAAGGTGGACTTCGCCAATAAAGCAGAAGATCTCGGGGAAGTAATCAATAAGGTCCAGGCCAAGCTGCACGGTTTGTTTGAAGAGGTGTAGGTGGATTGTTAGTCTGTTAGTCTGTTAGTCTGTTAGTCTGTTAGTCTGTTAGTCTGTTAGTCTGTTAGTCTGTTAGTCTGTTAGTCTGTTAGTCTGTTAGTCTGTTAGTGGAATTATTAAGGGTGGTAAAAGATTACTGTCTTTGAACTAAAATTACCAACAGACTAAAATTACCAACAGTCTAAAATTACCAACAGACTAAAATACCAACAGTCTATATTACTAACGAACCAAATTACCAATAGACCAATCATGGATCTCAACGCCGATTTAGGGGAAAGCTGGTACGATCAGAAAGTTGGTAACGATGCTGCCCTGATGCCCCTGATAAATAGCTGCAACCTCGCTTGTGGGTTTCACGGCGGAGACGCAAGCACCATGGATCGGACGATTCGCCTGGCCCAGGAACACAACGTCAGGATTGGTGCCCACCCTAGTTTTCCAGACCGGAAGCACTTTGGCAGAAAAATGATGGACGTTCCGGCGGAGCAACTCCTCCATCTTCTCCGGTATCAGGTATTTGCCCTCGTAGGTATGGCCCGGGCCCAAGGAGCAACCGTACATCACCTGAAACCGCACGGTGCGCTCTACCATTACGTCAGTTACCGGGACATACGCGCCGCGGAGGTTATCGTTCAGGTATGTCGGGAAGCGGAAATCGGTGTGCTGTATGGACCACCGGGGAGTTTCCTATCCGATGCCGCCCGGGAAAATGATCTCGAATTTTGGCCCGAAGGTTTCGCCGATCGTGCCTACGAACCGGACCTTAAACTGGCCAACCGCAACCTACCTAATGCAACCCTGGACGACCCCCAAGTAGCGGCGGCCCAGGCCCGTATGATCGCCCGTGACGGGGAGGTACGGTGTACAGACGGCGGCGTCCGGCCGCTTCAGGTTCGCACCATCTGCCTGCACGGTGATCACGCCGGGGCGGTGAAACGGGCGGTGGCCATCCGGAAGGTTATTGAGGAACTGGGGGGAATTTCCTGACTTGCGTTCGTTCGGGAGCAACCAGCGCTTTTTCTTCCCATTTAGAATTCCCTTCCGAGGTATTCCATCAAACCCCGCAGGATTTCATCTTCCTCGTCGAGGAGGTGGTCCCGGATGAGGATATCAGGGATCACGCCCTCTTCCTTCTTACTACCGTTAACTCTCACCATATAGCCCTTGGCTACGTTCACCGTAATGTTCGTGTTGGGTAGCGCGTACTGAAAGATGGAAGCCGTCAGGGAGGGGTAATCTCCCGTTTCTTCCCCGACGATGGTCCCGAAGTTGTAGTCCTGAATTTGTGCGGCCGTAACGGCCGCCTGGGAGTGGGATTGCCGGTTCACCAGTACGAAAACTTGCCCCCGGAAACGCTTTTCTTCGGGCTGAGGCGGATACTCCGCAAAGCTGTAGGAATAGACGGCTCCATCTTCACGGTCTAGCGCTTCCCGCCAGAAAGTCTCCGTGGTATCCCGGTGTTCGCGGATGTGTTGCTTCAAAAAAGCACTGGTTTTGAGGGTAAAGCTCGAGTTCCAGCGAAAAGCGCGGTCGGCGAAGTAGGACACCAGGTAGTCGCTGAAACTGTTGTCTCCGCCGAGGTTATTGCGCAGGTCCACCACCAACACGTCAGTCTCCCGGGAGCGTATGTCCTGAAAGGCGCTGTCGATGAAGCGTCGGTAGGCCATTTCGTCCCCCGAGAAGTTGCCCGGGTTTAGGATGGCTAGTTTTTCCCTGAATTCAAGGTGCATCCGGGCATTAAAGACTTCGCTTCGCCTTCCTTCGTAGCCTTCGACCAAAGAAATGGCGGGAACATTGTGGGTAAGTTCGGTCCCCTTTCGGACGGTGGTTATCGTAAACCGCGGTTGCTCTCCATAAGCCTGCCAGTAGTAGCGGGGGAAGGAATACAGCTCAATTTTGGCGTTTTTCAGGTAAGTTCTTTCGGCAGAGATGTGGGGATAGATTTTTTGCAAAATTCCTTCAATCGACTCGCCATTGGTCGTACGGACTTCATCGCCTACCCTTATGGAGGGGTCATTAGAAAAATTCTTGCGGACCAGTGCACGACCATCTTCAAACGCAATTTCCAACGGAAATACCGTACCGCCACCCTCGGCGTAGCGTACGTAGGCCGCGATGGGGAAATCAATATTGGTGTGCCCGACGTCCAGATAGGACACCAGGGGTTGCAGGAGGTTGGTGGCTTCCAGCAAAGTGAAGGAGTCTTTCCGGATCGAAGCCCGCAGCGTACGGTATCGCTCCCTGAAGCCCATTTCGTCTAGCTTACCGGTGGAGTCAAAATGGGCGTCTTGCAGGGAATGGTAGAGATATTCCAGATCTTCAAGAACTTCCGATCGCGAAAATTCGGGGCTGCTCTGAGCGATGGTCGAAAAGGAGAAGAAAAAGGTAAAAAGGAATAAAAAGCCTGGTTTCATGGGTATCTGGGAGGGTAAATGAAAAAGTCTTGGCGGGATCAATAAACCACCGGCCCACTGGGGTCACTTACCCCACGTTATCCACCTTCCATTTGTTACACCCCTGCGGTAGTTATGGCCTCCTTTCTTTCCCATAAATAAAAATCGGCGACCGACGTTTCCGTCGGGTGGGCGGGATCGTAGGGATAGGGGTTCTTGATTGTTTTTACCAAGCGCCACTCCGGTCGGTTTTTGGTAATCCAGCCGGAAAATTTCCGGTTGCGGAAGTGCGGGGCGTTTTCCGCATTTTCGTCGGTATCGGAGGAATACACTAAGACATACCGATCGGCGGAGGCAAACAAGCGATTCATGTAGTCCTCGAACACGTCGTCTTCGGTGAGGTGAAAGATGACGTCGAGGGAGAGGGCCAGATCGGCGGGAATATCGGTCGCGTCGGTGAGCAGGCTAAAGGTCAGGTGATCATGGCCGGCAAACCGCCGCCGGCAGGCGGCGATGGCGGTGGGGCTGACGTCCAGTCCCCGGTAGTCCACAACGGGTCGGTGGTCTTTACGGCTGAAGGCGAACTGAGCCAGTTGGTGCCCGTCGCCGCACCCCAGCTCCACTATGGAGGATGGATTGAATTCCTTTACCAGCCGATCCACCACCCTGGCTTTGAAGGCCGCCAGGCGCCCACCGGACCCGCTCCCGGAGGTTCCCCCTACCCGGTAGTGGTCTTCCCAATATTGCTGGCTGCCCGGAAAGCCACCCGTGCGCCAACGGTTGATGCGCTTGCGCAGGCGGTACAGTAGTGTGGAAAGCATTTATTTACCTTTGAACCAAAGGTATGCAAGTCCCCTACTTTTCCATCATCCTCCCAACCTTTAACCGCGCGCCGCTCCTGCCGCGGGCCATCGACAGTGTGCTGCGGCAGGACTTTCCCGACTGGGAGCTCCTCGTCATCGATGACGGCTCCACGGACGATACCCAACGGTTACTTAAGGAATATGCATCGGAAGGACGTCTCCGCGTAATCCAGCAGGAAAACCGGCAACTCAACGGAGCGAGGAACCGCGGCATCACCGAAATGCGGGGCGAATACGGCTGCTTCCTGGACGACGACGACGAATTCCTCGACGGCCACCTGGCCAAATTGCGGCGCGGCATCGACGATGATGGCCGGGCGCATGACCTATATCGGTCGGGGGAAATCCTGCAACGCGGAGCGCAACGGATCTTCGGCCATAACTACCAAAACGGTACCGACATACTCCCCCAGTACTGGAAACACAGCACGGGGCTCTTCGGGACGGCCATCCCGCGCCACATCCTGCGGGAAAATCCCTTCAATGAGCGTCACCTGCTCCTCGACGATTTCGTGTGGCTCAACCGGGTGTTAAGCAAACATTCCCTTTATCAGCTACCGGGACACAGCGTTCTCGTACACCAGCACCCCCGGCAGCGGAGTAACACCTACCTGGATGAGTCGCTACTCCATAAAAACCTCGACCAGCTTCGCCGGGCCTACGGCCAGCCGGGGGTAGCCAACCGTGTGCCAAAAGCACATTACCAAAGTCAGGTCGTCCACCAATACCTGCACTTTTGCCGCAAGTTGATCCGGGAACGTAAGCTGTCGCTCGCCGGAAAGATGTGGTGGCAGGGTGTGAGGCGTGCGGGCAGGAACGACCTGAAGGACGTCGTGAAGACCGGAATCAAACTGCTGATCAGAGGATAACTCCTGTTTACCGTTTCACGAATTTGGCCCGGAAAAGTTGTCCCTCCGTTTCTCCAACCAGGAAGTACACCCCCGGGGGAAGCTCCGCCAGTCCGGACACGGTAATTACGGAACCGCCGGCGTCTTGCGAAAACCGGCGGATTACCCGTCCTTTCGCATCGACCACCCTCAGCGCAAGCCTGCCCGCCCCCATTCCTTCGGGAAGGTCCAGCCTTAATTCGTCCCCGACCGGATTGGGATAGGCCCGCAGGTTCCCCACGAACTCGGTTTCCTCCGTGGAGGTCGGGCAGCTTTCGTAGACCCGTACATAATCGACCTCCAGTGCACTACGCACAAAGGAGTTGGTGACGTTGGGCAACATGGCCACGTTAAACAGTAAATATTGCGGGGCATCGAAGGGCCAGGTACTGGCATCCTTGATTGGTGGGTTGTAGGTATAGTGCACGATGCCATCCACGCTGAACTCAATTTTCTCTTCGGTCCAGATCATGGTGTAGACGTGAAAGTCCATGGAGGCGGTGGGGATGATGGTGCCGCCCACGTTTACGGTGCCCCCGAAACTGGAGGGGGTATGCATGGCACTGGAAACGTAATTCTGGTTGTCTCCCCAGTGCTCCATGATGTCGATTTCCCCGCAGGCCGGCCAGGGCGTGGTGCCAAAGCCCTGGTTATCCCAGTATCCGCCATCTTCGTCGATGTTGCGGCCCAGCATCCAGAGCGCTGGCCAGGTCCCCACCCCGGTGGGGAGTTTCGCCCGGATGTCTACCCTTCCGTAGGTAAAGGCGAACTTGGAATTGAGGCGGGCCGAAGTGAAGTTTTTCGTTACGCCCTGGTCCGTGAACTGTTCCCGCTGGGCTACGATCTTCAGGGTACCATTGTCCACGTAGCTGTTTTCCTGCCGGTTGGTGTAATGCTGGATTTCGCCGTTGAACCAACCGCCGGGCAGGGGTAATTGGGTCTGATGGAACCATTTGTCACCGTCGATTGCTCCCTCACCGCTGAATTCGTCCGCCCAGACGAGGCAATCAAAGGAGGGGGTATCCGGAAGTGCGGCTTCGTAACTAAAGTCGTCAATGTAGGCCAGTACCCGGTCGTTGTTGTTCTCGCCGTTCAGTTGCAGGAGCATACGGTTAAAATCCGTGCGCGAGGTGGGCGGTGGCGAGTTAGGGTCGAGGTTGATGAAGTCGTCGGTCGCGAAGTTGAAGGTGACGGTCTGCCAGACGTCTACCTCCAGGGGCTTGATGATTTCGCTTTGGCTAGACCAGGGCGCGGGCAGATTACCATTCTGAAGTTTGAGGGAAATCTGATTGGGCTGATTGCCCGTCAGTCCGGAAGAGGGCACGAAAATCTTCAGGGAGAAAGAATGCACGCCGGAGAGGACGAAATTGGTTTGCGCATCAAAGCGGACATTGGCAAAAGCCCCCCCGGTATCGTGGTACTCCAGCACGGTAGCGGAAGGATTGGCGGTATCTACGAAGGGGTTGCTCCGGTTAGGGTTGAGCTGGCAGTCGTCGCCCACCCATTCGGGGACGGTTCCGCCCCCCTCGAAATCATCAGTAATGGAGATAGTCTGGCCATGGAGGCTCAGGAGGCTACCGAAAAAGAAGAGAAGGATCAGATAGTTTTTCACGTGGAGAAGTTTACGGCACTCAAAATAAGCGATACACAAGGTAGGCTTTTCTCGGAGAGGCGATGACCGGCCAATTGTGAATATTCCTATCTTAAATTCCTAATCCGAGCGGTCAACGCTATTCAGGGAAGGGCAGCCCCTAAATCCTTAAGCCTAAATCCTTAATCCTGATTCATGGCACCTGCGCCCCGTCGCCATAATGACTCTTTCCTACTTCAAATGCGGCCACGTGGAGGGATATTTGCCACACTTACCGTTATCCCGTGGAAATCTGAACAAAAGCATCCTCCATATCGTATATCCGTCAGGTATTAATCCAGAATCCGTGGCAGAAGACAACACCTTTGAATTTGAGAGCGCCGAAGATATTTTGAACGACGGCGCGATGCAGTTGGTAGACCCTAGTCTCCCCCAACTGCTGACCGTTCTCCCCCTTAAACAACGCCCCATTTTTCCCGGTATGGCCCTGCCGATGGCCTTCTCGGGCCAGGACAAACTGGAGGCCCTGAAAATTGCCGTCGAACAGCACGATGGTTTTTTCGGTGCCGTGCTCGTGCAGGAGGACCATTCCGACGACTACCGCCAGAACGATTACTACGAAGTCGGCACCATTTACCAGGTTATGAAGGTGGTGCAGATGGACCCCAACGCCGTCCAGGTCATCGGCCGGGCCGTGAAGCGGTTCCGCCGCGAACGGGTGGTGCAAACGGAACCCAGCCTGCGCTGGCGGGTGACCTACGACCACCAGCCGGTCGTCAAGCCCGACCAGGAGCTCAAGGCCTACATGCTGGCCATCAGCTCCGAAATCCGCAGCCTCCTCCAACTGAACCCCATGTTTCAGGAGCAGGTCAACATGGTCGTCAGTCAGCTCAACTACGACCAACCCGGTCAGACGATGGACGTCATCAGTAACCTCATCAGTGCCGAACGCGAAAAGATGCAGGAACTCCTGGAAACCTGGGACATCGCCGAACGCGCCAAGAAGCTACTGGCCATCATCAAGGACGAGCTGGAGGTGGCCAAAATTCAGGCCCGCATTAACGAGTCTATTCAGGAGGGCGTCAACGAACAACAGAAAGAATACTTCCTGCGCGAACAGCTTAAGGCCATCCGCCGGGAACTGGGCGAAGAGAAAGAAGACGGGGAGTCCATCACCGAGCGCATCCTCCAGCAACTGGAGGGAAAAACCGTGCCCGAGGAGGCCCGGGCCGCCTTCGACCGGGAGATGAACAAGCTCAAGACCCTCAACACCCAGTCGCCGGAATTCAACGTCACCCGGAACTATCTGGAGACCTTCGCCGACCTCCCCTGGGGCGTTTTCACCCCCGACGCCAACAACGTTTCCGAAGCCCGCGATATCCTCAACGAGGACCACTACGGGCTCGGCGACGTCAAGGACAACATCCTCGAATTCCTGGCCACCATCCTCAAGCGGGATAGCGTGGCCGGCTCCATCATCTGCATGGTGGGCCCTCCGGGGGTGGGCAAAACGAGCATCGGCCAGAGTATCGCCCGGGCCCTCGGCCGGGAGTTCTACCGCTTCAGCGTGGGCGGGATGCGGGATGAGGCCGAAATCAAGGGCCACCGCCGTACCTACATCGGCGCGCTACCCGGCAAGTTGATCCAGGCCATGCAGCGGACCAAGACCAGCAACCCGGTCATCATGCTCGACGAGATCGACAAAATCGGCAAGGGTGTACAGGGAGACCCCGCCAGCGCCCTGCTGGAAGTACTGGACCCGGAGCAGAACGCCACCTTCGTAGACCACTATCTCGACGTGCCCTTCGATCTCTCCAACGTACTTTTCGTCTGCACGGCCAACCAACTGGACACCATCCCTGGTCCGCTGCTGGACCGGATGGAAGTCATCCGACTGAGCGGCTACGTGCTGGAGGAAAAGGTCCAGATCGCCAAGCAGTATCTGGTGCCCAAGCAGCTGAAGGAACATGGTTTTGCTGCCGACGAGGTGACCTTCGAGGAGGAAGCCCTCGGCTTCCTGGCCGACCGTTACGCCCGCGAGGCCGGCGTCCGTAACCTGGAAAAGCAGATCCGGAAAATCATCCGCAAACTGGTCCTGAAGCAGGCCGAGACGGAGGAAGTACAATTCACCGTCACCAAAGACACCGTGAGTGAGATGCTGGGCAAGCCCCGCTTCACCACCGAAAAGCTTTACGATAAACCCCTACCCGGCGTGGTGCTGGGGCTGGCCTACACCAGCATGGGCGGCGCTACGCTTTACGTGGAGGCTCGGGGAATCCCTGCCGAACGCGCCGGCTTCCGACTGACCGGCCAGCTTGGCGACGTCATGAAGGAATCCGCCCAGATTGCACTCAGCTACGTGAAATCTCTGCTGAGCGAGGAGGGAGAAGACTTCTTTGACAAACACGAGGTGCACCTTCACGTACCGGCGGGAGCCACCCCCAAGGACGGTCCCAGTGCCGGCATCACGATGGCCCTGGCCCTGTACACCCTGGCCGTCGGAAAGGCACCCATTGACAACCTGGCCATGACCGGAGAGTTGACCCTGACCGGACGGGTACTCCCCATCGGTGGCGTCAAGGAGAAAACCATCGGAGCCCGGCGGGTCGGCATTACCAACCTGATCTTCCCGGAGGAAAACCGCCGGGATTTCGAGGACCTGGAAGACTACATCAAGGAGGGCATCACGGCCCATTTTGCCAGCTACTTCGATGACGTGCTTAAGGTCGCATTGAAGGCTACGCGCAAGAAAAAATCCCGGGCCAAGAAGTAGCCGCTACTTGTTCAGTTCCACGTCTCCGTCCCGCAGCCGGGCCTGGAGGGGCCCGGGTCGAATCTCCCCGACGGAGGTGATCAATTTACCGTCCTGACTGAGGATGCTGAAGCCCCGGGCCAGCGTCGTTTCGGGGTTCAGCACGGCCAGGAGTTTGGCGTACTGATCCAGTTGTTGCTTCGCTTGCCGCAGGTTTTGGTCGGCCAGTCGTTTAAGCGCGGTGTTGGCCTGATCCAGGCGGACGGATTCACGTTCCAGGGCCGTCCGGGCCTGCACGTTTATCCGGACTTCCATCTCCTCTAGCGACTGCGTGTGTCCCAACAACTGCAGACCGGCGGCGCGGCCGATACCGCGCCCCAGTTGCAGCAGCCGGACTTCGGCCTGCATCATGCGTTGGATGAGGAAAACGGCGGTGGCCGTCGGGGTTTTCAGACTGGTGTTGGCGACCCGATCGGCGATCGATTCGTCCGTTTCGTGGCCAATGCCCACGATGACGGGCAACTGGCTGCCGGCGATTTCCCGGGCCAGGTCTTCATCGTCAAAGGCCGCCAGATCCATCCGCCCGCCGCCGCCGCGGATGATGACGATGGCGTCAAAGGTTTCGCTTACCCGGTTGATTTGCCGGATGCGGCGGCTGACCTCCGGCCCCGTTTGCACTCCCTGCATGGCCGCCGAAAAGAGCCGGAGGGAGAACCGGTAGCCGTAGGCATTGTCCCGTAACTGCTCCTGAAAATCCGCCCAGCCCGCGGCCGTTTCGCTGGAAATAACGGCCAGCCGCTGGGGCGTCACGGAGAGCGGTTGTCGGGCGTTCAAGTCCAGCAGCCCCTCTTCCTGCAGTTTAACCAGAATGCGTTGCTTTTCCTGCTCCAGCTTGCCGAGGGTGTAGGTGGCGTCCAAATCTTCCACGATCAGTTTCAGGCCGTAGCGTTGGTGGAAGTCGGCCCGGACCCGCAGTCTCACCGACATGCCTTCCTGAAGCACTTCCCTAACTAATTTGGTGCCGTGATCCGCACGGATTTTATGCAGGGAGGTGGCCCAACAAACGGCTTCCAGCTGTGCAGAAATCTGGTCGCTCTCCTCCCCCTTTTCCACGAGGGTCAGCCAGCAGTGACCACGGGAGATACTGGCCTGAGCAATCTCGGCCTGTACCCAAACCGCCTCCGGCAGGTTAAGGGCGAAGACGCGGCGGACGAAGGCCGCCAGTTCGACCAGCGTATACGTTTTAGGACTCACGGGGCCAAAGATACCCTTTGGGATGACGTAGGGGCAAAAAAAGAGAGAGTTCAGCCTAAGGCTGAACCCTCCTAGAAAAACACCTAAAACCCATATTCATATCATGAAAAACCTGTCTCTTGTTTCCCGGGCCGGAGGAGTGAACTCCTTCGCTCTCCGAGTTACACCCTTCTGACGCCAGAAACGCCAATAGGTAACATCAGGACCATAGTTATAAATTTGTTAAGAGCCTTAACCCGCTGGAAAACAGGGATTAAGCAGTCAAAAATTTTGATTTTTTGCTATTTCTACCCCGCATTTTTTGCTGTATCACCCCGCAAACCCGCATAAATTTTTTTTGAATAATTTCATTTTCTTGCTGGATTGTGACCGCTTTTCAGTCAGTTACGGGCCGGTTACCGTACATTTTCCGCTCATGAATACCACTTTTCGCACACCAGAGGAGTTGTGGCGGGCCTGCTGGAAGCTGCTCAACCGCGCCCGGGCGGACAAAAAGCATCCCTACGCCACGCCGGTGGTCAGTTCCGTTGACGCCGAAGGCCTCCCCAGTTCCCGGGTACTGGTGCTGAGAACGTGTGAGGAGTCGGCGGGGTGGCTGGAAGGCTACACCGACCGGCGTTCGGCGAAGGCCGGACACCTGCACCATCCCGAAGCCCAGTTTAGCTGGTTGTTCTGGGACCCAAAAAAGCAATTACAGTTACGCGCCCGGGGCCGAACGGAATTTCTACCCGCGGAGATCAGCTCGGCAACATTTGATCAGCTACCGAAGCATTCCCGCAAAGCCTACGCTACGCCCGAAGCGCCGGGAACTCCCCTTGCGGAAGCCGGCGACGGTCTTCCCGATGATTGGGATAGCCGGGACCTGTCCGCTACCGATTACGCCCGGGATAATTTTGGCATTTTCCGGACCACCATTGAGACGGCGGACATCCTGTACCTGAACCGGGACGGGCACCGGCGCGTATCGGCGCAACGAGCGCCGGAGGGTTGGGACTTCCGGTGGGTCGTTCCCTAGCACTCCGCAGACGATCCTGGTTGGGAGATCATCAGCTTTGGCGAAGCAGAGCGGGCCAATCTTTGCCCATCAGGTCATCCGGAGCGGGCATTCGACCGGCCACCATCAGTTCCGCGATGGCCGCCGTATCCGTATCCCGCTTGACCCCCAAAACGGCCTGTACGTGATCGCCCTTCAGGTAGAAAGCCAAGAAGGGCCCCTCTCCGGGCGTGCCGTCAAGGAGAATATTGTCGTAATCACTGCCGTGACCTATGTAGCGGAAATTCACGCCCTGCTGGTTGGACCAGAAGTAGGGAATCATGGTATAGGGAACGTTTGCTCCGGCCATGTTACGCCCCGCAACGCGGCCCTGCTGGGCTGCCACCTTCCAGTGTTCAATCCGCTGGGCTCCTTCCCGGTCCGGGTATCGCGCAATATCGCCCGCGACGTAAGTATCGGCCACGTTGGCCCGCAGGTGACCATCGACCGTCACGCCGCCGTCGGCGTCTGCCGCCAAACCCTGAAGGTAATCGGTGGCCGGAGTAACACCGATGCCGATGATCACCGCCCGAGCGGATAGGGTTTCTCCACTCTCCAGGACCACCTGTTCTACCGCACCATTGCCGAGGAGGGAATTAACCTGCTGGCCCAGGTGAAACTTTACGCCCGCCTCTTCGTGCAGTTGGCGCACGTACTGCCCTACCTGTTTGCCGAAGATTTTTTCAAAGGGAATGGATTCCGGAGCGACCACGCTGACCCTGGCGCCACGTTTGCTGAAGCTCATCGCGGCCTCGAGTCCGATGAAGCTGCCGCCAATGATCACCACTTCCGTTTCTTCCCCGACCACCGATTTGGCCGCTTCGGCGTCGGTAGCCCGGCGAAGGAGAAACACATTATCCAGTTCAGCCCCCGGCACGGGAAGTTCCCGCGGCGTTCCGCCCGTGGCGAGCAGGACCTTATCGTAAGTCAATTTGTCGCCTCCCCTTAAGTTGATGACTTTCTCCTGCACGTCAAGCGTTTGCACGACACTGTTGAGACGGAGTTCCACTCCCCGGGAAGCATAAAATTCCTCCGTTTGCAGCGGAAGGTCCGCGGCCGATTTACCTCCTTCCAGCTGCGCTTTGCTTACGTGCGTCCGGTCGTAGGGCGGCAGGGCTTCCGCACTGATCAAGGTGATGGACCCCTTAGCGTCGTTTTCCCGAATTCCCAGCACGGCGTTGAGTGCCGCAATTCCTCCACCGACGATGGCGTAGGTTACGTGATTCGTATTTTCTGGCGAGGCCGCAGGTGCAGCGTGCTCGGGTTCGGCCGTGGGCGTGGTGGAAACCTGGATGGCGTCTCCCTCAATCCTCACCGGGTAGGTCTTGAGGCCATCCCTACCGGGCGCCTCCAGCTGGGTACCGTGACGAACGTCAAAACAGGCGTGGTGAAAGGGGCAACGCAAGCGGTGCCCCGACAGGGCTCCATTGTGCAAGGGTAACCCGAAGTGGCTACAGGAATTCTCCACCGCGTACACTTCACCGTCAACGTTGGTCAGTAAGATCGACTTTTCGTCGATTTCCACCTGATGCATGTGGCCGGGTGGTAACTGGGAAAGCTTGAATACGGGGGTAAAAGAATCCATTTGGAGAAATTGTTTTCTTCCTAATTGATTCCGGGGCAAAGGTGTTCACTTCATGCGCATGATTACGTTGAAGGTATCGATTCCATTTACCCCTGGCTGCGGCCAGCCTCAGCTTAGCGGGGTATTTCGATAGACCAGGTGTAGACGCTGCCCCAAGTCCCATGAACGGAATAGCAAGGGATCCGGTGGGGAATTCAAATTACATTTAAGAATATGTCTTTCCGGCAAATGTTGCTTCCGTGAGGGGGCGTTGAAGCCCGAGCTTTGTGTCACACGACAAACAGCATGAAGCCTTTCCTCCTACTATTCGTTCTTTTAAGTTTTCTCGGACTGTCCGCCAGTCTCTACTCCCAAAGAACTGTAATGCCGACACCATCGACCTTTCGGGGAGCCTCCGTCAATGGTCCGATTAGCGGATATTTTCATCACCTTGACTCCACGGGGTTATACTACGCTCAGACTCAGGATGACCTGAGAAAAGTCTCTTCTCTCCGGCGGGTACCCCTTCATGAAGTCCAGTCGCTTGGACTGAGAAAACGCGGCAGCGTTGGTAAGGGTATCGGCATAGGAATTTTGGCGGGGATCGGCACCGCCATCGTGGCGGGGCAGCTGACGGGTAAGCCATCCCGAGAATGCGGATCCAGCTTTTTGAGCCTGGGGCCCTGCAGTCGTGGAGATATGACCACCCTGTATATTCTTCCTTCGACCCTTTTGGGCACGCTGATTGGTGGCAGTATTGGTGGAGGGCGAAGAACCATCACCTTCGGAGGGCACAGCAACCGCCTGAAAGACCAGGAAGCCATCCTCCAGAAATTCGCCTACCCACATTAATTAACTGTCATGCTATTTTTTGGGCGCGGGCGCAGGTTGCCACTTTTGCCCTTTACTCGGGCCGTGCGTTGCCCGTTACCTTCTCTCTCTGCACCTGCGCACCGCCGCCCTTTTGCTTAGCGTGACACCCACAATTGCTCGTAGGTGTTTCCTTTCCCCGAAAGGAAACCGAATCAGACTGAGATAACTAAAGGACCTTCCGCTAAAGAATGTGACAAATCGATCTTGTTCAATCTTACTTTCTTTGATGGTGTGGTCGCCTTTCGGGGAAAGGCGACACCAAGCACTTATCCATAGGGTGGGTGATTTGGACCTTCAGGTGATCATTACTATTAATACGCCCGAAACCTAAACATTTAGACTTCAATATTACTGGACACAATTTAGCCTCTAAAAGGGGTATAACGCTAAAGCCATCCCACACATCATTAACTTACAACCCTAGTGTTTTTTTATCTTGTGGGGGTTCGATGAAGTGGCGGCAAACCGGGGAATTATTTCGGCAGTAGCAGTCATTAAAGGACTGCCACTATGCCCCCAGTGAATTTTCAAGATTCCTTCTTTCACCAACTCCGGAACCGCTTTAAAGACAAAAAATCTTTGGCGGAGGCCGTCCGGGAGGCCCTGGACATCAGCATTGACGGAGCCTACCGACGGATTTCGGGACGCTCCAATCTCCAAATCGACGAACTACTTACGTTGGCGCGTGCCTTCAACGTGCACCTGCCGGGCGGTAGTGACGGTGAAGTACGCTTCCGGTTCAACAACCGCAACCGGTCCATCGGCAGTCCCGCCGATTACATTGATCAGCTGGAGGAGCAACTTAAATTGGTGCACAGTTGGCCGGATAAGCAACTCTACTACGCAACCCCCGATCTCCCCTTCCTCTACGAATTGATGTCGCCCAACCTGATGGCCTTTAAGCTCTACATCTTCGGGGTTACTAGCTGGGGATTCCAAGAGTGGAAGAATAAGCCCTTCAGCCTCCGGTTGATCGACCCGGCCGTGCTGGACAAGGCCAGAGCGATCAGCAATTACGCCTACCGGGTTCCCAGTAAAGAAATATGGTCTTCCGGCCTCCTGAACGCCACCCTCAGTCAGCTGGAATACATGGCGATGGTCAGCAAATTTTCGGAGAAAGAACTGCCCTTTACCATCCTTGATGAGGTCTCCAGTATCGTGGACCATCTCGAGCAAATGGCCCAGCACGGCGTAAAATTTGTTCCGGGCGAAGATCCAGGAAATTCTACGGTTCCCTTTTCCATCCACTATAATGAGCTGCTGTACATCAGCACGACCATTTCAATCAACTCTCCCCAGGCTTCCCTACTGTTTCTTTCCTTCATTACGCCCAATTACCTCGTGACCACGGATCGCGAACTCGGCGAGGAGGTCCGAAACTGGTTTGAGGAACTGTTGGGAGAGGCCACCGAACTGGGCCAAAACACCAAAAAACTTCGTGACTGGTACTTTAACCGCCTACGCGCCCAGATTGACAATACCCGACGGCGGCTGGAACTCCACCTGAATGTTTCCGATTCGTTGCTTTGATGGGACCAAGTCTGCCCTCAGCGAACGGAATTTCCGGTAACCTTAGCCCTATTCATTCACCACCACCAAAGTCTCCTTCTCCGCAACCTCCATCCGTCCCAGGGCCGTGACGGGGTGCCCCTCACGGGCACAGATGGCGATGAACTCCTCGGCGTGCTCGGGAGCTACGGCCGTCAGCAGGCCACCACTGGTTTGGGGATCCGCCAACAGCCACTTCTGGCGATCATTTTGTACGCTGACGGCGTGGCCGTAACTGGCCCAGTTTCGCTTGGTTCCACCGGGGATGCAGCCTTCATCCAGGTAGTAATCCAGGGTGGGTAAATCAATGAAGGGCACCTTATGCAGGTTTACGCTTGCCCGGGTATTGCTGGCCCGGCACATTTCGGTCAGGTGCCCCAGGAGGCCGAAGCCCGTTACGTCCGTCATGGCGTGAACGTAGGGTAAGCCGGCCAGGGTAACGCCGATCCGGTTGAGCCGGGTCATCTGCTCGGTGGCCAGGTGAGCGTCCGCTTCCCGGAGTTTCTTTTTCTTCTGGGCCGTGCTCAAAATGCCCACGCCCAGTGGCTTGGTCAGGAACAACAGGTCCCCCACCCGAGCGCCGCCGTTTTTTTTCAACTGGTCAATCTTTACCCGGCCGTTTACGGCCAGACCAAAGATGGGTTCCGGACTATCAATGCTGTGCCCTCCGGCCAGTGGAATGCCGGCATCGGCACAAGCTTGCCGGCCTCCCTCTACTACCTGGCCCGCGATTTCCGGGGGCAACTGGTTAATGGGCCAGCCCAGAATGGCGATGGCCATCATCGGCGTTCCTCCCATGGCGTAGACGTCGCTGATGGCGTTGGTGGCCGCAATGCGGCCAAAGGTCAGGGGATCATCCACGATGGGCATAAAGAAATCCGTCGTGCTGATCACGGCCGTTCCGTCCCCCAGGTCGTAGACCGCGGCATCGTCCCGCTCGCCGTTCCCGACCAGCAAACTGGGAAAAAACGGGCCGGAGGCCGTTTGTCCAAGGATGGTATCGAGTACGGCCGGGGCGATCTTACAGCCGCAGCCCGCGCCGTGAGAATATTCAGTCAATTTTACGTTCATGGTACGTCGTTGAGCCAGTTTGGCTGTCGGTTGAGTAATGGATTCGGCCTAACCCAGCAGGGCGTAAATGATGTACACCCCGAAAAAAACCCGCCAGGTTCCCTGATAAAAGCGTGCAATGGAGCTTTGGTTCTCCAGGTCCGCGCCCCGGGCGTAAAAAAGGAAGAGGGCAATCATGGGCAGGTGGGCTAGCCCCAGACCGGTCTTCCCCAGCCAGAAACAGTAGCCGGTAACCCCCACCAGGGTGGCAAAAAGCAGCCGCGTGCCCCACCGGAACACCCAAGTACGGTTCTTGATCAGACTCAGGGTACGGATGCCGTGGGCGGCATCTCCTTCCGTATCGGGCAAATCCTTGAACCAGGCGATCACCAGTCCGAAAATGAAGATGATGATCGTCAGCAATACCAGGGTGGTTTGCACCTGCGCTCCGCCGCCCAAAGCGGTCCGAAAGTGCAGGTACAGCAGTATGTTCACGATCAGCCCCCGCACCGCAATAATGCAAAAGGCGGCCCAGAAATGAAAGCGTTTCAGGCGAATTGGCGGCAGGCTGTAGGCCGTCCCCAGGGCCAGACTCAGGTAGACGGTGAGCGTCAGCCAGGGCCAATAAAGGAGTGCGGTTACCAGGGCTAAGGCCAGGGAAACCAACACAATAAGCCTGCCCGTTTGCACCGAATAGGCACCACTGGCCAGGGGTAAGTAGGGTTTATTGATCCGGTCAATGTCAATGTCCGTGAGCTGATTCAGTCCGGTGATGTACACGTTGGCCGCCAGGCAGCTTAACAGGCTCCAGCCCAGCAGCAGCCAGTCATGTTCGCCGACGGATCGAGCCGCCATCAGGTACAGCGCCAACAGCGACAGCGAGGTACCCACGACGGTATGCGCCCGGGCAAAACGGAGGAAGGTGATCATTCCGCGGACTTTTCGGCCCGCAAGACTCCGTAACGGATCGCTCCCGACCGGAAACCAGCCTTCATGTATTTCATCGCCCAGGCTCCGCGGATGGTGCCGATGCCCGCCCGGGCCAGCCCGGGCCAGTTGCGGGGGTCCAGTCCCGAACGGATCACGGCGCCCCAGAAGGGTTCCACGGCCGCGGACCAGTCGTCGGTTTCAATATTCGTGAGTCCCCCGTTCCGGGCCGCCTTCGCCAGGGTGGGAATACTGACGAGGGGAGGCAGGTGGTAAAGTTGGCAAATCTTGGCCAGGGTCCGCCGGTCGTCGGTCGTCAGGCGAGGAGGCTCGGGCCGGTGGCACCAGGTGGCCATCAGCAGCTTTCCTCCGGGTTTTAACAGCCGGTAAAACAGTCGGAACAGCTCCTCTTTATCCTCCATGTGTTCGGCGGACTCCATGCTCCAGATGAGGTCAAACTGCCCGTCCTCGCTGGCGTTGAGGGTGTATACATCCTGAGCCCGGATGTCCAGGCGATCCTCCAGTCCGGCATCCGCGTTGAAGTGGCGGCCGTTTTCCGCCTGCACGGGACTCAGCGTGACGCCAAGTCCGCTCGACCCAGGATAGCGAATGGCCAGCACGCGGCTGCTGCCCCCTACCCCACAGCCGGCGTCGAGGAAACGGTCTACGGCCTCCGGGGCCTGCCCCCACCGCAGCAATTCGTCGATCATGTCGATCTGTGCCCGCCGGTGATCCACCTTGCGCTCTCCCCGCGGACCGTAGTAGCCGTGGTGCATTTGTTCGCCCCAGGTGTTGAGCCACAGGGGGGTGGAATCGTCGTAGAAGGTGGAAATCCGTTGATTAAGGGAAGCCAAAAAAAGAGAATAATGCTCCGCCCGACGCCTAGCGCCGGCTGAGCCGGTTTACGATGAATACGGCGGCCAGTACGCCCACGGCGGCCAGGGCAACTTTCTGGTGCTTGTTGAGCGGCTCGGGCTCGGCGTCGATGCCCCGCAGCGGAGCCGTAACGGAGGCCAGTAGGGCCATGGGAATGAACAGGAAACCAGCGGCGGAGCCAACCAGCACCCTTCCGGCCAGCAGTGCACCCCGACCGAGGGTCATCCCCTCGGGGTTAGCGTCGACCAGACTGTGTTCCGGAGCTACCGGCACGTAATGGTTAGGGCTCTTACCCGGAGCGGGTTTGCGGCCGATGATGGCGATACCGTAGCGTTCGTTCCGCTGCCAGTGCGGCGCGACGTAGGTCCATTCCACATTCTTAAAGCCCGCCCGGTGGAAGTAATTGTGGTAATCATCTTCGGGTGGAAAGAGCATCCAGGTATTGGCCACGAACTTGCTAAAGGCATTACGGGGTTCGATGGGCCCGATGAGCATGGCCCAGCCCCCCGGTTTGATCACCCGGTAGGCTTCGTTGACGCCCCGCTGGGGATCGGGCCAGTATTCAATGGAGCCCGCCGAAACGTAACGGTCAAACTGATCGTCGGGGAAGGGTAGATTTTCCGCGTCTCCGAGGCGGAAGGAACAATTGGCCAGGGCCGCCTTTTCCCGGGCGTGGGACATCTGGTGAGGACTCTGATCCACGCAGGTCACGTTGCGGGCCGGGACCCTTCGCACGATGCCTTCGGTAGTAAATCCCGTCCCACTACCAACGTCAATGACGGTCAGATCTTCTTCATCCTCGGGGTCCCAGTAGCCCAAATCCAGCGCCTTTTCCCGCATGGACTCCGTCCAGAACAGGGGATTTACGAGCTTGTCATAGAACACCGACAAGTAGCGGTAGAACCAGTATGCTTCTCGTTTGTGTTGCATCAATCGCATGGGAGGAGGTAATTTTTGGTATCGCGTAGAATAGCTGGGTTAAACAAATTGCTGAGAATCGGAAAGGATACCCAGCCTGGGGGCGTTTGGGTTAATGAATAAACGGTTGTTGTGGAGACAACGGTAAGATAATGCGGCATATGATTTGGGAGGAAGCAAAAACGAAAAACTCCGGAAAAAAGTCCTTCCCCCTGGGCAAACCTATGGGGGCTTAATGTACTTTACAGCGTAGATAGGAAACGGAGGTCACTTCACCGCCTCCACTCCGAACCAAAAAAAACTTCCCACCTTGTCTACTCCACTGATTAAGCGCGATACGTCCTGGCTCCAATTTAACGCCCGGGTGTTGCAGGAGGCCGCTGATGATCGGGTTCCCCTCTACGAGCGGATAAAGTTCCTGGCGATTTACAGCTCAAATCTGGACGAATTTTTTCGGGTTCGCGTGGCGTCGTTGCGGCAGTTTAAGTCCATCCCGAAGGAAGAGAGAAGAGAACTGTTTGACTTCAAGCCCAAGAAGGAACTCAAGGCCATCCGCCGGATCGTGAGGAAGCAGCAGGAAGAATTCGGCAGAATTTTCCGCAACGAAATCCTGCCTAGTCTGAAGGAAGAAAATATCCACCTGCTCCACAGTGACGAGCTTGATGAGGTGCAGCGGACATTCGTGGAGGAGTATTTTGACGAGCAGGTCAAGTCGCACCTCAAACTTCACTGGCTGCCCGGACAGGACGATGAAGACCATCTGTTGCCCTTCGTAGAGAACGGGCAGCTTTGTCTGGCCGTGGTGCTGGATACGGAAGACGCCGTGGACGAGGAAGGAACCGCCGAGGTGGGGCTGGTGCCCATTCCGCAAAAGGGACTTCCCCGCTTCGTGGTGCTGCCAAAGCCGCAGGGCGTTGAAGAAGGTTACTACGTCATCTTCCTCGATTCCATCATCCGGGCCAACCTGAGCCGATGGATGGGCACCAAGGTCGATTTCGGCTACAGTTTCAAGCTCAGTCGCGACGCCGAACTCTACATTGAAAACGAGTTTGACGGTGATCTGCGGGAAAAGATTGAACGTAGTCTGGGCCGGAGAGAAGAGGGG
The DNA here is from genome assembly GCF_004375085.3 of Lewinella sp. W8. GTDB lineage: Bacteria > Bacteroidota > Bacteroidia > Chitinophagales > Saprospiraceae > Neolewinella. Next base: position 96,092 of record NZ_SNAQ03000006.1, read on the forward strand.
CTACCCACGAGATTTCTCTACGATGGGGCCATGCCCGACTGGTTGAGAAAACGCCTGAAGCATACCCTGGGCGTATCCAAGTACGATATGATTCCCGGAGCGCGGTACCATAAATTCACCGACTTCTTCAGTTTCCCCCTTCCGGAAGGCCGCGACGACCTCATATATCCGCCCCTGCCTCCGCTCCCCCACCCCCGGCTGGAGAACGCCGAGAGCGTGATGGGCCTGATGGAAGCTTCCGACATTTTGCTCAGCTTCCCCTATCAGCAATACGATTACGTCCCCCAGCTCATCCGGGAGGCCGCAGAGCATCCGGAGGTGGAAAAACTCTCCATCACGCTGTATCGGGTGGCGGGGAAAAGTGCGGTGATGAACAACCTGCTGTATGCCCTGGATCAGGGCAAGGAAGTGGAGGCCTTCGTGGAGGCCAAAGCGCGTTTTGACGAGGCCAGCAATCTGTATTGGGGAAAGGAACTCCAGAATGCGGGAGCCACCGTCCACTACAGTTATCCCGCCGTCAAGGTACACACCAAACTGCTCCACATCTCCCGCCGGCAGACCGGCGGTGAACGCATCCACTACACCTACATCGGCACCGGTAACTTCAACGAAAAGACCGCCAAACTCTACACCGATCACGCCCTGCTCACCACCCGCCCCGTCCTGGGGGCTGACGTCGAGCGGGTTTTCCAACTGCTTCGCGGCCGATTGATCCTGCCGAACTGCCAGAAGCTCCTCGTGGCGCCCTTCTCCCTGGCCAGCGGTATTGAGGAAATGATCGACGCCGAAATTGCCAACGCCAGGGAGGGCGGCAACGCCTACCTATTCCTGAAAATGAACAGTCTGGAGGAGCCGGGGATGATCGAAAAGATTCGCGAAGCCGCCGCGGCGGGCGTGGAAGTACGCCTCATCGTGCGAGGGATCTGCTGCCTGATTCCCAAACCCGACGAAAACATCAAGATCATCTCCATCATTGATCGCTTTCTGGAACACGCCAGGATTTACATCTTCGGCAACAATGGGCAGGAAAAGATCTACATCGGCTCGGCCGACCTCATGGAGCGCAACCTGTTCCGGCGGGTTGAAGTCGTTACGCCGGTGGAAGATCAGTTGTTACGCCTGGAACTTCGCCGAATTATGGATATGCAGTGGCGGGACAACCAGAAGGCCCGGATTATTGTAGAAGGAGGAGTCAATAAATACCGGAAGGCCAAAGCAGGAGAGGGTAAGTTCCGCGCGCAAACGGACATCTACGCTTATTACTCCCGTCGCCTGGACGCCGTGAGCAGTTGAATGCTCTCCGCTCCACCGCTCCACCATCCATGAATTTTCTCGCTCACCTCACGCTATCCCACTTCGACGCCGACCTGCAGGTCGGCAACTACCTGGGGGATTTCGTCAAGGGCAGGGCCGTCAAAAAACTACCGGAAGGCATCCAGCGGGGCATCGCCATGCACCGTGCCATTGACCGCCTGACGGATGAAGACCGGGACGTTTACGCCCTTAACCGTCTGGTGGCCACCCGCCACGGACGCTACGCCAGTGTGGTGACCGACATTGGCTTCGATTACTTCCTGTGGCAGCACTGGCCCCACTTTGGCGCGGGAAATTTTCACGAGTTCCGCCAGCGGACCTACCAACACCTGGGCAACGCCACCGAGCACATGGACGAGCGGGTGACGGATTTCGTTCACCGTATGACGGCCGATGACTGGCTACAGTTGTACACCAGCCGCGAGGGCATGAAAACCGTTTTCCGCCGTCTGGCCCCACGGCTCAGTAAGCCCGAACTGATCACGGACGTCCACCTCATTCTGGAGGATTTCGAAGCTGAATTCAACCACACCTTCCAGCGGTTGTTCCCCCGCTTGCAAGACCTCGCCAATGAATTCCGCACCCCCTGAACCAATCGATTTTCGCCTCCAGCGTTTCAGTCCTCAGCTCAACGTCAAGCAGGAGGGGAACCGGAGAATGATCATGGGCCATATCCGTAAGAAATGGCTGGTCCTGCAGCCCGAAGAATTCGTCCGTCAGCTCCTGTTGCTCTTCTTCATCCACGACATGCGCTACAACCGGAACCGAATCACCGTGGAGCGGGGCGTAGACGTCCGGAAGGAAAAAAAGCGCACCGACATTTTAATTTTTGACCCCCTCATGCGCCCCTTCCTCCTCGTGGAATGCAAGGCTCCGCAGGTGAAGTTGACGACCGACGTGTTCCGTCAGGCCGCCAATTATAACGGCCCCCTCAAGGTGCCTTTCCTGATGATCAGCAACGGCCGGGAGAGCTACGTGGCGGAGATCAATTATCAGGAAGATTCGTACCGCTTTCTCGATGCCGTTCCGGAGTACCCGCGTGGATAATTTGGGCGATCACCGCAGGTGCAATGAAATGGAATCCGCGTGCTCAGCCGGGATGCCGACCAGTTTTCGCATTCTTCGTTCTACATTTGGGTTATGCCCGCTACCCCACTTCTTCGCGTTGAGCTCCTGACCATCGCCTTCGGCGATGCTCCTCCGGTCGTAGATGACCTGAGTTTCGTCCTGGCGGCGGGAGAAAGCCTGGGCCTCATCGGCGTTTCCGGATCCGGCAAAAGCATCACCGCCCTGGCCCTGCTGGGACTGCTACCGAGCGGTGCCCGGATTCTGCGGGGTCACGCCTGGTGGCTCGGGGGCTCCGCCCCCGTCGACCTGCTCACCCTCTCGGAGCGCGAGTGGCGCGCCTACCGCGGCGGCGAACTCAGCCTCGTTTTTCAGGAACCCCTAACGGCCCTCAATCCCGTGCAACGCATTGACCAGCAGCTCCGGGAAGCCATTCCACGGACGAAAAGGGCGGATTGGCAGTCCGCGTTACCAGCGGCCCTGGAGGAAGTCGAACTCGGAACGGAAGGGACGCGCATTCTGAGGGCCTACCCCCACCAATTAAGCGGCGGGCAACGGCAGCGTATCCTCATCGCCCTGGCCCTCCTGCGGTCTCCCCGTCTCCTGATCGCCGACGAACCCACCACGGCCCTGGACAGCATCACCGAACGGGAGATCATCGCCCTACTGGCCCGCATCCGAGATCGCCACGGCATGACCATGATTTTCATCACCCACGACCTGCGGGTGCTCGGGCAGATCACCGAACGACTACTGGTCTTACGGGACGGGAAGACCGTCACCGTCGGTCCCACCAAAGCACTTCTCCGCGCACCAGATGCCCCTTATCTGGCGAATCTTTTGGCCGCTACTTTCCTGCGGCCCCATCAAACCGCTGCCCCGGCGGAGACTTCCCCTCCGCTACTGTCCGTCAAGGAGCTTAGCGTAGAATACGTCGGCAGCAAACCCTGGCCCTGGGCTACTCCTCCGCGTAAAGTCGCCGTAAGGAACGCCAGTCTTACTTTATTTCCCGGCGAGTGGGTCGCCATCGTGGGGCCGAGCGGCTGCGGCAAAACGACCCTGGCCCGCACTTTGGCGGGCCTTCACCACGCCAGCACCGGAACCATCATGGGGAATCTGGGTCCGCAGGCCATCCAACTCGTCTTTCAGGATCCCTTCGGAAGCCTGAATCCCAGCCACAAGATTACCACCATCCTTGGCGAGGTGCTCCGGGTGCATCAGCCGAAACTCAAAAAAGCAGCCTTACTCACCAGGATTCATGAACTCCTGGAGGCCGTAGAATTGTCCCCCGGGGAATACGCCGATCGTCTTCCGGATGCCCTCAGCGGTGGGCAACGGCAGCGCGTGGCCATCGCCCGGGCGCTGGCCGCCAACCCCAGCATCCTCATTTGTGACGAGGCCGTCTCGGCCCTCGACGCTCCCCTGCAACGGGGCGTCCTGGACCTCCTGGCCCGTCTACAAACGGAGCGAGGACTCAGCATCCTCTTCATCACCCACGATCTCTACCTGGCCGAAAACCGGGCCGACCGCGTCATCATCATGGACAACGGTGAAATCGTTGAACAAGGCCCGACGAAGGAAATCGTTGCCGCACCGGAGAGTGAGATGGGAAGGAGATTGTTGGCGGCTAGGGGGCGCTGATTAAGCTGCCGATGAGGGTTTCTCTTAATTGAGAATTTAAAATTCAACATTGGGAATTTGGGGAAGCGTAACGATTGCCCCGCCGATGAGAGTCGTCAACCTCTCCCAAAAGTCCCTCTCCGTATCGCTCCTAATGTCGCTGGAGAGGGACGAGCGGAGCGTTTTCCGCAAGCGGTGGCAAGGTCTTTATAAGCCTATATTTTATTGAGAATTGAGAATTGAAAATTTAACATTGGGAATTTGGGGAAGCGTAAAGGTTGGCACGCTAATGGAAGATGGCAACCTCTCCCAAAACTTCCTCTCCGTACCGCTCCTAATGTCGCTGGAGAGGGACGAGCGGAGCGTTTTCCGCAAGCGGTGGCAAGGTCTTTATAAGCCTATATTTTATTGAGAATTGAGAATTGAAAATTTAGTATTGGGAATTTGGGGAAGCGTAAGGGTTGGCACGCTAATGGAAGATGGCAACCTCTCCCAAAACTTCCTCTCCGTACCGCTCCTGATGTCGCTGGAGAGGGACGAGCGGAGCGTTTTCCGCAAGCGGTGGCAAGGAAGTAATGAGCCTATATTTAATTGAGAATTTAGAATTGAAAATTTAACATTGGGAATTTTTCCGAAGCGGATGGCCAATCTGCCGATGAGGGTCTTCAACCTCTCCCAAAGGTCCCTCTCCGTACCGCTCCTAATGTCGCTGGAGAGGGACGGAGTGAACACAATCCGTCAGCGGCAGCAAGTCCGCGCGAGTTGGAAACCGAGGAACGAGCGACCAACGGGAGCAAAGACGACGTTTTCGACCCGCTTTCCGGCGGACGAGCTGGTGCTGACAGATTCAGTCGTGCTCGTGCGTACCACGCATGGCTCCTACAATTATTTTTTCGTTAATACGATTTCTTTTACCTCAGTGAAGTCAACCACCTTCTGAAATCCTCTGGACCGTAAGCCCTTTATGAGTTGTTGATCACCTGTCCAAAGGAGTTCATCCAAGTATTCAGTGAGCGCCACAAAGACCAGGTCATCCATATCGATTCCTCTGACGTATTGAACAGATTTACGATAGAATTCGAAGGGAATCTGATCATCGGAAACAAATTCCAGTTTTTTATAGGCTAGGTTCAGTACCGTTCTCACATCTGTTTCAGATTGCCCAGACAGCTCAACTATTTTTTAGAAATGTCTTTCAATTTCTGTCTTCAAAAATTCAGGTGCACAAAACTTAATTTCTGCTGGGTTGGCGGCCAAGACAAATTGCCCGATCTCACTTTTGGCGTTGTAAACTGTAGACCAGATGACATTCGTATCAAGGATAAAAACTACCATCAGGCTAAATCTTCAAAACCATCCTTGCCTAAAAACCGGCCTTTGTTTTTCTCCCACCAACCGGACTTCGCCTCTTTAGCCAATGCCGCAATCTGGTCATCTGTAACCTTGCTCGCTCCACCAATACTTACGTACTTGAAATAATTCAGCATGTTCTGAATTTCTAGAGCAGTGGACTCCAACGGAAGCTTATACCCTTCACGAATTGGTTTGGGCGTAAACGGAGGTTCCACCTACTGTCCTAAAATTTAAGGTCAATAGCGCTCGTATTTCCTCCTTGTATGCTTTGGCATTATCCAAGAAACCTATGATGCCTTGTCGGAAGTCAGCATATGCTTCATAATAGATCGAGTTGATCGCTTCTTTTCTCAACAATCGCCACAAGCGTTCGATCAGGTTAAGGTTCGGTGAATAAGCCGGCAGGAAAATGAATTCGATTCGCTGATCCCGTGCCCACTCTTGCAACCATTTACAACGATTATAGCGCGCATTATCGCAGATGTAATAAATCTTCTTTCCTGGATGCTTTTTCAGCAGCTGCCGGCAGACGCGCTGTGTCGATTGTGCATTGATTGAATCGGTGACATCATAAACCAGGTGCTCCGGTTTTGTAGCACGTACTGCGCCATTGATGTTGACCCTTTTGCGGCCACTATTGCAGTCGATCTCGAAGTCCTGACCTTTGCGAATCCATCCCCGGCCCGTCTTAGTGTTATGGGTAGGATGAACGCCGTCACCGTAGTAAACCTCAGCTGCTCCGGCACTTACTTCATCTAGTAAGCCTGGTAGCTGGTCTTCGAGAAAAGCGTGCTGAGCTTCCTCGTCGGCCTTGCTCGGCACGGCCTTAGCCTGCTTGTAAGTGAAGCCCAGACGATGCAACAGGTCGCGCATGCCTGAGATGGTGTAGACTATATTAAAATTGTCCTCGACCCAAGCGATGATGGGCTTAACATCCAGGTAGAGATTCTCATCGAGGTGATTTGCTAAGGTAACTTCCTGCTCCGAGGACAGCTTGCCCGAATACGGTACATAGTGATCGGCCAAGTAAGTCTCGATGCCCTGTTCTTTGTACCCTTCCCAATAGCGCCGGATGGTATTATCGTCCAACCCCAGCGCCGCTTCAACTACTTCGATACTATGACCCTGGTGCAGCATCACCAAAACCGTAACTTTACGATAGCGGCGACGACTCAACTTGACGTTGTTCTGTAACTCACGGAGCTTTTTGTAATCTTGGGGCGAAAGTTGGTAGTCCACGGTTCAAACATACAGATTTTTCCCAAACCTCTTCGCTAAGGGTATAATTACGATGGCATCATCAGTTCTTTCAATGATCAGGTCTTGCATGTTAGTGAAGATGGCTTGTTGTGAAAACGAATTTAAGGCTCATCAAGTTGCGGTGCGTAAATCTACCACCAGAATCAAGTTTCCGGCTCGCCGACTTCCTAGAATTGTCGCCAAGCAATTTCTGAGGCAAATAAGAAAAAATCGTGAATTATATGCCTATGGAAGATTTTCACCTCTCCCAAAAGTCCCTCTCCGTACCGCTCCTGACGTCGCTGGAGAGGGACGTGGTGAACACAATCTGTCAACGGCAGCAAGTCCGCGCGAGTGGAAAACAGAGGAACGAGCGACCGAAGGGATCAAGTAGCGAGCTATCGTGCAAGGGAACGACTGAAGTTACCTGACTGGCCTGATCTGCTTCCGTCAAAGTTGATCAGTTTAACTTACTTGGCAAACATATGAGGGACGGAGTGAGCGTATCTGCCCGATTGATCTTGTACAATTTCTCCCAATTCAATGCAATGGTCACCTCTCAGGCTTGCCCGGCCGAATGGACGGGAAAAGGCGACCCCAACCATCCCTTTCTGGAACCCCTCACTCCCCATGCCAAATCTCCAACCTATCCGCCTGCTCGGCCATCGCGGCGCGCATTTCGGCGCCGAGGCGGGCGATGAGTGTGGCGACGGGAGGGTTATCGTGGATGGTGGCCACGCCGTGGCCGGCGCTCCAGAGGTTCTTCCAGGCCTTGGCTTCGTGTTCGGCGCCGAAGTCCGCTTTTCCTTTCTGGTCCCACTGTTCTTTGGTGATGCCGGCGGCTTCGAGGCTGCCCACCAGCCAGTTGGCCGGAATGCCGGAGACGGAAGCCGTGTAGACGATTTCGCGGGTACCGGAATCGATGATCATCTGCTTGTAGCCCTCGTCGGCAATCGCTTCTTTGGTGCTGATGAAGCGGGTGCCCATGTAGGCCAGGTCCGCGCCCATCTGGAGGGCACTGGCCACGTCCTGTCCGGTGCTCATGGCGCCAGAGAGCAGGATTACACCGTCAAACATGGACCGGATCTCCCGCACGAAGGGCATGGGGTTCAGGGTGCCGGCGTGTCCGCCGGCCCCGGCGGACACCAGGATGAGGCCGTCAACCCCCGCGTCAATGGCCTTCTGGGCGTGGTAGGTGTTGGTGACGTCGTGAAAGACGAGTCCGCCGTAGCTGTGCACGGCATCGACGACTTCCCTGACCGCACCGAGAGAAGTGATGATGACGGGTACTTGCTGGCGGACGATGACTTCGAGGTCCGCCTGCACCCGGGGATTGGTCTTGTGCACAATCAGGTTTACCCCGTAGGCGGGCATCGGCTTACCCCGGCGTTCGGACTCGGCGGCCAGTTCCTGCTTAATCTCCACCAGCCAGGATTCGAAGCCCTCGGTGGTCCGGTTGTTGAGGGCGGGAAAGGTCCCCAGAATACCATTCTTGCAACATTCCAGTACCAACTGCTGCTGGGAAACGATGAACATGGGGGCCGCCACAATGGGCAGGGAAAGGTGCAGGCTGTCCAGGATTTCCTGACGGGATTTCATACGATCAACTTTTGGGTAATTGCTGAGGAGCAGGTGCTGCGAATGTAAGGGATAAATGGCGGAAATCGGCGGTTTAAAGCTTGTCGCCTCAGCTCCTTCCCTCTCCCCGATTATGGCATACCATTTCGGTCTGTTTCCCCTTCACGGCCAGCTCCGGTATTCGCCCGGCACCTGCGCCTTGTCGCCTGATGCTGAGCATCCTTAATCCAGAGGAAGTAGACCAACACCCCGCCAAAATAACTTCTGTACCTGTTTAAAATTTGGGCGATCACCGCAGGTGCAATAGAATCCTCGTACTCAGCCGGGGTGTCAGGTGGATGATGCGAGGCGGAGCGAATTGTCGTCCGGCCAACCTCCGGGTCAAATAGGACAGTTTAGGATCGTTCATATGTCCGCCCGGCGTCCAAGCAATGATCTCCGTCATTTATCCTATGCCGGGAATGGGACGTTTATATCTTTGCTGCGCTTTTTAAAAATCAGGAATGCGAAATACTCTTTTTCTACTGGCCCTCTGTGCCTCCTTTACCGTCAACGCTCAGTTCAACACAACCCTCCGCTCGAATCTTCCGTACAATACCGGAGTCAATGATATCTGGGGTTACGTTGCTCCCGACGGCACCGAATACGCCATCGTCGGCCTGGAAACCGGCGTCTCCTTCGTGAGCCTCGCCGACCCCGATAATCCCGTGGAAGTTGATCGCATTCCGGGTGACTTTTCCCCCTGGCGGGACATGAAGACCTTCGGTGAATACGCCTACGTGGTCGCCGACCGCGGCGATGAGGGCCTTACGGTCATCGACCTTTCCGCACTCCCCGATTCTGTGTCCTTCACCCACAACCAGTACGACGTTCCCGGCTTCAACCGCACCTTCGTGCGGGCGCACAACATCTACATCGACGTGCCCAGTGGCCGGGCTTTCGTATCCGGTGGCGACCGCAACCTGAACGACGGGGGCATCCTGATTTTTGATCTCGTGGCCAATCCCGCCCAGCCGCCGCTGATCGGTGTCGGCCCCGAAACCTACTCCCACGACGTTTTCGTGCAGGACAGCTTCATGTACTGCTCCGAGATTTATGATGGGGAACTGGCCATTTACAACATTAGTGACCTGGACAATATCACCGAAGCCGGTACGACCCTGACGCCGTTTACCTTTACGCACAACGCCTGGACCACCGCTGACGGCCTGTCGGTCTTCACGACCGACGAAGAGCCCAACGCCCCCGTGGCGGCCTACGATATTTCCGACCCCAGCGACATCAAGCTGATCGACGAATACCGTCCCCTGGCGACCCTCAACCGGGGCGTGATTCCCCACAACGTGCACGTTCTCGACGAGTACCTCGTCATCAGCTACTACACCGACGGGGTGATCATCGTGGACGCCAGTGAGCCCGATAATTTGATCGAAGTGGGGCAGTACGACACCTGGGACGGACCCGACGGTGATTTCAATGGGTGCTGGGGCGCTTACCCCTTTCTGCCCAGTGGACTGGTGCTAGGATCGGATCGTCAGACGGGACTTTACGTACTGGATGCCGTGTACCAGCGGGCGGCCCGTCTGGCGGGCACCATCATCGACCGCGACCTACGGACGCCGCTAAACAACGTGCAGGTAGACATCCAGGCCAGCCAACTCAATACGGGTGCCACCGACCCGCTGGGTCGGTACAAAACCGGACTGGCCGAGGGAGGAACTTATGACGTCATCTTCACCGCCGATAACTACCTCCCCCTCACCGTCAGCGTGGACCTGACCAACGGCATGACCACCACCCTCGATACCAGCTTGCAAACGACAGTTCCCCGCTTTAACGTCAACGTAACCGTGGTGGACGACGAAACGGGGGAGCCCATTCCCAACGCCAACCTCCTATACTTCAATGAGGAAGAGCGCTATGACGTGCTGACCAATGAGGAAGGACAAGCCGCAATTAACAACGTATTCGAGGGAGACTACGAACTGTTCATCACCGAATGGGGCTACCGTACCATCGGCGTGGAAAATGCCGCTCCCTCCGCACTGGGCAATCAGGTGTATCGCCTCAGTCGGGGATACATGGACGACTTCGTCACCGATGAGGGGTGGACGGAGACGGCTACGGCCAGAACCGGCCTCTGGGAGCGGGGCGTTCCCGTTGGAACCTCCTTCGATTCGCGTGCCTTCCAACCCGGCGTCGACGCCCCCAGAGATTTCGGACGCCAGGCTTACCTCACCGGAAACGGTGCGGCGGACGCCAGTACGGATGACATTGACGGCGGTACCGTGACCCTGACGTCTCCCCTGTTCGACCTCACCCGAGTACGCGAGCCGAGCATCTCTTACCAATACTGGTTTGCCGTTGCCGGCGGTACTCCTCCCCTGGACGACACCATGCGCGTGTTACTGGATAACGGCACCGACCGGGCGGAATTGGCGTTCTACACCGAGTGGAGTACGGAATGGGCGGCCGACACCTTCGTAGTGAGCGACTACCTGGAGCCTACCGCCACCATGCAACTCATCGTCATCGCCGGGGATACCGGTGAAGGCCACCTGGTGGAGGCCGGATTTGACAATTTTGCCGTTAACGGCTCCGTGATTCCGGTCAGTACCGAAGCGGTGTTCGCACCGGAGGTTGCGGTTGCGGTATTCCCGAACCCCAGTCCGGGAGCCTTTTCCCTGCAATACGATCTCCCCTTCTCAACGGCGGAAAGCACCCTGCGGCTGACCAACGTCTCCGGGCAGATCGTTCAGGAGCGGGAGCTGTCCGGAAAGAACGGAAGCCTGGAAGTAGGCCTGGACCTGCCCGCCGGATTGTACTTCGCGGAAATCCTCGACGGCAACCGCCGCTTGTGGGTGGGGAAAGTGGTGAAGCAGTAGGCTGGTTGCTGGTTGCTGGTTGCTCGATATAAAGTAGAAAGCCTAAAGTGCTTGCCTTCTCTTTCCGTTTGCGGTCGTCCGACAAATTCTTTATTTCTGACGTAGTCAATATAAAGCTTGTCTGACGAATCGCGGTATTACGAATAGTAAAGTGTTCCGTGAATTAACCAATTGGCAATCAAACCTTGAATGTTCTTGTAGCGGCAGATAATTATCTGCCGCTACTGTACGCCCCGCTGAACCGCCGCGATTCCGCAGGAATCGCTGATGAAACCTCACGAACGGCAAGCGCCTGCCAATCGGTTATGTTGAGCAATCTTTTCCGGGAAGATGTCTGGTTTCAGGAACGTCTCAACCGGTTTGGGGTGCGTTTCCCTGAGACCCAGCAACGTACAGTTATTACCCTCAACCTCGGCCTAACTTCAAAATAGCCTGGGCGATCCGTACCGGATCGGGAGCGGGAGCGTCAATGACGGCAACCACCTTCGCCCCACGACGCTCACCATAATATTGGTAGGCCTTGTCGTAATACACCAAAGCGATTTCGGCGGCGGTGGCGTAATCCTGCTGGTCTAGTGCCTCCAGGGCAGCCTTCAGGTGCTGCCCGCCAAGTTTTTTTCGTAATCGGGTGAAGGCCGATACCAGATCCGTCATGGGGTATTTGGCATACTGACTGACCAACCGCTCAATTCGCCAGGACCGGGGTTGCTCGATGGTGTAAACGGGGGCAGCCGTGAGGCGATCGTAAAACTCATCCGGTTGGTAGACCGTGCCGATCATGCGGCTCTCGTCTTCCAGCCACACCACCGCACCCCGCGGAATTTCCAGCAACCGACCGAAAAGCATATTCTCGAAGGCCTCCGTAGTGGGTTGCGGGGCCTCCCCCAGAGCCCCGAAAGAGGACCCCTTGTGGTTGGCCAGCCCTTCGAGGTCAACAATGTGCTGCCCGAGTTGCTTCAAGGCCGTGAGGACTTCCGTTTTCCCAGATCCGGTGGGGCCGCTCAGCACCCGAAAGGTGTGGTGATCTTGGGCCAGCCAACTGCGCAGGTATTTGCGGGCGGCCTTGTACCCTCCGCTGAGGCGTAGCACCTGCATCCCCGCCTGCTCCAGAAGCCAGCCGACGCTTCCACTCCGCTGACCTCCCCGCCAGCAGTGCACCACGATCTTTCCGTTCGGGGAAAAGGCTCGGGCGCGCTCCACGAGTGGTCGCATTTTGGGTCCGACAATTTCCAGGCCGGTCAGAAGGGCGGCATCGGGGCTGTCCTGCTTGTAGAGGGTACCGACGCGGGCCCGTTCTTCGTCGGAGAACAAGGGCAGCGACCGTGCTCCCGGCAGGCAGCCTTCCCGATACTCCGCCGGTGATCGTACGTCCAGCAGGGCGTAGTCGGCAAATTCGGGTCTACCAAAAAACTGTTCGGGGGTGACGTTTTGCATCGCGCCGCAAGTTACGGCTACCGGGCATCATTTCTCCAGACGTGGACAAAGCGGTGCTGGTCCCAGCCGATGCTGACCAGGTCGAGGTCGCCGTCGTTGTCCAGGTCATAGGCCTGGGTACCCAGGTGGGATTCCTTGCCGCGATCGACCTCCTTCATCCGGAAGTTGGCCTTCCCGTCGTTCAGCCAAAGTTGGGTGGTCAGCGCCTCCCCCTTGTGCTCACCGGTTACGAGGTCAAGGTCGCCGTCCTGATCGAAGTCGGCCACATCCAGGTTATTCATGCTGAACTGGGTGACGATGGCCCGGCGGACAAAGCCCGTATCCACCCGCAGGTAGGCCCATAGGGTCGCATCCGGTTCCAGGCCGGGATAGCGTTCTTCGGCCACCACCACGTCGGTGCGGCCGTCACCGTTCAGGTCGCCGGCCTCCACCCGGTCGGTAGCGAACTGGGTATGGCCCACCGGATGGGCCGCCCAGGGGGCGGTGCCGTCTCCGGGATTTTCCCACCAGACCACCACCGTGGGCACTTCGGCATCCCTACCCGGCACCCGGTAGCCACTGACCAGATCAAGGTCGCCGTCGCCGTCCATGTCCCCAACGGCGAAACCTTCGTCGCTGGCGTCGGGCGTCAGTAGGGTAGCTTCCCAGGGAGCCGGGCCGTCCGGTACCAGCTGGTAAATGCCTCCCTGACTGGCGTAGAGAATTTCGTCCACACCGTTCCCTGATAGGACGTCGGCCATCCGGTAGCCCTGTCCGTTGTGGTGCCCCGTCGGGGGCACGGCCGCCATGACTTCTCCGGGACCGAAAGTGCGGTTGGCCAACACCGGAAACCGCAGCACATCAGGAAGTGCCTCGGCCAGGACGTATTGTGTCTCTCCGTCTACATAGACCAGGTTGGCGTCTACGTTCTGGCCCAGGTCCACCTTCTGCCAGTTGCCGGTCATGCCGGCTCCGGGATTGAAATAAACGTTGCGGCCACTGACCACGTCCTGATATCCATCTCCGTCAAGATCCGCCACCGCCAGGCCGAAGTAGCGAAGCCAGTCGGGGTCGTCAAAGGTGCCCCACATGTCCTTGGTTGAATCCACCTCAATGTAGGTCCAGGCATCAGTGAGGAGGGTATCCGCAGGAATTTCGGGGTCTGGATTTTGGGGTGTATTCCCGGATTCACAGCCCCACGGTAAGGTCATGGCACCTGCGACCGCCAAAAAAAGCAGGCATTCCCGGAAACGAGCGTAGTTAATCATAGCATTTTTGGTGGTGATCGTTAAGTACGTCGGAGCCTATTTCGTTTGGTTAACCAGAAGGAATAACTCCTTCGCCTCGTGGTTGGGATAGCGAAAGATGTCGTAGTCGCCATCCCCCTCGAAATCTGCCACCCGGCCGTTGTAGATGCCTTCTTCTTCAATGACCTTCTGGGTCCAGTTGCCATCGCCCTCGTTGACCATGATCATCACTTCAAAGTGGTCCACGTCCAGGTTCACCGCCCGGGCGTAGTTGATGCCGGTCACTACGTCCAGGTCACCGTCGAGGTCCATGTCAAAAACCTGAAGGGTGTGGGCGGCCGGAATTTCTTTCAGGATAACCGTTTCGACGTAGGAGCCGTCCGCCTGGCGGGTGTAGTAACTCAGCGGGTAGCCCGCCCGTTCGCTGTGGGTAATGAAAATTTCGGGCGTACCGTCATCGTTCAGATCCGCCAAAAAATGCTTCGTCCCGTTGGCACTCCAGTCGCCTTCCTGGTTGTTCCACTTGGCGTCCACCAGGCTCATGGTCCATTCTCCCGTAAGATCGCCTCCCGGGTTGGCGAAGATGAATCCGTTGGCCACGATGTCGTTGTCGCCATCGCCGTCCACGTCGCCGATGTCCATGCCTTCGTGGAGTCCTTTTTGGGTGATGTCCGCCACCATCTTGAAGCTGCCATCCGCCCGTTGGTGATGAATCCGCAGGTTTTCTTCGTCGAAGGTGAGCACGGCGAGGTCCGCCAGACCGTCGCCGTCAAAATCTCCGATGGACAGGTCCTTGACGGCATCTTTGGCCATTCCGATGAGGTGAGGCTCCCAACTGGGGTTTTCGTACCAGTAGACTTCGGCACTTTCGCCGGCGTCGTCCCACTCCCCGGTATGCTTCACGCCCAGGATATCAATATCCCCGTCGCCGTCCATGTCGCCGGCCTCCAGATCGCCGGCCGCAAAGGTGCCGCCGCTGGGCGGTGCTTCGGCCACGATGGTTTCCTCCCAGATGCCCGGTGCCTGCTTACCCGCCCGGTAGGCCAGGTAGCCCCCCTGGGCGTTGTTGTGGATGTAGACGATGTCCTGGATCTTATCGTTATTGACGTCGGCAATCGTCAGGGCCCACCACCAGGTGGCCGAATCCACTACCCGGTGGGCGCTGAATTCCATGGAGTTCAGGGCTTCCGTCATGGTTTCCTCCCCTTCCGTGACGGCAGCATCGGGTTCTGACCCACAGGCCATGAGTAGGATCAAAAGGAGCAGAGACAGAAAGAGGGGGAATCTCATAAGGGAGCGTTCGGTTAATGAAAAAACTGGAGCGCGGCCGTTCATTGTCGCATCACCGGTTATCGTAAGGTAATGCGCCAAAAAGGATTATCGGATTTCGACAATCATTTTCATCGGCTCGGGTAATAAGGACGTCCAATTCCATTGACGATCCTGAATTGGTGCTTACGGGAAAGTTATCCAAAGGACCAGCCCATTCCGCGGTAGGTTTTTAAGGACCTTATAGAATCCGGTTCCAACAAAAGGATTTCGTTGAATCGTTCGCACAGTTCTCCCGCCTTGGCGTGGCGGAAAAAGATCGGATCGTTCAGCGCCGGGAGTGGCCCCTGACTAAAGATTATTGGGGTCTGCACTTCCCCCACCCCTTCGTTGGCCACCAGTCTACCCCCTTCAGGAAGGTAAACCTGCGGTGCTTTCTCCTTTCCCGTGGCGCCGGAGGCGACGAATCCTCCGCCGTGCGCCACCACCGTATCCGGACGGGGACGGCGAACGACGGGGACCGCATAAAACAGGGCCGGATGCGCCCGGTACTGCCGATAATGGTCAAACAGGTGCGACTGGTAAAAGCCGGAGCCCACGGTAATTTCCGTGATCCAGGGTTCCTCCCGACTACTCTCCATGCTTCCGGTGCCGCCGGCATTAACGAAACGGAGGGAAAAGCCCATCGCCTCCATCAGTTCCACCGTTTGTTGTCTCCGGTCGGCGATTTCGGCAACCGATCGGCTTTTCAGCCACTGCACCACTTTATCCTTGAGCCAAAAACCAGTATCGGTGTCCCCGACTCCGGCAATCTGGGCTTCGTAGCCCATGAGCCCTTCGAGTTTCAGATGCCGGTAGGACCGTAACTGCTCCAGAAACCTTCGGACACCTTCCACGCCCTTTACCGAGGATCGGTGCACCCCGAAGTGAAGCCCCGGATAGACCGAGGAGCAGTCCAAGTCCAGGCAAACGGGAAAGCTGATGCCCAAATCCTTCCCCACGGCCTCCAGCATCTCCAGGTGTTCCGGGAGGTCGACCATCAGGCAGATTTGTGCGCCTCCCCGGATGGCCTCCCCGATTTTTCGCAGGAGCCCTGGATCGGCCACGGGATACCCCACCAGGATGTCACGAAACCCCGCCTCGTGGAGGGCGATGGCTTCGGCGCCGTGGTAGGCCATGATCCCGATGAATTTCTCGTCCGTGGTCATAATCATTTCCATGACCGCCACGGAGCGGATGGATTTAGAGGCCAGTCGAATGAATTTTGTCCCCGATCGTTGGAGGTGCGTGCGGATGTTTTGTCGCAGCAGCCTCGCGTCCAGGCAGGCGTAGGGGTAAGCCTGGCCCCGCAGACGATCGCGGTAGTAGTGGTAATCAGGGGTGTACTTGGCGGACATTTTGGAACAGGCTTCGGAGGTAGGGAGACAGGAACATACCCCGGGGATCGTGCAATTGCCTCAGCGAACAAAAGCGATCAAATTCGGGATAGGCATCGTGGAGGGCCGGATAGTCGAGGGTATGCAATTTACCCCAGTGGGGGCGGCCGTCGTGGTCCCGGAAGATGGCTTCCAGTTCACGGAAGTAGTCCTGGTGGGGCTTCTTGTGGTAGACGTGGGCGGCGACGTAGGCGGAATTCCGGCCGTAGGCCGGGCTTAGGTAGTTGTCGTCCGCCCGCACGAAGCGATTTTCCAGGGGGAAGAGAACGTCGTAATTGTACTTGTTGACCCAACGGGTCAGGGCCTCCATGACGGAGCGGTACGCCTCCATGGGCACACTGTATTCCATTTCGTTGAAGCGCACCAGACGGGGAGTGGAAAAGACGCGATGACTCCAATCCACCTTTCGTGACGACCCCGTAGTGGAGGCCGCGAAGGCCGACAGCTTGCGGTTCCAGGAGGGGAATCGGTACCCCAACTCACATACGGCCAGAAAGGCGTAGTTCTCTAGCATCATTTCTCGGGCATAGGTGAACACCGAATTACGGGTTACGGCTTCCCCGGTTTCCCGTAGTTCCTTCGTCATGACGAAGGGGGTATTGGGGAACCAGTAAAATTCGAAATTGCGGCACCCCCCTTCGTATTCCTCGAGCTTTTCCAGCACGTCATCCAGTCGGGCCTTCTCCACCTGAAGCGACAACTTATAGGAGGGCACGACCCGGAGGGTCAATTCAGTGATGATGCCCAACGCGCCCAGGCTCAGGCGGGCCGCCCGCAGCAGCTCCGGGTTTTCCCGGACGGAGCAACTGACCACATTTCCGTTGCCGTCCACGAACCGCAGGGCGGTGACCTGGGTGCTCAGGTTGCCAAAGGCCGTGCCCGTTCCGTGGGTACCCGTACTGACCGCTCCGGCAATACTCTGCACGTCAATATCGCCCAGGTTTTCCAGCGCCAGGCCGTGCTGGTGGAGTAACTGAGACAGATGGAATAGCTTGGTTCCCGACCGCACCGAGACCTCCATATTCTCCTTATCCACGGCGATTACCCCCTGATATTTATCGAGGCTCACCAGGATTTCTTCGGTGACGCAAAGGGCGGTGAAGGAATGTCCGCTGCCAATGGTGCGAACGGCCATCTTTTGCTCCCGGGCATCCCGGACCAACCGCACGATTGCTTCCTCCGAACCGGGATAAGCAATTTTTGTGGGCGTCCATTGTTGCAGACTTGACCAGTTTTTCATCCCCGGAAATATAGTACAATTGGAGGGTGAGGCGCTAAGGTGTGGAGCTTCAACCGAGCATAAGGGCGCGGAGCGCAGGTGCAGGGTGGTCAGGAGTTAGGATTCAGGATTTAGGATTTAGGCTCCAGGATTAAGGATTCAGGATTAGGTTGTTCCCTGAGTTAATCATTTGTCCATCAGATCCTTGAATTTTTCAGTTGCGGCAGGAAATTTTTGGGATGGCGTAGAATTATACCTCTCCGATGTCTGTAGTTAATCCAGGAATGTTTTCATCCAACTCTCTTAGGTTGTGGGATTTACGAAAATCTTGATCACCTTAAAGTAGAGATCATTCATCCAAGCGGTAAATATCTGGTGTCGCCTTTCGCCGAAAGGCGATATGTAAGGATTGAGATCGTGTTTGAAGTGGCAAGAACTTATCAACACGATTTATGGAATATTTAATGGGTCGGCGTCCCTAGGTCAGCGAATACCCTGACGAGCCCTGAATAGCTGAATTCCGGGAGGTTGAGGTTGTTCCCGCCGGATTACCTTTATCATTACAACTCAAGCCTCCGTACCATGCGCATTTTGATCCTTTTTTGCACCCTGTTCACCTCCGCACTCATGTCCGCACAGTCTCCTCCCGTTTACGCCGTTAAGGCGGAATCCGCCCAAACGCTTACCTACAGCATGGACCTGAAGGAGGGCATCATTATGGAAGACCTGAGTTGGGCGTGGAGTTCTCAGAATGCCTGCTTTGTGGAGCCGCGCGTGGAATACTTTCGGGGTAATCACGTACTGTTTACGACGGAGATTCCCGCCTACTCCACCATGGTCATCCGGGTAATTCCCGAAGACCCGTCGGATAATATGAGCCTCTACGCCTATTCCGGCGGCGGCGGTGCGTTGCCTCCGGAACTCTATAGCTGCGTGAGCTGTGAGGCGGACTTTCACCAGGAACGGCCCTCCCGGAGCCGGCCCAATCCGGATCACACCCGCAGCGTGGAGCTGCGGGCGGTCACCCGTCCCTACCCGGTCACCATCGGCGTGGCGGGAGCCACGGGCGTGCTGGAGGGCAAGTTCTCCCTGGAGATCAGCGTCAAGCGAAACCGATAGTCTCTGGGAATCTGATGACCGGCCTTCCCCGACGGCTTCCGCCGGACAGATGATTATCTTTCGGCAATGAAAGAAGTACTGCTTGTGGGCGGGGGCAACATGGCCTGGCATCTCGCCCCGCAACTTAGCGACCGTCAGCTGGAGGTTACCGTCCTCCGGGCCCGCTCCCGGGAAACCAGGGAGCTGTGGCCAGTGCGGCAAATCGTATGGGATCAGCTGGACGAGGTACGCCCGAATTTGCTGATCCTGGCCGTAGCGGATGATGCAATCGGCCCGATCTCGGAGCGACTCGCTACGGTATTCCCACCGGAGACCTTCGTCTTGCACACGAGCGGAGCCACCCCGGCGGGTAGCATCAATGAACACTTTCTGCACCGGGGGGTGCTGTGGCCCATTCGATCGTTGGTCAAGGGGGGAACGGTACACCCCTGGACCGAAACACCCCTGGTATACTTCGCCGAAACCGAAGACTTACGCGGGTCCCTGAAACG
Organism: Lewinella sp. W8; assembly: GCF_004375085.3. Lineage (GTDB taxonomy): Bacteria > Bacteroidota > Bacteroidia > Chitinophagales > Saprospiraceae > Neolewinella. The sequence goes on from NZ_SNAQ03000006.1 coordinate 115,340, forward strand.
GTTGGTGGAAGACCTCAGTCAGTTGACCTATTTCCTGGGGGATGCCCAACGGAGCACCCTGCATTTGTGTGCAACGATCAGCAACAACTTCGTTAATGCGCTCTACCAGATGAGTTACCAGCTTTGTGAGGAGCAGGACATTCCCTTTGCGGCCCTGCTACCCATTATCCGGGCCACGGCCGAGCGACAAACCCCCGGGCCACCTAAGCGGTGGCAGACGGGAGCGGCCTTCCGCGGCGATACGGCAACGATGGAAAGGCACCTACAACAACTGGAGGAGCAGCCCCAACTGGCCGCCGTTTATCGTCTTCTGAGCGACCTGATCGCAAAACAATAGGAATAGATTAACAGCCTGGGTATACGGTAAAATCCATTTCGGGGCGTTCTTGCAACAGATAAACCCCAAGAAATTCAAGCTATGCAAGTACGATACCTACTCATCGCCCTGGCCCTACTGTTGTTCACGGCACCTGCGTCCGCGCAATTTGATAAAACCCTTGGCCGCCTGAAGAAGCAGGCTGACGCCGTGCTGAGTGGCCAGGCGCCCCTTTCGGAAGAAGAAGTGGGCAACGGTCTGAAGGAAGCCCTGAACGTCGGCATCAAAGAAGCGGTAGGATTTTTGTCCGCCGAAGACGGTTATTACGCCAGTCCCTACAAGATTTTACTTCCGGAGGAGGCCCAGACGGTCGTCAAGCGGGCCAGTGCGCTTCCCGGGCTGGGCAACGTCGAACAGGACCTGATTGAGCGCGTCAACCGCGCCGCCGAACTGGCCGCGAACGAAGCTGGCCCCATTTTCGTGGACGCCATCAAGGCCATGACCATCAAAGACGCCATGAATCTTCTGCTCGGCGACAAGGACGCCGCTACCCGTTACCTCGAGTCTTCGGCCGGTCCTAACCTGCAGGCGGCCTTTCTCCCGGTCATCAAAAACAGCCTGGACGAAGTGAACGCCACCGAAATCTGGGAAAAGGCGGCTACGGCTTACAATAAAATTCCTTTCTCCAAGAAGGTGGAAACGGAGCTTGACGTATACGTTACCACCCGCGCATTAGAAGGAATGTTTGCTTTGGTGGAGAAAAAAGAAAGGGAATTACGCGACCAGCCCGCCCTACGAAATTCTGAACTGCTGCGGAAAGTCTTTGCCCGCCAGGACAAGTAACTACGCGCCTCCGAGGACATTTTGGATCGAGTTTAATTAAGCAGACTTAACATTCTCTTAACACACCAATTGCCGTAATGAGTGACCTTTGCGGCTGAAAAGGCCGAGTGCCTGGTGCGTTAGGCTTAATCAACTCATCCAAATATCTCCTTCATGAGGATCTTTACTAACATTTTCGCTACCCTATTGCTGGTGATGGCTACTTCCCTGGCCGTATCCGCTCAGGGGGTAACCACAGCATCCATTTTCGGTAAAATTACCGACGCCGAGACCGGTGAGCCCCTCATTGGCGCTACGGTTCAGGCGGTCCACACTCCCTCTGGTACTACCTACGGTAACGTCACCGACGTTGACGGATTCTTCCGTATTCCCGGTGTCCGGGTTGGTGGCCCCTACATCATCACGGCTACCTACACGGGCTTCGAAGCCTTCGTTGACGACGGTGTAAGCCTCCAACTTGGTCAGGCCTACCAGTTCAGCCCCAAGATGTCCACCACGGCCATCGAGCTGACCGGCATCGAGGTAGTGTCCAGCCGTTCTGACCTGTTCAACGGTCAGAAAACGGGCCAGGAAACGACGGTAACCGAAGAGGCCATTCAGGCGCTCCCCGCCGTCAGCCGCTCGATCGGTGACTTTACCCGCCTGACTCCTCAGTCCACCACCCGTGAAGGCAACGACGGTCTGGAGCTTAGCTTCGGTGGTATCAACAACCGTTACAACGCCATCTTCATCGACGGTGCGGTAAGTAACGACGTTTTCGGTCTGGCGGGCTCCGGTACCAACGGTGGTCAGACGGGTGTTTCCCCCATCTCCGTTGACGCCATTGAGTCTTTCCAGGTAAACCTGGCTCCCTTTGACGTACGTCAGGGTGGTTTTGCGGGTGCGGCCATCAACGCAGTCACGCGTTCCGGTTCCAACAACTTCGAAGCTTCCGTTTACGGTTTCTACCGCGACGAAAACCTCGTTCGTGGTGACCTGGATGGTGCCGAGTTCAACGACTTCAGCGCCTACACGGCCGGTTTCCGCGTTGGTGGTCCCCTGATCGAAAACAAGCTGTTCTTCTTCGTGAACTACGAGCGGCAGGACGAGACTACCCCTCAGCCCTTCGACCCCAGTGATTACGTGGGTGCGTCCAGCATCAGCGACCTCAACGCCCTGGCTAACCAGCTGACCAACGAGTTTGGTTATGATCCCGGTACCTTTATCGACAACGAGTCTTTCCTCGTCAGCGACAAGGTAAACCTGCGTTTTGACTACAACCTGAACGCCAACAATAACCTGACGCTGAGCCTCGGTTACGTTGGTGCGGACAACCTGGAAGGTGTTCAGTCTAACGCCCGTAACATCAACTTCCTGGGCAGCTCCGAGCGCTTCAACGCCAAGACCTACCGCGGTACGCTGGAACTCAACAGCATCCTCGGCAGCAACGCCAGCAACAACCTGATCATCGGTGCCACCTTGCAGCGTGACGACCGTGACCCCAACGGTCAGCCCTTCCCCTTCGTCCGCATTCAGGACGGTAGCGGTCGTATCCAGTTTGGTTCCGAGCGTTTCTCTACGGCCAACCTGCTGGACCAAGACATCATCACGGTCACGAACAACTTTGAAATCTTCAAAGGAAAGCACACCTTCACGATCGGTGGTAACCTGGAGCTTTACAGCACGGAGAACCTCTTCATTCCGTCTAACTTCGGTCTGTACGACTACAACAGCCTGGAAGCGTTTACCTCTGGCCAGAACGCCGACGAATTTGAGCGTATCTACTCTCTGCGGGACAACGTTACCGGTGACGGTAGCGCGGCGGCCGCTATCTTTAACGCCGGCCAGGCGGGTCTTTACTTCCAGGACCGCATCCAGTTCTCCGATCGCTTCAACTTCACGGCCGGTCTGCGGATCGACCTTCCCTGGTACGATGACACCCCGACGAACACTCAGTTCAACGAAGAGATTGTTCCCATCATCGAGGATGTCTACGACCTTCGCGGTGCACGTTCCGGCGATTTCATCTCCTCCAACCTGCTCTTCAGCCCCCGGATTGGTTTCAACTGGGACATTGAAGGCAACCAGCAAACGCAGATGCGCGGTGGTCTTGGTATCTTCACCAGCCGTGCGCCGCTCGTATGGGTAGGTGGTGCCTACAACAACAATGGTATCAATACCGGCTTCTTCGGTGACACCGACGTTCCCTTCAATCCCGATCCGTTCACCCAGCTTCCCGGTGAAATCGACCCTAACAACCCCCCCACCGGTGGTAACGTCGACCTCTTCGCCGAGGACTTCCGTCTGCCCCAGTTCCTGAAGGGTAGCTTGGCCATCGACCGTAAACTCCCCGGTGGATTCATCGGTACGCTTGATGTTCTGTACAACAAAGTACTCCAGAACGTTGCCTACCAGAACGTGAACATCAACCCCGCTACGGACAACCTCGACGGTCCCGACAACCGCTCTTACTTCGGCAACGGCGGCCGTGACCTGGTTGAACTGCAGGATGCTGGTCTGACGCAGTACGGCCGCGTAATCCTCGGTTACAACACCCAGCGTGGTTACGGTTACAACCTGACCGCCAGCCTGCAGCGTCCGTTCAAGAACGGTCTATTTGTACAGGCTAGCTACTCCTACGGTGATTCTTACAGCGTATTCGACGGTACGAGCAGCCAGAACAGCTCTCAGTGGCGTGGCCTCCACCAGGTCAACGGTCGTAACTTCGACCAGCGCGTGATGCGTTCTGACTTTGCCGCCGGTAGCCGCTTCCTCGCTGTGGTCAGCAAGCGTTGGGCCTACGGTGCCGGAAAAGGCTGGGCTACCACCCTTACCCTTTCCAGCGAAACCGCTCAGTCTGCTCCCTACTCTCTCCTGGTGGGCAACCCTAACTTCAACGGCCGTACCGACAGCCGCGAGCGTAACTTGGCCTTCCTGCCGGAGCGCGCCAGCGACCTGACCTTCGTGGACGACGGTGGCGTATCCGCCGGTGTTCAGGAAGCCGCCTTCCAGCGTTTCCTTGACGCTTACAACGACGGTAACGTAACCCCCGGTGGTCGCTACGCCGAGCGTAACGAGCGTCTTGGCCCCTGGAGCACGATCGTTGACCTGAAGATTGCCCAGGATATTCCCATCTCTGGCCGCAATCGTCTACAGATCACTTTCGAAGCCAATAACTTCACTAACCTGATCAACAAAGACTGGGGTCGTCGCTTCTTCATCCCCGGCAACTTTGAAATCCTTCAGTTCGAAGGCTTCGAAGACGGCACTCTGCTGCCTACTTACAGCTTCGACGTTGACCAGATCGACGAGCAAGGAGACATCGACTTCACGAACTTCTTCGATGATCGTGGCCTGTTCTCCAGCCGCTTCCAGGGTCAGGTGGGTATCCGCTACATCTTTGAATAAAGCGCAGGTACTCGTTTAACCGCGAGCTACCCCGCAACAGAAAGCCCCCATTCGCCAGTGGCGAATGGGGGCTTCTTTTTTCTTCCTAGCCGTCGTTTACACAAAAACTTCTTCCCGGGGCCGTTCCTGTCGAAGCAGGTCCCGAACGATGCGGGCGATGAATACGCCGAGCCGAATCCAGCCCAGCGGCGTGGTCAGATTACCAATCCAACGGATGATGGTGGACACTGCATCCAGAAAGAAATCCAGTCCGTCGCGCATCCGCACCAAAAAGGCCGCGTGGGCCGCCAGGTCTTCGTCCGTCGCCCGGGCATTGATGACGCTGTTGGCGTCAAAATCAATGGCCAGTTTGGTGGCCATGATGGGAGATTCTCCATCAACGGCTTTTCCCCGCGTAATGAATGGTCGGCCCAGCACGAAATGGGAAAAGTAGCGGAAGCCCTCAAAGAAGAGCCCGATTCCCTCCTGAATGCGTTTGATGACCGACTTCACGAAATTGAAGACGGCCCCCGCAATTTTCTTAATCCCGCGGACCACCCAGTTAACGACCCGCCTGATCCCCCGAAATGCTCCGCGGATCAATCCACCCAGCCCGAAATACACCCGCCGGGGGCGGCTGGGCTCCGTCATGTCGGGATACTGATCTTCCACCTCGACCTGCCGCTTGAGCAGGTCAAAGTCGGCGCCACCTTCCCGATCCAGGGCCGCCCAGATGGCGCGTTCTTCCCGTTCCATTTGCCGGGCATCCGCTGGCTGATAGGCTTCAAGGATTTTGGCCACGGTCCGTAAGTCCGCCACCCACAGTTCGTCCTCACCGGACACCTCCGTGAGCAACGCATTCCTCAACCGGTTGCGCCCCACAGTCGGACGGTCCAGTTCGCCTTCCTGGTTCAGCAGGGCCGAGAGCGCCTCGTGACTCCGCACGCCAAACTCCCCGTCAATCGCTCCCGTGTAGTAGCCCGCACGCCAGAGGCCGATCTGTACTAACCTGATCCCCAGGTGGTTTTCTCCGGTATCCACGTGGAAGCGTGCCTCGGCCAGTTGCCGGCGTAGCTTTCTTCGGAAGCGACTGGGGACACCCGCTTCTCTTTCGTCCCTCCCGGTGGGGTTATTGAGCTCGTAGGCCAGAAAGTAGGGTAAGCGGCGGCCGCTGTTATCGGAAAAACGATGGGCCCGGCGGAAGGCTTTGAAGAGATAATCGTAATTGAAGAGCAGCTCCCAGGTTTCGGCCGGTAATGGCCGGTCCCTCTGACTGGGCAGCAGAGAAGTATCCAGTTTAAGACTTACTTCCAGACTCTTGAGGTAACCGAGTAGCCCCTCATCAAAATAATCCCGGCTACGAAAGTCTGCCTCCCCGTAGTGAAACAGTACCCGCAGGCGGAACAGTAACGATCGCCCCAGCGCCGTTTCGTCCCCCGGCCGATACCGCGCCGGTGCGGGGAGTTTCCCGTCGAAGGAAGTCAGCTGCTCGAGGCGAAACACCAGCACGGTAAGGTATTTTTCTATCCATTCCTCCTGTTCTTTTGGCGCAGTAGAGGGGAATTTTCCCAACCGTTGAAACAAGGGATAATCGTCTTCCCGAAAGAAGGTTCCAACCGCACGATAAATGTGGTAAAACTGAGCCGTGGTGGGCGGTTTCCTCCGCTCGCGCCTGCGGTGGTAATTCCGGAAGAAGGAAGCAGAAAGGTACCCCAGGTCCGTCAGGTGCTGGACGAGTTCGTGCCAGTGCCCCCGACGATTTCTGGTCACCGCGGCGGGGTCTTTGCCGAAGGAGGTTCGTACATCTACGGGGTAAGGCACCGCATATTCCTTCGGCATCACCACCGCTACGGGCTGTTGTAGGGCAGCGGCATTGGCTCCGGAGAATTCCAGGTTCCGAATAGATTTACAAGCGGCAATGAAGGTGCCCGAATTCACCATCAGGCATTAAGGCCCGCAATCCGCATCAGGCTTTCCACCATCGCTGCCCGGGCGGCCACGGCAGTCTTGACCGCCTCCAGGTGAAGGGCATACAGCCTTTCTTCGTCCGGCGTCAGCCCTTCCTTAACGAACTGAACGGTATCCTTATCCAGCGCAATGTGGGTAGCCGCCACCGCCTTGAAGGCCGACTCATCCGAGTCGGCTACTCCCTTAATGTTTTTCATGACGTCCTGAAACCGGATGGTCCCGTCATCTTCGGACGTAATGTCGGTTACCTTGACGACCAAATCACCGGTAAAGGTGACCACATCGAGGCTAACCAGGTCACTGACCGCCGCTTCTAATTTACTTTGTGCCTTGGTGGATGCTGCCATAGATTTATTGATTTTAAAACCTGGCATTAAGATAGCGGACCGGATGCATTATCTCCGTCAACCCACCCGCTTATTTCACGGATAATCTTCTCCATCACGGCCTTCTCCGCTGATCACTTAGGTTTTGGGCCAATCCCGTTCGGTTTCCAGTGGGGGCCAGGTCATTTGCAGGCCTTCCAGGGCTTTGACCACGATGTTGCTCATGAGGTAATCCCGGTACCACCGCTGGTCTACGGGAATGATGTGCCAGGGTATCTCACTCCGGTTGATGACGTCCTCGTAGGCCGCCCGGTAGGCGTCCCAGTGCTCCCGCTCCTCCCAGTCGCCGTCATTGTGCTTGAAGTGCTTTTCCTTTTCCACGACCCTTTCCATGAGTTCCTCCTCCTGCTGCTCTTTACTCAGGTGCAGGTAAAATTTAAGGATCAGGGTATTATTGTCGTAGGTAACCAGGCGCTCAAAAGCATTGATGCTGTCAATGCGGGCGTTCACCCTTTCCTCGTCGATCCAGCCGTGCACCCGCTGGATCAGTACGTCTTCGTAGTGACTGCGGTTAAAAATCACCAACTCTCCCTTAGCGGGCATTTCCTTGTGAATCCGCCAGAGAAAGTCGTGGGCGAATTCCAGCTCCGTTGGCTTCTTCCAGCCTACCGCCCGCATGCCGAAGGGAGTGCATTCCCCAAATACTTTGCGCATGGCCCCGTCCTTGCCGCTGGCGTCCATCCCCTGAAAAATAACCAGCACGGCGTGTTTCCCTTCCGCGATCAGTTGACCGTGGAGTTCCGCAATCCGGTCGGCATTCTTCCGGGCAATTTCCTTTGCCTTGCTCTTGTCCAGATTCTCGGGAGCCCGGGTAGAAATTTTGGACAAATCAATTCTTTCGGCCATGGTATTATTTTTTTGGCGACGGATTCCCGGTAGAGCACGAGGGTCCCGACCTTTTGTCGCGGACGCGGGTGCAAAGGGCCCTGGTGCTCCGCCGGGATGCAGGGATATAAAATACTTGTGCTTGGCCTTCAGGCAAGATGCCTTTCGGGCCAAATTGCCAAATCGCGATTTTGGCATCTTCAGGACAAGGATACGGGGTAAAGGATAGAAAAAACAATTATTCTTCTACGTCTTACCCCGGTTATCGGCGCAGCCGTTACCAGAACCAGCCCACCAGAAGGAAGGTGATGATCAGCAGGGCCACAGCCTGGTAGCGGTAATTCTTGTACCAGGGCAGTCCTTCCAGCTCCTTCGTTTCCGCGTGCAGCAGGTTGATGTTCCAGGTGTAATTATGAACTTTTTCCTCGTCGGGCGGGGCCGTCATGAGGCTCACCACCACATTGATGATCCCACAGAGGATGAACAGATAGAAGGTACGGTGCAGGAAGTGCATCTGGGTAAACCAGTTATCTACCTCGGCTCCGTCCGCCAGCAGGTAAATCACACTGATCGCCGCTCCGGCGAGCAAACTGATGAAGGCCCCGGTACCGTTAGCCCGGCTCCAGAACAAGCCCACGATGAAGGCCGCCGCAATCGGCGGCGCAATGAAGCTCAGCACTAACTGCAGATACTCCCACAGGGAAGCATACCGCTCAATCTGCGGTGCCCAGGCACAGGCCAGGATCACCAGGATCAGCGTAGACACCTGCCCCACCCGTACCAGTTGCTTACTGCTCAGGTTGGGGAAAAGCTTGATGGCAAAGTCCATCGTAATCAGCGTCGAAGCCGAGTTAAACGTGGCCGAAACGGAAGACATCATTGCCGCCAGCAGCCCGGCCAGCACCAGTCCCAGAATACCCGTCGGCAGCATCTCAAAGAGCAACATGGGGTAAGTCGCGTTCGGACATTCCGCCAGGTCCTCGCAGATTCCTCCCCCCGGCAACTGGTAGTTGATGTCGGCAATGTTCAGGCCGTTCTGCTGCATGTACACGATGGCGGCGGTGCCGGGAAGCACCATGATGAACAGTACGGGAAGCTTGAGCAGTCCGGCAAAGAGGGCGCCCCAGCGGCCGTGGTTCAGGTCCCGGGCACCTAGTACCCGCTGCACCATGAACTGATTGTTGGCCCAGAAGTAAAACCCGAGAATGGGCGCACCCAGGAGCAGGCCCGTCCAGGGCATGAACTGGTCTCCTCCGGTCCCCAGCAGAAATTCCCTCCAGGTTTCCCCCGCCGGTCGGACGAGGCTGAGGACTTCTTCGGCGTTCGATGGTTGATAATCCCCACCGGGATTGGGTAACTGCCCGGCAGCCCCCATCTCATTAAGGCCCGCAATGAGTCCGTCCCAACCACCAATTTTGCCAAAGGCAAAGTAGGTGATCAAACAGCTACCAATGATCAACAGTATGGCCTGAATGACCTCCGTCTGGATCACCGAGTTCAATCCCCCGGGTACGGTATAGGCCGCCGCCGCAATCGCCAGGATGGCTACGATGGTAAACGTACTCAGGGAAGGAAACAGCAGTTTAAGTACCACGGTTCCTACGTACAGGCCCGCGGCCGTATCCAGCAGTACGTTCCCTACGATGGTGATGAAGCTAAAGTAGTACCGAGATCGTACGTCATACCGCCTTTCCATGAATTCCGGCATGGTGTAAACCTTTGACTTCAGGTAAAACGGCAGGAAAAAGATGGCAAAAAACACCAGGACGACGGAAGCCAGCCACTCGTAGTTAAATACCTGGGTGTTGGTCTTGTAGGCGTCACCGGCCAGTCCCACCAGCGTAGAGCTGGAAATATTGGCGGCAAAGAGGGAAATCCCGACGATCGGCCAGGTCATGTTCCGCCCCGCTAAGAAATACTCTTCTGAACTCTGTGCCTTTGCGCTGTAAAGACCGTAGCCAATGATAAAAACGGCGTAAACGGCCATAACGATCAAATCGATCGTCTCTAGTGTGAATGCTCCCATACTTTAAGCTTCGTAACAATTGGATGCCCAAGTATACACAATTGTCACAGAAGTCTCCCTAAGCTGTTAGCCCTGTTTACGGACAAAACCCGATGGCTATCCGACCATAGCGGGAGCTTAGCCCTCATTTCTTCGTGTCTTAATCCCCCCAACCCACGGCACCATGACAGAAATCCAGTGCTCATTCTTGATTCGCCACGAAGAATGCACCTACTTTACGGGCATGAAGGGAATCCACCAGATACTTTTACCGCTTGTCTTTATTTTTTCAGCTTGCGCCGACCAAAATCCTCCACCCCCGGCAGCAGTGGATCAGGACGGCCCGGAACTGTCCCTCCGCGTTGAAGCAATCGATGACCGCCTCACCCAACAGCTTTTCGGGGCGGAGCCATCCTTTGAAGTACTCTTCGGCGGCATGGAATGGTCTGAAGGCCCCCTCGTTCTTCCCGATGGTTCCGTCATTTGTTCCGATGTGCCTAACAATCAGATTCTCCGGTGGACTCCGGAGAACGGCAAAGAAATCTGGCTCCAGAACAGCGGTAATGCTCCCGACGATTATTCCAGCGAGCCGGGAAGTAACGGTCTGCTCCTGGACCAGGATGGGCGTCTCCTACTCTGCCAACACGGAGCCCGCAGTGTGTCCCGGATGAAGCGTGACTGGCAAAACCCAGCACCTGAGTATGAGGTACTGGCCGAAAATTTCGGGGAAAAACGTTTCAACAGCCCGAATGACCTGACCCTCGCCCCGGACGGAAGCATACTCTTTACCGATCCCATCTACGGTCTCCCCGGCAGGGCCGAAAGCAAGCTGCGGGAACTGGATTATTGTGGGGTCTTTCGCCTCACGCCCACCGGAATGGTTCAGCTACTCACTAAAGCATACAGTCGGCCAAATGGCATTGGGATCAGTCCGGATGGAAACACGCTTTACGTCGCCAACTCCGACGGAGATAATGCCATCGTGACGGCCACCCAAATCCTGGATACTGCCTTTACCCTGGGACCCGTTGATACTTTGATCAATGCCACAAATCTTACCGCAAAAGAAGTTGGATACCCGGATGGCTTGGCCGTTGGCAAAAACGGACGCATCTTTGCGACCGCTCCGGGAGGCGTCTGGGTTATGGAACCCGACGGCACCCTGATTGGCAAGATTAGGACGGGCCTTCCCGTTTCTAACGTAACCCTTTCTCCTACGGAAGACTACTTGTATCTGACAAGTGATTTTTATTTGATTCGAGTTAAATTAAACCACCCATGAGCCAACTAAGTGACGCCGAAATCGCCGAAGCAGCCACCGCAGTCCGTCGTGGCATGGAAGTATACGTTCACCGCGAGCATGGCCGCATGTTGGTCGCCGATGATCCCGAAAGAAACGTCCGGGCGGATCCTGAAGTCTTTGAAATCATCATGCAAACGGTTTCCACGGACCCCGATGCCTACGTCCACATCGAACGGATGCCCACCGATCAGGCCATCCAGGTAATGAGAGACTTTACGGACCGCGTGCGTAACCAGGAGTTGTGGCAAAACCTCAGCTACGCCCTCAAACGGCCACGCCCGTTCCGCACCTTTAAGGATGAGCTCTCCAAGTTTCCCAAGAATTACGAGCGGTGGCGCGATTTTCGTCAGTCTCGCTACGAAGACTACGTTCGCCGTTCCCTGCAAGAAGGCTAGGGTATGCAGTGGCTTCCCCGCCAGGAAATTGACGAAGCGCGTTGGGATGCCGCCATCGGCCGGGATGCACACCCCCTACCCTACGGTCTCCACTGGTGGCTCGACACGGTAGCCCCGGGAGGATGGTCAGCAATTGTCCTCGAGGATTACCGGGCGGTGCTACCGCTTCCCAAGGCAGATAGGTTCATCCCGGAATTTTTCTTAATGCGCTCTGCTGGCCCCGGCGGGCAGGTGCAAAGGCCTCCGTTTACCCAGCAACTCGGTCCGTTCGGCACCTTCTCTCCCGCGGAAGCCGGGGCCCTCCTCCGGTTGGCTACCCAAAAAGCAAAATTGAAGGGATTACCCCTGGCGGCCACCATTTCCCGCGACCAAATACCCGATGAACTCCCCCTCCGGGTAAGAACTAATTTCGTGCTTCCTCTCTCCTCTCCTCATGAAACACTCTTTCGGGGTTACGGGAAGACGCTGCGGAAGCAACTGCGAAAATACGGTCCGCACCACCTAGACCTTGCTGCTCCGGCCCTGGTCATTGACACTTACCAGCGGTCGCTAGCATCAAAAACCGGTTTACGCACCCGGCACTTCGCCATCATGGCAAAGCTGATCAAGGCAGCACTGGTCAGAGAACAGGGATATTGCTACCAGCTTTCTAGCCCGGAAGGTGATGTACTGGCCGCCGGTTTTTTTCCCGAGTACCGGGGCCGGATCATCAACCTCTTTGCCGCCAGTACCGCCCGCGGTTACGAACAGCGCGGCATGGCTCGCCTGATCGATGCCGTTATCCAACGCCACCAGCCGACCGCCAGCATCTTCGATTTTGAGGGTTCTGACCTCCCCGGAGTAAAGGAGTTCTTCCAAAGCTTTGGTCCTCAGTCGGAAACCTACTGGTCAGTAGGGTAACCGGTTGAATCGTCGGGATACATATCTGTCCACTGCACCGTTGCTCCCGTTGCCGCCGACACCCGGGCGGCTTCCAGGATTTGCATCACGATGCGGTTATTCTCCAGGGAAGAAGGCGCAAATGGAGGTACCTCAATTTTTCCCCTTACGACGGCCGCCAGGTAACTGAAGGGGTCCCCCTTGGCTCCATCGGGATGCTCCAACCGGCCTGCCGTCGGTCCCTCTTCTTCTTGCGTCATCAGCGCGTAGACGTGACGGTCATCCGCCCGAAAATATCCGTGAGTGCCATACAGTACCATTTCTTTCAGGTGATGGGACCAGTTCCAGGAGGCCTGGATGGTCACCTGGGTCTTCGGGTAGGTTACCAGAATCGTGGCCTCGTCCTCCACCTTCGGGTAACGTTCCGGCTTGATTTGTTGGGTTACGCAGCTGACGGACACTGGCTTTTGCCCATTCAGGTACCAGGTCGTAAGATTCGCCCCGTAACACCCAAAATCATTGAGGGCTCCGGCTCCGTTCAGGTCCGGGTCCGTCAACCACTCCACGAACTCCGGCCAGCAACCAATTTCAATCGGCCCGGGATGCCCGGTCCGGAACACCAGCCGCCGCAAGGGGCCGATGGTTTCCGGCCCTACCACCTCTTCGAAAGCCAGTTGGTTGGTGGCGTACCAGGTGGTCTCGTAATTGGTCAGCAGATGAATGTCGTGCTGCTCGGCCAGCTGAATCATTTCCTGCGCATGCTCCCAGTTGATGGCCAGGGGTTTTTCGACCATCACGTGTACCCCCCGCGGAGCGCAAATCCTTACCGTTTCGAGGTGGTCGTAAATCGTGTTGAAGGCCGCCACCGCCTCCACGGTTTCTTGCTCCAGCATCGCTTCAAGGCTAGGATAAATCAACGCTTTATCGAAGCCAAATTCTTTCTGGAGGCGATCAATCAGCTCCTGGTTCGTCTCTACGATACCCACGACCTCCACGTCACCGATCGCTTCCCGGCCCAGTATCCACCCCACGTGCCCGTGTACCATTCCAACTACCCCCATCTTCAGGGGTGGCGCCACCATCGGAACTTCCCCGTCGGGTTGGGGCGCAGGTGATTTTTCCGGAGTCATATCTTCAGTAGTGGAAGTACAGGCGCTACCTCCGAGGAGGAAGAGCAGCAGGCAAAGTCTGAAAAATTGGTGCATATCGATGAATGTGGCGTCAAGATACTACCGGAAATTACTTAGGCTGTGCGGGGCCGGATGGCAGTAGGATAAATCCTGCAACTCCAGGTCTGATTTCCAAACACTTTACCCGATCGGCAGTTAATAGAACGAACCCAATTATCGTATGCCCGAGTTACCCGAAGTCCACAATTTCAAGCAATACTTTGATGCTGCCGCCATTGGCCAAACCGTCGGCAAGTTAGTCGTTCACGACGATAAAATCATCCGCAACATGAGTGGCGCGGCCTTCGCGGATGCGCTGGCTGGCCGGACCTTTACCGGGTCCATCCGCCGGGGAAAGTACCTCTTCGCTCAGCTGGACAACCACCATGACGTTCTGCTCCACTTCGGGATGAACGGCGACCTGAACCTCTACCAGGAACCCGAAGATCGCGGCCGGTTTGAACGCTTCGCCTTCCACTTTCAGGACGGGAACATCCTCGGGTTCGACGACTCCCGAAAGTTTGCCCGGATCCTTTACCTGCACGACCGCGAGGCCTACATCGAGGAAATCAAGCTCGGTCCGGATGCCCTGGACCTGACCGAAGAGCACTTTGCGGCCGCCATCGAGGGAAGAAAAACCACCCTGAAGGCAGTCCTCCTCAATCAATCTATCGTCGCCGGCCTGGGAAACCTTTACGCCGACGAGATCTGCTACCGCACCAAGCTGCACCCCGCCATCCGGGTGAACACCCTCACGCCGGATGACATCAGGGCCGTTTACGAACAGATCATCGAAATTATGACCTACGCCACGGAAAACGCGCCCTACTATCGGGATTACCCCGAAAACTGGTTCTGGCATACCTGGCGAAAGGAAGACGGTACCGACCCGGAAACCGGAATGCCCGTCCGGATTACCAAGGTAGCCGGCCGCACGACCTACTTCGTGGAAGGCCGGCAAAGACAATAGCCATCCAAAAAAGAATATTCCCCTTTTGCGCTTAACTTTAGCGCAATGGCCAATCAGGTTGCACAACGCGTATACGACTTCCTTAAGGACATTCCCCCTTTTCATTTTGTGGACAATGAAGAGGCCCTGCTTCGGGTTGCCCGGCGGGTAGAGGTGCAATACCAGCCCATTGGTACCACCGTTTTCGCCCCCGGCGAACCGCCCCGCGACCGTTTTTTCGTCATCAGGGAAGGCTCCGTAGAATTGTTCAGCATCGGAGAAGACGGAGAAGAGCGCCTGGTGGAAAGACTCGGAGAAGGCGAAGTCTTCGGTATTCGCCCGCTGCTTGCGGAGGACAACTACCTTTTCCTCGCCAAAGCGGCCGAAGAAAGCCTGCTCTACGCCGTCAATACCGAGGGATTCAAAGAATTACTACCCAACTATCCCCAGCTGACCAACTATCTGGCCACCAGCATGGCCGGAAGCTCCCGTTATGCCCTCGAATACCAGGCCGCCAGGAACCGGGAACCGGAAGGCAACTGGGGAGGAACCGACTACACCGGACCGGACCTGCTCGAACTCCAGCGGGTCCACCGTGCCCGACCACCCATCACCTGTACCGCGGACGCCCGAATCGTCGATGCCGCCAAAAGGATGACGGAGCACAACGTGGGGTCCATCGTCGTGGTCGACAAAAAAGATCATCCCATCGGCATCATTACCGACCGGGACCTGAGACGTAAGATTGCCACCGGACTGAAAAGCCTCGATGCACTCATCACGGAAATCATGAACGAACCCGTGATCTGTATCCGCCCGGACGTAACGGTGGCCGACGTCCAGATCATGATGGTCCGGTACGGCCTGCATCACCTCGTGCAAACGGAAGACGGAACCAACAAAAGCCCCATCACGGGGGTCATCAGCGAGCACGACTTGTTGGTTCTGCAGGGGAATAATCCCGCCGTACTCGTTCGGGAAATCAGCCGGGCAAAAACCACCGCCTACCTCCGCTCTCTCCGGGACCGGTCCGAAAGACTACTTAAAGTTTATCTTGAAAGAGAAGTAAGTATCTCATTCATTACCAGCGTCATGTCGTCCATCAACGACGAAATTACCCGTAAATGCATCAAGTTCGGCCTTGCCCGGATGCAGGCCGACGGAATGGGTAATCCTCCGGCCCTATTTGACTGGATGACGCTCGGCAGCCAGGGCAGAGAAGAACAATTATTGCGGACGGATCAGGACAATGCCCTGATTTTCGAAGACGTGGGCAAGAAGCGCCACGCCGAAGTAAAAGCGTGGTTCCTGAAACTGGCGGGTTACGTCACCGAATACCTTCATGAGGTGGGCTTCGATTACTGTCCGGGAGACATGATGGCCAGCAACCCCCTGTGGTGCCTGTCCGTCGGTGGGTGGAAAGAGCAGTTTTCCTTTTGGATGAACGAGAACACCAGGGAAAACATGCTCCATACCTCCATCTTCTTCGACTACCGGGGTGTTTGGGGGGACGGCAGCCTTCCCGGCAAACTCACCAGACACATCTTCACGGAGTTGGAAGGAAAAAGCAGTCGGTTTCTGGCGTCCCTGGGACTGGCGGCCCTCGACAACCCCAGCCCCCTGACCTTCTTCCGGAATTTTGTGGTCGAGCGCTCCGGGGAACATAAGGACCAGTTCGACCTCAAAGCACGGGCCATGCGTCCCCTCACCGATGCAGCCCGCGTGCTCATCCTGGAGGCCCGAAAAGGGCAGGTTAACAATACCTTCCGCCGCTATGAAACCCTGGCGGAACTGGAACCCCAGAACGCCGAACTTTACCGGGAGGCCGCGGACGCCTACGAAGTTCTGATCCGGCTGCGGGCCCTAATCGGCCTGGAACGAAATGATTCCGGGCGGTTCATCAAACCGGAGGAACTCACCCGCACCCAGCGGTTGTTGTTGCGCAACAGTTTCCGCCCCGTGCGCGAAATCCAGAGCCTGCTGGAAGTCCGGTTTCAGCTCAATTTCCTGAGGTAATGGAAGGCAAGGATTGGCTCGATAAGCTTCGTAATGCCCTGTCCCTGAATCCTCGCCAAAAGGGCGCGGACCAGTGGCCGGACTGGTACCGGAAATACGCGGAACTTCCCCACCAGCTTGCACCAGGCAAGCAAGCTTTCCGGGAGCTTGACGTGGTCGTACTCGACGCCGAAACGACCGGGCTCAATCCCCGCAAGGATCAACTCCTGAGCCTCGGCGCCCTCCGTCTCCGAGGACACACCATCCGCCTTAAGGAATGCTTCGAGGCCTATCTGCCAACTCCGGAGGAATTACGGGACTCCACGGCCGTCTCCGTTCACGGCATCGTACCAAATTCCCTGCGGTACCGGTATACGGACCTTACCTCCCTGATGGAGGAGTTTCTTGCCTACCTGGGAGAAGCGGTCATCGTTGGGCACCACATTGGCTTCGACGTCGAAATGATCAATCGGGCCCTCGCGGGACTCGGGGCCGGGCCCCTCAAAAACCGGGTGCTCGATACCGCCTTGCTGGCCCAGAAAATCCACCCTCCGGGCTACTGGACGCCCCAGGGGGAATATGCCCTTGACAAGTTAGCCCGCCGGTATAAAATCAGCCTCTCCGATCGGCATACTGCCCTGGGAGACAGCTACATCACCGCCATCCTCCTGCTAAAACTACTGAGTCGCTTGTCCGAAAAACGGGGCCGGGACCTCCTTGTAGAGGATGTCTTCGGATAGGGGGTTCCCTACTCTACCTGGTAGTAATATTCCCCTTCGTAGCCCTCATAGACTCCCTGAAAGAGTAGTTCCTCCGCCCCATTGAGGGCATCCATGAATTGTTCCATGGTCTGGATGCGCCGGTCGTTGATCGCCTGAATGATAAAATCGGCGTTCATGTTGGTCGCCTCAATGGGCGTATCCCGAAAAATGGCGATTACCCGGACTCCCCCTTCCGGATACGCTGCGGCCTCCTGTGGGGTAAGGGATCTGACCTCGAAGCCAAGTTGATGCAGGCGATCTTCCACGCGGGCACTCACCAGGGAGCGGGTACGATTGGCTTTATCCCGAAGGAGCGCCGTCGCCTTGCGTTCCCGACCGTTGCGCAAATAGGTGATTCTCAGACGTTCTCCCGGGCGGTAGCGACTCAGTTGCTCCTGCATTTCGGGGGCAGAGTTGATATCTACGCCGTTCAGGGCGGTCATCACGTCGCCGATTTCCAGCCCGGCGCGCAGGGCCGCGCCATCGGGCGTGAGGTTGGTGATCAGCACCCCCTTGGCGGTCCCCAGACCAAGGCGTTTGGCCTGGGCATCGTTCACCCCCTGAATGTAGACGCCCAGCACCGCCCGTTTGACTTCGCCGAAGTCCCGCAGATCGTTCAGGACGCGCAGGGCCAGATTGCCGGGGATGGCGAAGGCGTAGCCTTCGTGCCGGCCACTGTTGGTGATGATGGCCGTATTGATGCCGATGAGCTCCCCGTTGGTGTTCACCAGGGCTCCCCCACTGTTTCCGGGGTTGACGGCCGCGTCCGTCTGGATGAAGCTTTCGATGCGGTCTTCCGGCTCCAGTACGTCAATACTACGCCCCTTGGCGGAGACGATGCCCGCCGTAACGGTTGAATTCAGGTTAAAGGGGTTGCCGACCGCCAGTACCCATTCGCCGATCTGCAGACTGTCGCTGTTCCCGAATTCCAGATTGGGCAGGTCTTTGCCGTTGATGCTGAGGAGCGCCAGGTCGGTACTTTCATCCACGCCCATGACGCTGGCGTCAAATTCCCGCTTATCCCCCAGCACGATGCGAATCCGTTCGGCGCCCTCAATCACGTGGTTATTGGTGGCAATCAGTCCGTCGGGAGAGATGATCACCCCAGACCCGGTCGTAGAGCTTTCCAGATTGGGTTCCATCCGACTCATGCGCTCGCGGAACGAGCGCACGAAGACTACCCCGGGGGTGACCTTCTCGGCGGCATTAATAAAATTTGTGGGAGCGCTTCCCGCAAAACGGGGCAGGGTCTGCTCTTTGAGCTGTAGCAGGGCACCGGCGTCCGTGGTGGCGTCACCGCGGGATGCAAAGAATATCCGATCGGCCGTGAGGGCCAGAAAAGCAGATAGTATACAGCAGCCAATGATAATCAGTAAGTCGGGTCGCTTCATGCCCGAGCATAACGTCGGAAAAGGTGGTATTGTTATCGGGCGGAGCTGATCTTGGCCATCCTGGACCTGGTGTTTCCTTTCCCCGTCTGGACAGCCGGGCGAGCCCGAAAGGAAACCACACCAACTGTCATACAGCCCAACACCCTTTGATGTATGCCTCCAATCTTTACGGGTTGGCGCTACCGATGATGGTTTGGTTGCTTTTTGGCGAAAAGCACCACCACAAGTGGGTTGAGACCGAATCCTGGTTTTATTTCCCCCGGTCCGGCTCAACGTTTAGTCCTGACGAACGTTTTCAGCCCATGCGGCGAAGACCATTTTATTTGATCTCTGCCCTTAGGATAAACACGGCACCAGCGCTCCGCGCCCACCGGCTCCTATTCAACCACCAACCAGCTAGTATACTCCCCTCAATTTGCATCCATGTTCGGCAACAACAACCAGGATTCTGAAGAATACCTCGGCAACATTTTCGGCTGGAAGCTTTCCTTTATCGGCCTGGGGGTCATCCTGCTCCTTGCGGGCATTGCGGCCTACCGCACCTATATGCTTGATGCGGAGATCGGCTTCGAAGAACCCGTTAACTCCCTGGACATGCGGGGGGATACGATCAAAATCGGTAAAGACAGCCTACGATGAAGACCGTTCGTTTTCACAAATATGAGGGAGCCGGCAACGATTTCGTGCTCATCGACGATCGGGAGAATGTGCTGCGTGAGCAACTGAACCAGGCAGTCATTGCCCGCTGGTGTGACCGCCACTTCGGGATCGGTGCGGATGGCCTGATGCTGCTGCGCTCCCACCCGGATTTCGATTTTGAGATGGTCTACTACAACAGCGACGGGGCACCGAGCACGATGTGCGGTAACGGTGGCCGCTGTATTGTCCGCTTCGCCCGCCAACTTGGCATCCACCGGGAAGAGTATCATTTCCTGGCCGTTGACGGCCCCCACCGGGCGCGTCTGTTGCCGGAAGGCGTCTCCCTGGAAATGCAGAACGTGACCACCGTGGAGGAACTGAGTTCGGGGGCCTTCCAGTTGGATACCGGATCCCCCCATTACGTCAGTTTCGTAGATAGTTGCGGGGCCATTAACGTTCCCGAACGGGGCAGGGCCATCCGGCAATCGGCTCCCTACGCGGCCGAAGGGATCAACGTCAATTTCGTGGAGCAATCCGGCGCCGATGAATTGTCCATCGGCACCTACGAACGGGGCGTGGAGGACGAAACCCTGGCCTGCGGTACGGGGGTTACGGCCGCCGCCATTGCCGCCAGTATCCGGACCGGCATCGCCCCCAATACCTCCTTCCACTGGACCGTGCGGGCCAAGGGCGGCCAATTGGCCGTCAGGGGACACTATGACGGGCGTCAATTCGCGGATGTCTGGCTGGAAGGACCGGCGACCTACGTCTTCTCCGGTGAGATTGCCTTTGCCCGGTAATCCGTCAAATACCTCCTTGCGGTAGGGGAAGATTACCGTAATAAACGTACCTTTCCTGACGAGAGAGGGGATCATTTGTGACCCTTCCCGGGTCATGTCCCACCCAATATTCTGGCTATTCTGCCACCGTACCAATTTCATTTTCGCTCCAACAAGCATTATCTACATCACCGAGAAACCAGTCAACTTATGCGTATACTTTTTACCCTTTGTATCCTTACCTGCCTGGGTTTGGGTAGCCTTTCGGCACAAGTAACCCGAATCACCGACCTTAATCCCGGCGCCGAGGACGCCAATCCCACCAGATTCTTCGATTACCAGGGCCTTTTGCTCTTCCGGGCCGACAACGACACCAACGGCGTGGAGCTCTGGATCAGCGATGGCACGCCCGAAGGAACGCGCCTGGTGCGCGACATCAACGAGGACCCCGGCAGCAGCGCCGGAAACAGCAACCCGGACAATTTCATCCTGTTCAACAACAAGGTCTACTTCAAGGCCAGGGACGCCAACAACGGAGACGAACTCTGGGAAACCGACGGTACGACCGCGGGGACTCGCCTGGTCGACGACATCAACCCGGGTTCCACGGGCTCCAATCCTTTCGACTTCATTGAGCTCAACGGGGAGATTTTCTTCACCGCCCGCGGGGCGGACGTCAGCTCCGAACTGTACCGCTACGACGCCATGGGCGACTCTGCCGCCCTGGTGCTGGATATTCGGCCGGGCAACAGTCCGTCCGTGCCCAACTTCAAGACCCTATTCGACGGTCGGATGTTCTTCACGGCCAATGATGGCGTAACCGGAACCGAGCTTTGGGTAAGTGACGGTTTTGATACCGGAACTTTCCGGCTCTCCGACATTCGTCAGGACGGCAACGGGAATGCCGCCCCGAGCCAGTACTTCGTGTACAACAACGAGCTCTACTTCCGGGCCGACAACGACACCCTGGGCCAGGAGCTTTACAAAACGGACGGCACCTTCGCCCCACCGACTCTGGTCAAGGACCTCGTTACCGGAGCGGGCGACGGCCGGCCAGGGGATTTCTTCGCATTTGGTGGCATGCTGTTCTTTTCCGCCGAGACCGATTCGCTTGGGCGGGAACTCTGGATGACGGACGGCACCGAGGAAGGAACGGTATTGTTCGCGGACCTCAATCCTGGCCCCGGAGACAGCGACCCGGAAGGATTCATCCAATTAATTCAGGATGATGTATTTCCGGCTGGTGTTTTTATTGCTGATGGTGGAGAGGGCCCCGAGCTCCATCAGCTATCCCTATTTTTTGGACAAATTTTTTTTGATGCAATAAACGTTGCCCCGACGGAAGAAGAGCTGCTTGCCCCGGAAGACCTAGTCTGGACAAATTCTACGCTCTATTTCAGCGCCGAAACGCCCACGGATGGCCGGGAGCTCTACAAGCTGGGCATCCTTGACGAATTCGCCACCAAAATCACCGACATCGGTCCTGGAGCAGAGGATGGTGGAATCGACGAAATCTTTTTGATTGGGGACCGGCTGTACTTCGAAGCCGACGATAGCCTGGGGCGGGAGCTATGGACAACCGTAGCTGATAGAGCTGGCTTCCAATTCTCTACCGCTGACCAGGGCGTCGTCAACAGTGGGGATACGATCGACCTTGGCGAGGTACTGTTGGGTGCCGATATCGTTACCACTAATTTAACCCTTACCAGCACCGGAACGGGCCCAACGGTTGGTAATTGGCTCAACGAAGGCGCCGTAATGGACCCCTTTGCCGTGCTCCTCATCGGGAATATTGACAGTATTCCCAGCGATAGTACGGTAGACTTTCAAATCGGTTTCCTGTCTGGAGAAGCTGGAACCTTTGTGGATAGCTTAGAAATCCTGGTCCTTGGGCCGGATGGACCGGAAACCTCCTTCTTTTATCTCAAGGGCACCAGCGTGGCTCCGGTAGGGGCCCTGGCGGTTAGCCTGGACGGCACCGTACTCGGAGAAGAAGTCACGGAGATTGATTTCGGAGCCGTTCCCAGTCGGACGGATTCTACTTTGGCCCTCGTCCTGGAAAATGTGGGTACCGGGCCGCTGCAGCTTACGCCCAGTCTGGCCACGGGCATGGAGTACACCGCCGACGATCTGAGTGCGGTGGAAATTGCCCCTGGAGCGACGGATACCATCAACCTGACCTTTGCCCCCCAGACGGAGGGTGAGTACACCGATACGCTGACTCTGATGGCCAGTCTGGACGCCATGACCGACGTCACCGTCACCTACGTGCTGCGGGGTAACGCCATCGTCAACAGCGTGAACGAGTTCGGTATCCGGGCCCAACGGGCCTACCCCAATCCGACCGTGGACGGCATTATGGTGGAACTCGGGGAAGCCCTGACCAACGGCACAATCAGCGTGTTCGATCAGCAGGGCCGTCGCGTGCGGGAAGCCGTGTGGCCGGCGGGTGCCCAACAGCACCGGGTGCTGCTCAGCGGATTACCCAGCGGTTTGTATCAGGTGGAAGTTAAAAGTCCGGCCGGCCGCTTACTATTGGAGGTCGTTAAGCGTTAAGGGTATATGAACCGACGCCCCGAGACCAAAAAAGAGTATCACCTCCTCCTGGGGGTGGTACTCTTTTTATTTCTACTGATGGCCGGCTGCCTGCAGACCCGCAGCCTGAAGGAAGCCTCCTGGTCGGACGAAAGCCTGCGGGAGGCCTACGCTAAGCCGGTGGCGGCGTGGCCGCAGGCCACGCTTGAGCCGGGGGTAGACCCCGACGCTGAGCTGGCCGCCCTCAATGACGTTCCTCACGGTATCGACCGTAACCGCCGGGAACTTGGCAAGCAACTCTTTTTTGATCCCATTCTTTCGGCCTCGAACCAAATCAGCTGCGCCAGTTGTCACGATCCGGACCTGGGCTGGGGTGACGGGCGCGGACAAAGCTTCGGGCACGATCGGCAGCAGGGAAAAAGGAACGCCCCTACCCTGCTGAACGTCAGTCGCTGGGAGCACTTTTTCTGGGACGGGCGGGCGGCCAGTCTGGAGGAACAGGTCTTCGGTCCCATTCAGGACCATCTGGAAATGAATCAGGACCTGACGGAAATGGAGCAAGAACTCAACGCCATTGAAGGATACCGCACGGCTTTTCGGGAAGCCTACGGGGTGGAAACGATTACGCGAGCCGACGTAGCGACCGCCATCGCCGACTTTGAGCGCACCATTCGCAGTCGCGTCAGTCGGGTGGACCGCTTCATCAACGGTCAGACGGATGCCCTTACGGATGCTGAGCTTCGTGGGTTACACCTGTTTCGGACCAAGGCCCGCTGCCTGAATTGTCACCACGGCCCCCTCTTATCCGATCAGCAATTTCACAACAGCGGCCAGCACCTGATGGGCCGGCCCCAGGAAGATTTCGGGCGCTTTTACGTGACCCAGGACAGCAGTCATCTCGGGCAATTCCGTACGCCGACGCTGAGGGACGTTGCCTTTACCGGACCCTACCTCCACCACGGGAACATCCAGGAGTTACGGGAAGTCCTGACCATGTACAATAGCGGTATGCCGCAGATCATCTCCCGGCGCACCCGGGAGGCAGCGGCGGTCATCCCGGTGCACGATCCCCTGCTTCAGCCCCTGGGGCTGAAGGACCAGGAGCTGAACGACCTACTGGCCTTCCTGGAGGCACTTTCGGTCCGGCCCCGCACCGTGCGGGCACCGGAATTCCCCCGGAACGAGGCGCGCTGATCTTAGCGCTTAGTTTGGAATCATTTCGTAGGTGGTCGTGTAGTTGAAGGCACCGACGAGGTTATCCAGGCGTAATTCACGCGTAGCCGTAACGACAAACTGGGTTCCGCTAATGGATACGATGGTGTATTCATCAATCAGGGTACCTTCTTCGTTACGGACGACCATAAAGGTTCCGTCTAAATCGGTAACGTAGAAGTTGTCGTTAAAGGGTGACAGTACGGTGGGGTCACCGGGCTCCGGGCACTGCATGTCTCCCTGGATAATCCGCATGGCGCCATTTTCGAGGAAAAACAGGACATCATCGCGGTCGCAGTCGTCCACTCCGGCCTGGGCGGCAGCCCGGGCGGCGTAGGTTTGCTGTAAGTTTTCCCGGGTTTCACCGGCATCACTGATTTCCTGATCGGTCAGGTTGGCAATTCGACCATCCGCCACCGTTTCCAAAGTGGTGGAAGCGGAGGAAATTACCCAGCCGTTCTCCCGACCGATGTTGGTGATGGGGCCCAATTCGTCCGTGTTGTCGGTACATCCAGAATGAAAAATTACTGCCGCGGCAGCCAGGAGGAGGAATAGTTGACGCATACGTTCAATAAATTTTATGTCGCTAGCTTAAGGCTGATGGAGAAAGTGCCCCAGCAAAGATGGTCTGCGGTTAGTAACGTTTGGGGAAGGGAATCCGTACTCCCCTAGGTAGCAGAAGGTTTGTTATTGTCGGCCGTTTTTCGTTTTTGAAAACGCCAGGCTTCCGGGACGATGGCCACCAGTAGCCCACCCAAAAACATGATCAGGTTCCAGTACCAGGCCATCGGTTCTTCATAGAGCTGGATGTAGGTAACCTGATCTTCGAGTTTAATCCGTTGGGTGCTCCAGAGCTCGACCGGATTCTTCTTATCCGTTGGGGGGCCGATCAGGCCCTTGATGGGCAAACTCTTGTCCGGAGGACATCCCTCGGCGGTGACACAATCGGGGTCATTGTTTTTGAACCAACCAATCACGGAGGCCCTTACCGTGGCTCCGGAATACCAGTTGGCGGCCTGCTGTCTGGTCAGGATGGGACGAAGGATATAATCTTTATCGGTGACCCGAAGTGCGGGGCCGACCAGCAGAGCATTGCCCAGTTCTCCCCCGGTGATCTCAACGTAGTCAGCGTCTCCGAGGCCTTCCGCAATCACTTCTTCCAGCGCCACCGTCCGGAGGTTATGGGTGCCAAAATTCTGACTGATGAGGTTGTTGCACCCCGTGATCATCAGCACTACCCCGGCAAACAGAACAAAGTATCGAAGTATCATGGCGCAAAGGTAATCAGGGATTCGCTAAGGTAGTTCCGTGGCGGCTCGCCAAAAAGGGTTAGGTTAGTAAAACAGCCCGCTCTCCGGTCTCTAGCCTCGTACCCATAACTTTTGCCGGGAAATCCCCCCAAACAACGTGGGCACGTCCTGGATTCTGATCAATCCTTTGTCTCTGAGTCTCGTTATCTTACCCCTAAATTAATGATCATGCGTACCCTCCTACTGCTTTGTATTCTGTTTTTCACCTTCCCATTGAGCGGGCAAGAAGAAAGTATTTATGATGACGACCCCATGCAGGAGCTTCCCCTGGGGATGGAACACGCCGAGTATAAAATCCGTTACCCCTCCGGAAAAGAACTGGTGCAAACGAGGGTAGAACCCATGCACTGGTGGGTGGATATGGTCGACCCCCGACTGGAGGTGCTGATCTATGACCGCAACGTGGCCCGCTACGATCAGGCGACGGTTGATTATCCGGGGGTATCCGTGGAATACGTTAAGCGGCTCGAAAACCCCAATTACCTTTTTGTGGGACTGTACATCGCTCCGGGTACCCAACCTGGCGCCTTCCCCATCAAGTTGGCATCCCGCGTCCGCGCCCAAAATGAGCCGACGGAGACGAAATCGTTTGAGTACACCCTTCGGGCGCACCCCCGGCTGGAAAAAGGCCCCCGAACGCCCCTGAGTCAGGATGATTTCATTTACCTGATCATGCCCGACCGCTTCGCCAACGGCGACCCCGATAACGACAGCGTTGCCGGGATGGCACAGCAGGGAGTGAACCGCGATAAATTCCTTTTCCGGCACGGTGGTGACCTGACGGGCATCTTGGGCAAACTCGACTACCTGGAGGATCTGGGGGTAACGGCTATCTGGCTCAATCCCGTCC
Organism: Lewinella sp. W8; assembly: GCF_004375085.3. Classification (GTDB taxonomy): domain Bacteria; phylum Bacteroidota; class Bacteroidia; order Chitinophagales; family Saprospiraceae; genus Neolewinella. Next base: position 141,216 of record NZ_SNAQ03000006.1, read on the forward strand.
TGGAAAACGACCAACCCTACCAAAGTTATCACGGTTATGCCGTTACGGATCATTACCGAATTGACCGTCGCTTCGGCAGTAACGAGGACTATAAGGCCCTGGTAACAGCCGCCCACGAGCGGGGAATCAAGGTCATCATGGACGTCATTTTCAACCACGTCGGAGACCACCACTGGTTCATTGAGGACCTCCCGAGTATGGACTGGATTCACCAATGGCCGGAATACACCAAGACCACCTACCGGGCGACGACGGTATTCGATCCCCACGCCAGCGAATACGATAAGCGGCTGATGACCGACGGTTGGTTCGACAAGCACATGCCGGACCTCAACCAGCAAAATCCTCACCTGGCGAATTATCTGATCCAGAACAGCATTTGGTGGACCCTCTACAGCGGACAGGATGCTTTCCGGATTGACACCTACGCTTACCCCGACGCCGCCTTCATGGCCCGCTGGAATCAGCGGCTACGGGAAGAAATTCCCGATCTGGGCATCTTCGGGGAGACCTGGGTGCACGGTCCCGGTGTACAGGCCTGGTTTGCGGGGGGAAGAAATATCCACCAGGATTTCGACTCTCACCTCCCCGGCGTAACGGATTTTCAACTTCACTACGCCATCAATGAGGCCCTGAGCGTTGATCCCGGATGGAAAGAAGGCGTCCTGAAGCTTTACTACACTCTGGCGCAGGATTACCTGTACGAAGACCCCACCAAAAACGTACTCTTCCTGGACAACCACGATCTGGGCCGGATATTCTCTACGGTGAACCGGGACATGACGAAATTCAAGAGTGGGCTGGCTCTCCTGATGACCCTGCGGGGGATTCCGGTGATGTACTACGGTACCGAACTGGCCTTTACCGGGGCCGGCGGTGCCTTCGGGGAAGGTGGGCGCGTGGGTTTCCCGGGAGGATTTGCGGGCGACGACCGTAATCTGTTCTCCGACCAGGACCGCGATGCCACCGAGCGGGAAGCCTTCAATTACGTGCGCCGACTGGCGCAGTACCGCCAGAAAAGTGCGGCCATGAGCCACGGCACCCTTACCCAATTCCTGCCCCAGGAGGGCGTCTACGTTTTCTTCCGCCGGGCGGGTAAGGAGCAGATGATGGTCATCTTCAACGGCAGCAGCAAAACGGTTGAGGACGTAAATCTTGTCCCCTACGAAGAACGTCTGGCGGGGTACTCCGCGGGTTATGACCTGACCAAAGATCGGGAGCTTAACTCACTGGAGGGTATGACGCTGGCCCCGAAGGAAACGAGAATTATCTTCCTGAAGTAGTCGGATGACAAGAGGCGTAACGCCGTATCCCAAAAAGAAAAGCGGTGCTGAGTTTGCTCAGCACCGCTTTTCTTTGACGTTCACCCCTTACTGTACCTTGAAGTTATAGGTAATCCGTCCACACTGACGTTCCGGGGCGGTGCCGTCGGCCTTGAAACGCCATTTTTTGGCGTTGGCGATGGCGGCGGCCACCAGATTCGGATCCGCAGTGGTACTACCGGACTGGGTGTATTTCGCTTCGGTGATGTTGCCGTCGGGACTGACGCAGACGGAAACGACGACCACACCGGAGGTCTGAGAGTTTTCCCGTACGGGTGGGCTGGCCAGTACACCCCGTCCGCCCAGGCCACCGGAGACGCGACCGTTACCGGTTGAAATCCCCGTGAGTCGGTCGGCGTTGGGGTCACCGTTGGGATCACCCTGGTTACCGGGGTTACCGGTATTACCATTTCCGGATCCGGTGCCAAACAGGCCACCGATCTGGTCACGGGTGGCGTTGGCTTCCGCTTCCCGGGCCTGGCGTTCGGCCTCGGCCTGGCGTTGGCGCTCTGCTTCGGCTTCGGCCTGCCGGCGACGTTCGGCTTCGGCGGCTGCCTGACGCTGACGCTCGGCTTCAGCCGCCGCCTGACGTTGGCGTTCGGCCTCGTTGGCTTCGCGTTGCTGCTGTTCCCGTTCCGCCCGACGGCGGGCTTCCTCCTGCTGTTGCTGACGGCGCAGCGCCACCTCCGCGGGGTCTTCCTGCTGGATTACTTCCCGCTGCTGGGGCTGCGGCTCCGGACTGGAGGTTGGGGGCGGAGGCGTGGGCTCCGGCTGAACCTCCGGTGCGGGCGGCGGCGGCGGCGAAGGCTCCGGCTGGCTTACCGCCGGAGCGCTGGGGCCTGCGTTTTCGCTACCCTGACCGGTATCCACAAAGCCCAGGTTCACCAGAATGCCTGGTTGGCCCGGAGGAGGATTCAGATGGAAAAAAATCGGAATCACCAACAGGATGACGAAAAGGACGAAACCGATCCCCGCGGCTACTTTACCGCGGCGGTCTCCTCTGAGTTCTGCTTCTGAAAGTTGGGCTTCCATACTTTATTGATTTGTCTGTGGTGTAGATGATAAACTTCATCCGATTACATAAAAGTGCCCCACATCAACTTAAAAAAAACCAAAATCCCCCAATAATTAGGGAACGGCAGGAGAATCCTAATGAGCAACCTCCTCCTGTTGGTACAGGCGAAATAACCAGTATACCAACAACATTTGCACCGCCAGCCGGATGGCGGCGACCGTATGGGTTCCGATCGCCGGCCGGGGCCTGAGGAGATCCCAGACGTGAATGCCCAGAAACATGACCATCAGGATCAGCGTACCCAGTAAGGCCAGCTTGCGGAAATTTGGCAGGAACAGGAGAACCCCAAGAATGATTTCCGCAATTCCACCAGCGGCGTTGGCCATCCGCTTGGGGAACCAGTCGGGCATGATGGGATCGTAGAAGGCCGGATTAACGAAATGGTATATCCCCGCGAAAATCAGGATGCCGGCAAAGATTTTGAGGAGCATTATTTGCGGGCCTTATTGTTCAGGTAATCCAGGGCGATGTTGGTGTACAACTGTACCCCCAGTTTCATGCCCCGGTCATCCACCCGGAAATTGGGTGTGTGGTGGCCGGGCGCCTCCGCCCGGTTCATCTCCGGGTCCATCCCTCCGAGGAAGAGAAAGAGGCTGGGCACTTCCTGAGCGTAAAACGCAAAATCTTCCGCTCCGGTAATGGGCCGTACGAGATTTACGTTGTCCTCTCCGGCCGTGGCAACGACGGTGGGCATGAGTTCCCGGGTGATGGCCGGGTCGTTGTAGGTGACCGGGTTTCCCGGTTCAATGTTGACGATCGCTTCCGCGCCGCTGCTGGCGGCGATGTTCGTGGCCGTTTGCTCGATTCTGTGGAAAATCTCTTTCTTCATTTCCGTATCCAGGGTTCGGATGGTACCGATCATGGTCACTTCGTTGGGGATGATGTTCTCCCGAACGCCACCTTCGATCTTGCCGATGCTGATGACGGCCGCTTCCTTGGTCAGCTGGGTTTGCCGGGCGATGATCATCTGCAGTCCCTGGATGATCTGGGCCGCAGCGGTGATGGGATCGATACCGGCCCAGGGCGCCGAGCCGTGGGCCTGCTTACCCTTGACGGTGATGGTAAAGCGATTGGATGCCGCCAGGGCCCCTCCGGGTTTGTAGTTTACCTGCCCGACGGGCGTCTGGGAATTGATGTGGATACCAAAGGCCGCCTCAACACCATAATCTTTCAGGGCTCCTTCCCTGACCATCATGCTGGCACCACCCTCTTCTCCTTCGGGCGCCCCTTCCTCGGCGGGTTGAAAGAGGAAGACGATCGTACCCTGAATTTCATCCTTCCGCTGGGAGAGAATTTCGGCCGCTCCCATGAGCATCGCCACGTGGGTATCGTGCCCACAGGCGTGCATCACCCCTACTTCCGCGCCCCGGTACTGGGCTTTGGCTTTGCTGGCGTAGGGCAGATCAACGATTTCGGTTACCGGCAGGCCGTCCATGTCCGCCCGTAGGGCAATGACGCCGCCGGGCTTATTGCCCTTCAACACGCCAATCACCCCGGTGTGGGCTACACCCGTACGCACTTCCAGGCCGAGTTCCCGAAGGTGGTTGGCCACGTATTTGGCCGTTTCAAATTCCCGGTTGCTCAGCTCCGGGTTGGCGTGCAGATGATGCCGCCACTCGATGACCTTGCCCTCGATCGCTTCGGCGGCGGTCCGGGTGGCCTGATAAGGAGCCGTCTGAGCGTGGGCGGCTATGCACGAGCCCATTAAGGCCACCAGGAAAAGAATAATGGAAGGTTTGCTGAATATCGGGCGAATCATTGGCGTAATGTTCTTTTTTAGATTGAGCCCGTAAGATAGTCAACAATGGAATCTGTCATCCGCCCGGTCCGCCGTTCCGCAAAATACGAAGCGGTGGTGAGCAACCTCACCACCGCTTCGAAACTTTAGATTGATTAAAGCTTCGCGCCTTAGTACATCATCAGAGAAGCGTCACGGTCGGCGGCTTTACGCTTTTTACCCTTGACCGTTTCGGCCATCTTCACGGCCGTGTAGGCGTTGGCAATGCCACTAGTGGCGGACAGCTCCGCGAAGCTCACCGTTTCCTCCGAACCAGGCTTGGTGACCTGCAGGCTGACGGGCAGAGCACTTTCGAGGATGATCTCCCGCACCTGCTTCGCCGTCAGGTCGGGGAAGTAGCTGCGCAGCAGGGCCGCGATGCCCGCCACCATCGGCGCAGCCATGGAGGTACCCTGGAGGTTCTCGTACTCGTCACCGGGAACGGTGGAGTAGATTCTTACGCCGGGAGCAAAAACATCGACGTACTTGCTATTGTAGTTCGAGAAGCTGGCGGGGAAGGAGGCGTCGTAGCTGGCGCTGGAGGCCCCCACCGTGATCCAGGTTTTGCTGGCCTTAGGCTTGAAGAGCCCCTTTTTGACGTAAGTATCGTTCGGATAGTTGTTCGTCAGGGTCAGCTTCTTGCCGTCATTACCGGCGGCGTGCACCAGCAGCACGTCGTTCTTTTCGGCGTAGCGTACCGCAGCATCAACGGCATCCTTATAGGGGCTCTGTCCCTTACCGAAGGACATATTGATTACCGAAGCACCATTATCTACCGCGTAGCGGATGGCGTTGGCTACGTCCTTGTCGCGCTCGTCGCCGTTGGGTACCGTCCGTACGGACATAATACGCACGTGGGGGCCACCCACACCGTCGACGCCGATGCCATTGTCGCGCATGGCGGCAATGATACCGGCTACGTGAGTACCGTGCTGAGCGTCAGGTCCTTCCACGTTGTTGTTTCCGTAGTAACGATCATCCAGGTTGCTGGGATTGTCGCCTACGATGGAACGGGCGTCAAAATCGGGGTTGTAGTTGTATTTCAACTGTCCGTCAAAGTAGTCCACGGCATCTTCGATCTGGCCATAAACTTCCTTGAAGGAGGCGCCGTTAGCGGCCGCGTTGGCGATGATGCGCTGCACCATGCCGGTCATCTGGTCCTTGTTTTCCATTTTAGCGACGGCCTCGGCGGTGATGTCCGCAGGCTTTTTGCCCATCCGCTTCACGATGGCGTCAAAGGCTTCCTTGATGGAGCTGAACTGAGCCGCCTGGGGGCCTAAGCTTTCCTGGGTTTCCTGGATGGTTTTTTCGTATTCCTTGTAGGCGTCAAATTCTTCCTTCTCTGCCTTACTGAGTCCATCGCGGTTCCGGTTGTTGTACTTGGCTTTGTACTTGTTGTACAGCCGGACGACCTCCAGGTTTTCGTAGTTGATGTTCTGTCCGTCGGCGCCGCCGATGAAGTTCCAGCCGTGGATGTCGTCCACGTAGCCGTTGTTGTCGTCGTCGATGCCATTTCCGGCGATTTCACCGGGGTTGACCCACATGATGTCCTTCAGGTCTTCGTGATCGGCGTCTACGCCGGAATCAATCACGGCTACGACCACCGTCTGAGCGGACTTTCCCGCCAGGTATTCATGCGCTTTCTTGGCACTTACGCCGGGAAAGGTATCGTCCGTACGATCCAGGTCCCACCAATTCTGGGGGGCTTCCCCCTGGGCCACGAGGCCCGCTGCCGCCAGAAAAGCGACAAAAAAGAGTAGTTTTCTCATGGTAATTCGCTGATTTTATCCGCAAAGAAAGCAATACTTCTTTGGTTAACCTTGCTTTCCCGTCCGCTGATCCCTCAAGGAGGGCTTCTGGCCGACGGAATGCGGAAATTATTAGAGTAACGTCCGTTGCGGAGAGTTGGTCCATAAGGGTTTCTTAAAATCTTGGGGCGCGGGGCCGTGAAGCGAAGCGGAATACTCGGCTCAGCCGGTACAGGTGCAGGGTGCAAGACTCTACTTTACCCGGTTTCGCTGGGGAATACTCCCGGGGCCAGCGTTTCACTCATCGGTGCGCATTAGGAGGTCGAGGATGCCCCGGGCGATCTCCCGGCGGAAATCTTCGGCGTAATCACCATTCCCCATCACCACCACTCCAAGATCACTTTCGGGTACCAATACCAGAAAAGACCGGAACCCCCGATCTCCCCCGAAGTGCCCCACCGCTGCCGTACCGTCCAGGTCGTACCGCTGAAAGCCCAGTCCGATACGGTCCGTCAGGACGGTGGAGGGGTCGACCATTTGCCGCCAAAAACCATCCTCCTTTTCCCGGGCCAATGCCCCCAGGACGTTGGCCATCCATTTCGCCAATTCCTCCGGGGAAGCATTAAGGGTACTGCTGGGTGCGTGCTCCCGGGTGTAGGGGTAAATGGTCCGGGTTCGGACAGCCCCGGTGAGCCAGTGCCTGGTGTGGGGGCGGGCCAGCAGGGAGTCCGGCAGCAGGAAGTGGCGAAAATCACTGTCGTGCATCTTTCCTGGCTCCAGCACCCGTGCTTTAACGTAGTCTTCAAAAGCTTGTTGGCTGACCGTTGCCACCACGTGCCCCAGCAGATCGTAGCCCAGGTTGGAGTAGGCGAAGGTGGTCCCCGGCGTCGTGCTCAGTTGCCAGTCCTCCGCCAGCAGGTAACGCTCCAGGCTACCGGGGTCCGTGTGGTAACGCCTCCAGTGGTAGTTACTGAGGTCGGGCAAGCCCGAAGTGTGGTTGAGGAGCTGGCGGACGGTAACGTCCGAAAACCTCGGGTCCGTGACCTGAAGACCGGGGATTAATGCTACGATTCGGTCGTCGAGATCAAGGGCGCCGTCCGCCACCAGCTGCATTACGGCCTGAGCCGTGAAGAGCTTACTGACCGAGGCGGTGTGGAAGAGGGTCGTTTCCGTTACGGTGCGGAGCGTATCGAGGTCCGCCCAGCCGTATCCCCTGGCGTAAAGGACGGTATCCGCCCGAGCAACGCCCACGGCGATGCCAGGCAGTTGGTGCTCGGACATGATTTGCAGCACGAGTTCGTCAACCTGATCGGACAATTCCCAGGAAGCCGCCGGGCCATTGGCCCGGGGCGGCGGCAGGGTGGATCGGCCACAAGCCTGCAGGAGCACGAGCAGGATCAGGATTATCGCGGGAAGTACCAGGTGGGCGATGCGCGGCAGCGATCGATAAACGTTAGCCATGCGGCGAAGTAACAAAGGTAAAGGTGACCAACAGGATCAGATCGACCAGCAGCAGTCCGATACCGACATAATTAGCCGCCGTTCGCTGACTGGCCGTTTTCCCAACGGCCAGTATCCCCAGGACCAACAACACCGGAACCGCCGCAATCGCCGGCAGGGTAAACAATTCCACCAGCACGTCCAGCCGGCCGATTTCCCACTGGTACTGACTGGTCAGAAACAGCAGGACGAAATAGACCAGGAGGCCGGCCGCCAGCAGGGGAAGTAGGTACTTGGGAAATCGGATCATGGGCTTTGCTCTTTTGGCATGTGTTGGCACCTGCGGCAGCCAAAAAATGACCTACCGGTTAATACGGGTGACACCTAAAATAAATATAGGGTTCATCAGTAAAACCCGTACCTTTGCGCCTTCTTAGCGAAATCGCTCCCCAAATTTAACTGCATGAAGTCCATTCGCAACATCGCCATCATTGCCCACGTAGACCATGGGAAGACCACCCTGGTGGACAAAATGCTCCTCGCCGGGCAACTTTTCGGAGATCACGAGAACCCCGGAGAGCTGATTATGGACAGCAACGATCAGGAGCGGGAGCGGGGTATTACGATCCTTGCCAAAAACGTGTCCATTAACTATAAGGACACGAAAATCAACATCATTGACACCCCGGGCCACGCCGACTTTGGCGGAGAGGTAGAACGGGTACTGAACATGGCCGACGGGGTTATCCTGCTCGTGGATGCCTTTGAGGGGCCCATGCCCCAGACGCGTTTCGTACTGGAAAAGGCCCTGGGTCTCGGACTGCGTCCCCTGGTGGTCGTCAATAAGGTGGACAAGCCCAACTGTACGCCCGAGGAGGTGCACGAAATGGTGTTCGACCTGATGTTCAACCTGGACGCCACCGAAGAGCAGCTGGACTTCCCCACCATCTACGGCTCGGCCAAACAGGGTTGGATGAGCGAAGACTGGAGGGAACCCACCGACAATATTCTTCCTCTGCTGGACGCCATCCTGAAGTACGTCCCCGAACCCCAGATTCCCGAAGGCAATACGCAGCTGTTGGTTACGAGCATCGAGTTCTCCAAGTACATCGGCAGAATGGCCATTGGTCGCCTGAGCCGGGGCTCCATGAAGCGCAACCAGAACGTTACGCTGATCAACCGGGAAGGAGAAGAGAAAAAGGGACGGGTGAAAAGCCTTTACGTCTACGAAGGCTTCGGCCGCACGGAGGTGGAAGAGGTACAGCCCGGCGATATTTGTGCCGTCTTTGGCGTGGAAGGCTTCGAGATCGGCGATACCATCGCCGACGGCGAGAACCCGGAGGCACTGCCCACCATCGCCATCGACGAGCCTACGCTGAGCATGGTCTTTACCATCAATGATTCTCCCTTCTTTGGTCAGGAGGGCAAGTACGTGACGAGCCGCCACATCAAGGACCGTCTGACGGCAGAACTCGAGCGCAACCTGGCCCTGCGGGTCGAAGAAACCGATTCGGCGGATACCTTCCGGGTATACGGTCGCGGGGTAATGCACCTTTCCGTACTCATTGAAACCATGCGCCGGGAGGGCTACGAGCTGCAAATCGGCCAGCCCCAGGTAATCATCAAAGAAATCGACGGCATCAAGCAGGAGCCCATCGAAGAACTGACCATCGACGTACCCGAACCGCTCTCCGGTACGGCCATCAACATGGTCACCCAGCGCAAGGGGATGATGCTGAGCATGACGCCGAAGGGAGAACGGGTGACGCTGGAATTTGAAATTCCCAGCCGGGGCCTCATTGGCCTGCGGAGCAACATGCTCACCGCCACCCAGGGTGAGGCCATCATGACCCACCGTTTCAAGGAATTCCAGCCCCACAAGGGAGAGATTCCCGGCCGGATCAATGGCTCGCTGATCTCCATGGAACAGGGTAAGAGTATCCCCTATTCCATCAACAACCTCCAGGATCGTGGCCGCTTCTTCATTGAAGCTGGCGAAGAGATTTATGAAGGTCAGGTGATCGGAGAAAACAGCCGGGCCAACGACCTGACGATCAACGTCACCAAGACCAAGAAACTCACCAACATGCGGTCCAGCGGTGCCGACGACAAGGCACGTCTGGTACCCCCGAGGAAGTTCACGCTGGAAGAAGCCCTGGAATACATCCAGGCCGACGAGTACGTGGAAGTAACCCCCAACAGCCTGCGCCTCCGGAAGATTCTGCTGCGCGAAGCCGAGCGTAAGCGTGGGGAGAAGATTTTGTTCTAGTTCCTAGTTGCTGGTTACTGGTTGCTAGTTGCTGGTGATGGGTGGGGAGTTGATCGGATTTGCGGCCGCAATCCTACACTAAGTCATTTCTGCGACGCGGCACTTTTCGTGCTCCGGCCGTGAATTAAGTATCTTTAGCGCGTAATCCTTTATGGTACGTGCTTTAGTCATACTATCTCTTTTTCTGTTTCCCCTGGTTTTGTCCGGACAGTCCGACGGCTGTACCGGCGCCACCTTTACGCAATTTTTGCGGGATGAGGGCGGCAGTCCCGTCCGGGCAACCTGCGTGCTACCCTATCCGGGCGGCACCAATGACCTGCTTATCGGGGGCACCGTGGAGGGCAATGTCTTTCTGAGCCGGATGGACACCCTGGGCAACCTACGTTGGCGCCGGGTGATCGAAACGGAAAGTGAGAGTACGGAACTCTCCACCCTGGCCGAACTCGTCGTTGACCCGACCGGCATGATTGCCGGCGCCGGCTCCACCTTTACCACCCCCAACGAGCAACGGGCCTACGTTTTCCGGTATGACCCGAACGCCGACCGGGTGCTCTACTTCAAGCAGCCTCCCTTTCTTTCGGAGGCTACCGGCCTCAAACTCCTGGGCAACGAGGAGTACCTGATTTCCGGCAGCCGGATCGGGCAAGCCTCCCCGGTATTCATCAGTGGCTATCTACAGAAGATTCGGCGAATGGACGGCAGCATCAGTGAAGAGGGGGATTTTTACGATTTCCGGGGCGATGAGGCCATCCTGGATCTGATCCCCGCCGAAGCCGGCGGCTTCTACGCCGTGGGTAACGTTTCTGCTACCGGAGGTCCGCGGGACATCCGGGCGAGTGTCCTGAAACTCACCGAAGACGGCAACCCGATATTTGGGCGCACCGGGCCGATTGCCGGTCAGGCCAGCGGACGGCTCTACGCCTTCGATGTGGAACGGGTGGGCAACCGGATCTACGTGGTTCACTGGGGAAACATCGGTGACATCACCGGGGCCCTGAACACCAACATTATGCTGTCCTGCTTCCTCACGGACGGCTCCCACGAATGGACGCGCCGCTACGATATCGAAGATTTCGACGGAGAGAGTGCCATTGAACTGGTGCCCCACGCCGGCGGACTACTGGCCTACGGCTTCAACCTGATCGGCGAACGGGATCCCTTTCTCCTGCAGCTGAACCTCCAGGGGCAGGTCCAGTGGGCCCGCACCTACAATTTTCCGGGCAACGCTACGATCTACCTCCGGGCTAACCAGCAGTTGCACGCCTCCGCGGGTGGGATCACGGCCCTGGCCTCCTACACCTATCCGGGGAGGCCGAAGGAAGGATTGATCATGCGCCTCGACCCGCTTGGCCAATCCGATAACCAGTGCATGAACATTCAGGATCTGGAGGTCACAGTAACGGTGATGACCACGAACTGGGAAAGGGCAGACCTCGAGCATCGGGAAGCCGCCATCGCCTGGTCACTGGACCGGCCCCGCAGCTCCATTCCCTCGCTGCTGGCAGCCTTTGATGAGTGTGACAATCCCTGCGAGGATTGTAACAGCCGGAGTTTCGTGCGCCGCCCCATCTGCCGGGGTGATTCCGTGCTGGTGGGCGGTCAGTATCGGAGTACCGTCGGGGTATACGCCGATACGATCCCCGGTACGGGGATGGACTGCGATTCCATTGTCCAGACCGAGGTGGCGATTTCTGACGGGCCGACGGCGACCTACTCGGCCTTCCGTCCCTGCGGCCTGGCCACCGCCCGCGTGGCCGTCAATCCCGTAGGCGGAGAATTCCCCTACAGCTATAGCTGGTCGGTACCCGGCCTGACCGGTGCCCAGGTGGACCTGGCCGCCGGGTCCTATCGGGTGACCGTTAACGATGCCCTGGGGTGTTTCCCCTTCGTGCTGGACGTTACCGTGGAGAACCCACCGCCGGGTGCCCTGGGTTACCGGATTGAGCCGCCGTCCTGCGCTGGTGCCCGAGACGGCGCGATCATTCTGGAGCCTACCGGAGTTGGCAGTATCCGCTTGCTCCCTACCGCCAGTTATGAGCCCGACGAATTGACCGGACTCCCGGCCGGGGACTACATGATCATCCTCCGGGACTCGACCGGATGTGAAGCCTTCCGGCAAGTAGTCGTGCCCCTGGCACCGTCTGCTTCGGTGACCATTGCGGCCGACCGCTTCGTCCGACTCGGCGACCCGCTGGAGGTCCGGGCGGAGATTATCGGGGACGTTCCGCTGACGACCTTCCGCTGGTCGACCAGTGGGCAGGACAGTATGCAGTGCAACGACTGTCCCGCCACGATGCTTACGCTGAACACCGACGCCTGGGTGTACCTGGCAGCCAGTTCCACCGCCGGTTGCGTGGCCACCGACAGCCTCCGCGTCCAGGTAGACGACGCTCAGCCGAGAGTCTACTTGCCAACTGCCTTCAGCCCCAATGGCGACGGCATCAACGACCGCCTTCGGGCGGGCCTGGGCAACGAGATTGCCCGCATTGACCGCTGGGAAGTGTTCGATCGTTGGGGTGCGCTGCGGTGGGCGTACGGCGCAGCGGACGACAGCTGGGACGGTGGAACGGCCAGCGCCGGACATTACGTTTATCAGTTTGAAGCTACCCTAATCAATGGCCGGAAGATCACCCGCAGCGGCAGCGTGATGCTATTGCGATAGGACCAAAGGAAGAGTGGTACCAGGGAGAGCATAGCCGGGTGAGCAAAATGCTTAGGGCACGGCGTGCAGGTGCATGGCTTTTCGGATAATGGCCGGGCACCTGCGGTCACGCCACCTGATAATTCCCCGCTACGGTATAGTAACCGCACCATCGGGGATAAAATAAAACCGGGTGGCTTCCTAAAGGGAAACCACCCGGCCTTTTGCTTACTACCTGATGCCACCCGAAGGTCTTACCCCATCGGGCAGCAAAAGTAGTAGTAGGTTACTGTTTAATCAGTCGGGCAATGCGCCGTCCCGCAGTGGTCGTTACGCTCAGCAGGTAAGTTCCCTGGGGGAATTGTTGGGCGTTGATCTCGAACTGATTCGTTCCGGGTTTGGCGGCCATGAGCAGCTTGCCGGAGAGGTCGAACAGGTTCACGACCTCAATGCGTGATTCGGGAGAATTGATCTGCCACTGGCTGCTGGTGGGGTTCGGGAACACCTGGACGTCTTCAGCCGTCAGGTTACGAACCGAAGTCGTAGAATCAGCTAAGACGATATCGTCGAAGAACAGGGTGAAGTCCGCGGAGCCGTCACCGGCCGTGCCTAGGTCGAGGATGAGCGTAACCACGTTGTAGGAGCCACCCGTGAAGGCGCTCACGTCGAAGGTGAGCTCTTCCCACTCGTTGGCTACGGTAGTCGCGACCTCAACCTCGTCGTTGGCGGAAGGATCGAGTTTGAACAGGACGCGGGCACCGACGCGATTGGACCAGACCTTCATCTTGACGAGGTCATTATCGCCGAACTCGATGGGGCCGTCCAGGGGGATGGAGACTCCCGCAAATTCGGCGCCGGCTCCTTTAATGTACTGGCCTACGTTCGCACTGGTGTTGATGCCCGATGGGTCGGGGTTGGCAATCACGCTTCCCTCACCCCCTTCGAAACCGTTGATGGCGTACATCAGCTCAGAATCTTCGAAGGTAATGGGCAATTGTACGCCCTCTTCCGCTTCAATGGTCGTCAGCTCGATATCGTCGAAGAACAGGGTGAAGTCCGCCGAGCCGTCACCGGCCGTGCCCAGGTCGAGGATGAGCGTAACCACGTTGTAGGAGCCGCCCGTGAAGGCGCTAACGTCGAAGGTGAGTTCTTCCCATTCGCTGGCCACGGTAGTCGCTACCTCGACCTCGTCGTTGGCGGAAGGATCGAGCTTGAACAGGACCCGGGCACCGACGCGATTGGACCAAACCTTCATTTTAATGGCGTTGTTTTCGCCAAAATCGATGGGGCCATCCAGGGGAATGGAGACTCCAGCAAATTCGGCGCCGGCTCCTTTGACGTACTGGCCTACGTTCGCACTGGTGTTGATGCCCGATGGGTCGGGGTTGGCAATTACGCTTCCTTCCCCCCCTTCGAAACCATTGATGGCGTACGTTACTTCGGAATCTTCGAAGGTAATGGGTAACTGTACGCCCTCTTCCGTAGTAATGGTCGTCAGTTCGATATCGTCGAAGAACAGGGTGAAGTCGGCAGAGCCGTCACCGGCCGTGCCCAGATCGAGGATGAGCGTAACCACGTCGTAGGAACCACCCGTAAAGGCGCTTACGTCGAAGGTGAGTTCTTCCCACTCACTGGCCACGGTAGTCGCTACCTCGACCTCGTCGTTGGCGGAAGGATCGAGCTTAAACAGGACCCGCGCACCGACGCGATTAGACCAAACCTTCATTTTGATGGCGTTGTTTTCGCCAAAGTCAATGGGGCCGGCCAGGGGAATGGAAACTCCCGCGAAGACGGCACCAGTTCCCTTAATGTACTGGCCAACGGTTGCACTGGTGTTAATGCCCGATGGGTCGGGGTTGGCAATCACGCTTCCCTCGCCTCCTTCGAAGCCGTTGATGGCGTAGGTTACCTCAGAATCTTCGAAGGTAATGGGCAACTCTACACCTCCTTCCGTGGAGAGGGTCGTAAGCTCGATATCGTCGAAAAACAGCGTGAAATCCGCGGAGCCGTCACCGGCCGTACCCAGGTCGAGGATGAGCGTAACCACGTCGTAGGAACCACCCGTAAAGGCGCTTACGTCGAAGGTGAGTTCTTCCCACTCACTGGCCACGGTAGTCGCTACCTCGACCTCGTCGTTGGCGGAAGGATCGAGCTTAAACAGGACCCGCGCACCGACGCGATTAGACCAAACCTTCATTTTGATGGCGTTGTTTTCGCCAAAGTCAATGGGGCCGGCCAGGGGAATGGAAACTCCCGCGAAGACGGCACCAGTTCCCTTAATGTACTGGCCAACGGTTGCACTGGTGTTAATGCCCGATGGGTCGGGGTTGGCAATCACGCTTCCCTCGCCTCCTTCGAAGCCGTTGATGGCGTAGGTTACCTCAGAATCTTCGAAGGTAATGGGCAACTCTACACCTCCTTCCGTGGAGAGGGTCGTAAGCTCGATATCGTCGAAAAACAGCGTGAAATCCGCGGAGCCGTCACCGGCCGTACCCAGGTCGAGGATGAGCGTAATGGCGTTGTAGTTACCGCCGGTAAAGGCGCTTACGTCGAAGGTGAGTTCTTCCCACTCACTGGCCACGGTAGTCGCCACTTCGACCTGATCGCCTCCGGAAGGCTCCAGCTTAAACAGGACGCGCGCACCGACGCGATTAGACCAGACCTTCATCTTGACGGCGTTATTTTCGCCGAAGTCAATAACGCCAGCCAGCGGGATCGTAATTCCGGCGAAGTCGGCGCCGGCTCCTTTGACGTACTGACCGACATTGGCGCTGGTATTGATGCCCGATGGGTCGGGGTTGGCAATCACGCTTCCCTCACCTCCTTCGAAGCCGTTGAAAGTGTAGTTCACTTCCGAGTCTTCAAAAGTGATGGGCAACTGTACGCCCCCTTCTGTGGAAAGAGTGGTCAGTTCGATATCGTCGAAGAACAGGGTGAAGTCTGCCGAGCCGTCACCGGCCGTACCCAGATCGAGGATGAGCGTGATGGCGTTGTAGTTGCCATTGGCATAGAGGCTCAAGTCAAAGGTGAGTTCTTCCCATTCGTTAGCTACGGTAGTGGCCACTTCGACCTGATCGCCTCCGGAAGGCTCCAGCTTAAACAGGACGCGCGCACCGACGCGATTAGACCAGACTTTCATCTTCATGGCATTATTCTCACCAAAGTCAATAACGCCAGCCAGCGGAATCGTAATTCCGGCGAAATCGGCACCGGCTCCCTTGACGTATTGTCCTACGTTGGCGCTGGTATTGATGCCCGATGGGTCGGGATTGGCAATCACGCTTCCCTCACCTCCTTCAAAGCCGTTGAAGGTGTAGTTCACTTCCGAGTCTTCGAAAGTGATGGGCAACTGTACGCCGCCTTCCGTAGAAAGGGTCGTCAGTTCAATATCGTCGAAGAACAGGGTGAAGTCTGCGGAGCCGTCACCGGCCGTGCCCAGATCGAGGATGAGGGTAATGGTGTTGTAGGAGCCGCCCGTGAATAGACCTAAGTCGAAGGTGAGTTCTTCCCACTCGCTGGCTACGGTGGTCGCCACTTCCACCTGATCACCACCTGATGGGTCAAGCTTGAACAGGACGCGGGCACCAACACGATTGGACCAGACCTTCATCTTGATGGCGTTGTTTTCCCCGAAGTCGATGTTTCCGTCCAGGGGAATGGAGACTCCGGCGAAGTCGGCGCCGGCTCCTTTGACGTACTGACCGACGTTGGCGCTGGTATTGATGCCCGACGGGTCGGGGTTGGCGATCACGCTTCCCTCACCCCCTTCGAAGCCGTTGATGGCGTACGTCACCTCGGAGTCTTCGAAGTCAATTGGCAGGGTTACCTGCCCAAAACCGGTGTAAGAAATGCTGCAGAATAAGAGTACAGCAAGGTAAAATTTGTGCATGTTTTTAAGCTTTAAGCCCAGGAAAGTGCCAGAATGGCGTGGGTATGAAGAAATAGTTTATCGATGCAATCCGGAAGAGGTGGAATCCAAAGGTTTGGTTGTCCACTACACTCTCCCGGCTCTCTAAAACTCTAAAAGGACAAAACGTCCGGTATGTTCACCCCTCAGGATGCACCGACAAATCTAGCTACCAAAAGTCCATAAATAGGCACACAAACTGTATACTCTCGTTATACAGCACTTGACAAAGCCTATACAATTCCTACCAACAATTAATCAACGACGGCGGCCACCGCAAAACATCATCCTGACCGGGGCCAACTCCACAAAATAAACGACAACAATCAACCGGTCGAAGTTGACTCATAACGGAGACGTTCCAAACGGCTAACGAACATTTGGGACGCGGTTTACGTGACAATGACGAGCGACCAATAAAAATGGCGCTGCATTCGTAAACCAAAAACACCCAATAAAATGAAAATTCGAATCTTAAGTATCCTTGCCCTATTTGGACTGGCTCTCAGTAGCTGTGACGTTGATCAAACCCGGGAAGCTGAGCTTCCGGAAGTGTCCGTTGACGTAGACACGGAAGCTGGCCAGATGCCCGCCTTCGACGTAGACTGGGCGGACGTTGACGTAACCACCACCACCAAAATGGTGGAAGTGCCCAAAGTACGGGTCGTCATGGAAGAAGAAGCCATTGAAGTGCCCGTAATTGACGTACAGTGGCCCGATGAATATGGTGATGCCGAAGAACGCACCCTCGTGGTAGAGGCCGACGTTGACCAGGAGGCTGACCTCAACATTGAGGAAGTCTATACCACCGGCGACCGTATTATCGTGCTGGCCGGACTGGAGAAAGACGGTGAAATGCTCGACGGAGAAACCATGCGCGTATCCGATCAGGTAGTCGTTAATGCTCCCGACGTAGACGTTCGCTACTACATTGTGGGTGACCGTCCCGAAGGAATGTACAACAGCCGTTACAAGTATATCTCTGACCGTTCCGCGGTAGAATCCATGCTGAAGAATGGTAAGGTAATTTACTCGGTTGCCAAGTAATCGACCGGATCATACCCTAAATAATCAAGGCCCGATGCAGGTTTGCATCGGGCCTTTCTTTATGCCTACTCAATGGTCGCCGAAACCATAACCGGAACGATATCTTTTGGGCCACCGCCCGTAAACTTGAATTGCTGGCGGTTGATGGAGGCTTTGGCCTCGAGCTGGTAGGGCCCTTCTCCCGTCAGAGAAAACTCAATGGGAATGCTTCGGGTTACGCCCTTGATGGACACCTTGCCGTTGGCGGTATAGGTACCCGCTTCCTCCGCAGCTTCGGCGCCGTCAATGATGATGGTGGCCGTATTGAATTTCTTGCTGTGGAAGTAATCCTTCTTCTTATGCAAGGACTTTTCCAGGTCTTTCCAGTCGCAGGTGATGGAAGTCATGTCCAGCACGGCAATGGCTTTGATGTTGGTGGGATTTTCCAGGCCGGAAATTTCGTCAAACTTCCAGGTGTTCACGGTAAAGACCTGATCACTCCCGGCGTTGCCGACGAAGGTAATAGAACCAGGAGCCGTTGCCGGGAAGATGATGGTGGGACTCGTCGTCCAAACCAGGCTGAGGGTAATGGCCAGAGCAACAAAGAGGGGGAAAACAAAACGTGACATAAGGGTTAAATTTGTGGGTTATTGATTGTTTTAGTGGATGATCATTTCGTGCTCACCGAGTGGCCGTAAAGGCCGCGGAGAACTCCAGGCGACGACGGATATCATCGGGACCGTCGGGGCCATCGTGCTTGAATATTTTGCGGAAATCGACGTAAAAATCGGCGGTGGTCAATAGCTCTCCCCGGTCATTGAGGATGAAGCTGGCGTCCAGCAGGACGTCGTGGCGTTTGCCCCGCAGGCTTAGCACTGCGGGTATCTGGAAGGTCTGCCGCTCCCCTACCCGCCAGGCCTCCGGCACGGGTACCGGCGCGAAGGTCAGTGCCGCAGTGGGGTGTTTCTTTTGTTTCAGCAGGTCGTCCAGAACGTAGTAATCCAGGGCTTCGTTACCCGTTTTGATTTCGCTAACGGGCAACGCAAAATTCCCGGCAATCGAACGGCCACCATCACCGAGGAGGAACGCCCCCCGCAGTTCGTTGACGGACCCGGAATAGCGGTCCAGGGGGGCAGGAAAGCCGAAGAACAAACCGGGCTGATCGCCCGGAACCAGATTTACTTCGTAGCGTTCCGCGAGGGTCATCGCGGGGTGGTAGGTCGTGGTTCCCTGGGCGGCGATCACCGCCTTCGAAAGTTCCCAGCCAAGTTCCCCCCAGGAAATAACCGGGGTGCTCAGCGGGAGTGGGCGGCCTACCAGTCCCCGATCAACGGCCAGCAGTTGGGCAATTTCGGACTTGATGCTACCCGCCAATTCGCTTGCCCCGGTTCCGTCGGGACGCATCGTCAACGGAGAACCAAAATTGGTGGACACCGGCGTATGGCAGTTGAACTGGGAAAAGAGTGCGAAGGTGATCTGGTAGTCCCCCTCCTCCCGGCGGTAGCTGTGCAGGTCAAGGTAGAGCCGCCGATCAAGTGGACCTAATTCGACCGTACCAGATGCCCAGTCATCACCTTCCAGCATGGATTCAGAAATGGCCGCCAGCATGGCTTCCGGTAACTGATCGGGAGCACCGTTACCCGTTGGCACGGTTACCTTCAGCGGGATCGAGAGCTTCTGGCGCCCCCGACGCATCAGCCATCCCGTCCGGGTATCCCCTACTGATTTTTTGGGGCTTACCCGGCTTGACTGAATAAACTGGATAATTCCTTCGACCGCGTTGTGACTCCCGCTGTAGATCGCCCGACCGCGATCATTTTGCAGGAGGTAGGCGGGGGTGGCCGTAATTCCTTCCGGCAAGCCCGTGGTGGCCATAATCCGCTCCGTCCGAATCCCCCGGGTAAAGGCGAAGTGTTCAATTTTCGCCACCGTAGGATCCGTAAGGTCCGCTTCCTGAAGTACGATACCCAAGCGGTCGTTAGATCGCCATTGCTTGGCCAGTAATCCACCCTGCCAGACTACGGGGCCGCCAAGACGCCAGTTGAGGTTACGGTTTACGGCCGCCACGCAGATCCAGTCTTCCGCAGGGTGTGCCTGCATTTGGAAGTAAAACCCCTTCGCGTTGCCTCCCCAGTAAGGAAGGCCTTCGTCATTGAGGTGGAAGATGAGGCTGCGGAACCCGTGGCCGCGCTCCATGGCCCTGCGCGCGGTAGCGGGGGATAGGATACCCCCGGAGGCTCCGTTGGCCGCATCCAGGACGGCCCGTACCAGGCGCACGTAATCCGTGGGGGTAGTCCATAATCCCGTGAAGCCCTGCTCGGGATAGCGGCGGTACCCGTCCGGCCACGCCGCCCCGTTATCCCGATGTCCGCTGGCCACGCCGCGAAGCTGGAGGTCACTCAGTTCCGTGGCGTAGAAAGAGTTGTTCAAGCCGAGGGGCGCGAACACTTCCTGGTCCATGATTGCCGCCAGTGGCTCTCCGTAGTGATCTTCCAGGACCATCTGAAGCACCAACCAGCCGCCGTATTCTGAATCATCATCCGCCTTTCGCCAACCGGAGGGAGACAACTTTCCGACCATGGTCGGTAGATCGGGCATTTCGGCGCCTTTGGGGTAGCCATTCGGTTTGTATCCGCTGCTCAGTTTAGCCCGGAGCAACAGCACGTCGCGCAGCGAAATTTCCCGTCCACGATTGAGTGGCAGCTGCGCCCGCTTGAGGTACTGGTTTACCGGAGCGTCCAAGTCTAAGACTCCGCGATCCACCAACTGCATGATGCCGATGGCGACCGGAGCGCAGGAGGCCGCGCCGGCGGGAAACTGCGTATCGGGCCCGATGCCCATTTCCCGCAGCTGGGCCACGAAGGCCGTGTCGCCCGCTCCGTAATCGAGGGCAATGCTGACCCCGGGGGTATTACTCTCCTCCATCAACTCCAGCATGGTGAGGGTTTCGCCGTCGTGGTCGAAGCGAAAAACTTCGTAGGGAGCCTGGGCCGGGAGGGAACAGGAAATGAGGAGGAGGAAAAGATATTGAAGGGTTCGCATCTCGTTACTTTTTGGGGAGGAGAATTAGTGAATGGTGTTGATTACTGGTCGTTTGCGTTCAGGTCCTGGTAGCGCATGCCCTCGACGTCTTTGTTGAGGGTGACCCGCACCTTACCTTCGCGATCACTCTCGTTCACGAGGTGTACTTCTTCGTCACGGGAGATGTATACCGTAGCCTTACCACCAGCAGCCAGCCCAAAGCCCTGGGTCTGTTCTTTGGTGTCCTTGTCGAGCACGGCAATTCTGATTTGTTGCTTCCCCCGGTTGTTAAGGTCCGCGCGGTAGTTTTTGTCGGCGAATTCTCCGAGGATGAATTCCTGGCGGGCGGGAATGGATACTCCAGCTACGTTACTGGCGCAGGAAGTAAGGCAGATCAGCGCAATAGAAATGATGAATAAGGATCGCATGGTACTTTGTTTTTGTTGATCACAAAGCACCGGCAATCGGCCCCTCCGGGCGCGTCAAATTAGGATTTGGGACGTCCCAGATTATGTTTTGGGACGCAAATCAGGGTTTATGGACTCCTAACAACACTTTTTCAGACCCACAACTATTGCCGGACCGCCCGCACGGCCTGACCCGGGCTAAGCCCCGTTTGCTTCTTAAAGGCACGGTTGAAGGTGGATTTGGAGTTGAACCCACAATCCAAAGCGATACTCAGCAGGGTATGACGCTCATGGTCACCAGCCTCAATGCGACGCAGGAAGGCCTCGCAACGGCGGGCGTTGATGAAGTCGTTGAAATTCACTCCGTGTACGCTGTTGATGACTTTGCTCAGGATGGAGCTGTTGGTGCCCAGTTCATCGGCCAGGTCACCCAACTTTAGGTCGGGATTGAGGTAATCCTCGTGCTCCTCCAGTCGGCGGTCGAGCTTTGTTGCCCAGGCGGAGAGGTCTACCTCTGAATCCGGACTAACCGACTTACCGGTGCCGGAAAGAGCCACCTCCGCGGCCTCGGGTTCTTCCTCCTGATCGGGCCGGAACCTCAGGGCCCGGGTCAGTTGCGGCGTCAGGGAGAAAAACTGAATGGCCGCAAAATAGACCAGCAACGACATGGAAAAATAACTGTCCCAACTGTCCACGTAGCTCCTGCTGGTAAACACATTGACGATCTCAAATAATACCGTAGCGGTTACTCCAAGCAGCAGCAAATACAGCGTGATGCGCAAACTCCGAAAGCTCAGCTGACTGGCGTTACTGAATTCCCGGTCAATGTAGGCCCGATACCGCCGATACTCCCGTAAGGTACGCAGAAGATAGACCACCAGGTGAACGCAGCTCAGGGCAAAGATGAGGTAGAAAATGGTACTGTCACCGTTATTATCCCATTCGGCAGCCGGCCCCCGGGTATTGTAAAAATAGGCGAAGGGCTCGCCCAGCATCAGCCGGGAATAGACAACATCGTACAGAAATATCCCTAGTGGGGTGAGCAACAGGAGACCCCAGGGTAAAAAGTGCCACCAGTACTTTTTCTCCCACCGAAAATCGGTGTTGGTCAGGGCGCGGAAGTACAGCCAGATCAGCGGCCCGAAGGCGATCAAATTCTTCCACTCCACGTAAAACATGAGGGTGGTCCGCCAGTCGTGGGAATCGTACCATCCGGCAAAGCCAAACATCCACTGCGCGCCGTACATACTGCCCAGCACCAGGATGATGGCGGCCAGATAATCGCTGATCCGTTCTTCCCGCCATCCCCGCATGAACAAGATCACGGAGAAGATGATGCCCTGCAAAAAACCGATCAGGAGGGGGGCAGAGAACTGATTGAACTCAAAAAACTGATTGACGTCTGGCACGATTCAAATTTAGCAAGATTCCCGTGACAAGACGGGGAAACGGCCGGTAAAACAGTACGGATTGAAGCCGAAGTAGCTCCGTTGCCTTCAGACCAGCAGGGCGATCACCGCAGGATGCAAGGTAGTGCTCAGTGGAGCCGCGACCTGGGAATTGTTCGGCCAGACTTTGCCCTCCGGAAGAAACACGGCACCTGCGTTCCGCCAAAGTGACCTCCCTAACGGCCCATGAACTTGCTCGTCGTTACTCCACCACCAATTGCCGGCTAAAGCGTTTTCCGTCATACGCTATCCGCACGGTGTACACCCCGGCGGGCACTTCGGGTAGCGTGTGCTCAAAGGTGGGTGCCCCGGCCGCCGCCAGGCGTAGGCGGTCATACACTACCCGACCACCGGCGTCGAATAAGGTTACCGTCACCGGACCTTCCTGCAGCAAAGCGGGAATGGCCACCGAGAAATCTCCTTTCGTAGGATTGGGAAACACCCGCGGGCCATCGGCATCCGGCGTAAAACTCACCTGCCGAATCGGAAAGATTTCTTCCGAGCCATCAAAGTCCCGCTGCCGGAGTCGGTAGTAGAGCGTACCCACCGGCGGAGTGGCATCCAGATACTCGTAAGTCTGTGCTACCTCCGTATTGCCGCGGGCGGCAACGGTCGTCAGTACCGTAAAGTTATTGCCGTCTACGCTGCGCTCGATTTGAAAGGAAGCCGCCTCCGTTTCACTGGCCGTTTCCCAGCTGAGGAGCACGTCCTTCTCCCGTGCGGTGGCCTGCCAGCGGACAAGCTCTACGGGCAGCGTGAGGGAAGACACGATCCGGTAAATTTCTCCGTTAAGGCTCGCCACGTAAAGCTCGCCGTCATCGTCTTCCCCGAAGGTGGAAACACTACTCAACGGAGCGTTATTCTGCCGCAGGAGGTTTCGGCCACTTCCTTCATCGGGCGTGATGATGAAGAAGCGGTCGGAGGCATAATCAGCACAGATGTAGTGCCCCACCAAATCACTGGCCTCGCTGCCACGGTACACAAAACCTCCGGTCAGCGACTGTCCCCCGGTGCTGCTCCGGTCATAATCAAATAGGGGGTCCTGGTATACCGAGCCGCCCACACAGTTGGGCGAGGAGCTGCCCGGACCGGTATAGGTCAGGAATCCTTCCCGGCAATCCCAGCCGTAGTTCTCTCCGCCGGCGCTACCGGCGGGCTGAAAGTCGATTTCTTCCCGGGCGACTTGCCCCACGTCGCCGATCCACAAATCACCCGTGAGGCGATCAAAGGAAATCCGCCAGGGATTGCGCAGCCCCAGTGCCCAGATTTCGTCGAGGACCGCCGAATTACCTACAAAGGGGTTATCGGCGGGGATGCCGTATTCCTCTCCCGGATCGGGATTATCCACGTCAATACGCAGCATTTTTCCGAGCAGTGACTGCGGATCCTGCCCCGTATCGTTCGGGTCACCGCCGCCGCCGCCATCTCCGGTGGGGATGTAGAGGTAGCCGTCCGGTCCGAAGGCCAGATCCCCGGCATTGTGGTTGGCGAAGGGCTGATTGATGCGCAGCAGAATCGTCTCCGAAGCGGCGCTGGCCGTGCTACCTCCCGGCACGTTGGTTTTGAAGCGCGAAATAACCGTTTGACCATTGTTCGGAACGCCCACGCCGTTGGAAACGTAGTTCACGAAAAAGAAGCCGTTGGTGGCGAACTGGGGGTGGAAGGCCAGGCCCAGCAGACCACGTTCGCCACTGTTACGGACCTGCCCCGATATGTTCAGGAAGTTGGTACCCGACAGCGTTTCACTGTTCAGATCATAAATTCTGATGATGCCATTCTTCTGGACGATGAAGAGACGATCACTTCCGTCGCCGGCTCCGGTAAGGTCCACGGGTTGAGTGACGGTAAGGTTCAGGTCGATCCACTCGAGGGTGGGTTGCGCGTGGCCCGTGGCCACGAACAGGATGGAAAGGAGAGCAATAAAAAAGCGCATAGTGTATCTGTGGGGGGCAGTTCAGGTAATGCAGCTCATTGGGTAAAGCGGCGAGTGTTTAAAGTTACTCCCAATTCTCGTAAAAATCCCCCAATACCGTGGCGGCGGGCTTTCCGCCGGGGGTAAATCCACGATCTGTCGTCCTGCCGCGCCGCCGATGGCCCAGGTAGCTGGGCCACTTCCAGACGAACATCCCCCTCAGGGACTCCGTCTCAGCGGCGGCCGTGGTCAGGGCCCGGAAACACCGGGCCTGATCCTCCTCGTTGGCGGAGCGGTCTCCGGCCTCCGCGTGGGGGTTCTTCCAGGGTTGAGAAACGGAGCGGAACCCAACCTCCGTGAGCCACAGTGGGCGACCGTCCCGCTTACTGACTTTCTCGGCCATGGTCATCCACCGGCGGGCCCCCGCCAGGAGGGCTTCGTCCGTTACTTCATCGGTTTCGGCCAGGGGGTAATAGGAGTTGAGGCCGATGGCATCCAACTCCTTCCAGAAGGTGAAGCCCTCAAATTCTTCCCCCCAGTTCGCCGCGTAAGTCAACTTTCCGCCGTAAACCCGACGGACCTTCTCGATGATGGCTTTCCAGTCCTCCGGACGTTGAAGCGTAGTTTTTACCAGCTCCGTGCCCAGGCACAGCGCGTCTGCCTGCTCCCTTTCGGCCAGCAGGGCGTAATGCATGATCCAGTTTTCATAATGCTGGAAAAAGGCTCGCCAGTCTTCGTCCGTTTCGAAACCGACGTCACCGGGCCAGTGACCACCACCCAGCCAGATTTGGGGCTTAAGGAGGACAAACCACCCCTTTTCTTTGGCCTCCCGGATGGAACAGGCCGTCGCGGCGTCATTTTCCGAGCCCGCTTCCTGAACGATTGGCAATCGCACCGGCTGCGACGGATTGCGCATGAAGGTGTAGGGAACCACCGCCAGGGCATTGACGGCCAGTTCGTCAAGGCTGTCCATGGAGGCCTTTATTTTATCTCCGCCGTAACCATTGTGGACCCGGTAGCCTTCATGGGCGAAGGTCATTCCCCGCAGCGCTTCGCGCGGCATATGCTTCTGGTAAGTGGGCACCGATACATTGGGGCGGCGTTGGGGCATCGTCATGTCCAGCTCGACACCTCCGGCCACCACACTCTTCAGCCACTGAGCGCCTTCTTTACGGCCGGACTTGACGGCCTCCGTTACACTACCGGCCCGCAAATCGTAACGGGAAATTCTCTCCCGGGCAAGAATCCGGAGCTGAAGTTCCCGGATTAGGGGGGAGTCGTTTTGTCCCTGCTCCTGATAAAAGCCGGTGGAAGCCAGGGCGAGAGCTTCCCGACTTCTCCGCTCCATGCCCGGTAATTGCCCGCTGAAGTATTCCTGGAGGAGGTAAGCCAGGTACTCCTGATCGACGGAAATGTCCTCGTTCATCCAGGCCCGCCAGCTTTCCGCCGATAAGAGTAATTCTCCCGGCCGTAGGAAGCTCGGCACGAGATGCAGCACCCTTTTTTCTTCATCAAACTGAATCGGATCCATCCGGCCCCGACGTAAGCCAATTCTCTCCAAACTTGGATAAACCCTTACCTCGATATTTTTCTTCAGGGCCGCGGGCAAAAATTGCGCCGCCAGCGTTCTGGTCTTTTTGAGTCCACTGGTGATCTCTTCCAGTTCTTCCATAACGGCGGGGCCATCGTAGGCAAATACTTTGATTTCTTCTCCTTCGTAGACCGGTTCGTCGGCGGCCAACAGCCGTACTTCATCCTTGGCACTAAAGCTCCAGGAGGTGTCCGCGTAACTACCGTAGTACTGATCACCGTTCGCCCGGTGGAGTTCGTAGGCCCAGTTGGGCCAGAACATCCGATTCCATTCTCCGACAAACTCTTCGCGCAGGTCCCTAACCATTTCGTCCACGTCACCGGACAAAAAGAAGGTGGCCGTGGTGGGGTTACGTCCCGGCAACGACCAGGGATTCCGGTAGGCCGGGATGAGCAGCCAGTCCCGGGGCGCCATGGTGACGCTATCATTAAACGTCCAGCCCCGATCGCCTCGCTGCACCGGGAAAGAAACATTACGAATGTTGGGGATTCGGTTGCCAAAAACAGAAATCGGTCCCGTGCCCAGGCTATCTTCCGGGACGGAGGCACAATCCAGTACCTCGATCCGTTTGTCGAAGGGTTGCTCCCGAGCAATTTCCTGGAGTAGAGCCACCAGTTTTTCTGATTCCTGCCCCGCTTCCAGGCAGTACACAAAGCGCCAGTTAGCGGCCCGCATGGCCTGACGCTGCACCTGCCGACGTGGGGGTTCCGCAATCTTTTCGGTGGCGGGTGCCATACTACAGGAGGTAAGGCTGAATCCTTCCACCGCCCCCGTAAGCAGGGCGAGGAAAATCCATAAGTGGCGGAAAGCTTTGGAGGAAGTCCTCATGAGGTTATTCTTTTAGTGCGGTGGCGATGCGATCCGGATAGTCGGTGATGATTCCGTCGACGCCCAGTTTGATGAGTTCCCGCATCCGGTCCACTTCGTTAACGGTCCAGGGGACGACCCGCATATTCAGTTGCCGAATGGAATCCATCAAATTTGCGTTGAGGGGTTCGTGGTAGGGGCTATAAATCGGAGGAACGAAGCCCAAGCTATCCATTTTCTGCTTCAAGTTCCCCGGAAACTCATCGAGGTAAGCCAATTGAATATCAGGGTTTTTACTCCTAATCACCTCAAGCATTGGAGGGTCAAAGCATTGGAGGGTTACCAGCTCGGGTTTTCCCCAGGCGGCAACGTCTTCGAGAACCAAATCGGCAAAGGTGTTGCGATCAGGGACAAATTCGGGTTCCAGATCGGGTTCGTACTTGAGCTCAATGTTATAGCGGGGGGAGGGCCGGTCCTGCTGGATGCAGAAACGGTCTACGGCGGCAAATACGGCCGCCAGGGTGGGTTTCTCGGCGGGCCGCTGTTGTTGTTCCGGGAAGCGGGGATGCGGCAGTCGACCGCAGTCGTAGGCCGCGATTTGTTCGGCGGTCAGTTTGCGGATGCTGATCCGTTTGTCTTGCTCTTCGGGGAGTCGGTCTCCGGCGGGACTCAGGCAAATCTCCGGAGACATCCAGGGTTCGTGGCTCACGATCACGCGATCGTCGGCAGAAATCACGACGTCTAATTCCAGGGTAACTACTTCGGGGTAGCTCAGGGCACGAAGGAAAGCCGGGATGGTATTTTCGGGGAGCAGTCCCCGGGCGCCCCGGTGTCCCTGCCAGTCAAAAACTGCGTTGCTTGTCATATCAGTTACGGATTCTCTTTCCGGCTGACCGTCAGGTCCGCCGCAGCTCAGGGGGGCGAGAACGCAGGTGCACAGCAATACTGGAAAGAGCAATGATGATAGGTTCATTTGGGGTTTCACATTGGTTAGGTCGACGAGATCGTCAGTTTTGGGGTCTCAGGCGTGGTAAAGTAAGTCTTCGAGCGAGGTCAGTGCTTCGTGGCTACCCAGGCAACATAATTAAAGATAGCAGTTTCCCGCAAGACAACTTCCCGTTCAATTGTCCAACCCCGTTTTTCCAGCGCCCGCCGGTAGGCCGAAGCCGGGTGCTGCTGCGGGTGGAGAAGGTCTCCGGGCAGGGCCCGGAAGATCGGAAGTAACCACCGGTGGCGGTGGACGTCACTCGACAACAGAAGCCTCGCGCCGGGTGCCGCCAGGGCCGTCAGATGCTCCAGGCTGCGGTCCCAGTCGGACACGTGGTTGATGGCA
The DNA here is from genome assembly GCF_004375085.3 of Lewinella sp. W8. GTDB lineage: Bacteria > Bacteroidota > Bacteroidia > Chitinophagales > Saprospiraceae > Neolewinella. The sequence continues at coordinate 168,940 of NZ_SNAQ03000006.1, forward strand.
TTCAAGCAGTAAATGGCGGGAAAGGGCTCCAGGCTTTCCGGTGGTGTTTCCAGATGGCCGGTCAGGAAACGGACGCCGGGATAGTCTTGTCGGGAAAAGATGGCCAGATCCTTTTCGTAGGCGTCCAGCAGGGGGTCCATGGCCGTCATCCGTTCTTGTTCGTGCAGGGCGATGAAGATTCCGGCGGGCCCGCAGCCCGCGTCCAGGGACCGCCGCCCCGGGACGACCTCCCACTCCAGCATACGCAGAGTGTTTACCCAGTAGTCCCGCTTGTTCCGCAGGTAGGCCTGCGGGTCCTGCGCACGGAGGTAGCGGCGCCACCAGCGCCGTTCCAGGTACTGTGCCACCCGCCAGCGAGAGGTGATTTTCGGGGTCATGGGCCGAAGGTAACGGAACTTTGGTTTTTACTCCGATTCGACGACAAAAGCTTCCGGGGGACGTACCTTCGCCGCATGGAATTTGCGGTTGGTCAGCGGGTGCGCATGAAGCGCACGGAGAACTTTGGCACGGTAACCCGATTGTTGCCGGGAGGACTCGTCCAGGTGAAGCTGGACGGCGGTATGGGGCACCTTCCCCTCCCCGAAGAAAGCCTGGAGCTTGTGCCCACTACTCCCCCACCGCCCGCAGAAAAAGAAGATGTTCCGGCCGCTGATCCGGTGCCGGAAGCGGGGGATTATCCCGGAGTGGAGCTCGCTTTCGATCCCCAACTCAACAACCAGGCCGAGCCCGTGGCCTACGAGGTGTACCTGCTCAACGGCACCCCACATAAGATCATCTATGAACTGCGGGTGCTAACCCACGGACAGCGCCGCTGGGCCAAATTTGGCCAACTGGAGGGTGGTGGTAAAAAGCGACTGGAGGCCATCGATTACCAGTGGCTCAACGAAAAGCTGAGTTGTCAGCTCGACGTCCGCCCCATTCTGACGGGCGGCACCGGGCCCCGGCACTTTCAGGACCTCCGTATTCGGGGTAAGCAGTTTTTTGCCCGCTACGTGGACGTACCCCGACTACACCGGGAGGCCCACCTGTATAACGTGTTTCCACGGCTCGACACCAAGGTCTCGGCACCTGCGGCATCGCCATCCGGTCCCTCCCTCAAAGCCATTACGGCCCAACAGCTGGCCAGTCGGCCCAAAAAAGGCGCTGATAAAAAATTGGTGGCAACTGATCTGGCGAGTAAACTTGAGTTCGAGGAAGTACTGGACCTTCACCTCGAAGCTTTGGTGAAGGACCCCAAGAGCGTTCCGCGGCACCAGGTACTTTCTACCCAGCTTCGGTACTTCGATGACTATCTGGAGCGGGCGTTGCGACTGGGGGTAGACCAGGTATTCATCGTTCACGGCGTGGGCAATGGTGTACTGAAAAAAGAAATTCACAAACGGCTTCGCCAAACGCCCTTCATCCGAAAATTCACCAACGAATATCACCCCAAATTTGGCTACGGAGCCACCGAAGTAACCTTCGATTGACGCCTCCGCACGTGCGAAAACCCGGTTTGCTATCGTTATGGGGCCGGAATCCCCGCCTTAACACCCTTTATTCGGGGCTTCCGCCGTGGTGGGCTTTTGCACGAGTCTATACGTTCACTCCGGTGACGCCACGTTTTTCAAACCAACGGATTGTTTTATGAAACTGACTATTCTTCCCCTCCTCTTCCTTACCCTCCTGGTTTCCTCCTGCAATCAGGGGAAAGTCAAGGAACTGGAAACCAAACTTAGCTCCAGTGAGCAGCAACGTGAGATGCTTAGTTCTCAGTTGGAAAGTGTCCAACGAACCAACGGCGATCTCCTCGCCCGGATGGAAGACCTCTCCGTCATCAGCAAAGAAGGCGCCACCAGTATTCGGGAAAGCCTCCAGAGCATCAGTGGGCAAACCAGCTACATCACGGAACTTAACCGGTCCATTCAACGCAAAGATAGCCTGAACCTGGCCCTGGTGATGAACCTCAAGCGCTCGCTGGATGACATTGCGGACGAAGACGTGCAGGTGGAAGTTCGGGGTGGAAAAGTCCACGTAAGCATCAGTGACAAATTGCTCTTCGCCTCCGGTAGCGCCCGCATCAACGAGGATGCCATTCGGGTGCTGGACAAAGTCAGCGTGGTCCTCAACGATCACCGTGACCTCAACGTCATTGTCGAGGGGCATACCGATAACGTCCCCGTAAACGTACGCGGCGTACGCGACAATTGGGAACTGAGTACGATGCGCGCCACGGCTGTTGTTCGGGAACTCGTCGACCAATTTTACGTAGATCCCGCCCGTCTATCGGCCGCCGGCCGCTCCGAATACGATCCCCGCGGCGACAACAACACCCCCGAAGGCCGCGCGATGAACCGCCGCACGGAAATCGTCATTACGCCGAACCTGGAAGAGTTCTTTGACCTGGCCAAAAATTCCACGGCGGGGTAGGTTAGGTTTTAGGATTTAGGTTTTAGGATTAAGGCTTGAGGATTTGGGATTCGATCCTCAAGCCTTAATCCTCAATCCTGAATCCTCCTTTACCCTCGTCCTTCGACCAGTTCGCGGGCGTTCTTCAGTGCGGAGTCGCTGGGGGGATTCTGGCTGAGCATGGTAGCGATGGCGCGAATGCGTTCGTCCTCATTGAGTTCGCGCACGCGGGTAATGGTGCGGTTAAGTTCCTCCTTGTCCTGTTTGTAGACGAAGTAGTGGCGATCGGCCCGACTGGCGACCTGGGGGCTATGGGTGATGACCACCACCTGATGGTGACGGCTCAGGTCCGTGAGGATGCTTCCCATTTTCTGGGCTACGTCTCCGGAAACGCCGCTATCGATTTCATCGAAGATGAGCGTCGGGAGTTCCATGGCGGAGGCCACCAGGCTTTTGGTGACCAGGGCGAGTCGGCTCAGTTCGCCGCCGCTGGCGGCGCTTTTGATGGTTTGCAGCCTGCCGCCCTTGTTGGCGGAAAAGAGGAACTGCACCTCATCCAGGCCGTGGGGTCCCGGACGGTCCAACTCACTGAAGTCGACCACCAGCTGGGCGTTTTCCATGCTGAGGTCAGCGAGTTGTCGTTGCACGTTCCGGGAAAAATCGGGTGCCACGCGTTGGCGGCCCGCCCGTAGTTTTTCGCCGGTGCCACGAAGTTCGAGTTCCAGTTGGGCCTGCTCCTCCGTCAGACGATCAATATTGCCGCCCAAGTCCGCAAACTGGCCGAGTCGATCGGCCAGGGATTGGTAGATTTCCAACAGGTCTTCTACGCTCGTAACGGCGTGTTTATTCTGGAGGCGGTAGATGAGGTCGAGCCTTTCCTGAACTTCTTCGAGGCGTTCCGGATTGACTTCCGTTCCGTCGCCAAAGGTTTCCAGGTCAGCGGCAATTTCGTCGAGTTCGATCCGTAATCCCTCGAAGCGTTCGTAGAGTTGCCGCAGTTGTGGGTCCCCGGCGGCCAGCGGCGTCAACCGCTGACTGATGCTCATCAGTTGGTTGCTGACCGAATTTTCGTCTTCGGTGAGAAAATGGAAAGCGCCGGAGGTCAGCTGCTTGATCTCATCAGCATTACTGAGCCGGTGGCGTTCCCCCTCCAGGGTATCCTGTTCGCCGGCCTCGAGGGCGGCCTCTTCAAATTCGTTTACCTGAAATTCCAGAAACTCCTGTTCCCGCCGGGCCTGAGCCGCCGCTTCGTGGAGGGAAGCCAGTTCCCTTCCCACCCGTTGCCAACGGGCGTACTGTTTCCGGTAATTGCTGACCAGCCCCCGTTGCTCGGCGAGTGCGTCCAGCAGTTCTAGTTGGAAACTGGAGTTGTTGATGTACAGCGTATCAAACTGCTGGTGGAGATCAATCAGCGTGCTGCCCAAGTGGTTGAGCACCTTCAGATTGGTGGGGGTATCATTGACGAAGGCACGACTTTTCCCGGAGGGAGTGATTTCCCGCCGGATGATCAGTTCTTCGTCGTAGTCGAGGTCCTCCTGGGAGAAAAATTCCTGCAGGGAATAGGCCGCGACGTCAAACCTTCCTTCGATGATACATTTTTTCTCCTGATCGAAGAGGGTTTTGGTATCGGCCCGTCCACCCAAAATAAGATTGAGTGCCCCCAGTACGATGGACTTACCCGCCCCCGTTTCACCGGTGATGATGCTAAGTCCATCAGCAAACTCCAGGCTCAATTCTTCGATGAGCGCGTAGTTGCGGATATGTAGGCGCTTAATCATGGGTTATTTTTGTTGGAAAAACACAAATTTACAAACGGCGGCGGCTTTGTAAGTTTGCGGCCGCAAATAAATCTTATCCATGCGCCAATTTATCCTTCTCCTTTTGGTTTTGGTTGTTTTTTCCTGCGAGAATGCGCCGGAATCCCAGTGGTCTGAGCTCGACCTCACCCGCTACAACATTCCCATGACGATAATGGCACCAGATAGTGCCAAGGTAGCCTCCAGTACCCTTTCCGGCATCATGCAAGACGTGACGGTTAAAAGTCTGGAGGATAATTTCTCTATCCAAATTCTGGCCAGTCGTGCCTCCACCAATGATATGGCCCGGCTGAAGGCGGACCAACTGGAGCTGGTACGGGCCAATCGTTACTTTGAGCAGGTGGTCTCCGAAGAGGCCGACGGTTTCATCTTCCAGAACCAAATTGACAGCACATCGCACTACGGCTTCCGGTACATTGTTTACCAGGGAGACCAGGAATTTGTTTTCCAGAATGCCTTTGGGGTACTGTTTGGAGAAGAAGCCATCCGGGCCATGTACGAAGCCGTCCAACAAGACTAATATGAACATTACAATTATCCTAAAGGGAATGGCCATGGGCATTGCCGAAGCCATCCCCGGGGTAAGTGGGGGCACCATCGCCTTCATCACGGGAATTTATGAGCGATTGCTGCTGGCCATTGGAAAAATCCTTGGTCCCGAGGTCATCGGTACGCTGCGAAAAGAAGGAATCGTGGCGGCCTGGAAGGCCGCTGACGGAGGATTTCTCCTGCAATTGGGCATCGGCATGGTCGGAGGGCTGATTCTTGCGGTCCTGGGGATCACCGAACTGCTGGTCCACTACCCTCCGGTAGTATGGGGGTTTTTCTTCGGACTCATCATCAGTTCGGCCATCTACATCGGCCGGCAAATTACCCACTGGGGCGGCGTTTCCATTGTCCTGTTGATCCTCGGAATCGCCATCGCCTACTTTCTGACAACCATAAATCCCATGGCGGGCAGTTCTTCGCTGCTGTTTGTCTTCCTGGCGGGGGCCATCGCCATTTCGGCCCTGATTCTCCCCGGAATTTCGGGAAGCTTTATTCTGCTCTTGCTCGGGATGTACACGGTAGTATTTACCGCCGTGCGTGATTTGGTGGGGGGAGAATTAGGCAAGATTCAGATCGTCATCGTTTTTGCCCTGGGATGTTTGATCGGCCTGGCACTCTTCAGCCGCCTACTCACCTACACCTTCAAAAGCTATCCCAATCAGACCCTGGCCATCCTGACCGGATTCATGTTGGGCTCCCTCAATAAGTTGTGGCCGTGGCGCAATCCGTTGACCACCCGCCTGAACAGTAAAGGAGAAGAAGTTGCGTTGCTGGAAGTTCCGGTACTCCCCGACAATTACACGGAAGGTGACACCTTCCTTCCGGGGGTAATCATTGCTTTTTTGGTGGGGTTGATTATCGTGTTTGTGATGGATCACTTCACCCCCGATACGAAGGATATTCTGGAGGATAAGGAGATCTGAGGTCCGGGATTGGAGTGGGATAAATGGAAAAAATCGGGTAAAATTCGATCTACGTCGACAGAGTCTACTAGTAGACTCTGTCGACGAAATTTTTAAATTTCTCCCCCCACTCCACTTGGCAGATTACCCCCGCCAAATGGCCCAGCCGGCTTCGGCCTGACCGTGCAGCATCCCCATTCCATTGGCGATTCCCGCTCCTTGTGCCTTGGCCTTTTTGAGGAAGAGTGTTTCGGCCGGATTATACACAACGTCGTAGCAAAAATGCTCTGCGGTAATTTCCTCGTAGGGGATGTCCGGACAGGTATCGATCCGCGGACTCATCCCCAGCGGCGTAGTATTCACGATCACCAAATGACTTTTGACCAACTCCGGAGTCAGGTCCGCATAGGTCACCCGGTCATCTCCCTCCGTACGGCTTACCGCCAAAGTTTCCATGCCCAATGAGCGCAGGGCTTCGTGGATCGCCAGAGAAGCGCCACCGGTACCCAATACCAGGGCACGCTGCTCCGATAACATAGCTTTCGGCCCAAGATTGAAAGTCCCTCCCAGTATCTGGGGAGAATTATCCAATTTTTCCAACAAATCATCCCGAAACCCCAGGTAATCGGTGTTGAATCCCTTTGATCGACCATCCTCAAAGAGGATACAGTTCACGGCCCCGATCCTTTCGGCCGCCGGGTCCAATTCGTCCAGGAGCGGAATGATACTTTGCTTATGCGGGATGGTTACGTTGCATCCCCGTAAATCAGGATACTGCCCGGGTAAATCCAGGAAGCCATCTACCGTCTCCATTTCAAAGTTGAGGTATCGGTGGGTATCTGAAAGCCCTAATTCCCGGAATTTTTCCGTGAAGTAGCTACGGGAAAATGAGTAGGTAAGGGGGTAGCCAATTAATCCAAAGGTCATACGGTAAAGGTAGAAACCGTGAGTTGTCTTTCCTAGTTCCTGCGGCCGGAGCAAAAACCACCAACCGTCAGCCAATAATTACTAACCTACCTTCATCCGTTTCAGCTTATCAAGTAAAAGGGCCATCTTAAGGTTCAGTCGACCACCTGCGTCAAAATACTGGCCATCAATCACCAGGTGCCCCTGTTCCATCCTCACTTCGGTCAGGGTGGTGAAGGTGGTTGCGCCCGCCGGTTGCAGAACGCTCTTCCAGTACAATCCGGAATCCGTTACCGCAAAACCGTTTTTGGCCCGACTGATCAGGCTTTGGTCACAAATCAGGAATACCCGTTCGTCCTTCCCTGCCTTGAGGAAGGACTGGCTGGCGTTCTTCAGGGCCCGCGAGGGCATGGTCACAAAGTCCGTGTAGACCGTTTCACTCTCTCGCTCAAAATCCAGGTAATCCATCGTCAACCGGAAAAGATCCACTTTTTCCCAGTCCGTACTCTGATACCGCAAGAGGCGCTGAGGGAAAATTCCCTTACTCAGATCACCGGCGGTTTCTACGATGAAGTATTCGATCAGGTCCGCGAAGGTATCCCGCTGCCGATGGGCGGCAGCCACCCGGTCGGGGCCCGATTGTAACCAACGGTGAAGGCTACCAAGACTGCCATCCCGAAGCCGCTGAAAGGCTTCATCCTCGGCTAGACACTGTAAATATTTCCGGTGGCTTCTGGCACCAAAGTAGGCAGTCAGTCGCTCGAGGAGGGCCGCGCGAAAATCCTGTTTAAGGTCCGTGATGGAAACAGAGCCTTCCTCCTTCCGGGGGGGAATCTTTGGCTTTGGGGGTGCGGAGGCCGAACTTGCTGTGGCAGGCTCCTGGCGGGGCAGCTCCTCCAGAATCAGCACGTCTTCCAACGGCGCTTCCTCCTGCACCGCAGTCGCCTCAGGACCAGTGGAAGTTGATTTGGTAGCCGTGGAACCTGCGGCCTCCTGAGGGTGACCGCACTGAAAACAGAAACGGGCCGTTGCCGGCAGCTGCGTGGCGCAGGCGGCGCAATAGGCGTGAACCGGCGCAGTCTCCTTTGGCGGGGCGGCTGGTCGCCTGGGTGGTGGCGGGGGGGAAGGCGTCCGGCCGCTTGTGGAAGCCGGACCTCCCGGAGGAGCTTCGAAGGCGAAATCAAAACTCCGACGGGGAGTATCTTGCTTTTCTTTCTTTGGAGGCGCTGTTTTAGCACGATGACCGTAATCCACCTCAAATTCGATGGACTCTCCGGGCTTGACCTTACCCACACCTGCGGCATTCGGCCGGGGTTTTGCGGTACCTTGCTTTTCCTTTTTTGCGCGGGCCCGGGCGATGAAGGCCTCCAACTCCGAAAGCTGGGTTTCGGAAAGATAACTTTCTTCCGGTTCCTGATTTGCTGCGGAAGTGGACAAGGCATTTTCTCCGGGAACGAAAAGCGGTTCCTCGTCAACCCGCAAATTGTAATCGGGTAATTGCTCATAAATGGGTTCATCCGCTGCGGAGGGAAAGTCGTCCTCCAGGACCGGCAATTCTTCCACCTCGCCCTTCCCGGAGGGTACGTAATCTTCGTAGGCTTCCCGAAGCATCAGGACTTTGGGGATGGGGTCGCTCCCGGCGGATTCCCCGGTGTGGACAAAATCATGCTTGGCAAAAAAGGCGATGGCCCGTTCGTTGTAGTGGCGCACGAGCAGGGAGATGGCACGATCCCGACCGATAAAATCCGTCGCCATATCCAGCAAGCCACTACCGACGTCTTTACCCCAGAAACTGCGCTTAACGATGAGTCGCTTGATTTCGGCGTAGGCACGCGGACTGCCGTCCGCGATGAGGTAGCCCGCCAGCGTCCTCGTTTTGGGGTCGATGGCAACGAAGACCGTCTGATGCGGATGATCGAAGGCGGTGATCACCTCCGTGCGGGCGCGTTCCACCAGGCCGTCGTTTTCTGCCCGCTGGTCCGCACGCAGCCCCGGCCGGTCAAAGGCCGGGAAGATGGCTTGCCAGACGAAGGTCTCCAAGTGCGTAAAATCACGCTCACGACCGGGGCGGAACTGCATACTCATTGGATTTTTTATCACTGCCGGAACCCAAAGGGGTTCAATTAACTCCCCGACTCCGGGAATTCAAGTAAGACAAAGGTAAGCAATTTTAATTAAATGTTGTTTATTATTTTATTTTAAAACAAAAATGTTTTCTCTCCGGGTTGCAATTCTCCCATGATTGCTCCAACTTCACCCGAACAACTTACTCAGGCATGGACAAACCGGCGTGGCTCACCGAAGCGGAACAGACCCTCATCCGATACTGCGGAGACTTTTCGCCCATCCGGATTATCCGGGCGGAAGGTAGCTACATCTACACCGACGAAGGCCAGGCGATCCTCGATTTTACCTCCGGACAAATGTGTTCCGTCTTCGGGCACAACCACCCCAGGGTAGTTTCGGCAATCCACGGAGCCACCGAGCGGAGTCTGCACCTGCTCAGCACCATGCTCTCCCCGGAAGTGATCGAGCTTAGCCAGCGCCTGGCGGCGCTGCTCCCGGAAGGACTCGACAAGTTGCTCTTCGTAAACACGGGATCCGAATCCAATGAAGTGGCCATCCGCATGGCCAAGCTCGCCTCGGGGGGGTACGAAATCATTGGATTCATCGGCTCCTGGCACGGCATGACGGCCGGGGCGCAGTCCAGTACCTACTCCTCCACCCGCCGGGGCTACGGGCCCAACATTCCCGGAAACCTGTCCATTCCGGCCCCCTACGCCTACCGCTGTCCCATCAAACACTGCAAAAACAAATGCGACAACTCCTGCCTGGAGGTGGGCATGGCCATGGTAGACCGGCAGTCCGTCGGCGCCTACGCCGCCTGCATCGTGGAGCCGGTGTTGAGCGCAGCGGGCATCGTGGAACTGACGCCGGAGTATTACCAGCGCCTGCGGGAACTCTGCGCCGAGCGCGGTCTGTACCTCATCCTTGACGAAGCCCAAACGGCCTTCGGACGACTGGGCACCAATTTCGGTTACGAGCCCCTCGGCGCGGCGCCGGACTTCCTCACCCTCTCCAAAACCCTGGGCGGCGGCCTGCCGCTGGCGGCCACCGTAACCAGTAAAGACATCGAGGAGAACTGCTTCGAGAAAGGATTCATCAACATCACCTCCCACATCTCCGACCCACTGCCGGCGGCCGTCGGACTGGCGATGATGGACATCCTCCTCCAAGAAGACATGGCCACCCAGGCGGCCATCAAAGGCGCCTACCTGAAAACCCAGCTCGAAGCCCTGCAGGAGCGTCACGAATGCATCGGTGACGTCCGGGGACGGGGTCTCCTGCTCGGGGTCGAAATCGTCAAGGACCGCAACTCCCGCGAACCGGACGTCGAACTCGGTCACCGGATCTCGGATTACTGCCTCACGATGGGCCTGAGCATGAACATCGTGCGCGTCAAGGGCATGGGCGGCGTCTTCCGGATCGCTCCGCCCCTGACCATCACCACCTCCGAAATTGACCTGGGCGTGGAAATTCTGGACCAGGCGATCGGGAAGGCTTTAGGATCGAGGCTTTAGGATTTAGGATGCCGAATTTAGAATACAATAACGTGAGGTTGCTCCTTCCGGCAGAGCACGATAATTCCGCTGTGCTCCACCTGGCGCCCCCAGATTGACTTCAAAATCAGTGATTTTCGGGTAGCTTTTGGCACCTGCGCTCCGTCGCAATTTTTAATGTTCTTCTTTGTATTACTGTACTTTTTTCACTTTATCCTAAATCCTAAATCCTAAATCCTGATTCTCTCCCTACCTTCGCCCCATGCCTCCACAGCGCATCATCCACGATCAGGCACAATTTGCCCTGACCATCGAGCGACTTTGCCGCCACCTCATCGAGGAGCACGGTGACTTTGCGGATACCTGCCTGATCGGTATTCAAACCGGCGGCGTGCAACTCGCCGAGCGGTTGCGCGACCGACTGGGGGAACTGGGTGTGCAACCCTTTCCCTACGGTAAGCTGGACATCACCTTCTACCGCGACGATTTTCGCACCAGCAAAACGGCCCTGACCCCCCACCCCACGGAAATTGATTTCCTCGTGGAAGACAAACGGGTGGTGCTGGTGGACGACGTCCTCTTCAGCGGGCGGACCCTCGTGAGCGCCCTTACGGCGCTCAATCATTACGGTCGGCCCGCCCAGGTGGAACTGCTCGTGATGGTGGACCGCCGCTTCCGGCGCACCCTTCCCGTCCGGGCCAACTACCGGGGGCTGTTGGTGGACACCCTCCAAGACGAATACGTCGACGTACAGTGGGCCGAAACCCACGGCGCCGACCAAATTATCCTCACCGGCTCTTAACGCAATCCATGGCCTCCGATCAGCAACTCTCGACCAAGCACGTTCTCGGCATCAAGTATTTGCAGGCTGCTGACCTCGAACTCATCCTCGATACCGGCCGCGAATTCAAGGAAGTCATCAATCGCCCCATCAAGAAGGTGCCGAGCCTGCGCGACACGACGGTGGCTAACCTCTTCTTCGAAAACTCCACCCGCACCCGCATCAGCTTCGAGCTGGCCGAAAAGCGCCTGAGCGCCGATACGGTGAACTTCTCGGCGGCCTCCTCCTCGGTCAAGAAGGGCGAAACGTTGCTGGATACGGTCAACAACATCCTGGCGATGAAGGTGGACATGGTCGTCATGCGGCACCCCGCCCCCGGTGCCCACCACTTCCTGGCCCAAAAGATCGACGCCAGCATCGTCAATGCCGGCGACGGCACCCACGAGCATCCGACCCAGGCCCTCCTGGACGCCTTTTCCATGCGCGACGCCCTTGGCGGCGAACTGCGCGGCAAGAACATCTGCATCTTCGGCGACATCACCCACTCCCGGGTCGCCCTCTCCAACATCTTCTGCCTCCAAAAGCTGGGCGCGAAGGTCCGCGTCTGCGGACCGCCCACCCTCATCCCGAAACACATCGGAAAGCTCGGCGTGGACGTCAGCTACGACGTCGAAGACTCCCTCGCCTGGTGCGACGTGGCCAATGTCCTGCGCATCCAACTTGAGCGGCAGGATACCCGCTTCATCCCCAGCCTGCGCGAATACAACCGCCACTTCGGCATCACCACTGAACGCGTCAACCAACTCGACAAACCCATCGTCATCATGCACCCCGGTCCCATCAACCGCGGCGTTGAGATCGACACGGCCGTCGCCGACTCCGAACACAGCATCATCCTCGAGCAGGTAGAAAATGGCGTCGCCGTGCGCATGGCGGTACTGTATTTGCTGGCGGCCAGGCGGCAGGAGAAGGGTTGAGGATTTAGGATTTAGGATTTAGGACTTAGGATTCAGGCTTAAGGATTTAGGCTAATGCCAGTGCTTCCAGCACGCGTCGGAGCGATCGTACCCTAGTGCTCCTCGTACGCGTCGGAGCGCAGCGGAGCTCGTCCGAGGTGCCAGCTAGCGGTAATGGGATGAACAGGATAATCCCATTAATCCTTTCTCTCCAATTCATTAAAATGGTTTCGCTGGAAGTAACTGCTCCAAGCCACTAAAAAACACATAATCCCATCCATCCTAATCCCCCGGGACACTGATTAACCAACGAACCCTCACCACCACCATAAATCCCCTCCGAACAATTATTCCCCCTACATCCGCAAGCCCGAATGCTAAAACCTCCCGTATTTTACGCCACCCATGCAAACCCCTTCCCCTAAACGTCAACGCTCCCGACTACGCTGGTCCTTCTGGGCCCAGGTGCTGGTTTTCGTGGTGATCGCGCTGACGAGTCTGATCCGCAACGAGGTGTTTCGGGGAACCACCAACGTCATCAACTGGGACGGCTACGGCTACTACGCCTACCTGCCGGGTATTTTCATCTACGGCGACATTGAGCAATACGCCTTCGCCGAGCAGCACTTCGTGGACTACGACATCAGCGGCGGCATTTACCAGCTGATGGAAACCGACAACGGTCGCCGCTTTCCGATCTACAACATCGGCCTGTCGGTCCTCTGGACGCCGGCCTTCCTGCTGACCCACGGACTGACCGTGGCCCTCGGCCTTGCCCCCGCCGACGGGATGTCCTACCCCTACCAGCTGATGGTCGTGCTGATGTCGCTGCTCTTCGCCTGGCTCGGACTTCGCTACCTGCGAAGATTCCTGGCGCACTACGTCTCCGACACCGTCGTGGCCCTGGTCCTGCTGGGCCTCGGACTGGGCACCAACTACTTCTACTACACCGTGGAGGGGCCCGACATGACCCACACCTACCTCTTCACCGGTTACACGGCCTTCCTCTACTACCTCCACCGGGCCTACCGCAGCGATACGGAACTGGCCTGGCGGCCGCTGCTGTTTTGCGGGGGCATCGCCGGACTGATGTGCCTCGTCCGCTCCTCGGAAATTGTGCTGTTTGCGCTGCCGGCGCTCTACGGCCTGAAGGACCGCCATACCCTCTGGCGCAACTTCCGCGGCAGCCTGGTCATCTTCGGCCTGGCACTGGCGGTGTTCAGCGTCCAGCTGATCTACTACAAAATCGGCACCGGGGTCTGGTGGCGCGACGGCTACGCGGGCCTGGGTTTTGACTGGCTCGAACCCCACCTTTACGAGGGCTTCTTCAGCTACCGACGGGGCTGGCTCGTCTACACCCCGCTCATGGCCCTAGCCCTGCTGGGTATCGGGTGGCTGCGCCGCGGCTGGCTGTTGCCCGTGCTCCTCTTCACGCTCGCCAACTGCTACCTCCTCTTCAGCTGGCACATCTGGTGGTACGGCAATACGTTCGGCAGTCGGCCCGTGGTGCAGAGTTATGCCGTGTTGGCGTTGCCGCTGGCGATGCTGTTGGCGTGGGTATTGGGGTGGAGGTCGTCCGCCGAACGACGAAGTAAGTTCGTCGGCCGACCGGAGAATGATTCAGGATTTAGGTTTGAGGATCGAGGATTGAGTGGGGAAAGTACCCAAGGTCGGCCGACGAGTCAGTCCACGGCTGCACCGGGACGCCTCGGCGGACGACCAGATCAAGATCCTTCTCAAGCAGTTCCATCCACTCCCGAAGGCGTTAGCCCCATTCAATCCTTCCCTCATTCGGTCATTCAATCCTTCCGTCCTTCAATCCTTCAATCCTTGCAACGGAGCGCAGGTGCCAAGTCCCCCCAAAAAGCAAAGTCCCTCCGTTTCCTTAGCCTCAGCCTTCTCCTCGGCTTCGTCATCCTCCTCAACCTCTTTCAGCACTGGCAGTACAACCAGCGGATTCTCCCCCTGGATTTCGTCAACCGCACCTACTACTGGCACGTCTTCGGCCAGACCACCCTCGACAAAAAGGACTACGTCTACCTCGACACCAACGAAAAACCGCCCGGGACGGCGCCCACCACGACGCTGCCCCTCGGGCAGCTGGATACCCTCACTCCCGTGCCCCCCAAGGCCCGTCAGGAATTCACCAACCTCCTGAAATACCGGGTAGACAGCGTGCCTCCGGGCGAAGCCTGGCTCCACGCCACCCTCCACTACGCCTATTTCGGCGACACCTACGATAAGTGGAAATTCCCCAGCGTCGTCACCGAGGTTCGCCGCAACGGCGAAACCCTGAAGTGGCTTCAGGTCAACATCCCCCGCACCATGGATGCACCGGAGGGCGACAGCCTTTCCTTCGCCGTTTCCCTTCCGCCGTTGGAGTTGGGCGACGAGGTGAAGCAGTACGTGTGGAATTTGAGTCGGGATAGTATGGTGGTCAGGGAATATGGGGGGACGATGTGGACGTATTGAAACATTCCCCCTGGAAACAGCCCCATCCGTCATCGGAAAAAATGGGTTCCAACGGACCGAACATTATCCGCCGATCCTTGATCGGTGCCGGGAATATCGTTACCTTGATCCGGTAACCGTTCAACCCAAATCAGCATGGAAGACCAGGACATTTACGCCGTGGCCCGCAAGAAAGTCAAAGCCAAAAAGGGCTTCTTTTACCACCTGATCACCTACGCCTTCATCGTAGGTCTCCTTTACGTCATCATGCAGTTCGCCAACCGCGGCGACATCTTCCCCGTCATCATTGTGGCCATCAGCTGGGGGATCGGTATCGTCATCCATTATTTCCAGGTCTTCGGCACCGAACACCTCGGTTTCCTGGGCATCAGTCCCGACTGGGAGGAAGACGCCCTGGAAAATGAGATCGATAAACTGGAAAGGAAAAGGGAACTCAAAAACTACCTCCAAAAGGAAACCGAACTCCTCGAGGACGTAGACAACATGGAACTCAAAGAACTGGACAAGCGGCCGCTGAAGAAATAGGGGCGAGGCAGGGTGTAGGATTTAGGTTTGAGGATCTAGGATTAAGTAATCCAAGCGCTCCTCGGCGCCGTCGAGCGCAGCGAGCTGCTCCGTGGTGTCGCGGAGGACGGTGGAGGGCATTTTCGCCTGCGGCGACAGCGCCAGTCCGCTCCGGGCGGTCTCCCACGCCGTCGCGACGGGAACCGTCGCCGGCGCCGCCCTGAACAATGCGCTGACGGAGGAGGAGTTTTAGGGCGTGTGGATTAATGAAAGCGTACAGGCATCTTTTGAGGGTGAATCATTATAGTCTTTGCATTAAAATGATGATACTACATTAAGCGTAATCATATCGTTTAATGACATCCATTTTTCCGCAAAAATCATTTTCACTTTTTCTTTACGTACAGTAAAATACTAATTTGACCTATAAATTCCGCTTCCAACAAAATGTTATGCCGTTTAGGCTTATTTTTAATAATAAAAATACGAATAGGTGGACACCAAGAATCCTGTAATTAAAATTTTTAATAAGCTGGCGATTGAGATATACCTTATACTGATTATCGTTTGCCTATTATCCGCAGTTAATATTTTTAATGTCTACCGATGGCACTTAGGAAACGTCGTTTTTGCGATAGAAAGGGACATAACGAATAAAAAGAAAGCCACTTATGGAAGTGAGGAATACGAACTATACAGTAGAAGTTTAAATTCTTTACGCGAAAAATTGGACAACACTAGAATTGCCAAAATCCCCCTACTAGGGATGGACGTATACGTAACTGATTACACACATTTTATCATTTCTATCTGCTTCCTCTTACTGTTTTGGCTTTATAGAAGGTTAGTTTATCTCAAACAGATTTTAGCAAATCACCTAAATGAATTTGACTCAAACGACCTCATCGACAAAGCCATTTATGAGCTGTTCTATATAATCTTACCAGGCTATAAACGATCATATATTTACGTCGAAAACGTATATAGATTTTTTTAATTTTGCTTTTTGCTCTCGTAGGATCAAACTTTGTTGACATCTTCCTAAAGCAAGGAGGCCTCAAGCCGGCCATTGTAAAACAAGATGGCTTCATGGATTTTCTACCTCATTTAATCATCGTACATGTTTTGGCTGCAATAATCATATATTTTTCATTTCAATTATTCAAGAAGGTAAGGATAGAGCTCAATCACATACGGAATATCTTAATTTTAATGAAGTGGAATAATTATGCTTTTTTCCCAGCCTTGTATTCTTCATTCAAAAAAGCTGGAACGCCACTTGAGTATAAAAAGAACTTCATTGAGTACAGGGAATACGGCAGTGAACCTCAAATGAAACTTGTTATCACGTCAAAAAGGGTTGATCGAGATGTACCCATAATACTTAAAGATGAAGTTTCTTTAGTTAATGACCTACAGCTATACATACCTAACTATAAAAAGGTGGAAGCTGAGAACAATATTAATAATACCTTCGATGAATACGTCGGACGAGATTTGACGGGAGAAGAGCAAATGATGAAATCTTTCTTTGACAGGAAAATTACTGGTGACCATGACACGTCAAATGAAATCGCTAAAGACTTTAACCGAGCAGTAGGGCTTAGTAGTAACAATCTGCTAACCTTTGATCAAATAAAAGAACTTATTATTTCGGGTCGATTAGAAAACGCTATCATAGATTTAAAAAAGCTAAGCATAATTAAGGGCAATACTCAAATCGAGAAAATGCTAACAATTATGCAAAGGGAAGAAAGAGAATTAACTAAAAACATTTTACGTGGGGTAATTTCATTTGATGAAAGCAACCTTCGGAAAAACCGAATGACGGAAAAGATATTGGAGATTGTCGAGGAAATAAACAACGGCCAA
The DNA here is from genome assembly GCF_004375085.3 of Lewinella sp. W8. Taxonomy (GTDB): domain Bacteria; phylum Bacteroidota; class Bacteroidia; order Chitinophagales; family Saprospiraceae; genus Neolewinella. The sequence continues at coordinate 185,647 of NZ_SNAQ03000006.1, forward strand.
AGAAACTAGAAATCCTCATGGATTTCATGTATGGTTACAAAAGTTACTACCTCTATTTGTTCCGGATTTAGGCAAACATTTAATAAACGTTTGCACGGAATCCGTTGAGTCCATAAAAAATATTGGGAGTGTATCCTTGGCCCCTGAAAGGAGGCTACAAATCGAAAATAAAGACCACAACCCAACCCAACCCCCTGCCCCACCCATCACCTCGGCACCCGCCTCCGGCCCAAAAAATGTATTTACTCCGCCAACCAACAATAGCAGCCATTTCCATTAAGACCAATCATCCGAAGAATAAATGGGAATAGGAGGAAAAAACTGCTACATAATCGTCGGACCTGGCCCCAAATCCTTATCCCCCAAATTCCCCCAGCCCCCTACCCTATTGAAATCACAATCTCCCCTCCAATGCAAATCATTTAAATATGTTAAATTAGCGGAGGAATTAAGGAACTAATCCGCGCGATCATCTAAACCCTCACACCGTGTCTAAGTATTTTTCCCACACCAGTCTCTGGAAGGAAGACGCCGATCAATTTAATCCGGGCCGCGAAAGCCGACTCATCTACCGCAAACCGACCTCCGTCCGGAGCTTCCTGCAGCTCGGGGAAAACGACGCCTACTTCATCCTCATCGGTCCGAAGGGATCGGGCAAGAGTTTGCTGCTCAAGGAAAAGGCCCACTCGTATACGCTGGAGGACCGCGGATACATCAACCTGTCGGGCTCGGAGATCGCCGAAAAGGTCACCATCAACGCACCGGTATTTGAAGCCCTCTCGGGCTTTGAGCGGGAACGGGACTGGCGCGACATCTGGCTCTTCGCCATCTGCGTCCTGATCCTGGCCAACGACAAAATCCCGGGAAATTTACCGGACAGCCTGCAGGATAAATTTCACAACGCCAAGGCCATCGGGAGCATCATCACCGAGGTGATCAAGGACCGCGAGCAAACGGGACACTACCTGAAGATGATCGAGCAGCTCTGCGACGAGATCCGGGATAAAGTGCAACAGCCCGCCTTCTTGTGCCTGGACAACGTGGACGGTTGCCTGTCGTCCGTGATCGGCGACATTACCAAGGAGGACTATGAAAGCGGCCGTGACGCCCTGCCGAATACCGCCAAGGTCTGGACCTACTCCCAGATCGGCGCGATGAAGGCCGTCGACGCGGCCAACAGCATTTCTTCCCACCTGAAGGTCAACGTGGCCATCCGTAAGGAGGTGGTGCCCTATATTTCCGGGCAGCTGCTCGGTAACCACCTCGCCAAGGCGGTATTCCTGAGCCTGGATAAGTACGAACTGGAACAACTCTTCTACAACCGCATTGCGCTCACCGACCCCAAGGAACTGGTCACCCCCCACGCCAGTGAGCCCTTCAAGCGCTTTACCGGACTGTCCACCATTCCCCACCGCTACGTAATCCACGACGACGGCAGTCCCATGCAGGAGACCACCTTCGATTACTTCTACCGCCACGGCTTCGGCCGCCCCCGCGACCTGATCGTCATCGGGCGGGCCGTCAGCGACCTCACCCAGGGGCCGGAATTCCGGGCCGCCCCGCAGGAAAAGAGACTGAGCCTGCTGCGGCAAAAGGTGTTCGAGGCCAGCCAGACGAACCTGCGGAACTACCTCAAGGAAGTAATGCCGAGTCTGAAGCGAAAGGTGCTCGAAAACTTCATCCGCAAGCTGAAGAGCAACGTCATCCCGATGCGGCAGGCCCGCCAACTCGATCAGGACCTACTCCGCTACCTGTTCAACCTGGGCTGCATTGGTATCGTGAAGAACGACCCCTACAATAATACGAGCGACTTCATCCAGCACTTCGAGGCCCCGGCCTCGAATTCCTACCTCGACCAACGCTCCCTGCCCGACAGTCCCTTCTACCTGGTGCACCCGTGTCTGGACCTCTTCTTCGTCGAAAACAACCGGATTCACAACGGCGACTGGTACAACAAGACCAACATCATCGGCAACATGAATTCCTTCCGGCTGCCGCCGGAAAACATTGGCTCCCTGGACTCCTGGAAGCCGTCGGCGGTGTCGGGATCGCGGATGAAAAACCCCAGTCAGTACCACGAGCGGCCGCTGGAAGAATACTATGAACACTTTTGTAAGGAAAATGAGGGGATTCTGGACCGCAAGGCCAACCAACTGGAAGAAAACGTGGCCGACACCTTCGAAAAGGTCTTCAACCTGGTGATGCTGCACCGGCTGCGGGCAAAGGGGCAGCTCCCGGTCACCGACGATCAGATTGAGCAGGCAGAGAAGATCCTCGAGGACTGCCGGCTCGCCCAGAAACACACCGCGAAACTGGGGCGGGAACTGAATATGTACACGGTGATGCGGTTTCAGCAGAAACTTCAGCACCGGATGCTCTTCCTGGCCCTCTATCTGATCATGGAGCTGCCCCTGCACCAGATCAAGCAGTTTTTTCACACGGAAGAAAGCTTTGACCTGAGCCTGGAACCGCCCCGGGGTAACGGACCGATCAATTTCCTGCAGGCGGCCTTCTTCGTCGAACACCTGAAGGGTAAACTGGCGGAAGATCCCGTGGAAAGAGTTGGTGAGAAACTAAAGATCTTCGGCAACTTAAGTGTGATCGAGAAGCGTTGTCTGTTGGGGATTAAGGAAGAGTGCAAGGCCTACTGCCAGCGCTTCCTGGAAAGCCACCACGTAGAGGGGTTAAATTGTTGTGATTACCTCTCCATCGACTGGCTTAAGTAACAAAAAGTAGGAGAATCCATTGGCGAATCGCGTGGGTGATCCGCCGGGCACCCGATTTCCACCAGGATGCGTTCTTGGCCGAGCGGGTCCCGTAAACGTGGTGTAACGGGGGTGATTGCCCCGCAAATTTGTGACAGAACCAAAGCAATTCTGTCATGCCTTCTGATCAAATATTATTCTACCTGCTGATCATCGGAATTGGCGCCCTGATCGGCTTTGCCATCCTGGCCGGCATCCTTCGTTTCCTGTTCGGTCTGTTGAAGGGGCTCTTCGGCTTTGGTCGCTTTCTCCCCGGTTACGGCGGTGGCTACGGCTATGCCCCCACGGAACCCGCTCCGGAGGAAACGGACAGCCGCCCCCTGATCAGCGCCGGTAACATCGCCGTCCTGCTCGTCATTGGCTATCTCGCCGTGAACATCAGTACGGGCACGCCGGCCGCCGATTCCGGCATCAATACCACTTATGAGCCCGCGCCCCGGGAAACGCCAACGCAGCAGCCGGCGACCCAGCGGGCGGTGACTCCCCGCCCCGCTCCCGCCGTTCTTCCGGAAGTAAAGACCCCGGATGATCTGACGGAATTTGAAGCGGAAGCCGAGGAGGTACCGTCCCGTCCCCGTGACGGTTACTGCCTCCAGCTGGGCTCCTTCGAAGCCAAATACCGGGCCGACCGGAAAGCGCAGTCCCTGCGCAGCACCGGACATTCCCGCGCCACCGTCCGGGTACGTAACGGCTACTTCTGTACGGTGATCAGCGGCTTCGCTACCGCCGCCGCCGCAAGAGCCTACGCCGAACGCTACGATTACAAACCCATCGTTTGGTCGTCCGAGGAGGAGTAAGCACTCCCCCGGTGGAATGGTAAGGATTGGATGAGCGGCCTGCGGGCCGCTCATTTTTTTGCTCTCCCCTACGGCGTGCTGTTATCCTCCACCGGATGATAGCTGTCGTACTGATACAGCTTCGAGCTTACGATCTTGTTTTGCAAATAGACGATACTGCTACGAATGGAATTCGTATTGCACCGGAATCGCTCCAGGGCCGTAACGAAGTGCTTGAGGTTATCATTCTGGTCGTCTTCCAGGAGAAACATCGCCTTTACGTTCTGCCGGTAGGTATCTCCCTCGTTGTGCAGTGAAATCGCCCGGTAGTTGAACTGAATGGCCTGCTCGTAGTGGTAGTTGGCCTCCAGGTACGCCAGGGAATGACTTCCGATGCTGCTCTTGACTTCTCCCTTCAACCTCTTCCAGAGGCTGCCGAATTTTTGCGCATTCACCTGGCTGGCACCCCGGATGTTCTGGTACACCTGACACCATTCGCCCATGTTCTGGTGGGCCCGGGCCAGGTAGGAATAACTCACGAAGTTATTGAGGCCGTAGATGTGAATCGAACGGATGATTTCCCGCCAACAATAAATGGACTCCTTGATGATGAAGGATAAATTCGCTTCGGCGCCTTCCGTATTCCCGAAGTCCGCATTGAGGTAGGGGGCCATCAGCGCGACAAAGCGTTCCTCATCCTCCACACTGGGCTGATAGGTGACGGCCTCCTGAATTTCCCTTACCCAGTTGTCAAAAATGGACACCAGGTCTTTATTCGCATTATTTGCCTCGTCAAATACGTGCTTGAGGTAGTGATAATATTTCCCGGCGGTGATCTCCAGTTCAAAGAGCCGGACGTACCGACTGGTGATCATGCCGTAGGGGGAGATGAAGAAATTGTCGAAGTTCAGTTCTGCTACTCCTTTCTTGGCCTTCAGGATGGCGGTTATCTGTTCGGTGAGGAGAATAGTCTCCTTTACGTCCGGCGAACTGTTGATGTGCTGATACAACAACGCCCGGTTATGGCTTTTTTTCAGTTGAAGCATCGCCCGGTATTTCAGGATTTGTGGACGACCGGCAATGTCCAGTGACCGGGAAACGTACTTGAACACCCTTTCCGATAAACTCTGGCTGATGGTGATGATGGCCTCCAGCGGATCGGCAAAATCGTGGTCATCGCCAAAGTTTACCACGTAGCCCCGTTGGTGAAGGTGGTTGAGCATGACGTCTTTGGTCACGAAGAGCATCTTCCGGTACTGAAATCCGGCACTCCGCTGCTTGTCCGCCCGCAGGTAAAACTGGGCGGCCAGTCGATATACCGTGAAGACGAGCGTCATGGAGAAATAGTCTTTCCCCTGCTTGCACTCCAGCGCGTACAGTTGGGCAATCAACTCCCGAAAAATCTGGGCAGAAAATTCCTTCACCGGAATTTCCTTTTCCAACTTCAGCTTACTGAAATCTGCGAGGTTGAAGTCTATACTTGATTGTTCTTTGTGATGCGCGAAATTGACCGCCACACTGGATTTTTCTTTGTGAAGCAGCAGGTTACTCAAAACCGCATCCCCGAAGCGGGACAGTACGTTGCCGTAATAGTAAAACTTCTTCGAGTTGATGAAGTCACTACACTTAGGCAATAAGTAGAGTGCCGTAGTTGACAGGGGGAATTTCTTAATGTCGTAATTCTCCGCCTTCAATTCTTTCAGCTCCCTGATGATTTCCTCAAACTGACGCTTGTAGGGTTTATTCAGGTAGTACAGCGCCTGGGCGTAGTGCACGAAGGCCGTCACGGATGGCTGCGCGTCCTTGTGAAAGTTATCCTTGGCCTCCTTCAGGAAGGAAATCTTATCGAATACGGGATCGCTGAGCCCGCCCCGCTCAAAGTATTCACGAAACTGGCAGTTCTTATAGAAAAGGATTCCCCCCAGGTTGTTGTAAAAGTCGCCAAGGATGGAGTTCTTCCGCAGCAGGTCGGCGGGCTCCTCTATTTGAAGCTGGTCGTCAGCGATGGTAGTATCCTCGATGGGTAACTTCCGGTCAAATTCCAGGATCGATCGGACCCACTGCTCAGAATTCAGAATGTTTTGGTGGGTGATGCCGTCGTTGCGGGATTTTTCGATGACCGTCAACGCGCCCAGGATGGGCAGGGTGAACAGCTGCATATTCTTCATCTCTCCGAAGAGGAGAATTTTCTGGTCCGCCCGTTGCTGTATGATGTCCCGCAGGCTGTTGGTCAGGCTCGAGTAATGGATCAGCGCCGAATCGTAATTTCTCAACTTCTCCAGGGTAAGCGCACACTTGAGCTTGCTCTTTAACCAGAGGACGTACTGGTGGCCGTTGATCCGGCTGATGTCCTGGGCCGACAAACGAAGTGTTTGGATGGATTCGGTATAATAGATGAGCGCCTCGTCGTACTCCTGGTCGTAAAAGTGCAGGTCGCCCAGAATCAGCTGAATGAAGTAGATGGAATGCACGAAGTGATTGTCCTTTCCGGGCGGCCGGTAGTCCTTGTACTTCTTCTGGAGGGACGACAGTTTATTCCGGTAATGCTTCTTGATCTGTAGCGATTCATCCAGGGTGAAATTGAAGGCCGCCGAGCCAAGATCCGAGATCTTGGACAGGAAGGTCAGCTCCGTTTTCACCTTATTGTAGAAGCGGTATTCAAAAATCCCCGTCGTGGTTTCCCGCACGTTATTCTTGAGCAGAAAACTGAGCAGCTCCTCCATGTAGGGACGGAGATTGGGCTCCCGGTTGACGAGAATAATTTCGGGGATCATCTCCAGGTGCCGCCAGGAGAAACCGTAGGGGTGAAACTTCAGGATGTGGTCGAATATGAAGGCGTTGGAAAACAGCAGTTTATCCCCCAGGGCCTTAATGTGCCGACTTTTCATGATGAGGTAGGGCCGGTAGAGTTCGGAGGTGAAGGCCACCTCGTACTGGAAGTCATACTTGAACCGCAAATACTGGGCATTACGGTCAATCTTATTCCCCTCTGGATCTCCCTGCAGAACCAGGATATTCCGTTCCGAAAGCGTCTCCAGGCTTTGGTCTGCACCGGGAATCGCCCAGCCCGGCACCGTGATGCTCTCGATCAAGGAGGCCAATTTTTTCGGGGTTCCGTTACTCCGGTAGTTCAGGTAGATGATGTAGGTCTGCAGCAAAAAGATGACCTTGTACTTCATCATCCGCAGCACAAAATCCTGGGCGCTGGGATCCTGATCAAGGGCGACCTCTTCATCCCGCACGCTTAGGTAGTGGTCGGTCGTGGCGAGTTGATCAAAAAGCCTGGACAGGTTGTAGGTGGGTCCGTCACTCTGAGAGAAAATCAAATTATCCCGCTTGAGGTCGTGCAGGATCATGCGACACAGGTAGGTCTCCGTCATTTGGGTGATCCCCGCCCGGTCCAGCGACTTGTCCTTGAAAAAGGAGGGGATATAAATCGTCTGATTGAAGATGCTGCTGTAGAAGGAATCCCGATCGGCGATGTCCGCCAGGTTCGCGTCAAAGAGTTCCCGGCCACCGATGAAGAAGAACTTGGCCCGCGCCACGTTGAGGAAGTTCTTCAGGTTACCGAGCAGGGCCGCCAGGGCCTGCTGACGCCGCCGCGTCAGCGTACTGTCGGGGGTATAGATCGGGTCGTATTCCTTCCGCCCCGGATCATCCTCCTGACAGACGCTGATGCCCGGAACCTCAATTTTATCCAGCTCGTCAATGATGAAGACGAAGCGGGGGATTTTGAGCCGGTTGTCCTCACCGCGCAGCGTATCAATCTCTCCCAGGATAAGAATCAGCTCATCTTCGATTTCCTTGGCCGTGGCAAGGTTGTAGGAAATGTCCTGCTTACCGGAGGGTAAGCTGAAGGGAAGGGCAAAGCGGCCCAAGAAGGTAGACGAGCCCACGGAGAGCGTCGGATTACCGCCCGCCGAACTCTGGGAAGTCACCTGGGAAACGATACGCTGGGCGAGTACGGAAAGGGAAGTCTCAATACTCTCAAAATTGGGGCCGACCGATTTGCGCTTGAAAAGCCTGAACACCAGCAGAACGGGCCGATAGATCGGGCGGTCCCGACGTCTGCGGTGTAGTTTGCTTAACTCCTTACGCCAGTATTCTAAAAGGCTCAGGGTTATCCTTTTCAAAATGGCCTCCTCCGAAATCTTGTCCTCCGACAGACTGATTTCAAAGGTTTCGTAATCCAGCGCTGGCTCCGCTTCGGCTCCAAGGTATCTTTGTCGGCAAAAGTAATAAGTGTCGATCACCAGGGTTACTAGCAGGATAAGCACATACAATTTTATCGCACCAACCAACAGGGTAGGAATCCATTGAATCGGGCGGTCCTTCTCACTGACGAAGAGGAACCATTCCGAAGGAGAGAAGATTTTTACGAGAAGACCCAAAATACTTTCCCAATTGTCCCATGCGAAGAAAACTAGGCCAATAATGGGAAGAGCTAGCAATAAAAAGAAGCCGAACCTGATCGCTGCGTTAAGATAACGGTTGCGAGATTTTGGCTTTTTCTTCCCTATTCCCTTCGCATTGGCCTCCGCCACCGCCATCCGCACCACGCTGGTTTTCCCCATTCCCCGGTATCCTGCGATCAGGTAAGTTCCGGACTGGGTCTTGGAATTTTCCAGGATATTGACGATGCTCCGGTGCGCCTTCGACCGGCCGAAAAAGCGATCGTCGTATTTCTTCTTGCCGTCGGCCTTGTATTTGACGTTTTTACTGAAGGGGCTATGAAAAAATTCATAATCCTTCATCTGAATTAAAACGTGCTTGATCTTCGCGGAGTGGTGATGTAGTTTCTTCACCTTCGGGTGTGGGTTTACGGGTGCTTGCTGAATGTTCTCAAATATAGCAAATTTTAATTATACCTAACCGGGGATAAAACAGCGCTGCTGGGGGACGACCGTGTAATTATTTTGGTGGAAATACATAATCCGACCGTATTCCTCCACCTTGTGTATCCAATCTGTTGCATGCTATTTCTTTGGGCGCGAGCGCAGGTGCAAAGCGGAATACTCGGCTCAGCCGGTACAGGTGCCGTGGAGGTGCGCGACCAATAAAAAACGGCTTCGAAGCCAGGGGCATTGAACGGGTAGCGCTTTAAATATAGGGCAAAACTACCCCGCTTATGCGCGTGCCATCATTACCCCTAAAGTAATTTTGGGCTCCAGGATTAGTAGTATATTTTAGTGAAATAATTTCTTAGCCCGTGAAGCAAGTGATCATTTTCATTTCCATGCTATTCTTGAGCTGCAATACGGTAAATATCCCTAAGCAGAGGTTATCCCAATACGATCTGACAACAGAATACGATTACCACCGGGGTGAATTAAGGTTACTCCTCCGTAACCCCTTACGGTGTCCGATGAGGATATGGGTCCAACCGGAAAATATAAATCTAAAGACTCATTTTGACCGAATTAATCCCATTACGCTGGAACCACTTAGCGACACAACGATCATTACTAAGGCTCCGGGCGCAGAAAATGCAGCGATAGATTTTGCGTCCAGGTTTGGCAACATCAAAGATGAAGTAGTACCCGGTAAAATTGAACTCCCCTTTCCCAAAAACAAGGAGTATACAGTGGTGCAGGGGTATAATTCACTCCCCACCCATAATACCGATTGGTCTAGATACGCAATTGATTTTGGATTGGGGATTGGGGACACCATCTGTGCGGCAACCCAGGGGTACGTAGTTGGCGTAATTGAAGATTACAAATTTGGCGGGCAACAAAAAAAATGGAGAAATTTCGCGAACGTACTGACCGTTTATAACCCGGAAACCGGATTGTTCACCCAGTACGTTCACCTTGATTATCGGGGAAGTCTTGTACAACTTGGAGATCATATCCTTGCCGGTCAGCCGATAGGTATCGCTGGCATGACCGGTCTAACTAATGTAGAACACCTGCATTTTAATTGTCTTAAACCCGTTCATTCCGAAGATGGACTAATCTCAATTCCGGTTGACAGCCTTGGACAGTACAAAACTGATAACTTAAAAAGAGGTCAAATAATCCTAAATTAAAGCTGAATCCCCAAAAATCAAGCCTAATGAACTACGGTGGTCTACTCATTTTTATTTCAATACTTTTTCTCTCCTGCGAAAAGGATCAAAATTCACGGACAACACCAGATGCCCATTTGGAGTATTTTGGATTTTCTATCGTAGACACCTACTGGGACGACCCTACTGACTCCGAAACTAAAACAAACTATGCCGACGAAATTCACCATTTCTGCAACATAGCTGATATTCTGATTCTTGAACCAGACGATGACATTGTCGAGAGGACAACGGTCTTTACCAATTTAGAATTAAAACCAATTTTACACCTGAACGAACTCTTTTTCGTATTAGTAGACACATTGAGTGCGTCAGGTTCAAATTTCGACCTGAGAACAGACTTTGAAGAACGGTGGAACGAGTTTAAACTTATTAATCAAGAAATTCTCACCCCTACTTCAATTGCAGCCTTTTACATCGGGGAAGAACCCACTTGGAATGGAATATCCTTCACTGAGTTAAGTGCCGTTTCTGAACTTCTACAATCCGATTTTCCAGATATCCCCACAATGATCATCGAAGCATATCCCTCTCTAGATGATTTAAGGATACCCGAAGCTATCGACTGGGTCGGATTTGACCAATACTTCATTAAGGACCCGAATACTAATGACGAATTCCAGGAAAATTGGCAGAAGCTGCACCGCAAGTTATCAGACCCCAGCCAACGCATCATGGTTATTTTGGACAGTCACTATATCGATTGGGCTCATGGTGACTACGGGAACATTGAGATCGAGCAAATGGGAGAAGTAGCCAGAAATTACTATGACTTAGCGGTTCAGGATAAAAGAGTGATTGGAATCCTTGGGTACTTTTGGCCAAATGAATTTGACATCCCCGGATCAACGGGAGCCAGAGGTATGCCCCGAAACGTAATCTCGGAATATGAAATAATGGGGAAATCCATTACGAAAAAATGAAAGTCAATGACTTTTTAATTTTTCGGACTTCCTCAAGAAATTGATTCCCCTGCCCCACCCAAAAACCTTGCACCTGCCTCCGGCCAATACCCATGCTCCCCCTCCTACCCTACATTGATCTTCACCACGCTCCCAACTGGATCATCCTCCGGATCGACACCTACGAACTAAAGGATTACGTGGAAGACTACCTGACGGAAGCATGCGACATCGAATATGAGTACTTCGTGAAGGTAGGCCCCATGCCCGGTCATCCGGAAGAGTCCACCTATGACTTGTATTTCCCGGACCGGTATCCGGCAATCGCACTCAGGCGAGCGATTGCTCGCCTGGAGGAACGAGAGGTGGTGCGGATTGCTCAGCTTAACTTAAAATAGCCTACTCCTCATCCTTCAGCCCCATCCGCTTCAGCACCGCGTCCAGGTCGTCCTTGACGCCCTCGTCGATGGCCTTCTGGTTGATCTGGGTCTTGATGCCCTCGTAGCCTTCCCCCTCCTTGCTGAGGGCTTCGATTTCCCGGACGAGGAACTTGTTCACCCGCCGGTTCCGCCGACTGAGGAACCAGATCAACACCGCAATGGCGATGCCGATGATGGCCGCCGCCCAGAGGAGGATGGACTTCAGGTTACTCCACAACCCGTCATCTTCGTCCACCTCCTCCAGGATGGCCCGCACGGAGGTGCGCACCAGACTGTCTACGTCGGATCGCAGAGAATCGGAGACGAGGTTAGCCGTCAGCTCCGTGCCCACCCTGCGGAAGTTCACCCCCGCCAGAATGCTGTCCAGAAAGCCCGTGGCGCGACTCCGGTTACGGGCGGACAAGAGGGAAGCCAGAAGTTTGTCCACCTCCGCCTGCTTGTCCCGGGAATTGAGCCGCACGAGAAACTGCTTCACGGTGGCGTCCAGGTTATTGCCCGCGGATTGTGTCACGGCGAGCAAAAGGGAATCCAGCCGCCGTTGACTCCGCGCGGAGGTCAGTGAATCGATCAGGCCCGCGGATAACTTACCCCCCACCTGGGCCGTATTCAGGTCGGCCAGGAGCTGATTGATCTGCCCAATCAGCACCTCCAGGGTATTCTGGGTGCTGTCTTCACTGAGTTTATCCAGCACTCCCTGGATCAGTTGCTTGCTAATCGTATCCAACGGAAGCACATTTTCCCGCACCGAGCGGATGTCCTCCGTCAGGTGTTTCAAATCCCCGGTGGCCGCCGTTACATCTTTGGACACCGTCCCGAAGTCCTTCGTCAGCGTCTTCAGGGTGGCACAGGTCGACAGGCTGGCGCACAGCGCCAGCAGGGCAAGTAGACGCATCATCATTCCAGCCCCATTTTGATCACGAAGTCATTGAGGAAGGTGCCGTTGGGGTCCATCCGCTGCCGGACCTCCCGCCAGGTATCCAGCATCGGGTAGTTGTCCTTAATGTAATCCGGTTTCTCGTAGAGGAGGTGGTTCACCTTGCCCCAGTGCGGGACGCCCCCCAGCGAGATCATCAGCTTCTGGTAGCGCTCGATGAGTTCCACGTCGCCCGTGGTACCGTAGAGGGTGGGAATATCGATGTACATCACCTTTTTGCCGTAGGCCTGCGACAGGTACATATTGGAAGCATCCACAAAACGACAGGGGATGTGGGAGGGGTGGTACAGGTCAGACTCCGTCCGCATCGCCTCCGTGTTGGCGATGATCATGTCCATGACTTCCACCAGCTTCTCCTTACTGTAGGGAAAGGCGAACTCCGCACTGATGCCGAACCGCAACACCGAATTGCTGCTCTGGTACAGGATCTTGTGGGACTTATTGATGTTTCTCCGGACCTGCGACATTTTGAGGGTGCGCTGAATGTTGCGGGGCATCTTCTCCGGATTGCGGTTGAATCCCCGGATGATGTTCTCGATCCAGAATTCCGCGTCTCCGAACAGTCGCTTGAAGAGATTCCTTCCCCCCACGGCCAGCCCGTTGGGGGGCGAGGTAACGACCTCCTGCTCCACGATGGAACAAAGGTTACCCTCCCTATCCTTATGCTTTAGCCGGTAGGGATTCATCCGGAAGGCCAGGTAGTCCTTTTCGTTGAGTTTCTGGTCAAAGCGTCCGTCCTCAATCTCCTCCCGGAAATCCTCCCACAACTGCAGGTAACGGGTTTCCGACAACCAGAACCGGGGAATCACCTCCAGTACCAACTCATACACGATGCCCATGGCCCCGAAGCCCAGTGCGCAACTGTAGAAGTCGTGGTCATCCTGGATCAGCCGCAGGTTCGAAGTTTGCTCGTGTTGGGTGCGGTCCGTAATGCCGTCACTGGGTTCAATCTGCACCAGTTCCCCGTTTTTACCTACCATTCGCAGCGCCCGTACAATATCCGGGAAGGCCGGTTTATTGAATCCCGTTCCGTGGGTGCCGGTCAGCACCGCACCGGAGACGGTCTGGAAGTCCACCGCCCCCATGTTTTCCAGGGCCAGCTTCATACTTTCCAGTTTGAGGTTCAGCCGCTTCAGGGTAATCCCCGCTCCGGCCAGCACGAAGTGTCGATTACTCCCGACGGAAGCCTTCAGCTTCGTCCCTCCGTATCGCTCCACCCCGTGAATCTTCTTCATGTCCAGCAGGAAATCCTTACCGAGCGCCGCCTCCGAGTAGGAATGGCCGGAGCCTACGGCCCGTACCCGGACCATTTCGTGTTCCGCCTCCAATACGATTTCCTGAATGTCCTCCGCATCCTCCGGGTAGAAGAACCTCAGGGGCGTAGAAGAAACATTACCGGTGGCATTTTGCCAGGTGTGGCGCGTCCGCGAAATTTCAAGTAGTCTAGGGTTCATAACGTTAGTTTTTCACGAAGTAGGTCTCCTGGTGGTTACGGATGGAGTAAAATTCTACGACGAGCGCATTGGTAATGTGAAGGATGATGACGGGCAGCAGGCTGCCCGTCCAGTGGACGATAAAGCAGGCCAGTACGCCCCAGACGATGGCGAAGTAGGACACCGCGTCCCGTTTGAAGTAGTGGGTCAGGGCATAAATGCCGGCGCAGATGAGCACGGGGATCCAGATATTGAGCACTTCCGTCGGTTTGATGGCACCCTGGACGATCTCCAGCACCTGCGCGAGCGACTGAAACAACAGACCACGATACAGGAACTCCATCGCGGCCAGGTAGAGGATCCAGGTCAGGATACTTTTGATCATCAACCAGGGCGTCCAGAATCGCAGCCGTATTTCGGGGAATTTGGCCAGGTTACTGTCCGAGCGGGTCGTAAAGCGGTAAAGGATCAGTTGCAGGAGCAGCCCGCCCCCAACGATCATCCACCCCAGCTTATTCATGGAAAAACTGATGCCCAGTTGGTCCAGGCTGACGTCACCCAGGAGGTCACACCAGAAAATGAGGATGATGGGCAACAGGGCGTAGATGGAGAACCCAATCAGCCGTCGCCGCAGCACGCGATTGGCGAAACTTTTGTTGGCGTCGAACATCACCTGATAGCGGTGGGGCAGGGTCAGGGAGGACGACATCATAAACCAGAGGATGAACCCGAAGGTGGCCGTACTCACGGACAGTAATAGGTAGTGGAGTGCCATGAATATGAATTAAATGAAGTCTAGAATTTCGTCCCGATCCCGCTCGAAGGTCGCTTCAGCGTAGGCCTTGATGGCCTTGAGCTGCTCTTCGTCCGTGACGTCGATGGCCAGTTTCTTGTTCCGCAGGATTTCGGGACTGTCGTGGTCCTTGTAGTAGGCGTTCACCCGCAGGAAATTGCCCTCGGGTAGGATTTGCCGGCTCAGGTATTCGTTGGCCACCATATTGGAATCAATGACCAGGGAAATCAGGTAGCGTTGCCACTTACCGAGCCCCCAGTCCAACCGCCCCTTCAGCTTACTCTTGGAGATGTACGACTTACCGTCGCTGCCGCAGCCCAGGGATAAGAGGTGGATGTCGCTGGCTTTTTCGTCCAGACCCAACTTGCCGTTGGACAGCCGGGAGATGCCCTCCCGGTCCGGCTTACCGTCCAGGGCGAAGGAAAGCCCGAAAACGGAAGGGTCGTTGGCGTAGTTCCCCCCCTCAATGTGGTGGTCGTACACCGGCAGATTAATGACCGCAGCGGAGGTTTTCATGGCCACGTCCACCAGCTTTTCCGACTTATCCCGATGGTAGGCCGAATTGAAGATGACGGGTTGGAAGGAGGTGATGTCCCGCGGCCCGATGATGGGATTGAGGCTCAGGCTCGGGAAGAGAAAAATGGTGTCCTCCCCGAATCTTTCGTATACGGTATTCAGGGTCTGGTGCGTGCCGAGGATCCATTCCAGTTCCCGCTTGAGTCCCACGTTTGAATACCGGGACCGGAAAAAATTCAGGGGGTTCAAGAGTTTGGCCTGCCGGAAAAATTCGTAGGGAAGAATGGCCCTCGCCTTGTTGAGGTAGACGTCCTGTACCACCTCGATGTCGATGCCACCCGCCAGGGCCGAGGCAATGATTCCGCCGGTCGCACTACCAATGATGACGTCAAAAATGTCCGTAATTTTTTTCCCCGACGCCCGCTCAATTTCCGTCAGCACCGTGGCCGGGAAGAGCCCCCGCGTTCCGCCTCCGTCAATGGATAAAATTTTGGTAGCCATTCAGATTTTTTTTGGTTGACACAGGTGCAATGCAATGGGTATGGCAATGACCGGGATGTGCGCGGTTCGCATCATCATCGCCCTACCCCAACTCCCCGGAAGGAGGTGATTAAATATTTTCTCACGATAGCGTTAGCCGTGGGTTTCCGCAGCGCAGCTGGCAGTCCGGTTTGGACCCGCCGCCGCCCTTACCTACGGCCGCCTCCACCCGTTGTGTTCCCGCTTTCACGGGATCAGGGCAGCGCTGAACAAAGGCATTTTCTCGCCGATCACGCCTACCCTACTGGGTGCTTGGAGGCTATAAATTCATTATTCCAATCTTTGTGAAGATAATGTTTGTGACAACATCTATCGAATAATTTCAATATCCTCCAAAAAAATAAGCTCCGTGCAGTAGCTCCTGAGTACGTCCTAGTGACATCTCGGGAGTAGGCAGCCCGAGCTCGGCCGACCAGTCAGCTCGTGCCTCGTGCCTGGGCGGACGACCGGCCAATGAACTTCCGTCTTCTCTCTACTTCTCCTTAGCCTTAGCCTCCTCCTTAGCCTTCACTTCCTCCTCCCCCATTGATTCAAGTTGGTCATCTGTTGACTTTACCTTATTTTTGCAACATTGTTGCATTAAATGTTTTATTCCCAATCTCCCCATCTTACCCACAAACCAATTGATGTATTCAACCAAAGCCCTTCCCCAATCTGATTTGATCGGCGCCGTCACCAGTGGACTGTGCGTGATTCACTGCGTGGCTACGCCGTTGTTGTTCGTGGCGCAGGCGACTACCGTTCCCGGCTGGTGGAGTTTCCTGGACATCTTCTTCATCGCCATCACCTTCCTGGCGGTGTTCACTTCCGCCCGTAATACCAGCAAGCCCTGGATGCCAACGGCCCTTTACGCAAGTTGGACGGTCCTTACCCTACTGGTCATCAACGAGCAACTGGGGCTGCTGCCCGTGGCCGAAGGGTGGAAATACGGGGTGGCCATGGTCCTGATCGGCCTGCACCTCTACAATCGTAAGTATTGTCAGTGTGCGGAGGAGCCAGGTTGCGTAGCTTAGCGCCGCTAAACGTACCGGCATGCACAAACCAGTCACCATCCTCACCGGATTCCTGGGAGCGGGAAAAACCACCTTCCTCAACCACCTGCTGGAGGAAAACCGCGATGTCCGCTACGCCATCATCGAAAATGAGTTTGGCGAACAGGGCATCGACAACGAACTCGTCATTCGCCCCTACGAGACCATTGTAGAGTTGAACAATGGTTGCCTCTGCTGTACCCTGAACGACAACCTCTACGACATCCTCAACGAACTCTTCGAGCGGCGGGAGCAGTTCGATGAGATCATCATCGAGGCCACCGGCGTCGCCGACCCCACCGGGCTGGCCGAGCCCTTCATTGCCCACCCCGTCATCAAAAAACACTTCCCCCTTACGTCCGTCATTTGTCTGGTGGACGCCGAGCAGGTCCACACCCAACTGGCAGAAACCGAGGAAGCCCTCAATCAGATTGTCTTCAGCGACATCCTCCTGCTCAACAAAACTGACCTGGTCAATGACCAACGAATCCGGGAGGTAGAAGCCAAACTCCGCCAGTTGAATCCTCTGGCCCGGATCATCCGGGGAGCCATCGGCCACTATCCCACCATCAATTACCGGGAGGGCAACCAGGAAAAACTGACCGAGCTGCTGGACCGGGGGCACCATCATCACGACCAGGGTACAGAAGACAAAACCTTCCCCGTCCAACGGCCCCACCACCACCATCATCACGACCACACCGAAGAAATGCACAGCATTTCCTTCACCTTCGACCGTCCCTTTGACCACGCCAAACTGACGCAGCAGTTATTCGTCTACCTGAACTTACAGGCTAAAGGACTATATCGCATCAAGGGCCTGCTCTGGTTGGCCGGACATCGCGAGCGGTTTCTCCTTCAGTCCGTCGGAAAACGCTTCGACATCAAGGAACACGGCGTTTGGGCGGAGGGCGTCCCGAAGCGGAGTGTCCTCGTCTTCATCGGCAAGAATCTGCCGGCGAAGGGCCTCGAAAACATGCTGAAAAAGGGATTGGCGACGGGGGAGTATCGGGAGTATTGAAGAAACCTTTTGGTCAATTATTATGCCTCCAATCATGGAATTATGAATCACCAAAGAATTACGCTGCTGGACTTGGGTGGAGTAGTATTTCAGTCCACCGGCGTATCAAATGACCAGATTGATTGGACCATCATAACTACCCTAAACCACAAATACGGTTACGACCTGAATATTGGTAAAAATTTAATCCCGGAATTTTTGAAAGAGTACAACGCTCTCACCAAACAAGATCTGGACGGTGAAACCTTTTTAAAGGGAGTATTTGACACCTTAGAGATAAATGAGGAACTCATACAATTTCTCTCCAGAAACGGTAAGGTCATTATCGTCAGTGACAATTACCGCGAGAATATTGCTTACATCTCAAAAAGATACTGTTTCTCAGATTGGTCGATCAACCAGATTTATTCTTTTGACTACCAAATGGTAAAATCCAACCCGCTTTTCTTCAGGCGGCTAGTCGAAGAATTGTCGGATGTTCCGGTTAGTGAAATGATCTTAATCGATGATAGCGTAGATAAAATAAAGAGTGCCCAAAAAAGTGGAATTATGGGAATCCGGTATGAATGCAATGACCGGGTGTTTGACCGGTTGCGGGAACTTGGTTATCGATAACGCACCTTCGTTACTTACGCCGGTATCCGTCATGCTGGTTGGGGCAATACCCGAACGAGCACCAGGCAAGCGAAATTTGTGATGATTCCGCGGCATCATGACAATACTTTATTGGACCTTCCGCGCTTATCCGTAACTTTAAAAACCGCAACTCTCCTCCGCCATCAATAAATCATCCGCATAATGAAGTTCAGCAGTGTCGAGGACTATTTGCAATCCCAGTCGGAACCCGCCCGAAACGCGCTTCTGGAACTGAAAGCGTGCATTCTTGCCGCCGAACCCAACGCACAGGAGCTCCTGAACTATAACATTCCGGCCTACGCCCTTGTGGAAAATGGAAAGAGGGACCAACAAATCATGATTGCGGGGCACAAAAACCACGTCGGTCTTTACCCTCACCCCACCACGATGGAAAAATTCGACTCACAGCTGAGCAAGTACAAGCGATCAAAAGGGTCGGTACAGTTCCCGTTGGACCAGCCCCTACCCAAGGAACTCGTCGTGCAGATGGTCAGGTATCGTGCTCAGTTATTGAAGGAGCCATAGGGAAAAAGCAAGCATCAAATCTTTCACGACATGGAATTACCCGACCACCAAATCAAGGAAATCGCAGAAATGCTGGATTCCGGAACTGTTTGTTTTATCAATCTGAAGACGAAAGAAGTCAGGCACGTAATCGACCCCGACAGCCCCTATGCAGAAGAAGAACACTGGAAGGAGGACCTGGAAGAGAATGAAAACAACTGGGAGGAATACATCAAGATCCACCAAATGTCTTCGCGGGACTCCTTCAAGATCATGGAGGCCTTCGCCGCGACCGTCGAAGACCCGGAGATTCAGCGTCGATTGCGGTACGCGTTGAATAACCGCAAACCCTTTAGGAATTTTAAGTACGAAGTGGACTATGACGACGACGTTCGTCAACGGTGGTTCCGGTTCAAGGCATCCAAAATTGAAGCGTGGGTGAGGGATTACCTCAGGCTCGAGATCGGGCGAAATGAGTGACCCTGGCTAAATCTGGGCTTCTGCCCCAAAAGTCAATCAATTTTCCGGGGATAAACCCTACTGCCTCAACGCTCTTTACCAGCCTTTACGTTCTTTTACATCCATTCGTAGGTGCGATCAATGGGAAAAGCGAGCTTTACAAAAAAGTATCCGATGACGCCCAAATTTTCCCTTCCCGTCCTACTCAGCCTCCTGATGATTTTGGCATCCTGCACCAAACCGGAGATCGCCGAAGCACAGGCCTCCCCGAAGATTGCCAACCCCCTGAAGGCCTTCAAAAAAGATCCCCATGAGTTCGGTGGATGGTACTGCCCGGATAATTTTGGGTTTGTGCCCGTTGACATCAACCGCCTCGACGAAGTTCCCGTGGTGGTGGGCCACCTGCCCACCGAGGAAGAACTCCGCAATCATCAGGCCCTCATCAAGGTCAATCCGAAAAAACACCCCGACGCCAAACACCTGGACATGGGGTTACCCCGGGTCGGGCGAGTATTTTCCCCGAACAAGGGCATCCACGAACTCGTCATCGTCATTCAGGCCATCGCCACTGAGGGAGACGTCGTGGTCGGCTACCGCTTCCCGAACGGCGGAAACGGTTCCGCCTGGTTGGGGGAAGTAGAACTTCTCTCCGAAGACGAAGTCGCCGCGCTGGGTCCACAACCCTTTTTCTATAAAAAGGCGACCGTGAAGGCCACCAAAGAAGACATCTGGCGGGCCATCACCCAGACGGATTATGCCCGCCAACTCGGCGAAAAGTTTGACCAACAAGCCTTCTTTGCGGCCGACTGGACCTCCGATAAGCAAGTACGCCTGAATACGGAAACCGACGGCGAGCGGGCCGTTGGCTTCGTTGGCCTGAACTTTGGCAACGTTTATCTGCACATCGACTACATCCAGAACGGGGTCCACTATTCCGAAAAGCTCCTCATGCTCGAAAACCACGGGGACAAAACCACCGATCTCCACTTCGCCAGCGGACCTTTTCCGGACAACTTCCCGACACAGCAAAAGAAATGGGAAAATTGGTTTACGGAAGTCGTGGAAAAGAGTCAGCGGACATCTCTCCCGGATTAGCAAATAACCGGGGTCAGGTACTCCGAAATATCCGGCCTAAAACAACTTTTAGCTTATTCCTCGAGTAGGTGTTTACAGGATCATTGTCGCTGCGGCGCATTAATTCACTTCATAACGGGTATGTGGTAAATTTTAGGATAAAAGGTAGGTTTGCAACCTAATCAGGGGTAGTTAGGGCCTATCTTGAGCCCGGCCCGACGACTTACGGGCGCTCAAGAACTCTTCACCCTCATTAACGATTCGGACCGGAAACACCTTTGCCCCATGAATGATCGTACGGAATGGTTTAAGCAATTAGCCGCGCTCCGGCGTGAGCAACATATGGAAGAGGCCATTCAATTTTGCCACGATAAGTTGGCGACCGATCTTGACCCTAAATTCGAGTCAGATATTTACTGGTCGTTGTATAACATTTATTTGACGACGAAAGACTATCTCAACGCCGAGAAATACGCTCGCCTGCAGTATGATCGGTCTCCGGAAAACCCCATCCTTTCCTACAACCTCGCCAATGCCCTAAGGTTACTCAAAAGGCACGACGAAGCCATCGAGCGATACGAATACGTCCTCAGCCAAAAAGAATATCCACAGGCACACCACGGACTGGGCTCCAGTTATTTCGGACAGGAAAAGCTGGATCTTGCCATCAAGCACTACAACCTCGCCCTACAGCTTTTCAAGTTTACCGAAAGCTATCCCGTTTTACACGCTGACTTCAGGAAGAACCTCATCTTCAATATCCCCGAGGAAAAAATAGCCTACCCTGGAACCAGTACTGATTCCATGATCGCTACCGTATGCCATGACCTGGTCATGGCCATCATCAAGGCCCGGTATGATTATAACATCCGGCCCTACATGCTCCGGCTTTTTTACATCCGGGGGTACCAGTGGAACAGCGGCACGATGGTGCCCCTCGTCACCGTCCCCGCTATTGCCTATGAACTGCTGAAGGCATCAGCTTTCCCCCATAAGCAACAATTGCTCAGGAATGAATATCTCAGGAAAAGAATCACCGGAATCCACCAACTGCGCCGGGCCAGAGAATACGCGGAAAGGAATGGCGAACAGATTGATGAATTAATCTTTAACTGTTACGTGGGGAACGTCCCCCAGGCCTACGTAATCACCCACCATAACCTCTTGTACAGTGATGCACCGAGGAATAAATACCTTTACTACGGATCCATTCTGAAGAAAGACCTGCACATCAAGAGCAATCCACTTAACAAGCGGTCCTTCATTGGCATTCTGGTGGGAGAAGATGCTACGAGACTGGATTTGGATTTCATCGTTGAGGAGGCCGACCTGGTGGCATGGTTAAGCAATAACCCGGGAAGCGACTCCGAAGAAGAATTGTACTACGGCGGCCAACTCCTGAGGGCCCAAAATAAGCTCGAAAAGAGCAAGAAATGCTTTGCGGCATTGCTCGATAAAACTCCCAAGGCCCAAATTGCCTACCTGGCTCTCCTGCTGCTCTCATATGAAGAACGTGAACCCCGCGATGAAATCACTCCATTAATCAACTGGTACCAAAACGATTTCATCCCTAAAGCAATGAACAATCTGGTTAGGGACGATGAAGACCTACGCCAACGGTTTTTATATTTTGAAACCTTCCTGGAGAACCGATGGGCCATTCAGATAATCAACAACCACCTGGCGAAGCAAGGTATCCGTATTGAAAATGCTGATTTTACTCGCCTGAGTTTATCCAAAGAATACCAGGAAAACATCACGGATTTTCACCGGGCCAAGCTCATTAGCCGTTGTTTCCGGGAGATAAGCAGCATTGTCGCCGACGACACCCAAAACCGACGGCAGCTTACCCAACGAGCAGAACTCGAACGGGAAATTACCAACTTACCCTACAGCAGGAAAAAGGAAATCTTTGAACGGCTCTCCGGAATGGAGCGGACCGAAATACCCCTCGCCATTGCCCAGTATTTTCAGGGCAAGGAACTGAAAGCATCCACCAGCAGAGTATTTTTGGAATATTTTGCAATCAATTCGATGATTGATTTTGTCGACTTTTTTAAAGTGCTGATTTACGTCACCTTTGAGGAAAATAGATTCAAATTTTCTAAAGTTTCTCCGGGGACCAAGGGCGCTTTTCAAAAAATTCTCTACGATACGATTTCCGAATCCCCCGTTATTCTCGGCTTTCTTTTTGGTTTACAAATGTCCGGCACCCTGGTCGTCAGTATTGCCATCGGCCTGGCGGCAAAATTCTCCGCCAACTCCCTGGCGGATATTCTGATCAAATCGATTGAAACCAATTATGATCAGATTGCTTCCTACGAAGAATTTACTGCTTCGTTTGAAGAGTTCGTAGTATTGGAATACACAACACTGGGTAGAGAAAAATTCATTAAAAAATATTCCGCGAGCTTAATATCGAGTCCTCCCGAATAGTTATTTCCAGGTCAATTGCGTTCATTGAAGCCTGGCTACCAACCGCAAGCCATCACGGAGTACCTGAACTCGTGCTGATAAATATTTTGCACAGCGCCCACCATTTTTGGTTACAGCCGCATTCTTTTCCTGGTGATGAAGCTCTTTGTTTTCCTCTAGGACCTATATTCACTGATATAAATCTTTTGGGCGACGGCGCGGAGCAGCCCAGTTTATCCCGGACGGCAAAGTCATCACCAAAACACCCTACGTACACATCACCTTATTCCGGGCCAACCGGTTGCCGACCCAAGGCCCTGTTCATAATGACCACCCACCATGAATACCCTACTGCTTAAACAAACCATTGCTTACGTCCTCTGGCCGAGCATCTTTTTTGTTTCCCTGTTTTTCCTGCCGAACCTGATGACCTTCGTGGAGGTTTTTGACGGACCTTCTTCAGATTCCGCCTGGTATTTCGTCCTCAACGATTTCCGGACCAGCATCGCAGCGGCCCTCGGTTTCGCACTCAGTATCGGGCTGTACTTTTTTCTCCGCCCTGCCGACCTAAAGGGAGCAAGGAACATTTTGATGTTTTCCGTGATCTGGTATGGCCTCCCCATCTTTAAGGGTGTCCTGATTTGGCTCAACACCAGCAACATCCTGGCCCCGGATCAAGCCACTACCATCTGGGCAACGGCAACCGCCTATCACGAGAGTATCCGGCCCCTGACGTATACCTTCTTTGCCGTAGTAACTGCTGCCCTGTTGTTCTTCGCGTATCGTTGGCGGACCCAGGAAAAAGAGGTTACCGCCCAGCGATCATAATCCGGCGGTCTTTCCGTTATTACCTCCATGAAGCACACTTTGCGTACCCTTGCCCTGCTGGGGCTACTCCTTGCGGTAGTGCCCCTTAATGCCCAGTCCCGGAAAGCACAAAAACAGTATTTCCCCAGGGTCATCCAGAAGATGAAAGTCTACCTGGGGGCCGATGCCGGACGCTTGCTGGATCAGTGTCCGGAGTGCACCGACATGAAAACCGGGGAATCCTTCC
Source organism: Lewinella sp. W8 (assembly GCF_004375085.3). Taxonomy (GTDB): domain Bacteria; phylum Bacteroidota; class Bacteroidia; order Chitinophagales; family Saprospiraceae; genus Neolewinella. The sequence goes on from NZ_SNAQ03000006.1 coordinate 209,010, forward strand.
GGACCATCTACTCCACACCCCTGAAGGATAAACAGTTCGCCACGGCCGTTTTCTACGTGAGCACCCAAAAGTCCGAACTCTACGAAATGATTTTGGTCGCCAAGGAGGGCGTCGACATCGAAACCGTGGCGGCCAGTCTACTCGGCCCACCCAATCAAGGAGATGAGTGGCGGTTTTCACCCGCCCAAACCCGGCAGGACTTTACCCTCGCCGCCTGGACCTTTCGGAACAAGCTCATCATTGCCGGAGACCTGAAGGGCAGCGAATGGGAACCGGGGTTTAACGATTAGTCGCCCTATCTTCCGGGCTGGCGTTCCGTGCTTACCGGGTCCGCCGTAGTTACCGGCAATGGGACAATGAAGAGTGATGTCACTCTAGTAACACCACCCGAGTCAAATGATCAAATTCTTTCGAAAACTCCGCCGCAAGGTATTGGCGGAAGGCAAGTTCAGCCGCTATCTGGTTTACGCCATTGGAGAGATCGCGCTCGTGGTGGTAGGAATCCTGATCGCCCTGTGGATCAATAACCTGAACGAAGGCATCCGGGAAGCTCAAATCGAGACGAACTTCCTGGAGGGCTTCCGTAACGATCTGATTGCCGACGGGATTACCCTGCGGGAAATCATCGGGCACAACGAGGAAAGAATGGCTAATTCGGACTCGATCATCGCCCTACTCACCCACCGGGAGCAACTTGGCGGTATGGAACTGACCCGTTTCTACCACTGGAATTTATCCCTGGCCTTTGAGTCCTATTTTATTCCGGAGAAATCCACCATCCGCCAATTTGAGGCCAACAGCAACGGTAACCTGATTACTTCCCGGGAGCTGAAGAACAAACTGTTTCGCTACTACTCCACCTGTGACCGGGTGGAAGCCAACGTGGAAAAGAGTATTCAACTTTACCAGCACAATTTCCTCACCAGGGAAATCATCCAGAATATCCTCAGTGGGGAAATCACCAGCATTCTCATGGGCGCCGACCTGGGACGGCCAGCCTTCGACCTGGACGCGTTAAAGCAGAATTCAGCATACATTTTTGCCCTCTCCACCAAAAAGATCGCCACCAATAACCAGAATGAGGTGTATTATCAGCTACTGCATGACGTCGAGGAGTTGGTGAGGCTCACCGAAGAAGCGCTGGATCAATAGTCCGTCCACCCACCTGCCGAAATTCTCCCACCGCGGAAACTTTCCGCCTTCGTCAAGTCCTTTATCCAGCAATACGTGCAATTACCGCACTTTCTGACCCCCTAAGTGGGTGCACCAAGATCTCCCGTTATGCGATACTACCTGTCTTCTTATAAGTTCGGCGATCGGGTCGACGACCTGCGTCGACTACGGCCCGCTAACCCCCGGATTGGCCACATTAACAACGCCCGCGACTGGGTCGGAGCCGATCCCGCTCGCGCCAACAAGCACCAGCGGGAAGAAATCGGTGTCCTCAACCAACTGGGGTTTGCGGCCGAGCCCCTTGACCTCCAACACTACTTTGGTGACCGTGACGGCCTCCACGCCAAACTACGGGAGTTGGGAGCAGTGTGGGTCAGCGGCGGCAATACCTTCGTATTGCGCATGGCCATGCACCTGAGTGGTTTTGATGCGCTGTTCCGGGAGCTTCAGGATCGGGACGATTTTCTCTACGCCGGCTACAGCGCCGGTGTTTGCATCCTCTCCGCCTCCCTGGAGTCCATTGACCACGTAGATGACCCCAATAATTTCCCCTATCCCGGCGTAAATGCCCCCATGTACGATGGCCTGGGGGCCTTCCCCCACACCTTTCTCTGCCATTACGATTCGGACCATCCCGAAGCGGAGGCCGTCGCGGAAGAAATTCAGCGGTGCATCGACCGACGGTGGCTCTTCCTGGCCCTCCGGGATGGCGACGTCATCATCCATGAATAGCCAAAAAAATGAGGCAACTCCCCATTGACACCCGTCCGCTTTTCGCGCCGCTGGACCAGCGGCTGCTCCAGCTGTTAAAGTCCCTGAACGAGGTTGACTGGCATCGTCCCACGGTCGCCGGGACCTGGGTAGTCAAGGATGTCGTCAGTCACATGGTAGATACCAAGTTGCGGACCCTCTCCATTCAACGGGACCAGTACTTTGGCGATCAGGCGCCCCCGGGGAATAGTTACGCTGAGTTCGTGAGTTTCATCAACCAACTCAACGGTCAGTGGGTGCAGGCCACCAAACGCCTGAGCCCCGGAGTGCTGATCTTTTTGCTAGAAGCCATCGGGGACAGTACCTCCGCGTACTACAATTCGCTAGACCCCTGGGAACCCTCCATTTTTCCGGTACACTGGGCCGGAGAAACCAGTAGTTACAACTGGATGCACCTGGCGCGTGAATACACCGAGTACTGGCACCACCAACAGCAGATTCGGGATGCCGTCGGGCAGCCGGGTATCCTGACGCGAGAATTTTTCCATCCCGTCATCAACACCTTTTTCCGCGGCCTACCCCACACCTTTCGGGAAGTAAGCGCTCCGACCGGCACCCTGATCCAGATCAGCATCAGTTCCACGGCGGGGGGACACTGGCACCTCAAAAAAGCGGAAGCGGGGTGGCAACTGACGGCCTCCCCGGTGGCGGCACCGAATACCACCGTCAGCATCCCGGTGGATCTTTCCTGGAAGCTATTCACCAAAAGCTTGCGACCGCAAGCGGTAAAGGACCGCATCACCATTACGGGCGATCAGAGAATGGGCCGGAAAGTGCTGGAGTTAGTGGCGGTCATTGCTTAATCCTTCGATCACGGTAAAAAAATTCAGTGTGCCCGGGGAGAGATACTCCGGTTTACCGTTATTTGCTTCCGTAAAGCCATTCCCACCCTGAGGGAAAGCCGATAAACGCCTGCCAGATGAAAAGCCTTCTATTTCTCTCTGCGATCCTCTTACTGATGGGATGCTCCACGACCGCGGAGGTTCTTGAGTTTGAGGCCAACCAAAGTATGGCCATTACCGGGAAGGGGCCCGGTCAGGATGCGGTAGAGAACCCCTTCGCCGACGAAGCCAGCGTAGCGGTGGTCAATAACCGCGGGCGGTCCAGTATTCTGGCCCGGGTCAAAACCCGGGACGGCAGGTTGGGGACCACCCCCATCCCACCCAAAAAGAAACGCTCCCTGGTCATCTTACCGGGAACGGAGCTGTACCTCGACAGTCCCGCCGCGGGGAAAGTCAAAATCACCTTCAAACGATTTGAGGTGGAATGAGGAAACCCGGTGGACGGCACCCTGGATTATTCATGGCACCTGCACGCCGTGCCCAAATGGTTCCGTTGGTTTGAGGAAGGCATCCGACAGCCTCCTTCTCCCAGCCAAAATCCTCAGCGGTAAGCCCGAGCGGATCCACGAAAAGGCTTACTTTGGGGAAAACCCCAACGCCATGACCCAACCATACCACGTTCTGAACGGCGATGCCCTGAAAGAACAATTCCCCACGGATCTGGCGGGCGAAATCATTGTGGCCCGGGAATGCCTGGTGGACGGTCCGGTACAACACCGGACCCTCCTGGACTTTTTCCGCACCCGCGCAGCTTTCCTGGCCGAAGCTTACGGTGACCTAAGTTGGGAAGCCTACCAACAAGGGAGTGCCCGCGAGTTTGAGAAAATCACGCAAATCCCGGCGGACTCCACGGTCTACCTCTGGTTTGAAGATGACCTGTTCTGTCAGGTGAACTGCTGGTTCGTCGTGCATTTACTGCACCAGTTCGTTACCCGACCGAGCGTACACCTGGTGCGTCCTCCGAAGCATTCCCCCTACGGTTTTGGGCGCTACGATACGGAGCAACTCCGGGAACTTTCCACCCAAGGTATTCCCGTGACCGACACGGCGCGCTGGAGCAGGCTCTGGGAGCACTATCACCGGGATGAGCTCGCATCCTTACTGCGGCTGGCCCGGGAGATGGCGGACACCTATCCCTTCCTCCTCCCCGCCGCGGAGGCCCACCGGGACCGCCAGCCCACCGACCATGGCCCGGGCCGGCCCACCGAAATCCTTAGGACCATCATGGAGGAAACCGGGACGTCCGAGTTTGGTCCGGTCTTCCGGGAGTTCCATCAACGTGCGCCGATTTACGGCTTCGGCGACCTGCAGGTGAAGCGGCTGTTTGACGAACTGCTTTCAACCGAAGAGTGGTCATGATCCTGGACGATCCAAACTTGCCCCGGCCAGAGCCACGCCTGGCTAAACTGATTACCCCCTTTCTGGTGATTTCCGTGATTATCTTCGTGCTCTCTGGCGTGCTCATCCTGATTGAATACACGGCGGAGGAGCCCATTCCCCACGGTTTTGGTCGCATGTTTGCCGTGATGGGCTTCGGAACCGCCATCTTTTTGTTCGCCCTGGACCGGCTGATGATCGAAAAGCTTTCGCCCCGGGCAGTGTGGCTCATCGAAGCGGCCCTTTTGGTCGGCCTTTACCTTTTCGTGGGTTCCGGTCCGGTCCCCTGGTTTAGCTGAACTAGTTTTTCCACCTATTTTCATTCCCCATAACCTTAAATCACCTACCTAAACTTAACCCTGATGTATTACGAAGCAAGTAACCGGGTTGACCCGCTCCGTACGGGAGTCGGCATCCTGGTGGCCATCGTTGTGATTGTCGGCATTTCCTATCTCTACAACGCCCTCAATGCCATCCTTCCCCTGCTTTACGCCTGTATTCTGGTGTGCCTTGGTTACGGAATTCTGATTGCCCTGCTCGCCAAGGGAGTGGTACACTTTGGTAAGGTGCGGGGAAAGCAAATCGCCCTTGGCCTCACCCTACTGCTCGGGCTAGTGGCGTCCTTTACCCAGTGGGTGGCCTTCGTCACCTACATCTTTTCCGAAGAGGGTCGCGACCTATCCTCGTATTTAAACGCCATACCCTACTTCACTTCCCATCCGGGAGACCTGATGGAGGGGATCGGATTAATTAACGAAGGGGGTACCTGGACGATAGGTACATCGGGAATGAACGTCGCCGGAATGCCGCTGGCCGGAATCTGGCTGGCGGAATTGGCCCTCCTGACCGCCTACCCCGTCTGGCAGGTGCACCAGAAAGTATTTTCACCCTATTCCGAAGATCAGGGTAAACGCTATCCCCGATATGTGCTCACGGACAACTTCAAAAGCATCTACACCCCGGGAAATGCCGTGGCCGGGTTCAGCGAACGGCCCGTGGAGTACCTGAAAAGTATCCACCTGCCGGGGGCTTATCCCATTTCCAGGGTATTTATTTACTACCTCGCGGGCGAGAAAGACAGTTATCTCAGCCTCTACCGCATCAGGCTGGACGAAAAGGGCAAAGAGGCCGCCAGTCCGATCATCGAACACCTCCGTATTTCCAGTAGGGAGGCCAAGGCCATTTTAGACGCCTTCCCCCATGAGCAGGATAATCTTAGTGACATCCTTTAACGGCACGCTTACTTTGAGCGCCCAAAATGAAATCCAAATGAAAAAACTATACCTCCTCCCCCTGCTCCTGGCAACCACCCTACCCCTCGTCGCCCAGACCTACCTGGGCAAGCAGAAGGATATCGACCAGATTCTGGAAAACATTGGAAAGTTTTCCGCATCCGTGGTGGCCGGCGACTACGATAAGATTGCGGCCGCGTACACCGAGGACGGGAAAATCTTCCCGAATCGGCGGGACATTATCGGCGGCCGGGCCGCCGTCCGGCAATACTGGGTGCTGCCGGAGGGCGTGCGGACAATCACCCACAAAATCACCCCGGTGGAGATTAAGGTCAGGGGCCGGGAGGCCTACGATTACGGCTACTACGAAGGCACGACCCGGCGGGCCAACGGGGAGGAAGTCTCCTGGCGGGGTAAATACGTCATCATCTGGCGCAAGGTAGGCAAGGAATGGAAAATCTATCTGGACATCTGGAACAGCATTGATGGGTAAGGTCCCAGAATCAGTTTAACGGGGAGCGATTGGGGTAAATGCACTGCCAGCGGCCCCGGCGGGCAGGTGCCAGGAACCGGGGACGGCCGTGTTGTGTAGGCATTGAGGGGATACCTACCGACTTCTTCTCAGCAATTCCGTCACCGCCGAATGATCACCGGATAGGTACTGCTCTGGGCCCGGTCGAGGCGCAATATTTCCACCCAGTAGGCCCCGGCCGGCAAATTCCCCACCCCGATCTGGGTAGCGTTTTGAGCCTCCCGGAGCAGGACGCCCCGGCCGTCGAAGAGACGCAGACGGTAGGGGAAGCCCCCCGTCGTTTTCACGTTCAGGAGATCGCTGGCCGGATTAGGGAATAGGCTAACCTGCCGGGTCAGTTGGGGCAGAACGGTACTGGTGGTGGCCGTGGAATCCTGTCCGTCACAATTTTCGTCAATGCCGTTATCCGCAATTTCCGGTGCCCCCGGATATACGGATGGGGCGTCGTCATCGCAGTCTTCCAGGTCGAAGAAGCCGTCGGCGTCGGCGTCCGGGCTGAGGTAGTGGTAAATGTCCTGTCCGCGGCCCGGTTCCCGGAAATCCCGGAAGAGCAGGGAGAGGCCGACGTCCGTAAGCGTAAACCGGATGTCTTCGCGGAAGTCTTTTTGCGGAATCACCTGACGCCGGTTCACCGTGAAGGAATCCAGGTTGATTTCCCCGAGGAAGTATTCATCAAATTCGTCCTCCCAGTACTGTAGGCGGTCCCGGTAAAAGGTCAGGCCCGCAACGCTACCGTTGCGCTCCAGGTACCGCTCCGTACTGAGGATGTTGTTCGGCGGGAGGGCCCGGAAGGCGTAGGGATCACTCAGAGAATCTACGCCAACGTCATCGGCGTCCAGCTGGTAAATGAACCAGACCGTGTTTCCGTCCCCGTTGGTCAGGTCAAAACGTCCACCATTCCGCAGCGTTCCCGGGAGGTCCGTTACCCGCAGAACTTCTCCCTGCAGTTGCAGGTCACTGTTGAGGACGGCCGCCTTAAGGTCATAATTGAAGTCGTCGTCAAACTGTTCGTAGATGACGACCAAATCACCGTTTTGGCGCTGCACCCACCGGAAGGTGAAACCGGCTTCATCTTCGAAGACAGTGCGTAGCGGGGCCAGGAAATTGCCATCCAGGTTCAGCGGGCGCACGGCCATGGTCTGGTTGTCGTCCGTCCGGGAGCCATCCCAGTAGACATACTGGTCCTTGGTGGCATTAAACACCACTCCCCGGGTACGGGGGAGATTGGCCGTCCCTCCCAAATCGTCTAACTGATGATTCCGAATCCGACGGTTATCGCCGTCGTAGACATTAAGCATGGTGTAGGTGCGGAAGTCCCGGATCTCCTGAAAAAATAGGGCCCAGCGACCGTTGGGGCCCAGCGCAATGTCGTGTCCGGTAGAAATCCCCTCAAAGATTTCGAAGGCATCACCGACGGGATTACCGTCGGTACCGATTTCCCGGCCGTACAGTATCGGTTCGCCGTTGTCGATACCCAGCCAAACGACCATACCCGAGCCGTCATCCCGGAAGGCCGAACTGGCAACGCCTTCCGCCGCACTGAAGGTGTCGTCATTGACGAAGCGGAGGTCGTTACCGGCACCGTAATCCAGGGTCACTCTTCGCTCATTCGGAGAGGCGCTGATGTTGGTCAGGCTCCTTAGGTAAGCCGTGATGACTTCTCCGTTGACCACCACCGGAAACGGCCTGAAGCCCCGCACCGAAGTGCGCTCCCCCAACGAATAGTTGGAGCTGACGAACTGGTATTCGTCCAATTGGCTCAGGGTGGACACCACGAAACCACTGCCCAGCCTGGCAACGCGGGGGTAACGACCCCGGGAAAGGGTTCCCCCCACCGGTGCGCCGAGGTTGCGGGGCGTGCGAAGGATATTACCGCTGTTGGAGATTTCCCGGACGTAGACCTCCCCAAAGGATTCGGCCCGAAAATCCAGCCAGAAGAGCGCAAAATCGCCGTCGTCGAGCGTCACTGCGGAGGGGAACTCTGCTTCCCCGGCTTCCACGTTGGCGGTCAGCTCCCGGCGCAGCAGGTTAAAGTCCTGATCAAAGAGATTAAGCGCAATGTCGTAGCTGCGAAAACTCAACTCCCGCTGATGGGCCACCATGATGTTGCCATTGGGAGCCACGGCAATGGAAAAATTGAGCAGGTCATCAAAGGTATCAATGGTATCCAGGGGGACGGGGGCGCCGGTGGCCCCGTCGGACACACTGATGCGTTGCAGGTTGGCAATTTTTTGGCGGTCGGGGTATTCGCCGGCGAAGGCCAGTAGAAAATCGCCGTCGTTCAGGGCTGCGACGCCCGGAAAGTTGGCTTCATTGTCTTCTTCCGAGGTCTGGAGGGTGGTGGTGGGCAGCACCACGCTGCCGTCGGAGTTGAGAATGGTGTACTTGACGACCTCCCGAAATCTTCGCCCGTCGCCCCAGGCGATCATGAATTGGCCGGCGGAGTTAACGGCCAGATCAAACTCCTCCAGTACCAGGCTGTTGGGGGTCAGGTTGATGTTGTCTCCGATGTTCTGTCGGTCGGGGCCAACGAACTGGGCGTAGAGGTGCCAATATCCATTGCGGTTATCCAGCCAGGCAACGCAGAGCGTGCCGTCGGCACTGGCGGCTATTTTGACGTTACGCTTTTGTCCGAGATCGTCACCGAGGTATTCGTTGACGCGCATGGCGTTTTCTAACTGGGCAAAAGGGAGGGCATTGACCCCGAGGGTCAACAAGAGAAAAAGGAAAATTCTGGGCATGGGTATAAGGGGTGTGGTAAGTAAGGGATTCGTAAGCGTTGTGAGCAGAAGATACGGGAGAAAATCACCCGATATCGCCGGCTGATCACGGGTAAAGACGTTTTGACCTCCTAAATTTAATCAATAGAACTGATCATCACTGGTCCTCGGCAGTTCTTTTGCTCCACAGCAATTTCCCGGCACCTGCGGTGATCGCCATCAAAAGCGCCGCGCCGTAGAAAATTAACTTCAGGGAGCCGACCGCCGGCAGCCAGCGAAACCTGGCCAGACTGAGGTAGACGGCATTTTCCACGAAGTCAAACCCGTAGGCCAAAAGCAACACTACCAGCAGTATTTTTTTGAAAGACGTCAAGCGGAAATCCCGGTAATTGGGTAGCAAATAAATGAGGCCGATAAAAAAGAGCGCCCACACATCGTCCAGGAGAAACACCCCGGCATTGATGGCCCGCGTGACGGGGTTGTTCCGGTGACATTCCACGTAGCTGCGCCAACGGACCTCATCCAGCGCAGCAAACTGTACGTCACTGGTGAAGTGCTGAGGATTTATGTCTTTACCTAGCGCTTCTTCAAAACATTTGTCCCCATTTACTTCACTCGTGAAGTAAGCGTTCGCCGCCGTAAACACCAGCGACAGAACCGCAAATCCAAGAAGTACCGTGGGCCATTTCCGGGTGATCAGGTGGTGTAGTTGTTCCATGTTGGTGAAGATAAGGAGCGGATCACACCAAAGCTTCCGTCGGAAAAAATCGGTGACTTCCCCAATGATCCAAAGTAATTATGTGGGGAAAGCCTACCTTCAGGGCATGGGTACCCCACGCTTCGCACTCCGTTCCATCGTCCTTTTCCTGATTACCCTTCCGTGCCTTATGTGCGGCCGCCCGGAGCCGACTTATGCCACGCTACCCCAGAGTCCGGGCGGATTTCAGATGGCAGTGGCAGACTTTCACTGGTTGGTCGGACACTGGGTCCGGCAGGGCCAACCAACGGATACGGAAACCCACGAAATCTGGAGGACGCATCCGGATGGCGCCCTACGGGGGCATGGTTTCATCCTGCGTAATCAGGATACCGTCTGGGAAGAAAAGATGGTGTTCGCTGCGGGCCAGGACGGATGGCAACTTACCGTAGAGACACCGGGGAATGATGATGCCGTTATTTTCGACCTTACCGCTTCCGGAAACCAGGATTTCGTCGTGGAAAACCCCCAACATGATTTTCCCCAGCGGATTCATTACTGGAGGGAAGCCGATACGTTAAAGGCAGCGGTGTCTGCGGACTCTACCCTCCTGAGTTTCGTCTTCAGCCCAAAGCCCCGGTAGCTTACCGTTTGGTGTAATGATCCACGCCGGCAGCATACCCTAAAACCAACTTATTACCATGTCCAAATTGCTTTTCACCCTACTACTCGGTTCCCTGTTCTACTGGAGTTGTGGCGTTGTCCCCGCGGAAGTATCACCATCGGCGTCCCACCATAACATTGCCTTTACCCTGACGGAATCCAACAACATCAGCGTGCCGGTCGTCCTCAACCAGACGGACACCCTGCCCATGATGTTGCATACTGCCGCCAGCGGGGTCACCGTCATTTCCGTCGTCAGCGAAGATCTGCGGAGCATAGCATGGAACGGCGCCGATACCACCCGAAGTTGGGGTGGTGCCAACGAAGCACGGCGCAGCGATGGCAATATCGTTTCCGTCGGAAACGTCCACCGGGATTCCGTCACCATCTGGGAGACGACCAATTCCGGCCCCGGGACGGAGGGAAAGTTCGGGCTGGACCACTTCGCCGGGCAGGTAGTTGGCATCAACTTCAGTGAAGGAGAAATCCGACTCTACCCTACCCGCCCCGATTCGTTACCCGGCTATGAGGCCCGGGACCTACGGTTGGACGGTAGCTTTATGTTCATCACCGGCGAGATTCCGATGGGCGACTCCACCTATTCCCAGGAATTCCTCATTCACTCCGGCTACGCCGGAGCCCTACTCTTTGACGATGCCTTCACGGCAGAGGCCCGGCTGTCCACTACCCTGCCCATTACGGACCAGCAAGAACTCAAGGACTCCTACGGCAACCGCATACTTACCCAAAAAGCGACCTTGCCCAATTTTTCCCTTGGGGGCACCAGCCTGTCCGACCTCACGGTGGGGTTCTTCAGTGGAGATATTGGCCGGCAAAAGGTAAGCGTCATGGGTGGAGAAGTGATCAAACGCTTCGACTGGATTATTGATCTGGAGGCGAAAAAGGCCTGGATAAAGTATCGTGGGTAGCGGAAAATAGAGGCTACCCAATAAATTATCTGCCCGTAATTAGTAGCGCGGAAATTGACCAGCTGAAATCCTTAATTCCGGGGTCACATATATCCCGGAACTCCTATTTTATTTTTCACGCTAGGACAAAAAACCCTAACTTTCAAGAGTATCCGCGAGAAACAACACCCATTTTGTCACAATCCTAGGTCTTTTCCAGATAGGAGAGAAAATTGCTCTCAATGAACAGCTACGCTAAACAAAGCCTGGTCGGTCTGACCCTGGCTACTCTATTAATATTCAGTGGATGTTGCCAGACCGAGATGACTCCAGCCATAGGAAATGAACTGGTCGTAAAACTGAAGGACAAGGTAAGTCGAGCAGACGTTGAAGAAAAGGACTTGTACTATCTCTGCTATTCTCCAAAGGGTGGAAAATACAGTAACCAGAGGATCGTAAAGCTTGAACCCGACAATCCTCCCCGTGGCGAAGACATCCATTGCGATACGGTTACCCTCGGCACCAAAGACCTGGTTCGGGACATTAATTATCTCCTGCTCGATCATAAAGATGAGCCCTTCCAGATCAAAAAAGTCTACATCCAGCGGGACTGTGACTGTGACCCCGGGCTGTTACTGATATACTTTGATCCTCCCCCGGGAATGGACATCAATAGTGGTGTTGCCGGAAGTCGTAGTCGGGCCAAAAATCAAAACACCGGAGTCATCGGTGCCATTGGTGCGAATTACAATCTGAACTTTGGGCCAATAAATCCCCCCAACGCCCCCATCGTAAGCGATGAATGTGGGGTAATTATTCCGCAGAAGGATATTACTAAGGACGCAGCGATTGATTTTTGGAAAGAAATTGCCCAGAATCAACGTGGCTGCGTTCCAGAAGTAATTATTCCTCAAGACAGGACTAGAGATAATATCGTCAAAGTATCCATTATTGATACGGGAATAGATTATTTGTATCAATTCGACGCAAGCGCTCCAAGTCACGAACCCACGAAACATTTCTACGGCAACCTCATCGGGAATAATAGTCCTGGTAGCATCATTTTTAGCGATGATTCGGGTGGTGGCTTTACCGGTTTTGATCCCTGTCACGATTTCTTTGGATACGACGCGATTAGCCACGACAATAACCCCATTGACCGTAATGGCCACGGCACGCACATTGCGGGAACGGTCCTGAGTGGAAACCAACCAAATTCTTACGGGATCCGGGTATCCGCTCAGCAGATGGGCGACTATTACGGTGACATCACTAATGATGAATTCCGCTGCGACTTGTTTTCCGCCCTTTGTGGGATTCGCTTTGCCGTGAGGCAAAAGGCTAACATCATTAACATGAGCTGGGGATATTACGCCAAGGAACCCGATAGTTTACTGGAAGCTCACCTTCGCATGGCCGCCGATGCCGGTATCCTGATGGTAGCTTCGGCCGGTAACGACAGTACGGACGTCGACTGCTGTAATCACTGGCCCTCCGGCTTCAGTGAAATGTTTACGAAAAATATGATTTCCGTTGCGGCGCTGGATGGTCCGGGGAACACCCAGGTACTGGCATCCTATTCCAACCACGGTAACGTAGTTGACCTGGCGGCCCCCGGGACAAACATCAAAAGTGCCCTGGCCGGTAGTGGCAGCAATACCGTAGAATTATCGGGAACGTCCATGGCTGCCGCCGTGATTAGCCGCAGGGCGGCGATGTTATTTCCTCAGCAAGGCTGGTCGGCATCCGCCGTGAAGGATGCCATCCTGAATGAGTGCTCCACGAGTAGCCAAATAGACACAAAAAACCACAAATACTATGACCCGGGAGCAGAGCCGACCCTAAAGGCTGCCATCGGATACCAGCCCTAACTAAGGATTCGTACGGAGGCCAGGGCCGTAATAGCCGGAAATCTCCCCTATTGAGCCCGTATAACAGGGATTGACGCTGTGCACGAGAAAGTCTACAAACCACCAGAGTTTTGAAATTAAACATCGGATTCTCCTTAATCTTCTTGGTTACTCTGCTTTCGGGGTGTACCGAGAGCACGGAAACTGTATTCTTTTCGGGGAAGCCCATCGCTTGCCATGAACCCCACGGAAGTGAATTCTTGAGGGGAGCAATTTCCCTGGATACCCTCCGCGGCGACTCCCTTAATTTGGTCGATTCACTAATGGCATATCGGGCAACCGCTGACAGTACCGTTTCAATCCAGGAATTGGCCTACGTAAATTACTTGATTGGTCGGCACCATTATTCCTCCGAAAAGGATTCTTTAGCGCTCCATCATTACTATCTCGCTCTGGAACAAGCCAAAGCGGCTGATTCTGTATACGTTTTCTTCATTACTAAACTACATCGAAACATTGGGACCATCCATACCTACCATGGGCGCCTCGACAGCTCAATATATAACATCAAAATTGCCATCGACCTCCAGTATCTTACCGATTGCGAAATCGGCAATTCTTTGAAGGCAAGCCTATTTGATAATTTAGGTAATGGATTAAATGAGTTGGGGGACATTGAGGGAGCACTGGAATTTTTGGGGAAAAGTTCCATGATATGTGAAGAGGGAGGTGTAGATTATTACGAATGTGCCCGATTATATGCATACTACGCTAAAGTATTGCATGATGCTAATAAAATTGCTGACGCAAAGGCTGCCGTTGATCGGGGAATTAAACATCTATTTTCTCAGGACAACCCACTGGCCGACGACTCGATTTTCCTGGCTGACATCGAAGAGGCTCGTTATCTCATTGCGGATACGGAAGGCAATCTTGAAACAGCCAAAGCGGCGGCGGAACTTTGCGTTGCCATAAATCAGAAATACCGGCCTTTAGAAACGTACATGGGCCATAGCTACAACAACCTGGGCCGGCACTACGGAAAAGTTGGAGATTATATCCGTGCCATTGACCACCTGCACCGGGCCATGGAAATCTATCGCGCCAACGGCGCATTTTCGGACGTTGGCACCTGCCTGGAAAACCTGGCCGATATTGCCCTGCAACGGGGAGACACCACCCTGGCCCTGCAACACCTCACGGATGCCCAGCTGGCCTACCACGGCGTACCCGAAAAACCCGGTTTATCCTTCGCCCTTGACCGCAACCAGCTCAAAGACCCCATTCTGGAAAAAGCAAGAATTACCTATTTGCTACACGCGGACCACCCCGAGCGGGTTCCCTTTTCCTCGGTAAGCAAGCAGGTGGAAAGGGTGGACAGCATCTTTAATTTACTGCAGTATGAAGTGCGGTCCGAATTCTCCAAGCGAAATACCATCAAGGAACTCAAAACATTCTACGAGGGGCTCCTGGATTTCTCCCTGAAAGGATGGAACACCCACAAAGATTCGGCTTACCTGCACCTGGGGATCAACTGCATCGCCAAAAGTAAGGCGCAGATACTGCGGGAACGGCAGCGAAGAAGTTTCGCCCGCAACCGTTTAGTGGCAGAATCACTTAATGACCAGCGCTATTCTTTTTTATCGAATAGAAATAGCCTCATTAATACCATCCGACAGGAAAAGAATGAACAGAAAAAAGAACAACTACTGGAGGAACTGGATGAATTAGAGCTCCAAATCCGATACCTCGAAGATTCGCTTTATTACAAGACGAGCGTTCCCCTTCAGGAACAATCAATTACGCCAGTATTGACTGAACTGAGTAACGAAATTCCGTCAAACCATATGGTGCTCGATTATTTCGTGGGGCAGGAGGCCATATATCTGAGCACCCTATACCGTGGAGAATTAAGCCTGGAAAAAGTTGACGTTTCTACCGAAACCATCATCCACCGCGTGAATGATTTACAGCGGGGCCTGCGGGCGCCGGGTAAATGGGAGTGGGAAAATAATCGGGAATGGCGGGATTCTACTCAACAAAGTTTCGTGGAGGCCGCCCATTTCCTGTATCAGCATCTGGTATTTCCCTTCACCGATCGCCACCCGGCGGTGGCGTCGCTGACCATCATTCAAGACGGTCCCCTTTCCTACCTTCCCTTTGCCGCCCTCCTCACGAATACTCCCTCAGAAGAGCACCTGCATCAATACCAGGAATATCCTTTCCTGAATAAAAACTTCACCATCAACTATGAATTTTCGGCGGGCACCTGGAGTGATCGTCTCGGGGATGAATATTCCGGTGGGTCGGCGGCGTTACTGGTCTGTCCGGTGCAGGAGGAGGCGATTGACTTACCCATCATTGGGCGTGCAGATCCCGTTCCGCTGGCTCCGTTGGCCTACGCCGAAACGGAAATTGAACAGATCGCCGCTCAGACGAAGAGTGAGGAGTTACGCGGGGAAAAAACCACTGAACTTGGCCTGGGGTATGATCTCGACAAGTACGGTATTCTGCACTTTACCGGTCACGGATTGGTGTTCCCCCTGAGCATTTATCAGTCCGGCATTCTGTTGGGTGATGGATCTTCGCTGAGCAAAATGAAGCTTCTTCAACTGCCGGAATTATCGTCCATGCGGCTGAACCTGGAGATGCTGGTGTTGAGCGCCTGCGAGACGGGATTCGGGGAAATATCGGAGGGCGAAGGTATGATCAGTTTAAGCCGAGGGGGCGCGATCGCAGGTGCCAGGTCCGTGGTGGCTTCCCACTGGTTGGTCAACCAAAACTCCAAGGTGGAGTTCTTCCGGGAATACTATCAAAATCTTCGGGCGGGAGAATCACGCAGCCGTGCGCTGCAGATGGTAAAGCACTCCTTCATTGAGGGCGGAGGAGACCAATCTCACCCCTATCACTGGGCGAGTTTCACCCTGACGGGGGAAACGGCACCCCTTGATCCCGCCTTTTTCAGGTAGACGTAGTCCTAAGGGCTGGCGATCCGAAATCTCAATAGAACCACCGATGCCAGGGGGCGTCGAGCTCTTCCCGCAATGGGCCAAGCCACGCTTCGGGCCAGGATCCGGTGAGGTTATCTGAGATATCTTTCCGGACGGCGAGGTCCGCCATCATGGTATTCCAGCGAGCCCGTTGCTTCTTTTCTTCCGTCAGGTTCTCGTCTTCCAGGACCCGTTCGAATTCCTGGCTGGCTCTCGCATAATCCTTCAGCAAAAAGGCCGCGTGGGGGAGAAAATACCTCGCCGTAGTGCCATAGTTTGGGTTATCGGACAGGGCGATAAGCACCTCCCGGGAACGCTCGTACTGGCCGGCGAAAAAGGCATCGGTGCCCTGGCTCATAGTAACATCGTTATCACCTCCCCCCGCAACGCTGGGGTCCAGGGGCATCAGGAAATGCCGGTTGGCAATCGCTTCGGGAGAGTGATTTTGGTACTGCCACACGCCCCAGATACCGAGTAGCAACAGGACGGAAGCCGCCGCCGCCCATAGATATAGTTTCCTACCCGTAGGCTGTTTTGCCGGAGCCGGAGCAGGGCGCGCTACCTTTAGCACCGTATTAGCCAGAACCCCGGCCCGTT
This sequence comes from Lewinella sp. W8, assembly GCF_004375085.3. Lineage (GTDB taxonomy): Bacteria > Bacteroidota > Bacteroidia > Chitinophagales > Saprospiraceae > Neolewinella. The sequence continues at coordinate 225,362 of NZ_SNAQ03000006.1, forward strand.
CGCTGATTAATCCTCCCCGAATTGTTTCGTATTTGTCCGCCCATTCCCGCAACTCGGGATGCTCCCCGATCTGCCGGGCCACCTCCGCCGCTTCCTCGGTACTCAGCTCTCCGAAGACATAGGCTTGCACCTGCGCTTCGTCGACACCACCATTTTTGTCCGCCTCTTTCATTGAGTTACTTCTTAATTTGTTGAAACGCTTGCCGCAAACTCTTCATACATCTTGCCTTGGTCGTGCCCACACTCAGCAGGTCCATATCCAACACCTCAGCCAATTGCTTATAGGAGGCTCCTTCAAGATAATACAGGGTGATAATTGCTCTACATCTGGGTTCCAGGCTCTTCAGCATCTTTCGCACACTCCGCACGGAATCTTCTACTCCGAACAGTTCGTGCAACCGATACAACTCAACCATATTATCCAGGGTCGCTTCCGTATTATGACATATTTCCTCAGTTTCTTTTAATTCTTTTTCGAAATTACCGTTCTGATTTAATTCAGCAATGGGCGATTCCGGACTACGTTGATCGCTGTTCCAGGCATCCGCCGCCTTATTAAAAAAGATGGTTTTGAAATACTGGTAGAAGCGGGCCGAATGCTTGTTTTCCTTGCGCGGAAATTTCTTCACCAATTCAATCATGGTTTCCTGATAGAGGTCCTCGAACTCAATTACTGAAGCGTAATTGGTGTAGGAAAAATCCGTTCGCGCGGGTTCCCGAAAGGCGGTCGTAATGGCGTTCAGGGCCGCATCACGCTTTTCCGCCCCCAGGTCAATCAAACAAATTTTACTGAGGTAATTGATGGTATTGGTGTGGGGTACGGACCAGTCGTAGTCCGGAAAGCCCATGCGACCAAACGCCAGAAAAATGGACCATAAGGGGTCTTTTATGGGCCACCGCACGCCCCCCAGTTCCAGGGAGGATTTGAAGCGCGCGAAGGTCTGAATCGCGGCGTGATCAATATCTTCTTCGGCAATTCCCTGTCCTCGGAAATGGGCCTCCAGGGAGTTCAGGTAATGATTAAATACTAAGTTGACGGAGTCCTCATCCCGGTTATTCTTCAGGAAGGTAAAAAGCGCGTAATCGTCCGGCGATATTCTTCGTTTTGGTCGCTGCTTATTTTGTTCAGACCCCTCTTCCAAGCTGATTTTTTTTCTAAATAACGGATTTTTTTTGATTAGGCTGTCACAAATCCATATCCACCCCGGATAGGAGGAGTAATTGAAGTCCCTTCCCTCCTTTTTCGGGGAAGAAATGACTTGAATTACCAAAAACGTACAAACAGCAATGTATTGGGAACCCCTCCGCGGAGGGGCCTGACGGAGCTATGCATACCCAAATAAATATCCTACTAAAATCCACTAATGATGGACCAATCAATGTACTCCAACTGGGATACGAGCACGGATAACGGGCACGATGATTTGCTACACCAGCATGAATCGCCCTTTTCCCTGAATACCCCGGTTGTGGAAAACGAATTTGTTACGGCCCCCGCGATTGATGCCTACATCGAACGCGAATCTCCGTTCTTCAACCCCTTAACCACCGCCACTGCGGAAGGAGAGTCTTTTGGCCCTCAGGAGCAAGCCTTCGTGCAATTTCTCGACGAGATTCAGGAGGATGAATTCAGCGAGGCCATCGTGGACCTGGCCAACGAGGCCGAACGCTACCTGGCCGAACACGTCTCCTCCCAGCACACCAGCAACCAGCTGCGCGACGCTCAGATGGAGGAGGAAGTCCTCACCAATCACTTCCAACCCCTGGCCGTTGCCTCCGAAAACCTGATGGATCACTTGATGCGGGACTTCGCCAAGCTCGATCAGGAAACGCTCACCGAAGGCCAGATTGACGACATTTTTGAACGCTACGAGAGCAACCACTCCCTGGGCAACCCCGTCTTCGAGGAATTCCTCAAAAAGCTTTGGAAAAAAGCCAAAAAGGCGGCCAAGGGAGTAGCCAAGGTGGTCAAGAAGGGCATCAACATCGTTAAGAAGTTGAACCCCATGAATCTGGTGCTGGGGCGCCTGAAGAAGATGGCCCGCGGCCTCCTCGGCAAGATCGTGCGCAAGGTCATCAACCGGCTTCCCCAGATGCTGCGGAACCCCGCCCGGATGCTTGCCCGTAAGCTGGGCATTAGCGCAGAACTGGAACTGAACGAAATGGAGGAGGCCGAGCTCATGGTCGAGGATCAGGAATTTGATCTGTCACCCGTCCTCCCCCCCGCCAGTGCCGACCTCGAAATTCTTGAACAGGAATTCAACCTTCGTTTGGCGGAGCAAACCTTCGCCAATACGGAGGAAGAAGCCGATCAGATTCTGGCAGCCTACAACGACACCCGCCAGGATCTCCAGGACCGTGAAGCGGAGGCACGCTTCGAACACGCTCGGGAGCGCCTGATTGAAGCTCTGCAAACCGCCCAGAGTCCCGAGGAAGTTCGTCCGCACGTAGAGGAATTCGTCGGCACGGCCCTCATGGTCCTACGGTGGGGTATTCGCATCATCGGCCGTAAGCGCGTGATCAACTTCATTTCCGGCCTGTTCACCAAACTCATCGCCCGCCTGATCGGCAAGAAGTACGCCGCGCCTCTGGCCCGGACCCTGGTGTCCAAGGGTTTCTCCCTGCTGAACCTGGAGGTCTCCGAGCACGAGGCCGATACTGCCGCCGCCGAGTCCATCGCTCAGGTGCTGGAGGAAATCACCTACCACACCACCGGACTCAGTGCCGAGGTCCTGAACGATCAGGAACTGCTGGAGCAGGAAATCGTCGAGCAGTTTTCCGCCCTCGTGGCGCAGAACTTCCCCTCGGACATGGTCCAGGAGGAACTCCGGGAAAGCGAAGTCGGAGCCGCCTGGGTACTGCTGCCCCGCCGTGGACGCCGCCGCTACAAAAAGTACAGCCGGGTCCTGGAGGTCAACCTTGATCGTGCCAAAGTGCGGGGCATCAAAACTTTTGGTGGACAGTACCTGCAGAGCTTCCTCCGCCGGCGCCATCAATTGGGTGGTTCCTACAAGGTTCGCGTCAAGGTGCACATTTACCAGGCCATTCGCGGCACGACCCTCAGCCACATCTCGTTGCTGGAGCGCAACGTCCGGGGCCTGGGATCCAGCCGCCGTTCGGCCTGGTCCCAAATCCACCCCCTCACGCCACAGGTAGCCGGTCAGCTGCTGGGCAATCCACGGCTGGGTAGCCGGGTTGCCGCCCGCTGGCTTTCCAACCGCAACCGCATTCAGGTCGGCCAGCGATTCTACTACCTGGAACTGGTGAGCCAGGCCGCCGGAACGCCCCCGGCACCCGTGCGTCCGCAACCACCACGTCCCGTGCTTCCCGGCATTCCTTCCGGCGTGACCAAAGACGATGCCTACGTGAAGCTGGACTTCACCCGGTCCACCATGACCCTGGCCCTGATGATGACCGAGGCGAAAGCTGCGGAAGTAACCCGTCGGATTAAAGCCAACGACTACCTCGGGGCGGCCACGACCTTCCGGACCTCCATCCGGGATGCGCTCAACAACATCCTGCTCAAGGACATTGGCCGGCACGTGAAGGTCGTCATGGAACTCTCGGAAGATCAGTACCTGGAAGACTTCCTGGGTAAGCTGCTGAAGGCCGGTGGCCGCATCGTCGGCGGCGCCGCGAAGGAAGGGCTGAAAATGGCCGTCAAAAAGATCATCCAACGCCTGGTGAAGTTGGCCGAAAAGGCCCTGGCTAATCACCTGCGCCGCCTCCGCAACGACTTCATTCGCGCCCAGGAAAACGGAGCACAGGGTCTCACCCTTCACCTCGTTTTCGTTGACATGCCCGGCATGGCCCTCATCCGCACCCTGTTTAAACTCAAGCAAGGTCGGCCCGTGAGTGTCGGAGACGTTACCGGAACGGTCATCCCGGCCATCCCCACACCCGACCTGCGCATCTTCCCGGGTCGTAAGTCACTGTAATGAGCCTACATCTCATCCGACAGATCGACCACTGGCAGGCGGCCACGCAACGCCTGAGCGACTTCCAGGGACTGGCTTCGGCCAGCACCTGGGAGCAGCTCGAGCGGTATACCGACACCTTCCTGCGCGCCCGTCTGGGTGCCTCCGTCAGGCGCCTCCAGCAGGAGGCAGATCACCTGATGCAGCTGGCCAGACAAGAGGGAGCCCGGGAGGAGGACATCCTCCGCGACCTACAACAGTTGCGGCGGCGGTACCTGGCCACTGAAGTCACCCTGGACTACTTCGGCGACGCCATCAACACGCGCACCAATCCCAGCTTGGGCCGTCATCTGGCCGCCCTGGATAAGCTCGCCGGCGCAGCCATTGAGCGGGCTCTCCGGCCCCTGGGCCACCTGGTGCCCCCCGTCATGACCTACATCGACAAGGGGCTGGGAGCTTCCATCCTGAAGGCGGGCCTCCGGCTCTGGGACCAGCGGGGCGTAAACCCCGTGGCGGTGATCAAGGTCGTGCGGCACAACATCTATCGCCCCACCGCCCTGATCCACGAGGCCGGGCACCAGATCGCCTACGCCCTGAACTGGAACGCCGAGCTGGCCGAGGTGCTGAGAAGAGAGCTTTCATCCGAAAGTCCGGTCATTGGCAACTTATGGGCGGGATGGTCTTCGGAAATTGCCGCCGATGCCTTCGCCTTTGCCTACACCGGATACGGCGCCGTAGCGACCCTGCACGACGTCCTTTCCGGCGGACCGAATCTCGTCTTCCAGTACCGTCCCGGCGCGGTGCATCCTATGCCCTATCTGCGTACGCTGTTGGGTATCGAAATGTGCCGGCTGGCCTTTGGCAGTGGCCCGTGGGATGACCTGGAACGCAACTGGATTGCCAGCAATCCACTCCATCAACTGGAGGGTGAGATCATTCCCTGGCTAAAACTGAACCGGCTTATGGTTCCCAAAGTAGCGGCCATCGTCCTTCAGCGCCCCATGCGGGCGTTTGGCGGGAGTTCGCTACAGCAGTACCTACCCATTCAGGAAGTACACCCCAGAAACTTGCTTCAGTGGGGAAGCCGACTCGGGCCACCAAACGCCTGGCCCGTCAGTGACCTCCGCAACAACAGCCTCCGATTACTGGCCCTCTCCGTTTATAAACAGGTAACCGAAAGCTACCAGAGCCCCGCCTTCCGGCGGGAAATGGACCACTGGTTTTCCCGACTTACGGATTGGCCGTCACTCCATCATTCACAACCACAAACCGCCCCCGCCCTCCTGGGGGAATACTAAACCTAATCCGTCATGGCAACGAGAAACGATAAGAATAAGCCCAAAACCGCCCCGGTAACCCAGGCTGCCAGCCAATCTGCGAAAAAAACCGTGCAGGCGGCAAAGCAGTCCCGGGAAGTACGCCCGGTACCTGATCCCGAGCAACGCTGCATCACCTTTACCCCCGAACAATTCAAGGAATTTATGGGGATGTGGAAGGAGATGTGCAAAGAGCAGAAGGATAACCGGCCGGATTGCCCCCCGGAAGACCCCAAAAAGAAGGAGTTTGAATGCCGTAGTAACCGGATCAAATCTTCGATGGGAATCGGTGCTCCACCTCCGCTGGAGGGTAGCTCCGTTGCGAAGGACATCGAAAAGATTAAGGCCGATGACAAAGGAGATGAATGCGAGGAACCCAAGAAAGTAGTTCCTCTATCCTGAGAAATCTCCAACGTCCATCAACCTACCACCATTAAAATTTAGCAATCATGTTTGCAAGACTTGCTCAAGAATATTTCGCCGGAAATGCCCACGACTTGTTGCATCTCCACCCCGCCCAGCTGGCCAACTTCCTGGAGGGCATTTGGGTAAACGCTCCACGAAATGCCCAGGGCCGCGGCCCCAACAACCGGCCACGTCCGTATGAACTGGTGAACATAAATTATCCATTATTGCAGGGTTCCCCAACCACCAATATGAATAATACTACCCGGGGGTATACTGCGCCAGCCACCAACCTTTCCACGTTAACGCCCCGGGTAGACTGGCAGCATCTGATCTACGCCTACATGCTGGAAAACACGCGGATGACGCAGATTTTCTACCGGGTGTTGACGGCCTTCCTCACCGGGGAAACCCTGAATACACCCTCTCCCGCCACCCAGGCCTGGCTGCGCAATACCGAGATGTTGTTCTACCGCCATTTGCCCGGGTTTTATACCTACGCGCTGCGCAGTGAAATCCGCCCGGACGCCGAAGCCACCCGCCGAAATGCCTACTACCGTATGTTCGGCATGGACCTGGTGCACGGTACGGACAGCAATAAGGCCTACCCGTTCACCAAGCCCCAGCACTCCAACCGGGATTTTGTGCCCACCATTGAGAAACTGCTGCGGGAATTCTACCAGGCGGTGATCAACCAGTCCAATACCTCCGGTACGAACAGCACCGACTTTGCCTCCATCGCTACCCTGTGCACCAACCTCCGCAACATGCTGCAGGTCCGCCGCCAGGGAGGAAACCTGACGCGGGAGGAATTCAATGCGGTCGCCATGATGTCCTGGTTCCACTTTACCCTGGAACAGGGAACCCATCCGCTCATCAGCGACCTGGGGGCTACGGCCAACAGCCCCGAAGACCGCCTGATCAAGGTGGGCCAGAAAGTCGGGTTAGCGGCCAATCCCCAATCCGGTAGCTTCTTTGACCTGGCCAACCTGCTGTCCAGCTTCCTCCTGCAAATTGAATCCGGACAGCTGGACACCGTTAGTGCGGTACAGACCGCCCTTGGCACGGTGGGTTTCCGCCAGGACATTACCAACATCATCACCCAATGGTCCAACGCCACCAAACGCGACATTAAAGCCATCAAGACCAGCCGCCAGCTGGTCGCCGGCTAAACCCGACACCTAAAACCTTTTCCGATGTTTTTTTGCGCCTGTGTACTCCCCCATTTTTGGGGCGAGGACGCAGGTGCAATGCTTTTATTAAAATGCCCTGCGATTGGGAGGTCGAGTGAATGACTCCGGAAAATAAGTGGCCTTCCATTACCTTGCCCTCGAACCATCATCCCTCCCATGCAAGTTTTTCGTTCGATCCTTCCGGTACTTTTCCTGCTTTGCGGCGGCGCTCTGGGTGCCCAGGTCCTTCCCGATTCCTGGCACGGCCAGTGGCGGGGCACGGTCGATATCTGGTCCTACGGCGTCAAAGTGGACTCCTTTCCCATGGCCCTCACCATCCGCCCCGAGGGAGACCGCTGGCAGTTTGTCATCAACTACCGGAGGAATCCCGACCAACCGGATGTTCGTCGGTACCAACTGGTCGCCCTTGATGGGGAGAAAGGTCACTTCGCCATTGACGAACAGAACAGCATTTTGTTGGACACCTACCTCGTCGACGATTGCCTCCTGAACGTTTTTGCGGGTATGGGCAGTAGCCTGCAGACCCGCATCTGCCACGAAGGCGATTTCCTCTCCTACGAAATCACTTCCAACTTCGATGCCCCCGAACGGGTCAGCGGGGGTGAAGTTATGGGGCAGGATACCGTGCCCGAAATCAGGAGTTACACCGTCTACAACCAGATGAAGGCCCGACTACGGAAGGACAACGAGGAATAAGAATTACTTTGGGGCATCCCCCAATTATCTTCATTCCGTTCTCTTTCCGACATGAGTAAATTTTTCGTCCATCCCGACATCACCGAAGCCGAAACGCTCCCGGCCGCCTTTTACCGCAGCCAGGAAGTATTCGAGGCGCTCCGGGAAAAGGTATTCACGCGCACCTGGCAGTGGATCGGAGACGCCCACACCCTGATTCCCCTACCGGAATCCGTGTATCCACTCCACCTCCTGGACAACTACCTCACCGAACCAATGCTGTTGGTGCGGGACGCCGAAGATGACATTCGCTGCCTGAGCAACGTATGCACCCACCGGGGGAATATCATCCGGCAACATCCCGGCAAATCCCGTCAGTTGATCTGTGCCTACCACGGACGCCGCTGGAATCTGGACGGCAGTTTCAAATCGATGCCCGAGTTCAAAGAAGCCAAAAACTTCCCCCGGCCCTGCGACAGCCTCCACCAGTTTCCGCTGCGAAAATGGGGTGACCACCTGTTCGTGGGGCTTGAACCCGGCTTTGACTTTACGGAGGTGATAAAAGTGATGGAAGAACGGGTGGGTTTCTTACCCCTCCGGGAGTTTAAACTGGATCCGGTATCCAGTAAGGATTACTTGGTTAACTGTCACTGGGCCCTCTATTGCGATAACTACCTGGAAGGCTTTCACATTCCCTTCGTCCACGAAGGTCTGAATAAGCTCCTGGACTACGGGCAGTACACCACCAAACTTTACGACCACCTCAACCTCCAAATCGGCTATGCCGAAAGTGGCGAGCAATCCTTCGATCTCCCGGAGGGCCACCCCGATTACGGCCGGGAAGTAGGTGCTTACTACTACTGGGTTTTCCCTAACCTGATGTTCAACTTCTACCCCTGGGGATTATCGGTGAACGTCGTCAAACCCATTAGCATGAATAAGACCAAGGTGTCGTTTATCACCTACATGTGGCGGGAAGAAACGATGAGTGAAGAAGCCAGTGCCCTGATGGACAAGGTGGAACGGGAAGATGAGTTTGTGGTAGAAGGGGTGCACCGGGGCCTGAAGTCAAGGTACTACCGGGCCGGCCGCTTCTCCCCCACCCGCGAGCAGGGCGTGCATCATTTTCACCGGTTGTTGGCGCAGTATTTGGACGCGTAAGACCTGATGGTCAATATAAAGATGTCCTGATTTATGTAACGGAGCGTGGATTGACGTCATGAAATAACAGTTTTCTTCATCAATCCAATAAATCATGAGATACCTGTTATTCCTTATGTTGCTCTTCGTGCTGGTTGGTTGCCAGCGGGAGGATAGCCTCCTGGCCCCGGAAATGCCCACTCCGGAACAGACCGTCGTCCCCGCAGAACTCCCGGCCCTCCACCCCACCGTCCTTAATTCTGCCTGGTGGCAAAATACGCTGGAGGCCGACCGGAAAATCCTTCGCCTCGAGTTATCCGGAGGAGACCTTCCCATCACCTACCGTGAACTGGAGCGCCGATTCACCGCCGTTCGTTCCTCCGCGGCTTTCCAAAGTAAAGCCAACGTTTGCTCCAGCTTCCCCGCCGGAAACCCCGCGGGTGACGTGACGCTGAACTCCCAGGCCGACGTGGATGCCTTTGGTGCCCAAAACTGCAAAATCATTACCGGAGCCCTCGTGGTGGTAGACACCCTCGGACCTGATCCCATTTGTGACCTTCGGCCACTCCGAAAAATCAAAGAAATCGGCAGTTCCATGAACGTTCAGTCCGATTGCCTGACCAGCCTGAGTGGACTGGAAAAGATCAAATCAATCGGCGAACTGGGGCCCTTTGGTTTCGTCGGCGTCAGCGGAGATAACCTCACCGACATCAGTGCCCTGGAAAACGTCAAAGTGATCACCGGCAGCATCAACGTCATCGGCACCCAATCCCTGACGTCTACCGGTAGCGCCTTTTCCCGCATCACCACCATTGAATCCGGTAAATCCAGTACTCCCCTGACCTCCGTTTTCGTCCTGAACCTTAACCTGAATACGGCCCTGACGGACATCAGCGGATTCTCTAACCTCACCTATATTGAGGGTGGTCCCCGCATTTCGGCCAACGATGCCCTCCTGAACCTGGACGGACTATCCGGCCTGAATGCCGTCGGCACCGATATCTTCATCCTCAATAATGCCAGTTTGCAGAACGTCGATGAGTTTGCCAACCTGACGTCCATCTCTGGCAATCTTTTTGTGGCGGATAATCCCCAGCTTTCCAGTTGCTGCGGATTGTACGGCCTCCTGTGCACTAATCCACCGACCTGCACCACCAGCGGCGTGGGGGGTGTATTCGCAATCTTCAACAACGGAGCTGGCTGCACGGACCTGGACATCATCGCCGGTGGTCCCTGTCCCTAATCCTACCTGAATTCATCATTGCCCGGCCCCCAGCTTTATCCTGCTTTCCGTAAGATTCTTTACGAGTAACCAGAGATGAGGTAGCGGGCCGGGCAATTTTGTTTACTGGAATTACCTTGTGGGACATATGCAGCCGGACGTCCATCAGGTACCATTCCACAACCAGCAAAACCCCCGGGTGGATTTTGACATCATCTCCCTGGAGGATTTGCAGCGGAGGGATGGACTGGGGCATTCCCAATTTGATTTTCATCTCGTCCAGTTTTACATCATCCTGTTCATCCATGCGGGTGAGGGCGAACACGTCATTGATTTTCGCACCTACCCCTATCACCCCGGTACGGTACTTACCGTACGGAAGGATCAAATCCATAAGTTCGTCCGTAACCCAACCGCCCGGGGGACCATGCTCCTCTTCACCGATAACTTCCTGGGAAGTTATCTCACCGAATTGGAAGGACATCGGGCCCTGCAACTGTTCAACGAAATGTTGGGGGCACCTCACCTTCACTTGCCATCCGAATCAGCGCCCGAAATTTGGGCCCTGCTTTCGACCATGGGAAGCGAATACTTCTCGGTCAATGATGAATATTCGGTCAGCATCCTGCGCAGTCAACTCCACATCCTGATTACTAAACTCTACCGGCTAAAGTCCGATCAATTGCTTACCCAAATCCGGGGACCTTACCTGTCATCCTTCATCAGGTTTCAGGAGCTTGTCGAACAGCAGGTGTCCCGGACCACAAAAGCCCAGGATTACGCCCGGATGATGGGTATCTCTGCCCGAACCCTGAACAACATTACCCGCACGGTAGTCAATAAAACGGCCAAAGCCTTTATCGACGAAGTCAACATCAATCAGATAAAGAGGCTGTTGGCCAATACGGAGCTGCCCATCAAGGAGATTGCATACACCACTGGCTTCAACGAGGTGCCGAATTTTTACAAGTACTTCCGCCGACTCACGGGCAGCACCCCCGAAACCTTCAGGGCCACAAACCGGTAATTTTCCACTTTTTACAACGTAAAGGCTGATTGTGATAATGCGCCGGAGCGCAGGTGCCAGGAACTTTGTCCCGTCAAACATTCTCAACATTCCATGCGGACAAATCCTCTATGCCTGCTTTTCCTGAGCCTCCTTCTCTTCACCGGAGGGTGTAGGCCAGCTCCCAAAGCAACTTCATCCAACCATACAATCAGCAAAACCATGACCAACAAAGAAAAAGCCATTGCCTTAATTGAAAGCCTGGAAAGTGGTGACCCCACACCGGTCAGTTACATTAATCCCCGTAAATACATCCAGCACAATCTCGCCGTTGGTGACGGGTTGGAGGGATTCGGCGAAGTCATCGCCCATGCTCCCGAAGGCGGCTTTAAAGCCAAGGTAATCAGGGCCTTCCAGGACGAGGATTTCGTTTTCCTCCATTCGAAATACGATTTCTTCGGTCCCAAAGCCGGGTTTGACATCTTTCGTTTCGAGGAAGGCCTGATCGTCGAGCACTGGGATAACCTGGCGGACATCACGCCCCCCAACCCCAGTGGACGCACCCAACTGGACGGCAGCACTGACCTGACTGACCTGGACAAAACCGAGACCAACAAGAAGCTGGTGCGGGAATTTCTGAACGAAATTCTGGTCAAGGGTCAATCCGATCGGATTACCGATTTCATCAGTACGGAGGAATACCTGCAACACAACGCTGATATCGCCGACGGGCTCTCGGGCCTCGGCTCCGCGCTGCAGTACTTCGCCCAGGAAAGTCTATTATTACAGTACGACACCGTACACATGGTCCTGGGTGAAGGCAATTTTGTTCTCACCGTCAGCGAAGGCAAGTTTGGCCAAGGTGATCACGTCGCTTACTACGACCTGTTCCGAATTCAGGACGGGAAAATCGTGGAACACTGGGACATTATCCAACCCATTCCCGCCAGGGAAGACTGGAAGAATACCAACGGAAAATTCTAGTTCTCCTGATCATTTCTCAACCCGGAGGAGGACCATTGGTATAACCAGTGGTCCTCCCCTTTTTCGTTCCCCGAAGCTGCCTAATTCTGGCTCCGTCCAAGGTTCAGGATGGGTACGTCAATCCCGAAGGTGAACAGCCACCGGAAGGCGGAATAGTTCGCTTCCCCGATTTTACGTTCGTTGGGGCCATACTGAATTCCACTTCCCACGAAAAAGGGAGACTTGGGAATATTTATCATAAAATGCGCTCCCGGGGCCAGCACATTCTGGAAGCTGACTTCCGGCACGGTTCCCGCATTCTCCCCACTCCGGTAGGCCGTGATGGCTCCAACGTCAATGATCGGGAGGAAGGCAGAAATGGACCATTCGCGGTTTCGCCAGGGTTTCCAGGAAACCGTGGCCCCCACCGGGACGAACATCCCGAAAGTAGTCGCCCGGCGGCCAATCGAATCCGGAGCACCAATCAGCGTTTCCCGTCCGTAAGCCCCTCCGAAATAAGCGTTTAGGTCAACATTGAACTTATAGAGCCGCTTGTTACGGGAGCTGCCCGCCGGCACGGCAACCGCATCCAGGACGGCGTTGACGTCCTCCGGTGATTCGGCCGCCGCCAGCCCGGCACCGAAGCTGGCCAGGCGCCGGAAGCGTTTGATGGCAACGTTGGAGGCCGATTGCTGCCTCAATTCCAGTTTGGCGATCCGCGTCCTTAACGCTTTCTTCTCCTCGGTCGTCAATCCTGGCTTGGTCCGCTCCTCCACCAGCCTATCCATCCTTTTTTGTAGCCGCTTCATCTTCAACGTGCTGTCGGGGACGATCCTGAAAAGCTCCACCAGATCAAGTAACGGCAATACCGATTCCCGGAACTGGCCCTTGGACGTAAGATCATAAATTTCGTTTATCCTCCGGTTAATGTCCGGCACGTCCTTAAAACCAATGGTGTCCTTAATCGCTACGGTTTCCCCGGGGAAATTGATAAGGGGAGTTTCCAGGATTTCATTGGCTACCGTAGTAAGAAATCTGAGCTGACGGCCAAGTCTGGTCGTTGTAGAGTCCTTCTCCGGGGGGTAGTAAAGTTGTCCCAGTGCGATACTGATGTCAGTTCCCAGGTCCGCCAGCCCCCGCGGGGAGAGCGTATGGCCCAGCATGGGCTGCTGACCAATCTGCTGGTAGAGCAATCCCTGATAGAATTGCCGGACCTGAGGCTTGGTTAGGGTCGTGGCCATCACCGAGGGAAGGGCAAGCGTATCCTTTTCGGGAGCAGTAAGGATATAGAGCATTTGCGCACCGAGGTTGAGTAGTTGCTCAAACGTTTTGGTGTTTTGGAAGGCCTTAAAACCATCATTATCGGTGGTGGAACGGAATACGGTAAACACTCGCTCAAGTTCCTCAAACTGCTGCTTAAGGGGCAGCGTACGATCCAGTTGGGTGGGTGGAGGTGCTGCGGTAACGTTAATGGGGTCCACCAGGGGGGCGTGGTTGCGTTCCAGGACGTTGATGAAATCGCGGTAGGTACTGTCTACCCGCTCCAGATACCGTATCCGGGGTACCCAAAACGCCGGTCCTGACCTACCGGTTCCGTATTCACGGTAGCGCGACACGAGGTTCTTCAGGTAGCCAAACCCCTGATTGCGTCGCTCGTCCGGGGACAGTGAGTTCTGCCAAAAAACTTTTGAAGCCTCAATATCGGCAGTGATTTTTTGGGCCTCCGATCGCACGTATGCATCAGACAACTGTGGCCGGTTCAACACCCGACTCAAAGAGTCATATTTGTACTTCCAGGCATCCAGGTTTCGGGCCATGGTAGCCAGCCGATCGAAGATGATGAATTCTCCGTCCATTTCCCGTTCCAAAAAGGCGTCCAACATACTTAAGCCCATCGCCCTGAGGGTATCGGGAGCCGGCAAGGAATCGGTTACAAAAAGCAACTGGAAGCTGTCAATGGTGGGCGCGGCTAACCAGTAGGTATACGGAGGCTTACCTTCCAGTAAATCCGTAGCCTGACCAAAATGACGGTTATCGTCGTCAAAAAGAGTTTCAAAACTACTCTTTGTTACCAGTTCGGATCGGCTGAATTGTCTAATCAGCGCCTTGGCTGTTGGATCCGCACTCGGATGGTTCCGTAACGTCCTTAGGGTCCGATTCAAATTTTGCGCATCTTCCACCAACCGCATTCCCTCATCCCGAAAGGCCTTTACGGAAGCAGCATAAGTTGTCTTCAGCTTTTTGGCCGGTTCGGTCTGGTCACGGAGCGCATTGGCCAGAGCAAGGTGAACTTTCTGTTCGGCAGCAAACGACCGCTCCTTTAGCTGTCCACGGGCGTAGCCCAGTACTTCCGGCAGGTCCAATCCCCGGGCACTTAAGTCAAGTAGCTCATAGACCAGCAGCAGATTCTGCAGCTTTACGTCGTCCGAAGTGATCTTTCCGTTTACTCGAACGTATTCCGCGAAGTTAAAAGTGATCCCCTGCAAATCTTTGGCGAAGGCCGTCCGTACTTCCGGCAGGAAGGAACGATACTCCGCCACGTCTACGTTTCGCAGCCAGTGTGCGGTCGCCGGAAAAAGATACCACAGATTACCCTGGTCAATCTTTTCCTGCAGCCTCCCCATAAAAGTAACCGTAAATTCTTCCTGGGCTCTTTTTTGAATCCAGTCGGATAAGCCCGACAGCAGCACGCTGGCGTAATCCGTCGAGCCCAGGCTCGCCTGAGCCTGCTGTGCTTTTTCGGGGAGTTGGTTCAGCGTCACCGGGTCCGGTTGAGCGTATTCATCCGCCAGCCAGCGAATATCGAAGGCCTGACGCTGATTGAACAAGGCAGATCGGTCATACGTCCGCCGAAAGCGATCCCGGCCGGTCCGTTCATCGGCACCAGCAGCCATTTTCATGATGGAATCAATGGGAATTGTCAAAATCGCATCCCGGAGTTTTTTCTCTCCCAAAAAGCCAGTGATGTACGGATTATCCGCGTAGGCGTGCAACAACTCCCGGGTACTACCAGGCGTACCACCAGGATTAAACCGCCAAAGTAGTTGAGCCGAAATTTCTGCCCGCATCGCGATGGTCTGGCTCGAATCCATCCGGATCAGTTCATCGATGATCGTCTGGCCAGGAAGCTGCCCCGCCAGGATGAAAAATGCCAGGCTCAGCGCTCGCGTCAGCATTTTCTGCATTGAGTTCCTATTCATCACGCGCTGATTTTTAGCAGTTCAAGCAAATATTCTTTCAGCCGCTCCAGGTCACTGATAAACAAGTCTTCCGAAGCCGACAATACATTCCGCCTGCGCTCCTTGTATTCCTGAAGCTCATCGAAGGTAATGGAATCCTCTCCCTGGCTTAAGCGCGATCGGTAGGTCCCTGCCGCCAGGGAGGTCTCTTCAGCCAAGGGTCTATACTCGTCCTCATCGATATCCGCTCCATCATCCACCAGGTCCTCGTAGCGGTTTTCAATCAGGGCCGATTGTGTCTGTAACAGACCGATGGCCTCGTCGACGATCGGGTCCAGGTCACGACTTTCCGACGATTCTACCGTCGATAGATTTCTTTCGGAAACCGTAGGGACTATCAGCGTGAACTGCTGGACAAGTATCGCCGATTTATCGGGGAATCCCACCAAATCTTCCGGGTCGCAATCGTTGCAGATCACCACCACCTTATCCAGCTCCGGGCCAGAGGTACCGGCGACAAATTCAGCCTCCAGTCGTTCGAGTAGTTTCAACTTGAGGGCCAAGCGTTTGAGAATGGTCGCCCGCTGCGCTTCCCCTTGTTGCAGGCTCCGCAGATGGTGCCTGAAATAAATACCCCGGAGACGGCTAACTAAAGTCTGGAACTCTTTTCTGGTCATGGATACAGGTAGGTGACATGGGTGAATTATATGAGCCAAAACCCCGTGCAAGCAGCAATCCTGAAGGGTTAAGTCTTTGCCTAAGATATAGGGTATTCATTAAAATGGTCTCATTATCAGTGCATTTACGCCATGGGGCGTATCGCGGTCGTGGCCGATCATCAAGCTTGACGCTTACCCCAATAAAGCCCTATATTTTGCTCCGATTTCCCCGGTCCGGGGTGAATACCCCTCGCCGAAACCCACCATTCGTAAATATCCCGAGATGAAACGAGAAGACCTGGCGTCCCTTTCGGAAACCGAACTCAGGCAAAAAGAAAAGTCCACCAAAACGTTCCTGGCAATTTTCGCCATACTGATTGCCGGCCTCCTCTTTTTCCAGATTCGCGATTATTTGATGTCCGGAGAAGTGGAGACCTCTATATCGATCATCACCCTATGCACCTTCGGAGGCATGGCCTCCGTTTATCCCCACCTGAAAATGATCCGGGAGGAGCTCCAATCACGTCAAGCGTGATGGGTACAGTAGTAACTTCCCGTAGCCGGTGGCTCACTTACCTCGGAAGTGGGTTGCTGGTCATTATGGCCCTTTTCCACGGCAGCGGCCTGGGGTACGTATCCGGGCTGATGGCCTCCTCCAACGCTCCGGATTTCCTGAAGGACATCTTTGGGCCGCTATTTGCGCACGCTTCCTTTCATTTGCTTTCGCTGGCGGCCTTCGGTATCCTTTCCTTGTTTTTGGGAGAAGGCCGCAAAAAAGTCCTGCAACTCCTGGCCGTCCTCATCTTCCTCGACGCCATCCTGGGGTTTTATCTGGGTGGAATTATTCCGGGAGGGCTCCTCAGCCTGGCGGCGGGAATCTTCTTGCTGGCCAGTCGGAAAGCCGGTACGGGAAGTTAGTCGATCATCTGGCCCTACCGGTATCATCCGGTACCTGCACCGGCTGAGCCGAGTATCCTGCTTCGCTTCACACTTGTGCCAAAAGTTGGTTACGAGCCGGTAAAGCACTTTAATCTCGTCACTGGATTGGCCACTGAAGGCTTACTCCAAACCATCAGCAGATATGTCACTATGTTGTCGGGGCAACGGCGTGCAGGTGCCATGAAATTTGGTCGGAGCATCATCTTGGGTCCATCACGCATTCTCTTAAAACAACTACCTTTGTAGTATGCTTTATCGTCGGAAAATTCATCAGCTCGTCCCGCTGCTGACTACCTACTTGCTGGTGGCCAGTATCGGTCTTCCGTTGCAGCGCATTTACTGTGCCTGCCGGGGCGAGGCGTGGCTGAGTATTACGGCCGAAAGCCATGCGTGTCACCTCGACCGGGTACCCAAGGCCATCGTTCAAAAGGAAAAGAAAGCAAGCTGCTGCCTGGCCGCCAAGGCCTGTCATGCCCCCACCGAAGAAGCCGAGGACGTACACGATTGCGGTGACACCGACATCGTGCTGGCCCAACTGGACGTGGACTTTCTCGTACAGGACGACATCAAATTCCCTGGTTTTTCCGGCACCGCCCTGTTGGTGGAGCAAACGGAGGATTTACGGGGCATTCCTCCGGTAGCGCCCTCCACGCCCATCCGGGGCCCCGACCCGCCGCCAAGGCCGGCCGGCCGGACGCTACTGGTGGCTTACCAGACTTTCCTGATTTAGCGCGGGCAATACTTCCAACAAGTATTGTCTCACTAAATCTATTGTCATTATGCATTCTTTTCGGGGATTTTCGTCCCGAAGCCGTACCGCTTCGGCAACGCAAGCATCCCGTATGGCCCGCCGGGCAATGCCTCCGGCCATCTTCTTCTTCTTTCTATTCTTCAACTCCCCACTGGCTGCCCAGATTTCCGGAACCGTAACCGACACCGAAGGCTGGGCCATGACCGGGGCCACCGTCAGCTGGCTGAACGGTACCGGCACCACCATCGATGCGGATGGTAAGTTTACCCTCCCCGTTGCGGAGGGCCAGTCCCGGTTCCGCATTGCCTTTCTGGGCTACGTAACGCGGGAATTTTTCGTGGATACCCTACAACCTCCCCTCCGAATCGAGATGCAGGAGGAGCAGGTTTCCCTGGTCCAGGTGGAAGTGGTGGCCCGGGATAATGGCCACGCCGCCAGCGTCCTCAAAACCCATAACGTGGAAAGTATTTCCAGCAAGGAATTGCGGAAAGCGCCCTGCTGCAGTCTGGCGGAGAGTTTTGAAAATAGCCCGGTGGTGGACCTCACCTACGGCGACCCCCTGACCGGGCGGCGCGAAATTCAGATGCTGGGCTTGCGCGGCAACTACTCTCAGCTTACCCTGGAAAAGCGACCGATGCTGGACGGACTGGCCAGCCCCTTCGCCCTCGACCTAATTCCCGGTCCCTGGGTGCAGGGCATCCAGATCAGTAAAGGTGCGGGTAGCCTGGAGAGCGGCGCACAGGGGATGACCGGTGCCATCAACACCGAGCTGATCAAACCCACCGATGGCCCCGGTCTTTTCCTGAACGGCTTCGGGGGAAGCCAGGGACGCGGAGAACTTAACGTCCTGGCCAACCAACAGCTCGGAAAGAGCCTGTGGGGTGGCCTGAGCCTGCACGGGAGCTTTACGGAGAACCAACACGATCACGACTTTGATCGCTTCAAAGACATGCCCGACCGGAGAACCGGCGTGGGTTTGTTCCGACTCTTCCGCACGGGCACCGATAACTGGGAGGGCCAGTGGAACCTACTGGTGGCCAAAGACCGCCGCTCCGGGGGGCAGCAGGACGTCCATGACCACGGCCAACCAACCCTCATCCCCTATCTGATTGACCAGGATAACGAACGACTGGAAGTATGGGGAAAAACGGGCTACTTCGGCTTCAATAAACCTCACCAGAGCATCGGCTTTATCTACTCCGGCAGCTTTCACCGGCTGAACAACCGCTACGGACGGAAGCTCCACCTGGGGGAGCAACGCTCCGGATACTTCAGCACGATGTACCACACCCGGATCGTGAACGACGATCACCAACTCAGTCTGGGGGGGACGGCCCGCGTGGACCAGTTTGACGAATCCTTGGCCGGGCAGGACTTTAGCCGCAACGAAAGCACCGTGGGTGCCTACGGAGAGTATTCCTACTACTGGGAAGAAAGCCGGGAAGGGGCAAGTTTTCGGTCCCTGTCCGCCATCCTGTCGCTGCGCGCCGACCATCATAACCTGGGGGGATGGCAGTGGAGTCCGCGCGTCAATTTGAAGTACAGCCCAGGCGAGCAATCGGCCATCCGTTTTTCGGCCGGCCGGGGGTGGCGCTCCCCCAACCTGCTGGTGGATAACCTGAACTGGCTGCCCAGCAGCCGGGAAGTCGTCATCGGTGCTCCCGAAGGACCGATGGACCCCGACAACCCCGGATTCATCGGATTGGAAACCTCCTGGAACTTCGGATTGAACTTCACCCAGAACCTGATCGTCGGCGGCCGGGAAATGCAGCTGGTGCTGGACCTTTATCGGACCAGCTTCCAGAACCAGGTGATCCTCGATGCCGAGCAAGACATCACCACGCTGCGTCTGTATCAACTGGAAGGCCCCAGCCGGGCCAACGGTCTGATGGCCAGCCTGAACTACGAAGTGCTGCCGCTCATCGACGTGAAGCTGGCCTACAAATTCAACGATGTCCAGCAAACTTACGCCACCAACGGACTGCGGGAGGTACCCCTGACGCCGCGGCACCGGGCGCTGGCGACCATCGGCTACGACGGGCCAAGGATCAAGCTGCACGCGACCTACCACTGGCACGGGGAACAGCGACTGATCGACTTCGATGACATCCCGGAGTCCGTCTTTCTCCCCCACCCCCAGCGGGCACCGGCCTTCGGACTGATCAACACCCAGTTGACCTACGTCATGAACAGCCACACCGAAATTTACGGTGGGGTGGAAAACCTCACCAACCGTCGGCAAAGCAACGCCATCATCGGAGCCTGGGAGCCCTTTGACGGCCCCTACTTTGACGCCAGCCAGGTGTACCAGCCACTGTTCGGCAGCATATTCTTTGTCGGGTTCCGGCATACGCTGTGAGCTTACCGACCAACGTTGAACAAACTTTAGGTGGTCCGATGGATACTCCGGTAAACCAGAAGCCACCATCCAATCGTTAATCACTGGAACGGAACATTTCCCTTCCGCCAAACACTTACCATTATGCGTATTCTAATTGCTCTTCTTGCCGTCTTCACCTTCACGGCAATGGTCGCTCCGCCCAAGAAGGCGACCATTCAGACGAACGCCATCTGTGGCATGTGCAAGAAAAACATTGAAACGGCCCTCAACGGCCTCGACGGCATTGAGAAGGCCGAACTCGACCTGGTTACCAAAAAGGTGAAAGTCAAGTACGACGCCAAAGTGATTGACCTGACGACCATCCGTCAGGCCATCGCCGCCACCGGCTACGATGCCGACGATATTCCCGCGCGCCCCAAGGCGCGCGCCGCCCTGGCCGCCTGCTGCCGGGACGAGAGCGGAGACAGCTGCAAAAAGCCGGAATAGTCCGCTGAAGTTTTCGAAAGAAACACCCCGCTTGCGACGACGCAGGCGGGGTGTTTTATCTTCGCCCAACACAAAAAACCTCTTCACTGTGCCCAGGCTTTTGCTCCTTATTCTGATGATCTCCGGCACCTGCGCGCTAGCGCCCAACACCAACAACGGCGTCCTCCGCGCACAAAAAATCCTCGACCTGGACCGAGCCGAACCGACCTTCTATTTCGACCAGGGGGGAGTAGCCATCAGTAAGCAGAAGTTCAACCGCCTTTTTCGCAGTAACCGGCAGGAATACACCTACGGAGATTCGGCCACCGTGCGTCGGCTGGTCGCGAGGGTAACGGAGGGCAGGCTCGAGGGGCGTTCTGCTTTCCTACGGTCACTGGCCGAGGGCATCGGACGGCCCGTCCGCGATGACCAACCCACCGTGATCGTGTTCTATCCCGGCTTCGATGAGTGCAACAGCACCGGCACCAGTGATCGCTACCTGATCAAGCAGTGGCACGACGAGATGGAGGAAAAACTGCTGGAAATAGCGGACGTAAAGCCGCTTTACCTATACAAAGACAACTACGGGCTGCGCAAGTACTACAACATCATTAACTGGCTCGAAGACCCCGATCAACTGGTAGAAAAACGGTTTTTCCGGTACCACTATCCCTGCCGCAGCTTTGTGGTTATCGGGGTCGATGGCCGCTACCAAAGCTACTTTGGGGGCTTCAGCCAGGACCGCATCGTGGAGGCAGCCCGAGCTGTGTTGGATTAAGGAATACCTTAGCCACCATGAGCGACATAACTCTCACTTTCCGTGACCTTTCCCCCGCTGAATTGTCCCGGATGCGCGCGGGATTCGATGAACATACCCTGGAGATGGGAGCGGCCGTGCAGACGGCCGACCGGTTCGGTTTTGTGGCCATGGACGGCGACAAATTTGTGGGTTGCTCTTCCGGACTTGCCTACGAAAATGGTGCGGAATACTCCGGGTGGTTTTACCTGACGGATCTGTTCGTGGAGGCCCAGTACCGAAAGCGGGGCATCGGAGCCAGCCTCCTTCTTCGTCTGGAGCGGGAGGTTTTTCGGCGGGGCGTTCGCCACGTATACACCTGGACGGCCGGCTACGAGGCCCCCGGCTTTTATCACCGACAGGGCTACACCACCTTCGCGGAACTGGAACACTGGTATTCTGATGGGAGTAGTCGGGTGGCCTTGAGAAAAACCCTATTTTAATCGCAATTAATTTATACTGACTAATCTATGCAGCATATTGTGTGCAAAAATTCAGTTTACACACCTAAACAGCCATCAATTGCGCTTACTTACGCTATTACCTTTTGTATTATTCCTTGGTTGCCAGTCCGCCAATGACATTGAATCCAGTTTCTCTGGCGTAGTGGATGCCGCGAAACAACTGGACGTTGATCAGGTGGATAGTCTCATTAACCAAGACTCCAAACTCTTTCTGGATGGTTTACTCCAGGCGATTATCCACCGGGACTCCCTCACGGCCGGTGAACTCGGATATCGATATGGATTGCCAGTGACTACCCTGGTTTGGTACGAAAACCTAAAGGATCGTTTTGCAGAAGAACTCCACGCCGATTCGGTCTCCTACCGTAGCCTGCTACCCTATTTGATGTTAGGTGGAGAAGGTATTTTCCGCCTCATGGGTGTGGAGCAACCTCAGGTCAACAAAGTCTCTACCATTTCCACTGACTTAGCACAAGTGGACGTCAACATCCCGACGGGTTCCGGCAATGTTTACATCGTCACCAGTTACCAATTTTCCAAAGAGGATGGCCTGTGGAAACTAGACTATCCCTCTTCCCTTAGGATGAAGGAAAAGATTCTGGAGCAGGAAAGAAGGCGACACAAAATGGAGCATTCCGAATTTGCCCGACTCATAGCCAAAGAAGGAGAAGGAGATCTGACCTTTAGCTACCGCAAAGGAATCAGGTAGCGGCAATTCGTTGCCCCTTCTTTGCCCTAACGCCTCCTGGATTGAGCAAGTGAATTCCATATTGGAGGTTAGAAGAATTTAATACTTTAAATCTGGGAAAATTTTGGATGAGTAAAAATCATCCTTTCAATTTCCGCCCACGATGCAGAAAAGAACATCGCTCGCCCATGATTTCCCTCCCCCTGCCTACCTTCGCCGGCGATGCTGTATTTCCTCGTACGCCCCGTCGCCCGCTACGTATTGCGGTATTACTACCGGCACATCGACCTGACCGGTCTGGAGCATATTCCGCCCGATGCGCCGGTGATTCTGGCCGCCAACCACCCGACGGCCTTCATCGAGCCCTGCATCCTGGCCTGTTTCCAGCCGCGCACGCTGTGGTTTCTGGCGCGGGGTAACCTGTTCAAAAATGCCTTTTATACCGCGCTGCTGAATGCCGTACACATCCTGCCAGTTTTCCGGCTGGAGGACGGCGGCTACGAAAGGCTGAAGGATAATTTCGGCACCTTCGAGGCCTGTCACCGGGCGCTGAGCCAGCGTAAGGCCATCATGATCCTGGCCGAAGGACGGTGCATTCACGAAAAGGCGTTACGGCCGTTGCGGAAGGGCACCGCCCGGCTGGCACTGGGGGCTCTGGACAAGGATTCGAGCTTACCGGAGGTGTACGTGGTGCCCGTCGGGGTGAACTTCACCGAGGCCGAGCGGGTTCGGGGCACGGTGATGATTCGCTGTGGGGAGCCCATGCTGGCGTCCAAATTCCTACCCGCCTACCGGGACAACGAGGCGGCCGGCATCCGGGAATTTACCCGGCACCTGCGGGAACGCCTCAGTCCCCTGGTCGTCCAGTTTCCGGACCGCGATCGGGCGGGTATCGGCGAGGCCCGGCTGGTGATGGACCGAAACGATCATCAGACCCAGCGGGAGTACGGCCTGACCCACGACGGGAAACAACTGGACCGGGAACTGTCGCTGGCTACTTCGACGCCAGGGGAAGCACCACTTTTGACGAGCTACTTTAATCGGTTGGCGCAACAGCAAGTTCCGGATGGCGCGGTCGCAGGTGCCGTGCGGTCGGACCGGCGCAAAGCCCCCTCCGACTGGCTTAAAGCCCTCGTAGCTGCCCTGGCCCTGCTCTTTCAGGCTCCCCTGTGGTGCCTTGCGGAATTTATCGGCGCAACCATGCCGAAGCACATTGAATTTTACAGTCCGGTACGCTTTGCCGTCGTGGCTGGGGGGACCTTCCTGCTCTACCCGATAGTGTTCCTGCTCCTGCCCTTCCTCGGGAAGATACTGTTCGTTCTGTCCCTCTTCGCCACTCCCTGGGCCCTACGTCAACTTGAAGGCATACACCGGTGGTACCAACAACGGAAGATTGATCGAATGGTCGACGCCGAGCGGGAGCAATTACGGGCCATGCGAAAAGGGATTAGGTAGGGGGGTACTAGTCTGTTAGTTTTTTAGTCTGTTAGTATTTTAGTCTGTTGGTCCTTTAGTCTTTTAACTGGTTTTGAGGAGGAAGTCGCGAATCCATTATTCCGACCGGGATCACGGCCTTTTTTCCGACATTCGTCCTTCAATCCTTCAATCCTTCGATCCTTCACTCCATCAATCCCCGCCCATGCTACCCATCGTTTATTTGAACGGAGAATTTGTCCCTAAAGCTTCCGCCACCCTGCACGTTTCCGATCTGGCCATCCTTCGGGGGTTCGGCATCTTTGATTTCTTCCGTTACGTGCAGGGTAAACCACGCTTCGTGGAAGATCACCTCAATCGCTTTTTCCGGAGTGCCGATAAAATCGGTTTGGAGATGCCCGTCAGTAAGGACGAACTCCGGGCGGTGGTGATGGAGTTGATCAAACGCAACGAACTTGACGATGGGGGCATCCGCTTCGTGCTGACGGGGGGCTACTCCGAAAACGGCTACACCCCCACGACGCCCAACCTGATTGGGATGGCCTACCCCTTCCCGCCTCTGCCCCGGGAGCTGACCGACAATGGTGCCAACATCCTGCTGCACGAATACCAGCGGCAATTTCCGACGGTTAAGTCCATCGACTATCTGGAGGGTATCCGTATTCAACCCATGCTGAAGGAACGGGGGGCCGACTTTGTGCTGTACGTAGACCAGCAGGGCTACGTGCGGGAAAGCGACCGCTCGAACTACTTCATCGTCGTGGACGGAAAGCTGATCACCCCCGCCGCCGACGTGTTGGAAGGCATCACCCGGATGCACCTGCTGCGCCTGGCGCAGCAACTTGGCCTTCCCACCGAAGAACGGGCCATCCACCGCGACGAACTACTCGCCGCGGACGAACTCATCATCTGTAGTTCCGCCAAGGCCGCCCTCCACGCCCGCAGCGTGGACGGGAAACTGGTGGGGGACGGTACGGCGGGCCCCATTACACGGAAGCTGCAGGCAGCTTGGCCGGCGTATTATTTGGCGCACTGAAGCAACCTCAATTTTCCAACGCCTGATCAATCGGTTCTGGATCAAAAAGTCCCTTTTTCATTTTATACCGCACCCATAGCCCAGCATATATTCCCGCGACAAGGATCAAGAGCCCCGCATTGCGATACACCTGCCAGGTCATTTCTGGTGTAGGTGAGTTGTTGATAATCATGTAGACCATGCCGATGATGCCCAGA
This sequence comes from Lewinella sp. W8, assembly GCF_004375085.3. Taxonomy (GTDB): domain Bacteria; phylum Bacteroidota; class Bacteroidia; order Chitinophagales; family Saprospiraceae; genus Neolewinella. The sequence goes on from NZ_SNAQ03000006.1 coordinate 250,148, forward strand.
ATCTGGGCCCAGGGGTAGAATGGGGATTTAAAGGGACGCGCATAATCCGGATACCTTCTGCGCAGGATCAGAAGGTTGACGTAATTGATGATGTAGGCAACCAGCCAGGCAGTAGCCGCAGAGATCACCATTAACAGAATGACGTCCTGTGCATTCCTGAAGATGAAATAGGGCACAATAGTCAGCACCGCAATGAAGAGTATCCCCACCCATGGTGTTTGAGTGCGGGAATTAACCCTCATGAAAATGGAAGGAACCTGCTTATTATGCGACATCCCGAACAGCATACGGGATAGTGTTGCAATGACCGTATTCACCGTACTGCAGGTAGCCGTAATGGCCAGTACCGCTAGCATGAGTTTTCCAAAATCTCCAAATAAGGCACTCACCAAAACGTAATGGGGAACCTCCGAATTGGCGAGTTCTTCCTGCGGTAGCGATAGGTAACCCGCCAAAGCAATAAGTGCATAAATGAACAGAAGCGCTATTGTAGCCAGGATCATTGACCGCGGAATATTTTTTTCAGGATCTTTCGTCTCTTCCACCATCGGGCAGACAAATTCAAAACCCATGAAGGCCCAAAGGGCCAGCACTACCAGGTTGAAGACGCTGAAATCTACATCCCCAAATCCTGCAAAGAGGGAAGTCATATCGCCCCCTTCTGGATCGTTACCAGTCGTTCCCGCCACACCAATGACCAACAAGGCGATAATCATCAGGTAAGCCAGGAAACTCTGGACCCGAGCAAAGATATCTACTCCTAAGACATTGAGTATCGCCAGTCCAATTAGGATGACTAAGCCCAATTGCCCAAAGCTACCCGGATATAGCATATCAAAAATGGCTTCCAACAAGAACAATTCTGCGGGCAAGGCAAAGAGGGCGGGGGCCAGGTAACCTGCTGCCACCGCAATGATTGCCGCAAAATGGCCCAGGGAAACTTCGGTGTACATACTGATACTCCCCGCCCTGGGCAGCATTAGGGACAGTTCAGCAAAGGTGAATACGTAGAAAAGCGCCAGGATAAAGGCGATAAACAGGGCCACAAAAAAACTCGAGCCTCCAATGCCTACCCCCTGCAAAACACTGATAAACACTACCTGGGCTACCACCACACCAACGGCAACTGCGAAAAGGGACCGAAGTCCTAAAACTCTCTTTAATTCCGATGGAGGATTTGCCATGCTATCTTGCTTAGAGTTTCACGACATACACCATTGCCCCACTGTCTTTAGCGGAGATATTTCCGTCAGAGGAATAGGGTTCGTCGTCTTCGGCGGTTTGTTCCGTGGCCACCCGGGGCCGATCACGAAAGGGGGTAAAGTAGATTCGGGCAGCCCCTAAGGTTTCACAGGCTGCACCCGTCCAGTTATTTGTACCCGTCACCAGCATGTACTCAAATCCTTCCCGTTGAAGGTGTTCAAAGCTGGCGGCAAACAACTCAAAGACCTGCTCGGAGGGAAGTTGGGGAGAACGCGCGATCATGAAGATGTATCCCACTTTTCCGGATTGATGAGCGGTCCTAAACGCGGGATATTTTTCCACTAAAGCCGATATGGCCTCGATTTCGGCACGATGAAAGAAATCAACAATTGGGGCCTGGTACTGGAAGACTGCGTCCAAGAAAGGATCTCCGATTCTCCATTTATCCTCTTCTGCATGAAGAGCACTATTTAAGGCCGCCCCAATTACCTCTCCTTGCTCAACAAATGCCAGGGAATGATCAATGACTTCCTGGTTCAACTCAATGTGGCTGATGGGGTCTGATGGATTTGTTAGCACGACCAAACGGGTAAACCAGAAAAGAATATTTTTTGTAGTCCAAGGACCAAAAGATGCTAATCCCAAGGGATCTTGATGTGTTTTGTTCAGTACTGCCGACGAAGTGCATTTGGGAGGATGCACATGCTTATTCATCGGTTCATTACGGGCGAAGGAACCGGCGAGCATATGCGTCATCTGTAAAATCTGAGCATGCGTCAGCCCCGCTATGGAGACGGTTGGGCGATCCCTACTCCGATATTTTTCGGCAGCTTCGAAATTAACTTCAGGTAATTTCGGAGGCATGTCCAATACTCCGTGTTGATCCGTGTCGTTCGCCGTAGGATAAAGACACCACGGTAATTTTGGAGGTAATGGGTTGGCATCCTGCATAATAGAAATATTGGTTTTGAATACCGTTTTTAGCTGACGAAACTGCCAGGATGGCATTAATGATCGACTCAAACCACCAACACCTCAACAAATATCACACTAAGCTTTAACTCCCGGAATCGTCCTTTTTTTCAGCAGCTCCGGTGGTGCTACCGGCCACAAAATGCCTTACCGGTGCAGCGGCCGTATCCCGGGAAGGTTCGGAACCTGACCCCGCCACAAAATGGCCCTTTACCGAACCATCGGCTGCAGGCGTATGCGGTACGGGATTGGCTGTTTGATGCGGGCTCGGCGGAACGACCACCCCACCCTGAGGGTTTAGTCTGGCGGGATTTTCATTCGCCTTCAAGACAATGTAGCCCGTGGAACTGAGTCCGAGTAGGCCAAGAGCAGTAGTGCCGAACTCGGGTAAGGTAGTGGCGCCCCCTTCAAAGAACTGGATGACAAAGATGGCCCCGTAGAGTAGGTTGAAAATGAGTGCCTGAAAGCGGTGAAGATTCACCCCATTGTGATCCGAAATGATGTCCAAAATAAATTGGCGGGGAGGCCGAACGTTTTGGTGACGATAAATTTGGGGATTGGCCTCCTCCACGTTGTCGACCAACTTACCGGCCGTGGTCGTACCCAGGCTAATCCCCAGTAAGATCAGACAACTTGAATTCAGCAGGTTCTTTACTACGCCGGTTTCTGCGTAGGCCACCGAAAAACAGACCAGAACGATAATGGTCCACCACATTAGCTGTGATTTTGCCATGCTGTAGGATGACCCGGCTCCGTTGTTCCGCAGGGCCACGTTGAAGCGACTGTTGGTCCGGGTAGCCTGGAGAATAAAGTAGATTAAAATCACGGCGAGAATAATCACCACGATATACCGAATTTGAAATTCCATTGGTGTGCTTAGTTCAAATGGGTGAAAATCTAGGAAACCCCCTCCCGAGGTTCCTCAGTTGTCATTGGAAAATAGGCTGCTAACCCGTGCACATCAAGTTTTAGCGGCTCTGGTGGCCGAATTGCCGTAGAAATACCTACGGGGATCCCGGTAATTCTTCCTGCCATTATTTTACCATCAGGGCTTAAATTCAATATTCCGTTCCGAAACGAAGACCCTGATCAGGAATAGGATTACCACGGGGATTACCCAGAGCCCGATGAGGGAAAACCAGCTGGGTAAGACGCCATCGTTAACTAACTGAAAGAGTCCTTCCCCGAGAGGTCCGCGCGAAAAGATGGTGTTGAAGGTGAAGTTCCAGCCCAGGTGCAGGCCGAGGGGCAGAGCCATCGATTCCGTTTTGTAGAAGGCCAGCGCCCAGGCGTAGCCCATCAGGCCGGTGCCGATCAGGACGACAAGCATGGGCACGATGGCGCCAATGATTCCGAAGGAAAACCAGTGGTACACACCGAAGGCGAGGGCGGAAAGGAGGATACTTTTCGAAGCCCCAATTTTGCGGATCAATACGTAGAGGATGGCTCCCCGAAAGAGGAGTTCTTCCGTGAAGACGGATTTGAAATCCCAGTACAGCATTTGGAAGAACTGTCCGGTGGTGAAATCAGGGTTACGGACCCAGTGGGCGGATTGCAGCGAGGCCTCCAGCAATTGTACCCCAACGCAGAGCAATCCGGTGAGGACGAAACCCAAGCCCAATTCGCCCAGTCGCCCCGGCAGGGGTAGGACACCCAGGGCGAGCAGGGATTTCTTTTCCAAAAAGTACAGTAGGGCCCAGGAAATGGCCAGTCCAATGAGAATTCCAATCATAGTATCGTGAGCACTTCGAGTTGCAGCCTCATGGCTGCCGTCGTGCCGTTAAAGTGAGCGTTCTACCTCCCAGTGATTAGAGCAACTAAAAGGTTTCTCACCAACTAACGCATTGGTGACCGCACCAGGCAATTTCCTCGACGAACCCTTCCCTACACTAGACAATTTCGCTGGATGAAGGCAGGAACAAGGATGGAAGGCCACGGGAGAAGTGCACGATGCTCCACCCCCTCATTTGGTCGGCGGCTGATTAAATGCCGGATTCGCCCGGATCACCTCAATGGCTTCATCGAAGGACCGTTCTCCCCTTTCCAGCCCTTCGTAATAGTGATTCCAGAACAGGTACTGAACGTGCATCTCTTCTTTGGCGTAGAGGAAAATCTCTTCCATCGTCAGGTAGCCTTCCTCGTGCACGGGTTGCTTTTCGGAGAGGCGAACGTCATTCTTATGGTGGCGGTAAGAGTCGTCCTGTACCGAACAGAAAAGCGTCAGCTTTTCCCGGTAGTCTCCGTAGATTTTATAGGTGTGTCGCAGCCACCGGCGGTGGGGCAATACGTCCGGACCGCCCATCACGATGTTCTCCTTAACGGAGATGGAATCCGCGATTTCCCGGATCAGTGCATTACTTCCCTGGATGCCATTCTGGTACCAGAAGACCTGGCTATTCGGGAAGGATGCCGTTAGGGTATCCAGGATGAGGTACAGCGCGTCGCGGTACTTCTCCGGACTAAAGTTGAATTTAGCCAGGCCCGCTTCGGGCATGTCCAGGGCCGTTTCCTGAATGGCGATGCCCTCAAAATTGGGGTGTCCGTCAAATTGCTGCGCGATGGCTTCCCCCATTGCCGTGAAGCGGGCGAGGTATTCCGGGTGCCAGCGAGCGGGCGTGAAGCCGCCGCCACCTTCGTGCTCCCATTCGTAGGCTTTCAGGTAGGCGGGCATAGCCCCCCGAATCCAGAAGGAGCGGTCACAGAGAAAAACGATCAGTTGTTTGTCGTGCTCCGCGCAGTACGCCAGGTCTTCCTCAATGGAAGAAAGATCGTACTCCCCCTTGCCGGGTTCCAAGGTCCGCCAGAAGTAGCGTTTGTTTACGCCCCGGACGGCCGGCTCGTCCAGGTGCTTAATCTCCGTCAGGTCAAAGTGTGGCCCCACGGCCACATAATGGCCGGGATGGTATTTGGGTGCTGCAGGCGCCACCTTTTCACCCGGCTGGCAAGCGGAAAAAAGAAGTACTGTCAGGGCAAGCAGGAATAAGTATGGGTTTCTCCGCAAGGGGTGAAAGGGGCTTCCGTTGAACATATTTCCGCAGGATGAGGGGTTAGGGGTTCGCCCCTTCAAGGTAGGCAAATTAACCGGTAGAACGGTCAGCGGTAGGGTACCCCTCACCAATTACCGTCGCGCCGGAGTATTCCGGCGCGACGGTAGGAGACTGCTTCGTGGGAAATTCTACTTCGTCTCCTCCCGGAAAACCTTAGCGCCGTCTGGCATCGCGAAGGCGGCCGGTTCCATCTCGGGCATAAAGGCATAATCCGCCACGGTGATTTCCGTGATGGTTTCGCTGGGCACGCCGTCGTTCCACCAGCTGGTGGCGTATCCAGTGGGGAGCAGGATGCCGTCCACTTCGGTTTTTCCGGTAATCTGCATCAGCTTTTCGGGTAAGTGGCCGCCGTCGGGGAAGTAAGCCGGGTAGGAAACGATGTAGCGGAGAGCATCGAGTTGGCCGGTACGCTGATTGAGGTAGAGGACGTAGTAGTCGTCGGGCGCGTCGCCCGTACCGGTATCGTAGGTGACCTTGACGAGCTTGTAGATGTTCCCGTTCATTTCCGTTTCGGGGAGGCTACTGAAGTTGATGCCGGCGTCGGCGAGCACGAAGGGCAGGCCGACGAAGTAATATGGCGTCAGGGACCAGAACCGTGGGTTCATCCCTCCGATCTTGTCTCCGGTGGTGGACCAGGCCTCCCGTCCGTCAAAGCCAAACTGTTGGGTGGTGTCGGTGGCCAGGTAGTGGTGCGAGCGGCTCCGCAGGTAGTCATTAACGATGAAGGTATTGCGCGCCGTGCCGCCATCCAGCGGCTGGTAATTGAAGTGGTAGTACAGGGGACTTTGCGCGTACCAGCGCTCCAGACCACCGTGGGCGTCAATGGCCTGCAGGACCAGTTCGCCTTCCGGACTGGCCTTCAGTCGGGCCGTGGCGGCTTCAATCCGGGACTGATGGGGGGAAACGGCCTCCGTTTCCGGCGGTGCATCGTCAGCGCTGGGAGGAAGGTTATCGGATCCGCAGGCCAACAAGAAGATGGCCAGGGCGAAGAAAGTGAGTGATCTCATAAATACTTTTTCCCTGTAAAGCATTCTCGGGCCGGGAAGTTCTTGGGGGAAGGAGGTTGGTGTCGGATGGGGACAGGTTGTGGCCATTTAATTTCAACCTTCCGAAGAGACGATGCCCGTTTCAGCCATTGACCAATTATACACCACAATCGACTTCACCGCCCGGTCGTGAATGGCCAGTCGCTGTTCGCTCGTAGAGACCGTAATCAAGGAAATCCAGCCCAGCAGGACCTTCAGGAGGAAGCGGAGCAGGGCGGCGGGGAAGGAAATGTTGCGTTGTTCATCAGCCAGTCGCTTTACGCGGATGCCTACCGCCTTGTGCCCCAACGTGCCCGCCGAAAAAGACGTCAGCAGGGGATCGTAGAGGAACAGGATGACTACGAAGGCAATCACCCGCGGAGCCGTGGGTACGTTGCCCAGACTGGAAAACACTGACGTGACGAGGTACATGAGCAGGATCAGGAGGAAGCCGTCCACCAGGGCGGCCTTGACGCGATCGGTTACACCGGGGTACATAATGGTGGGTTTTTAGTGGTTCAACTTTTGGCGGGTGGAAGGAAGGTGTTCGCCTAAGACGTTACCTACCAACCCATTTTCGAAAACCGATTGCGTTGCTGCTGTAAACCTTGCCCCGCGAAGCTGAAAATAATCTGGAATTATTAATGACCACCTGCGTTTGGCGATAAAGGCACTAGGAAATATTTCCGGTGCGACGCTCAAAGGTCCTGCGGACCCTTCGAGGACGCGGAGAGAGTACCCCAGTTGACCTCGAAGCGTTTATCAGATGAGCCTCTGGCTCAACTGATGATCCTTTGAGGGTCAACCCCGCGCTTCGTTCCAAAAACTGAAATGGCAATCCTCACCGCCCCTTCAATCGGCGGAGCAACTCCTGCGAAGCCTCCCCCAGGTTCGTCTTCCCGCGCTGTAGTAGTTGGCCAGTGCGACACTCAAAGGTCCTGCGGACGCTTCGAGGACGCGGGGAGAGTATCCCGGTTGACCTCGAAACGTTCATCAGATGAGCCCCTGGCTCAAACTGATGATCCTTTGAGGGTCAACCCTGCGCTTACTCCCAAAAACTGAAATCGCAATCCTCACCGCCCCTTCAACCGCCGGAGCAACTCCCGCGAAGCCTTCCCCAGGGGAACATTACCAAAGCCAATTTACCTTATGGAAAATTGCCAAAACGCTTTCCTTGAAAACAGGCACCCCAAACAAAAAACCCACCAACCGCCCGAAAGCGATTGATGGGTTTATCATGTTCCTTCTCCCCTACCGGGAAGAATGAGTATTCAATTACTTACCGTCGACTTCCTCGAACTCTACGTCCTGTACGTCGTCGGCGTCCGTGCCTGCGCTACCGGCGTCCCCGGCACCTGCGTCCGCGCCCGCACCTGCCGTAGCACCAGCTTCCTGCTGGGCCTGGTAGATGTCCTGGCTGGCGGCGTTCCAGGCGGCCGTCAGGGCCTCGGTGGCGGAGTCGATCTTATCGATGTCCTCGGCCTTGTGGGCTTCGCGCAAGTCGTTCAGACTGGTCTCGATGGCGGCCTTCTTGTCTTCGGGGATCTTCTCACCGAATTCCTTCAGCTGCTTCTCCGTCTGGAAGACCAGTTGGTCGGCACCGTTGAGCTTCTCAACGCGCTCCTTGGCTTTGGCGTCCGCCTCGGCGTTCGCCTCGGCCTCGGCCTTCATGCGGGCGATGTCGTCGCTGCTCAGGCCCGTACCGGCTTCGATCTTGATGCTCTGCTCCTTGCCGGTGCCCTTATCCTTGGCGGATACGTTGAGGATACCGTTGGCGTCCAGGTCGAAGGTCACCTCAATCTGGGGTACGCCGCGGGGAGCGGGGGGGATGTCGCCGAGTACGAAGCGTCCGATGGGACGGTTGTCCTTACTCATGGAGCGCTCGCCCTGCAGTACGTGGATTTCCACGGACGGCTGGTTGTCGGAGGCCGTTGAGTAGATCTTGGACTTCTTCGCGGGGATCGTCGTGTTAGCTTCGATCACCTTGTCGAACATACCGCCCATCACTTCGATACCGAGGCTCAGGGGCGTTACGTCCAGCAGCAGTACGTCCTGAACGTCACCGCTCAGTACACCACCCTGGATGGCGGCACCGATGGCCACTACTTCGTCGGGGTTCACGCCCTTGTTGGGCTTCTTGCCGAAGAATTCCTCCACGGCCTGCTGGATGCGGGGAATCCGCGTAGAACCACCCACGAGGATGACCTCGTCGATTTCGCTCTTGGCCAGTCCGGCGTCCTTCAGGGCCTCGGCGCAGGGCTTCAGCGTGCGCTGCACCAGCTCATCGGCCAGTTGCTCGAACTTGGCGCGGCTGATCTTCACGACCAGGTGCTTGGGCACCCCGTCCACGGCCGTGATGTAGGGCAGGTTCACTTCCGTTTCCTGGCTGCTGGACAGCTCAATCTTGGCCTTCTCCGCGGCTTCCTTCAGGCGCTGCAGGGCCATGGGGTCCTTGGTCAGGTCGATGTTCTCCTGGCTCTTGAATTCGCCGGCGAGGAAGTCGATCAGTACGCGGTCGAAGTCGTCACCACCGAGGTGCGTATCACCGTTCGTACTCTTCACTTCAAAAACGCCGTCACCGAGGTCCAGGATAGAAATATCGAAGGTACCACCACCGAGGTCATACACCGCGATGGTCATGTCTTTACTGCGCTTGTCCAGGCCGTAGGCCAGGGCGGCTGCCGTGGGCTCGTTGATGATCCGGCGCACCTTCAGACCGGCAATTTCACCGGCTTCCTTCGTCGCCTGACGCTGCGAGTCGTTAAAGTAGGCGGGCACGGTCACGACCGCTTCCGTCACTTCGGCACCGAGGAAGTCCTCGGCGGTTTTCTTCATTTTTTGAAGCACCATGGCGCTGATCTCTTGGGGCGTATACTGCCGTCCGTCGATCTCCACGCGGGCCAGGTTGTTGTCGCCCTTGACGACCTTGTAGGCCACCCGGTCAACGTCGTTACCCGACTCTTCATAGCGCATACCCATGAAGCGTTTAATGGACGCTACCGTCCGCGTGGGGTTGGTGATCGCCTGACGCTTAGCGGGTTCGCCAATTTTGCGTTCGCCGCCGTCCAGAAAGGCTACGATGGAAGGTGTGGTATTACGGCCCTCCTCGTTATAGATCACGGTGGGCTCGTTGCCCTCCATTACCGCCACGCATGAGTTGGTCGTCCCTAGGTCGATACCAATAATCTTACTCATACGATCAATAAATTTTTATGGTTGAAGTTGGAATGTCGCTCTCCTAGTACAAGGCCCGTGCCGTGCCAGCCAATCCCCCTACCCTTGCCATATTTTCTGCTCCTAACAAGCCGCACCCACATTTTTGGCAGACCTGCCACGGGCTTGAGACAATTTGTCAGTCCCATTTGGGGGTATTTGCGCCAGTCTGCCCGGAAGTGTTGGGCGACGGTCCCGAGTTCCGAAACTCGTCGGGATCACCGATTTTTTATTAAATGCGGCGGAGCGCAGGTGCAAGGGAATAGGCTTCAGGACTTAGGATACAGGATTCAGGATTCAGGATTCAGGCTTAGAAAAACAGCAGCGTTCATCGGATGTCTCCCGTCTGGCTATACATCTTCTATTTGAGCGCTCCTCGTAGCTGTCGAGTGCACCGAGCTGCTCCGAGTTGTCGCGAAGTTCAAACAGAACAGCGTATACCGACCGAGCGGGGTCCATTCACGGCAATCAGTTATCCCGCCAAAAACTTAAACCTTCGGTCGGCGGACGACCTTCCTCCCCGGCCTGGAAGGCCGTTCCTTCTCCCAAAGCGGGGTCTGCAGCCCGTTCGCAGAACGGCAAGGGCCCCGCGACCGGGGATCGAGGACTTAGGATACAGGATTCAGGATTCAGGATTCAGGCTTAGAAAAATAGCAGCGTTCATGAATATCTCCCGTCTGGCTATACATCTTCTATTTGAGCGCTCCTCGTAACTGTCGAGTGCAACGAGCTGCTCCGAGGTGTCGCGAAGTTCAAACAAAACAGCGTATACCGGCCGAGCGGGGTCCATTCACGGCAATCAGTTATCCCGCCAAAAACTTAAACCTTCAGTTGGCGGACGACCTTCCTCCCCGGCCTGGAAGGCCGTTCCTTCTCCCAAAGCGGGGTCTGCAGCCCGTTCGCAGAACGGCAAGGGCCCCGCGACCGGGGATCGAGGACTTAGGATACAGGATTCAGGATTCAGGATTCAGGCTTAGAAAAATAGCAGCGTTCATCGAATATCTGCCGTCTGGCTATACATCTTCTATTTGAGCGCTCCTCGTAGCTGTCGAGTGCAACGAGCTGCTCCGATTACTATAGTCCTTGCAAGTTTTGATGATACTTTTTGCAATACATAGTGTCTTTTTCCAGGCAGGCATAAAGGACTTTGATGATTTTGTTACGTACGGCATTGATTGCTTGTTTATGGCTTCGGC
>NZ_SNAQ03000070.1 GCF_004375085.3 Lewinella sp. W8
GCAACGACGCCGGTGGTGCGGTGGGCACACCCTCCGACGATGCTACGACCGGTGACGGCAGTGGCGCTCCCGGTGATACCGAGGAGAATACGGACGAAGATGATGCTGACCCTGCCCTGATTCGGGTAAATCCCTTCGACCTGGCACTGACCAAGGTGTTGAGTGCTGGTCAGGAACCGGTCGTTGAACCGGGCGATGAGGTTTCGTTCACGATTACGGTGACGAACCAGGGTATGGTTACGGCCGCCAACATTGAGGTGACCGATTACATCCCCACGGGTCTGAGCTTCAGCGCCAACAACGACGGTGCAATCTGGACGGACAACGGTGACGGTACGGCTACGGCCGCGATCGCCGGCGAACTGGCATCTGGAGAAAGCACGACGCTGACGATCCTGCTGACGGTAGACGCCGGCACGGACGGAGAAGACCTGGTGAACGTAGCCGAGATCAGTGCGGCTACGGACAGCGAAGGCGGTGCGGTGGAAGACATCGACTCTACGCCGGACACCGATGACGGTAACGACGCTGGTGGTGCCGTAGGTACGCCTT
>NZ_SNAQ03000071.1 GCF_004375085.3 Lewinella sp. W8
AGGCTGGCCGTCTCGTAGAAGCCGGCGTCAATCGTCGGGTTGTTCTCGCCGGAGGCCAGGATCACCACCGGGCTCTGGCCCGTGGTCTCGTCCGCGTCGCTGTCCGTGGCGTCATCACCTACGTTGGCGGGGCTAGACTCAAAGCCGGCCGGACTAACGAATTCTACCACGTACTCAACGCCGGGCGTCAGGTCCGTGAACTGGTAGAAACCACTGCCGTCCGTGGTCGTCGTGGCAACCTGCGCTCCGTCGACCAAAAGATTGACCGTTACGTTCTCGATGCCGGGCTCGCCAGCATCCTGCTGACCGTCAGCATCGCGGTCCAGGAAGACAAAGTCGCCCAGGCTCGCCGTCTGGTAGTAGCCAGCGTCAATCGTCGGGTCGTTCTCACCGCTTTCCAGCACGATCGGGGCCGTTACGCCACCGGCAAGCGCGTCGGAGTCCGTCGCGTCGTCACCTCCCTGATCGGCGGGGCTCGGCGTCAGACCGGCCGGAGTAACGAACTCGACCCGGTAGGTATCGGGCGCAA
>NZ_SNAQ03000072.1 GCF_004375085.3 Lewinella sp. W8
CGCCGGCGATCGCGGCCGTAGCCGTACCGTCACCATTGTCCGTCCAGATCGCACCATCGTTGTTGGCGCTGAAGCTCAGTCCCGTGGGGATGTAATCGGTTACCTCAATGTTGGCGGCCGTAACCATTCCCTGGTTCGTCACCGTAATCGTGAACGAAACCTCATCGCCCGGTTCAACGACCGGTTCCTGACCAGCACTCAACACTTTGGTCAGTGCCAGGTCGAAGGGATTGACCCGAATCAGGGCAGGGTCAGCATCATCTTCGTCCGTATTCTCCTCGGTATCACCGGGAGCGCCACTGCCGTCACCGGTCGTAGCATCGTCGGAGGGTGTGCCCACCGCACCACCGGCGTCGTTGCCGTCGTCGGTGTCCGGGGTGGAGTCAATATCTTCCACCGCACCGTCTTCGCTGTCCGTAGCCGCACTAATCTCCGCTACGTTCACCAGGTCTTCTCCGTCCGTGCCGGCGTCTACCGTCAGCAGGATCGTCAGCGTAGTGCTTGCACCCGGAGCCA
>NZ_SNAQ03000073.1 GCF_004375085.3 Lewinella sp. W8
TGGGACACCCCGATTACTACTTCTCCTTCCTTCTACACTACCGCGAATGCCTGGGAAATTGGAGTAAATGACTCGGCATTCTACCGAGTAAAGATCAACGTGAATTTTAACCGTAACCCTGCTACGAATGCAAACTTCTACGACGTCTACCTGATTGAAAACTCCTCCGGATTGATTGTTGACGGCAGTGTCCAGCAGTCCGTTTTTGAAATCAACGGATCAGGGTTCAACTTCTCCAACGTTAACTGGTCCACCAGTATTAACGGCACCTTTTTTCTCAACGGCGGAGAAACTTATTCGGTAAGGAGCAACCAAAACCAAGATTGGGAAGACTGTAGTATTAGCCTGGAAAAAGTAGCTACTCAAATCACCATACCAATTGGCCCTCCGGGACAGCAAGGGGAGCCCGGCCCCGCTTCCACAGTTCCCGGCCCTCCGGGACCAGCGGGAGAAGATGGCTTTGGGATTCAGCTGATTGGCA
>NZ_SNAQ03000074.1 GCF_004375085.3 Lewinella sp. W8
TGGAGGCGGACTACAACCTGACGCCGGGTAACTGGATGGTTACCTTCCCCGAGGTGTACAACGTGAACAACCTGCAGGGCAACGTGACGGATGCTGACTTCGTGGGCGTTGAGCTGGGTAACGTGGTCCGCGCCGGCGGCCGCGCGGCACTTGAGCTGAACGTAGAGGAAGCCGAACTGGCCGCGGGCCAGACGCACACGGTAAAAATCAGCAACGGCGAGCTGGCGGGCTTCCAGGGCACCCTGGAGCTGGCCGCGGGCCTGGAGCTGGTCAACGTAGCCTACGAAGGTGAAGGAGCGATGAACCTGAACCGTGCCGGTGAGGGAATGATCGCGATGGCCTTCAACGGAGCGGCGACCATCGAGGTGGAAGTACGCGCTACGGAGGCGATGCGCCTGAGTGAGGCGGTAAGCCTGACGGACGCCATCACGGTACGTGAAGGTGTGGCGGCTAACGGAAGCGCTGGTTCTCTGA
>NZ_SNAQ03000075.1 GCF_004375085.3 Lewinella sp. W8
TCAGCAGCAGCTCGTCGGTGTACACCGCGCCGGGCAGCAGTTCGTAGGTGCCGTTAGCCAGCTGGCGTACCCGGCCGATGTGCAGCGTTACGTCGCCACAGTCGTCGTAAGAACCGTTGTCAATCATCTCGGGGGTCAGGACCACCACACCGGTGCTCGCTCCGCCCGTGCTCGAACCGGACGTCAGGCTCACGTTCAGGCCGTCTTCACAGATGGCTACGGGAGCCGTACGGTCGATGACCGTGAAGGGTACGTCGGTGAAGTCAGCGTTACCACAGTCGTCCGTGTAGGTGTAGCGCAGCGTGTGCGTACCGGCGGGGATCGGACCGGCAATCTCCGCGTCGCCGTCGTTCAGGTCCAGGAAGAAGGTGCCGATGGGGGCGCCGTTCAGGTCCTGGAAGGGGTAGATGTCAGCTTTCAGCTCGATGCCGGCGCTACAGTTGTCCGTCAGTACGATGCTCGGAT
>NZ_SNAQ03000076.1 GCF_004375085.3 Lewinella sp. W8
GCCAGCTGGCTAACGGCACCTACGAACTGCTGCCCGGCGCGGTGTACACCGACGAGCTGCTGCTGACCTGTGCTGACCTGGGCAACGTCCTGGTTGGTCTGCGCGTCACGGACGAGCGTGGTAACGTCAACTACTGCTGGCTCGAAGTACTGGTGGAAGACAAGGCCCGCCCGGTCTGTTTTGCTCCGGCTCCGGTCAACATCAGCTGCATTGCCTACAATGCTGAACTTCCCGCCGACATCAATGAAGCTACTGACGAGGAGCTGGACGCTGCCTTCGGTGCGGCTACCGGCCTCGACAACTGTGAGGTAACGATCACCCAGACGATCAGCGGTGACGTGAACAGCTGTGGTGTTGGCCAGTTCACCCGTGTATTCACGGCTACTGACGGCCAGGGCCTGACCAACGCTGCTGCCTGTACGCAGCGCATCACGG
>NZ_SNAQ03000077.1 GCF_004375085.3 Lewinella sp. W8
CGGAGTCGCCTCACGCGCCCTTGCGGCTTGCTAGGTAGCTTCACCAACTCGCTACCAGTGGACTTGCACCACTTAGAAAACTCGCTATCTTTAAAGCGAAGGATGTGCATTCCAGGCACACACAAAGGCTACGACGTCCATGCTCCGCGAAGCTCCGCACGGCGCGTAGCTAGACCGTTGCGCGCAATTAATATAAATATGAAATTTGTCAATTTGATAGATAGTGTTCAATTCTGTTTTTTACTGCAAATTCTTCTCGTTTTAACATGCGGTTGTAATGATGAAAAATTTAAGGATAAATGTACTGGTGTAGCCTTCCCCAAAAACTGGACAGCTCGTTTTTTGAAAATCTTTAAATTCGAGTTGTTATGAAAAAGAAACGATTTAGCGAGACGCAGATCATTACTGCGCTCAAACGCAACGAGCAGGGTGTC
>NZ_SNAQ03000078.1 GCF_004375085.3 Lewinella sp. W8
CAGCAAACTTGCTCAACCAGGCGATGTCGTCAGCCGTCGTCGTCTGGCTAACACCAGGACGTACGTGCAGGTACATCAGCTCCGTTTCCGGGTTGCGGTCACCCTCACGATCCCGGGGGATCAGGTAGGCCTGGCCGATGCTGTTGTACTCACACCAGTTGATGATGTCGTAAGTAACCTCCAGCTTGAAGCACTCCTCGGAAGCAGTACCCGTCGTGCGGAAGGTGTCCACGCTGGGGTTGATCGTGATCAGGTCACAGGCACGCTCGTCGATGCCGATGCCGTCGTAGTCGGGAACTACGGCACAGTCCGCTTCCTCATCCGTGGGGAAGGTCAGCGTGTAGTCGTGGATACCGTAGACCGTGATGCGCTGCGTACAGGCAGCAGCGTTGGTCAGGCCCTGGCCGTCAGTAGCCGTGAA
>NZ_SNAQ03000079.1 GCF_004375085.3 Lewinella sp. W8
GGTGCGGCTGGAATACCTCCTTTTTAGAGGACGATAGACGGAGCGCATGGTGTACTTGTCAGTTAGTGGCATGGACACACAGGTAATATCTCTTGATCTATGGTACTCGCCTACCTTGATGTTAATTTTTGACATCACAATTTGACCCGTCAGGGGGTACGTCACAATGGTGGCGTTCGGTTCGAGACCGACCTAATTGACAATTAAGCCACCCGGCCATCGGTAACTATTCTACCATGAATCATAGTTGCTGGTCGCTCAGGGAGAACTGGCTTAGTGACGATCTTTGACAAGTTGGATAAGAGAGCAACAGTAATAATTAACGGATTTTATGATCACATAAGATCTCGTTGCGAGAGAAATTCAATTCTCAAGCGTCTGTTGGATAAACTA
>NZ_SNAQ03000007.1 GCF_004375085.3 Lewinella sp. W8
GGTCTTTCACCAAATATTACGAACAACTTTTCCATGGTTCATGAACCGCCGTATACGAGAACCGTACGTACGGTGGTGTGAGAGGGATAAGGAGTCACTATTGGGTGGCTCCTTACCCTACTCGATTGTGTGCAGCTCTAATTCTATTTTTTCACTCTTCTTAATAAACTGACAACCAAAGCTAATACTACTATCACTACAAACCAGATCAATGTTCCATAAATGTTTCCTATTTGATATATTGTCGAATGCCAACCTGGTATAATTGAAGTCGCAAATTCATATGGTTTATAGCCATATATAATTATGCATCCCAAAATATAAATACAAATAATTACAAACTGGAATTTACGGAATGCATTATTTTTTCTAACATTCGATATTATGTTCATCGAAGCCATAATACTGACCGAAAATTCAAATAACATAAAAAATGGCGAATACCCATTCCGTATACGCATAAAAGCAAATTGCTCATAGATATAACCACTGCTCCAAGCTATTCCATATTCAATTAGTAGTGGTATCAAAAATATCAGACTCACAATACCTAAAAGGAACCAAGAGTTTTCTTTTTGGTAATTATCCTTTGATGACGTAAATATAATTCCAGCATATATCAACCATGCTGAGATAATATAATATCCTTGAAATATCTCTATTACATTCATTAATATTCTGAATAGATCAAATAATTAGAAGATTATCTATCAAGCCAATACTGAGTAACAATCAACTCCATTTCAAGATCCCCCATTAGCTTCATAAGCTTTGGTGGAATGGATAGTTGAATAGATAGGTTGTTTTCGTTTCTGAACTCAGAGTCAATCCCAAGATCAATGCATCTTTTAATGCTTTTCATTTTTGTCAACTCTTTCAACTCAACATAATTCTTTGAAAGAAAGTCAATAGCATCCTCGATTTGCTCTTCAATTTTGTCAAATCCTAATTCACTTACATCAAATTTACAAGTTGTTGATTCATAAGGCTTTTTATCTTTTCGCTTATTTATTTCCCCTTTTCTATTGATCTCATAGGGTTTGACATTCAACACCCTTAATACTATATCTGCATTATAATCTCCAATCAATTTCAGTACGGTTGGCATCTTGATTTATGACTTTAGTGAATATCTCTTTGTTAAAGTTCAATGTGACTCTCGATAAGAACTGAATGTATCTGGTTGCACACAACGTTTGGCAAATTGGCGATGGAGCCGACTTTTAGCACAAATGTTGAATAGAATTACTAATCTTCAACATTGCACAAAAGTTCAATAGAAGTACTTCACCGGCTCTATTGCCAATTTGTTTGTTATGTGCCGTTTTATTCCATTTTATACATTTAACAATTGCTGAAACGTAAAGTCGGGTTTAAACATTTCAATTTCGTTTTGAGTTGATTCTTCTTGTGCTTCTTTGCCATAGATAAACATTTGCTGTTCATAATTTTTAACAGCCTCTTCAATGCTATTAAATTTTCCATCGGCTAGATTATCAGACAATATCAAGGCATCCACCAACCCACTATTTACTCCCTGCCCTGCAAAAGGCGGCATCAAATGTGCGGCATCCCCAATCATTGTTATGGGTAATGGGCGCTTGCTTTTCCAAGGCTTTTCTAAAGGAAATATCCGTGTAGCCAATCCTACAAATGACAACGTCGTATGAATCAATTCTTTGTAGCGTTCGTCCCAATCGGAAAATTCTTTCAGAAGAAAATCAACGACACTATTTCTGTTTTGAAAATCTACCTGCGTTTGGTTTTTCCATTCATCAGGTGTTTTAAAACTTATTCCAAAATGCAATGCACCATTATTATTGGGGTTAGCAAATAATAAATTACCTTGGTGAGATGCCATTAGCCGGTTTCCATTGCATAGCTGAAAAAATCCAGGACAGTTTATCTCTGGTTGATGAATATCGGCTTGTATATTGAAAGTACCTGTTTCTTCAACTTCCGTGTCGGTAACAAATTTTCTTACCTTGGACATCCCGCCATTGGCAAGAATAACCAAATCTGCTGTTTCACTCGGTTTATTCTCAAAAGTTAGTGTCCACTTCTTCTTACCAGGTTCAAGCATAACAAGTTTTCTATCCCAAATAACCGTGTCGTTTTCTAAACTATTCAACAAGATAGCCCTTAAGTCATTTCTGTTTATTTCAGGATTGTCAAATCGATTTTCGGGCTTTACATTTTTTGTGGATAAAATATTGCCTTTTTCATCAGCAATATTTACACCCATTGGTAAGGCTAAGTCATAATAAGTTTGTAACAATCCCGCTTTTTTCATTGCTTCCTGACCTGAACCTTTGTGTAGGTCAAGGGTTCCACCAAAAATTCTTGCCTCTCGGTCGTTGTCTCTTTCGTAAACTGAAACGTCTATGCCGTTTTGCTGTAATAATTTTGCCATAGTCAGTCCAACGGGTCCACCACCAATTATTGCAACGTTCTTATCACTAAGTAAATTCATTTGTTTGTCTGTATCTATTCGCATTGTCATTCAAAAATGGCACATAACGTGCCGCGTATTGGCGATGGGCGGGATTTTTAGCACTGAACTTTAATCGAAGAACAGAAGTTGAATTTTGCACTTCCGTTGATACGAAGCCGTTCAGCCCGCCTATTGCCAATACGATGTTGTACGACGTAGTTATGTTTTGGGTTTTAGTCCAGCTAAATATTTTCGTATGTCATTTTCTAATTTATCCGGGTATTTGTACTCTAATTTTTTTGACAATTCAGTTCCTATTTCTGAAACTAAATCAGTCATTGAAAATAGAGCAGTCCAATTTTCCTTTATATCGCTCCCTGAAAATGTTTGTTCTGTTTTAGCCCACATTTCCTGGTTAAGATACTTTTTGAAAAGCCGTCCATATTTATTGGTCGTTATGTTCCAATTGTGTTCACTTGCAATGTGCCATTCAATTAAAGGAATTAAATATTCTGTGCGAATAACGGTTTCCGACATAAATTTCGCATAGAATATTTCATCTCTCACAAGACACTTTGCCACGTAAGTTGTGTCCCACCAAAAATCGTTTATTAGATTTTGAAACTCTTTTTCAGACGGTTTTTTGATAATGGAAATTTGATAAGTTGGTTTCAGCATTTGCTTTGTAATACCATCTTTATCAATTAAAATTTTATAACCAATATCCCAATCTTCTGGTAATTCTTTCTCTTGCGTTTCCTTTATAAATTTTGATTTGCTGTAAAGTTTAAAATCTACTTTCACACCGTCTTCATAAAGTAGCATTTTCATTGCGTGTTTATGGTTAAAACAACTTTCGTCTTCTTCAATCATAGCAATTGGATTTCCGAATTTAAGCGTCCAGCTTTTGTCTGAAATGTAATTTGTATTATCCTCAAAAACAAATTCAATGTCTAAATCACTAAATTCGTCAACAAGTGCTAAAGGATTTACAAGTGAACTTGTCAGAAGAAGAACTCTTACATCTTCGTTTTTCTCCGACCATTCTATAATTGTTCTTAACTTTTCTTCTCTGACTTTCATTTTGTTTGGTTCGGTTTTACTATGTCGTACAACTTATTTATTGATACGGCTTTTCTGTACAAAACAGCATAATACTTGATGTTTTTGTGCAGGTTTGTTTCTTTATTTGATCAAATATAACGAAAGTAGGTAGACAATGATTTCTTATTTCTCATCAAGTAATCACGTTACCTCCAATACCTTTTCACTTCAAACGCATAGGCATTTTTCTCATCCACTACTTGGGTTGCTACCGTTTCAACATTCCAAGCGACAGCTTCGAATTTCGGGAAGAAGGTATCTGCACCAAATTCGCCCTGCACATGGGTAATAAACATCTCTTGAACACAATCAAGCGCTAAAGCTTCTCGGTAAATTTGTCCGCCTCCAATTATGAAAACGGTTCGTTCCACTTCATTTTTATAATGATCCAAACAGGATTCCAAGGAAGAAAAAACAACTGCTCCAGGAGCATGATATTCGGTATTGCGTGTTAAGACCGCATTCTCGCGGTTGGGCAACGGCCGAAAACGTTCCGGAATGGAATCGTAGTTTTTTCTACCTGTAACCACAATATGTCCCGTGGTTGTTTCTTTGAAAAATTTCATATCTGCAGGCAAATGCCACATCAAATCATTGTTCTTTCCAATACCGAATTGCTGATCAACAGCAACAATCAATGCTACTTTCATGGAAGTACTTTGTAAATTGTAGGTGAAATGAACACCATGCGGGGATTTGGAATTACTGCATCGTGAACCTGTGTTCCCCTGGCCTCTTCTTCCGTGAGAAAATAACCAATTACCCAATGATAGGTTCCATCCCAAATCTTCATTCATTTTGGCTTCAAGTCTGTGCCGTTTTTCCAAGTCTTCTTCATTTCCAAAGTCAGAATTTAGTTTATATTCAATTATTAGAAATTTTAAATCATCTTCGTCTATTTGCTCATAACCTTCATTAATCTTCTCATTAATTTCCTGTTGAATTATTTTATGAAAATTTTTTAAAAGTGTGGATTTTACTTTTTTTTGCTCTCCATTTTCTCCAACAGTTCCCCAATGAACAAGACCTGTTTTGTCATCTTCATCCCAAGTTTCCCAATAATGAAGAACTCCATTAATTTCTTTGTAAAGTTTTAGCATTTTATTTAATATTTTGTCAATTTAATGTGATTGGATAAAATGTCGCATAACGTTTGGCAAATTGGCGATGGAGCCGACTTTTAGCACAAATGTTGAATAGAATTACTAATCTTCAACATTGCACAAAAGTTCAATAGAAGTACTTCACCGGCTCTATTGCCAATTTGTTTGTTATGTGCCGTTTTATTCCATTTTATACATTTAACAATTGCTGAAACGTAAAGTCGGGTTTAAACATTTCAATTTCGTTTTGAGTTGATTCTTCTTGTGCTTCTTTGCCATAGATAAACATTTGCTGTTCATAATTTTTAACAGCCTCTTCAATGCTATTAAATTTTCCATCGGCTAGATTATCAGACAATATCAAGGCATCCACCAACCCACTATTTACTCCCTGCCCTGCAAAAGGCGGCATCAAATGTGCGGCATCCCCAATCATTGTTATGGGTAATGGGCGCTTGCTTTTCCAAGGCTTTTCTAAAGGAAATATCCGTGTAGCCAATCCTACAAATGACAACGTCGTATGAATCAATTCTTTGTAGCGTTCGTCCCAATCGGAAAATTCTTTCAGAAGAAAATCAACGACACTATTTCTGTTTTGAAAATCTACCTGCGTTTGGTTTTTCCATTCATCAGGTGTTTTAAAACTTATTCCAAAATGCAATGCACCATTATTATTGGGGTTAGCAAATAATAAATTACCTTGGTGAGATGCCATTAGCCGGTTTCCATTGCATAGCTGAAAAAATCCAGGACAGTTTATCTCTGGTTGATGAATATCGGCTTGTATATTGAAAGTACCTGTTTCTTCAACTTCCGTGTCGGTAACAAATTTTCTTACCTTGGACATCCCGCCATTGGCAAGAATAACCAAATCTGCTGTTTCACTCGGTTTATTCTCAAAAGTTAGTGTCCACTTCTTCTTACCAGGTTCAAGCATAACAAGTTTTCTATCCCAAATAACCGTGTCGTTTTCTAAACTATTCAACAAGATAGCCCTTAAGTCATTTCTGTTTATTTCAGGATTGTCAAATCGATTTTCGGGCTTTACATTTTTTGTGGATAAAATATTGCCTTTTTCATCAGCAATATTTACACCCATTGGTAAGGCTAAGTCATAATAAGTTTGTAACAATCCCGCTTTTTTCATTGCTTCCTGACCTGAACCTTTGTGTAGGTCAAGGGTTCCACCAAAAATTCTTGCCTCTCGGTCGTTGTCTCTTTCGTAAACTGAAACGTCTATGCCGTTTTGCTGTAATAATTTTGCCATAGTCAGTCCAACGGGTCCACCACCAATTATTGCAACGTTCTTATCACTAAGTAAATTCATTTGTTTGTCTGTATCTATTCGCATTGTCATTCAAAAATGGCACATAACGGTAACGTGTATGAGTAGTAGCGGATTTTTACGCACGAACCTTTCGGTTTTGCAATTACTTTTATTTTATGTTTTGTCTTCGTTTTATCACTTAAACCGCTATTACTTATACACATTGTTATGTGCTGGCTATTTTAAGGTATTCTTACGTTTTTCTCTTTCCTTTCAAGCTGACCAACGAGTTTGTCAATGTTCCTTTCCAGCGTTTTTTCTGTTTTGATATTGTTCAGATATTTAAGAATCTCATATTGTCTTGCTTCGGTCAAATCATTAAAGTCAGAAGTCAATTTTTTGCTTTTCAACTCGTCTATCAATTTTTTTGGTTTGTCGTATTTTTTCCTTTGTGTGTTGAAGTCTTGAGCGATTACGAAATCCGCAATTTTGCCCAACTCTGTATTTCCGCCTTTTAACATCGGAATATTGACAAAAAGTCGGTATGGATTGTCTTTTACAGGGACAAGATTTTTATTGAAGTCAAACCCGTTTATTTTTCCATTGATTTTAATGTAACCGTTCTTTGGTTCCATTTTATCGGTTATTTTGTTTGGAACGTCCACACAAGCATTAATTCCCACTTTGTAGATTTTAGCTTTAAAGTTATATTTCTCTGCTTTTTTTACCAAAATACGTCAATCTTTATAAGTGTGTCAAAATGTTTAAGGTTGCTCCGTTAGGGTCTTTCACAAAAAACCTTCTCACTTTCCAAGGTTCGTCTGTTAGAGGATAGACAATTTCCAAATTTTGCTTTTTTGCCGATTCAAATTTTTCATCCACATCTGCTACTTCAATTGAAATGAATATAGCCGAGTTGTCCAAAATTTTGTTCTCTTTATTTTCAAAGATTGATATTTGGGCTGTTGGATTATCTTTAGAGGCAAAGGTTAAAATCCAACCCATATCCATTGCTAATTTCATACCTAAAAATGATGAATAAAACACTTTGCTTTTTTCTAAATCATTTGAATAAATATTAGGTACAA
This sequence comes from Lewinella sp. W8, assembly GCF_004375085.3. Lineage (GTDB taxonomy): Bacteria > Bacteroidota > Bacteroidia > Chitinophagales > Saprospiraceae > Neolewinella. The sequence goes on from NZ_SNAQ03000007.1 coordinate 6,997, forward strand.
CTCTTCGCATTGTCATTTTGTTTTTTGTTCTCGTTCTGTTTTTTCAGCTTGCACATAACGGGAAACGCATTGGCGAAGTGGCGGATAAATTGAGCCGAAAGTTCAATTTAGCAATAACGTAGCCGATGTGTTTCCAAAGAAGCTAATTTATTAAAAAAAAGCTGAATGTGGAACACATTCGGCGGATAAAAAAGCACGAAAGTTCAGTTTTGCACTTAACCCGCCATTTTGCCAATGCGATGTTATGTGTAGTTTTTTTGTATATTTGTCAGATGAAATTATCAGATTAGCATATTTACTTTACGCAACGTATAGGAAGAGAATAGTTTAGTACTATTCTTTGTCTCCTTATTGTCTTATTGTAAATTAAATATGTTAAATAATGAAAAATTTCTTCGAAAGTCCTTTTAAAGGAAAAATAATCAAAGACCACATAACTAATCCCAATATAATTTCGGGTAAATATTCTTATTATTCCGGTTATTATCACGGTCATTCATTTGATGATTGTGCTCGTTATCTGTTTCCGGACAGGAATGATGTCGATAAACTAATTATCGGTTCTTACTGCTCAATAGGGAGTGGTGCAAGTTTCATAATGGCAGGTAATCAAGGTCATAAATATGATTGGATTTCCAGTTTTCCATTTTTTTATATGTCTGAATTTGATGTTTTCAGTAAAAGCCAAGATGGATTTCAAAAAGCAGGAGATACAGTTGTTGGGAATGATGTTTGGATTGGTAGTGAAGCTATGATAATGCCAGGAGTTCAGATAGGAGATGGAGCTGTTATTGGCAGTCGTGCTTTGGTTACAAAAGATGTTGAACCTTATTCAATTGTAGGGGGAAATCCAGCCAAATTGATAAAAAAGAGATTTAGTGATGATGACATCCAAAAATTGCAGGAAATGAAATGGTGGGAATGGGATGAAGAAACCCTTTTTGAAGCAATGCCAATTCTTTGTTCAAATAAAATCGATTTGTTGTACAAGTTTTTTAGAAAAATGAAATGATAAAAAGAAGGTTCCGAAATTCGGAGCCTTTTTGTTTTAACTGCGTTTGCGGCTAAAATTACACATAACGGTAAATTGTATGAGTAGTGGCAGATTGCGTGGTACTTTCCTATCAAACCGCTACGCAGTTTGAGCGGGCTACAAACCTTGATATTTACCACTTCCCCTGCCATTACTTATACAAAATGTTGGCTACCGTAATTTCATATAAATCAAACTTTATAATAATTGTCAAGTAATATTTACACACCGGTATTCAATACTTCAAGTACTTTTAATGCATCATTTAAAGCCCTAACATCATGTGTCCGGATATAATCTACACCCATATAACTTAAATAAATCTCTGTTGCCAAAGTAGCAGGTGTTCGTTCATTGACTTCTCTCCCGACAATGGCTCCTAAAAAGGATTTTCGGGAAACTGAAATAAGAATTGGTAAATTGAAGTATCCTTTCAATTGAGAAATATTTTTTAAAACATGTATTGAAGATTCTGGATTAGAACCTAAAAAGAATCCCATTCCTGGGTCTAAAATAATTCTATCGGATGAAATGCCTGAATTTTGAATCGATTTGATACGTTGTGAAAAGAAATCGATTATTTCATTAAATACTTTTTCGGGTTTAGTTTCGATAACCGTCGCTGGTCCAAAACGCTGAACCGAATGCATTACGATGAGTTTACAATCTGATTTTGCAATTTCGGGATAAATTTCAGGATGGGAAAATCCTTGAATGTCGTTTAAATACTGGACGTTTCTATTTAAAAAATATTGTTGGACAGTAGATTTAAAGGAATCAATGGAAACAGGAATATTTTTAGTAAGCAAGTAATCGGCTACTGGTTTTAAACGATCAATCTCTTCTTGAGGCTTTACTTCTTTGGAGGAAGGATTACTGGAAGCAGCTCCTAAATCAATTATACTGGCACCATCTTCAACCAGTTTGAGAGATTTTTCCAAAGCTTTACCGTAATCCAGATAAAGCCCTCCGTCAGAAAAACTATCTTCAGTAATATTTACAATCCCTAATATTTTTGGCTTATGAAATTTCATAGGTTTTTAAAATTTTGTCTAAATAATTGTAGTTTAATTATATATAATCTGATAATCGTTTTATTTTCCAACTGCCATCTTAGTGGCTATCCTATTACCTCCATCATTTATTATACTCTCTTTATTTGTATCTTTGATAGCAAATGTCAATTCAATCTGATTATGGTAGCCAACGTAGTTGCATCTGCATTGCGCATGCACCAACTGTCTCTCTTCCTTGAAAAGGCTGTAATTGTAACAACGCAACTTTGTCCGTTAAAAATAGGATAAATACCACGATTTGCCACTGCTGTAGTGATGATAAATTGACGGTGTTACCGCCGGGGCCACCTCCGCGAAATTGACGTTGTTACCGGCAATACACCGGTAACAACGCAACTCTAGTTCGCTCGTTAAGCTTTTTCCACTTCCCCCACCAAAGGTGTCTGTGCTGGCTTGGCGATACCGTAGATGGCCAGCACCCCGGAACCGCCGCCCCAGGTGGAGTAGGCCGGATCGGGTTTGGCGGCCATGACGGTTTGGGGGAGGTTCCAGTTGTTGGCGCACCAGAGGTTGCCGGCCTGGTCGACCACGACGTCGGTGAGCATCTGGATGCTGCCCGAGTGGATGGTGTGGATCAGCTCGCCGGTGGGGCGACCCTCCGTGCGGCCGGCCGGCGCCGCGCCGGCCATGAAGGATACCCCGCGGCCCATGAAGTTGGCGACCCAGACGTCGTCGTTGCCGTCCACGGAAATTCCCCAGGGAGCGTTCAGCTCGCCGTCACCGTAGGGGACGAGGGCGGACTTATGGGTGGCCGGGTCTATGGTGTCCGCCGGGGTGGCGTCGGCGGGAATCAGGAAGACGGAGCCCGTCTTATGTTTACGGCCCAGGGTCTGGGAAAGGTGGGGATAGCCCAGGGCAAAACCCTCGATGATGGACACGTTGTCGGTGGGGGTGGTGGCGGGGAAGTCGGGACTGGTATTGCAGGCCACCCAGCAGTTTCCCCGCGAGTCGAGGGCTACGCCGCGGCCGCCGCCGGCGAGGATGAAGCGTTCCACGGGGGTGCCTTTCTCGGAGGGGGAGTAGCGCACCAGCGATTTACCGTTGGTGTTGCTGATCCAGACGCGGTTTTGCTGATCGATGGAAGCCGCGAAGGGCGCCGAGAGCGCGTCACTGAGCTTTTCGTCCACCACGACCCGGCCACGGTGGATGTCTCCGCCGGGGAAGTGCAGCATCTTGTTGGAGGAGGTCCCTACGATCCAGACGTCGTCGTTGGGGGCCACGCCGATGCCCTGCAGGCCGCCGATTTCGTTGAGGGCTTCGGCCACATTATTGGGTATCTCGTCCACCACCGGGGAGCCATCCTCCAGGCGGTACACGCCGATGGAGCCGTTGAAGCTGGTTACCCAGCAGGTACCCGCCTTAGTAACGGCCGTTCCCCAGCCGGCCCCGTCGACGCCCATGCCCGTGTAACCGGTTACGGGTGGCGACCGTAGCTTTCCGGTGGAATCCAGCTGGACCAGTCCGCCGCCGATCCCTTGATAAACGCCGTTTTGGGCGCCGGGCATCCAGTTCAGTCCCGTCCAGAGGTTCCCCTCGGCGTCGAGGGCGAGTTTTCCGGGGGCGCAGATACCGCCCTGGCCGAAGGCCAGAATCATGGCAAAGTCCTTCGGAGCAAAACTCAGGTAGGGCACGAAGGGAGCACTCCGCCGACCGTTGGGCACCTTGCTGTTCGGCTTGGACGGAAAGCCGTCGGTCGGTTGGGGGTAGGCCTCGTCGAAGAGGTCAAACAATTCGGCGGGAAACGCCCAGGGGGAATTGGCCACCCCGACCATGGCCTCGGCCGTATTGGCGGGCTGCGAACCTCCCTGAGGGGTGGTGTACTGCAGGAATTTATTCTTCCAGTCATCGCTGGCCGTACTAAAGGCGGTGATCATTCCGGCCAGGGTATTCAGTCGGGCCAGGGTCTCGTTTTGGGTGACGTTGAACGGGTCGGTGAGTACCTCCCCCCAGCTGCCCGTAGCGGGATTGACCAGGTTGGGCGTGTTCTTGGCGGCAATCGTGACGCCCGTTTCCGGGCCCGATAGTTGCAGTCCGTCGAAGAATTGCGCGCAGGTGAAGGCGGAAGCTACGGTGGTGAGCTCGTTCACCACTACGCCGGATGCCAGGAGGTCCGTCAATAGGGCGGGGGAGAGCACCGAGAGGATCACCACCCCGGAACCCGACAAGGTTGCGGTGAGGTAAAGCACGGGTTTTGCGGAGCCGGGGGTTGCCGTGATGGTAAACGCCCCCGGCGAGGCCTCGCTAAGGCTGGCGCTGCCCAGCGCCGTGGCGTTGTTTGCTTCCCACAGCTGGACGGTACCAACGGGGGACTCGGAAGTGCTGAGGGATACGGATCCCCCAATCGTAATTTGATCTGACATAACGCTATGGATTAGGTTTTTTCTACATGAGGTTTTGCCCCATCGGGGCCGGTGGCAGGACTTAGGTTTGAGGATTTAGGTTTGAGGATTTAGGCGATATCAGGGACCCCGTCCGGTAGACACTGCTGCCGGCGGGACTTCACAAGTATAATGAGTTTGTGGTATATATTTTTTTAAAATTTATGATTGGAGCAATTGAGTCCTCAAACCTCAGGCTGAAACGGATTGCTTCCATTTCCCTTCCTCCATCACCCCTCCGTAAATTTATTATTTTCAGTCAAAACTGAAAGTTCGCTTACGCGTTCTATCTTCGACCCCCAAATCAGTACGTATGCAAAACCCCTCAATCCAAACTGTCTTGCGCGATGGCACCCTGGCACCTGCGCTCCGCGCCATTGCCGAAAAGGTCTATGCGGGCAAGCGCATCAGTCCGGAGGAGGGGCTGAAACTCTACGAGGAAGGCCCGCTCGGCTACCTCGGGGCGCTGGCCAACCACGTGCGGGAAACGAAGCACGGCGATAAGACCTACTTCAACCGGAACTTCCACGTTGAGCCCACCAACGTCTGCCTCTACACCTGTACCTTCTGCAGCTACAGCCGGCGGATTAAGAAGCGGGAAGACGGCTGGGAATACACCCTGGACGACATCATGGACATCGTCAAAAAATACGACGACGAGCCGGTGACGGAGGTCCACATCGTCGGGGGCGTACTGCCGCAGTACGACGTGGAATTCTACTCGGAGCTGTTCCGCCAGATCAAGGCCCACCGCCCGGACCTCCACGTGAAGGCCCTCACGCCGGTGGAATACCACTACATCTTCAAGAAGGCCAAAATCTCCTACGAGGAGGGGATGAAGCTGATGAAGGAGGCCGGACTGGACTCCATGCCCGGCGGCGGCGCGGAAATCTTCCACGAAGAAATCCGTGACCAGATTGCGGGGGGCAAGTGCAGCGGCGAGCAGTGGCTGCGCATTCACGAAATCTGGCACGAACTCGGCGGACGCTCCAACGCCACTATGCTCTACGGCCACATCGAATCCTACCACCACCGGATCGATCATCTGGAGAAATTGCGGGCCCTACAGGATAAAACCGGGGGCTTCCAGACCTACATCCCGCTGAAGTTCCGCAACCAGAACAACGAAATGAGTCACCTGCCCGAAAGTTCGGTCATCGAGGACCTGCGGAATTACGCCATCGGCAGAATTTACCTCGACAACTTCGACCACGTCAAGGCCTACTGGCCCATGATCGGGCGGACCACCGCCCAGCTCAGTCTGGCCTTCGGCGTCAACGACATCGACGGTACGATCGACGACACCACCCGGATTTATTCCATGGCCGGCGCCGAGCAAAACCCCGCGATGAGCACCGAAGACCTCGTGAAGATGATCCGGACCGTCGGGCGGACGCCCCTGGAGCGGGATACGCTCTACGGCATCGTCAGGGACTACAGCGACGTGGAATTCGCGGACGATAAGCAGTACCGCGGCTACACTGCCCTCCCGGTGGTGAAGTAACGGCCCCCGTAACCCCTTTTTAGCATCAGTCATCCCGTAGTTCCCATGGAAAAATCCCAAACAGTATACATCGTCCGGCACGGTCAAACGGACTTCAACCTGCGCGGTATTGTGCAGGGATCCGGGGTGGACGCCAGCCTGAACGAGACGGGGCGCTCCCAGGCGGCGGCCTTTTACCGGCAGTACCGGGATTTTCCCTTCGAGGTAGTCCTGACCAGCGCCCTCAAGCGGACCTGGGAGTCGGTGGCCGGCTTCATCGACGACGGACTGCCGTGGGAAAAACACCCCGAGATCAACGAGATGAGCTGGGGCGCACACGAAGGAAAGAAGGGGACCCCCGAGAGCATCGCCGAGTACCAGCAGATCAAGGACGGCTGGGCGGAAGGCAAGATTGACGGCCGCATCGGGGGAGGGGAGAGCGCCCGGGAGATGGGCGCCCGTCTGCAGCGCTTCATTGACCACCTGGCGACCCGCGAGGAGAAAAATATCCTCGTGTGCAGCCACGGCCGCGCGATGTGCGGACTGGTGACCCTCATGATGGGGGAACCCATCGACCAGATGAACGCCTTCCGGCACAGCAACCTGGGCCTGTGGGTGGCGGAGCTGCGCCCCGACGGCACCTACGATTTCCCGAAGCAGAATGACCGCAGTCACCTGCCCACCTCCTTACAACTCCTGCACTAATGGACCGCTTCAAACTCAGTGCCGTTTCCTACCTCAACACCAAGCCGCTGCTGTACGGCCTGTTGCGGTCTGACGTATCCGAGCAACTGGACATGGAGCTGGCCATCCCCAGTGAATGTGCCCGCCGCCTGGTGGCCGGCACCACCGATCTGGCGCTGGTGCCCGTGGCCGTGCTGGCCGAACTGCCCGATTACCGGATCGTGAGCGACTACTGCATCGGCACCAACGGTGCCGTGGCCACGGTGGGCATCTACGGCGAAGTGCCCATTGAGGAGATGACGAGCATCTACCTCGACCACCACAGCCGGACCAGCATCATGCTGGCCCAATTGCTGCTCGAAGAATACTGGCAGCTGGCGCCCCACCTGCTGCCCGCCAAGGAGGGTTACCTCGATAAGATCGGCGGCACCGTCGGGGGCGTGGTGATCGGCGACCGGACGATCGGTCTGGACCAACGCTTCCCCTACTTCTACGACCTCGGCGAAGTGTGGAAGCAGCACACCGGACTGCCCTTTGTCTTTGCTGCCTGGGTCAGCCGCCGTGAACTGCCCGCCGACTTCCTGGAGCTGTTCAACGAAGCCCTGGCCTCCGGGGTGGCCAAGGTGCCCGAACTGCAGCTGCTGCTTTCCTCGCCCGATCCCTCCTTCGATCTCGTCCACTACTTCACCCACAACATCGATTATCACCTGGACGCGGGGAAGCGGGAAGCGCTGGAGCGTTTTCTGACCTACGTGGAGAAGAAGGAGGTTATTCCGGGATAAAAAAGGGCCCTCCGCCACCGTGGGCGAAGGGCCGGATCACATCACTATTTGAGACCGTTAGACTTAGGCTGTTCCGTGAATTAATCCTTCGGCCATCAAGTCCTTGAATTTTTCAGTAGCGGCAAGGCATGCCTTGCCGCTACCATTTGCCCCTCTGAACTGCTGCGATTCCGCAGGAATCGCTGAAGAAACCTCACGGAACAGCCTACCGTTAGACTTAATCTTCGTCGATTTTCACCGTGACGGAGAACTTATCTCCCAAGGTATTACCGTAGCGTTGCTTGAAGATTTCCAGGTAGCGCTGGTGGGCCGCAGCGCTGGTTTTCTTCCCGTTGATCTTGAGGGAAGATTCGGTCATGTCAATTTTACGCAGGTCCTTTTTGAGGTCCACCAACCCCTCTGACTGCAGCTGGTCGATGAGGCTCTGGTAGTCAGGGTTGGCGGAACGGCCGCGGGCGCGTTCCCGGGCCTCCCTGGCCCGTTCCCGTTCTACGGAATAGGCGCGGCGGAGGGATCTTTCCTGGTCCTGCCGCCGCTCCCGGATCTGCTCGTTACGCTCTCGCATGACCTCATCCCGCGATTCCATTCGCCGCATCTGCTCGGCTTTGCGGGCTTCCAGTCGTTCGATCATGGCGTCCAGTTCGCGCAGGTCCAGGTCTTGCTCCTCCACCCGGCGTTTGTACCCCCGTAATTGGAGTTCTTCGCGGGTGGAGCGGTCTTCCAGGCCCTGCCCGGGCATCAGGGGTTGCCCGTCGTTATCGAAGTAGAAGTTGAAGGACTTGCTGAAGGTGGAGTCGAGGTTGAAGAAGGTCGTGTCTCCGTCGAAGTCAAAGCGGAAGACGCCGCCGTCTTCGCCGTTCCAGCGGAAAATGCCGTCGGTCTCGTCGTCGAACTGGAAGATGTTCTCCATCTCAATGTCCATGTTTTCGAACTGCTCCCGCAGTTGTTCGCTCATGTCTTCGAAGAAGAAGGAATTGCTGTCGCTGAGTTGCTCGAAGTGGAACCGGAGGCCTTCCATCTGGTCCTGCATGTCTTCAAAGTGGAACTCCATACCGCGCATTTGATTGTCCATACCCTGGAAATGACGCTCCATCAGTTTGTGGGTGAGGGTGTCGCCCTGACCGTCAATTTCGTACCATTCGATCCGTCCGCGGGGCTGACGGTACTCGCGGTACTGCTCGGCGGGGCCCGGCTGCCCGAGCATCCTTTCCACCATGGCTTCGTGCTGCCCGTATTCGGCCGGTGGAATCGTTTCGCCGTCGATTTTCAGCTCCTTAATCTCTCCGTCTTCGACGATAACTTCGGTGGACTTTCCGTTGCGGAAGGTGGACACCTGGTGACGTCCCATGGGCAGGGAGTCGGTGGCCACGTGCATGGCCTCGGTAAGATGGAGGTCATTAGGGGGCGTGACCCCCGGCAGAGCACGAGGGCGCAAGCGCGCAGGTGCCGCGACTTCGGTGAGGGGCAAAGTAGATTCGGCGGCTTCCTCTGCTTCGGGGAGGGTGGGCACGTAGGCCGCCGTGGTCAGCAGGGCCACCAGGGTTATCAGGGGTAGTAGGAATAAACGACTTTTCATTTGATAAGGGATATTTTGTTGGTTAATAAAGCGCTGGATGCGGCCCAGTAGGCCGCCGGATTTACCGGCCAGCGCCAGGGCGCTGGCGGGCTGCTGCCGCAACTGGGCAAAAAACAGGAGGGTCTTGGCGTAGGTGATCTGGTCTGAGCCCGCGCCGATGACGAGGTCATCGCAGCAGTGTTCGCGCTCCTCGCGGATGCGGGCGCCGATCCACCAGATGACCGGGTGATAGTAAAAGATGACCTCCAGTAGGCACTGCAGCAGGTTCCACCAGTGGTCTTTCCGCTTCAGGTGCGCCAGCTCGTGCAGGATCACCACCTCGGCTTCTTCCAGGCTCAGCTGGTTGATCACCGCCACGGGAAAGAGCAGCATGGGGCGGAGGTGGCCCACCAGGGCCGGACCGCTGATGCGGTCGCTGATGCCCAGCCGGAAGCTGGCGCGGAGGTCGAGCCGGTTGGCGAGTACCTGAACGAGCTCGGCAAATTCCGGGGGCACGGCCATCCGGGCTCTTCTTTGCATCCTGCGGACACGCCCAAAAGACCAGCAGAGCCGCAGTGCCCCGATCATCGCTCCGACGATCCATACGATCACCACCCAGAACAGGAGGGAGGTGTCCGCTGCGGCCGGCGTGGCGGCCTCCATGGGGGCCTCGGCAAACAAGTAAAAGGCGGGCGGCGCGGATTCGTACGCCACGGCCACCACGGGCTCGTACAGGCCGAAGAAGGTGATCAGCGACCAGACGAACTGCCCGAGTAGCGTGCCGAAGGCCAGCCGGTAACGGGTCCTGGCGGACACGCCCCGCGGAATCCGGGAAACGGCCCACAAAATGCCCGCCAGCAGGCTGGCCTGCCAGAGCGAGTGGAGGATGGTCCACCCCAGCGCATCGACGAGGGATGCGGAAAACCAGGAATCAATCATGTTGCCGTTTGTTTTCCAGTGACTGAATCATTCGCTTGATCTCGGCCAGCTCCTCGGCGCTGGCGTCGCCCTCGCCCAGGGCGCGTAACACAAGCTGGGAGGCGGAGCCCCCGAAGGTGGTGTCCACAAACTTGCGCAGCAGATTGCGCTGAGCCTTCTCTTCGGGCAGTTGGGCGGCGTAAACGTGGGTCCGCTTACTCGTATCCCGGCTCACGAGGCCCTTGTCGGCCATGAGTTGCATCAGTTTGAGGGTAGTGGTGTAGCCGATTTCCCGCTTGCTGCGGGCGTTCAGGGCTTCGTTGACGGTCCGGACCGTACTCGGGCCAGTGGCCCAGAGTACCTGCAGGATCGCCAGTTCGCCTTCGGTGGGTTGTTGCATTTTACGAATCGTTTCGTAGACAAAGATATACGAATTGATTCGTAGAATGCAAGTTTGGGAAGAAATTTTTTGTTAATCAACGAGAGGTCGTCGGCCGAAACGCGAGGCAGGAGCTGGTTCGTCCGCCGACCGGAGTCGTATAAATAGGGTTAGTAAACTTACAGAATCTACCCCCACTCGGCCGACGAGTCAGTTCCTGCGTCACGCCTCGGCGGACGAGTTCGTTGGCAGTTTGAGGTCGTCGGCCGAAACGCGAGGCACGAGCTGGTTCGTCCGCCGACCGACGTTAAAATCTAACCCCACTCGGCCGATGCGTCAGTTCCAGCGTCACGTCCCGTTGGCCGAGTTTGCAGGGGCGACTAAAGCCGTTTGATGCCAAGAAGCTTTTCCGATAGTGCGTAGTTACAAATCTGCTCATCTCTTATGCTCGCATAATCGGGTGCTGATCCGAAGCGCCAAGCTTTAGGGGTTAGTGCATATCCTGCAGTAACCGGATTTTGATGAATGTATCGAAAACAAACCTTTAGGTAGGGGACAAATCGGGTAAAGGGAGTATCCTCCGTTAAGTCCTCATTCTTTGGGATGAAATCAGAATATCCAGGCTTGTATTTTGTTTTTGCTCGGATCAGACTTCCACGTTTATCATATTTTGTATTGTAGTATCTACTGTAACTGCTCAGCAGAATTCGAAAAGCAGCATGGATTTTTTGCTGCTGCCGCTGATTAGGAATGAATGCTAGCCCATCTTGATTTGGCATTAGCAGAAAGTGGAAATGGGTGGGCATCAAGCAATAGCAAAATATGTCCGAAACCGGTAGGAGGTGCTGCTTAATTTTAAGCTTAAACCGGTCAAAGTCTTTATCGTCACGAAATAACAACTCCCGGTTATTGGTATGATTATAAACGTGGTAAATGGTGTTGGGCAAATACATTGTTCAGGTGTTTAGGTCGTCGGCCGAAACGCGAGGAACGAGCTGGTTCGTCCGCCGACCGGCGTATGTAAATAGGGTTAGTAAACTTACAAAATCTACCCCCCCCCTCGGCCGACGAGTCAGTTCCTGCGTCACGCCACGTTGGACGAGTTTGCTGGTGGTTTAGGTCTTCGGCCGAAACGCGAGGGACGAGGGGGGGAGTCCGCCGACCGGAGTCGTATAAATAGGGTTAGTAAACTTACAAAATCTACCCCCACTCGGCCGACGAGTCGGTTCCTGCGTCACGCCCCGTTGGACGAGTTTGCTGGTGGTTTAGGTCGTCGGCCGAAACGCGAGGAACGAGGGGGTTCGTCCGCCGACCGGAGCTTAAATGGGGTAAAAAACTTACAAAATCTACCCCCGCTCGGCCGACGAGTCGGTTCCTGCGTCACGCCCCGTTGGACGAGTTTGCTGGTGGTTTAGGTCGTCGGCCGAAACTCGAGGCAGGAGTTGGATCGTCCGCCGACCGGCGTATGTAAATAGGGCAAGTAAACTTACAAAATCTACCCCCCTCGGCCGACGAGTCGGTTCCTGCGTTACGCCTCGTTGGACGAGTTTGCTGGTGGTTTAGGTCGTCGGCCGAAACGCGAGGAACGAGGGGGTTCGTCCGCCGACCGGAGCTTAAATGGGGTAAAAAACTTACAAAATCTACCCCCGCTCGGCCGACGAGTCAGTCCACGGCTTCGCCGGGACGCCTCGGCGGACGAGCTACTCCCAATCCCGCACGATCACGTCCGCCAGCTCGGGGGAGCCGCCCCGGTTGCCACAGCCGCTGGACATAATGAGCTGATCCCCGTAATAGATCACGCCGGTGCCGTGACGGCCCCGACTGAGGGAATCGAGCATGGTCCAGGTGCCGCTGGCCGGGTCGAGGGCCTCCACGTTACTGTGGGCGACTTCGTGGGCGGTAGATTCACCGCCGATGACCAGGATTTCGTCGTTGACCGCGATGGCCGCATTACCCGCCCGGTGGGTGGGGAGGGTGTCGGTCAGGGTGGTCCAGGTGTTGGTGGCTAGGTCGTAGACGTCCACTTCGCCGATGGTGTTGGCGAAGGGATTGGTGGCGGCTTTGGTGGTCCGGCCGGCCAGCGCGTAAATTTTTCCGTCATGGGCGACCGCCTGAAAGTGATCCCGGGGGCGGGGAGCGTCGGCAAGGACTTCCCAGGTGTCGGTCGTGGGGTCGTAGACGTCCAGCCAGGGAACGTGGCCGCTGCGGTGGCCATCCTGAATGCCGCACACGAGGTAAATTTTTCCGTCGACGAGTACGGCCCCCGCGCCGCCGCGGCGGCGCCCCTCGGGGATGGTTGCCCCGGTCCGCCAGCTGTTGCTGGCCGGACTGTAAATGTAAATCTCCGGCAGGGGTGTTTCGCCGGGATATCCGCCGGTCATGGCGCCGAGGAGGTAAATTTCTTCGTTGTAAACCACCGGCTGAAAGTGATGAATTTCTACCGGACTGGTATCCCCGGACGTCCAGGTGTTTTCCTTCAGGTCGTAGATGTTTACGGGTTTAATGCCCCTTCCGCCCAGAAGGTAGGCCCGGTCGTTGACGGCGACGAAGGCCGCCTCGTGCCGCGCCGTGGGCGCGGAGCCGTCGGCACTGGCCCGCTCTGCCCAGGTGGGGGTAGCAGGTGAGGAATCGTCGTTCTCCACCGGATCGTTAGGGGTGGAATCATTACAGGCGACGAGGGCGAGCAAGCCAAGGAGCAGCAAAAAGCGGTACATGAGGTGGTAATTTGAAACTAAGGTAATGCAAGGTTAGGTACCTGGCACAAACATTACCAATGTCCATCGGTCAACCCCTGACCATCGGTTAAGGCAGTGCCAGCATTAGACCCTACGGGCAAGTAGTCGGGAAAGCGCTTTGAGTGGGACCGAAAAAAATCGGGCCGGACCCAATCGGTCCGACCCAATTACTAGAAAGAAGACAAATCTTGGACCGCAACCTTTGCTTACCGCGTTTTGCTGAGCGGATTCAGGCTGAAGCGGCCGGACTGGTAGCGGGCCCGCACCCAGTACTGGCCAGCGGGCAGGTGACGGAGGTCGAACTGCGTGTGTTCGCCGGTGATCGACTGTTGGAGCAGCAACTGGCCGGTGGTATTGAAAACCTCCAGACTGCGCAGGCTTTCCCCCGTGGGAGCTTCCAGCGTTACGGTAAGATCACCAACGGGGTTAGGGTAGACCCTGGCTGGTATTTTTGTGGGTGAAGCGTCCGTGGGTACCAAGTCCAGGGCAATTTGGTAGAGCTCGTAAAAACCACCGTTTTCCTCGCGGGCCACGAAGTAAAAGGCATCTTCCGTAGCCCTGAAATCGTAGGGAAATCCGTTACCGTCGGAGTTGACGTCGATGATCAGCTCTGGGGTCATGTCGTTCAGCCACATGCGGTAGAGTTCGTAGCCACTCGGACCATTGGCCTGGAAATAGAGCACATCATTGACCCGGTAAAATTCGGAGGGGTTACTGGAAACAGGTCCCGGATTAATGTCTGCCACCATTTGGGTGCCTTCGGGGGTGCCGTCCGTTACCCATAATTCGTTGCCATTGGTACCGTCGTTGGCGGGGAAGAAAAGCTTGTCTTTTGCTAAAAAGGCATTTAAATTTCGGGGGCCATTTCCCACTCCGGGATTGATGTCCTTCAGGAGTGGAGTAGTGTTGTTTTCCGTAGCCGCGACGTGCCATTCAAAACCATGCTCCTCGCTTTCGGCTTGAAAAACCAATCGGTCATTTACTACGTAATGGGTAGAGGTCAAAAAAGGGAAGGTTACCCCCTCATCAGCGGGAAGGATTTCTTTGGAGTCCGTATTGTCGAATGGAATATGAACGATCTCGTTACTAGAACGGCCTTCATACCGGTCCTTGAAAAATAGGCCCGTGCTCGTAACACCGATAGTAGATAATACCCCGTCATCCGAAGTAAATTGAGTGAGGAAATTTCCCGCCCGATCGGTAACGTAGTAGGTGGCGCTCTGTCGATCAAGTGCCTCTGCTCGGAAAACGGCGTATTCGTCATCGGAATAATTGATGACAAGCTGTTTGTGCTCTCCAATAAAGGGGAACCTGGACAAACGGACACGGTCACCTTCCACATAGCCTTTGACGCCGTAAGTCATAGAGTCTCTGTCTATGACGGTCCGTAAACTAGCCAGGAAGGCATTGGAGGGGGTGCTGGGAAAGAGGTTGGTCAGGTAGTAGTCCGTATCGTTAGGTAATGGGATGTCGGTGTCTAACTCGGGTGTAAATAACTGCCCGCCGGACTGCAGTAGCAAGATGCGCTGCTCCTGGTTGCCACTGGGGGAACTTAAAAAGAGGAATCGATCGTCGTATTCGCCGAGGATGGAGAAGAATCCCTGGAAGTTTGGCCCACCGGTGTAATAAGGAGATGTTTCCCGGGTGGTCGGGTCATAAAGGAAGGTAGAATCCGTAAACATGATCAGTCTCTGATCGTCCGGGGTTGCCCTACTCAGATACGGACGGGTAGAAATTCGGTCCTCGCCCGTTTGTAACAGAAGCTGAGGAGTTTCTTCCGATGGTGACCAGCGGTATGCCCCGACCCCCTGGAGGGCGGTCGGGGAGTCGTTGTAGAAAAAGACGTCGTCAGCGATGAAGCTGAGGGGACGATCATTGTATACGTTACCCCTAAGGTTAAAGCCCACTCCAGATACGGTCGTACGGGTAAACTCCTCCCTGGAAAGGCGAATAATCCGGCCGTCACTGGGACTACTGACGTAGTAGAAGTCATCGGTTAATTGCAGGAATACGGCCTGGTTTGGCCCCTCCTGTTCGAGGGGACCGAAGTTGGTAATTTCGAAACCAAAACCGGCATTCTTGTTGTACCGCAGGAGAAAGACGGTAGCATCTCCCCCTGAGGTGAGGTAAAACAAATCGTTTCCATTGATGACGTAGTCCAGATTAATGATGCTTCTTTGAACCCCATTGGGAATCCCACTTACCGGTTGGATCAGTGTTGTTGTTGTTGTTGTTTCTTCGAGACGGAACAACTGGGGGCCACGGAAACCCAAAAAAAATTTGTCATAGCTACTGGCCAAAAAGAGGAGCTCATCGTTGAGGACCAGGAAATCTATACTGGTAAAAGGTTGATCACCAGGTTCTCCATTGATGAGTGACGAGGGTACCGCGAATTCCACAATATCTAACGTGGATTCATTTACCCGCACGAAGGTTGATCCGGTGAGTCCGGGATTCTTCGTCCCGTGTAAATAGTAGTACCCATTGTAAAAGATCTCGGATGTATGAAACGGATTTTGCCCGTTCCCCAGGCCAAGCCGTAGGGGGCTGCTATCCTGCCGGAGGACTTGAAGCTCATCCGTTGTGGGGGAGTAGAGCCAGTACCTGTTTTCATTATAGTTTAGAGATAACAATAGGGATTCTTCCCCCGGAATAATCTTTGCTGCTAGCGCCGAATATTCCGCTGGGATATCAGCGATTTTTAGGGTGTTCTCCGGTGTTCCGTCGGTTCTCCAGAGTTGACAATTTGGTATGATCGTGGTTTGTGATTGATTTATCGTAGGAGCGCCTCCAACCAGAAAATAGATTTGCCCCTCAAATGCAACGAACTTAGAGAAGTCATTAGAGTGCAGTTCCATCAGGAGCGTGAGCTCGTCATTTTCTAAGCGATAGATAGCGCTGCCCCGGGCGCGGTCGGAAGCGTAGACGAAATCCATTTCCCCAACGCGAAAAACATTGGGGTCCAGTACATTTTCTCTATTCCCGTAAAGCCCGGTCATATTGGGGTCTAACAGGGGGTGAACAGCTCCGGTCCTAGGGTTTATTTTGCTGATTAAGCCCGTATTATTGTCTCCGTTGAGGGACCCGAAGATGCCGTAAAGGGAATCGCCCAAAACATCCAAATCCAGCAGGATATCGTCCGCCTCCGTACCGTACCGGAAGTCAGAAACCCGGTCGGCGGTTTCTTGGGCGAAAAAAGTAGAGGGAAGCGCAACGAATAGAATAAGAGTGAGTAATGCTAGTCTCATAGAATAGGGTGTTTAATGATGGCGGATGACTGGTGAAAAACAGCATCCGTTGTAAAGTGTGCGTCAGGGCCTTAACGATGAATGGGGGGCATCCGCTCGTCGTTTCCCCGACATTGGTTTGCTTCCATTGGGTGAGGGAAACTGAAGGTCGGCAGACGGACAATTGGGCCAGCACCGCGTCACGGCCAACGTTGCCTCCTTCCCTTCCGGTAACCGTAACGGAACCCCTCCGACCGTCGTACTCCGACAAATCCAACCGGTGAATATTTCTCGTAAGTAAAAAAAATGCACCTTTGTATTATGCCCCAGGCTACGACCGCCATACTCCTGTTCAGCCGCTCCGCCCACGAAGAAGCGCTCGCGAAGAGCTTCGGTGCCGGCCCCGCCGGCGATCGACGGGTAGCGGAAGCCCTGATCCGGCGGACGGAATCTACGCTGCAGCGCAGCGGCCTGCCCGTCTTGCGCAGCGACGAGCACAGCCAGCGGGGACTTACTTTCGGCGAACGCCTCGGTAACGCCATCACGGATGCCTTCGCCACGGGGATTGACCACCTCATCGTGGTGGGTAATGATTGCCCCGATCTGACCGCCCGGCACCTGCGCGCCGCCGCCCGCATGCTGGAAAACGGGCGAAACATCCTCGGCCCCGACCACCGCGGTGGCGCCTGGCTCCTGGGCCTGCAACGCCATAATTTTGACCGCGACCGCTTCGTTCGCCTGAGCTGGGAAAGTGACCACCTGCTGGAAGAACTGCGGGCACTCTATCCCGCCGCCGAAAGCCTGCACCGCCTGGCCGACCTGAACCAGATCAAAGATTTACGCCGTCACTGGTGGCGCCTCCGGGCCTACTTCGCCCACCTGGCGGTACTGCTGTTACCGCCCCGACAAGCCCGCAGCGCCGGACTTCAACCGGTGAGCATTTTAGGACAATTCTCGTCCCCCCTGCGCGGTCCGCCCGAGCTGGCCTAGACCGCTTTTCCTAGCCGCAACCGACCGCGGCCACTACGCTCATTATTCCATTTTTCAAGAACTTTTTATGCTACGCAATCGCGTGTGGGTCATGCTCATTGGCCTACTGTTTACCGCCGCTTTGTCGGCGCAATCCATCACCCTTACCGGTACCGTCGTGGACGCGGAAACGGAGGAGCCGCTGGTGGGGGCCTCGGTTACCATTCAGGGAGTCATTACCGGCACCGTCACGGACCTTGACGGTAAGTTCACCTATCAGGTTCCCGAGAGTGCCGATATACTCTACGTTAGTTACGTAGGCTACGAAACTTTGAAGTATGCTTTGGGCGAGGACGCAGGTGCCATGCCTTTGCGAATTGCCCTGCAGTCGGGTACCAACCTTTCCGAAGTCGTCGTCACTGCCCTGGGTCTGGAGCGCGACAACCGGGAGTTGGGCTACGCCGTCCAGCAGATTGACAACGCGGAACTCACCGACGTACAGGCCGTCAACTTCCTCGACAACCTCGCCGGCCAGGTGGCCGGCCTGCGGGTGACGGCCGGTGCGACGGGCGTGGGCTCCACCAGTCAGATAGTGATTCGCGGGCAGACGAGTTTCACCAATAACAATCCGCTCTTCGTCGTCGACGGGGTGCCGATCAACAACAATACGATCATCAACCTGACCAACGAAGCCGCCGCCGGCTTCCAGGAGATTGACTTCGGTAACGGCGCCATGGAGGTCAACCCCGCCGACATCGAATCCGTCAGCGTCCTCAAGGGCGCCTCGGCCGCCGCCCTCTACGGCACGCGGGCCGCCAACGGCGTCATCCAGATCACTACCAAGAGCGGTGGACGGAAACCCGGCCTGGGCATCAGCGTCAACTCCAGCTTCACCGTCGATAATCCCTTTCAGCTGCCCCGCTACCAAAATACCTTCGGCCAGGGGCAGGGCGGTGAGTTTGAGTTCGTCGACGGACTGGGCGCCGGTATCTCCGACAACATCACCTACAGCTACGGTCCCCGCCTGGACGCGGGCATCAACATCCCGCAGTTCGACAGTCCGGTGACCCTGCCCGACGGCCGCGTGGTGCGCGGCGGTGACGTGGCCGTACACGGCGGATTGCCCATTCCCGCCACGCCCTTCGTCAGTCGGCCGGACAACGTCCGGGACTTCTACGAAACCGGCACCACGGCGATCAACAACGTCGCCATCAGCGGCGGTGGGGAGCAGGGAGACTTCCGCCTCTCCCTCACCGATTTGCGCAGCAACAGCTACATCCCGGGCGTCAATCTGGACCGCAAGACGGCCAACGCCCGCCTGGGCTTCCGTCCCACGGAGCGGCTGACCGTCCGGGCCGGACTGACCTACGTCAACAGTCAGTCGGACAACCGCCCGGCCGGCGGCTACGGCTCCGAGAACATCAACTACGACCTGACTGCCTGGCTGGGCCGCCAAACCGACCTGAACGTCCTGCGGGATTACTGGCAACCCGGCTTGGAGGGGACCCAGCAGTTCAGCTACAACTACACCTTCTTCGATAACCCCTACTTCACGCTCCTCGAGAACCGCAACAGCTTCAACCGGGATCGCCTCTTTGGCTTCTTGTCGGCCAGCTACGAGTTTAGTGAGCAGCTGCGGGTAACGGTCCGCTCGGGGATGGACTACAGCAACGAACAACGGCAGATGCGCCGGGCCTTCAGCACGAACCGCTTCAACCAGGGCGGCTACGCCGAAAACGACGTCTTCTACCGCGAGGTGAATACCGACGTGCTGCTGGATTACCGGCCGCAACTGAGCGGTGACTTCAGCGTCAATATCTTGGCCGGAGCCAACCGCCTCGATCAGCGGGCGCAGAACACCCAGAGCCAGGCGATCACGCTGGCCCAGCCGGGGATTTTCCGGTTGAGCAACGCCGCCAGTCCGGTCGAAATCTTCGACCAGGTGGCCGAAAAACGCATCAACAGCGTCTACGGATTGCTGAAGCTGGGCTACCGGGATTTTCTCTTCCTGGACGTGACGGGCCGCAACGACTGGTCCAGCGCCCTGGCCACGCCGGATAACGCGGACAACACCAGCTTCTTTTATCCCTCGGTGAGTTTAAGTTTCCTGGCCGACCGGGTGATCAAGCTGCCGCAGGCCATCAGCTTCCTGCAGCTGCGGGCCAGCGTGGCCCAGGTGGGGAACGATACCGATCCCTACCGGACGAGCTCCATCTTCGTGGCCCAAACGCCCTTCAACGGGCAGCCCACCTTCTCAGAACAGGCCGTTTTGGCGGCCCCTAATCTGCTACCCGAACAGACCACGAGCACGGAATTCGGGGTGGACCTGCGGTTGTTTGACGATCGCCTGGGGCTGGACGTGACCTACTTCACCCAGGAAACGGAAAACCAGATTCTCAGTCTGCCGACCCCCGTGTCTTCCGGCTTCCGCCAACAGATCGTTAACGGTGGCCGGGTGCGGGCCAACGGCCTGGAGGCCGTCCTTACGGCCATCCCCGTCAACACCGACAATTTCCGGTGGACGAGCCGCTTCAACTTCAGCACCAACCGGGCTACGGTGGAGGAACTGCCCGCGGGGACGGAGCGTTTCACCCTCTCCTACAGCCGGGTGTACAACAGTGTAAACCAGACGGTCTTCTTCATCGTCGAGCCGGGCGGCGAGATCGGTGATATCTGGGGTACGGGCTACCTGCGGAACGAGGACGGACGGTTCATCGTCACCGAGGACGGCAACTTCATCGCCGACAACACCCTGCAGAAGCTGGGCAACGCCAACCCGGATTTTATCCTCGGCTTCCAGAACAACTTCCGCTTCGGGAATTTTGACCTGGGGCTGCTGTTTGACTGGCGGCAGGGCGGCCAAATCGTAAGCCGGACGCTGAGTCTGGCCGGCGTTGCCGGGCAGCTGGAAGAGACGGAATTCCGGCCGGAAGAAGGCATCATCATCGACGGGGTAGTAAACGTGGGCACGACCGAAAACCCCGTTTTCGAGGAAAATACGACGGCCATCTCCGCCGAGAGCTACTACCGCTCCTTCTACAACCGCAACCACGAGGAAAATAACGTCTATGACGCCAGCTACCTGAAACTTCGGGAGGTGTCACTGACTTACCGCCTCGGGCAGGGACAGCTAGAAGACACCTTCCTGCGGGGGCTGGGCAGCCTGAGCGTGAGCCTCATCGGGCGCAACCTCTACGCCTGGAGCGCCATCCCGCACTTCGATCCGGAGCAGTTTGCCATTCAGGGGCAGAACATCATCTTCGGCGTGGAGGATATGACCTACCCCAGCGCCCGTTCCTTCGGGCTGAACCTCGGACTTGAATTCTAAAAATGACGGCACCCCGGCGTCCACCCGGCACCGGCGGTATCGCAAAAAAAATAGGCGTTCATCACGCCAAAAGAACTTAACATGAAACACTTCTTTTCCCTCTTATTGGTCTTGCTCCTCTTCGGGTGTACTGAGGATTTTACGGACATCAATACCAACGAAAATGCCCCGGCCGTCGTGCAGCCGGAACTGCTGCTGCGCCAGGTCCTCTACGGCTATGGGGACGACATGAGCTACGAAGGCTTTGTGGCCGGTAACCTGTTGAGCCAGCATTTCGCGATGATTGATTTTAACCTCTTTGATCGTCATGCGCTGAACTCTCCGCAGGAAGGCGGAAACCCCTGGGACATCCTCTACGTTCACCTCCGGGATACGGAAACGATCCTTGACCTCAGCCAGACCAATCCGGCTCGGGCAGTCTACGAAGGGCCGGCACGAGTCATGAAAGCCTACCTCGCCATGACCCTAACGGATCTCTTCGGGGACGTGCCTTACTTCGGTGCCGCCCAGGGCAGAAGCGGCATCGTAACACCCGCCTACGACGATCAGGAAGACATCTACCTGGGCGAGGATGGAATCCTGGATAACTTACTCCGTGCGGTCCAGGTTATGGAAGACTACCAGGGGACCACTCCCCTGAACGGAGACATTCTTTTCGATGGCGACCTGAATGGCTGGATTCGGTTTGCCAACGCCCTGCGCTTCAAGGCTCTGATGCGCATCAGCGACGTTCAGGACGTGAGCGCGGACCTGGCCCAGCTGGCCACGGACACCCGGCGCATGACCACCAACGAAGACAATGCCACTTTTTCTTTTGCCGCCGGACCGCCGAACAGCTTTGCCTTCGCTACGGCCCGCGTCGGTATCTTCAACGTATTCCTCATGTCGGAAACGGCGGAAGAAATCCTGAACGAACTCAACGATCCCCGTACCGGTGTGCTGTACCGCACCAGTGCGGCCAATGATGACTTCAATGGCATCATCAACGGAATTGATGCCTCCAGTGCCATCGTGCCGGATCAGTTCGCCCGTCCAGGGACCATCTGGCGGGAGAATACAGGGGACCTGGATTTCAACTACATGACGGCCTGGGAACTCGACTTCCTGGCGGCCGAAGCAGCCCTGAAGGGGTACATCAGTGCGGACGCCCAGGCGCTCTACGAATCCGGGGTAGAAAAAGCATTTGCCTACTGGCAAACGGAACTCCCCGCCGACTACCTCACCACGGGCCCCGCCGCCTGGGACGAAGCCAATGGATTGGAACAAATCATCACCCAAAAATGGATCGCCTCCATCGGTAATGCCTACGAGGGATGGGCTGAATGGCGCCGCACTGGTTTCCCCGCCCTTAGGCCCGTGGAATCCAGTCTTAACGACGGACTGTACCCCGTCCGGATGCCATACCCTTCCGACGAACAGGCCCTGAATTTCGAAAACTACCAATCAGCGGCCGCAGCTACGGACGGCAACTCCATCAACGCCCGGGTATGGTGGGACGTGGAGTAAAAGCCGAGGGCTTGTAGAGGATGTAGGATTTAGGCTTCAGGATTTAGGCCCCCCTAACGAACCAACAGACCAACGAACTAACAAACCAACAGACCAACTCCCCAATGCAATGGATCCTCGTCATCGTTAGCAGCTTAGTGCTGTTCTGGCTCGCGCCCATGGCGCGGACGGCGGGGGCGTTCTTTGGGGGTGCCCGTCGGGAGCAGGCACCGGGGGTGGTGGCGCTGATGAGTAGTTTGGTTATTTCCTGGTTATTCGCCAAGTCCATCACCAACGCAGCGAATCTCGGTCTGGCCTTCGGGCTGATCGGTGGGGTGGCCTACGCGGCTTACTACCTGAGCTTCGCCGTAGCGGGCTGGGTGATTTACCGGATGCGGACGGTAGGCGGCTTTAAAAGCATCCATGATTTCCTGAGTACCCGATTCGGAAAGGGGGCGTTAGTGGTGTTCTCCCTACTGATTTGTTTTCGCCTTTTCAATGAGGTGTGGTCCAACACTATGGTGATCGGGACCTACTTCGGTGGCGTGGGGGAGCTGCCCTACTACGCGGCCATTCTGGTCTTCACCTTGCTGACGCTGGCCTACAGCCTCAAGGGTGGGATGGCGTCATCTATTCTGACCGACATCATTCAGATGGTGCTCTTCGGGGTACTGCTGGTGGTGGTACTCGGGGCCATCTTCCCGCGGGTAGACTACGCACCGGCGCCCCTCCTGAATAGTGGGGAATGGACCATGGCGGCGGGGGGTAACCTGCTCCTGGTGGCCATCCTGCAGAGCTTCAGTTATCCCTTTCACGATCCGGTCCTGACGGACCGGGGCTTCCTGGCGGACCCCAAAACGACCCTGCGGGCCTTCCTCTGGGCTACCCCCCTCGGATTCGGATGTATCCTGCTGTTTAGCGTAGTGGGTATTTACGGAGGCATGGTGGGGGTGGAGGGGCAGGCCCCCGTGGAGGTGGCCAAACTGCTGGGTGGACCCATACTGCTGGTCATGAACTTCATCATGATCACTTCGGCGGCCAGTACGCTCGACTCCACCTTCACCAGCTTTGCGAAGCTGACGGTGCTGGATCTGGGGGTGGGGCAGTCGCGGGGAACCACCAATTTCTCCGCCGTGGATCAGAACCAGGAGGGGCAGCGGGCGGTTTCCGTAGGGCGCTGGGCGATGGTGCTCCTGGTCATTCTGGGAACCCTGCCGGTATTTATGAACCCCGCCATTCTATCGGCGACCACCGTTTCCGGGGCGATGGTGGTGGGCCTGGCGCCCGTGTTCTGTTTGTGGCGTTTGCCCGCTCCGCCGCTGAGCTTCTGGCTATCCGTCGGGTTCGGTTTGGGGTGCGGGGTGACGTACGCCGCCGGCCTGTGGCCGGCCGGCTGGACCTTCACCGAGGGCAAATACGATCAGCTACTGGCGGTAACGGTAGTGGAAATGGTGGGCTGTTTTGGCCTCTACGGAATTGGGATGTTATTGACACCCGCAACTGCAAAAAGGGTGAGGATATGAATCAAAGAATCAGGAATATCACGGTAGGCACCGGTCCCGTCCTCGTTTTCGGGGGGGCGTACTCCAATCTGGAGGCACTGCGGGCCGTGCGGGCGGTGGCCGAAGCGCGGGGCATCCCGCCCGGGAACGTGCTCTGCACCGGCGATACGCCGGGCTACTGCGCCGAGCCCGCCGAATGCCTCGACCTGTTGGCGCAATGGGGCTGCCACGCCATCGCCGGTAACGTCGAAACCAACCTGGTGAACGGTACGGACGACTGTGGCTGTGGCTTCGGTGACGGCAGCCGCTGTGATATGTTCGCCAAACTGTGGTACGACTACGCCCAGCGCAACGTCACGCCGGAAAACCTGACCTTCATGGCGGAGCTTCCGGATCAGCTGCGGTTTACTTACGGTGGTAAATCCGTCACGGTACTGCATGGCTCCCCGCAGAATCAGTCGGAGTTCGTCTGGCGGTCCACGCCGGTGAACGAGAAGCTGGATTTTTGCGTCACCGCGGGTGCCGAGGTCATTATCGGGGGGCATTGTGGCCTTCCTTTTGCGCACCGGCTTGACGCGGAGCATCTCTGGCTCAACGCCGGCGTTATCGGGATGCCGGCGAACGACGGAACGCCACGGACCTGGTACCTGATCCTTGACGATACCGATGGCTTTGACTATTCCTTTCATCCACTGGAATACGACCACCGGTCCGCCAAGGCCAAAATGATCTACGATCGCCGTTTGCCGGTCAGCTACGCCGCCACCCTGACGACGGGCATCTGGGACAACACCGAGATTATGCCCCCGGCGGAAACCGCCCGGGAAGGAATACCCCTCGATCCGCAACAGCTGAAGGCGGCGGCGAATGACCCTGCCGCACCGAATGGGATTGCACCCGCGCTTGGTCGCCCTAATTCAACCAAAACTAAAGAAAATCTCCCCCTCAAAAATTTAGCTGCCATGAATAAGTATACGGACCCCAAAGACCTCAAGTCCTTCGGAAAAATTGCCGAATGGCAGGAAGAAATGGGCGAGAAATTCTTCGACTGGTATTCCGGCGTCACGGAAGGCGATTCTGCCCTGACGGAGCGGGAGAAAGCGCTGATTGCCCTGGCCGTGAGCCACGCCATCCAGTGCTCTTACTGCATTGACGCCTACACCACGAACAGCCTGCAGGCTGGAGCGGATGAGGAACAGATGATGGAAGCCGTGCACGTCGCCGCCGCCGTCAAAGCTGGGACCACCCTGATCTACGCCCGCCAAATGCAGCGGCAGGTCGACAAAATCACCATGTAGCCCCCAATACTAACAGACTAACAGACTAACAGACTAATGAACTAACGGTCTAATGAACTAACGGTCTAACGAACTAAAAGACCAACGAACTAACAGACTAAAAAAAGATCTACAAAATGGCCATTAAGCAAAAAACAAAATCCCTCACCGCCAAGGGTTCTCATTTAAGTGATACCTACGTGCAATTGAACGTCCTCAACGGAAAGGACATTTCGGATGCGAAATTCCCCCGCTTCGGAGATAAGCTGGCGGCGCAGGGGCATCGTCCGTTTAAACCCACGGAGATCGAGATTTTTCAATTGAACATCGGCAAGCTCTGTAACCAGACCTGCGCCCACTGTCACGTGGATGCCGGACCGGATAAGCGGGAGGAAAATATGAACCGTGCGGACCTGGAACGCTGCGTGGAAATTATTGCCGCCACGCCGAGTATTACCACCGTGGACATCACCGGCGGAGCGCCGGAGATGAATCCTAACTTCCGCTGGTTCGTCGAGCAGTGTACTGCCCTGGGTAAGCGCGTCATTGACCGGTGTAATCTGACCATCATCATGGCCAACCCGAAATACCGGGACCTGCCCGAGTTTTTGGCCAAGCATAAGGTTCACGTGATTTCCAGCCTCCCATATTTCTCCAAAAAGCGAACGGACGGCCAGCGGGGAGACGGCGTTTTCGAAGATTCCATCAAGGCGCTTCAGCTCCTGAACGAAGTCGGCTACGGTAAACCCGGCACCGGACTCGTCCTGGACCTGGTTTTCAATCCCTCCGGGGCCTACCTGCCCGGTAAACAGGAAACGCTGGAAGCCGAATTCAAGCGGCAGCTGGACCGCAAGTTCGGCATCGTCTTCAACCAACTCTACGCCATCACCAACCTGCCCGTAGCCCGCTTTCTGGATTACCTCCTCGAGACCGGCAACTACGAAGAATATATGCAGAAGCTGGTGGACGCTTACAATCCCGCAACCGTAGACGGCCTCATGTGCCGCAACACCATCTCCGTAAGCTGGGACGGCTACCTCTACGACTGCGACTTCAACCAGATGCTCGACCTCAAGGTCGCTGCCCGCGGGCAGCACATCCAGGATTTTGACCTCCAGGAACTCCGCACCCGCAACATCGTGCTCAACCAGCACTGCTACGGCTGTACGGCCGGCGCGGGTAGTAGTTGTAGTGGAACGGTGGCGTAACGTGAGGATTTAGGCTGAAGGATTTAGGATTAAGGCTAAGGCTGAGGCTCTAGGCTCGGGGATTTAGAAATTAGATCCCGTAACGGCGCAACCAGCAACGGCGCACCGGCAATGCGAAGCCAATAAAATCTATTTTGTAATCAATAAATTTATAAAGTAAAATTTACTCCTCTTTTTGTTTACAAATTGTGTTTTGTTTCGTATCTTTACTACAGAAACAAACACCCTCGTATGACGCCATTATCCGTGCTTTTTCGTGCCATTTTTTACCGGGGATTTTCCATCCTGCAGCGTTGGTTTTACGGCCTCCTTCACTTCGTCCAACGGCTGGGGGTAGAGGAAGGCGAGTATGCCTTCACCATGGAGGTGACCGAAGATGAATTACTGCTTTACCGGACGCTTTACCAGACGTACTTGCGTCGGTTCCCCAATCGCTATACGGCGCCCAGCCTTGCACGGTGCCCGGAGGTAGACGCGGCGACCCAGCAGCTTGAGCGTCGGCAACTTGAAGACTTTACCGTCTACGTGGTGGCTCAGATGCAGGCGGAACGTGAACGCTTCGATTACCAGTACTACGCGGTGGCCTACAGCCTGCTGGCGGGTCTGCTGCAGCGGCGGCCCTGGGCCGCCCGGCCGGGGATGCTCCGGGTGGGGGAAGCGCTCTTCTTCACTTCTCCCTTTGGTTTCGACGGGGTCATTTATTGGCCGATTGCGGATTACCTGCGGGCAGTACTGGCCAGCCACGGCGGACAGCCGGTATCCCCGGATCTCCGTGCGATTTTAGAAATGATGCAGGTGGAAATCCGGCGATATTTCGCCTACGGATTCACCGATGACGTAACCGAAGCCCAACGATGCCTGGGGGAATTGCTGCATCCCGTATGTTTGCGCGAACAAATTTCCTCCGCGCCGACGCTGCAGTTGGCCCGAGCGTGAACGTAGGATTCAGGATGGAGGATTTAGGCTTCAACAATACAATCCTAAATCCTTCATCCTAACTCCTCAATCCTAATTTTCTTCCCATGGCAAAGTCTTCCGTAGCAATTTTTTGTGGCTCCTCCTCCGGTGATGATCCCGTGTACGCTGAGGCTGCCCGTAGGATGGCGGCGGCGATGGTCGAGCGGGATCTGCGCCTCGTGTACGGAGCCGGGTCCGTGGGGTTGATGGGCATCGTGGCCGACGAAGTACTCCGCCTGGGGGGCGAGGTTCTCGGGGTAATCCCCCAATTCCTGATGGACATGGAAGTAGGGCATACCGGATTGACCGAGCTGATCATCACCGAAAGCATGCACGAACGCAAACTCGCCATGGCGCAGGCTTCGGACGCCTTCATCGCCATGCCGGGCGGCATCGGTACCCTGGAGGAAATTGTGGAAGTTTTCACCTGGACCCAACTCGGCATTCACCAAAAACAGTGCGGCCTCTACAACGTCAACGGGTACTGGGATCACCTCCGGGACCTCCTGCAGCACATGGTGGAGGAACGTTTCCTCAAGGAAAAGCACGCCGGCATGATGCAGTTGGGCGAGGACGCAGGTGCCTTGCTGGATGCGGTCATGAGCCACGGTCCCGCCTTCGAGGGCAAGTGGTTGGGGTAGGGGAAGGCTTTAGCCCCGTGCTTAACCCTTTACTTTCCAGCTTCTACCTCATCTCTACGACCGGTTGGCGCTTGCCCGACCATGCTTCGTTTGGGCGGGGAGCAAACCTGTTCCGGAAAGATATTCGGTTCTGGGAATGACTCGGCGTGAAACGCCTCGACCAGTTTGGGGTGCGCTTTCCCGGGACCACGAAGCGTGCAACAAGCGCAGCGCGTTGCTCCTTTGTGTGTCCCCAGCGGATGTACTTCCCCTTAACCTCCTGACCGGCTTGCAGAGCAATCCTATTCCGACACTTTTTTTGAGCCTTCACCTTTTCCGGAAAGATATTCGGCTCTGAGAATGACTCGGCGTGAAACGCCTCGACCAGTTTGGGGTGCGCATCCCCACCGGATTCATTTTCTCATTCACCGAATGCCCGGCTAGTGCTTGGCCGACCAAGCTTCGTTTGGGCGGGGAGCAAGCCCGTTCCGGGCACTTTCCTGGGCCTCCGCCTTAGCCTTCACCTTCTCCTCAGCCTTAATCTTCCCCCTAGATCAAACGTCAAACATCAAACATCAAAAATCAAACTACCTTCAGGGCATCTCTTCATCCATTGTCGTCCTGATGCGCTATTACCCATTGTTGTTTGCCCTTGTTTCTCTTTCTTTCCTGGCGGGGTGCCAAACGGAAACCCCGGACATCACCGCCGGAGAATACCTAACCTCTCCGTTTCTGGAATTAGACACCATTGCCACCAACGACTGGTGGAACCGTGCGGATAACCCAATCATCGACGTGAAGGTGAGCCGGGATTCAGTGATTGCCTTTGGAGCCTACACGCTTTCGGAAGGCACCCTCAAGCTATCGGCTCAACTCTTTCCCCTGTACCCTTCCGAGACCAGGGTAGTGAGACTTGAATTGGAAAAGGAGGGAACCTGGAAGGAAGTGGTCCGCCAGCCAGTGAATGAACTGGGTTGGTCCACCACCTTCCGGGTAACGGACTGGACGGCCACCACACCCGTAAAGTATCGATTACTGCACGGAGAAGAGGCCGCCTACGAAGGGAGTATCCGGCCCGAACCCCGCGACGCCCCGGAAATCACCCTGGCGGCCCTGAGCTGCAACTCCAATAAGGATCGGGGAATGCGGGAGGCCTACGTTCGCAACCTCAATGCCCTGGACCCCGACCTGGTCTTCTTCGCCGGAGACCAATCCTACGACCACAAGGAGCACACGGCCGCCTGGTTGAAATTTGGCCTACAATTTCGGGAGGTGTTTCGCCACCGCCCCATGGTCTCCATCCCGGACGACCACGACATCGGTCAGGGTAACCTCTGGGGGGAAAACGGTAAGGTCGCCGAGCGCATTCAGGGTGATGATGGGGGCTATTTTTACCACCACGAGTACGTCAAGATGGTGGAGCGTTGCCAGACGGCCCACTTGCCAGACCCCTACGACGCTACGCCCATCGAACAGGGCATCGGTGTTTACTACACTAACCTTCGCCTGGGGCCGGTGGACTTTGCCATAATTGAAGATCGAAAGTTTAAGTCCGGACCGAACGGCAAAATTCCCCAGCAGGGCCCACGGCCAGATCACATTCGCAACCCCGATTATGACCCCACCTCCGTTGACGTGGAGGGCCTGAAACTTCTCGGGGATCGGCAACTCAGGTTTCTAGAGGAATGGGGACGGGACCAGGAAGCGGGCAGGATGAAGGCCGTACTCTCTCAGACGGGCTTCTGTGGCGGTGCCCACATCCACGGCTCCCTGGATAATCGCCTTCACGCCGATATGGATTCCAACGGCTGGCCGCAAACCGGAAGAAACAAGGCACTGGGCCTTATCCGGGCGGCCAATGCGGTACATATTGGAGGCGATCAGCACCTGGCCACGGTGATACAGCACGGGATCGAAGCCTACCGCGACGGCCCCTGGGCCTTCATCGTGCCGGCGATCGTCAATAATTACTACAGCCGCTGGTGGTGGCCCGAAGACGAAAAAGCGGGAGGCAATCCCATCGCGGATTCTCCGCTACCCTGGACGGGAGATTTTCGGGACGGCTTCGACAACCGCATCACCCTGCACGCCTACGCCAACCCGGACACCCGCGCCAACGGCGCGGGCTTCGGATTGATCCGCTTTAACCTGGTCGACAATCAGGTGACCTTCGAATGTTACCCCCGAGACGTGGATCTGACGACGGGATCCGCCGAACAATTTCCCGGCTGGCCCGTCACGGTGCAGTTGTAATGCCTGATTAGCGGAGTTATTTTGGGCAAGGTTTACAAATGTCCATTCTATGAAGTACCTCTTGTTACTGACCTTTTGTGCTTTGGCGGGACAAGCCCTGCCGGGGCAAAGCTATCGGTACGTAAGGACGGTTTTTCCCGGAGCCAGCGTCACCACAAACGTGCGCTACGCTTCGGCCGACTTTATCGACTTTCCCTACTTCAACGAAAGTAGTACCACCCGGGGCGACCTGTTCATGGATGTTTATACTCCCGTCGGCGACCTGAACACCAACCGCCCGGCCATCATCTTCGCCCACAGCGGTGGTTTCCTGAACGGCAACCGCAACCATGACGATATCGTTGCGCTCTGCGACAGTTTTGCCCGCAAGGGATACGTGACGGCAACCATTGATTACCGACTCGGATTTAATCTGCTCTCCGACGCCGACCTGCACGGCACCCGGGCGGTCTACCGCGGTTTACAGGACGGCCGAGCTGCCGTCCGCTTCCTGCGGGCCAACGCCGCCGCCTACGGTATCGATCCGAATAAGGTGTACTTCGGTGGAAGTAGTGCGGGCTCCTTTATCGCACTGCACAGTATCTACATGGAGGACCCAACGGAGAAACCTCCCTTTGCGGACCCCGTCGTTTACTCCAATCTGGTGCCGCCCTTCACCTATACCGGTCCCGACCTGGGTGGATACGACGTGGGTGATCACCTGTCGGAGAGTGGTACCCCCGACGCCATTATGGCGCTCTGGGGCGCCGTGGAGTCCACCGACCTGATTACGCCGGCCAACGGACAACCCGCCCTGCTGGTGCACGGAAGCGACGACGAAACGGTCCCCTTCGGACTCGGAAACCCCTTCGGCCTGTCCTCCCTCCCGGCCGTGGAAGGAAGCCTGCTGATCAGTGGTAAACTCAGTAGCTTGGGATTTGCGGAACACGAAACCTACTTTGTGGAAGGCGTGGGGCATGAGTTTCATGGCACCTCCAACGGGACCTGGGATAACGGCAGTGGCAATACCTACTGGGACACGATCATCAATCGGGCGGAGCAGTTTTTCTGGAAGCGCCATAAGCCTACGGCCGACTTTACGGTGGGCACCAACGGTCTGGACGCTCAATTCACCTTCACCGGCTCGGGAGCAATCTCCTGGAACTGGGATTTCGGGGATGGATCGACTGCTGCCGCCGCAAACCCGGCCCACCGCTATTCCCAGTCGGGCAATTACTCCGTATTCCTGTACGTCGAGAACGACAACCTGAGCTGGGATACCATCCGGCAGTCGGTGTCGGTCAGCTCGTCCCTGCCCGTAACCTGGGCTCGCCCCCTCCGTGTGGAACGACGGGCCGAAGGGGGAAATCAGCTCTTTTGGACGGTCTCCCATCAGGAAAACTGCGCCTCTTTTACGGTTGAGCACGCCCGAAGTGAGGAAGACTTTATCGACCTGGAAACCATCGCGGGCGACGGCTACCTACGGGAAGCCCGGGATTTTGCCGTAGTTCACCCTAAAGTGGGATCGGGAACGCACTATTATCGCATCCGACAACAAGACCATGACGGAAGTACTTCCTACAGCAATACGGCCGTCATCCGGATTCGATCCGCCAACGTCCAGGTCACCCCTAATCCCAGTAGCGGCTGGATTAACCTTTCCCTTCCCGAGGACGGGGGAGGGGAGTTCGTGGTTTCGAATGCATGGGGAGCGCACATCCTGACCGGTAAAATTAGCGGGGGTACGGGCCAAATTGATCTCAGTGGACTTTCCGCCGGGCTCTATTTTCTGCGGATGAAGGGAAGTGCGGTAGCTACTAAAGTGGTGCTTGAGTGAGCACGCAACTAGAGCACTGCGGCCACCCCGGCCTCCACTTCGTTAGCAAGGGGAAGGTCAAACAGGCGGTCGATACCCGCCAGACGGTGTGCGTCTGAGGTATCCGTCCAGTGATTGATCTGTCCGGACTTCTCATCAAAATGGTAATCGGTCATCCATCCCTGATGAAAGCGCTCGACCTGATGGATGGCCTGCGCCAGGTAGAGAATATCTTCCTCCGTCATCGTGGGGTGAATGGATAGGCGCACCCATCCCGGCCGTTCGGATACGTCTCCGGCGTCTACTTTTTCGGAGAACCGGCGGGAAGTTTCCCGGCAAAGGTCCAGTAGCAGGTGGCCGTACGTTCCGGCGCAGGAGCAACCTCCCCGGACCTGAATGCCGAAATGATCATTGAGGAGTTTCACGGTAAGGTTATGGTGCAGGCCGCGGATATTGAAGGAAATGATGCCCAGGCGTTCACGGTGTTCGTTGGCCAGAATGTCGAGGCCGGGAATGGCGTCGAGTTTGCGCCAGAGCAGGTCCATCAATTCCTCTTCGCGTTGGCGGATATTGGCTACGCCCATCTGGTCCTTCAGACGCATGGCCATGGCGGCCCGGATGGTTTGCAGCATGGCGGGGGTGCCGCCGTCTTCGCGCAGGTTCAGGTCTTCGAGGTAGCGGTGTCCTCCCCAGGGGTTAGTCCAGGTCACGGTTCCGCCGCCGGGGTGGTCGGGCACGGGGGAGGTCAGGTGGCGCTGGTTTACGACGAGAATGCCGGAGCTTCCGGGGCCACCCAGGAATTTGTGGGGAGAGAAAAAGATTGCGTCCAGATCAGCATTTGGGCGCGAGCGCGGGTGCATATCAATTTCCGTATAAGGAGCCGAGCACGCAAAGTCCACGAAGCAATACCCGGCCCGTTCGTGCATGATCTCGGCAATGTCATAGAAGGGCGTTTCGATGCCCGTAACGTTGGAACAGGCCGTGATGGAGGCAATTTTCAGCGGTCGATCGGCGTACCGGTCGGCGGCGGCGGCAAACTGCCGGGGGCACACGAGGCCGTCGGCACCGGGAGGCACCACGACCACTTCGGCGATGGTTTCCAGCCAGCTCGTCTGGTTGGAGTGGTGCTCCATGTGGGTAACGAAGATGACCGGGCGTTCCCGCTCGGGAATGACCACCCGTTCCGCGTGCTGGGTGGGCACCCGCAGGCCCATCATCCGCTGAAGTTTGTTCACTACTCCCGTCATGCCCGATCCTTCACAAACCAGGACGTCTTCCTCCCGGGCGCCCACGTGCTCCCGGATGATGTGCCGGGCGGCTTCGTAGGCGTGGGTCATGGCCTGTCCGGTGGCGTTGGTGTCCGTGTGGGAGTTGGCCATCAGCGGAAGGATATGATCCCGGATGGCGTCTTCGATCGGGCCGTAGGCCCGGCCGCTGGCCGTCCAGTCGGCGTAGGTAACGCTTTGTGCCGCGGCGTAGGGCGTCTTGATGCGAAGATCATTTCCGATGATGTGCTGGCGAATGTGAGAAAATTTGTCGGACATGGGTGTGTGTAATTATTGATCGGGTTGACAGTTGCTTAATACCAGTAAATACCTTTCCGTTACGGGGGGCAGTACTTTTGTGCTTTCTGCTTTCAGCACAAACCTAGTAGCTTGTCATCCTGACGGATGCGAAGCAAACACCGGCGGACCCGAACCCCGAGACCAGAAATCCGAAATTTCGGATTTGTCAGCTTATTCCTGGCGCGGGGACTAGTGCGACGATGGTCCTAAATACGTCTCCAGGTAGGCGATAGCACGGTGATCCGGGTCACGCATCCGCCGAATGGTGACATCAATCATTTTCCTCGCCTTGAGCTGGAGCTCCTGGCTTCACCGGAAATTGCGGCACCTGCGGCCACGCCATATTACTTCAATGATCAATCCCTGAGGCAACAGGCTTTAACCCGATACTTTTGCGCTCCTATTCAAGGATTCAATTTTCAGCTTGCAGACTTTGATGTAGTTCCGTAGCATCCCGTTGTTCAGGTAGACGCGTTCGAGGGCCGCACTGAAGTGAAACAGGTTGTCGTTAAAATCATCTTCCAAAAAGTACATCTCCCCGATTAGGGATTGGTAATGATGATTTTCCGTGTGGGTGTGAATGGCAAAGTAAAAGTGCTCGATGGCCTTGCGGTAATGGTGAATGGGGGAAAGTCCCGGATCCGCAGGAAATTCCCGGCCAAAATGATTTTGCACTTCCTGCTGACACGCATCCTGCCCCAGGTTATGGTATTTCTCGCACCACTGGGCCATTTGATAGTGCGCTTCACCGAGCTGCGACTGTAGGATATTGTAGGACGATCCGTATTTATTGAGGGTGGCAATTACTTCGTGGCAATAGTAAAGGCCGTGCTTGACGTCCTCGATGGTAGACTTTTTATTTCGGCAGCCCTTAAGCAAATCAATGCTCAATTCCCGAATCAAATGAAGTCGCACAAAGGGACTGTTTTCCAGCTTGCCCAGGTCATCCTGGTTTAATTCGTAGGGGTAGTCGAGAATTCGTAATATTCTCCGGCCCATGATTTTAGCGGCCAGATAAATATTGCTTGACTTGGCGCGGTTGGCGGGAGGAGCGTCGAAATTTTCGGAAAGCGTCTCGTCTCCTTCCACCCGATCGAGCATCCGGCCAATGGTGTTGATCATGGCCTCGCAAACCATTTTTACCGTTTTCCGGTAGGCTGCTTGTTCTTCTTCGGTGGCCTTGGAAAATTTTGTGCCGGAGGGGCCCAAAGAGAAGTAGATTACCCAAAGGATTTTATATAGCTGAAATGCTGAACTGTAGGGCTTGATGGCGTATTGGTAATAGAGGTGAGAAACGTAGTACAGCGAAATGGCACTTTCGGGGAAATTCAGGCTGTCCTCTACCGGTTGAACGAATAATCTCTGGGCCCATTGCTGGCGGAAGGAAAGCGAACCCTGCTGGCCACTTGATCTCCCCGAATCGGGTTTTACGGAATCTTGCAGTGACTTAAATAATAGTTCCAGCGCATTCTTGTAGACCTTTGCCGTTTCGGGGTCTTCCCATTTGACGGCCATATTCATCGTCGCAATCGTGGCATCACCGAGTTTGGACCATAGGTTGGCACTGTAGAAAAGCATGGATGCGTTCCAGTTGCCCCGGAAATCATCGTGCAGGAGCATGAACGTTTGCGAGAAGAGATCGTAGGTAGGGAACTGCTCCAGGAACCACGTCACGATTTTTTTTGCGTGGTCAATTTGTGCCTGGGACTTTTCGGGATGAGCATCGTAGCCCGCATATTCCTGCTGAAAGGCCTTAGCGGGAGATGCCCCGGGAAAGAAACCACTGGCGGTATACGCCCCGATCAGCGAACGTTCGTTGGCAGGGTCCTCGAATTCCTTTTTGATGTCGGCTACCTTTTTCAAAAGATAGTCGCGGTGGCGAACCTCAATTCGATCGACCAGGAGAAATTTAATGCGATCCCTGATCAGTTTATCCTCCAGCTTGTTTTTGAGCAGCAGCCACAAGGCCTTTTTGTAATTGTAGTAGGCAATGATGGAGGGGCGGTAGTCAATGCTAAAGGTTCTTTTCGCCGGGTCCTTATATTCCTCTTCTTTTGTTCCCTTCTCGATTTCTTCCCGCTTAACTATGGGTGTAAGATCATCTAAATATTCAGCTACTTCCGGATAGTAAAGCCGCATAATGTAGCCCCACTTGGAAAGGTCTTCCCCCTCGGCGCTGTTGTTTTTGAAAAAAAGGAGGGTGCCTAAGTTGTGGTAATAGTCCGCAAACAGAAACTGGTGGCGGGACAGCTTCAGGTGGTGGATTTTATGCTCCACAAATTCTTCGTGGAGCAGGCTGCGGTTAAGCTGCCCCCTTGACTTATGCACTCTTTTCCGATAGGCGGCAATTCGGTTTTCCTCCTCCTCCCGTTGGCTCTTTTCGTTCCCGGACAACAGGAGGTTGAACAATCCCACCCGAGCTTCCTTCAGGTCGTGTTGGCTGATGCCTCCGTAGCGGTACTTCTCGATCAGGGCAAGTTTTGCCAGGAACGGGATGTTCAGTAATTGCAGGTTGCGATAACTCTCGAAGGGATCAGTGTTGGTCGCCCCTTCGGAGTTCCCGAGATCATCACCGATCAGCCATTTGGCGTAAAGCGGGACATCATTGATGATGGTCTGGTAGGTAGAATAGGCGCTGTCAAAGGCCTTCATTTTCTCGAGGCTCAGGGAAAGTTTGAGCATGTTCCTGGTCCAGATGAATACCTGATGGCTGGTGATTGCATAGCGACGGTTGGTCGGAAACCGAAGCGTCTGGATGCTGTCAGTATAGTAGATTACGGCGTCCTCAAACTCCTGGTCGTAAAAATGGAGGTCACCCAGGATGGTCTGGATGAAGGCAATGGAGTGCACAAACTGATTCATCCCCTTGACGGGGGTAAAATCACTGTATTTATTTTCCAGCTCCCGGAGTTTTAGCTTGTAGTGTCGTTTGACCTGGCGGGATTCGTCGAGGGTGAAGGTGAAGGCGGCTGCACTTTGCTCGGAAATTTTGGCCAACAGGCTAATCTCCTGAGAGATTTCGCTGTAAAACTTATACTGGAAAAGGCCCGAAATGGTGGGGCGAATGTAGTTGTAGGAAAGGTGTGAGATCAGTTGCTCCAAAAAGGAGCGCAGGTGAGGGTCCGCGTTGCCGAGAATGACTTCCGGGATGGTTTCGAGGTTGCGCCAGGAAAAGCCGAAGGAATGGAACTTCAGCAAGTGATCCATGATGAAGGCCGAGGAGAAGAGGAGCTTGTCTCCGTAAGACTTTACGTGGCTGCTGTTGGTGACCAGGTAGGGGTGATAGAGCTCGGCGGTGAGGAACACTTCAAACTGCTTCTGGGCGGAGAACTTCAGAAACCAATGGTTAGGGGTCGGGGCATCATTTTTGGTATAAATTCTTTTGTTGGTTTTGGCGTCGTAATAGTGCTGCACGCGGGGACCAAGGTTGTCGCCCTTTACGATCAAATCTTCGATGAGGCTGATCAGCTTTTTCGGAGTACCGTTGCTGCGGTAGGTCAGGTAAACCACGTAGGTTTTGAGGAGCTGAAAAACCGGGTCATCCCGTCGGGGAAAGATGTTATCAAGTTTGTACTCTTCCTCCAGGTCGTAGCCATCGACCAATAGCTTACAGAGAAAGTTTTCTGTGGCGTCGGATACGTTGCTGCTGTAGGGATAGACCTTCTCCTTGAAGAAGGAGTTGACGTAGATGACGTCACTGAAAATACTGCTGTAGAAGGAGTCCCGGTCGGCGATGTCGGCCAGCGAAGCGTCGAACAGTTCCCTGCCGCCGATGAAGAAGAAGGTGGCCGGGGCAGAGTTGAGGAAGGATTTCAGGTTGCCCAGCAATCTGCCCACCGTATCCTGCCGTTCGCGCAGCCGGGAGTTATTGATGGAAATGGCACCGATCCGTTGATCTTCTTCAAATTCGGCGAGGTTGCCGGAGGGTTCCATTTTGTCCAATTCGTCGAGGATGAAGACGAATTTGGGGATGAAGGGGTAGCTGCTGAGGTATTTTACTCTGTTCCTTCTAAGTCGATCGAGATCATTAAGCAAAAACATTAATTCCGCTTCAATTTCCTTGGCGGAGGCCAGAGGGTAGGAAATCTGGTCGTTGCTGGAATAGCGGAATAAGCTTGAGGAAACCGCTACGGCCGATAGGCCGAATTGCTTGCGCACACTGGGCTCTAGGGACAGCTCATTTTTTCTGGATACTTCACCGTAAAGCCGATCATTTAAGTGGAGAAGGCGGGCCCCGATTTGATGGTATTGCTTTTGCCGAAGGGCTTGATCCCGTGGGGTGAAAATATTGGCAATCCCCCTTATGGGGAGGTAGAGTGGCCTGCGATACAGTATGCTAGTAGGCGTCACTTCGTTAAACCACCGGAGTAGTTGCTGGGCAATCTGACTGTAAACATCCTTTTCGGTGACGTCTTCCTGCGACAAGGGTATTTCGAAGGACCGATATTGTTCCGATGAATTAGCTTTTTCAGAAAGGAAAATACCGGCATCCCAGGCAAGAAAAATTGGGAGGATCAACAAGTAGATTACCAAGATGATGATGAGCACCGTTTTAATAACCTCGAGAAGGGTCCAACTATCCAGGGAGTCGCCGTTGGGGACGGCTGGAATCCAATCACGCGGAATCCATTCCATAAAGAATGCCAAAGAGTACAGTCCACCAACAATAAGTATTGCCAGGATTGGAAGAATCCATCTCAGGGAGGATTGAGCTCTTTTATTGTTCCTTTTCTTGGGGGATGGATTATTAGCCTCATGAATACTCTTTCGAAGCAGCGAAGTTTTTCCGATTCCCCGGTATCCGGTGATGAGGTAGGCGGAATTGCCGGAACATTCTTCCTTGATCAACCGCTTCAGGTAACGCTCCAGTCGGACTCTACCGACCCAGTTGTTGTAGCGTTCACCGGATTCACCATCCAGTTTCTTGGGGGCATAATTATGGAGCTTTACGTACAAAGTATCAATCTTTGCACTACTCGGCCGGGAGGGAGCACTCATGGTATTGTCAGATGGGTTTCAGGATATAGCTGTTCCCCTAATATAGGGGTTTTATTTGGTTGATAATTGGCTCCCCAGCCAATCCCCCGTGGGCTTTACGACAATAATGCGTCTTCCCATCCCACGGCACCCGCACCGGCTGAGCCGAGTATTCCTGGACCCTCGCCCCGATCGTGCTTTTGAATACCCACATAACGCACACCGGCCCGAAGGGATCTTCCTCCGGGCCGGTCGTGCCGTCCTACGCTGGTCCATCTAAAATACCATCAGACTAACGGACCACCAGACTAAAATTCTAACGGACTAAAATTCTAACGGACTAAAATTCTAACAGACTAAAATTCTAACAGACTAACGGACCAACAGACCAAATCACCCCTCAACACCGTACTTCACCGGCGACTTGGTATTGTAGAAAAAGAAGCTCCAATAGTCAGCCTGTTCTTCGATGGTTTTGGAAATGGGCTTGCCCGCACCGTGCCCGGCATCCGTGGCAATGCGAATCAGCACGGGATTCTCTCCTTCGTGAGCCTCCTGCAAACGGGCGGCAAACTTGAAGGAGTGAGCCGGAACCACCCGGTCATCGTGGTCCGCCGTAGTGACCATCGTGGCGGGGTAGGCCGTGCCGTCCTTGAGGTTGTGCAGCGGAGAATACGCCTTCAGGTAGGGGAACATCTCCGGATCCTCACTGCTACCGTACTCGGGAATCCAGCCCTTACCCACGGTGAATTTATGGTAGCGGAGCATGTCCATCACGCCCACGGCGGGGAAGGCTACGGCGAAGAGGTCCGGACGCTGCGTCATGGCGGCCCCGACCAGGAGCCCACCGTTGGAGCCCCCGGCAATGGCCAGCTTCTCCTGGCTCGTATAGCCTTCGGCAATGAGGTATTCTCCGGCGGCGATGAAGTCGTCAAAGACGTTCTGCTTATTCTTAAGCATCCCGGCCTGGTGCCATTCTTCGCCGTATTCGCCACCACCCCGCAGGTTGGGCATGGCGTACACCGCGCCGTTTTCCAGCATCGGAATCCGGAAGGTGCTGAAACTGGGGGTGAGACTGATGTTGAAGCCACCGTAACCGTAAAGGTAGGTCGGGTTGTTGCCGTCCAGCTCCAGTCCCTTTTTGTGGACGATGAACATCGTCACGGGTGTGCCGTCCTTGCTGTTGTAGGTCACCTGCTTCTCCACGAAGTCTTCCGGATTGAACTTCAGCGCCGGCTCAAAGAAGGGGCGGCTTTCGCCCGTCTCCACGTCGTATTCGAAGATGGTGCTCGGGTAGGTGAAGCTGGTGAAGACGTAAAAGAGCTTCTTCTCGTCCTCTTTACCGCCGAATCCACCGGCGCTGCCCAGTCCCGGCAGTTTGATTTCCTTCTTTCCCGAACCGTCGTAATTCATCTGGTAGTAGCGGTCAGTGGCCTTCTCCAGGTAATTGGCAAAGAGGTATCCTCCGCCGGTGTTGACGCTATTGAGGAGATTGTCTCCTTCGGGAATGATCTCTACCCAGTTGTCTTCCTCCGGATTGTCCAGGTTGATTTTTACCAGCCGGTAGTTCGGGGCTCCCACGTCGGTCATGACCCAGAAGTCGTTCCCCTGACTGTGGACCACGCTACTCTTCTGGGTGGTTTCCGGGAAGAGCGCGATGGGCTTTTGCTTGGGCAGGTTCTTGCCGTCCAGCGGCAGGTAATACATGGCGTATCCGTCCGTGCCGGGGGCGGCGTACATCACAAAGTAATCCTCCTCTTCGGTGGTGCCTCCGTAATGGTAGTAGGTCGGGTTTTCCCGGTCTTCGTAAATCAGAACGTCCTCACTTTGCGGGGTACCCAGCTTGTGGTAGTAGACGGAGTGCATGAGGTTGTTTCCGGACAACTCCTCGCCCTCGGCGGGGGCGGGGTAGCGGCTGTAGAAGAAGCCGTCGCCGTACCATCCCGCACCGCCGAATTTTACCCACTCGAGCTCGTCTTCCAGGTCGGTATTGGTGGCCAGGTCACGGACGTAGATCTTACGCCAGTCCGAACCACCGTCGGAACGACTGTAGGCCATGTAGCGGTTGTCTTTGTCGGCACCCAGCAGTCCGATGCTGGTCGTACCCTCCGGGTTGATTTCGTTGGGGTCAATGAAGACCTTTTCTTCACCGTCTTCTCCCTTTTTGTAGTAGTAGACGGATTGGTTCTGCAGCCCGTCATTCTTGCTGAAGATGTAGTAGTCTCCAACCCGGTTAGGGGCACTCAGGCGGGGGTAGTTGATCAGTTCCGTCATCCGTTCTTCGAAGGCCTGACGGAAGGGAATCTGCTCCAGGTAGCCAAAGGTGGCCTTATTCTGTTCCTGAACCCAGGCTTTGGTATCTTCGGCGTTGTCGTCCTCCAGCCAGTGGTAGGCGTCGGAGACTTCTTCGCCGTGGTAGGTGTCGACGTGGTCAACCTTTTTTGTTTCGGGGTAGGTGACGGGGATTTGGGGATAATCCACGGTGGCCATTTCTTCTTGGGGATTTTCTGCGCAGGCGGTGAAGGCTAACAACAGCGCCAGCAGGGGCAAATGTTTCATCATTCGGTAAGGCTTTTGTTTTGTCGTGACAAGATACTGAGTTCCGCCGTTTGGAAGCAGGCGATGAATGGGTCCTTCTACTAATGACCACCAACGTCAGATGATCGGCCAAGTCGCGGAGACCGTTTTACTTATTCGGGTGGGGCGGACGGGAGAGTTAAGTTTTAAAGGGACCTGGAGGGCCTGTGCGATCAGCCTTTAGGCCACGGTCCCGAGTTTTGCTTCGCTCATTGGGGTTGTTACTTTCAGAGGAAATGCAACTACGTGTCCGCCTAGCCAGTCGGATAAGTTTTGGGCAACGGTGTGTGAAGTGAAACGGAATACTCGGCTCAGCCGGTACAGGTGTAGGGGCATGGCCCGAGTGCCAGCTTATTCCCGGATGGCCGCAGTAGAACTAAGGTAGGCGTGGAGTGGGCAGTAGTCTCGGAACTGCGTATCTTGGATATGGTGTCGCTTAACGTTAACTGGGATTAAAATGACCGTAAGAAATTTAAAGGATACATCATTTGATGAACTGTTAGCTTGCTTTCTACGGGCATTTGCGGGGTATTACGTAACCATGCCAACGGATAAAAATTATTATAAGCAGCGATGGAAGGCCGCAAAAGTCAATTTTAGTCTTTCGTATGGGATGTTCGACGAGGGGGAGATAGTCGGATTCATCATCCACGCTGTTGATGTAAGGTTTGGGGTGAAAACGGCATTTAACACCGGGACCGGAGTAATACCGGAATATAGAGGAAGAAGAGTGGTTAAATCAATTTATGAATATGCCATCAACGATTTGCGTAAGCATGGAATTGAGAAAAGCTCCCTCGAAGTCATTACGAAGAATGAGCACGCTATTCGGGCATACAAGAGCGTCGGATTCGATATTTGTAAAGAGTACCGGTGCTTTGCGGGCACAATTAGCACAAGCAACAACGCTCAAGTTGAGTTCAGGGAAGTGTCAATGGAGGATTGGGGTTGGGAGCAACTGCCTAATCAGAAATTCTATTCCTGGGATTTCCAGAAAGAGACAATCGTAGACGGAAACTACGTTTTTTATCAGGTGCTAAGTAATAATCAGCCTGAGTCCTATTTTATCATTAATCCGGAAAATAAATATTTAGCACAGTTTGACGTGCTGAATAACAACGAGAATAATTGGAATAGGTTATTTGAGGCAATTAAACGGGTGTCTGGCGAAGTGAGGATAATTAATGTGGATAAACGCCTGACGGAAAAACTTGACCATATCCACTTACTGGGATTGAAAAATACGGTTAACCAATATGAGATGGAATTGATAATTGCCGGTGTATAAGTTTCCCCGCAAGAATTACCAGTCAAAATACTCCTACCCAAAATCCTGAAATGATTGGTTGGGGAAAATCCATCCACCCCAAACACCGCTTGGGTCACATCATTGCGGATTTATACCTGCACTTCGTTGGTTAAGTCTTTTCCCCCGGAAAAGGCACTGAGGTTCTCGATGGTCGTCTCGGCGATGTTGCGCAAAGCCGTGTCGGTCAGAAATGCCTGGTGGCTGGTGATCAGTACGTTACGGAAGCTCATCAGGCGGGCGATGGTGTCGTCCTGCAGGAGGTCTTCGTCACTGTGGTCTTCAAAGAACAGACCATCCTCTTCCTCGTAAACGTCCATCCCGAAGTAGCCGATGTGCCCGGTTTTCAGTCCGTCCACCACGGCGGTGGTTTGCACCAGTCCGCCCCGGCCCGTATTGATCAGCATGACGCCCGGCTTCATCTGCCGGATGCGTTCGGCGTTGATGAGGTAGTGCGTGTCTTCGTTGAGGGGCAACAGCAGAAAGATGACGTCTGCGCGCTGACAGAGGACGTCAATCTCCACGTATTCCAGGCCGTAATCCTTCGTGAGCGCTTCGTTGGGGTAGGGGTCGGTGCCGAGCAGTTCGCAGCCGAAGCCATGGAGAATCCTGGCCAGAATTCCCCCGATTTTCCCCGTACCAACGATCCCGGCGGTTTTCCCGTGAACGTCGAAGCCGGTGAGGCCGTCCAGACTGAAGTTCAGGTCCGTAATCCGGTGATGAGCGCGGATTACGCGGCGGTTCAGGGTCAGCATCATGGTGACGGCAAATTCCGCTACGGCGTAGGGCGAATAGGCCGGAACGCGTACCACCCGGATGCCCAGTTCGTTGGCGGCCTCCAGGTCGACATTGTTGTAGCCCGCCGACCGCAGCGCGATCAATTTGACCGATTGTTTGGCCAGTTGCTCCAGCGTCGTCCGGCCCACGTCGTCGTTGGTGAAGACGCTCACCGCCTCACAGTCGGCGGCCAGGGCCGCCGTGCGCTCGTGCAGCTGACTGCGGTGAAAAATCAACTCGTGTTGACCGTCATTGGCGGCTTCCAGAAACGGACGCT
Organism: Lewinella sp. W8; assembly: GCF_004375085.3. Taxonomy (GTDB): domain Bacteria; phylum Bacteroidota; class Bacteroidia; order Chitinophagales; family Saprospiraceae; genus Neolewinella. The sequence continues at coordinate 50,120 of NZ_SNAQ03000007.1, forward strand.
CAAATTGATGGGTACTAAATATCGCTACGCGCATCATGCAGCTTTTGGGGAGGTGAGGGTGTCTATTTATCGGTCCGGGAACTGAACGCTTCGCCCGGCCGCGTTTTACTCACCTCTGTAACACCAAGCCTACTACTATGTTGTTTCGCCCCCTTTGCTCCTTATTGCTCTGCCTGTTGACCGCCGTACTGGTCGCCCAAACGGAACCCAACTACGGTTTCGAAACCTTTACGGAGGAGGGTCCGACCGGATGGGAGGTCTTTGGCAGTGAGGCCTACTCCCACGGCCTGGCTGCGGAAGCCGCCCGCAGCGGAAAGTGTTCCGCTTTCCTGGCCTACGACGGGGATAGCCCGGATTTTAAAGCCTGGGCCTACACCGTTCCCGCCGAATTTGGCGGAGAGAAAATCAAACTGACCGGCTACCTCAAAACCGAGAACGTCACGGATGGCTTTGCCGGCATCTGGCTCCGCCTGGACCCCGGCATCGCCTTCGATAACATGAACGACCGGGGCGTTACCGGCACCACCGACTGGCAGCAATTCACCATCGAACTGGACCTGGTGCGGGAAGTCAAGAGCATCGTTTTTGGGGCGCTGCTGGTTGGTAAGGGGAAAGTCTGGGTGGATGACCTGGAATTGACCATTGACGGCAAGCCCCTGGCCGAAGCACCCGAAAAAGACCGGTATCCGGCCGAATTGGATAACGCCTTCAGCGAGGGTTCGGAGGTAAACTTCCCGGACCTGAGCATCTCAAACGTCAAGGACCTGGCGCTGCTGACGAAGGTCTGGGGTTTCCTCAAGTACCACCACCCGGCCATCGGCCGGGGCGAGCACAACTGGGATGCCGACCTGTTTCGGTTTATGCCCGTCTACCTGGAGGCTATCGCTAAGGGAAAGCAAACCCGCGACGCCGCCCTGCTGGGCTGGATAACGGGGCTCGGTGAGGTAGCTCCCTGCCGCAACTGTCAACCCGTGCCGGACAACGCCTACCTGCGCCCCGATCACGACTGGATGACGAATTCCGGCCTGGACGAAGCACTGGTCGAGAAACTTCAGTACCTCTACCAAAACCGCCATCAGGGCGCGCACTACTACGTCGGCATGGCGCCCGGTATCGGTAACCCCGACTTCAAGAACGAGCGCCCCTACGCCGAAATGACCTACCCCGATGCGGGCTACCGCTTCCTGGCGCTGGCGCGCTACTGGAACATGATCCAGTATTTCTTTCCCTACCGCCACCTTATGGACCGCGACTGGGAAAGGGTTCTGGAGGAATACCTTCCCCGCTTCCTGAACGCGGAAGACGAACTGGCCTACGAAATGGCCGCCGTTGGCGTCATCGCCGAAGTAAAGGATACCCACGCGAATTTGTGGGGTGGGGGAGACAAAATCCGTGAACACCGGGGAAGCAACTTCTCTGCGGCCCACGTCCGTTTCTTCGAAGACCAGCTGGTGGTAACCGATTTTTACCACCCGGAACGGGGGGCAGCCTCCGGCCTGAAACTCGGAGACGTCATCACCCACATCAACGGTCAGACCGTGCCCGACATCGTGGCCAACCTCCGTCCCTTTTATCCCGCCTCCAACCAGCCCACCAGACTGCGGGACATCGCGGCGGATATGCTCCGGTCGTCGGCCAGTAGCCTGGACGTCCGGGTAGACCGTAACGGGGAATACCTCACGAAGACGCTCGACCTCTATCCCCGCGACAGCCTGAACATGTTCCGGTGGTACCGCCGGGGGGAGGGCCCCAGTTACCGGATGCTCGAAGACGGTATCGGTTACGTGACTCTGGCCAGAATCCAGACCGAAGAGGTGCCCAAAATCAAGGAGGCCTTTGCGGAAACCGACGGCATCATCATCGACATTCGTAATTATCCCAGCGCCTTCATGCCCTTCGCGCTGTCGCCCTGGTTCATCGAGGAAGACACCCCCTTCGCCCGCTTCACCGCCGGGTCGGTGGATCATCCGGGCTTATTCGTCCTGGGCCCCAACGTTACGATGCCCAAACCGGAGAGTACCTACCGGGGAAAGGTGGTCGTATTGGTCAACGAGCTTTCCCAGAGCCAGGCGGAATACACGGCCATGTCCTTCCGGGCGGGGCGCGACGTGACCATCGTGGGCAGCACCACGGCCGCGGCCGACGGCAACGTGTCACGTATCCTCCTTCCCGGAGGACTGCGGACCATGATTTCCGGCATCGGAGTTCATTATCCCAACGGACGGGAAACTCAGCGTATCGGCATCGAGCCCGACATCCTGGTCCGCCCCACCATCGAGGGGACCCGCGCCGGCCGGGACGAACTACTGGAGCGAGCCCTTCAGGTGATTCGGGGGGAGTAGGGCAGGATAAGGGAATTTATCCTTTATTTGCTGCCGATTTGAATCTTTGCATCGCCAGTAATTAAGCAATCACCTAATGCCGCCGAACCCGAGTTCCCCGACCCACTTTTTGCCAGAAATTAACGTCCCTAAATTCTTCGCCGAAGCTCCTTCCCTTGCCCTGGGTCGATATGGAGGACTTTTAATTGAGTTCGTACTGACCGATGGGGCCGAGGAGGAAAATTTACGGCAACTGACCCCCGAACAGCGCACGATCTTTTATTTTGATATCATCTGGGGACAGGTCGATAATGGAGGATTCGTTCAGTTATTCGGCAACGGCTACGGGAAGTACTTAAGTCCGGCGATCGAAGGTTTACGGGCGTTGGGAGAGCCCGATATGGCCGATTTATTCCTGCGGGCCGAAAAAGAATACCGCAAAAACTGGTGGCAATTCCTGAAGGCAAAACTTCGGGGGTGGAGGGGATGGTTTAATCCCGCGTTTTACGCGGGGCAGGGTGGCCTGGATGCGCTGGATGAGGAGTTTTACCGAACCAAATCCGGAACAATTGCGCGCCTGGTTGCTCTCGTCCGAAGCACCGGCTCCCGCTACTTTACCGCCCAAAACGGGCAGACCTATCGGGAAGATACCTCCGGCACGCTGGAAGGATTTTATCGTGCGGGGGAACTTCAGTCGCGCGGGACCTTTCATCAGGGGCAGCTCCACGGAACGTACGAAGAGTACTTTTCCGGTGGAGCCCTGAAGGCGTCCGCCCAATACGAACGGGGGGGCCTGGTGGAAACCAAAATCCAGAACGAGCAAGGGAAACTGACCAAAACCCGCTCGCAAACCGGTGAGCCTGGGGTATGGCGGGAAGTCAGTTACCGGGAAGACGGAAGTTGTTATTACGGACTTTGCGACCAGGACGGAAATAAGGTTGCCGGTCCGACGGGCGGTCAGTACCCCAACGGGCAGGTGAGCAGGGAGGGATATCAGGATGAACGAGGGTACAGCGTCGGTGAAGTCAAAGAATATTACCCCGACGGCAAGCCTAAATTAATCGGTGAATACATTGGGCGGTTTACACTGGGCGTCCAGCAATTTTGGTTGCCGGGTGGCGAACAAACCCTGAAGGATGGCAACGGATATCGATTGGTCGAACTTAAACTGAGGGAAGGTGTCGAAGTCCTCCGGGAGGAGTATCAGGACGGCGTGAAGCACGGAGAAGTAAAACGGTCCCGGGAGGGAGTGCCCACCCTGGTGGAAAACTATCATGCGGGGAAATTGCACGGCCCGCGGAAGCAATTTTATCCCAACGGTAGCCCGAAGCAGATCGCCCACTACGAGCAGGGGCAACTGGTGTCGAAACAGGATTTCCCCGAAGACTCCGAAGGTGCTTAAGCAGGTCCAAATTCTCTTCTCATGTCCCCCAGTAGCGTAATTTTTAGGGATCGCCGATTTTAATACACGGCGACGAAGTCCGGATATAGCACTTGGGCGCGGACGCAGGTGCAAAGATTTGCGCAAAAAAGAAACGGGATCCGGGGATTTGTAAAATGCACCTTTTCCAAAATGCTTTGCCCTAAGTCCAAATGCCACTGCACCTGCGCTCCGGCGCCCTCATCCTGAATCCTTCATCCCGATCAGTCTTCGAACCTGGGATTGCCGGCAACTGATCGTCCCAACGAACGCTGCGCCCGGTTACACGGTTACTCTCTTCTTTTAAAGTTGGCCTCCCTACTAACGAACTAACAGACTAACGAACCAACAGACTAACGCACCAACAGACTAACACCCCAACTTCCGCACCTTTACTCCCCCTGATTTGTTCTCCGAAATAAATTCAATTCTATCCCACCATGCCTCACCCCTCCAGCGACCCCGTCGTTCCGAACGCCAACATTGAAAAAGTCGAACTGAAATTTTTGGGCATCCAGGAATATCGCGAACTGAAGGCCCTGATGGAAGAAGCCTACGCGGTCTTGCCGGATTCTGCCTGGGAACGACACGAGATTCAACGGCTGATCGAGATTTTTCCTCCCGGACAGGTGGCCATCTGGGTCAACGGTAACCTGGCGGGATGTGCCCTGAGCATCGTGGTGAACTACGAGAATTTTGATGACCAGCATACCTACCGGGAAATTACGGGCGATTACTCCTTCAGTACCCACGACCCGGAAGGAAACATCCTTTACGGCATCGACGTCTTCGTAAAACCCGAGTTCCGGGGGCTGCGGCTTGGCCGCCGGATGTACGACTACCGCAAGGAGCTGTGTGAGGAGATGAATCTCGAGGGTATCCTCTTCGGTGGCCGGCTGCCGAATTACCACGAGCACGCCGCCAAAATGTCGCCCCGCCAGTACATCCAGAAGGTGAAGGACCGGGAAATTCACGATCCGGTGCTCAACTTCCAGTTCGCCAACGATTTCTACGTGCGCCGGATCGTCCGGGGCTACCTAGAGGGAGACGAACACAGTCGGGAATTCGCCGCGCTCCTGATGTGGAATAATGTGCTCTACACCGCCCCGAGTAAGCGGCCCCGGCAACCCAAAAGTGTCGTCCGCCTCGGACTGGTCCAGTGGCAAATGCGGCCCTACCGCGGACTGGACGACGTCCTCGAACAGGCGGAATACTTCATCGATGCGGTGAGCAGCTACCGCTCCGATTTTGCCCTCTTCCCCGAATTCTTCAATGCGCCGCTGATGGCCGAGTTCAACGATCTGCCGGAACCGGAGGCCATCCGGAAGTTGGCCGAATTCACCGAGCCGATCGTAAAGAAGTTCTCCGAGTTCAGCGTGGCCTACAACATCAATATCATCACCGGATCCATGCCCTCGGTGGAAGACGGTAAGCTCTATAACGTGGGATATCTCTGTCGCCGCAACGGAACGCTGGAGAAATTCTATAAGCTGCACGTCACGCCCGACGAGGCCCAGGTCTGGGGGATGACCGGCGGAAGTGGCCTGAAGACCTTCGATACCGACTGCGGTAAGATCGGCATCCTGATCTGTTATGACGTCGAGTTCCCGGAACTCAGCCGGCTGCTGGCCGGCGCGGGCATGGACATTCTCTTCGTGCCCTTCCTGACGGATACCCAAAACGGTTACAGTCGGGTGCGGCACTGCGCGCAGGCCCGCGCGATCGAAAACGAATGCTACGTAGCCATCGCCGGATCCGTGGGGAACCTACCCAAGGTGCATAATATGGACATTCAGTACGCCCAGTCGATGGTCTTTACCCCTTGTGATTTTGCCTTTCCCAGTAACGGCGTCAAGGCCGAAGCCACTCCGAACACGGAAATGATCCTGGTCGCCGACGTTGACCTGGACCTCCTCAAGGAATTGCACGAGCATGGCTCCGTCCATAATCTTCGGGACCGCAGGACGGATATCTACCAACTGAAACTGATCCGATAGCCCCCGGACAAAACTTATGCAATGAAGACCAAAACCTGCGCCACCTGTAAAACGGACCACGACGTGATGTACCGCGTGCAAATCCGGAAGGGTAAAATCTGGATTTTCGTCTGCGAAGCCTGCTGCCGCAAACACCAACGGGGCGACTACTATCGCTACGGCGGCACCTGGAAGGGGAGTCGGCATTGAGAGGAGCGAGGCGTTAGGCTCAAGGATTCAGGTATCAGGATTCAGGATGAAGGATTCAGGATGAAGGATTGATGTGCTGCCGATTTTTCGCGGCATATCCGGGGACTGCTTGCTTCGCTTGACTGCTCGGGGTGCAACCTTTTCAATCCTCACTAATCTTTGGCCCCTCAAATCATACTCTCCCCCAATCCGTACCTTTGCGAAAATTTTCCAACCATGGCCAAAGAAAAGGTAAAGCAACGTTCCACGATTTCCGTTGAGGTAGGGTTAAACGAGGAAAAGCTTCCCGTGGAGCTTAAGTGGCGGGCCAGCGATAATCCGGTACCCGCCCAGGCGTGTAAGGGGATGCTGTTATCCCTTTTTGACGAGCAGTCCAAGGACACCATGAAGATTGATCTGTGGACCAAAGACATGCAGGTGGTGGAAATGGACCGCTTCATGTACCAGACCCTGCGCGGACTGGCGGATACCTACCACCGGGCCACCCAGAATACGGAGCTGGCCAATCAAATGCAGCAGTTCGTTTTCTTTTTCGGACAGGCTACCGGGGCAATTCCTAAGCAGGAAGACGTCAAATAGGGCTGCCTGCGGGCGTGAAAAGCACCATTTTTCACTTTTTTTTGCCCTTTCAAAAATCCCAAACGATTGCATTTTCGGGTAAGGGAGCTTCTTTGCCAAGGTTGTCCTAATTTGGCAGCCAAAGACAAAGAATCTACGATTATGCCCACCTTTTTTAATGATATTCCCACCATCCGTTACGAAGGCCCGGAGAGCGACAACCCGTTTGCCTTCAAACACTACGACAAAGAACGGGTGGTGGCCGGCAAGACCATGGCCGAGCACTTCAAATTCGCCATGGCCTGGTGGCATACCCTCTGCAATGCCGGAGGAGACCCCTTTGGTCCGGGAACGGTTGACTTTCCCTGGGATGCCAATCCCGACCCCGTACAGCGGGCGAAGGACAAGGTGGATGCCGGTTTCGAAATTCTGGACAAGCTCGGACTGGACTACTTCTGTTTCCACGACGTCGATCTCGTAGATGAGGGCGACGAAGGAATCGGAGAATTCGGCCGTCGCCTGGACGCCGTGACCGACTACCTGGCCGAAAAAATGAAGGGTACTGACATCAAAGTACTTTGGGGGACGGCTAACCTGTTTAGCCACCGCCGGTATATGAACGGAGCGAGTACCAACCCGGATTTTCGGGTGGTGGCGCATGCGGGCGCCCAGTTGAAGAACGCCATCGATGCGACCATCAAACTCGGAGGAGAAAATTACGTCTTCTGGGGTGGCCGTGAGGGCTACATGAGCCTGCTCAACACGGACTACGGCCGGGAAGTGGACCACCTGGCCCGTTTCCTGACCATGGCGCGTGACTACGCCCGAAAGCAAGGATTCGAGGGGACCTTCTTCATCGAGCCGAAGCCCTTTGAGCCCAGCAAGCACCAGTACGATTTTGATTCCGCCACCGTGGCGGGCTTCCTGCGGAAGTACGACCTGATGGACGACTTTAAGCTCAACATCGAGGTGAACCACGCCACCCTCGCGCAGCACACCTTCCAGCATGAACTGGCCGTGGCCGGGGCGGAGGGACTACTGGGCTCCATTGACGCTAACCGCGGAGACTACCAGAACGGATGGGATACCGATCAGTTCCCCAACAACGTGCCCGAGCTCACCGAAGCCATGCTGGTGATCCTGGAAGCCGGTGGCCTGCAGGGAGGCGGCGTGAATTTTGACGCCAAACGCAGACGGAACTCCACTGATTTGGAAGACATCTTCCACGCCCATATCGGCGGGATGGACTGCTTCGCCCGGGCCCTACTGGCCGCCGACAAAATTCTCAGCTCTTCGGCCTACCCCCGTCTGCGCAAAGAACGGTACAGCACCTTCGATGACGGAGATGGTCAAGCCTACGAAAGCGGAAGCATGGATCTGGAAACCCTCGCCCAAATCGGACGGAATGGAGGGGAGCCCCCCCAGACCAGCGGTAAGCAGGAGCTCTACGAGAATATCCTCAACCAGTACGTTTAGTAGGACGGCGGAGTCTGAATTTGCGCATGCATACCAGAAATTTCCTGGATTTTACGTGCACAGCTTGGTATCCTGACGGACGGAAGAACTCGGAGTAGTTTCTATTGGAAAGGCACCTATCTTGAGCTTTTCCAATAAATGATCTCCCCGATCGAAACCGTATCAAATTATTGTAATCGGTGGTGTCAGCGCTGCCCCTTCACGGATGGTTGTGACCTGATGACCACCTCCGATGGTGATCACGGGTTTGCGGTGGACGATCAGGTTCCGGTCAGCTTCCCTGCACTCAGCGGGCCGTTTAGTGATTATTTGGTGCGGCTGGAGGGCATCCTTGACCAGTACGGACATCAGCTCGGCAAGCTAGGGTACGGCGTTAACCGGGAGCTTCCCTTTTCTCCCGGACTCTCCGTCGCGCAGCTTAAAGTATTGGCCAAAAAGGTCTCCCGGCTCGTTCGGCGCTTTGAGGACGTTGAATGGCTGCGTCCCCTACTCAAGCAGGGGCAGTTTGAGCGCCCGGAAGTTCAGGCAGTACGGACGTTGGCCTGGTACCTGCCCATGATTGCACCGAATTACCGCCGAAGTATCCCGCGCAAGCATATGTCTCGCTACGGGAAAAAACATCGGCCCTACGTACTCAATGCCCGCCTAACCCACCTGGCCTTGGCCCGAACCATCGCGGCCATCACCATTCTATTGGAGTGTTATGAGGAACAAGCATTCAATGACCTTTTTCTAACGCTCTGCGACTGTCTGGTGCTGCTGGCGGGAATTCGGGAGCTCTTTCCCGAGGTGTACCGATCCCGCCGGCCGGGCTTTGATGACCCCGGGGAGCGCCAACGCATCTTCGAATTCTTCGGGGGCTTTCCTCCCCTGGATCCCTTTGAAGATGGAACCTGGAGCCCCGGAGGACGGCCCCCTTCTACCTAGCTACACTTGTTTTCTATTGAATAGGAGTGTAATTTCCGCCCGACCGGGTGGACAAAATACACAAGATTTTAATCTCCTGGACGTTCTTGCATGCAAAAGTTATACGGATGGAATTTCGCGAATCCCAAAAATTTAACCAGTGGTGGCTTTGGCTTATCATGATTGGGGTGCTGGGCTTTACGGCCTGGGCGGGATGGAAGGCCTTCCTGGAACAGGGAGACCTTATGCCCGGCATTGTCGGGGTAGGGGTGACCGCAATTATTTCGATCCTTTTGGCCCTGATTGAACTCCGCACCACCATCACCGAGGATGGCATCGAAGCCCGGTTCTGGCCCTTCGGCCGCAAACGGATTTTCCGTTCGGAAATTGAGTCCGCGGAAGTAAGGAGCTATTCTCCCATCGGAGAGTTCGGTGGCTGGGGGTACCGGATCGGCCCCGGCGGAATCGCCTTCAACATGCAGGGCAATCGTGGCCTGCAACTGAAGCTCAAAAACGGTAGCAAGATCCTGATCGGGACGCAAAAGCCCGAAGAGCTGTCCGCCTTCATGAAGGAGTTCATGGGGGAAGTGGACGATGATGAGATCGTCAGGCTTCGGCTGAAGGAGCTAGCAGAAAATAAGGACGAACTGAAGCGCTAATTTGAATTTTGGTTTTCTGGCCGGATTTGAGCATTTTTTGGTGCTGGTAAGGCGGGAATACCGGAGTCTAGCAGCGCTACATGAGGATATTTCCAACGCAATCAGCGCCAAAAAAGGCCAAATGGAGGTCGATTACTAAAGTCCAAACAAGCGCTACCCGCGAATCGCTTCCCGGATTCGGAGGAGCTTGACCAGGATGCCCTCCAACTGGTCCAGGGGCAGCATATTGGCCGCATCACTCTTGGCAACCGAAGGATTGGGGTGCGTTTCCATAAAGATACCGTCGGCCCCAACGGCAATTGCCGCACGGGCGATGGTCTCAATCATGGCGGGCTTTCCGCCGGTTACCCCGCTGCTCTGGTTGGGTTGCTGGAGGCTGTGGGTACAGTCCATGACGACCGGGCTTCCTAGCTGTTGCATGGTCGGAATTCCCCGAAAATCAACCACCAGGTCGGTGTAACCAAAGGTGGCGCCCCGTTCGGTAAGCCATACCTGATCGTTGCCGGAGTCAAGGACTTTCTGGCGGGCAAAGGACATGGCACTCGGACTCAAAAACTGTCCCTTCTTGATGTTGACCACCTTTCCCGTGGCGGCCGCAGCCACCAGTAGGTTGGTCTGTCGGCACAAGAAAGCCGGAATCTGCAGTACGTCGACGTACTGGGCGGCCATGGCCGCTTCTGCGTCGGCGTGGATGTCGGTGGTAGTGGGCAGGTCGAATTGCTGGCCGACCTTTCCCAGGATATTAAGCGCCCGCTCGTCCCCAATTCCCGTAAAGCTGTCAATCCGGCTGCGATTGGCCTTCCGGTAGCTTCCCTTGAAAATGTAGGGAATACCCAGCTTGTCGGTGATTTCTCCCACCCGTTCGGCAATCTCCATCGCAATGTCCTCTCCCTCAATAGCGCAGGGCCCGGCGATGAGGAAAAAGTTATCGGTGTCCGTATGCTTGAGTTTGGGAAGGGAAATCATGGAAGGAATTTATGAAGTAATGATCCGGCAGCAGGAGCAACAATTTTGATTGTGGCGATACCGCAGGTGCAGGGTAAAGAAATGAGGCGCATTGCCTGAGGCAAGATTTCTGCGGACCACAAAGATATGTGGTGGCCCGTAGCTTATCCGCCGCAGCCAGTGCGTGGGGAAAATTAAAAGAGGATATTCTTGGTCAAAGGAGAGATTTGTTCTACATTCGCATTGTTATGCTTAAAAAATAAGCAATTGTAATCAAAAAAGTTATAAATGAGAGTAACTCTATTAACCCTATTATTCATGGTCTGCGGATTCTCCGTAGCCACGGCCCAGGTCGTTGAGCCCCTCGCCGAAACGGACGTAGATGCCAACGGTAAGTCCATCTTCGTTCATACCACCACCGGAATCCCCGTACTGCAGACGATGAAGGAGTACATCGGTCTGAGCCCCAAGGACGGAACGATTCTGTGGTCCGTGGAACGGAATTCGGGTGCCGCCCTGACCGAAGCCACCAGTGAGGACGGTGCCACCCGCGACTTCGACGAAATCCCCAATACCCCCCTGGTCTTCGCCAGCGGAACGTTGCTCAACGTCGTCAACGGTAAGGTCATCTTCGATGGTGGCGACCGCGATCTGCGCATCCTGCGCACCTACTACGTTATTCCCGAACGGGATCTCATGCTGCTGGAAATCGGCGGTAAGGGGGCCATCTACCTATATGGCATCAATCCCTTCGAGAGTCGGAAGGAATGGGACGTACAGTTGCGGGAAGCCTCGGGCCTGTCTCAGGCCGGTTCCGAGGGCGGGGCGGATTTTAGCGATCGTGACCTGCAGCCCCAGCTCAATTCCGCCGGAGACCTGGTGTATCCCAACGGTAAGTATCTGGCCCTGGTGGACCTCAAAAGCGGCAGCCTCAAGTGGAACGAAAAAATCAACGCCGGCTACCTTTTCACCAATAAGGGTGGCTCACGGATGGTGGTTGCCGAAAAGCGCGGTGGCCTCGGCGGACTGATGGACGTTTCCGGCACCGGTGGAGGACCCCGCAAGTTTGGTAAGAAACTGCACCTGATTGATACGGAAACCGGACAGAGCGTCTGGAAAAAGGAAAAGAAACTGGACGGTAACGTGCTTTACGTTACTCCCTACGACGACGGATTCCTGGTCGTCCACGACGAGGGAATGAACATCTTCTCCTACACCGATACCAAGGGCGATGGCCGTTGGAAGAAGGGCTACAAAGAAAAGGGCGTGGTTAACGTCGAATTCGAAGACGAGGGGCTGATGGTTTACTTCAAAAACAAGCGGATGCTCGTCGACCCCGTTTCTGGCGAGGATAAGTGGAAAAAGGCCGAGAAACTGGAGAAGGAGCCCAAAGGATTTCTCTGGGGAATGGTGGCGGAAGCTCCGGAGCCCGAGCGCATCGGGATGCATGACGTAACCTTCTACAACGGATACTTTGAAGTGGGTAAGGGCTTCCGCAGCGATCGCCACAACTTCGAGTGGATTATTCCCGAAGAAGACCGCATCGCCTTTGCCACGACCGTCCCCACCGAGGGAACCCGCATCGGTAAACCCCAGTTCATCATTTCCGTACTGGAGCTCGGTGGCGAAAAGCCGGTCCTGAAACGGAAAATGTTTGGCCTTAAAAAGGGCATGGCCGCCTTTGATAAAGTCGAGAACGGATACTTCCTCTACAACGACCGGGGCTACGTCCTCATGGACTACGATGCCGATAAAGGATTTTCCGAACGTAAGGACGAATGGTACCCTGATCCCACGGCGGCCCTCCGGACCCTGACCGGAATCGCCACCGCCGCCGGAGGAGCTGCCTACGCTGGCGCCCAATCCTACAACATGCTCGAAAGCGTTGCGACAACTGGCGATATTCAGGGGGCCGCCCAGCGATGGGGTGACCGTATGGATGCCATGAGTTCCGCCGGAGACGTGGGCATGGGCTACGCTACCGACCGCCAGGTCAACGGCCGCGTCGACGATGACTTCGCCTTCTTCTTCGCCCGCGACGGCAAGGAAGGACTCACCCTTTTCAAAGTGGATAAAAACACGGGAGAAGAAGTCAACAAGTTCCGCTTCGACGACAAGACTCCCCTGTACGAAGTGGACTACCGTAGCAACCGCCTGTATTACGCCGCTAACGGTAAGTTCAAGATTTATAAACTACAGTAAAGCGCGGGCATCCCGTTCTTTAAACTTTATGTGAGTCATCCCAAATTGTGAGCCCACCTTACCACATTAAGGAAATGTAATTGGAGATGGCGATGCTAAATCTGTTGAGCGGTATCAAGGCAACTTGGTACCGCTCTATTCATTTTCATGGAGGTTCCGTGAGGGGTTCAAATAGAAGGTGAAAGCATTTAGCTACTATTTATCATAGTGGGCGTCCGACGAATTCTTTATTTCTGACGCAGTCAATATAAAGTTCGCCTGACGACTCGCGCGATCATCCTTCGCTTTCTGCAGGAAAAATTGAGGATGCTTTGTGTTCACTTTACAGCAATTCCCGCGCCCCGTGCACGTGCACTCCGGGCTGGACGCCCTGGGCGGCGGCAATCATTTTCGCGGCCAGCACGTCCACCTGGGTGGGGTTGTAATCCCCCAGGATGCCGGGGCTGATGCCCCGCAGGAAATTACTTACCCCAATGCCGATGCGCTCCCCCAGGCGAAACTCTTCCCGGTCGCCAACCAGTACGCCGGGCCGGAAGATGTGGGTGGCCCAAAATCCGATCTCCTCGATTGCCTCCTCCGTTTGCCCCTTTACGCGGTTGTAGAAAATGAGGCTATCCGCTGAAGCTCCGGCGGCGGACACCAACAGGCACTGGTTTGCCCCGCCGGCCTTGGCCACTAGGGCCGCCTTCAGTATGTAGTCGTGGTCCACTTTCCGAAAAGCTTCCTGACTCCCGGCCTTTTTGATCGTCGTTCCCAGAGCGATGAAGATGTCGTTGCACTTGATCTTACCCGCTTCCTTTTCCAGTGCGTCAAAGTCTACGATCCGGTTGTCCAGCTTGTCGGAGTCCAGGTGGATTTTCCTTCGCGTCAGGGCAACGACTTTACCGTAGGCTTCGTGGTGCAGCAGCTGACTCAGCAATTGCTCGCCCACCAGTCCGGTTGCCCCGACCAAAAGGGCAGTCTTGTTCGATTTGGTGATTTCCATGCTACTGAGGACTGGCGGTTAATTCGGCGATGCTTGCGTCAAAGCTGCGTTTGAAGTCTTCGTACTTGCTGGTGGCCGGACCGTTGAAACCCGTATGGATGCGGGTAACCCGGTTGTCGCGATCCACGAATAGGAGGGTAGGGTAGCTGATGATTTTGTTCAGCATGGGCAGGGCCTCACCGGCGGCCGCCTTGTCTTCGGATCCCGCCAGGGCAATTGGCCAGGGGATGTCCATTTTATCCCGGTACCGGCGGATGGCCTCCCGACTACGTTCGTCCTCTGCACCGTAGCGCTCGAAGGCCAGAGCGATCACCTCCAGGTCACCGACCTCGTTCTCGGCCAGGTAGGATTTCAGGAACTCGGCTTCATCGCGGCAGTTGGGGCACCAGGTCCCCATGAGTTGCACCAGCTTGGGTTTGCCGACGTAGCGTTCGTCCTCCAGGGAAATGGTTTCACCCTCCGGAGTGGCGAAACTGAACGTCAGGGGGATGTCCTCCCGCATTTCGGTGAGCGCGTCGGGACTGGTCAGCGTGGCGTTCTCATCCCGGACGGCCGTCCAGGAAGCAATGTAGTGGCGGCCGGAGCGGAAGGATCCTTTGAGGGCGCCCGCTTCGTCCAGCTTGGCTTCAAAGAGAAAGGCATGGCTCCCGTCAAACACGCTCAAGTATACTTTGTCCGCCTGTACCGTACCCTCCAGGTAGCGGTAATCTCCCGTCTCTGTGCGGAAGGTTCCGCGGAGCTCGTTGCCGTTTTGCTGGAATTCAGCGATGCCCGGGAAGGTCTCCTCTTCGTCTACGAAGGTCACCGCCCAGGTACCGCTGACGTCCTCCGTGGGCGTTTTGCGGAGGGGCGTAAAGCGGTAGTCCTTGCCGAAGTAGGCCTTAAAGGGAATGCGGTAATCATCCCGGTAGTGTACCACCCAGACACCTTCAATCACGTTCTCTTCGTGGTAGGCGCTAATGTGGGTGTCGTACACCGGAAAGTCGATCCGGATGGTATCACGGCCCGCCTGCTGATCCCGCCCGAAAACGATGTGTTCGGCGGGCACGGTAATAACCTCCTCACCGTTCTGGATGTCGATGCGGAAGGTGGTGTCGGTTTCGTACACGACGGTGAAGTTGAAGGGCAGCACCCCTTCGGTCACCTCCTCAAACTCCAGGTTGACCTTCTCCGGGAGGGGAGCGCCCTTAGGGTTGGGTACGATGGGGTTGAACTCCAGTTCCAACGTGCCCCGGTAGGGACCGGGAGGAAGGGTGGGGTAGCGATCCTGCACGAAGGTGCAGGCAGTAAGCAAAGTAGTGAGGAACAGACCCAGCAGGGTAAATCGGGCAAGTCGGGGCATGGAAGGTTTTCTTTTATCCACGCAAAGAACGCAAAACCAAACCGGAGGTTTGGGGCCGGGGACCCTAATGATGTACCGCAAGGGGGTTCTTGACCCGAATCGTACGAAGATCACCCCGTAGAAATACCTGTTTTGTGGATTTGAGTGGACTTTTTCGTCTTTAACGCCGAAATTAAATCACTCACCTCGCTTACCTCACCACCAATCTAACCCATTATGAAAAGAACCATCTTGCGCGTTGCGCTGGGGCTGGCCGGCTTTCTGGTCGTCGCCCTGGCGGCTGTTTTGATCTACGTTTCTACGGCCCTGCCCAACGTCGGACCTCCCCCCGACCTGACCGTAGAAGGCACCCCGGAGCAGGTAGAAAGAGGAAAATACCTGGCCAATAACGTCATGCTTTGCATGGACTGCCACGGTAAACGCCAATGGGCGGAATTTGGCGGGCCGCCCGAGGAGGGCACGCTGGGTATGGGCGGAGAAGTTTTCCCCCGGGAGGCCGGCTTCCCCGGTCACTTCGTGGCCCCCAACATCACCCCCGCCGCACTGGCCGATTGGACCGACGGAGAGATATTCCGGGCCATCACCACTGGGGTTAGTAAAGATGGGCGGGCCCTTTTTAACGTCATGCCTTACCAAAGCTACGCTAAGCTTGACCGGGAAGACATCGAGGCGGTCATCGCCTACCTCCGGACAGTCTCCCCGGTAGAAAACAAAACGGCTCCGAGTGAATTCGACTTCCCCGTCAACTTCATCATCAATACCATTCCCCAGCCCGCCAGTTTTGCTCCCCGGCCGGATCCCTCCGACCAGCTGGCCTACGGTAAGTACCTCGTCACCGCCGGCGCTTGCTACGACTGCCACACCAACCAGGAAAAGGGAACCTTCGTCGGCGAGCCCTTCGCCGGCGGCATGAATTTTCCACTACCCGATGGTTCCGTCGTCACCTCGGCCAACATCACTCCCGATCCCACCACCGGAATCGGTAATTGGACCGAAAGCCAGTTCGTGACCCGCTTCAAGCAGTACGCCGACTCCTCCTACGTGTCGCCCACCATCGCCGCCGGTGATTTCCAGACCTTCATGCCCTGGACCATGTACGCCGGAATGACCGAAACGGACCTCAAGGCCATGTTCGCCTACCTGAAGAGCCTCGAACCCGTCGACAACGAGGTAGAAATCTTCGCCAGTAGCTTGGAGGATTAAACCTTGCCCTGCGCCTTGCGCATGTCCGAACGTTGTACTACTTTTGCCCCGCTTTCGGTGCAACCTATCTTTGGGTTCAGCCGTTAAGCAAAGGTCCGGTCTCGTAGTACAACGGATAGTATACAGGTCTCCGAAGCCTGGGATGGTGGTTCGATTCCACCCGAGACCACTTCTAGCCAACAATTTGTTGGTGGTCTAACCCGCAATCCTTAGTTCATAAGGGTTGCGGGTTTTTTTATTTGCCCCAAACTTCACTATAATTGTTTGTTCTTCACGCTAAACGTCATGCCTTTCTAACCTTATTCTAACCTCAAGCTAAATTTCTGACCATGCGGGTGAAGGCAATTCTCTGGACCTATAAACCACGTCGCGACGGTAGCTGTAACATCAAAATCTACGTGCAGGACGGGGGCAAAAAGCACTATCGCAAAACCGATTTTTACGCCACGCCGGAAAATTGGGATAAGGACAAGGGCCGTTTGTTGGAAAAAGATTCCATCTCCATTAAGACCAACGTCCAACTGGAACGGCTCAAGCAAAGCATCCTAACCCAGGCGGCCGGACTAGAAACTTCCCTGCTGCGATTTATCGCTGGCCACATCGACGAGTGCGAACGGGGGCTACATAACATCGCCCTCAATACCATCAAGCAGTATAAGTCTCATTTAAAGCGATTGAGCGGCTTTGCCGCAGTCACCCACCGGACGGACATTGCGTTTGACGACGTGGATCTTACGCTATACACTGAGTTGAAGCAGTACCTGATGGGGAGCGGCTGCGGACCCGCCGGCACCAGCAAGCACATTCGGATATTGAAGAAGTTCATGCGCCTTGCGCTGGAGCTGGGCTTGCACGACAATACCGCCTTTCAGCTCCGGGCGTTTTCGGGTACCCGAGTACCCGCGAAAAAGAAGATCTACCTAACTAAGGAGGAAATCAGCCTCATGGCGGGGCTCAACCTCAGGGGGCAGCAAGCACTCGCCAAGGAGCGCGACCGCTTCATTGTCTCCTATTATCTGTTGCTGCGGTACGGCGATAGTGTAAATATCTCCCGGGGCAACATCGTGCGGCACGATGGCCGGATCTTCTACCGGAATGTCGCCGAGAAAACGGCCAGTGAGAGCTTTGTGCCCGTGAAACCGGAAGTGCTGGAGATCCTGGAGAAACGTCAGTACGACCTTTCCGGTGGTGCCAACCAGGACTCCAACCGGAAGCTCAAAACCATTGCCGCCTTGGCGGGCATCAATACCAACATGGCCAGCGGCGGTGATGGCTTTACGCCGAAGTCCGCCCTGGTGACCACCCACACCGCACGGAGGAGTGCGGCCACTAACCTACTCCTCGATGGCGTGCCCATTTCTGAGATCATGCAACTGGGGGGCTGGAAGAACGAGGCTACGTTACGTCATTACCTGCTGGCGGGAGGAATTCAGTTGGCCACGCTCAGTGCCGACCGGGCATTTTTTAAGTAATGCTTTGCACCTTAAGCCTTAACGGAGCTTCAATTTAGCTCAACTTTAGCTTCACTTTAGGTCTACTTTTGGTTCACTTTAGCCCAAAACCCCTAATGTTTGCTGGGGTTCCAGCTTATTTTGCCAGTGCACAGCGTTTTGATGCCTGACCAAGCAGATCAGCGGCCACTTTTCGGAAGAAAAACCCCTTCTCCGGAAAAGCCGGAGAAGGGGGATAGAGTGGCAAAAAGAGCTGATATGTGTTTGGGCCACGTAGTATTCAGGTTTCACCCTAAGGTGCTTGATGGTCAGTTATTTGACCGTGACCGACGCAAGTTTTGCTTGATGCTTGTAGCGGGCTTCCCGGTGGTTGAGACAGTACCGCTGGCGAGAATTGCTTCTCGGGAAGTGATAACCACAGTACAGGCACCCGTGGTGCTTTTGGGTTAGCCTGCCGCCATGTTCAGATTCTGCTCCTGGGCGGCGCGGGCGTTTCCCTTTAGCTCTTCGTAGTCGATGAACTCTTGCTCCGCTGCATCGGCAGCGGGTGGGGAAGGGGTGGGTTGCGGGTTAGATGGCTCCTTAGTTTCTTCCTTGGCACCTGCGGCCACGCCGCCATAGCCCATGTCCGTCACAAAGCGGTTCCATTCGCGGGAGGCTTCCTGTTCCGCAAATTCGTCTAGGTGTTGCGTCATCCGGTCCTGAATTTTCGCCTGCATTTGATCGGCAATTTCTTTGCGCCGTAGGGAGTAGGCCATTTCGATACAGCCCCGGAGTTCCGCGTTCTGTTGGGCCTCCACGGCCGCCGGGGAGGCCCGGAGGTAGGCGAAAATGAAAACGAAGTGACAGGCCAGCAAAACCCCGGTGCCCAGGACCGCAATCAGTCCAATGGTGTCGTGAATACTGGACAAATCAACCAGGGAAGTGGTCAGCAATAAAAATGCCACGCTGAGCAGGGTGGAGCAGTACATCGAGGCGCGGGACATCTTACCGGTGATGTTCAGCTGTCGGATGCTGAGCGACGTTCGTTTGCCGGCTGCATCCCATCCGTACGCTCCGTAGTCGTAAATGGCTACGAAGGTCAGTGCGCCCAGGGAAGCGGAAAGGGTAGGGTGGCCCGTGGGAAAGAAATCGCCGCCGTAGGTGAAGCCAAAAGCAAAGGTGAGCGCCGCGTTAATGATTCGCATGGTGAGGTGAAAAGTGGCCGTGATGGCATCAGCGGCCACCGACTGGCTGGTGGATGTAATCTTTTTTGAAAGGTTTCCCATAACTTTGTTTTGAGTTTGTGGCGGGCGGCGCTGCTTCGAAACGTAGCCGCCCGACCGTGAATTAGGACGCTCCGTCCCCGTAGTGGGGTGGGGCGTTTTTGGATTTAGTTTGTTGGTGAGTGCCACTCTCCGTTTTTCCAGGTAGCGACCACGGGCCCTTGTTTGCCGTGGGTACAGTCGTAGATTTCGGCCCAGGCGACACCGCTTCCGCCCGGTTTGCGATCACAGCGATTGCGGGCGGCTTTGAGTTGGTTGAGTTCCCGCAGGAAGTCGCCTTTCCAGCGTTTGTCCGCCCAGATGTAGTAGGGGCCACTGGCTTTATGGATATGGTACCGGTACGCCATTTTCAGGTTGCCCGCCGAACTCGGACGGTCCTGACCCCGGGGCCGGGTGCGCTTGCGGGGATTATTGGAAGTAAGGTTTGACATGGAGAAGTATTTACGCGCCAGCGAGGCTGCTGTCCGCTGCATTAAGTTTTGCCGTAAAGCGCGCAAAGAGGGCCGGGCCACCGCGCTTCTCCAGGTATTGCCGGATACTGCGAAGGGTTTCTTCCGGATTCCCGCTTACGCTATCCTGCGCCCGACGGTACCTGGTCAACTGTTTACCGATCACCGAGCGGATGTTCCATTCTTTTCGCTTTGATTGCTCCGTCTTGAACCACCCTTTGCTGCGGGCGAAGCCGTTGGGGTTCCGGATGTCGAACCAGAGAGAAGGGATGACGATAAAGGCTTTCTTGCCCGCCGCCGTCCGTCGCTCACATTCACCGACGAAAAGGTCAATTCGATGCAGGAACTCTTCGGTGGCCGCATTCCAGCTGGCCGGGTTTCCGTAGACGAAGAACTCAGCCAGGGCGACTCGTCCCCGGGTAACTTCGGAGGGCACCAGGTAGCCGGGCATCCATTCGGCCAGCTCACTAAAGGCGTACCGCCAGACGGTCTCCAGGTGGCGGGGGAGCCGCTGCCGGTCGCGCTCACGAAGGTGTGCGGTTACTTCCTCCATGGTATCGGGCCGCTGGGGTGGGGGAACTTTTTTCGCGGAACTTTTTTGGAGGGGGAGGGTAGCCTGCTTTTTGCGTGGCGGGTCTTCGCTGCTGGGGTGGTAACCCGCTTTGATTTCCGGTTGGTTCCCGTCTGCGGAAGGCGAAGGAGCGGCCGAAGCAGTTGCGGGTTCATCATCCGAGGCTAAGGAGCCTAATTCATTTAATTTATTGGTTACTTGTCTGGTTACCCGTGATAGGGTATGCGGCAAAAATTGCCGTAGGCTGGGTAGTGGATTGTCAAATTTTCCGGCTACGTTGCCGGCGTTCTCGGCGTTGGTGTCCTGCAAATACAGCAGGTCCGGGTTGATGGCCAGCTCAAAGCTGGCGTTGCTGCCGTGGAACGTCTTTTTTAGCCACCCAAAGTCCTCCAGGCGATTCAGCAGGTTGCGAACCGTCCGGACGCAGCGGTGGGTCATCTTATGGAGCTGTTTGGAGTTCGTGCGCAGGGTCCGCAGCGTATTTGTGCTCCGGGGAGTGGCCCGGTAACCCTGTTGCTGGTATTTTCCCGTTTCTTTTTGCCAGAGGCGAATGATCACCTTCATCATTTCCAGGTGCCCGCTCTTCAAGCGATTACCCGGTGGCTTACCGGCGTTCTGGTGGCGGAAGGCTTCTTCCAGCAAGCGATATGATTTTGCGGGTTTGACGATAATCACGGAAGTTGATTTGATGAAAAAAAATATGGTTACAGCTTTGGAATGGTTCCGCGCTGCTGAGGTCAATATTGGGTGCTGGCGATGCTGCCAAAGGCATCGCCATAAGAGGTTGTCTATGCCGGTTAGAGCCTACGGTAGGACAAGCCGACCGGCCTTCACTAGGCGGAGTACTTCCTGCACTTCCTCCCGGAGGTAAGTGTAGGGCCGCAGCTGGCCAAAGGTGCTCAGGTACTTCTTGGGATGATTACGCAGGTACCGCAGCACGTCGAGGTGACGGCCACTGGCGTTGGGGACTTTCCCCAGCATTTCGGCGGCTTCGTCTCCGGAAAGCCATTCGCTATTCTCCTTGCGCAGGAGGCGGTTTTGCTCTTCCAGGAGCTCGATCTGCCGGACCAAAAGGTTAGCCAGATATTCGTTATTGATGGTGGGCGCGATGGGCGCAGTGTTCATGGTGGCACTCATGGTTACGCGGCATTCTTCATGATCAGGCAAAACTCCATTCCTTCTTCCGCCGCGAAGCGGGTTAGGTCCTCCAGTCGGAGCCGGCGCTTACCGAAGCCCCACTTCGTGACCAGGTCGTGGTACCAGTGAAGGCCAAGGGATTCTGCCAGTCCCCGGACTTCCTGGGGATAGGCATTTTCCGGCTTCCGCAGGCAAATGGTCAGCTTATTGGGCGTCATTCCGGCGCGACGGGCAAGTTCCTCGAAGGGAAAGCCTGCGGCTTCGGCCTTGTCCTGCAGCCATCGTTCCAGGGTAATCTTAACCGGAGATAAGGTGGGGTAGGAGGGAGCCATGAGCTGAACTTTTTGTAGGTTTATGATGTAGTCACTGGCTCCGTGCGGGCAATTCGGCAGTGTTCCCGTAGGTTGCATAATTGCACCTCAGGTTTTTAAAAACCGCTGAAAGATTTACTTTTACGGAAGTTTAGTTCCAATGACAAACCAAATTTATGCCATTTGGATTGATTTTATCAACTAATAGTTGATTTTTATTTCAACCTGTAGTTCATTATTGGTTTTTATTTCATGCGTTAAATCCTGATTTTTAGTGTACTTAAGCCGTAATTTGGAATATCTCCTTCATCAAAAAAAAATGAGGAAGGCTGATCTGGCGAGGCTGTTAGGCGTCTCGAACCAGCAAGCTTCGAAGTACGTTGACGGTCAGAACCAACCCCGCATCGAAGCCCTGGTGAAAATGGCCGAGCACTTCAACGTGGCCCTGGATGACCTGGTGTTGGTTGATCTGGCCAAGGGCGCTGGGCGTCCCTTCGGGGAAGGGATGGCCGACCAGGTACAGGACGCAGACGAACAAACTAGGGAACTTAATAAGCTGCTCCGGCTGAGAATTGCGGAGCTGGAGCGGAACCTAAAGGCCACGGACCCGGATTTAGCGTCGGAGCTGGGGATAGAGTAGGGGAGGAGTTAGAAGGCTACAATACTTGACGAATACTGTACAGAAAGTAAATCAGGCAGCTTTACTTTGTATTGTTGGCTAGTACTCCATGGTAATTCTGCGGGGTATCTTTTTAGAGTCTTATCCGGTCTCCGCATCTAGGCTCTACATAAGCCTTGTATTTATCCAAAATAGCCTAACTATTAGGGATTTGTGGCTCAATAGGGAGCTCCGCTTTGAATTCTTGTACTACCTCTGTTTCTTCAACATCTATCTCCCGAAAGAAACGGATACCTCCCGGCCACCGGAAAGCTGGTGACCCTAAAAGCGTCCTTTCATAACGTCCAGGTATTGTTCCGTTAGGTCAAATCTTTCATTACCATCCTCGGCAGCTATAGTAAAAATAAGCCGGCGACTGAAGTAAACCTCGTTTTTAGCTTCCAGGCAGTAATTCCCCACAGAAGCATTGGTCCAGTGTTTGATGTGCTTGACTTTTGTCCATTAAGGTCATGCTTGATCTACGATAGCGTTATCGGTAGTACCGATTGAGAGGATATTCTCTTCCATGTTTTCTTGGTTTAACCTCAACAAATAGGATTAACCTTCGACTTGGTCACATTTTTTTGTGACCAATCTCACTTCCTTACTCTTTGTAGAGACTCTACATTTTTTACTACCCATTGAGGCCCTGCGACAATGAAAAAATTTGGCACTTTCGGCGGTGTTTTTACGCCCACGCTGCTCACTATTCTTGGAGTTATCATGTACTTGCGCTTGGGCTGGGTCGTTGGTAACGCAGGATTACTTGGGGCTTGGCTCATCATCATCCTGGCTTTCGTCATTACCCTCACGACGGCCCTCTCTATGTCCTCAATTACTACTAATACTCGCATAGGGGCAGGTGGTGCTTACGCGATCATTTCTCAGGCATTAGGCCTGGAGGTAGGAGGGAGCTTGGGGATTCCACGCTACATATCCCAGGGGCTTGCTGTGACCATGTACATCTTCGGTTTTCGGGAAGGTTGGCTGACTATTTTTCCTCAACATCCCGCCTTTTTGGTCGACTTAATCGTATTTGTCCTTCTCTACGCCATCGCCTATAAAAGCGCTGACTTGGCCATCAAAACCCAGTACATCATCATGGGCATCATTGGCCTTTCGCTGGTTTCCATCGCCTTTGCCGCCGGTTTTGGCTCTATGCAATACACCTCGGCGGAAGCCGCTCGTTTCGGCACCTATGCGGGGGTTGATGCCGAAGGATCCGAAAAGTTCTGGTTGGTCTTTGCCGTATTCTTTCCCGCCGCTACGGGTATTATGGCCGGAGCCAATATGTCTGGCGAATTGGAAGATCCCCGTAAGTCCATTCCCTCCGGAACGCTTTGGGCTATTGCCGTAAGCTTTGTTGTCTACATGGTCTTGGCTTACTGGATAGCCCGCTCCGCTTCAGAATCTGAATTGATTAACAATTACAACATCATGATCGAGCGGTCCTTCTTTCCGCCGCTTGTCATCGCCGGGGTATTAGGTGCCACTTTTTCCTCCGCCCTGGCCTCCATCATTGGTTCTTCCCGTATCCTGTATGCCATGGGGCAGCACCGGGTACTACCGCAGGGGGAGTGGTTGGAATTCCAGGACGAAGCAGGACAGCCGCGCAACGCCATGATCGTTACTGGCATCCTCATCTTCGCCACGATGCTTCTGCGCGACCTCAATGCTGTGGCCCCTCTGGTAACCATGTTCTTCCTGATCACCTATGCCATGCTCAATATCGTGGTGATCATCGAGCAGCGGTTGGGCCTCATCAGCTTCCGCCCTCAGTTCACCGTTCATCCCCTCATACCCTACGTTGGTCTCATCGGCTCCCTGTTCACTATGTTCATCATTAACCCGACCATCAGTCTGGTTTCCTGGGCGCTGATGATCTTCGTCTACGGGGTGCTGAGCCGGCGCAAGCTCGAAACCAAGTTTGAAGATGTACGTAGTGGTCTGTTTACCTCTTTCGCGGAGTGGGCCGCCAAACGAACATCCGAAAACGCCCACCCCCAGGAGCGTTCCTGGAAGCCTAACCTCCTGGTTCCCGTTACCGATGGGGCAACCGTTCAGGGAGCTTTTTCCATCATCAAAGATCTGGCGTACCCCAAAGGTGGTGCGGTCCTGATGGGAATTGGGCAGGGCATTGGCAAAAGAAAAGATTTAGCGGAAAAGCTGCACTTGCTGTCCAGAGCTTTTCGCAAGGACGATGTGCATTCCTCCGTAGCCATGATGCAAACCGAAGCATTTGCTAATGGGGTGAACCTCGGTAACCAGGCCCTGATGGCTTCCTACTTCCGGCCGAACATCGTATTCCTCAATTTACTGGAAACGCCAACTACCATAGCTGATTACCTTCCGGTAATTACCGAAGCCGAACGACTAGAACTCGGGGCCGTCATTTACGCTCCTCATCCCCGCGCTATGCTAGGGCAGCAACAGACCATCAACGTCTGGATTCGCCCGCAGGGGCCAAAATGGAAAGTTGCTGAGGCACACCAAACCCAAGACCTCGCTTTATTGCTGGCCTATAAACTAAAGCTTAACTGGAATAACGCCCACGTCCGCATTATTACGGTAATCGAAGATGCGGACGCAAAGAAAAGTGCCGCTAAGTTTCTCAAAGAGGTAATTGAACTGGCTCGGCTCCCGATTGATGAAACTCTTGTAATCGTAGGAGATTTTACCGAGCAACTGAATAATACACCGCCCGCCGACATCAACCTATTTGGGGTAACGCCCGGCAGAACAATGCAGCAGTACCAGGAGGTGGCCACCGCTGTGGATACCTCCTGCCTCTTCGTTCTTGATTCCGGCCACGAAAATATTTTCGCCTAATGGGCCTCATTACTAACCATCTAGTGATCACTTATGGAAACTGATAAAGAAACTTCTCCCTCGTTTCTGCGGCGCTACCGTTGGCCGCTGCTGATTACGCTGATCATCGGTTTGATCGGTGCATTCTATACCTATCAAAAACAGTCAGGATTCGCTTTTTCTAATTATTTCACCACATATGACGAACCGCTGGATTCCTCGGGCTACTACGCCGCGGTTAAAGACTCTTTGCTCGATATTCCTCCCCTGGTAGCCCCGGATTCAACGATATTGGATACTGTAAGCCAGAAGGAGGAACCCGACAGCCTTTTCGGCTTTGCCCTACCCGTGTACGATTCGCTACCTCCGATCGGGCAAGATTCTTTGGCGGTAGTGGATTCCTCCCGTGCGGAAACGGTTCTGGTCCAGGATTCCTCGTCTACGCTCGTTCCTACTCCCCCTGATCCTCGAACTGCCCCGGCACCTGCGGCCACGCCCGAATCGGCTGGTACGGAGGATATTTTTGACGGCTTACTACCGGCCACCTTTCAGTCGCCCGATGCGGAGCAAGTCTTCCGTGCTACCTATACGGCCCGCACCGTTTCTACAAGAGGTATTTACAAATTAGCCGCCATTGCCGGTCGCTCGCTCCTGATCGACGCTACCCCAGAAGTCCTGGAAATGCTCAATGTCCTGGCGGCGGAGGAAGCCATCGCCAGCCTCGTGGTAAGTGACCGAGTGGGCCGTATCGTCTACACCTCAAACCCCCGCGAGCGTAACCGCATGGTCAGTGCCGTTTACCCCGACCTGCCGGTGACCAACGAAGCCATCAACTGGTTGCGCCAGGACGGACTGACTACCACGGGGATTCCCGTTTTCTCCGTTGGAGGTAGGGTAGGGACGGTATTTGTGACGACGGAATAGAGGGCGCGGCCGCAGGTGCAGAGGAAGTTTTGTAGAAGCGATAGAATTACGCCTACTTCCCGAGGAGATTACTTTGGTGCGGATAGTCGAAACTTTCATTCAAATCCCAGTACCGCTCGTAAAGGTCGATCATCGTGCCCTTGGACATAATCCACTTAACTGTTTCGTCGAGAATTCGCTGCATGTCCGGCTGGTAGGTCATCCGGCCGTCTCCACCGCGTACGCCATCGGGTCCTTTGGCTTTTCCTCGATTAAGAAAAATGTTCTTTTCGTCGTAGATGTATTCTCGATACTGTTCGTACTTCTTGCCTTTAGGCAGGTGCTCCTTCAGGAGCTTTTGGATGCCGAGATAGTATATACGGTACTTTTCCTCGGGGTTCTCGGTGGTTTGCATACCAGTGATGATTATCTCTCGCTGGGAGCTAACGTTGCCTTCCAAGTCAATCATCAACTGCCGCTCTTTGCTGGCTTCTTCATCCGCCTTTTGAAACAACTCCCGCCGCTCCGAATCTTCCGGACTAAGTTCTACTTCTTTTTTCGTATTTGACTTCTTCATTCTTATGATATTTAATTCAGTTGAAGGGTTGTTCTTACTTTTTCTACAGATTCCTCTATGGATTCTTCACTCCATAGGTTAATGTTTAACTGATTGGAAAGGCTGCTTATATCCGGAAACTTATCCTTGAAAGCACCGTAGAAATTCTTTCCTTGCAACTCCATCTCATGTTGGTAGAAAGAGTATATGATACAGGGATGGACACCGTTCTCATGCGCAAATTGTTGGACAACTACCTCGTTATGAATCATCGGAGCGATGAACTTGAGTTTTTCCTTCGGGAACAATATCTCTTGGGCAAATTCATTAGCCCGTTCTTCAATAAGGAAGAGATCAGGCTCACCGGTCAGGTGAAAAGTTGTGTCCCGAATCACCTCAAGATCGTAGAGCACATGGTGTAGTTCATGGACTAGCGCAAACCAAATGGTGGCGTAGTTCTTCCGTAGATCAGTGATGACAATACAAGGCTTGTCATTTACGACGATTGTTGCCCCGCGGATTTGTGTTTTGCTAAGGTGCTTCTGAAAGATAACCGTGACACCCGCGTTGTAAAGGGCCTTGATTACCGTGAATAACCCCGTCTTCACGTGCCGTGTGTAGGGCCGAATCTTTGCGACTATTGTTTTTAGTAATTCGCGGTCGTAGGGATGATCGTTTTGCAGCAACTCAAAGTAGCCATACGAAGACTTCATCCAAAAGTCGATCATTACGTTATCGTAGGGATTCTTCGTACGGCTGAAAAGAATACTCGACTGAATATTCTCGTAGGCAAATAGATTTGGTAGTGAGAAGAAAGTGCAAAGCCGTTGCTCAATGTGATCAATGTCGTCCACCCTTTCGATGAAACCTACTTCCTTTAATCGGGGTAAGTCAAAGTATTCCGCTACGAAAGTTGCCTTACGAGCCTTTTCCAGATCGCCCATTTCTTTACTTGATTTAGTGCTCAAAAACGCGGAAGTCACTTGTTCAAGGTTGATCTGCAAGAACTCACCAATTTTAATTAAGTTTATCAGGCTTGGCTGTATCGCGGTACCCGCAATGATGGGGTCCAACGAGTTTCGATCTATACCCAGTAGTTTGGCTACTTGATAATTTTTAAGTCCGGTAGCGGCCAACTTTGCTTCATACAGCTCTGCCAGCTTGACTGGCTGAAGTAAAGCGTTACTTAAGAGGGTCGAAATGGCTCCTGATTCTGGCAATTGTGAAAGGTTTCACGCAAAAATAAGGTATTTGGCAGTAAAATAAGCCCTTTTGTGAAATTCTTCACAAAAGGGCTTATTGTTACTTTACTCGTTATCTGAATTGAAGCGAGTATAGCGCTGGCAGTTATCTGTCTATTACACTTGCACCTTGAGATACCGCACCACCAAAGTGCCCAACTTACTATCCAACGACATCACCGGAGCGCTAATCTGCACCACTCCCGGATCACTGGCGTCCACTGTCATCCGCTCCCCACCACCAATCGGAATTGGCACCGGTCCCATGAAGTTCTGCCCCTCCAATTTCTTGTCGCTGGCCAGCCAGATCGTACCGTCAAGTCGAATCAGCGTAACGGCCTCCACTCGGGGAGACTTCATGAACTGGTTGAAGTACTGGCCTACCTGCTCGTAGTTTTCTCGTACCAACTCACTGCGGACGGCCCAAACCAGGCTGCGCGTCACTACCTGCAGATCAACTAGGGCTACGGAGTCGAACTGCGCTTGCACTTGCGTCCGCATAAGTTCCATCGCTTCCTGATGGTCTTCGGCTTGAGCATTGAGTGCCCACTGTTTGCTAAAAGCAAAGTAGTTGATGGCTGCCAGCATCAGGAAGAAGAGGGTAAGAGTAAACCAGTTGCGGCGGAGGAAGCCGGCATTCTTTGGTTGGTTATCAGTCATTGCTTGTTAAGTTTAATGGTTGAACCGCCGCATGTTTTGTGCCACGGTGGACCATATAGACCCCGATTTTCGGTTGCGTCACATTTTCAGAGACCAGGACCGGTCCGTCATTCTTGGGTTAAGCCTTCCGCTAACTTTTTAACTTTACCTGCTGAGTGACCAAAAACAAAAACCAGCTCTTTATTTCACGACGTATGATTTCAAACCCGTTTAAACAAAATAAACCACCGCCTACGACGCTCTCTGACGCCGATCTCGTCGCCGGCATCCGGGACGGCAATCGGCGGCTGCTTAAAGAATTGTACAACCGCTACGCCAGCAAGATTTACTACAAATGCTTGAGCATGATTAAGAACACCGACTTAGCTCAGGATATGGCCCACGATGTTTTCATCAAGGTGGCCACTAATTTGCATAAGTATCAGGGGAAAGCGGAACTTTCTTTCTGGATTTACGCCATTACCTATAACCATTGTATCAGCCACCTTAGGAAAACGGAGAGGCTGCGCTTCGTCCCCATCGATGAAAAACTGGATCCCGCCGACGAAGGTGAACATGAGCTTACTGAAAAGATCGTCCGCGATCTCAAGCTAAACCAGCTCAAGCGCCTGATCAAAATGCTGAAGCCCGAAGAGGAAGTCATCCTGCTGATGCGTTATCAGGATGGCATGAGCATCAAGCAAATCGCGGGTATTCTGCAACTAGGGGAAAGTGCCGTCAAAATGCGCCTCAAGCGCGTTCGTAACCACCTCGCTGAACTGTTCAACGACTTGAACCATGAGTAAAAAAACTACCATGCAACTGCTCCTGGAGGCTCGCTTCCAGCAACTAGCCGAGGACCATGAGGAGCGCCACGAAATGCCCGCCGAACTTCGTGAAGAGGTCTTTCGAACGCTCGACCTCATAGACGTTGTCGGTGAAGTCACCGACCTCTTTACCGGTAAGTTTGGCGAAACCACCGTCGGGTTCATCGACCTCATCGAAAGCCCGGATTTAGAAGGTGACGACGAAGCCGTGTAGCGGGAAAACTTTCTCTAAATTTTTTGTGACCCTTTTCCCTGCTGGACTCCTTATGCTAGCCGCCGTAAAATACTCGGCACAAGCTTAGAACCATGCAACCTAAATTCAAAGTAACTCTCCAACAGTCCAAGCCCTTAGCCGAAATCGCCGGCGATTGGACCACCAGCGATTATAACGAGATCCTCCGGATGACTGACTATGGTGATGCGGATGACCTTGATGGCAACGAATTCCAGGGTATGGCCCTGCTCTCTCTTTCCGAGCTTGAAAAGGACGAAGCCGCCCAGCTGCTCATTGAGTATGTCTTCCCTGAAGATGCGCTCTCTGAAGGCCAGGCCCAAAACGCCGCCCACCAAATGGAGGACGAAAAGTTGTGGGAAGAATATCCCGACCCCACCCATCACCGAAACTTTTTCCGGGTTGGCAGCCTGCTTTATCGCGCTTTTAACGGGGGCTTCCCTAAGCCGGATGCCCGCAAGCTGACCATTCACGTCAATCCGAAAAGTGATGTCGATCCTAGCCTACTGGCTACACCTACGCCCGCCTTCACGGCCCGCCTGCTGGCCGCCGGTATGGAAGATCGTACCCTCATCCACCGTCTCTACGAAGACGAACTCAAAAGCGAACAGTTTCCCGCCGCCGCTACCGTGGTGTGGTCCGTTAAGTCTACCTCCAACGGCGACGGCTCTTTCCAATTAGATATCCTGGGCTCCGACTACTGGCTCGAAGATTACCGCCCCGCGGACGCTTACGAGTGCGTGGCTTACCCGGATACCGTAGCCGTAGGAGACGAAGAGTAGCACGTTTATCTCAGTGCTCCATATGTTTTATTATAAGGGTTTTAGGTGTTTATTTCTGGTGCGGCACCTACGGGTGTCGCACTTTCTCAAAAAAGAATGTGACGCTTTTCCCAAACCGACTCTTTATCGAGCATTCTCGAACACCCACGCACTTATAATATGAATGAAATTACTTCCTACTCCGAGCTCTTCTTCGACTCCCTCCAGTCGCTGGCCCGCACCTTCATGACCGCGCTGCCGCGCGTCGTGGCGGGTCTGGTCGTCTTCCTGCTCGGCTGGCTCATCGCCCGCCTGCTCTCCCGGGGAATCGAGCGGGTGCTTCGAGCCATTCGCTTCAACACCCTGTCCGATAAGGTAGGGGCCAGCAAGCTGCTGCAGCGGGCCAACGTGTCCCTCTCCCCGGCCGAACTCATCGGCAAGTTCATCTACTGGATCATCCTGCTGGTGGTCATCATCACCGCCGCCGATACCGTTGGTTGGACGGCCGTCTCCACCGAGATCTCCAAGTTGCTCTCTTACCTGCCGCAACTCCTGGCTGCCATCATTTTCTTCGTCATTGGCTACTACATCGTCACCTTCATCCGAGACCTGGTCAGCGGCGCGGCCCGCAGCCTGGGCATCAGCGCCGGGCGCGTCATCAGCGCGGTAGTGTACTATCTGCTGTTGTTCATCGTCACGCTTACCGCCCTGGATCAGGCCGGCGTAGACACCACGATCATCACCGCTAACATGCTCGTTATCGTCGGTTCCGTCATGCTGGCCGCCGCCATCTCTTACGGCTTCGCCTCTCGCGACGTGCTGGCTAACATCCTGGCCGGCTTCTTCAACCGGCGTAACCTCCAAATCGGCCAGACCATCGAGGTCAACGGTCAGCGGGGTAAGGTAGTGGCCATGACCAGCCTGGCCGTTACTCTCCAGGTCAGCGAGTCCGAAAAGCTCATCATCCCGAGCCAAACCATCATCAACGAATCCGTCCGCGTCATCGAGGAATAAGGTGATCGGAAAATCATAAAAATGTAGCCCGTTTCCGACGGGAATCAACCAACCATAAAATGAAAAATTTCGCACTGGCCCTCGTGGCCCTTCTGGGCGTACTCTACCCGCTTTCCGCCCAGTACGCTACCGTTAACTACGACCTTAGCCATAACTGGTTCAACCAGGGTCAGCCACTTCCCGCCGAGACCGACCTGGTCTTCACCGGCAAGATGCCCGCCGCTGCCGAGGTCGTCACCGTCACCATCCACTCCGCCAAGCGGGGCGACGTCCTCCACACCGCCACCTGGCACCGCGTCAACGCCGGCGACGAACTCTCTTTGCCCGTCAACTACAAGCTGCGCTCCGACTACACCTACGATTTCCAGATCGATTTCTTCGGAACCGTCGGCAAGGGTAAGCAGAACGAACTACGGCAGCGGATGGTAAACACCCTCAACGCTTACCTCGAGGCCAAGCAGAAAGACGGTGCCTCCATCGACTTCGCCGGCGGTGCCAAAAAACTTACCCGCGAGATGAACGAGCTCCTCGCCGAGTTGCTTACGCCCTACCAGGCCCGCACCGGTGGCTGGAACCGCGAACTGTCCGACCTCGTGCTGCTTAAGTTCGAGCGGATGGAAAAGGCGAAGATGACCGTCGGCTACGATAAGCGGGATACCACCGCCACCAAGGACGATGTCCGCAAGATCAACCGCATCACCCAACTGGCCGAAATGCAGGAGATCCTCGCCGCCGAAGTCGATCGTATCCTTTCCGTCGATCTGCTCGGCCTCCAGGATGCCCGCCTGATTGACGATTACACCACCGAGCGCAAGCCCGGCAGCCTGGCCCTTAACCTCGGCTACGGCGGTGCCTTCCTCAGCGGCAGCTTGGGCGATGGTACCTACGGCTCCGCGCCCTACGCCGGCATCGGTTTGCCCCTCGGGAACCGGGTGCTGGGTACCAAGTTCTTCCGTAACGCCAGCCTGGTCGCCGGGGTATTCCTGGACGAGTTCGAGGGGGGAGACGGCCAGGAAGTCAAAGGATTCCTCATCGATAAGCCCCTCTACGTTGGCCTGGACTACAAGCTCTTCCAGTTCGTCCACCTCAACGCCGGCGCCACCACCCTGGACGGCCGAACCCTGAACGTGATGGACGGTGTGGAAGCTAACCAGTTGGCCATCCGCCCCTTCGTCGGTTTGAGCGCCCGGATCAACCTGGCGCTCGGCCTCGGGAAGTAGCATTATTTGGCGCGGCCGCAGGTGCAAGGCAGGGGACGAAGAGCGAGGAACCCCGCTCCTTGATCCTCCCCTTTGCACCCGCGGCCGCGCCCCCTTGGCTGCCCCGCAAAGCATAATCACCCCCTTATAATTCAAACCAATCTAATCATGTCTTTTCGCATTATCCCCGTACTATTTTTTGCCCTGCTGCTGACCTCCTGCGTCAGCAAGCGCAAGTACGAAGACCTCCGTAGCGTCGAAAACCGCCAGCAACGCGAGCTGGCCGATCTGCGTAAGCAACTCACCGCCGCCGAAAACACGGTCCGGGATCTCAACGCTTCCCAAAGCAGCCAGCTGACCGAAAGCCAGCAGCGGGAACAACGTCTGCAAACCGAGCTGGCCAACGCCCGCAACGAAGTCGCTCGCGTCAAAACGGATATCGAAACCGTCCGCAACGAACTCAGCCTGGCCAAAACCGAACTGGCCCGCCAAACCAACCAACTCGGCGGCCTGGAACAGGACCTGACCGCCCGCAGCCAGCGCATCGCTGAGCTGGAACGCGCTATCCAGGAGAAAGAAGCCCGTATCGAGGCCATCCGCACCACCATCGACCGGACCCTCCGCGGCTTCTCCGCCTCCGACCTCACCGTCCGCGAACAGGACGGGAAGATCTACGTCAGCATGAGCCAGGACCTGCTCTTTCCTTCCGGTAGTAAAACCATCAACGCCAAGGGTAAAGACGCCCTCGCCCAACTCGCCGGTGCCCTGGTTGCTAATTCCGACATCGCGATCACCGTTGAGGGCCACACCGACTCCGATGGCAACGAAAATACCAACTGGGACCTATCCGTAGATCGGGCCGTTTCCGTGCTCAAGGAACTCACCAAGAATGGGGTAGACCCTACGCGTATCATCGCCTCCGGCCGCGGGGAGTACTTCCCCGTAGATAACAATGAAACTCGCGAGGGCAAAGCCCGCAACCGCCGTACGGAAATTATCCTGACGCCCAAGCTGGATGCGCTCTACCGACTGCTCAACTAGACAAGCTCGTAATCTCACGCTGCGGTCCGGGGCTTGCTCCGGACCGCCCTTTTTTCTTTTGCCCACTCTTCCATGGAAGCACCACCAACTATTTCCTTTACTGATCAGTTTGCTGACCTACAGCAGGAGCTGACTTCCCGCAACGAGACTCTCTGGCAGCAAGCAGACCCCGCTTTACGTTACCACGATCTTTCCGAGTTTACCTTTTGGTTGACC
The DNA here is from genome assembly GCF_004375085.3 of Lewinella sp. W8. GTDB lineage: Bacteria > Bacteroidota > Bacteroidia > Chitinophagales > Saprospiraceae > Neolewinella. Next base: position 83,602 of record NZ_SNAQ03000007.1, read on the forward strand.
GGACAGCTTCTCACCCTTGGTGACGCTGCTCAGGAAGTAATAGCGGAAGAAATGCCCACAAGGCCGGTGGCCTTTTTTGTAATTTATGTCTGGCTCGAACGAGCAAAGGACGTAGTTATTTTATTGCGGAACACTTGTTTTGAGCAACACCGTGCGGACTTGCTCAAGCGAGATAACCGTATTGTTCAGGGTGACCTCACCGCTTTCTTTGCTGACACTGAGGAGGTTGTGCGCGGGGCCGTTACAGATTTAGTAGCGCTGCCTGATAATCTGACGTATGCTCCTGAGCTGTTGGAGCGTCGTATTCAGAAGTGGCGCTTAGAGCATAGCCCCTGGCCCGTGTTGCGAGAGCAGTTTACACTGTTACTCGAACAGGAGGAGGTGCTTAATAATCAAGTTTTGCGGCTAGAGGCGACTGAAGTAGTTTTTCAGCGCATTCACGCCCACTTTTCCAAGGCTTTTAGCAGTTACCTGTCCTACTTGGTCGAATTAGCTACAGCACTCGGTGGTGGATTTTCCACAAATGGTGCACCAGCTAAGGAAGGAAGCTCTGCTGAGAGGCTTAAAGCATTGCGCAAGTTTACGGATTGGGCTCCACAACCTGAGACTTCAGCTTTGTTCATTGATCAATTGCAAGAATTTACGGATGCTTTGCCAAAGGGGGAGGCTTTGATCATTGGTACGGAAGCGGGACTATTGCAGCGTCGTTCGTTTAATCTTACCCGAGATACTGCAGCCTGGATTCAGTCGGAGCTGATGTCTGATGTACAAGAATTCTACAACCGTCGGGAGCAAATCACTAACCGATTGCTCATTGCGCTGCGCACGGGAGAAAACAGGCGGGAGTCTGCGCGCCAGGAAGGTCAAGATCTGCTGGCCAGGGACATTAACCACAGTCTGGAACAGTTGCGCAACAACCTAGAACGGTCTGCGGAAAAAATCAAGTCGCTGGAACAAGAAACGGGTACTGTCCTTAAGCGGGCACTATCAATTGGCAACGTTCTTAATCCGGACTTCCTACAACTCAATCTTCAGCAAACCCTGCACCAGTACCGAAAGTACCAACAATCTGGGATAGCGGAACTGAGCCAGTATGTGCGAACAAAAGCAAAACAATTAGTCAGTAGAGGCCGGGATAGCCTCCGCACCGAGGCCCTCAGCGAGTCCGAGCGTATTGTCCGCTTGCTCGACGAACGGAAGCCTCAGACTGCCGCCGCTCATTATACTGGCATGTTCATTAATACAGGATTCCTGGGCGAATCTTTCTGGGTCGGCCGGTCGGCCGAGCTACAACGCGTGGGGAATATCATTCATCACTGGCGAAAAGGCTTCCGGGGAGCAGTCCTCATTTCGGGGAGACGCCATTCGGGCAAATCATTTTTCGCCGAAATGATCGGCCATCGGTACTTTGAGAATGATTTTGTTCACTTGCGCCCCAACGCCCGCCTAAGCCTGGCCGGCCGGACCCTCGAGCCGACCGAAGACCTGGAAGCTGCCTTACAGTTTGTAGTGGAAAACGGCCGCCGCGAGCGGAAAATGGTGCTCATTGATGATCTGGCTGGCTGGCAAGATCAGGATTCTCCGCTGTCCATGGACGTGGACAGCCTCTTGCGGCACCTCGATGCATACGGGAACCAGCTTTTTTGGGTAGTCACCACCGACAGTAGCCTGCACCAACAATTACAATTGCACCTAGAGATAAATCGGTATTTCCAGGCCATTTTCCCGCTAAGCCGACTTTCCAGCGAGGAAGTAGTTGATGCCATTCTCATCCGTCACGGGGCGACCCAAACGCAACTGGTTGACGAAACGGGTAAGGAACTTGCAACCGAACATCTGCGTCAAAAAATCCGCCAAACGATCCGGGGAAGCCAAGGTCATATCGGTGATGCCCTTCGGCGATGGGCCTACGCCGTATGCGTCTACGATGGGGAAAGTATCCGTCTGACTAAAGGTGCCCGCTTGTCGCTGACCACTCCCTTGAGCAAGAACGCTGGCATCCTGCTACGTGCAATTCTCGTGGAGCGCATTACTTCGGAGTACCAGCTTAGGAAACAGTTTGGCCCCCTTTTTCGTGAGGTCTTTCAACCCCTGACCCAACGCTACCTGCAGCTTGGTCTACTCACTCGTCTTCCCAACGGTGCGTTGAGCGTTAACCCCGCCCTCACCGGAGAGTTGGAGCGAGAGCTCCGTCATCAGTCTTTCCTTCCTCCCAAAGTCACGACCACCAACGAAATTATTTAAGCCGTGGAACAATTATTCCCTACCATTAGCTGGACCTTCTTGCTGGAAGCCACCCTCATTTTATTCCTTATTTACCTGGGGCTTCGTAGCCTGCCTTTAATTGTGGGCTTGGCGGGTAAAGGCCAGGTTCGTAATCCCCGTGCAATTCGGGTTCTTCACCGTGTCCGGGTAATCTACGAAGCCGTAGCATCAGCCATTGTTGTGGTCCTTTTCCTAGGGGTGAACCTACTGCCGCATGGGCTGCTGGTCGGCCTCCTTTTGCTGCTCCTATGGAATCAACTTCATGACTTTTTTAGTGGCCGGTTTCTTGGACTACGAACCGAAATTCAGGCTGGTCAGCAGATTGTCTTCGGAGGGCAAGAGGCTATCATTCAGCGGGAGGGGCCTTTGGGTGTAATCCTTCAATTTACCAAGGGGACGCGGCATATTCCTTATCGCCAATTGTATCAAAAGGGCTTTACCCGCTTGAGCGGAACCCACACCAGCAACTTTTTGGAACTGACCCTAACGCCGGAGGAAGAAGTCATTCCGCAATCTCTTGCTGGTCATCTACTGGCTTGTCCTTATCTGGACTGGGCACACTTGCCCGAAGTCCAATACGCACAGGGTGGTTCTGCTGAGGTACGTCTTAAAGTACTCCTCCTGGACGAGGACTACGCCCCGGGTTTTATTTCCCTGCTCGCGGAGTGGGGGTTCGCGAAAAAAGTTAATCACTAAAATATATCCACCATCATCATGGAACCGTATACGCTCATCATCGGCTGTAGTGTTATCATTATCTGCTCTTTCTTTTTTGGGGAAGTTTCTAAGAAAACCAACATCCCCTCTGTACTCATGCTTATTTTTTTGGGGATCGGTCTTCAGTATGCCTTTCCCTTCATGACCGAGTTCGACCTTGGCGATACGCTCAAAACGCTGGGTACTGTCGGCTTGATCATGATCGTCCTCGAAGCGGCGCTCGAACTGGAGTTGAAACCGGAAAAGTACCTGCCCATCGCCAAATCCTTTTTTATTGCCCTGGTCGGCTTATTGTTGTCTACCTGGGTAGCCGCTGAGATCCTTAAATATCTGATTGATGGGATGACTACCCTCTCGGCTTGGTTGTACGCAACTCCCTTGTCCATTCTTTCCAGCGCCATCATCATCCCCAGCGTGACGGAATTGCGACCAGATAAGAAGGAGTTCCACATCTACGAAAGTACCTTCTCTGATATCCTGGGCATCATGCTCTTTTTCTTCCTTGCCGGTCAGCTTGACCACGGTGGACAAAGTGATCACGCCGGCGGTACGGGCATTGGTAGCTTTTTCGGGTTGACGGGCCTGACCGTCGTTCTCTCTCTCCTGGCCGCTTACCTAATCATGGTCGTCTTCCAGGGAATCAAAAGCCATACCAAGCTTTTTTTACTAATCGCCGTTCTGCTACTCCTCTACGCAGTCGGCAAGAAGTTTCACCTCTCCTCGCTGATCATCATCCTGGTCTTCGGTTTGGTGATCGCCAATGTGAAACTCTTCTTCCGCGGCCCCTTCAAGCGCTGGCTCAACTTGCGTAAAGCGAAGCACATCTACGAGGGGTTACACGTCATCACCATGGAGACGGCCTTTGTAATCCGCACCTTCTTCTTCGTAGTCTTTGGCCTGACCATCGCCGTAGCTTCCATCTTTAGCCTCGATGTAGCCCTGGTGAGTGGTCTGATACTACTCTCCATTTACGTGATTCGTTTCGTTTTGCTCCGACTCTTCGTGGGTAAGGACATTTTACCGCAACTCTTCGTCGCTCCCCGGGGCCTGATCACCGTCCTCCTGTTCAATGACATTCCCGAAACGGCGTTAGTAGCAGGCTTTGATGCTGGTATTCTTCTTTTTGTCATTCTCGGCACCAGCCTCCTGATGACCTTGGCAATGATCTGGGATAAGCAGCGAACTGGAAGGGCTGTCAAGGAATCCAAATCTAATCCCGTTGGCTATACTGCCTATCAGGCTCCCCGAGTGAGAGAAACTGAACCCGAGGTATTAGTTCCCTAACTAATCCTTACGCCAAAAGCAGAAGAGAAGTCCCGTCATGCAGCACATTATTTCTAAGCCATTCACCATTATCAATCGGCTGCTGGAGCGGCGGTATCGCTCGTTACTCATTGCACTCGTGGCCATGATTATTTTGCCGAGCTTCTTCGAAGGTTCTCGCTATCAGGGCTTACTCTCCTTCTTCTTTAATTCGCTGACTATTCTTCTCTGCATCTACGCGGTGCATGAGACGAAGCGGCAATTGCATGGCGGAATCTTACTGGCCCTCGTCGTGATCATTGTCAATCAATTTGGTGTCTTTAAATCTGAGGCGACCCTTGATTTCTATCTCAGTTTTATCATCTATTTGGTGTTCTATGCTTTCGTGGCCTATACACTACTGAAGATGATCATAGCGACCGAAGAGGTAAATATCGGTGTACTCTATGCCGCCGTGCTGGTCTACTTACTCATTGGCATTATTGGGGGATACTTACTCATGCTGATTGAAAACGCCTCCCCCGGGTCTATTAATAATTTACACATTGAGAATATCACCAACCCCAGCAAATTCTTCTACTTCTCATTCATTACTCTGAGTACGTTAGGATACGGAGATATTACCCCTGCCTCCCCACCAGCAAGGTCAATCTGCATGATTCTTAGCACCGCCGGGCCACTTTACCTGACGATCCTGGTTGCCCTTCTGGTTTCTCGCTTCGATCACGCCGAGCTGTAGTATTTATCAACCAACCTATTTATGCTACCACTCCAAAAGGCAACTTATGCCTGCTTGCTTTTCTGTATGATACTTTGCCTGATAATTTACGGCAAGGGCTTCCTGGTGCCGGTCATTTTGGCTTTTGTGCTCTGGTACTTGATCAATGCTGTAAACCAATTAATTAGAATGATCCCGAGCGTAGGCACAAAAGCTCCTTCGGGGTTAACACTAGCTATTGCGGCTATTACGGTATTAATGATTACCGTATCCGCCGGAAGTCTGATTGGGCAACAAATCAACGCAATGGTGGCCACCGCTCCAGATTACCGCGTAAATCTGGAACAACAGCTTACCCGTATTCTTGGCGGAATTGGCTACCGCCAGCCAGTTAACCTACAGAGTATTACTTCCGAGTTGGACATCAGTAGCTATCTCGGCTCCTTGTTGTCATCTTTCAGTGCGATTGCTCGGCAGTTCCTCCTGGTGTTACTGTACACCTTATTCTTGCTCGTTGAGCAGCATACCTTTTCTCGAAAAATAGCAGCACTCCGCCTGAATAAGGAACGAAAGATGAAATTGGCCGAGGTTTTAGATAAGATCAACCGAGCCATCCGTACTTACATTGGGGTGAAGTTTGCCGCTTCCCTGGCGACGGGCTTGTTAAGTTATGTGGTCATCCAACTCGCAGGGGTAGATTTCGCGCTCTTCTGGGCTTTCCTCATTTTTGTCTTCAACTTTATTCCAACCATTGGCTCGATTGCTGCGACCTTGTTTCCAAGTTTGATCGCCTTGGTTCAGTTCGAATATCTGACTCCCTTCTTTATCGTACTCGTTGGTGTAGGTGCCATTCAATTGGTTATTGGTGGCTTATTGGAGCCAAGGCTATACGGAAATGCCCTCAATATCAGCCCCTTCGTGGTTGTACTTACACTCATTCTTTGGGGATTACTTTGGGGGATTGTCGGCATGCTGCTCTGTGTTCCCATCACCGTCATCATGATCACCCTCTTTGCTCAGTTTCCTACTACTCGTCCCATTGCCGTATTGCTTTCGCAGCGGGGTAGGGTGTAGTCCAATTATAAACAGCCTCGTTCTATGGAAGCACCAATTACCAGAAAGGAATTCCGCAAAAAGGTCCACGAAGTACTGTTTGAAACCAGCACTCCTATCGGGCGCTTTTTCGATCTCATTTTGCTTGGGTTCATCATTCTGAGCATGCTCATCGTGATTATTGAGACGATTCCTACCATCGAGAAGGAGTATCGACAGGTACTCATCGTATTAGAATGGATGCTGACCATTGCTTTCACTTTGGAGTATATACTTCGCATTTATACGGCTAATTTCCCCTGGCGCTATGTCCGAAGCTTTTATGGTGTCATCGACTTAGTCTCCATCATTCCTACCTACTTGGGGCTTTTTTTGGTGGGTAGCCACTCGCTCAGCATTATCCGGGCCCTGCGTCTACTTCGTGTCTTCCGCATTTTTAAACTGACCAAATACCTTTCCCAGGGAAAACTAATTATCGAAGCCCTCAAAGCCAGCAGGACAAAAATATCCGTCTTCATGTTCTTCATTCTCCTCATGGTCTGCATTTTCGGTAGCATCATGTACATTATTGAAAACGGAGAACACTCGGGCTTTGATAGTATCCCTCGTGGTATTTACTGGGCCATTGTTACCCTGACGACCGTAGGCTACGGGGACCTCTCTCCCGCTACCCCGCTAGGGCAGTTCATGGCTAGCCTCATCATGATCGCCGGCTACGCCGTCCTGGCCGTTCCCACCGGGATCGTTACGGCGGAAATGACGAAGGTCTCCGATGCGGTAGACGCTGAAATCGCCGCTGAAGAAGGAAAAGAGTGTTCCCGATGTGGGGAGGTGGATAATAAGCAGGTGGCGTGGTATTGTATGCGGTGTGGGGAGAAGCTTTAAGCGTTCTACAACGTCACCGTAAAAGCCGTAACAAACCGATGAAACCAATTCCGGATCGGCACGACTGGGTCAGGATCATAAATATTCTGGTAACGAGCCCCCAGCCGCAGATACTGACTGATCTGCCAGGAAAAAGCCGTACTGGAGCCCAGCCGAGCACCGCTCAGGAGTTCGTCGAACCGAGCCTGGTGGTAGACGCTAAGGTCCAAGAAGTATTGGTCTCCAAACCACTGCTTCCAACTCCCGTACAAATTGAATTTGACCGCTCGGGTCAAAATTGGTGTACGGTCTACGGGCAGTAACTCATCACGAACGCCCCGGTAGGTCCACTTCTCGTATTCATAGAACACACCAGCGCCTACATACAACCCCGAGCGTTGTTGCAGCCGTAGGGCGTACCGTAAATTGGCCCCCACTCCGTATCCCAATTCCAAACCCCGCGCGTTGGCCCACTGCAACTGTGCGTAAGATTCCGGCATCCACCGGTGTCCCTTTCGGCTTTTAAATTTGGAGAAAAAGTACCCGCCGCTCAGCGCCACATTACCACCCACCGACGTGAACTCCAACTTATGCGCCAGTACCAGACTGTTCTCTTTGATACGCAAGGCCACATCGGCTAAGCTGCTGACCTCCACCAGCAAGTCTTTCTGCGTCTGAATCTTGATTTCCGGCGAAAAAGTTCCCCGAAACTGCCGACTTGAGTCCATAAGCACGATGAAACTCTCCGGGAAGATCAGTTGCGCCCGAATGCCCCCCATTCCCGCCCAACATAGTAGGGCAAGAGTCAAGAACCCTTTTCGATAAAACTTCATTCCGTTTCTTTTTTTCGATTATGCACAATCCGCCACCCTACGACCAGCGCCATCCGCGTATTTCTGATCCGCGCGTTCAACCGGTCCCCGACTTCGTAACCCGGTAGGAAAGAACCGCGCAGGGAAGCGAACAGCCGAATTCCATTATAACCCATGGCCAGCCGCCCACGTACGCGCGGACTGACCCTAAAACGCCGTTCATCCGTTCCAGCATCTCCGCCGGTATACTGATTGTACCTGAATTCAAGTCCGGCTACCGCCAAGGGGGTCAAATACCAACCGCCAGGGCTCGACCAGGTATGGCCGTAACCAAGACCCATGCCTACTTTTTGCTGATCGAAGTTATTCACGCTAATATCGGTCCCGTCCCGCAGTTGTAAGTTGAGCCCGTCCGTTCGCAATGCTTGGTTTTCCACTGTCAACGCCAACACCGTCGAACCCTGGCTCCGGATTTGTCGCTCTGAGTTCTTGAACGCCGCCCGCAGCGAAAAGCGATCGTTGAGCACCCGAAAGCCGTAAGCCCCGACTACGGTCATCCGCACGTCGGGCCGGTAAGTTGTCTCCCCGGTAACCTCATCCGCTTCTTCAAACCCGCTGATGCGCTGGGCAACTATTCCAAAGTAGCCCCATTTTTGGTAAAAGTCCAGGTTCAACGCGAGCTGCTTTGCCTCCGTGTCCGTCAGGCTACCGATTCTGGCCAGGGGCAGACTAAGCGTAAGGTTGGCGATCCCGTAGCGTGCGCCCAGGGTGGCGTTGGCCCCAGCATTTCGAAAATCAAGCGTTTTTTCAGAATTAGTGAAAAAGCGTATCTGATAATCCCGCCAGTTCGTTCCCAGCCGGACGTTATTACGTGCTGCCACCGCTTCCACGTAGTCACCAGCGTCTTCCGCCTCTTGAGCGGCCAGTAGGCTAGGGAAGACCCCACCTAGAAATAACAAAACCCAAAAACTACACCTTATATACATCTAGATAATCTTCTTTGAGGACCAGCAAAGGTATCGCCGCTTCCCGAACTATCGCCTTGGTGATTGTTTGGGTAAACTGATCGATCCACCGCTTGCGCTGCCGAGTCGTCAGCATCAGTAAGTCCGTCCCTTCCGTCCTGGTGAAGTGTCTGATTTCCTTTTCGGGGTTGCCCACTACCACCCGGTAGGGGAGCCGGGAGGTGTAGCCACCGTGGATTTTCTGTTGAAGAGTGTCGATTCGGTCCTGGGTAGCCGGTACCGCATCCTTCTCCTTGACCACCGTCAGCAACTGATACTCCGCTGAGAGCCGCAGCGAAAGGTCGAAACCGTAATTAATGGCCGACAGGGTGCCGGGCGTCAGGTCCGTAGCGAAACAAATTTTCCTGATTAGATTCTGGGTGGCTCGTGGCGGAAGCAGCAACAAAGGACATTGTGCCGTATCGACAAGATATTGCGTCAAGTTCCTGGTCAGTAAGTCCCGCAACAGCGAATGCGCTACCAACCCGATCACCACTAGATCGAAATCACCGTGTTCCAACAGCTTGGGAACTTCATTAACTACGTCCCCCTCGTAGGCGTAGGTCTCTCCTATCAGCGGCATGTTTTGCTTCCCCGTATTTTCCGCTACGAACTGGTCGAGCTCCATGCTTTCCTCCCGCTGAACGTCCAGCAGCCAAGCGTTAAATTCTCCAGGTCGGACGAAGGCATCGTATCCGCGCTCGTCCAGATTGTTCCGGAAATCGTAGATGTGGGCTAGATGCAGGGTACTCCCCAACCGTCGTGCGAAGCGCAGGGAAAAGCGGTAGTAGTCCCGGGCGTATTCGGTGTAGCCGTTGAGGAAGAGGATGTTTTTCATAGCGGTTAATTTAAAGGGAAACGCCGGCAACTGAAGTCAATCGCCGGCGCTCCGTAAATCCCATGAACATTACTATTTACCGCCCACCTTACGGACGTTTTCTTCGGCTCGTTTGACGGCTTTACGCTGCTCCACGATTTCGGCCTCCCGCGTCTCGATGTCAGCGGCGTTCACGCCCAATTGCTTGCGCATCTCCTCGATGGTGGCCTCGGCGTCCCGCTGGGTCTTCTGGAACTTCTCCCGGTCGCGGCGCAGGTCCTTGAGTTCTTTCTCCAGGTCGGCGAGGTGGCGCTGCTCCGTATCCAGAGCGTTGTTCGCGTGGGCTTTAGAGGTAACGCTGGCGTAGCGTTGGGCAATGGCGGCCCCGGTATCCATGAGGGTGCTTTCGGTCACCTCACCGGCGAAGCCCCGATCGGCGGTCTCGAACCACAGGATGACTGTGGCCTTCACGTTGGGGTCCGTTTTCTCTTCTACGATTTTGGCGTAGAGCTTGGTGGCACCCATGCCGGGGACAGTGGCTCCAGTAGTGACGAATTCTTCCGCCTTGCGGTTGTACTTCGTTTTACCCCGGTAGGGCTTGATGAACTCCTCCCACTGTTCGACGGCTACGTCACGGCTGACGTCGGCCAGTTCGATCAGGTATGAATTATTAGTGCCTTGGCTCATGTAACGCTTGGCAATGGAAAGACCATCGTACTGCTGGGCCGAGAGGCCGGCGGTGAGCAGAAGAAAAAGGGTGGTAAAGAGGGATGATTTAAACATGGTTGGTTTGTGTTATGATATTATTGGGGTGAGTGATGGCTTACGCGCGGCTATTCCATAGGGTGACTAGGAAGGTCAGCAGGGCGGAGGCCAATGCTACGCCGAGCAGCAGTACAGCCCGTGGAAATTCCCCGTGCCACCAGAGAATGTCGACGGAGGTGGTCTCCGTGTTCTGAAAGATGATCGTCACGATCAACCCCAGCAGTAGCAGCATGAGCAGTAAGCGAATTTGGCGGATGCCAGATTTGAGGGACATGGTGAAAGTTGTCGGTTAGCCTAAAGAGTGCGAAATATAATTACGTCACAAAAAAAGTCAGCATTTTTGGCGCGGGCGCAGGTGCGAGGGAGGGTTATAGTCGCAAAGTACCTCGCTCCTCGTCCTCCTCTTTGCACCTGCGGCTGCGCCCTGATCATCTATATTTACCATTCTTACGGCAACACATCATCACAAATGGAAACCGATCAAATCACCGTCTTCTTTGAATCCACCACATTTCGTAACCTAGCGGTTGTCCTTTTTGGTATTCTAGTCATCCTGACCCTCACTGCCTTTATCCGGAGGATGGTCCCCCGCTACGTAGCGGACACCAATAGCCGCTACCGTTCCCGTAAGTTTGTCAACTACATCAGCTTTGTTCTGATCTTACTTCTGGCGCTAATCGTTTACAGCAGCCAACTGTCTGGCCTTACCGTTTTTCTCGGAGTGGCTGGCGCCGGCATCGCTTTCGCTCTCCAGGAAGTTATTGCCAGTATTGCTGGCTTCGTCATCATTAACTTCTCCAGCATGTTCAAGGTGGGGGATCGGGTTATGATCGCCGGCATCCGTGGCGATGTGGTAGATATTGGTGTCCTGCGCACCACTATGATGCAGATGGGCGATTGGGTCAACGGCGACCTCTACAACGGTCGTATCGTCCACGTTGCTAATAGCTCCGTTTTTAAAGACCCTATCCACAACTATTCCGGAGAGTTCCCCTTCCTCTGGGATGAAGTCACGATCCCAATTCGTCTTGAGTGCGATCACGAACTCACCCGCCAAGCTTTTCTCGATATTCTTAACGAAGTACAGGGAGATTTTGCCAAGGAGGCAAAGAAGTACTGGGCGGTGATGACTGAGCGGTTCATGATTGAAAACGCCCAAGTCGCCCCGTTGGTCACTTTAGTCTTTGATGAAAACTGGATTACCTTCACTCTGCGTTTCGTAGTCGATTTCAAAAGAAGACGAATCACTAAGGATCAGATTTATAGTCAAGTGCTTAAAGCCGCTCGTGCCTCTAATGGAAAAATCGTCATTGCAGCGAGTACGTTGGAGGTAACGACGTTTAAAGGAGAATGAACTTGGGAATAATCGATTAAGTAAGCCCCAAGGAGGCTTTGATCTCTCCCATCTGCCGCTTCGCCTCCGCGTACCCCAAATCATGCAACGTATCTAAATGATCGGTATCAAAAATTCCAAATTCATCCGTCTGGATGGGATAGATGACGTGCCTGCACTGTTCTATGGAGTACTTGGTGTTGGCCATGATAGATAGGTTGAACGTTCGCTTTAGTACCGCGTACATAGAATCGATCTTGTCCGTAGGAATCGTCATCTGGGGAATCACATTAACCCCTAGCACTACGGCCTGGGGATCAAGTAGTGGTGCAACCACCATGTTATTAGTTATCCCCCCATCGGCGTAGAGGTACTCTCCGATCGGCTCCGGTTTAAAAACAAACGGAATCGCACAACTGGCCGCGACCAGGTCGTGCAGTGGTCCACTACTATGGATTTCGCCTTGCCCCGTATTTAAGTTAGTCACCCCCACAAAAAAGGGAATTTTTAGCCCCAAAAAGTCATTATTAGGGGCCACCGTCGCCAAATGTTCCTTCAGCTTTAGCAGATCCGTAACGCCTAAGGAGGGGAGTCCTAAGTGCAGCATATTGTACAGGGAGAACTCCCGGATAAAGAGCATCATCTCATCTGCCCTTAATCCGGCTGCGACCAGCATGCCTACGATCGAGCCCGCACTGACACCCGCTACCTGAGCGATCTCGATTCCCTCTTCTTGTAGAGCACGGATAACCCCAATGTGGGCCGCGCCGCGGGCTCCACCGCCAGAGAGAGTAAGGTGAAGTTTTTTCTTCGCTAGCATGTCATCAATTAAATATTCGTAAAGGACGCAAAAAGGTTGAAGAGTCACTAGCATGTGACCGTTTCCCATATTCAACTCTTTAGAGAACTAATCAACCCTTATCGTTATGCTAGAGGAGAACTTGCTCAACCTGAACAACTTTACCTTAAATCTCAAAGGCCTGCTAACGTTAATCCCGGCCCTATTCGTAGCCATTTTTCTTTACCGGCGTTTTTTAGGTAAGCTCCGCCGCTCAGAAACTACTCGAGAAGATGTAGGAAAAATCGGTAGGGTAGGAGTAATCTGGATAATACTTGTAGTCGCAATTGCTGTCCTGGCCTCTCTCGACCTGAATCCTACGCTGGTGAATTATAGCTGGGGAGGAACCACCCGAACCCTAACGCTCCTACTTCTTCTCGAAATATGTGGTATCGTCGGTGCGGCAATCCTATTAGATTGGATCATCGAGAGCTACCTGAAATTATCTATGAAGAATTCCGATGATGACTCTGGTCCCGCTCCTAAAGAGATATCAAGAGTGGTCCGTCCAGTTATCTATCTTCTAACCGCCCTTATCCTGACGAAATTATTAGGGGTTGATTTTAGCCTTTGGAACCAAGGGGTGACCAGCGAAGCTCCGGCTTTCAACCTACAATTTTCTGGTCTGCTTTTTGGTCTGCTCGTATTATCCATAGTACGAGCTGGTGTTTGGCTGGTCACCAAGCAAATTCTACCACGGTATTACCGCCGGAAGGAGATTGCTTTGGGTGTTCGCTTTGCCATAAATCGTCTTTTTTCCTACTTCATCTACCTCTTTTCGTTTCTCCTCATCCTGGAGAATGCAGGGTTCGATCTCGTCGGCCTCTGGACTGGTGCCGCGGCCCTCCTTGTTGGTATCGGGATTGGATTGCAACAAACCTTTAATGACCTCATCAGCGGGATCATCCTGCTGTTCGAACGCTCCGTTGAGGTAGGGGATATGGTGGAGGTAAACGGCTTGGTTGGCAGGGTGCAGAAAATTAGCACCCGTACCAGCTTAATTAAAACGCGCGATAACATCACTATTATCGTCCCTAATAGTAAAATTGTTGGAGAGAACGCTATTAATTGGAGCCACCATGATAATAAGGCTCGATTCTTCGTGGAAGTAGGTGTCGCTTATGGCTCACCGACTAAGCAAGTCCGCGAAATTCTTCTGGGTGTCGCCGCCGCTCACGGTAGAATCCTCAAGCACCCAGCTCCATTTACTCGCTTCAATGATTTCGGTGCTTCTTCTCTCGATTTCCGACTGTATTTCTTCACCAACTATTACGAAGTCGTAGAAGACACTAAGAGCGACCTTCGTTACGAAATCGATGAGGCTTTCCGCCAATACGATATTCAAATTCCTTTCCCTCAACGGGACCTTTGGATTAAGAACCCAGAGACTTTACAGCCAACGGCCTCCCCTGCGGGATGACCGATTTAAATATTGGATTCTACATGTTGGTAGAACCCTTTTCCACCATGTTCAGAGATGTAAAGGGCCCTTGTATCTTTGAGCTTCTGCTAACTAAGTTATATCGACAAAAGTGCTTTTTGTCACTTTGTGAGAGCAAAGAAGAGGAAATCTTAAGGAACAATCTCAACATTATGCCTTGATTAGAATTATGTTCAATTTTGGGATAATTATGCCTCTAGTTTCATAAATTTTCACCCTAGTAGTCTTCTAGTAGGGCGCAACACCCCTTCTAGCCTCTGTTCTCTACGATTAAAAAAGATTTGGCAGATTGAGTACAGGTTTGAATAGATGAAAAAATTAATATGTTTCCTCTCTTGGCGATTTAAAAACAAAATGTTTGTTTTGTAGTGCAGCAGGATGGACCAAAAAAAATCCCCTTGACTCCTACCAATACACACGTCCGGCGCATACGAGAACTGCTGGCTCTCGATCTGGCTAATCCTAAGGACAAACTTGCTCTTCAGATGCTGCTCTTGCAAATCTATAGTGGTCGAGATCAATTTACTGGGATTGATCAAAAGAGGCCCTATACTCCGGACAAAACGGACAGTGAAGAAGAATAATTTTTCCTATCCTCAGGCAAGGAAAATTAAAGGCCTAATCGCTAAAGTCAGCCTGATCAAATTCTTAATTTGAATTTATATCGCTGTAGATCAGTTAATTGTGTCAGGTTTTCGATTCCACCCGAGACCACAACCAATGGTTGTGTTTGGTTGGGCTGCTTAGCGGTCCACCCGAGCCCACAAGAGAAACGCTCCACTCCTTCGGGACTGGGGCGTTTTTCATTTTTTGGCTGGTGTTTAAATGCGCTTTGCGTTTGGCTTCGTCGGTTCACCCGAAATCACTTGAAAGACTATGCGAGTATAGTTGACGTAATGCAGGATAATATCTGATCCGGCATATCCATGGGCAATCAAGAGAATGATATTCCACCTGGATTGCCAGGACACGATGGAATAAGAACAGTAGTAGCTCAAGAGATTGATTACTTAGTGGCTAGAGGGTACATTTATGACCCATACGTGCCTGGGGACTTTAAGATTAAACAATGTATAAGCAATTACCCGAAGACATCGCGGCAAAAATTAGTCAAGACTTTACCGATGAGGATAAGGACGAAGTACGGCTTATATTGACGGAAACATTTACGGAACACCATAATGTTGGCACAATAATCCAATGTATTAGGGCCATACTTTTTCTTTCCGAAGGCGATGTTAGCAAGGTACGAGACTACTGTTTACCTTATTTAAGTGAAGATCCGAGAGATTTGATAATGGAAGCGGTAGAAGCCGCTGGAAATCCCGGTCACTGGTTTGGAATTCCATTTGATGAGATGGAGTATTTTACCGGAGAGCTTCCGGAAAGGAAGTCCAATGAAGAAGGCGACAATCTACCTTTTTGACTTTTATGCCAACTATTTAGCCAAACTAGCCTTGAGCTGAAACGCAAGTAGTAAGTCCGCTATGGCCTTCTGCTCGTTGTTCGAAATCTTGACGAGGGCGTTTTTCAATTTAGGACTGATGGTTAAATGCGCTTTGCGTCTGGCTACACCGGTCAACTCCGAGACCACAAATCCAAATGCTGTTTGCTCTTGTAAAAGGGAGCTTAGCCTAGTTGATTTGCAGAATTCGATGGGGTTCAAATCCACCATCAGAAGCCACCTAACTAGCATTACCGTATTTTGCCGCCAATCGCGGATATCTTCCGGATTGCTCCCCTAAGCGCCAGGGTGCCAGTACCCAAGCTTGTGCGCTGTTTTGTTCCCCAAAACAGTAGTCCAAGCAAATCAACCAGAAAGCCATGAAAAAAATCCACCTCCTCCTCACCCTCTTAACCCTAAGCATGGCACTCGCCGCACAATCCCCGGCCACCACCGGGCCGGAAAAAGGATCCTTGGTCATCGTCGGTGGTGGTGGAGCCGGTGAGGAGATTCTGCTGAAATTTATTGAGCTCTCCGGAGGGATGGACGCCCCGATGGTGGTCATCCCCACCGCCGCAGGACGACCCGCCTACGATCAAGAGGCGGGCGTGGCGAAGACCCTGCGCCGTCTGGGTGCCACCCAGGTACGGGTGTGGCACACGTACGACCGCGAAAAAGCCAATGATGCGGCGTTCACCGCGCCCCTAGAAAACGCGGGTGGGGTATGGTTCGGCGGCGGTCGGCAATGGCGGCTGGTGGATGCCTACGCCGATACTCGGGCGGAAAAACTATTCTGGGAGGTACTGAATCGGGGCGGCGCCATCGGCGGCTCCTCGGCGGGGGCTACGATCCAGGGCTCTTATCTGGCGCGGGGAGACACGAAAAACAATCAGATCATGATGGGCGACCACGAAGAAGGTTTTGGCTTCGTAAAAAACGTCGCCATCGATCAACACGTCCTCGCCCGTAACCGGCAGTTTGACCTGTTTAACATCCTGGACGAACGGCCAGAACTGCTCGGCATTGGCCTGGACGAAAAGACGGCCATCATCGTGCAGGGGAATACCTTCGAGGTCCTTGGCCGCAGCTACGTGCTGGTGTACGACCGCAGCTTTTGGTCGAGGGAAGGAAGTAACCTCAAGGAGTTACCGGCGGCGAACCGCCAGTTTTACTTCCTCCGATCGGGGGATCGGTACGATATGCTGAAGCGGGAGATTTTGGTGGATTGAGGCGGCAGTGGTTCCTCAAGAATTATAGGCAGGTTAATCTAGCCGAGAATTCGGATGCCGTCGTAAATATGTAGAAGTACGACAAATTCCCCACCACGACTCCAAACCGAAACGTTGCCCCGCCCAGCCCCACGGCTGCCCCGCCCAATCCCCCCGGCACCCCGGCTGAGCACGAGGGTTCCGCTTCGCTGCACCTGCGCACCGTCGCCCTAATGATGCTGCCCTTCAAAGGACTTCTCCTCAATTCTGGGGTGATCAAGACCCGACATCCTCATCTTGCAAGATTGGTCCTCACCGACCAGTACCTCAACAAGCGTTTCAAGTAAACCTTCTCAAGTCCCCCATTCACTTTTCTTCACCACCATTAGGCCATTTTGGCTGCCGCAGGTGCCGGGAAAACCCCGCGGCCACGGTGGTCGGTTGCCTCCGACAAAACAATAAATCCCCATTCCTTCGCATTTTAGCGGGGAATAACTGATCACTTTGCTATGCGCCACACGCTTTGCCTAATTCTCTTCTGTTCCCTCAGCCTCACCCTTTCCGCGCAGACCTTCTCGGCCATTTACCAACCCTCGGATAAGAAAGTCCGGCAGGTGGAGCGGGCCGGCTGGGAGGCCTTTCTCGCCGAACACCAGCAGCAAAATGCCGCCGGTTACCGCCTCACCGACCTGGAAACTTACCGGGACGGTGGCGAAGAGCGCCGCTACATCGGCATTTATACCGAAAGTCCACTGCCCGATTCCCTGGGGCGAGCCAGCAGCTGGGCGGAATTCATCAAGCTCAAGCGCAAGATGGCCAAGGCGGAATACACCATGATTGACGTGGCGGCCGTGGTGCACAACGAAAGCGACTACGACTTCTACGGCATCTGGGTCAAGGAGGCCAACCCCACCATCCATAAGGTGTGGCTACTGGACAGCCGCGAAACCATCCTCAAGCGGACCCGCGCCATGGCCAAGGACCGCTTCAAAATCAAGCGGGTCCACGTCCTGGACGTGCCCAACGGCGAACCCTCCTTCGTGGTCCTCTACCATTTTTCCCCGATCAACCGGTACAACTTTCTCTACTTCGCCAATACCGCGGAAGAATTCGCTCAGGAGATGAAGGAGCGCAAGGGCAGCAAGGTGGAGCTGATCGATTACGACGAGTTCCGGGAAGGGGACAAGGTGCAGTACGTCGCCATTTTTCAGGACGGTGATTACGACAGCGATTTCGTCTCCCGCCAGAGCCTGGAAGCCATCCGGGAAAAGGAAAAATCACTGGACGCCAGCCGGGGACTGCGTATCGTCAATTTGAGTGTGGACTAATTGTGGGCTGTTCCGTGAGGTTTCATCAGCGATTCCTGCGGAATCGTTGCAGTTCAGTAGGGCAAACGGTAGCGGCAGGAAATTTCCTGCCGCTACTAGAAATTTCAAGGGCTTGATCGCCAAATGATTGATGCACATAATAGCCCAGGCCTAGCGCTACCCCTCGCTGTCCAGCAGCATTTGTCCGGTGAGGTAAGTAACGGCCGAGCCGGTCAGCCGCACTTTTTTGCCCTTCATTTCGCAGATCAGCTCTCCGCCGCGGGCGGAAATCTGGCGGGCCTCCATCTTTTTCTTCTTCAGGCGCTTGGACCACAGGGGTGTCAGCAGGGTGTGTGCCGATCCCGTCACCGGATCTTCGTCAATCCCGTAGGCGGGATAAAAGCACCGGCTGACAAAATCGTGCTTCTTGCCCGGAGCCGTAGCGATCAGTCCCCGGTACTTCTTGAGGGCTTCGAGCATCGGAAAGTTGGGGGAAAGTCCGCTGAGTTGCTTCTGGTTTTTGAGGACGACGAGGATGTCGTCCGTACCGGCAAAAACGGCCTCCGGTTTTAGGCCCCCCAGGATTCCCCGCAGGCCCTTGGGGCTGCGGATGGGCTGCGGGACTTCGGCGGCAAAGTCCATGCTGTAGCGCCCGTTGCCCTCGGGCCGCACCACGATGGTGCCCGCCTCCTGGGTTTTGAAGCGCATGGTTTTCAGTTTTTTATCTCCCGCCTGGTAGAGGATGTGCGCGGAGGCCAGCGTGGCGTGGCCACACAACCGTACTTCACTGGCCGGAGTAAACCAACGAATGTTGAATTTTCCCCGACCGCGGATGGCGACAAAAGCCGTTTCGGACAGGTTGTTTTCCGTGGCAATTTTCTGCATCAGCTCGTCGGGGGGGAAATCCTGCACGGGCACGACGGCGGCGGGATTGCCGCCAAAGAGCGTTTCCGTGAAGGCGTCTACCTGGTAAAGTGGGAGGTTAATCATAATGTTGAATTAGTAAAATTTTTCCGAGTATGATAGCGCCAACGGTGGACCCCGCAAAACTTTAATCCATTAATTCTGAGGATTGAGGTGACCAAAATGGCGACTGGCCGTCACAAATTGCAAATCGACCAGCTACTTGCTTACTCGCATTCTCAGTTTGGGAACTTAGCTCGCTCATAAACTAAACCATGAATTACTTTAACGTGCCTACCGATCATCTGTTCTTAAGGGAGGGAACCAACTACATCAAAATTCCCCTCGCCGATATCCAATTCATCGAAGCTGACGGCAATTACGCCTACCTGCAAACGGAACAAAAACGTTTTGCCGTCAAACGTTCCCTGTCCGCCATCATGGAGGGTCTGCACGCGCCCACCTTCGTCCGCGCCAGCCGCGGCACCCTGGTGAACTTCGACCGGGTTGATCGAATTAGTTTTGCCGCCGGGACCATCCAATTGGGTGATCATACCATCAAAATGGGCAAGGCCTACCACGCAGAAATCAAGAGCCGGATGCCCCGGCTGTAATCTCACGAAAATGTCCATCCGACCGTAATTTTTCCGATGGCACTGGGCCCTGGCCCCCTCCCGGGACCCACTGTACGTCAGAAACTGTTTACAATTTTCGTCTCTCTGAAGTTATCCCTCAGTTATCAGGCCGTCAAAGGCTTGCAAAGACACCATCGGCCAAAGCCGATTGGTGTCTTCTTTTTTGTTTACATTTGGGCTCCGCCGAAAGACAGATGTCTGGCATGTTGGAATGCTATGAACACAGTTTACTATTAATCATCCATCGATTCGAGGTGTCTGCTCTTTCGGTGGTTTTCTCATCCTTGCCCGAATTATCCGTACCCATAAGGCGTGAAATTCATCGTATACGATATTGAGGCCACCTGTTGGGAAGGACGTCCCCCCGGAATGACCCAGGAGACGATCGAAATCGGTGCGTGCGAGCTGGATCCCTACGGGAGAGTAACCGGTTCCTTCAGCCGCCTGATCAAGCCCGTCCTGCACCCCCAGCTTTCCTACTTTTGCCGCAACCTCACCCGCATCGACCAGAGCGACATCAACCGGGCGCGGGATTTTGTGCGGGTCATCGAAGACTTTCAGGATTGGATCGGCGTCGATTACGAAGAATATCTCCTGGCCAGCTGGGGGAAGTTCGATCAGCGGCAGCTGATGGCGGATTGCCAGCTCCACCGTCTGGATGATTACTGGCTCGACCACCACATCGACCTCAAGGAGCAGTACCGGCAGATTCGCCAATTGCCCAAGAAGCGGGGACTGAAATCCGCCGTGAAACACGAAGGCTTCAGTTGGGAAGGTGAACAACACCGGGCCCTGGTGGACGCTCAGAATACGGTGAAGATTTTTCAGCAGCTCATCGATATGTGGCAATATTAGGCGCGATGAAGCAGGATCTTCCCCGTCGATTAGTGCAAAGTTGTAACCCTTGTGGGAGCATAGAGATATAACCCTCTTCTCCTGTATGTTTTTCCTCAATAAAATGCTTTTTGGTATTAAATGGAGTTGTGATGTGGGAGTCTACTCATCACTGATTTTTGACAAAGACAGTCATTTTTTCTACTATGCGAGTTTGGTACTTTTGTCGGCCAAAAGTACCGCAAAAGCCTTCCGTCTAAATTGCCGGCTTAACGGGCTCGCGGCACTTTTGGCGCCTACGAAATTGAAACTCGCCGCACACTTCTTTTTTCAAAGAACACCTATCGATTGTCGAATCCTTGTTTTTCAAGTAATCACCAAGTATTGGCTCAAACACCAATTCCGCTTCACGGCCCAAAAGCACCGCTCTCCCTACCAGCAATTAAGGCCGGGTATAAGATTTTTCTCGTTGCTGTCTTTGATTAAAGTATTTGCTACTACCAAGCTTTCTTAGTGGTTTGTTCCGGGTTTTCCCTGCTACCCCCTTTTTTCGGCCTTCGTCATCGGTAGGGAATGGAGGCCTTTGCGACCGTTAAGCAAAGCTGGTGTATGAGCACCCCCAAAGCTTTTAAAAAAGTACCCATTGATGTGTAACCGATCGGTGGTTTTTTGTCCACTAAATTGGTTGCGAGTTTCGGCTTTGTAGGTCAGCAAAGGTCTCCATTCCCGTTAAGCCGATGATGCAGCCGAGGGCTTTTGGCTCCACCTTTTGGCCAGCAAAAGGTGGAAAACTTATGGGGTCGAATTGTTCTTGGCGCTTTGGAGTAAATTTAGAGGCTTCTTACGCCCCCCATTATTTAGCCACTGCATTCATCTGACCAAAATTAAAAATAAGTTGCGATCTCAATTTTTGGTAAGGAAGAACTAGAAAGAGAATAGACTCAGCTGAAAAAACAATCTGTGTGCCATCAGAAGAGGTATAACTCTACCCCGTCCCACACCCCAACGACACTAGTGCCGAAAAAGGTCAAATAGAGATCGATCATTGAAGTCCATACCAGTGCTAAGGCGAATCGGTCGGTCATCCTTCTCCCGACCAATTATCCAGACAAGCTCTTATTAAGCCTTAGGCCTAGGCTGTTCCGTGAGGTTTCATTAGCGATTCCTGCGGAATCGCGGCAGTTCAGAGGGGCAAATAGTAGCGGCAAGGCATGCCTTGCCGCTACTAGTAAATTCAAGGACTTGATGGCCACAGGGTTAATTCACGGAACAGCCTACCCTTACATCACAAGGCCGTATCTTCGCGCTCCCTTTATGATGCGACACAAGATCAAGGCATTGCTGGCGCTTGGCGTGCTCCTGTTCCTCCAACAGTGTGGAAAGGAAGCCCAACCCACGTTCGGGGATCAATCCAGCGTTCCCGCGGACGCTGCGTTCTCCCTCATGACCAGTCCCGGCAATAACCCCACCGGGGTGGACTTCGAGAATACCCTGACCTACACCGAACAGCTCAACCCCTACACCTACCGCAATTTCTACAACGGCGGTGGGGTAGGGATCGCGGACTTCAACGGGGATGGTCTTCAGGACATCTTCCTCACCGGAAACCTCGTCGGCAACCGACTCTACCTCAACCAGGGGGGCTTCAACTTCCTCGACGTCACCCGGGAAGCCGGGGTGGGGTGCCCGGACAGCTGGAGCACCGGCGTGGCGATCGTGGATATTGACGCCGACGGGGACCAGGACATCTACGTCTGCAAGGCCGGCCCTCCGGCCGGCGAAAAGATTCCCGGCATGACCGGCGTGCGCCACAACGAACTCTTTCTGAACAACGGCGACGCCACCTTCCGGGAAGCCTCGGCCGAGTATGGACTGGATATCGTGGGATTGTCCGTCCACGCCGCCTTTTTCGACTACGACCAGGACGGTGACCTGGACGCCTACCTGCTCAACAACTCCACCCGCTCCACCACCGGCTATGACCTGCGGGAGGGACTCCGGGAAATACCCGATCCGGAGGGCGGCAACAAACTGCTGCGCAATGAGGGTGGCCGCTTCGTGGACGTGAGCCAGGAAGCCGGCATCTATTCCTCCAATATCGGCTTCGGACTGGGCGTAACGGTGGGGGACGTGAACGAAGACGGCCTGCCCGATCTTTTCGTCAGCAACGACTTCTTCGAGCGGGATTACCTCTATTTCAATCAGGGCGACGGCACCTTCCGGGAACAGCTCACGGACTACCTGCCGGAGATCAGTCAGGGAAGCATGGGCGCCGATTTTGCCGACCTGAACAACGACGGCCTGCCGGAGCTCTTCGTCACCGAAATGCTGCCGCGCACCGAGGAACGGCGCAAAACCAAGGCGGCCTTCAATGGCTGGAACCGCTACCAGCTCTACCGCGACAAGGGATATCACCAGCAATTCAGCCGCAACGTGCTGCAACTGAACCGGGGCGACGGTCGCTTCAGCGAAATCAGCCGCCTGGCCGGAGTGGACGCCACCGACTGGAGTTGGGGCGCCCTGCTCTTCGACATGAATAACGACGGCTTTCGCGACATCTTCGTGGCCAACGGCACCGGGAAGGACCTGCTCGATCAGGATTACATCAACTTCCAGGCCAACCCCGCCGCCATCCGGCGGATGGTCTTCGAGGAGGGAAAGAGCGTTACCGACGTAATCGATCAGATGCCCAGCGAAGCCCTCGTCAACGGCGTCTTTGCGGGCGGAGACGGGCTGCAGTTCCGGGAAGTGGCCGGGGAGTGGGGCATGGACCAGAAGACCTTCAGCAACGGGGCCGCCTACGGCGACCTGGACAACGATGGCGACCTCGACCTGGTGGTCAATAACATCGATGCCCCGGTGGGCATCTACCGCAACAACGCGGCTACCTCCGGACAACTCTTGCACCTGCGCGCCGCCGCCGCCCCAAATCCCGACGCCATCGGTGCTCAGGTTTTTGCCTACTCGGAAAAGGGCCTGCGGTACGCGGAACTGCACCCCATGCGCGGCTTTCAGAGTACGGTGGACAAACGCCTGCATTTTGCCGGAGCACTGGACTCCGTGCTCATCCGCTGGCCCAACGGCGATTGGGAATCCTTCGTGTCGGTTACGGAAGCGACCATCTGGAGCCTGAAGCAGGGAGAGGGCAGGAGCAGAACGTCGGATGCGCGCCCCCGACCGGCGGCTACTAAAGGTTCGGCCTTCACCTTTACCATCGAAGACACCAAAGCCCGGCACGAAGAAGACCGGCCCCAGGAATTTGACCGTGACCCACTATTGTTTCTGGGCCTCAATAATGAAGGCCCGGCACTGGCCCTGTCCTCCGACCGTCAGTGGTTGTACCAGGGCGGAGCCGCAGGGCAGAACGGAACAATGTTCTGGGTAGATGATCGATTTTTCTTGAAGGCAACCCCACTGCTACTTCAGGATCAAAATGCCGAAAACACCGACGCCGTCTTCTTTGACGCCGACGGCGACGGCGACGAAGACCTCTACGTGGCCAACGGTAGCCACCAGTTCGGACCGGCTTCCACGGCACTTTTCGATGTCTTATACTTCAACGAGGGTAGAAAATTCCGGCGGGGCAAACAGGTGCTGCCCTCCGCCCGTAAACCGGTTGCGTCTTCCTGCGTGCGACCCCACGACGTCGACGGCGACGGCGACCTGGACCTCTTCGTGGGTGGCCGGCTGCGGCCCGGCCTGTACGGGGTGCCGACCGAAAGCTTCCTGCTGATCAACGACGGACGGGGAGCGTTTGCACCCGCCATCGTCCCGGAACTGGAACGCATCGGCCTGGTGACCGACGCCCACTGGGCTAACGTCAGCGGCAACGAGCGCGAAGAGCTGATCGTGGCCACGGAGTGGGGGGCAATAAAGATCATCAGCTTTGATGCCGCCGGCCGGATCACCGGAGTTGAGTCCATTTCCGGTACCGCGGGCCTGTGGCACGGCCTGCACCTGGCGGACGTAAACGCCGACGGTCGGCTGGACATCCTGGCCGGAAACCAGGGACTCAACAACCGCTTCCGGGCCACCGTCGATCAACCAATGGAGCTGCACGTCAACGATTTTGACGGTAACGGGCGGGCGGAACAGTTGCTGACCCAGTTTGCCGCAGACGGCAAATCCTACCCCCTCAACCTCCGCGACGATTTGGTCAAACAAATGCCCGCACTGCGTAAGCAGATTCCCGGCTACGCCGACTACGTGGGCAAGACGCTGGCGGACCTGTTTCCCGCCGACATCCTGGAGCGATCGGAGATCGGTCGGGTGGAGACGCTGGCTTCCATCGTGCTGCTGAACCTGCCCGACGGATGGACCCCGAAAGATTTACCCCTCGAAGCGCAACTGACCCCCCTGTATGCCTTAACCACCACCGACCTTAACGGAGACGGCCACCTGGACGTGCTGGCGGCCGGTAACCAGACCGTCGCGAAACCGGAAATCGGCATCAATGCCGCGGGATTCGGGTCGGTGTTACTGGGTGACGGTACGGGAAACTTTACGGCCCTCGGTCCCGCCGAGACGAATTTGGTCCTGCGGGGAGACGTGCGGGCCCTGGTTCCTGCCGGCACCGGCCGGTGGTTGGTGGGGCGTTCCGGGGGATCAACTGCATTACTTAAACTACAAACCCGATGATTCGCTACCCCTGGTTTCTGGCCTTTTTCGGGCTGCTCTTTTTCACCTCCTGTCAAACCGATGATCGTCCACCGGAAGAACGGTACGCGGAAGCCCTCGCGGCCGGCCTGGCCAGCAAGACGGTGACCAATGACCTGTTCCTTGGCCTGGAACTGGACATGACGGACCAGGAATTCTACGACCAGTGCACCCGGCTGAACCAGCAGAAAAAGATCGTGATGGGATCCGGTGGAAACCGAGTCAATTACGCGATGTCGGAGGAACTGGATCGTCCGGCGACGATGACCTTTTACCCGGATTTCAGTAAGGATGATCCGCGGCGGATCCTGGCCATGGACTTGGAAATCAGCTACGACGACTGGTCGCCCTGGAACCGGGACGCCAGCAGTGCCGCGCTGATCAAAGATTTGTACACCTACGTGAAGGAGGAGTACGGGAATGATATTATTCCCGTTCCCGACGACCGTTACAAAGTGATCTTCACGCAGGTGAAGAACAACCGCCGCATCGCTTTCTGGATCAAGGACGAACGCATCGTGCGGGTGAGAATCACCGATTTACGGGCCCTGCCCGAAGAACCCCTGGGACTATAGCAAGCCGATATGAAGTATTCAATGAAGAAGTATTTGGCGCTAGCGCTGGTGCCGTGTTTTTATCTGATGAGCTGTGGCGGTCCGTCGGACGAGGGGGGCATTCCTCCCTACGATGGCAGTACCCTCTTCGAGCGGATTTCCCCGGGTAAAAGCGGCGTGGATTTTGCCAACGAGCTGACCTTCGACGAGGATTTCAACATCTACAAATACCGCAACTACTACAACGGGGGCGGTGTGGCCCTGGGGGACGTCAACAACGACGGACTGACGGACATCTACTTCAGCGGCAACCGCGTCAAAAACCGTCTCTACCTCAACCGGGGGAACTTTGAGTTCGAGGACGTAACGGAGGCGGCCGGCGTTGCCGGTCAGGCCGCCTGGAGCACCGGGGTGACGATGGTGGACGTGAACGCCGACGGCTGGCTGGACATCTACCTGTGTAATTCCGGCGATATCGCCGGCGATAACCGCCGCAACGAACTGTATATCAACCAGCGTGACGGGACCTTCCAGGAGGGGGCCGAAGTATTCGGCCTGGCCAACGAGGGCCTGAGCACCCACGCCGTTTTCTTCGATTACGACAAGGACGGAGACCTGGATTGTTACCTGCTCAACAACAGCTACCAGGCCATCGGGTCCTTTAATCTCGAACGCAACGAACGTCCCATCCGCGACGAAAAAGGGGGCGACATTCTTTACCGGAACGACGGCGGAGAATTCAAGGACGTTTCCGAAGAAGCCGGCATCTACGGCTCCATCATCGGCTTCGGTCTTGGGGTCACCGTCGGTGACGTGGACCGGGACGGCTGGCTGGACATCTACGTCTCCAATGACTTCTTCGAGCGGGACTACCTCTACATGAATAATCAGGATGGCACCTTCCGGGAAACCCTCACGGAATCCATGAACTCCATCAGTGCGGCTTCCATGGGCGCCGACATGGCCGACATCGACAATGACGGATACGGAGAAATTTTCGTGACGGAAATGCTGCCGGCCACCAACGAAAGGATCAAGACGGCCACGACCTTCGAAAACTGGAACAAGTACCAGTACAACCTCAAGAACGACTATTTCCACCAGTTCACCCGCAACATGCTGCAGCGGAACAACGGCGACGGAACCTACACGGAGGTCGGCCGACTCGCCGGTGTGGAAGCCACCGACTGGAGCTGGGGAGCCCTGATCTTCGATATGGAAAATGATGGCTACAAAGATCTCTTCGTCGCCAACGGCATCTATCAGGATCTCACCAACCGCGACTTTCTGGACTACATCGCCGACGATGAGTTCAAGCGTGAAATTACCGCCAGCGGCAAAGTGGATTTTGAAAAACTGGTGGACGCCATTCCCTCCAATCCCGTACCCAATGCTGCTTTCCGCAATCTGGGGGCCGGGGAAGACTTTCGTTTTGAAGACGTAGCTGCCGAATACGGTCTTGACCTGCTCGGCTTCTCCAATGGCTCCGCCTACGCGGATCTGGATAACGATGGTGACCTGGATCTGGTCGTCAACAACGTTAACCGTACGGCTACCCTTTACCGCAACCACGCCGAGGAAAAGCAACAAGACAACCACTGGTTACAACTGATCCCGAAGGGGAAGACCGGTAACACCTTTGCCGTCGGCACCAAGGCCACCGTCTTTGCGGGAGAAGACCGCTTTTTCCTGGAGCACATGCCCATGCGGGGTTTTCAGTCCAGCATGGATTACCGGATGCACTTCGGGCTCGGTCCCGTAGCGACCATCGACAGCGTTTTACTGGAATGGCCGGACGGAGAATTCATGGTGGTCACGAATCTGGCGGTGGATCAGCTGGTGACCGTAGCCCGTAGTGGTCAGGTGACGACCAGCCAGTCGGAGAAAGTAAGCGTTCGCTACGCCGAAGGACCGGAAATTGAACAGGAAGTGGCCGAAGCTACGGTCTTCCGTACCCTGGATGATCGCGTGGCCTTCATCGCGAATAACGAACATAAAGAAAATCGCTTCTCTGACTTCGACCGCGACCCCCTGATTTTCCATATGCTCAGTGCGGATGGCCCCGCGCTGTGCGCGGGCCGCTTTGATCGGTCCGGCAACCTCAGCTTCTACCTCGGCGGCGCCCGGGACCAACCCGGTCGGATCAATACCTACGCCCGGGGGAGTTACCTGATTACGGGAGAGGAGGTGACCGCAGAAGACCAGGTCAGTGAAGACGTCGCCTGCGCCTGTTTTGACGCCGATGGCGACGGGGACGACGATATCTACGTCGTTAGTGGTAGTAGTGAGTTCGGTGCGGCCAGCACCGCCCTGATGGACCGGCTTTACCTCAATGAGGGCGACGGTCGTCGGTGGACGAAGAGCAAGCAATTGTTGCCGAACAGCCGCCGGCCCGCAGTGGGCAGTACCGTAGCGCCCCATGACGTAGACGGAGACGGCGACCTCGATCTGTTCGTCGGCTCCCGGATGCGCCCCGGCCTGTACGGAGTACCCACGGATAGCTACCTGCTGATCAACGACGGTAAAGGAAACTTTACGGACGTGGAGGCCGCGGCCCTGAAGGAGATCGGAATGGTCACGGACGCCGTCTGGACGGACCTGACCGGTGACGGAACCGCCGAGTTGCTCGTGGTCGGAGAATGGATGGCTCCCCGGGCCTTTTCCGTGTCGGAGGGGGAGCTTTCCCCGATGAACCTTGAATTTGCCCGACCAGACGGCACGGCCACCGACATGTTGGGGTGGTACAACGACGTGCTGGCGGCCGACTTCAACGGAGACGGTAGAATGGATCTGGCCCTCGGAAACCATGGCCTGAATTCCCGTTTCCGGGCCTCGGAATCGGCACCGGTTATTCTCCACGTCAACGACTTCGATCAGAATGGCTCGGCCGAACAGATCATTTCCACCTATGAAGGGGATAAGGCCTATCCCGTTCCCCTTCTGCACGATCTGGTCAAACAAATGCCGGGCCTGCGGAAACGCTATCTGAAGTACAGCTCCTTCGGGGACCAGACCATGGAGGACATCTTCCCCGCCGAAGTCCTCGAACGTTCCGTACGCTTTGAGGCGACGGAACTCCGCTCGGTCATCCTGCTCCAGCAGGCAGACGGAAGTTTTACCGTTCAGCCGCTGCCGACCAAGGCGCAGGAAAGTCCCGTTTTCGCGCTGGAATCCCTGGACTTTGATGCGGATGGTGACCTGGATATTTTACTCGGGGGCAATTTCTTTTACGCAAAACCCGAAGTGGGCCGTTACGACGCCAGTAGAGGGTTACTGCTGGAGAACGATGGTACGGGGCAGTTCACTGCCGTGAACGCCGGTCGGAGTGGGATAAAGGTCGCGGGGGAAATCCGCGAGATGGTGTCACTGGGCCGGGGGCGTTACCTCCTGGCCCGGAACAACGACTTGCCGGTGATGCTGATGCGGGAGTAAATCAGACTGTTGAATGATCAACCCCGTATCCAACGTGTGGTATACTCCGAGAGGTGTTTTTAGCTCCCAGAGTGGTCAAGAAGCGGAGTGGAAGAAGTACATAAAGTGGTCTAAGTTGACTCACTTGTCAGAGGTAGTGTCACTAGATGGTTTACTCAATAAAATATTGATGAATATAGACTCCGACCATGAAACGATCTGGAAATATTTGGTAGTAGAGGGGCAAGTCGTTACGCCATTTTTTACTTCTCTTGAGTACGTTATTGAAAGCACTAAAGATTTTCTTCCATTTAATTTATTGGCAGTGATACGAGATCCTAGCCAACGAAGGGCCCATTTGGATCACGATTTTGAGTTCATTGGATATGATCTGATCGATAAGGATTTTCAAATCAGTGCTTTAGTGAATTGTGGCGGGTTTGATGAATCATTCCAGCCTGATGACCTAAATCAATTCGGATTGATTTCCCAATGGGGAAATGCGAGAATCATTCAAGCCAAGCTGCGAAAATTAAATCCAGAAGAATTTCATGCTGATTGTGAGATGTTCGAAGTGTGGAGACACAAGACCATTGGAAGGATTAAATAAAGAATTCGTGTGATCTCACACAAGACTTGGTAAAAGCAAATGCTGTTGTTTGCCATTTAACGAGGAAAATCATTTTCCCGGCCTTAATTGCTGGTAGGGGGAGGGGTGCTTTTTGGCCGTGAAGCGGAATTGGTGTTTGAGCCAATACTTAGTGACGACTTGGAATACAAGTAGTCGACAATCGAAAGGCGTTCTTTGAAAAGAGTAGTGTGCGGCGAGTTTCAATTTCGTAGGTCGAAAGGTGCCGTAGCCCGTTAAGCCGGCAATTTAGACGGAAGGCTTTTGCGGTACTTTTGGCCGACAAAAGTACCAAGCCTGGATAGCAAGAATAATGTTTGCCTTGGCTATAGATCAATGATAAAAAGGCTATTGCATGAAACAACCCTAGCGTCTAGCGCACAATTTAGTCAGCCAGGAGATAGGAGGAAAAGGCTTAACTATAGGCCTCCGCGAGGGTTAAAACTTTTCGATAATCATTGGCATTGCAACATTTAGTCTATTGGCCCAACCGCAAGATCGCGTCAGTACTTTTAAATCTTCTCCGTTAGATTTTCCTAATTATCTCCCCCGGAAGCGCCATCACCCGCTCTTCGGGCACCATGGGGTTGCCTTGATGATTCCGTTGTTCCACCACGAAAGGAGTGATGTCGTGGATGCCAACCAGCCATTCCCGGTGGAAACGGTGTAGGGTCTGGCCGCGTAATCCAATCTGAATGGCCTTACGCTCGAGCTTGTTGCCGTAGGGGTCATGGTCAGGGTCCCACTGCAGGCGCACGTCAGAACTGGCGAGGGCTTCCTTCCAGCCTTCCTGATCGGGGTACAGTGTGGGTTGAAACGAAGAATGGACCGCCTCCCGAAGGATTTGCTCCCACCCGGCCCGGGTGACCGCCAGCCGGAGAATCCGCTCCTGGTTGGGTTTGGTGGCCCATCCGGCCCGATACATCATCCACATGAATCCCGGTTTGATCCAGGTCATGCGCCCGTGGCGGTAATCCGGCCCACCAAATTGCTGGTGGGCAACGGCGTAGTCGGCGATGCTGGGTCGGAACGCCTGGTAAACGTAGACGATCGTATTGTCGTAGTCGGCGATGACGTGCTTGCCCCGCTCGGGGAGTTGTGTCTGGAGGGTAGTGTAGGGTAGGAGTTTCATTATGTTAGTTTTGATATTAAACTAAGTGTGTGGCCTAAAAAGTTTCTCCAATCGGAAATTTTTGGTGAGGGATCCGCCAACTAATCATTTTTACTAACCACTTAATCAAGGTGACTAACGTGGAGGGATGGGGTGCAGTAGTCTTGTGTGGTCAACGGTGATGGACTGCTCCACTCACTTCTTGTAATCCCAAAACCCGCGTAAACTACTTCGAACTGATTGCTCCCCACACCTGATGTTTCCCAACACTTTCCGATGGATTTCGGACGGTGATCAGGGGTATTGATGGTAGGGCAGGCCGTGAGTGAAAAGTTTACCCGGGTTTTCAAAACTCCTCATCCCATGTTACGTCTTTATGCGCTTTTGACGATACTTGCTTTCTTCTCCTGTTCCCTTTCCCTGTCCGCCCAGTGCCCCGGTACGGTGGTGGTGGCACCCACCGCAGCCAGCTTTGAAAATGGCATGGATGGATACCTCAACGTGGCCGAAAACTACGGTAATTACACCAACCTCGATTTTCTCATCGGTTCGGGAGCGAGTGCCTTCGACGGTCCCTCCGCCGCAGCGGACGGCAACAACTACCTGTACGTTCCCTTCCGCTACTCCGGTCCGCCGACGGATCCCTACCAAATTGCTGAACTACGCAGTCCCTGCTTTGATCTGACGGGACTGAACGACCCGGAGCTGCACGTTCGCTTTTTCCAGGCGAACAACGCGCGCTCTTCGATTTTCCTCATGGTCAGTCGGGACGGTGGCCTGACCTGGGAATACCCACCGGCCCCCGGTGAGTACGTGCGCTATCAGGCACCCGCCAACCGTCCTCCGGGCTGGTTTGACGGTTTCGTTGACCTGTCACCCTACGCCGCAGAAACCGATTTTCGTTTCCGGATCGGTGTCCAGGCCAGCGCGGAACTCGACATGGATTTTGCCTTTGACCTGTTTACCATCGACGAAAAACGCTGTCCCGTACCGGTGGAACTTGACCTCGTCTCCACCACGACCTCCGGCGCGGCGGACGGAGAAATTGACGTCATCATTTCCGGTGGGGTAGCCCCCTACACCTACGCCTGGAGTAACGGCGCTACGGGAGCTACGGCTACCGGGCTCAGCAGCGGCAACTACTCCGTAACCGTAACGGACGTCAACGGCTGTTTTGGCGTGGCCTCGGTCTACGTTTCGGATCCGCTGGCGTGTAACGGAACCAAAGGTGGAGGCTGGCCCTACAGCTACGATTTTGAAAGTAATGGCCTGGGCTTGCTAAAGCAAAACCGCGACGACGATACAAACTGGCGGCGCCTGACCGGAGATACCCCCACGACGGGGACGGGCCCCCAAAGTTTTATCCCCTTCCCGGCCGGACCCCAGTATCGCTACATCGAGGCGGGCAACGGCAATAATCCCAGAACGGGAGTACTCACGGTGAAAAAATGCCTGAACATGACCTCCCTGACCCAGCCAATTGTTCAGGTGGCCTACAATATGTACGGCATCCACCAGGGAAGTTTCGCCATCGAGGTAAGCGACGATGGGGGGCAGAGCTGGGAGCGGGCCTTTGAAGACACCGGTAACAATGGTTTCATTTGGAGCTACGCTACCGTTGATCTGAGTCCCTACAATTCCGGTCAGACCCGGGTGAGAATCGTTGGCGAGACGGGCGGGACCGGCCCGGAAAGCGACATTGCCATTGATTATTTCTACCTGGGTGAAGCGGGGGGAAGCCTGCAGGCGGAACGTCCCCAAGAAGAGATCGTCGCCGTCAATCAGTTGGAACAGCGCGTGGAATCCCTCAAGGACCAGTGGATGGCCGAGGGCCATACCCCCGCCTTTGGCGACGTCGTCATCGAGGATAACCAAAACCTGCCCCTTCCGGCGGCCGCCGCCGAAGGCTGCGCCACCTGCGTCCTCGATACGGATATCTTCAAAATCTACCCGAACCCCGCGACCGCCGGGAAGGAAGTTACCGTCAGTTTCACCAGTCCCGGAGGTGGCGTAGTCACCATGATTCTCCTGCGAATTGACGGGCAGCCACTGGTGGAAGTCGCGCGTCGGGTTATCCGTGGACCCAACGAGGTCAACTTCATGATTCCCGCCGATCTACCCCCCGGCATCTACCACCTCCGGGTGGTGGGCGCCGACTTCAGTGATGGCAGCAACATCGTAGTCGTCTGGCCTACCTAAATTATAACCTAGAGAGCGTATTCGGGCCGCCGCGGGAACCTTTCCCGTGGCGGCTTTTTGGGGATTTAGGATCGAGGTGAAGGCGAAGGAGAAGCATGATTAAAAAAAAGGGTAAAAGCCACCAAGGAAAGATCAACGGGTTGGGTGTCGGGAGGACATGCCCTGCCACTACCGAGCAGCAAAAAAGGATGGCGATTCCCCCGGAATCGCGGATACTCACCTGGCCGATTACCGCAGCACCAGCGAAATAAGCAGGGGGAAAGCTCGTCGGCCCAGGCGCGAGGAACGAGCTGACTGGTCCGCCGAGCGGAGAAGAAATTACCGGCCATTGCTTTCTCCAAAGAAAACAGGAGGCCAATTTTTATGCAGTTTAGCATTTTAGGACATCCTGTGTCTACTAAATATTTACACATGGTATTGGCCAGCTTTCAAAGCCTTGGCATTTGTCTAATTTGGTTTGTCTTTCTTACCTGCCCACAAATTATTGGAGCACAAGAGCCTGACTTTGACCAGGTCATCACGGATTGGGAAACTGCCTGGAGAGATTCTTTGATCTCGTTAGATACAACGATCATCGAAACCGTAGTTGGCATAACGCGGCGAGAAGGATGCGCTTCGCTAAACTACTTCCTGGGGCCAAAGGAGCCCTACCATTGGGCAAAAGGTAAAGACTCGGATAGTATCGACTTTCGTAGGTTTTCTTCTGGCTTTAGTGATGCATTAAAGTGTGCTATCGTTTTGGCGCTAATCGAGCAGCAGCAGTGTATTCAAGAGATCATTGAAAAATCCTTCGTTAAGGGCAAAAATTGTCCTCTTGATGAAGTAAGGGTTGGGTGTTGGCCAATCTTTGAGTTAATTGTTAATTCTCCCGACACCGGAATCAGGGCGCCAGTAAAGGAAGCTATCCGTCAAAAGGGATTCCGGTTTCATTTCGCACCAAACCCATTTATGGAACACCGTTTTATTCGCCAGCATTTTAGTCAGCTTTGGATTGAGTTATTCTCTCCAGCGGAGTGGGAAGAGCTTCCCAAAAGCCAACTTAGGTATCTCGAAGGATTAGCTAAGGGTTAAGCTGAGAGCGTCCCCATCGGTACCCACGACCGGCCTGCGGAGCAGGCCTTTTCCAGGGTTTGTGCCCTGGCCATCGCCATAAAACCCACGGGCGGCCCTGCGCTTACCCGATTAACTAGGTAAAGCAGTCCTTCCCGGAGAGATATCCGGCGCCGGAAATGGCTCAACGTGGAACGTCTCGACGGTCACCTGCGCTGAACGTATCGACCATCCTCCGCCGGATGTGTGCGCCGCTACG
This sequence comes from Lewinella sp. W8, assembly GCF_004375085.3. Lineage (GTDB taxonomy): Bacteria > Bacteroidota > Bacteroidia > Chitinophagales > Saprospiraceae > Neolewinella. The sequence goes on from NZ_SNAQ03000007.1 coordinate 117,691, forward strand.
CCTATCTTCGCGCCACCAGAATTATCGTCCGTGCGCCCTACGTCCATCATTTGTTATACCCTTCTGCTTGGCGGTCTTGCCGGTCTGCTTTGCACCTGCGACCTCGCCCCGGAAAACTCCCCCCTGCTCTTCCGGGTACGGCAGGATGCGGGCATCGAGAGCACTAATGCCCTCAAGCCCACGGAGGATTTCAACATCATCGAGTACCTCTATTACTACAACGGGGGTGGGGTGGCGGCCACCGACATCAACGGCGATGGCCTGCCGGATTTGTACTTTACCAACAACCAGCAACCGAATAAGTACTACATCAACGAGGGGAATTGGCAATTCCGGGACGCAACGGAAGAGGGCGAGGTCGCAGGTGCCGGCAGTTGGTCCACCGGTGTGTCCATCACCGACGTCAATCAGGATGGGCGGCAGGATATATACGTCTGTAACGTCAGCGGATACAAGGGCCTTACGGGCAAGAATGAACTCTTCGTCCAGCAGGCCGACGGTACTTTTCGGGAGCAGGCCGCCGATTACGGACTGGATTTCGCCGGCTTCAACACCCAGGCCTACTGGTTTGATTACGACCTGGACGGCGATCAGGATATGTACCTGCTGCGGCACTCGGTCCACAACGACGCCACCTACGGCACGGCCCAGGGCCGTGAAATAATGGACTCCCTGGCCGGGGACCTCCTGCTCCGCAACGACGTCAATTCCGCCACCGCCAGCACCCCCCGCTTCGTCAACGTTACCGCGGCCGCCGGGATGTATTCCTCCAAAATCGGTTACGGTCTGTCCGCGGCCATTACGGATTTTGACCAGAATGGCTATCCGGACCTCTACGTCTGCAACGACTTTTCCGAAAACGATTACTACTACCTCAATCAGGGAGACGGCACCTTCCGGGAGTCCGTCCGCGAGCGGATGGGCCACAGCAGTCAGTTCAGTATGGGCAATGACCTGCTGGACCTCGACGAAGATGGCCGACCGGACCTGCTCACCCTCGATATGCGGCCCAGCGATGAAGTCGTGCTGAAGCACACCGCCAACGCCGATGCCTATAATGTCTACGCCATCAAGCGGGAACTGGGTTACTACGACCAGGTACCCCGCAATAACCTGCAGTGGAACCGCGGAGATGGCTATTTCACGGAAATCGGACAGTTGGTCGGCCTGGAGGCCAGTGACTGGAGTTGGTCCGTGCTGTCTGAAGATTTCGACTTCGACGGTTGGAAAGAGGTGTTCGTGGCCAACGGCATCGAACGGCGGCCCAACGACCTGGACTATTTGAAGTTCATCTCTTCGGACCTGGCCCGGACGGCCACCAACCTGGAACTGGCCGAACAAATGCCGCCCGGAAGGGTCGCCAACCAGTTTTATGATCAGGGACCCTACTTCGAATTCGCTCCACGGGGCGAGGATACGGACCCCAGCGGACTGGAGCACGTGGGCAGCTCGACCGGTGCGGCCGTGGCCGACTTCGACGGCGACGGCGACCTTGACGTCGTAGTCACTCACCTGAACGAGCCGGCCAGTATCTACGAGAATACGCTGCTTGAGGTGGCCCGCTCCCGCGATTCGGTGGCTCTGCCGGGCACTTCGGCCATGGTCTACTACCGGGTGGAAGACAACTCGAATTACGAAACCACCTTGCGCATCATCAACATTCAGGACGTGGCCCTGCGTTCCGGGGCAGTCACCTATCGGGCCTACCTGTCGGATGGCACCATGGTGATGCGGGCCTGGGGCCCGCAGCGCGGCCAGCTTTCCCAGTCGGATGACCGCTTCAGCTTCCGGCTGCCGGAGGGCGGGGGACTGGACTCCCTCATCCGTATTGATGCCACCGCCGGCACGGCCACCCGCTACGTACTGCAGTGGGGCAGGTTGGACAAATTGCAAATCGGACCGGCGGGGAAGATGTCCACCTCACCGGCGGCCCGGTACTCCGTACGGGAAACGCCCATCGTCCACCAGAGTAGGGTAGCCCAAGACTTTGACCGCGAACCCCTGCGGCCCTGGGCCGCGCCCCTGGGCGCCCCCGTAGTGGCCCAGCTCGCGGGAGAGCCCTTGTTTTTGGGGGGCGGGGACGGTGCTCCGGCGCTGTACCGCTTTGACGGGGAAAAACTGGTCACACTGGCCGAAATTGACACCGAGGATCGGGTCACCGCGGCGGTCTACGTTCGCCTGGACAGTACCCGGGGCAATCATCTGCTGATCGGGGACGATCGGGGGAAGCTCCGGCTCTACGATCAGAGGGGAGCCGAGCTTACGGACTGCGAGGAATGCCTCCCCCAGCTGCCCTTCATCCCGTCACACATACTTGCAGGGGATTTCGACGAAGACGGCGACCAGGATTTACTGGTCCTGACGCAGTCCGACGGTAGTTCCTTCGGAGAACGGACACCGGTTTACCGGCTCGATAACCGGGGGAACGGAACGATGGATACCATTCGCCTACCGTTGGCGGGCATGCGGGATGCGGTTTGGATACGGGACAACCGGGAAATTATTGCCGTCGGTCCCTGGCAACAGCTCAAGTTGGTGGATTTGGCCGGGGAGGATTGGCAGGTACTGGACTTTGGTCCCGCCGGTCTCTATCATTCCGTGAGCCTGGTAGAGTTTCCCGATTCCACGCGGGAGCTGGTCGTGGGTAACCTGACCCGCAACACCAGTCTGGGGGACCCCTACAACGAGGGGCCATTGTTCCTTTACCGGGACGACCTTGACGGCAACGGTCGCCGTGACCCCCTGATCACTTACCGACGGAACGCTCAGGAGTACAGCTGGGCGGACAAGGATGAGCTCGGTACCCAGCTACCTTCTCTGCGGCGGAATAATCTGAGCTACGCGGATTTCAGTCGGCGCAGCGTGGACGAAAGCTTCCCCGAGTTGGGTGCCCCGGTGGGCACCGCCGAGGAACTGGATAACCTGATCTTGTATAAACTGGAGGCGGAGGACGTGGAATGGGAGGTGGACTACCTCGCACCGGAGTTGCAACCCGTGCCCGTAAACCACGAAATACTGGACGGGGAGCGGATGCTGTTGGCGGGCAACTTCACCACCGTACTTCCCCGCCTCGGCCGTCTGGACGGTGCGGCCCTCCAACTGATTGACGAGGCCGGTGAAGTGTCCGTCATTGACCTGGGGGGAGTCCGTAACCGCAGTATGATCACGAAGATCGTTCCTCTGGATGGCCGTCACTGGTTACTGGTGGTGCGCGAAGGAAGTCACTTGATCCTGCGCAGGGAGCAGTAGCGCCGCCTACCGGGCGGACCGCAGTCGTTGTACCTCCCGCTCCTGGCGGCGCAACTGCGCGCCGCCGCCGAGGGGGACCACCAGTCCGGCCGCCAGCGTTCCGTCGGGCTGCACGGTAGGCTGAAGACGGATGGACAGGTCATCGCTGATGTCAAATTCCTGAAGGTGAGCGTCGCTGTAGGCTTCGACGGCCTGAAGCAAGTAAACCACAAAAATGCCGATGTAGGCGGTTTGCCGACCACGGTCGGCGTTGTCTCTGGCCGTAATGAGGGCCTGATCGGAGACTTGTTCCTGCGGGAACTCATCGTCGGTAACGAAACACTGGGACTCCGGAATTCGGATCACGTTTCCGTCGCCGAGACAGCGGTTTTCGAGGGCGGTGCGGAAGCGCACGTAGCGGGTTTGGTTGAAGTCGGCGTAGGCAATGATGCCCAGCAAACCGCCATAGACGAGCGGCACCTTCCACCACCGACGGTTGTACACCTGCCCTCCACCCGGAATGGCCGCCCAGAGGAGGGCGTTGCGGGGGTTACGTTGAACGGAGGCAAGCGTCAGTAAGGTGTCGGCCTCGTCCATCAGCAGTTCATCTCTTTGCAGGGTGTCGGCCTGGGCGGATAAAGCACAGGAAAAGATCAGACCCAGGATGACCATCCCCGAAAGCCGCAAAAATGGCGAAGTGCCCGAAAGGGTATCGTACAAGTGGGTACGCATGCTTACTTGGTTGGGGTGGTCTTAAGGTATGCCGTAAACAAGACGAGTAACGCAGGCAAAACGTGGGCCAGGGGAGGAATTATTCTACGGATTTGTAGAATCCCTCCAGTTCTTCCTGATTTTTGAATTTAATGGTGATGGAGCCGGACTTGGCGTCCTTGTCTTCCAGGTCGATTTTGATCTGTTTGGTGCCGAAGAAGGCCTGGAAAGCTTGCTTGACCTCCTTCAGTTCGTCGTTGGAGGGCTGCCGGTTCTTGCTCACCTTGGTCTTTTCCTTGTAAGACTTGGCTTCCTGTTCAATCTTCCGGATACTCCATTCGGGATGGTCGAGGATGTCCTTGAGGAAAAGCTCCTGGAGTTGTTTGTCCTTGATGCCCGCAAAAGCCTTTGCCGCACCAATGGTGAGCTGGTTGTTTTTAATGGCTTCCTGCACCATGGGGCTGGTTTCCAAAATCCCCAGATAGTTGGCCACGGTGGAGCGCTTAATGCCTACGCGGTCGCTGAGCTCCTTTTGCGTCAACTTGAATTCCTGTTTGAGCCGCAGGTAGCTGTAGGCAATTTCCATGGGGTTGAGGTCCTGCCGCAGGACGTTCTCGATCAACGCCATTTCCAGCAGGGTCTGGTCATTGGCGGTGCGGATGAAGGCGGGGACTTCCGTTAATTCGGCGGCCTTACTGGCCCGGTAGCGCCGCTCCCCGCTGATGATCTGGTAGCTACCGTCGCCCATGTGCCGCACGGTGATGGGCTGGATGATGCCGTGAGCCCGGATGCTGTCCGTGAGTTCATCCAGCGGCTCCTGCTCAAATTCCTTCCGGGGCTGATCCGGATTAGGGAAGATCTTGTCTAGGGGCAACATGGCGAAATTGCGGCTCAGGGTAGACACCGCCTCGGCGGTGGGCTTGGCCAGGGTCTCCTGGACCTGGCGCTCCCCAAAAACGGCATTGACTCCGGCGCCCTTCTTCAGGACGTCGCCCAGGCTGTTACTGAGGGCATCTTTACTTGGTTGTCCGCGCTTGAATTTTTTCGCCATGGGAGGGTTCTGTTTATACCGGTGGGCAAAGATACAAGGATTAGGGGATTGCCAAACGGATGGTGTAGGGGAGGGGGCGCGCGGATGATCGGGATACTCCTACTTGAGAATAACCCGCGGTATCTTCTCCACCCACGGAATTAATTTAAGAAAAAATTCAGGTGAAGTGTAACGGTCCGTCATCTCGTAGCATACAGGCTTCGAGAGCAATACCTAAGGGGTATTCGTAGGACCGTCGCCGGGAATAAATAATTTTCCTGGGGACGGTCTTTGTCCGTACCCACCACCGGGAGGTGGCCAGCTTCCCCCGTCGAATCTGCTTTCCTACGGCGTCCTTACCCGGGTGGATTCCTGAATCCAACACCCCACGAAGAACTTATCTCCCTCGTTGATGCCCCGCTGGAAGATGTCCGACTTGGAGGGCATGTACTGGGCGTAGCGATTGATGAATTTATTGGCTTCGGAAGCCAGGGCCGGCTCGATTGCCTTAGCCCGCTGCCACTTATCGATGGCCGGCCAGGTAACGATCTGGGAGTCAAAGCCCGTGCCCGGTCCGCAAAGCGGCCCACTGGACGCATACAGGGTGCCGATGAGCATGTAGGGTTCACCGGAATTCGGGTTCGCTCCGGCCGCCCGCAGGGCATACTTGCGGGCCTCGCGGAAGTTCCGCTTGTGGCTGTAGTACACTTTGGCGGCGTACAGCAGATAGCGCCCCTTCTTCTCCGCATCATCCGTTTCTTCGGAAGCGGCCAGGAAGTTTTCGATGGCCGTATCGTATTCTCCGTCCTTGAGGTTGTCAAAGGCAATCTTGAGGGTAGATGGCCCCGCCGTCACCACGCAGTTCTCGGCGTAAGCCTTGCTGACGGCATCAAATTCCGGACTGCCCTCCAGACACTCCCCGTACTTCAGACGGCTGAAAACCGTTAGGATGACGTCGCAGTCAGTAGGGTTGTCCAGGAAATCCTGGTAATACTGATTGATGTAGTAGTCACAGTCGTAAAAGCCCTTCACCGTTTCAAAGTAACGGAGCACGTCGGGGGTATAGGCCTTGATGGTCTCCCAGGCCTCGCAGTAGCGTCCCTCACATTCGGCCAGGCCCTTTTCAAGGCGCGTCATGAGGGCATCGGAGATTTCCTTGGCTTCGTCGGCTTCAATTTTGCCCTCCCGATGCTGCTCGACGAGCAGGCTGGACATGGGATTGATGACGAAATACTGTAGTTTTTCCGGCCCATCAATTTCCAGGCTTTCCTTAAACAGAGCGAAAACCTCGTCTTTGGTGGCCAGGCCCTCGTAGGTGTAGTAGCTGTCGAAACCCTGAATGGCGGCCATGTAGCCATCGCCCGGGTAACAATCACGGGCCTGCTGGTAAAGCATAAGGATGGTATCTCCGTAGGCTTGTTTCCGGTCAGGGTACTGGCGGATTAACTCGGAGAAGAAGGCCACGCCGTCGGTGTAGACCGTGGGGCGCCGCCCGTCGGCGGCGGGACTGGTGGCGTAAACCTTACGCCAGACCTTCATGGCCTCTTCCTTTTCGTTGGCCTTGATCAGGTTACGGTAAATGACGTAATTGGTTTCCGCCTCGTCGGGATCACTGGTGTCGCTGAAGGTCCGGCAGGACGTATCGTTGGAGGTCGTAGTTTCGGGGGAACTGCCCCCGTCGGACAGGGCCTCCGAGGCACCCAGGAACAAAGGATTAATCAATACGATTAGGGCAAGAAGAAAAGAGGAAAACACCGAAAAGGAAGTCCGCATCAAATCATTACGTTGGTTATCGATAGTATAAAGATGCTAAAGCTTATGAATGTTGGCTAATGCAGGTGGCGAAAAAACGTATTTTTGCGCCCAAATAGCCCCTTAACATGAAAAAGCATAATTTCAGTGCCGGTCCGGCCATCCTTCCCGCCAGTGTAATTCAAGAAGCCGCCGCCGGCGTGGCTAACCTCAACGGGAGCGGCCTTTCCGTCCTGGAAATCAGCCACCGGTCCGCGGACTTCGTAAAAATCCTCGACGAGGCCGAAAGCCTGGTGCGTGAGCTACTCGGAGTCGGTGATGATTACGCCGTGCTCTTTCTGACCGGAGGGGCCAGCAGTCAATTTTACCTCTCGGCCATGAACTTGCTGGCCGAAGACCAGACGGCCGGGTACATCGATACCGGAGCCTGGTCCGCCAAGGCCATCAAGGAAGCCCGGAACTTCGGTAACGTAGAAATCCTGGCCAGCAGTAAGGATAGCAACTACACCTACATTCCCCAGGACGTCAACATCCCCAACGGACTGCGCTACGTACACCTGACGAGCAACAATACCATTTTCGGAACGCAGTTCCGGGAATTCCCCGATACCGACGCTCCGTTGATCAGCGATATGTCCAGCGATATTTTCAGTCGGCGGATTCCCCTGGAGAAATTCGGCCTGATTTACGCCGGAGCACAGAAGAACATGGGGCCCGCCGGGGTCACCCTGGTTATCGTCCGCAAGGATTTGCTGGGACAGGTCAACCGTACCCTCCCCACCATGCTGGACTACCGGACCCACATCGCCAAGAAGTCTTCCTTCAACACGCCGCCCGTTTTCCCGATCTACGTCAGTATGCTGACCCTGCGCTGGGTAAAGGCCCAGGGAGGACTGGAGGCGATGGAAAAGCACAACGCCGAAAAGGCCCAGTTACTCTACGATGAGATTGATCGCAACCCGAAATTCCGGGGTACGGTTACCGATCCCGCCAGCCGGAGCCTGATGAACGTAACCTTCGTACCCACCGATGAGGCGGACCTGGAGCCCTTCCTGGCCGCGGCCGCAGCCGCCGGCTGCGAGGGGGTGAAGGGACACCGCTCCGTGGGGGGCTTCCGGGCCAGCATCTACAACAGCATGCCGAAGGAAAGTGTACAGGCGCTGGTGGACGTCATGAAGGCCTTCTAAATCAGGTGCACTGCCGGACCGACGGCCGTGGCACCTGTACCGGCTGAGCCGAGTATTCCGTTTCACTTCACGCTCCCGCGCCCGAAAATTTTGCGCTGATTTCTTAAGGAAAAGCCAAAATTTTCGGGCGCGGCCCATTTTATACCGTCCGTTGGTCGATCATTTGGGTTCGTTGGTCGAGAAATCCGATCCTTTGCCTTTATCGTGGCGTTAAATACGCGCGAGTTTAGTACTTTAGTTCACTGACTAAAGCACAGATCACAGAAACCCCAAGCAATGAATTCCTTAAAAGCTAGAATGACAACCATCGTCCTGGTCCTGGTGCTGGCGCTAAGTGGTGCTAGCTACGGATTTCTGATCGGGAGAAGCCAGCAGATGGATACTACCCGGGCCTCGGAACAAATCCAGAAGGCCAGCGAACAGATCCGCACCAGCGGAGCCGTCCTGAATAAGGGCACGGAGATCGTCAAACGGTTACTGGTTAAGTAACTTCTTCTTCTATACGACGTATGCTTATCGAACTGGCTTGGTTACCTTCGCGGGACCAAGCCTCAATTTTTTATGGCACAATTTCGCGGCCTCCTGTGTGACCTCGACGGCACGCTGGCGGATTCAGAACCTCTGCACTGCCGGGCGTGGCTGCAGTTTCTTCAGGACACGCTTTCTCTGACCTACGATCGCCACTGGTTCGAACAGTGGATCGGCACCAGCGACCGGGTGGTCGCCGCCTGGTTGATCCGGGAACACCAGCTTGGGGTCGACGATGATTTTCTGGTGCTGGGAAAGCAGGGCCGCTTCCATCAACTGATTCGTGAAGAAGGACGCGCCTTCCCCGGCGTCCCGGAAGCGCTGGCCAGCATTTCGGCACGCTTCCCCCTGGCCATCGCCACCAACAGCGGGCGAGCCGACACCGACGTGGTGGTGCCCGCCCTGCAATTGGATCGCTTTACGGAGATCGTCGTGACGGCCACGGACGTGGAAAACCTGAAACCCGCCCCGGATATCTATCTCCTGGCCGCAGAACGGCTGGGCCTGCGGCCCGAGGATTGCCTGGCCATTGAAGACAGCGGTCCGGGGGGGATTGCGGCCAAACGAGCGGGCTGCTACCTGATTGGACTCAATGACGGCGTTGAGGGAGCCGACGAGGTTATCCGGGACAATGCCGCCGCTTTGGCTCGGGCGCACGAGCTTCTGGCGGGCTAGGATTGATCAATTAAGGAGAGCAACCACGGCTTTTCGGTGCAGGGTTCTGTGGCGAGGACGCGGGTGCGGAGTTGTTTCCGGGGAGCCTTGTCTCCGGGGGGCAACCGTAAAACGGCGCTGGCCAGCATAAAGATGTTCCGGTAATTTTCGAGGTGATAACTCGCTTTCTTCTTGCGGGTCAGCAGCTTGCGGGTGCTGCTGATGTGTGACTGAAGGAGCATATAACTGTCCTGACGGAAATAGATTTTCAGCTGAATAATCCGGGCGGTGAGGTGATGAATGAAGTCACGAAAATCCGCCTGCTGGAGGTGGCGGAGGGCGTCTCCGTCTTCTCCGTTCGCCAGGGCCAGTCGGGCCCTGCCCAGGGCGACCACCTCCTCCCGGCCCTTCGGCGAGAGAAATTGTTCCTGACTGTCCAGGAAGTGCTCGGCCCATTCTACCTCCTGTAGACGGATGGCCAGGGCGAGGATATTATTGAAGGAGAACAGGCTGAGCTGCCCGTGCTGGTAAATAATGTTGCGGCTCAGTCCTAAGCGGTAAAGGTTGAAGGTCAGGGGAACGGCCGGCTCCCAGCCGGCGTTGGCCCGGCGCAGACCGTAATTGATGGCCAATACCAACAGATTCCGGTGGTCGTCGGGCGGAAAGAGATTGCCCCGTTCTTCCAGTCCCGTGACCAGTTCCCGGAAATAAGTTTCGGCCGCTTCGGGTCCGGCCTGCTGAATTTTTGCGGCCAGGTAAAAGAGATGAATACCCGGGTCGTCGCAAAAGGGTGGCTGCTCTGCGGCCGCCAGCACATCCTCTAGGCGGGGGATGGGATAGGCGTTTTCCGACTTGTGCAGACGCTGGTGCGCCAGACTGATGGTGGATTGCCGAAGTTTAAGGGCCAGCACGTACCGCTCCAGGTGTTGCTCCGCCAGGGTATAGTCGGCCCGGCCGCCGCGGTCTCCGGCCAGGTTCTCGTCGTATTCCTCCCGGGCGTGGAAATACTCAAAGGAATAGCGGTCCAGCCCCGCAAAGTCATCGGACTGGTAGCGCCGTAAGCGGGTCGATAAATGATCCCGTAAGCCCCGTTCCCGGTAAGCCGTCAGCAGACAACGGTTGTGGAGGTAGGTATTCTCGGAATAGACCGACCAGGCCAGGAAAGCCTCTAGTCGCTTCAGTAGCTGGTGCTCTAACTGACGGTGCTTCGCGGCCCGGAAGGGTTCCTGACCGTAGATAGCCCTAAATTCCACCCGACTATCCGGATCACCCGCCCGGTTTTTCCACCGCAAAAGGAAGAGCTCCCGGACGTCCGCCCGTTGATTATGCAGGGGGGATTCCAGCCATCGCCGGGCTTTCTTAAATTCACCGGGACTTAAATCCTCAATTATTTGTTGTAGTAACGACACTTGACGGGCAACGGTTAATTAATTGTTGTCAACAATTTATGAAAAAGTGACCACTAAAAGCCCTATTTTATAATAGTTAAGGCAAAAGTGGAAGGAATCACTTTCAACAAAACAGCAATTTTGTACTTGGTGATGGCTTGGCTATGCGGGATTATTGTAGCGTCAAAGAGCTTACACGAAGCAGAGTTCTTGCCTGAAAATCATAATTCTTATTTCCCATGCGCTATTTACTTGGTCTGATCCTTTGTTGTTTTTCCCTCGCCCTGTCCGCTCAATGCGAAATCACCATCAACTTCCAGGGGGTCGAATGTACCCCTGACGGCAACAACTACGTCGTCTTTTTTGACGTGGAAGGTACCGGGGATTCGCTCTGGTGCGGTTCCGAAGCCCTTCGGGGTGTTTGCGGCAGTTATAATACCGACGAGGTTCTGGTGAGTCAACCCATTCCCCTCGGGGAAGAGGCCATGTTGGTCGTCACCGACGAGACGAATCCCAACTGCGGGACCCAACTAATCGTTGATGGCCCCGCCGAGTGTCAGACGGACCCCTGTTTTGGTTTCGGTCTTGAAGTGTTCATGTCCGGCGATTCCACCAACTGCAACGATACCTCGCAGGTGTGGACGATCAACGCCATCGGAGAAGATTATCCGATTGTGATCGAAATATTCAACACCAACCAGACGATGATCTTCACCCAAACGCTGGAGAACACCAACGTGATTACCCTCAATGTTCCGGATGGGGTTTACTTCGTTGTGGCAACCTCCGCCAATGGGTGTCAGCAAGAAGTTCTCCTCACTTCCAGCTCCGGTGCCTGTGCTACTATCTCCGGACAAAGCTGGCGCGATCAGGACGATAACGGACTTCAGGGGCCCAACGAGCCCCCGGTGGAAACTGCCGTACAACTGATTCGAAACAACAACATCATCGCCACTACGGTAACCGTCAACGGTGAGTACCGTTTCGACAACGTACCCGGCGGTACCTACTCCGTGAACTTTGACGTCCCGGACCTGCTGGTCCCCACGGCCTACCAGATCGGCAATGATCGCGCCATTGATAACGACGTGTTCTTCCTCAATGGTACCACGAGACTATTCACCGTAGACCCTAACGGAAACGCGACCGACATTGACGCCGGATGGCGCATTCCCGCCTGTGACGTAGAGGTTTCGGGAAGCATTGGCGGATGCGGACAAACCGGGACTGTGGTGGCCGAAGCCGTTTCCGGTATTCCTCCCTTCGTTTACGAGTGGAGCACCGGGGATACTGGTTCCACGATTGACGGTCTTTCTCCCGGAGAGTACGGCGTGACCATGACGGACTCCGAAGGCTGTGTGTCTACGGAAACGATCTTCCTGGAAGTTTCGGATTCTACCTTCTTTGCCGATATCGTCCAAACCGGCGGAAACAACTGTAGCGACGCCGGAGAAGTGGCCAGCTTCTTTGTTGAAGTCTTTGGTGGTACGGCTCCCTACGCATTCCTCTGGAACACCGGAGAAACCACCCAAAGTATTACCGGGCCCTTTATCGCCGGTGAAGTTTACACCGTGACGGTAACGGACGCCAACGGATGCGAGTTCGTTGATCGGACCATCTTCCAACCCTTCGTTACGGAAATCACCTTCTTCAGTCCTTTTTTCCTACCCTGTGACGGTGGCTCGGTCACCATCGCCGTAGACTCCATTCAAGACTTTACCTTCACCTGGACGGGCCCCCAGAATTTCACTGCTACGGGAGTGAGTATCGAGGCCTCCATCCCCGGTAACTATTTCGTTGAGGGAACCAATTCCGATGGCTCCTGCATCATCCAGGGAGAAGCACTGGTTGTGGGTGGACAAAGTCTGGATGACCTCGAACTGTTCACCTTCTCTGATACCCTGGGCTGTGGTTTTGATCGCTGCCTCTGGGTCTGGACGAATAACAGCAACGGCGGTTTCCCCTTCGACGCTAACTTCCAGTGGTTTGGTCCGGATGGCGTTGAGATTCCCAATAACGGACAGGGCCCCGAAATTTGCTTTGACTCTAACGAACCCGGAATCTACGGGGTGGTGGTCTCCAACTCCTGTGATACCGTTACGCTGACGACCTTCTTTGAGCCCAATCCCGAATGTGACATCCTCAGTGGAACGGTCTACATCGACTACGCCGCCAACTGCTCCTTCGACGCGGGAGATTTCCCCGCCCCGAGGGTTATCGTGGAAATCATGGACGTGATTACGGGAGATACCTACTTCTCCATCACGGACGACTCGGGACAGTACAGTGCGGAAATCCCCGTGGGTACCTACGAGGTCCGGCCCGTTTCGGACCCCAACCAGCCCTTCGGTTCCTGTGAGCCGCCGCTGGAGGTAACGCTCTCCGGGGGAGGTGCCAACGTACAGGCGGACGTGTTCCTGCCCGCCCTGGTGGAATGTCCGATGCTGACGACCAGTGTGTCCATTCCCTTCCTCCGCCGCTGTTTCCGCAACTTCGCCTACGTGGAGTACGAGAACCTGGGCACGGCCGTGGCGGAAGACGCCGAGATAACCGTAGAACTGGATGAATTCCTGGTTAATATTGACGCCAGCCAAGACTTTACCCAGGACGGACAGACGCTGACCTTCCAGGTAGGCGACCTGCCCCCCTTCAGCAGCGGAACGATCGTGCTGTACTTCACCGTGAGTTGTGACGCCCAACTGGGGCAGTCTCACTGTATCGAGGCCTTCATTACCCCCAATGATCCCTGCGTGCCCGATGAATCCTGGAACGGGGCTTTGGTGAACGTAAACGGCGCTGAGTGTGACGGGGAGGAGGTCACCTTCGCGATCCGCAACGTGGGGGATAACCCGATGAGCGTGCCCCTGAGCTACATCGTCGTGGAGGACGGGATCATGATGACGCCCCAACCCATCATCGTAGAGCCGCTGGACGCCCAGGGTACCTTTGAAGTCAACCTGCCCTCCAACGGAACCACCTATCAGGTGATCACCAACCAGGAGCCCAACGCTCCGGGCTCCGATACCCCCACGGCGCTGGCCGAAGGCTGCGGCACCAACGCCAACGGAACCTTCTCTACGGGTTTTGCCAACATCATTGCCCTGGGCAATGGACTGCCCTCTGAGGCCATCGCCTGCCGGGTCAACGTGGGCGCTTACGACCCCAACGACAAATTGGGTTACCCGCTCGGCTTTCGGGGTAACAACATCGAAGAAGGCACGCGACTGACCTACAACATTCGCTTCCAGAACACGGGTACCGATACGGCCTTCAACGTGGTCATCCGGGATACGATCAGTGAGGCCCTGGACCTGAGGACCATGAAAATGGAATCCGCCAGCCACGAATACTTCGTCTCCATTGATACCCAGCGGGTGGTCACCTTCACTTTCCCGAACATCATGCTTCCCGACAGCTCGGTCAATCTCGCCGGCAGCCAGGGCGTGGTGTCGTTCTCGGTCAACCACAATCCCGACCTGATTCCCGGTGATGAAATCACCAACCGGGCGGGCATTTACTTTGATTTCAACGAGCCGATCATCACCAACTACAGCCGGCACCGGATCGCCAAGGAAGGACTTCCCGTAAGCGTGCGCGCCGAGGAGGCCCAGCAGGTTACCCTGATGGTGTACCCCAATCCGACGGCCGGTGAGATCAATATCGCGGTGCCTAACCGCGAAGTACGGGCCGGTGACCTCCTGACGGTGACGGACATCTACGGTCGTCCGATGGCCTCCATGACCTACGGCGCCCTGGCGGGCAATGCCTGGAACCTCGAGCACCTACCCGCCGGATACTACCTGCTCCTGGTGGCGGATGCTTCGGGGGTTACCCGGGGCCGGACCGGTTTTGTGATCAGCAGATAATCTTGCGAACAACCATTTGGCGCGGAGCGCGGGTGCATTGCCCTACCCGAAAGCAATGGCACCTGCACTCCGTTGCCCATGGTTTTGCCGGACGCAAAGTAGCCTTCGGAAGGTGGTATAAATTGTACCCGGAAAAATGAAAATCTCCGCGATAAGCCCCAGAAGTTACCCTTCGGGGTGGTCGAAAAGCGGAGGTCGTCTTGAGAGATCATTAAGCCACTTTTATACCTGGAGTTTTCCCCGCCCGATCAGATTCCTGGTCGGGCTTTTGCCTTGTCGTTCGCGGGGCTAATGCTGGGGGAACAAGTCGTAAGGTTTCCGGCTGGACTTCCCCAAGTCCGGGAATTTGTGGACCTTGAAGGCTCCTGCGTATGTGAATTTCTTCAATTCGAAACCCACTGCTTTCAAACTATTGATCTGCTCTAATTGAAAGCTTGATCACCTGAAATATCCTTACAATATGAAACAAATGCTCCGTTGGCTTGCCCCTTATGTGCTCGTGCTCCTGGGGACTCAGCTTTCCGCTCAGTGTAACATTATTCCCGAGATCACCGCAATGCGTTGTGCCGACGGCGGCTCGGCATACTTCGTGGACGTATGGGGCCAGGGGACGGGAGACAGCAGCTGGTTCAGCCCGGAGTTTAACCAGTCGGGCCTTTACGGTGATACGGTAACGTTTGGCCCCGTCATGGGCAGCGACGATTTTTTTGCGCGCATCATCGACGAGTCCAACCGGAACTGCGCCCGTTCGGTTTCGGC
This sequence comes from Lewinella sp. W8, assembly GCF_004375085.3. Classification (GTDB taxonomy): domain Bacteria; phylum Bacteroidota; class Bacteroidia; order Chitinophagales; family Saprospiraceae; genus Neolewinella. The sequence continues at coordinate 132,794 of NZ_SNAQ03000007.1, forward strand.
CGGGGCCATCGGCTGCGCGCAAGACAGCTGTGCGAACATCTTCGTGGAGGCCTTTGGGGAATCGACTGGTCAGCTCTGTGAGCAGGTGCTCCCCGTAAGGGTGACCATTGAGTTTGCCCGACTTCCGGCTACCGTGGTGGTCGTCGGAGCACTGGGCGGTGCTCAGCGCATCACCAACGGCAACGAAGCCTACTTTGAGGTGCCGGGGGGCGGGGAGTACACCGCCTTCGTGGAAGATGCCGTCGGTTGCGTGGCGGAAACCTTCTTTGAGGTGGAACCGGGAACGGATTGCGGGAGCATTGGTGGCATTACCTGGTTGGACGAGAACGCCGACGGCATTCGGCAAGCCGGGGAACCCGCCATGGCCAACACCGTCCGTCTTTTTTACGAAGGGGACCTGTGGGTCACGGTGCCCAGCACCGGCGCAAATGGCGAATATTTTCTTGAAGGCTTACTTCCCGGAAATTACGTGGTCGAATTCGAGGAGCCGACGAACCCGGCCGGTCCCTGGCAGCCCACCCTCCGTAATCAGGGCAATGATCCTGACCTGGATAGCGACGCGGACCGTGGGACGCGTCGCGTGGCGCTGGCCGTCGCGGAAGGAGACCAATTTACGGGAATCAACGTTGGTTGGGTCCCCCAGAACTGTATCGTACAGACCCGATCGGTTGCCGCAACCTGCGCAATGGGCGGCGTGGCCTGGGCGGAATACACGGGGTCTGGAGAGCTGGACAGCCTGGTCTGGAACACGGGCGAGCGCACCGACACCATTGAAAGCCTCATTCCGGGCATCTATTCCGTGATCGCCTACTTCTCTGATGGCTGTGTTGCCGACAATGAGGTGGTCGTTGTGCTGGACGACAACAACGGACTGGAAGTCAGTATCGAAGGAGAATTCGGCTGCTCCCTGAACGAAGCAAATTTCCTGGCGGCGGTGGTCACCGGGGGGAGGGGACCCTACACTTTCGACTGGGGAACCCCCGGACTGGAAGTCTGGAGGGATTCCATTTTGCCCAGTGGTCTTTTAGTCCAACAGGGATTCTACGACGTAACGGTCAGCAACAGCGTCGGCTGTGTTGGTTTTGACCGCATCCAGTATCTGCCGGGGCCCGTTTTGCTGGAGGAGATCAATATCGTGGGGCCGGATAGGTTTCCCTGCGATCAGGATTCTATCGTCCTCTCCGTCGATAGCATCCCGACGGGCTACACGATCTCCTGGTTTGACGAACGGGGGGAAACCTACCGGGGCGATAGTATCACCGTTGGGAGAGACGGAACGTATTTCGTGCAGGCCAGCCCGGAAAACGACTCTCTGTGTTTGTTGCAGGATGACTTTTTGGTGCTTGACCCGCGTTTGGACGGTGGCTTCACCTTTGACTTTGAACGAGAATCCTGCGGGGAAGTCACCTGCCTCTATCTGGTGCCTAACGAAGTCTTCCGGGTAGCGGCCTTTAACTTTTCCTGGACGGGACCGGACGGGCCCCTCGTTGACTCTTCTTCCGTCATCTGTGTGGATGCCCCCGGAGAATACTCCGTTGTTGTGTCCAGTGAGTGCGGCATAGATACTTTGTTTTATTTCCTGGATCTGGGAGCAGAGGAATGCCGCCAGTTAGGGGGAACCCTGTGGCTGGATCAGGCCGGGAATTGCTCCCTGGATCAGGAAGATCTGCCCGTGCCGGGAAGGATGATTGAAATCCGCGAGGTGGACGGGGGAGAAAGCTACTTTGCACTCAGTGGCCCGAACGGAGGTTGGTCCACCGAGGTGCCCCTGGGTGAATACGAGGTGTTTCCCATCGTAGCGGGAGACAGCCTGGTAGGAAATTGTGATACTGCGATGGTTCAGGTTACCCCGGATAGTCAGCAAGAGCTGGATCTTTTCTTGCCCTCCCTGGGGCCCTGTCCCCGGATGACGACCTCCGTCGCCATTCCTTTCCTCCGCCGGTGCTTCCCCAATACGCTATTCGTAGAATACCGCAATGAAGGGACGGCCACGGCCGTAAACCCGGAGTTAAGGGTGCAACTAGACCATGACCTGATTTTCCTGGACGCCAGCCTGCCGGTGACGCAGAATGGGCAGGAGCTGGTGTTTGTGCTGGATTCACTTCCGCCCTTTGCCACGGGCGTAGTAGCCATTATGGTGGAGGTAGATTGTTCCGCAATCCTCGGTCAATCCCACTGCGTGGAGGCAACGGCTACCCCAAATTTTCCCTGTGTCCCGGAGAGCAACTGGTCCGGCGGACTGGTCTCGGTAGCGGGAACGGTCTGTAACGGCGACAGTCTCACTTTCCTGGTGGAGAATATTGGAGAATTCCCGCTTTCCGCTCCCCTGAGTTTTGTGGTCGTGGAGGACGGGATTATGATGACGGCGCGTCCGCTCGTCGGTCCCGTTCTGGACGCGAACGGAGTCTTTGAAGTGAACGTTCCGGCGAACGGCAGTACTTACCAGATCATCGCCGAACAGGAACCCAACGCTCCGGGTGGGCGAGTGGTAAGCGTGTTGGCGGAAGGCTGCGGAGAAAACAATGCCGGAAGCTTCAGTACGGGCTTTGCCAACATCCTCCCACTACGGAACGGTAACCCTGGCAGCTCGGTCGCCTGCCGGGAAAACGTGGGGGCCTATGACCCCAACGATAAGCGCGGTTTCCCGCTGGGGTGGGACGACAACAATATCGAACCGGGCACCCGGATTGATTACGCCATTCGCTTCCAGAATACCGGCACGGATACGGCCTTTACGGTAATCATTAGGGATACCATTGGCCCGGAATTAGACCTGGCCAGCCTGCGGCTGGAAGCCGCCAGTCACCCCTATTCCGCTACGGTCGACAGTAGTCGGGTACTGACCATCACCTTTGAGAACATCCTCCTTCCCGATAGTTCGACCAATCTGGCGGGTAGTCAGGGCGTAGTCAATTTCTCCATCGACCACGCCAAGGACCTGGAACGGGGTGACCTCATATTTAACCAGGCGGCCATTTACTTTGACTTCAACGAGCCCATCATCACTAATCGCTCCCGACATCGACTGGCCACCGAGCCCCTGCCCACGAGCATTCTGGAGCATGGGGCACTACTGCAGCCCGTTACCGTATACCCCAATCCGGGAAGCGGGATGATTCAGCTAAGCAGGGGGCCTAATGGCGTAAGTCATCGGGATCAGGTGCTAATCCTCGACGTCTACGGCCGGGAAGTGGCCCGCAGGGCCTACGGCATGCTTGGCTCGGGCTGGGATCTCCGGCAACTAGGGAGAGGGTACTACCTGCTTCTGATCACGGATGGCGCCAATCGCATTGTTGGGCGGACGTCTTTCGTAATCACGCCTTAGCGGGTAAACGGAAGGACAAAAATTCCCCGGGCATCAATTGATTGGCCATCCCCAGATCGGTGGACTGTTGGAGCACCAATGCTCTCGGATAGCCGCCGATGGTCTGGGCCTCCGGGCCCAGCAGAATGGGGCCGCTGGGCGTCAGTTGAACGGTGCCGGGAAGTACCGGTGAGCTGATCATGTCGGGCCAGTCGGACCGGTCGGGCGGTTGGGGGTTGAGGAGCCGGATGGCCTGGCGGTTGCTGTCCGGACTGACCGAAAAAGTAGCCGTCGTCAGCCACGATTTCCACCGGGCCGGGAGCTCGTGCCATTCCGGCCCGGGCAGGACGCTTAACCGTTGCGGGCCCTGGGGGCGGTGCTGGTGGACGTCGAGGTCCAGCTCGAAATCCGCTTCGGAATCTGCGGTGATGATGGTCTTCCATCCGGGGTGTGGAGGTAGCTGTCCGGGTAGCCCGGCCTCCACGCTGCCGAGCTGTCGGGCTACGTGCCATTTCCCCCGGATGCTCAGGTATCCCCGGCAGCCGGCCCGGGACCGCCCCCCGGTCAGCAGATAGTCTCCGTCCAGATAAATGGTCGTGTAGTAGTCGGCGAGTTGCCCGTTGAGGCGCCAGTTCATTTCTGCCCCCGTAATGACCATTTGCCCCTTGCCACTCAAAATCCATTCTCCGCCGAGCAGGGTGGTCTCGAGGCAAACCGAATGTCGTGGTCGGTGGAGCAGTTGATTGGCGGCCAGAAACGCTGCCGGGTCCGCGGCGCCGCCGGTGGGAACGCCCAGGGCCCGCCGGCCCGGGCGGCCACCGTCAACGAGGAAGGCGCCTCCTCCCGGTCGGATGCATTCGATGTTCAGCGTGTCGGCCATTCCCGAAGCGGTTTTTGGTGAAGTTCGTGGTAGGTTTCCAGGTCAACGGAGAAAAATTTTACCCGGTCGCCCGCCCGCAGCCGGATGGGGTCAGTGCCGGTGCGGATCATGGCTACGGGGCAGCGCCCGATCAGTTGCCATCCCCCGGGGCTCCCCGTGGGGTAGACGCCGGTTTGCCGGCCGGCAAGTCCGACGGAACCCGCGGGTACGGCGCGTCGGGGATTCGACTTGCGCGAGATTTGGAGCCGTTCGTCCGTTGTGCCCAGAAAACCGAAGCCCGGAAGAAAGCCGAGCTGGTAGACCAGGTAAGTCGGTCGAGTGTGGAGATCCACCACCTGAGCGGCCGTCAGGTCCAGGGTCTCGGTCACGTGGGGGAGGTCCGGTGCTACCTCCGGGTCGTAACATACCGGAAGCTCATGCAGGACGCCCGGAGGAATCTCATCGGGAGTGAGTTGCAGCGCATAGATGGCCTCCCGGAGTTGGTAGGCGGTGATTTTGGGGGGAAGGAAGCGTACCAGCAGGGAGGCGTAGGCGGGAATGCATTCCGCGACCCCCGGATTTTGACCGATCGCCCGGGCGTAGCGGTGCACGCTCTGATTGATCATCGGGTCAATCCGGGCTTCCCACTCCAGCAGCAGGGCGGAAGAACCGTAGGTACGAATGGATCTTGGCAACCGCATTAGGGAAAGCTTTGCTGATAGATGGATTCCAATAAATCCTGGGTGTATCGGAGGCCAAACCTGGCGAGCGCCAGTTGACGGATGGCCTTTCGTTGGGCCAAATTAGGGATTGGCGCATTGCCAAGGGCGACAAATCGGTGTGAAATCTCGGCGGGCGAATCAGTAATCGATTCACCCATCAGTGCGTCGTGAAGGATATCCTGCGGCCCACCCGCCCGGGTCGCGAGGCAGTAGAGCCCGGAAAGCAGGGCCTCGACCAGCACGACACTCTGGGTTTCGTAGCGGGAGGTGAGGATGAAATAGTCCGAGTTGCGCATCAGCTGCGCGATTTCTTCCCTCGGGTGGGGGCCGGAGAGGGTAATAATGCCTGGCGGCAGGTGCCGGGCTTGTACCAGTTCGTGCAGTGCTTCCCGGTTGCCATCGGTAGCCAGGTGCAGCCGGAGTCGGGGAGCACGTTCGTAGGCCCTGGCGAAAGCCTCCAGGAGCAGTTCCGGCCGCTTGTTGGCGGTGGCGTCGGAGACGTGCAGCAGGACCACGGATTCCCGGTTGGGGTCCGGCGCCAGGGGCCGGAAAATACCGTCATCCACCACGTTGGGCACCACCCGGTAGTTGCCCGGGAACCCCCGGGCCCGCATGGCCGCGGCCAGGGAGGGGGAAACCGGGAGCATCGCGGCGGCCCCGGCCGCCGCCCGGCGGGCGAGGTAGCGATCCGGCCAGCGCGTCCAGTGTGCCGGCCGCAGATACCTGCTGGAATGTTCGGAAACCACGAAAGGAATCCCCAACCGTCGGGCCAGCCTACTGGCCACAATGCCACCGTCGATGAGGACGTGGGCGTGAATCAGTTGTGGTTCAATGAGGAGGAGGCTCAGCGCCCGCTTCCAGGCCCGTTGCCGTCCCCAAAGACGTTGCACCCGCGCTCCGTCGCCCCCGTAATATACCGTAACCACCCGTCCGTAGGCCTCGTTGCGAACGTGCTCTTCCAGCGTACCTCCCGGAAGGTCGGAGTCCGCCTCCACGTGCAACACCTCCACCTCGTACCGTTGGGCAACCAGTTCCGCAAACCGCTCCACGAAGTTCCCGTGGTGTGGGGAAGTGCGATTGGGATACCAGGGCGTGACGAAAAGAATGCGCATGAACCGTAAATGTAGGTGGAAAAGCTTATCCCCGTATGCTTTGCGGCGGGAGCGTATCCGGAAATCAATCCTGCAGGCTTTACCTTTGGGGCGCTTTATTTCAATCCCCTGATTAATCAAGCCGTAATCTTATGTTTAAATCCGCTTTTTACCCCTTGCTTTTACTGCCCCTGTTGATGCTTTCCTGCCAGGATGATGGTCCTGCGGGCACCACTTCCCCCGCCTCATCCGGGAACTCCGGACCCGTAACGGACAGTGAAGGCGTGCCCGAGGGGTATGCGCTGGTCTGGAACGAAGAGTTTGACTACGAAGGCTTACCGGACACCAGCATCTGGGGCTATCAGGTAGGTGGTTTTGGCTGGACGGCCAAAGAACTGCAGCACTACAAAGATGCCGACCCCGACAACGTCAGCGTAGGCAATGGTCATCTGACCATCACCGCTTTGCAGGAAGACTACCAGGGAAATAAATTTACCAGCACCCGCCTGGTGTCCAAGGGGAAGGCCGACTTTGACCAGGGCTATTTTGAAATTCGCGCACAGTTCCCCAAGGGTAACGGGCTGCGTTCTGCTTTCTGGATGGTGGGCGATACCGTGAGTAAGATGGGGTGGCCCAATGCCGGAGAAATTGATCTGGTCGAACATTACGGGCAGTTTCCCAACGTCATTAACGCGGCGGTACAAACCCAGGATGCTTTTTGGGCCAAGCAGGGAAAGGGACAGTTGGGAGGTTCCACCACCCTGGAAGGTGTAGAGGAGGACTTCCACGTTTATGGCTGTCTCTGGACGGATGATGCACTGACCTTTTCCGTGGACGGAAACCCATACTGGACCTACACCCGCGACTACGCCCGGGAGACCATGGGCTGGCCTTTTCAGTGGCCCTTCTACATGGTAGCGACGCTGTCCGTCGGCGGTATTCGCGGGCCGATCGGCAAATACGATGCGGGCGCCTTCCCGGCGGAGTATAAGATCGACTACGTGCGGGTATACCAAAAGGAGTAACTGATCCAGAGGGCTTTTGCCGTCCAGAGAATAGTCCTTGGCCAGTTGATCCGGATCAGGGCTTCAATGACCGCTGGTTCCCGGTGCGTACTCAGACTATCGTGTAGCGGGATGGCCTTCAGGAAGGTGATGCCCCAGATCAGGAGCACCATGAACAATGGGACGGCCCACTGCCAGTCGAAGCCGGTTTTGTAGGCCAGGTAGGCACTCAGTCCGATTTCCAGGAGCATCAGCGGCATGACGATCATGGTGATGCTGGAAGTGTGGTGGGGGTGGAACTCCGAAAAATCCGGAACGTAGCGAAAAGCAGGGTAGTGGACGAGCTGAATCGTCCAGATAAGTCCGAAGAGGGCCCAACTACTGGCCAGGCTCAGCAACCATTCTAGGGCGGATATTGACACGGGAATGGGAGGTTGGTAATTGTAAACCCACAAGATATTGCATCCGGGCCGATGGCCCGGCCCCGGTACCCCCAATCTATCTTTGCGCCATGACCACCGCTCAACTGAAACTTGCCCGTATTGCCGTTGCGTTGATTTTTGCGCTCAACGGATTATTGTACGCCAACTGGACCAGCCGCCTGCCCCGCCTCCAGGAAATCTACGGCATCGATAACGGGAAAACGGGTTTCGCCCTTACCTGCCTGGCCATCGGTGCCCTGGTGGGGATGCCCCTGACCGGCGTGTTGATCGTTCGCTACGGCAGCCGCATGCTGACGTCGGTGGCCATCATCATGGTGGCGGTCATTATGCCCTTCATGGCGTTCATGCCGTCCTACTTCGGGCTCCTGCTGGTCATGCCCATGTTCGGGCTCTTTACCGGAATGGTGGACATTGCCATGAACGCCCAGGCCATCGTGATCGAAGAGGGGATGAAAAAACCCCTGATGTCTTCCTTTCACGCCTATTTCTCGGTGGGAATGTTCGTCGGGGCGGGAATTGCGGCGGGGCTAATTGCCCTGGGGCTGGATGCGGGGCCGCATCTGCTGACCGTCTCCGGAGCGAGTCTGCTGATCAGCCTCTGGTGCGTGCGGCAATTGCTTCCCGACGCTCCGGTGGAAACGAATACGGAGGGAAAGAAGGTGCGGAAGTTCAGCCTGACGATTATTTACCTTGGCGCGGCCGCCTTTTGCTGTATGCTGGCCGAAGGGTCAATGGCGGACTGGACGCCCCTGTACATGATTAAGGTAACGATGAGTCCGGAAAGCTTTGGTCCCATCGGCCAGGCGGCCTACAGTGGTGCGATGGTCCTGGGCCGATTCCTGGGGGACTGGCTGCGCGCCCGGTTGGGGGCGGCGGCCCTCATTCGGGGAGGTGCCATATCCGCCATGACGGGGCTGGCCATCGCCATCTTCTTTCCGGCGCCCTTTACGGCCATCATCGGCTTTGCGCTGGTGGGGCTGGGGCTGGCGAATATCGTGCCCATCGTGTACAGCATCTCGGGTAAGATTCCCGGCCTGCCGGCCGGGGTGGGCATTTCTTCGGTCAGTACCCTGGGATACTCCGGATTCCTGGTCGGGCCGCCCATCATCGGGTACATTGCCGACTACCAGAATGCCCTGCTGGCCTCCGGCGGCAGTTGGTTGCCCGGCGTCCTGGGGCTGCGGGTCGGGCTCGGGTTTGTGCTGTTCCTCATGGTGCTGCTGTTGATCCTGGCACTCTTCGTACTCAAATTTGAGGACCCGCAGAAGCGTAAAATTGAAGGCTGAGGAATAGGCTTGCTCCGCAAGCTGGTCGTCAAGGCTAAGGCTTGGAAATGAACTCCGGAGTAAGTTTGCTCTGCAAGCCGGTCGTCAAGGCCCCGAATCCGCCGGTCGAGACGATCCTCGTCGAGCCGCTCTTGGTGGAAAAACAATTTACCGAAGCAGCCTTACGGTCACGTCCAAAATAAGCATGGTCAGCACCGCACAAACTGGTCAGTGATTACCGGTCGGAACGATCAATCCAGTAACTCCCACCGCAGGTCGCGTTCGGCGAGCTGGAAAGCAGTGCCGAGGTCGGGCCAGTTGATGGCCAGCCGGGGGTCGTCGTAGCGCAGGCCTCCTTCGGCTTCCGGAGCGTAGAAGTTATCGCATTTGTAGGCGAAGGTGGCGTGGGGGGAGGTCACGAGATAGCCGTGGGCGAAGCCACGGGGGACAAAGAGCTGGCGCCGGTTTTCGGCACTGAGCACGAGGCCGAAGCTTTGGTTCAGGGTGGGGGAGTCGGGGCGCAGGTCGACGATTACGTCATAGACTTCCCCCTCAAGGACCCGGACGAGTTTAGCCTGGGCGGCCTCTCCGTACTGGAAGTGCAGTCCCCGCAACACGCCGCGAGCGGAGCGGGCCTGGTTATCCTGCACAAACACATTGGGGATGCCTGCTTCCCGGAAGGTCCGTTCATTGTACGACTCAAAGAAGTAGCCCCGGTCGTCGCCGTGAACGACGGGCTCAAAAATAAGAGCGTCTGCCAGGGGAGTTGGAAGGAAAGGCAAGGTAGCTGGGATTGTTTCGGGAATCGGATTACCAGCCGCGGTAGCGGGGAGGGGTAAGGTCCAGCAGCCGGAGGTAAACCAGCAACTGCGCCCGGTGGTGGGTGGCGTGATCCTGCAGGAGGTAGACGATGGTCCTGCGCGATTTGGGGCCGGCGAAAAAGTTCTCTACCGGTTCTTCCCACCGGTCTTCCGTGAGGGTGGTGACGGCGCTGGCGGCGAAGGCGTGGGCGTCCGTCAGTAATTGCACCAGTTCCTTGCGGGTCAGGGTTTCGGCGGACAGCTTGTTGCGCAACTCCTCCTCGTTGTAGCTAGCGGGTTGGTAGTCCAAAAAGCGGCGGGAGAGGCCGAACATATTGCCGCTGATGTGCTGCACCTGTTCCTGGATGGACATCTGGCTGGCGGTAGGGCGAAACTGCAGGCTGCTGTCGGGGACCATCTCCAGGGCTTCCAAAGTATACTTCAGGGAGTTTTCCCATTTTTCCAGCCACTCTTCGGTGGCCGTGCCGGCCTTAAAGGCGGCATCCTGTGCGTTCATGGTCATACCCAATAGACAAAAGACCAAAAGGAAGTAGTTTTTCATGCGGCAAAGATAAACGGTGGCGGGGGTTATGCCCGGCGGATATTTCCCAAAGGTAAACTGCTGGGTTTGGGGGATCAATCAGGATGGCGAAGCAGGTACCGTGGACCCTGGTAGCGCAAGCCACCCGGATCATTTTGCAAGACCAAGCTCGCTCCCGTACCTTCGTAGTCTACTGATACAAAGAATCCCTATTTTGAAACGTGTAATTATTATCCTGCTGCTCCTGGCCGGTTGGCTGGAAGGGCAAGCCCAGTATACGGGCGACAGCCTCTACTTTCTGCTCCCCACCGATACCATGACCCTGTATTCTGAAGGTAAGGGGGACGGACACATTTATTTCGACCATTATCTGGCCCCCGGGCAAACGCTCTTCGGGGCGGCGAGATTCTACGGGCTCACCCTGGAGGAGGTATACATGCTTAACCCGGGACTGCGGACCGGCTACGAAACGGGTGACCGGGTGAAGGTCGTGGTGCCGAGGGGGGCGATTCGCCCGTCGCGGTCGGCCGACAGCCTGGCCTGGTTCGTTCCCATGCGCTACCGCATGGGCCCCGGGCAAACCTATTTCGGGCTACACAAACGGACGCTACAGCTCGAAAACGATGCCCAACTTCAGCAGTTGAATCCGGGATTGAATCCCCTGGCCATGTCGCGTAACCAGGAGGTCAACGTTGGCTACCTGATGATTACCGGCATCCCAAAAGAACTCCAGGGAGAGGTGATCGACCCTTACGTAATCCGTAACCGGGGCCTGCGGGAACTCTGGGAACAGCGCACCAGTGGCAAGCGGATGATTGCCAACAACGGAAAGGCCGCCTGGACGGCCAAGGGAGACGACAACAAGTGGATGGCCCTGCACCGTACGGCACCCATCAACAGCCTCATTGAGATTGATGATCCGCGCAGCCGCAAAACCCTTTACGCCCGCGTGGTGGGCCGCATCCCCGACCAGATTTATGATCGGAATGTGGTGGTGGTCGTCAGTCCGCTCCTCGTCAAGGCTTTCGGGGTAAGGGACAAGCACTTTTACGTCCGTACGCGACATTTTTAGGTAAAGAGACCTCCGGGAAATGCATCCCGAAACCGGTCGAGACGTTCCACGTCGAGCCATTCATAGAGCCGGATGTTTCTAAGGGAAGGAGGGGTTAGGATGTAGGTTTCAGGCTCTAAGATCCAGGATAAGATTGGATGAACCGGCCGCAAACGAACGCAGGGGAAGGCCCGGAAAAGGCTTGCTCCGCAAGCCGGTTGCAAGGGGCCAGATCGATTTCTTGCCGAAAAAGTGGAGCTCGTCCGCCCAGGCGTGAGGCACGAGCAGGCTGGTCGGCCGAGCGGATAGACATCCCTGATCCCAAACGCTTCGTCCATTTCAGGAAGTCCTCCCTTGGGCGATACCTTCCGGTGGACATTATCGGAGGTGGAGACTGGGAAGAAAGATGTGATGAACGTTGGTGCATTCGTCGGACGGAAGTATCGCCAAGGGCGATGGAATCCGTACGACGAGGAAAAAGCAGTTTCTGGAAAAGGCTTGCTCGGCAAGCCGTTCGTAAAGACCAGATCGGTATCTTGCCGGAAAAAGTATGGTGATGCGCTACGGAATTTTTCTCCTGGCACTTTGGATGCTGGGTTGCGGCAACGAAACTGCCGCTGTGGAAGACCCCACCGGGACCGCCCCGGTGGAAGAAATGGTTGATGATGAGATAATCCCTGCTCCGATCCCGGCAGAAGTGGAGGGGGAAGACGACCTGGACGTAGAAGCTGCCATTGAGGAAATCAGAGGTGCTTACCAGCAAATTGAACAGTGGAAAGCCGGCGGTATGCTGAAAAAAGACTCCATCTCGTTTAGGTGCGATGAAGGCGTGGAGGGTGGTTCGGTGGTGCTGTACCGTCGGGGAACCCAGACCGTTTTGGTGGAATACAGTCTGTACCAGGGGGATCACGGCGGGGGCGTAGAATACTGGTACCTCCGGGATGGACGGCCCGTGTTTGTGTTTGGGGAGTCCAGTTACTGGCATTTTGGCGGACCGCAAAGTGAGCTGGAAGACGGCAGCCTGGTCAGTGGCACCAGGGATGTCGTTACGGAGGAACGCTTTTACGTACGGGAGGGCAAAGTTATCCGGGCCTTGACCAAGGAGTACGAGATACTGAGTTGGGCCGACGAGCCTACCGATCCGGACAATGTGCCGAATCAATTGCTGGAAACCGACGGAGAATTACCCGCTGCCTGGGATTTTGTCTCGGAGGTCATCCAAACGGGTAAGGCTGACTGCGACCTGGTGGGATAAACCCACCCACCCGGCCCCCGGAAGGAAGCCCGGCATCCTGTACCGGCTTAGCCGAGTATTCCGCTTTGCTTCACGCGCCGTCGCCCGCCTTAGTTTTCCCCACCGGCTGTTAACAATGCTGTGGAAAGGGAGGAAAACTTCCCTTGGTGCGGTGGTAGGACAATCGTGAGGGAGGTACTACCTTCGCAGGATGCGGCTGAAGCAACTAGAGATAAAGGGCTTTAAGAGTTTTGCCAACCAAACGGTCGTCAACTTTGACGAGGACGTCATTGGTATCGTCGGTCCCAATGGTTCGGGGAAGTCGAACATCGTAGACGCCATTCGTTGGGTGCTGGGAGAACAGAAGGGCAGTGAGCTACGCCTGGACAAGATGAGTTCGGTCATCTTCAACGGTACCAAAAAGAAGAAGGCCGGGAATCTGGCCTCCGTCTCGCTGACTTTCGACAACGATAAGGGACTGCTCCCCACCGAATACAATACCGTCACCGTTACGCGGATGCTGTACCGGAGTGGAGACAGCGAATATCAGCTCAACGGCGTAAAATGCCGCCTGAAGGATATTTCCAATCTCCTGCTGGATACCGGTATCGGCTCCAATTCCTACGCCATCATCGCCCTGGGGATGGTGGACGATATCCTGGCCGATAAGGACAACAGTCGCCGCCGGATGTTTGAGCAGGCGGCGGGCATCAGTAAGTACAAAAGCCGTAAGCGGGAGACCCTCAACAAGCTCAAGGCCACGGAGGGGGACCTGGACCGGATCGAGGATCTCCTCCACGAGATCAACAATAACCTCGTCAGTTTGGAGAAGCAGGCCAAGCGCGCGCGTCGCTACCTGGAACTCAAGGGGCAATACCGGACGATGAGCCTGCAGTTGACGCAGCAGAAAGTCGGTAAGCTTCGGGGGGATTACGGCAAACTGAAGGGAGAGATCACGGCAGCCGAAGACGAATACCGTGCTTCGGACGTGAAAATCCGCCAACTGGAGGCCAAGCTCGAGGAGGAGCGGAAGAAGCACGTCGATAAAGAAAAGGGGCTCGGAGAGCGCCAGAGAAAACTGAACGAGTTGGTCAACGAGCTTCGCGGCCTCGAAAACGAGAAGCAGATGCTGGCCCAGCGAAAGACTTTCGTGAAGCGCCAGACGGAAAAACTGCATCAGGATGTAGCCCAGGCGGCGGGGCAGCTAACCGACTACACCGAACAGATCGCCCGTATGGAGGGGCAGATCGCCGAAGAAAAGCGCACCGAGGCGGCCAGGAAATCTGCCCTGGATGCGGCGGCCGAAGCGCTGGAAGAAATCCGCAGCGGACACGAGAGCATCAAGGGCCGGTTGGAGGAAGGCCTGCAGCAACAGCAGCAGGAGGAGCGCAAAATATTTGAGCTGGAGAAGCGCCGGGCCATCAACGGCAACCAGGTAGAGAACTTCCGTTTTCAGATGGAGCGCAACGCCGGGGAAATGGAAGATCGCCAGGGGGAGCGCGAAAGCCTGGAAGCCAGCCTCCGGGAACTGGAGGCCGCCGAGGCGGAGCAGCTCAAATCCCTGGAGGCCCTGGAGAAGGCCGAGACGGACCGTCGGGATGCCCTGGAGAAGGCCGAGGAAACGGTTGATAATCTGCAGAGTGAACAGAGCCGGATCAACCGGGGCCTGGACGCGCGCCGCAACGAATACAAGCTGACCAAGAGCATGATCGACAGTCTGGAAGGTTTTCCGGAATCGATCCGCTTCCTGGCGCAGAGCAAGCAATGGAAGGAGGACCCCCAGCTGCTTTCCGACCTCCTCCTCGTAGAGCCCGATTACCGGGTGGCCATCGAAAACTACCTCGAAGCCTTTCTGAATTACTACGTGGTAGAAAACGCCGCCGAGGCGCGGTCGGCCATCCAGTTACTGAGCCGGAGCCAGAAGGGTAAGGCCAACTTTTTCCTGCTGGATACGATGGACGATCGTTTTGACGGAGGACCCGCCCTGCTGCCGGCGGGTACCCGGCCGGCCACGGAGGTGGTGCGGGTAGATCGTGCCTACCAGCCCCTGCTGAACCACCTGCTGCACAACGTTTTGGTGACCGACTCGGATGAACTGCCGGAACAGCCACCCGAGGGGCTGACGATCCTGTCCCGAAGCGGGCGCTTTATCCGGCGCCCCTTCTCGGTGAGTGGTGGTTCGGTTGGCCTGTTTGAGGGTAAAAAGATTGGTCGGAAGAAGAACCTGGAACAACTCGAAAAGGCCATCGCCGAGGCCGAAGCCAAGGCGGAGGTCATCGACAAGCAACTTTATCAGGAGCGTAATAAACTCAACGAATTACGGCAGCGCCGGGTGGATAAGGACATCCAGGAAAAACAGCGCGAACTGAGCCGCCTGCAGCAGAAGCGGGCCGCCCTGCGGGCCCGGGTGGAGAGTTTCGCCAACTACTTCAACGAGACCACCGCCAAGAATGAGCAACTGCAGCAGCAGGTAGACGATATGCTGCGGGGCAACGTGGAGATCGAGCAGCAACTCAAGGAGCTGCAAACCAGGGTGGAGGAGCTGCGGGAACAGCTGGCGGGTACCGACGGCAACTACCGTCAACTCAGCGAACAACTCTCCCAGGCCAGCGCCGCCTACAACGAGCAAAACATCCTCTACATCCGGCAGCAGAATAAGGTGCAGACGCTGGAGCAGGAGTTGACCTTCCGCCAAAACCGGCTGACCGAGCTCGGGCAGCAGGACGAGGAAAATAAGGACCAACTGAATAAGCTGGCCAAAGAAGCCCGGCAGTTTGAGGAGCAAGAGATTACCCTGGCCAAGAACCTGGAGCTGATGTACGCCAACCGGCAGGAGTACCAGTCTACCCTCAACCTGTTCGAATCGGCCTACTTTGAGGCCCGCACCGAGATCAATAAGCTGGAGGACGACCTGCGGCGGGAAAACCGCGTGCGCCAGGACGGACAGATCAAGGTCAATCAGCTCAAGGAGAAGTTTACCGACATCAAGTTCAAGATCAACGGTCTGGCCGAGCGGCTGAAGATTGAGTTCAACCTCGGACTGGAAGAACTCAACCAGCAGGATATTCCCGAATGGACCGGAGACGCCACCGAACTGGAGATGAAGGTGGACCGCCTGCGGGGCCGCATCGCCAATTACGGGGAAATTAACCCCCTGGCCGTGGAGGCCTACGACGAGATGAAAGAGCGTCACGAGACCATCACCAAACAACGGGATGACATTGTGGAGGCCAAGGACACCCTGATCAATACGATCAAGGAGATCGAAGAAACCGCAACGGTACAGTTCCTGGACGCCTTTGAGCGGGTCCGGATTTACTTCATCGACGTTTTCCGCAGCCTGTTTACCGAAGACGATAACTGTGACCTGATCCTCTTGGACCCCGAAAACCCCCTGGAATCCAAGATTGAAATCGTGGCCAAACCGAAGGGCAAACGGCCACAGACCATCAGTCAGCTGAGTGGTGGCGAAAAGACTCTGACCGCCACGGCGCTTCTCTTCGCGCTCTACCTGCTCAAGCCGGCTCCCTTCTGTATTTTCGACGAGGTGGATGCCCCACTGGATGACGCGAACATTGCCAAGTTTAACCGCATCATCAAGAAGTTCAGCAAAGAGAGCCAGTTCATCATCGTCACCCACAACAAGCTGACCATGGAGGCCGTAGACAGCATCTACGGGGTGTACATGGCCGAACAGGGCGTCAGTGGCGTAGCGCAGGTGAAGTTCACGGAACTGGAGGGCAGTTCGGTGTTTTCGGCGGTGTAGTAGCGGCGGAGGCTGAGGAGAAGGCTGAGGCTAAGGAGAAGGAGAGGAGGTTGCCCTGGTCGGAACGGTAAACTGAGTAGGCGTGCGCCAAGCAGTTTCTGGTCCGAACAGTGGAGGTTGCCGGAGAAAGCGGAGGCTGAGGAGAAGGTAGGTGGTAGCGGGTAGGATTGTAGCGGCGAATGCACCTGTTTCAAGCTAAGGAGAAAGCTAAAGGTTACCCTGGTCGGAACGGTAAATTGAGTAGGCGTCAGCCAAGCAGTTTCTGGTCCAAACAGTGGAGGTTGCCGTAGAAGCCGGTCGTTAAGAAGAAGGCGAGGCGGTAGCGGGTAGGAGAGTAGCCGCGGGTCCCTTTCGCTCCCTATCTTGCACCGTATGAACTCCATCTCCTACCGTATCTGCTTGCTCGGGTTACTAATGTGCAGCGTATTTACCCTGGCGGGGCAGTCCCTGCCCCCGGCCCTGGAAATCCTCTCCGGGGGAGGCACCTGGGTGGCCGAAGGCGCCGGGCGCGGACTGGCGGGCCGTACCGAAAAACAATTTTCCGTGGGCCTTGACGGGCAGATCGTACACGTGAAAACCTACAACGTGAACGCCGAAACCGGAACGTTCGGCTTGCGGAGTGAGGGGGTGCGGTACTGGCAGATGGCGGACTCCAGCTGGCACTTTACCGAATACGATAAACTGGGGCAGCACACCAGTGGCAAGGTAACGGCCAGCGGCAGGGACCTGTATTATGATTACGTCTACCAGAACTTTGACGTCCGGGACGCCTGGCATTATCTGGACGACCATGCCTACGACTACGTCGTGGGGCTGTGGAACGGAACCGATTGGGACCGGATATTTCACCGGGACACCTTTCGGACGGTAGCACCGGCCGTGGAGTCCGGCTGGATGGTCGTCTACGCCCACGATGAGCACGGGCGGGCGACGGAGGGCAGTTTGGCGGCGCTGCGCGCCGCGGTCAAGTCCGGTAAGGAAGTCCGGCTGCGGTGGAAACACACCCGGTCGGATAAAAACGCCCATTCGGTGGAACACTTCGCGGAGGCCAGTTTCCTGACGGTCCTGAACGACCATCACGTCCTGGCCCAAATTGAGCCCATCATCGGGCAAACGCCCAACTTTAGGGAGGCCTCCATTACGCTCAAGGAACAGTTACAGTGGTCGATGCTGGCCAGTACGCGGGGTACCCACGATACGATGATGCGCAATCCGGCCACGGGAGAACTCGCCAGTCACCGACCCCTGGCCCTCCCGATGGCGTGGCTGATCCGGCCTTAGCAGAATAACCTTAGGTTAAGGGTTGATGGATTCACAATCAAAGGATTATCGAGGCGAATCAATGGCTCTCCTCGATAAACGCTTCGAGGACACCCCAAATGACGGATGGCGTCCTCGAAGCGTCCGAAAAATCACGGATGTTGGGGTCCTTTGAGTGTCGCCAGGAGCTAACCTCACGTTAGAATATATTCACGCTAAACCACCAAAGGGCGGGTAGGGTGCATCCCTTGGGGGCACCCAAGTTTTCCCAATGACCCTGAAGTTTTGGTGGCGGATCCCCCTACCGCTGCTCTTTTGCCAATTGCTTTGCACCTGCGGTGACGACACCTCAACGCACAACTTTGACCCCACCGGCCGCACCTTTGCCTACGACCCCAGCAATGCGGTGACGGAAGACCTGCCCTTTTACCTGCAGCCCCTGCAACTGGGGGATCGCCTGACGTTTGGGCCAGACTCCGTAATCATTACCAACGTCTTCTCTCACCGCCTGGATACCTTCCCGCTGCGTAATCCGGTGCTGGAGGATACCGCCCAACTGACCCTGGACTACGAGCTGGCCCCCGACTCCTCCCTCCGGATTTCCCTCTGGGCCGCCGACGAACGGGTGTCGAGCCGCTGGTTTGCGCCCCACACGGACACCGATCAACCCCTGAGGATTGACGAATGGGTGGGGAACACTTATGCACTACCCGGGGAAGACACCAGATCCCGGCGGGTGTACTTCGGCCACCATTCCTGGCGGGACGGAAAAACCATCCGGGAGCAGTACGTAGCCCAGGTCCTGCCTACCTATACCGCGGAAAGCAGTCTGGCGCTGGTGGAACGGCCCGAAGGCTACGCGGAATACGGATTTCTGATGCTGGAGCCTCACCCGGTACTCCGCTACCTGGACGGGGTCACGGGCGCTAATTTTAATTTCCAACTCGGTCGGAACGCGGAGGGCGATCCCTATCTGGCCTACCGGACGGAAGACGGGGAAAGGGTGTTTTCTCAAGTGTTGCAGCCGCTGGAGAGTGTGGTGCCCCACTACGTGGATGAAGCCAAACTCGCCGAGCGACTCAATCGCGGGCGTATCGTGGTTGATCGGGGGTTTTCGGTGACCGAAGCAACCGGGATTAGCTTCAATTACGAAAAGGACTTTATCCGCCGCGGCGGACTAACGCTTCAGGAACTGGATCGGCTGGAGTTCTTCTTTGATCCGCAGAGTCACGACTACAATTTCTTCGTGGGTGACCGGGCCATAAAGTCAGGCAAATGGGCGCTCTCCGGAGATCGGAACTACCTGATCCTTTCCGAAGAAGAGAGCCCCCGCCAGACCCTGCTGCCCCTGGTTAGCTTTGACGAGGAGGAAATTGCCTTCCGGATTCGGTTGCGGGTGAAAACCCCCGAACCGCGAGGTAAGGAGTTGCTGAGCTACTTCGACCTGGATGCCCTGATCAGGGTGCGCGAAAGCTGATTTTCGGGGGCGGTCCATTCGGGGTGGCGCACCTATCTTGCGTCTTTACCCCAAAACGACCCCCCGATGTATACCCTTGGATTTGATCTTGGCTCTTCCTCCGTAAAGGCTGCCCTGGTAGAGGTGGCGACCGGCAAGGTGCTGGCGCGCGTTACGGCGCCGGACCACGAAATGGGAATGGCCGTGCCGGAGCCCGGTTGGGCGGAGCAAAATCCCGCAGACTGGTACGCTTACGCCCGGGAAGCTACCCAGCAGATTCTGGCGCAGACGCAGGTGCAAAGTGATCAGGTTAAGGCCATCGGAATTGGGTACCAGATGCATGGGTTAGTGCTCGTGGATGAAGACCACGCCGTCGTACGACCGTCCATCATCTGGTGTGACGGGCGAGCGGTCAGCACCGGAGAGGCTTCCCTAAATTCCATCGGAGCGGAACGCTGCCTGGGGCATTGCCTGAACAGTCCGGGGAACTTCACGGCCGCGAAGCTGAAGTGGGTGGCCGACCACGAGCCCGAAAACTACCGGCGCGCCCGGTACGCCATGCTCCCCGGCGATTATCTGGCGCTGCGCCTGACGGGGGAAGCCACCACTACGGTTACCGGACTGAGCGAAGGCGTCTTCTGGGACTTCAAAGAGAATGACCTGGCGCACCTCGTGCTGAACGACATGGACCTGGACGCTAAAAAGCTCCCTCCGCGGGTGCCGGCCGTAGGCCGGCAGGGTGTGCTGACCACGGCCGCAGCGGCCGACTTCGGGCTTGCCCCCGGAACGGTCGTCGGCTACCGGGCCGGAGATCAGCCCAATAACGCCTTGAGCCTCAACGTGCTGGAGCCGGGGGAAGTCGCCGCCACCGGCGGCACCTCCGGGGTAGTGTACGGGGTGACCGACCGGCTGGCCTTCGACCCGGAACAGCGCGTCAATTCCTTCGCTCACATTAATCATACTTCCGGTGCAACCCGCATCGGGGTACTGCTCTGTATCAACGGTGCGGGTATCCTGCACCGCTGGGTGCGCGAACAGGTTTGCGGACAGGACCTCAGCTACGGAGAAATGGAAGCCCTGGCCGCAGAGGTGCCCGCCGGGAGCGAAGGCCTCAGTTTCTTACCCTTCGGGAACGGCCCCGAGCGGATGCTGGGCAACCGCGTTGTGGGTGCGCACCTGCTGGGGGTAGACCTGAACCGCCACACCCGGGCACACCTGGTCCGTGCCGGACTGGAAGGCGTAGCCTTTGCCTTCGTTTACGGCATGAAGGTCATGCAAAAGTTGGGCGTGGACCTGAGTACCATCCGGGTGGGTAACGACAATCTCTTCCAGAGCGCCGTTTTTGCCGGGACGGTCTCGGCGCTCACCGGCGCCACCATCGAGGTGCACAACACCACGGGGGCCGTAGGCGCAGCTTTGGCCGCCGGCGTTTCGGTGGGCTTATCCCCGGATTTATCCACGGCGCTGGGGCGCCAGGAAATAGTTTCGAGTATTCAGGAAGCCGCTACGGAGGAGCTGGCGGCGGCCTACGCGCAATGGTGTAACCGGCTGGAGAAAATGTTGGGGTGAGTTTGGGGGTATAGACGTATCTATACGTCAGGGATGGGGCCTCACCATAAATCAGGAGGTGCCTTCTTTCCCATCAAATCTCAAACATCCCACGTCAGACATCAGGTTCCGCCAGCACCCGCGTCCCCGACCCCGCGCGCAGCGCGGGCAAATCCCCGATGATCACCTCCCGGACGCCCGCCGCCACGGCGGCGAAGGCATTGTCCAGCTTCGGGATCATCCCCCCGGCGATGATCCCCTGGGAGCGATAGTCGGCGTAACGATCGGGGGTGAGCTCCCGAATGAGGGAGGTCGGATCGTTAATGTCCTCCATCACGCCGGGAAGTTCAAAGCAGTACCGGAGGGAAACCCCGAAGCCCGCCGCGGCCAGGGCGCGGGCGGTTTCGTTGGCGATGGTGTCGGCGTTGGTGTTGAGTAACTGTCCCTTCTGGTCGTGGGTGATGGGACAAAGGACCGGGCGCAGTCCGCCGCGCAGTAGTTGTTCCAGCAGGGGAGCGTTCACGCTGCGGACGTCGCCGGCGTACCCGTAATCGATGTCCTTCACCGGCCGTTTTTCGGCCAGGACGGCGTTGCCGTCGGCTCCACTCAGTCCGATGGCGTTACAGCCCCGGGCCTGGAGTTTGGCCACTACGGTCTTGTTCAGTAAACCGGCGTAGACCATGGTGACGATCTCCAGCGTGGCGGCATCGGTGATCCGTCGCCCGTCAATCATGACCGGCTGGCGGCCCATTTCGGAAATGACCTGGCTGGCTTTTCTTCCTCCTCCGTGCACCAGAACGGCGGGCTCGGGGAGCTCCGCGAAATAATCCAGCGCCTCGTGCAGGGCCGCCGGATTATTGATGATGTTGCCACCGATTTTAAGAATGGTAATGTTCATGACCAGCTGGGTTGCGCCCCAAATGTAAGGAAACGGGGAATTTCAGATTCTCCCACGATGGGGCCAGGAAAGATGGGGAGATGTAGCGACAAGGCATACCTTGTCGCCTACCGAATGCGCCCCGAAAACAACCGCGATTCCGCAGGAATCGCTGGTGATCGGCTGGCCACCCAGTGGCTAGGTCCAACCAGCAACAGTGCTACCAGCAACTAGTACACCGGCTCCACCGTCAGTCCGGCGCTGCGCAGTAGGGCAATGACGCCCCGCTCACCGCCCAGGTGACCGGCCCCCACGGCAAACAGCCGGGAACCTCCCTCCTCGGCCTCCATGGCCTGGCGGATCAGGGGAATCCAGTTCTGGTTGCGCTTGGTGAGCAGGAGCTCTTCAAAGCGGGCGACGCCGGCGGCTTCATCGCTAATGGAACTGGCCATTTCGGCCACGGCCCGCCGTTTGTACATGTCCACCATCTGGTCGAGTTGGTTGGGGCCCTCTCTCTCTTCCCCGGCCATGTCGGCCTTGACGGCCTCGAAAAGCATGAGGGCCTGGGCGGTATAGGGGATGCTGTCAAAGAGGCTGAGCTGGAACTCCATGGTTTCCAGTCCGCTGATGCGTTTGTCGGCGGCCTGGGCGATGTCGGTCAGCTCCATTTCGTAGCTCTTCATTCCCCCGGCGGCCATGCCGCCGCCCTGACCCATGGCCTGCATATCCTGGCCCACCATGGCGGAGAGAAACAGCGGCTTCATCTTCTTGAAGAAGAAAAACGGGAGACCGCTTTCGGAGAAGTAGGCTTCCACCGAATCGTACTGCGCCTTGGGCAGCAGGTCTTCGAGGCTGGTGTCTCCGCGCATATTGATCTTGTTGAGCAGACCCATAATCTTGGCGGGGTTCTGCATGTCCCGGGGGTCAATCTCGAACACCACTTCCTTGCTGTCGTTGAGGGCGGCTACGACCGTATTGGGCAAAAAATAATCCTCTTCGGGAATCAGGTGAATCGTTCCGTAAAGGTAGCTGGGGGCATCGATGCCGGGCGCAGAAATGCGCCAAAGCAGGGTAGTGTCGGTAGCGGTGGGGGCCAGGGGCGAGGCCGCGGGTGCCAGGTCCGCCCGTTGGGCCATGACTTCGGGTTGGAGGGCACCGAAGAAGAAAAGGGTAGTGAGGAAACAGAGGATAAGTGTCCGCATGGGATCGTAGCTATTGAGGGATAAAGGTACGATGCGCCGATCGGGCGGCGCGTGCACCGACCTAACTCAAACCGCCGATTGGTCCGCTCCATTGTTCTTGCCCGATGGCTTTTTACCTTCCACTTACAATTCCCACCAGCTCCGCGCTTTCCCATCAGGTGTGCACCTGCGGTGATCGCCAAAAAAATCAGGCAAGCGGATGGATTGTGCATGGGGTGAATTCCCAGATTACCTTCCTTACCTTTGCGCTAATGAAGGATATTACTGACTTATTGGGGCGCATTCTTCTGTCGTTCATCTTCTTTTTTGAGGCCTACGATTATTTTGCCTACGAGCGACTGAATAAGGAGGCGATGATCATCTACGGACTCACCTGGAATCAGGACTTCCTACTCTACGGAGCCATTCTCCTCCTCCTGCTGGGTGCCCTCATGGTGCTGCTGGGCTACCGAATGCGACTGGGCGCCTTCCTGCTGATGATCTACTGGGTACCCCTGACCTTCATCGTGCACGATTTCTGGGCCGAGGAGCCGGGTACGGCCGTCTTCCGGCTGCAAAGCCTGCTGTTCATGAAGAACATCGCCATCACCGGGGGGCTCCTGATCGTGGCCACCCACACTTCGGGGAAATACCGGTTGAGACGGCTCTTCGCGACGACGAACGTTTAGAGCTGAGGCTGAGGATAGGGCTGAGGATAAGGCTAAGGCTTTAGAATAATCTCCGGAGTAGGTTTGCTCCGCAAGCCGGTCGTAAAGACAAAGGCGGAGACTGAGGAGAAGGATCATGATAAGTCTCCGGAGTAGGTTTACTCCATAAGCAGGTCGTTCTATTGCGGAGGGAAACGAATTCGGTGAGGACGCACAAAGGAGCAACGCGCTGCGCTTGTTGCACACTTCGTGGTCCAGGGAGGGAGATCTAAAACGGTCGATCCGTTCCCCGTCGAGTCATTCCCGCAGCGGAAGTAGACTAAGGAGAGGTGACTGGAAAAGGTCTGCTCCGCAGGCCGGTCGTTGAAGCTGAAGAGCAGGTAGGCAGTAGTGGGTAGAAGAGATGGATACATCCGGCTGAAGCAAGTCTTAACTGGCCGATCCCTTCCCCGTCGAGCCACTCCCGCAGCGGATAAATCACCACGAAGGGCCCATAAATCGCGCAGGAATCATTAACCAACAAAACGGCCTAATCCCAAATTTTCTGCAACATCTTCTAGTTGGTTTATTTCGCTAAAACCAAATAATAATTTCAAGAAAATCCTTCTAAAGTTTGTGTTGTTGTTTTAAAATGTTTTAATTTGCTGGAGTAAACAACTGATACCACCAATATGATAACCCAAGATCGCCGGGAATTAAACGACCGTTTTAAGGAGGTTTTCCGGATTTTAGAGGAGCGTGGAGAAATCATCAAGAACGACCGCAACGGTCGGGGTCTTGGGGATTTTGCCAAGCGTATCCTGAACAACCGCTCCTACGGCCACATTATCCGTGCCTTTCTCAACGATGACGATAAGCGTTGCATCAACTACGAGCAGGCCCGTCGGGTGTGCCACGAATACGGTGTCAACATGGGCTACCTCCTGGAAGGAGACGGTACTCCCTTCGGCATGGAGCTTCCCGAACCCGTCGAAGTAGAAGGAGCGGACGTACCCCTCAACATCCTCTTTACCTCAACGGAAGCCTTTGCGGGAGCCAGTGTGGATTCCGATAGTTTCGTTACCGAAAACAACGACTTCTTCCGCTTACCCGGAATTTCCGGAAGTGGATACGTAGCCTTCCCCATCAACGGAAACAGCATGGAACCGGTGATCAACAACGGGGACGTGGTTATTTGTAAGGAAGTCGACGGACTGCATCAGGTGAAAGAGAATCGCATTTACGCCGTGCGCAGTAACGGACGTCTTTGGGTAAAGTACGTGCAGAAGGTGCCCAACGGTAAGGGACGGATTACCGGCCTGAAGCTGATCTCGGCCAACTACCTCGAACATGATCCCTGGGTGGAGGAAGTAGATAAAAATACCCGCCTCTACGAAGTCGTACGGCGAGTAAGCGAAATATAGGTTGCAAAGAAGCGCTTCCGGAAACGGAAGAATAGGAACGAAAAGGTGGTTCTGGCCGTAGGTCAGCCCACCTTTTTTTTGAAACGGCAACGCGCATTGCGTTGCTGGGGCCATGGATTTCGGGCCATTTAAGAACTTGTTTAGATGGTGGCCGTCTGGCCAACGCAGCTAGCACCAAAAATGGCCAAATGCGGGGCGATGGCTAAAGTCCCAACAAGCTCTGAACGCTTAATGGCAGATAAAGCGCCATTTTATCCTGCTGTTTTTTGTTTTGCCTCCCGGGCCGACCTTGTCGGTTCCGGGAGCTTCATTTGTGCCAAGGTTGTTAGGTGATACCGTCGCTACTTTTTGACGGTCAGCATTACGGTGCCAAGATCTTCGGTGCGGGAGCTGGTGCCCACCATGACGTCAAATTCTCCGGGCTCTACGTTCCACTTCATGTTGAGGTCAAGGAATTCCAGTTGTTCCCGCCCGAGGGGAAAGGTAACGGTGGTGGACTCGCCGGGGTCAAGGAATACCTTTTCGAAACCCTTGAGTTCCTTTACCGGACGGGTGACCGAACTGAATTTGTCGCGGATATAGAGCTGAATGACTTCCGAGGCGCGCATTTGTCCTAGGTTGGTTACCTGAACGGATACTTCACCGGTCTCACCGACCCGGATGCTGGCGGCCGAAAGGGTAGGGGGGCTTACCTCGAAGGGACTGTAACTCATCCCGTAGCCGAAGGGAAACAGGGGGGTGACGTTATCCCACAGGTAGCCACGTCTGGCGGTGGGTTTGTGGTTGTAGTAACTGGGAATGTGGCCCGCAGAGAGTGGCATGCTGATGGGGAGCTTACCACCCGGAGCTACGTCACCGAAGAGGACGTCGGCCACGCTGTGGCCGGTTTCTTGCCCGAGGTAGAAGCACTGGAATACGCCGTCGGCCTTCATGAGGAGATTGCTGATGTCGAGCGGTCGGCCGCCGAAAACGAGCCCCACCATCGGCTTGTTGAGCTTATCGAGCGCATCGATGAGCTCGTTCTGTAATCCGGGCATTTCGAGGGTAGGGCGGTCGCCAAGGTGCCCTTCGGCCCAGGCTTCGCGACTCGTCAGTTCATTGCCACCCAGCGCCAGGACGATCACGTCCGCCCTGCGGGCGGTCTGCAGGGCCGCGCTGATACGCTGTCGGTCTTCCCGCTCGTCGATGGCTACGACGGGGTCGCGGTACCAGCTGCCCGGTTCGGTAACGCGGACACCCTCCGCGTAGATTAGTCCGCCGGGCGCGCCCTCCAGAGCCTGCTCCATACCGTCTTTAACCGTGACGAAGTGACTGGGCTCGTCGCTGTAGCCCCCAAGTAGTATGCGATCGGCATTCGGACCGATCAGGGCAACGGTGGTGGTCTTCGGTAGGGGGAGGACGCCGTTATTATTCTGCAGCAAAATCATCCCCTCGGTACCCGCTTGCCGGACGAGGGTGTCATCGGCGGGGGTGTTTCCCAGCACTCCGGCGGGATCGACGTAGGGGTTTTCGAAGAGCCCCCGATCAAACTTTTGTTGGAGGATGCGGCCTACGGCCTGATCGAGAATTTGTTCGTCGAGTTCTCCATTGTTGACGGCTTCGACCAGGTAGGGGAAGGCCTCGGCGTCCGGGAGTTCAATGTCGATGCCGCTGGAGATGGCCGTGATGGCGGCGGTTTTCCAGTCGGGAGCCACGGCGTGCCGGGTATTGAGTTCCTTGACGGCGAAATAATCGGAGACCACGGCACCCCGGTATCCCCAGGTGTCCCGGAGCAGGGTGTTGAGCATCCACCCGTTGGCGTGGCTGGGAATGCCGTTGACTTCGTTATAGCTGGCCATGATATTGCGAACGTTCCCGTTCTGGACGATGTAGCGGAAGGGAAAGAGGAACACTTCCCGGAGGGTGCGCTCACTGATGTGGGCGGGGCCGATGTTGTTGCCGCCTTCCGGCTCACCGTGGCCGGCCATGTGCTTTAGGGTAGCGAATACTTCACCCGGATCCCATTGATCGTCATCTCCCTGAAAGCCGAGCACGGCCTGGAGGCCAAGCTGGGCGGCCAGGTAGGGGTCCTCGCCGAGGGTTTCTTCCACCCGCCCCCAGCGCGGGTCCCGCGCAACGTCGACGACGGGCGTCAGGACGACGTGGCCACCCCGGGAGGCCGTCTGACGGGCGGCGGTGGCGTAGAGTTTGCGGGTAAGTTCCCGGTTGAAGGTTGCCGCAACGGAAATGGGCTGTCCCCAGCTCGTCGCATTCCGGGCGGCGAGGCCGTGGAGGCTCTCTTCGTGTGCCAGGGCGGGAATCCCGAGTCTGGTTTCTTCGACCAGCCAGCGTTGGATGGCGTTGAGGTATTCCACTTCCTCGGCACCCGTCCGGCCGGAGGCCGGAGGACCGGTCAGTTCACTCGGGCGGGTAATGTGCCCGATGCCGTGGGGGATGACCAGGCGGGCACTGTCGGGGTTGAAACTGTAGTCGTCGTCATTATCCATCCGGAATTTTGCCTTCCAGACGGCCGTCACCTGCGCCACCTTCTCCTCTACCGTCATCCGACCAATCAGATCTTCAATGCGGTCGGCGGTGGGTTGCGTGGTGTCCCGGTAAAGGGCTTCCGTATTAGGTTCCGGAGTGGTGGTGGTAGTGGTAGTAGAAGCGTCTTCTTCGCCGCAGCCATCAAGGGCCGCGAGGAAGGGAAGCGCCAGGAACAATAAAAAGCGCATGTTTCGATCCATTTCCGGGCGCCGGGCGCCCAATCCATGGGGAAAGTAAGGTTCTTTGGCCATACCATGGCACCTGCGCTCGCGCAATAATTTGCCCACCGTCCTTTGGAGAAGGCCCGAAGAAGAGAAAACAAGCTTCCGCTAGCGGCTATAAATCGTTCAGTATACCGAACAGTTCACCGTCATCGATCAGGGCGCCGGCCTCCATGAGTAAGAAGATATCCTGGTCACGACCAATGGTGGCGTTGTAGGCGCGTTCGCCGCGAAACAGCTTGACTTTAGCACCGTCACTCCGCAGCGTAATGAGCATGTCCTGGGGAGAGATATCCGTATCGGATAAGTCCAGACTGGTTTCTCCCTCCAGCAGAATTCCCCGCATTTCAATTTTATCGTCGAGTAAGCGATAGGTACGGAGGTCCCGTGGCCGCCGCTGGATCAGGTACTCAATACGTTTGATGACGCCCTCGAAGACGATTTGAGAAAATTGAAGTATCAGTCCATCGGCCCGCTGCGGATCATCGGCCTTCATCTTTTGCCAGGAGTCGGCATCCACGCCGTTTACCCCCAGGAACTTAACGAACTGATCCCGAACCTCTTCTAGCTCTTCACGTCGGAGTCGGCGAAATTTGGTTTCCTTCATGGTTTAGCAAACATCCCTCCTTCTGTCGTAGTTTTGCCATTGAAGAAAGAAAAGACCCCACCTCACTATGTTTGAACTACCTGACTTTGGCAGCGGTGCCGTTTGGATGTCGCTACTCACGCTCACCTTTCTGGAGATCGTCCTGGGAATTGACAACATCATCTTCATTTCCATCGCTTCGGGGAAGCTGGACAAGGAAGAGGATCGCAAAAAGGCCACCAACATCGGCCTCATTTTGGCCATGGTTCTCCGGGTTGCCCTCTTGTTCGGGGTCAGCTGGCTGATCAGCATGAACCAGGCGTGGATCAAGTTCGACTGGGGCTGGGCCAAGGCGGGCTTCAGCGGCCAGAGCCTGATTCTCATTGCCGGTGGGGTATTCCTGCTGTACAAGGCCACCTCCGAAATACACCATAAGCTGGAGGGAGACGAACACGTGGACGGAGACCCGGGAACGCCGCAGAAGGGGGCCAGCCTGAATTCGGTGATCTTTCAAATTATGATCATCAACATCGTCTTCAGTTTTGACTCCATCCTCACGGCCGTCGGGATGACCAACGGCCTTGCCGGAGCACTGGTCATTATGATCATTGCCGTCATTGCCTCGGTGATCATCATGATGCTCTTTGCGGTACCCGTAGGGAATTTCGTCAACCAGCATCCGACCATTCAGATGCTGGGATTGGCGTTCCTGATCCTGATTGGATTTATGCTGATCGCCGAGGGTGCCCACCTGGGGCATCTGGTGGTTCTGGGGAGTGAAGTGGGCACGGTTCCCAAGGGTTACCTCTACTTCGCCATCGCCTTCTCATTGGTCGTGGAATTCCTTAACATGCGGTTGCGCAAGAGCGCACCGGATAAGCAGGTACACCTGAACACCTACGCCGAAGAGGCCGCCCGGGAAGGCGTTCTGAATAAGAAATAGGGCCGGGATGGTGCACCAGTTTCGGTGTTCCCCCAAAAACAAAAGCCGCCAACCGGGAACTCCCGGTTGGCGGCTTGTTTTTTAGGGACGGTGCCCCTACTTATCCACGAAGGTGATGGCTTCCCCCGTTTTTCCAGCCCGGCCGGTACGGCCGACGCGGTGGATGTAGACGTCGTAGTCCGTGGGGGCTTCGAAGTTGATCACGTGGGTGATGTTATCGATGTCAAGTCCGCGGGCCGCCACGTCGGTGGCACACAGGGCCTTGATTTTTCCCTGTTTGAACTTGGCCAGGGCCTTTTGCCGGTAGTTCTGGCTTTTGTTGCCGTGAATCTCGTCGGCGGGAATGCCCGCCTGATTGAGCTTCTTGGTCACCTTTTTCACCCGGTGCTTGGTTTCGGCGAAGACCAGCACGCGCTTCAGGTCGGGTTCCTGGAGGAGGTTGATCAGTTCGTCGAACTTCTCGTCCGGGGCGACGTAGCGGACGGTCTGGTTGATGTGTTCCGCACTGGCCTCGCCGCTGCTGACCTTGACCGTAACGGGATTATCCAGGAAACGGTCAATGAGTTGCTGCTGGGATTTGTCGAGGGTAGCGGAGAAGAGGAGGGTTTGCTCCCGGTCGCCCATCTGGTCGGCCAGGAAGGTAACGTCTTTCTGGAAGCCCATGTCGAGCATCCGGTCAAACTCGTCCAGGACGAGAACGGAAGCCTCGGTGAGGTCAATTTTACCCTGTCCGTGCAGATCCTTGAGGCGGCCCGGCGTGGCCACGATGAGGTCGTAGTCACGCTTGAGGTTGCGGATGTCCGTATTGATGTTCCGGCCGCCAATCAGGCTTAGTGCCGTGAAGGTCATCCCTTTGGTGAGGGTCACGAATTCTTGTTCAATCTGCAGGGCCAGCTCCCGGGTGGGGGCCAGGACGAGCGTTTGGAAGGGCTCGTCCTTAAGCAGCGCATCGATGAGCGGAATCAGGAAGGCCCCGGTTTTACCGGTACCGGTGGTGGCAATACCCATAACGTCGCGCAGGTCAACGATGGAGGAAAAGGCCTTCTCCTGAATTTCGGTGGGGTAGGTCCATCCCGCCTGGCGGATGGCGATCTTCAGCTTGGGGTGAAGGTCCCAATCGTCAAACTTCTGGTCGGCGATGTACTTGACCTTTTTCATGGGCACGGCTTCGTGGACCATGAGTTCGGCGTCAATGGGTTTGTAGTTGTGTTTCTGGCGGGGACCGCGGGGACGGCGGCCGGACCGGCCATTTTGGTTACCCGCACCTGCTTTAGGACGGGATTTACGTTTACGGCGGCTGTTGCCACCGGAGCGATTGTTATCCATGTGGAATTAAGGGGGAGAAACTGAGGAAGATGGGATCACAACAACACGCTCAGCATCAAAAAGTAAGGCAAAATGTAGTGGAGCGGAGATGATGTTCAATCGAAAGTGATCCACGCGGTGTCAATGGTATCAGCCCGCGTATCAATTAAATGGATCTTGTCCGCTGTATTGAATAGGACGTAAAGGTACAAAAAAAGCCACACGCGCCCCCGGAGTGGTTTGACTCCTCATAAAGACATGGTTAGGATAGCTGGCCTGGTTCGGTAATCCCCTTGTCTCCCGAAGGAGAAACCCTGACAAGTCAAAGGGTCTGAGGCCCGCCCTAGACAGGCCGAAGTCACTTCCTAATTTATATAAACTGTAGGGTCAACCAATGGTCGGGACGTCGTGTGGTGCTGAAATAACGTTTAGCCAGATATATTGTTGGGAATCCAAAGGGATAAATGAGTACTCCCCACCAACGCAAGTGCATTGGCGGGGAGCCGGTCATCAAACTTAGTCTTTTGGGTAACCTACAGCTCGATGGGGTAGACAAACTCCCCTACGGTAACGGTGGCCTGATTATCACAGCTGCCGTCACCAAAGTCGAGCACGGCGGGCGTGCCTTCCAGGAAGGCAAAGTCAAACACCAGTTTGCCGGAGGTTTTGTGGCGGCAGTCGAGTTCTCCGCGTACGGGTACTTCGGTGGTGATGGAGAAGACCTCACCGGTGACGGTGGTACCGCTGGCCACGTAGGTTTCGTCGTACTCGTCGTCGAAGATGCCGGCCAGTCCGGCGTTGAAGAAGTTGGTTTCCTGTCCTTCCACCTGGACGCTGCGCCAGTCGTGGGTGTAGGTCAGCACCTGTACTTCGTCCCGAAAGAACACGGCGTCCTCGACCACGCTGGAGAAGGATTGGCGACCGTCTTCGTCCAGCCCCGTGTTGCTGACGACGTAGGTGCCGCTAAGGCGGGTGTTGTCTACGGAGAAGTCGGCAAAGCTCAGGGCGATGTCCGTTCCGGCGGAGAGCAGCAGGCCGTTAAAGACGGCCGTGATGCTGCCGTCCAGCAGACGGCCTTCATCGTTGCAGCCGTCGTAGGCGAGGCCCAGCGTAGCGGGGAAGAAAGTCTCCGGGGTACTGGTAAAGGTGACGGCGGGGCAGGTCAGGCTCTTGCCCAGGCTGGGGACTTCGGGTTTGTCCCCGGTGAGGTTGCCCAGTTCGGGCTCCTGACTGGCGTTGATCTGGGTCTGGTCGTAGCCCGTCTGAAGGGCCGCCTGGCCGTTGAGTACTTCGGCCACGGCTTCGCTGGCCCGTTGGGCGTCGGTTTCGGAGACGTTGCTGGGAGCAATTCGGTCTTCCTCACAGGCAAAGATCAGGAAGCACAGGGCAAAAAGGGATAGGTAAATACGCATATTGGTTGGTTTTGGGTTTTGTATCCAGTTGTTCAGTGGCAAAAGAAACGTATGCCCGTCACCGAGGGTATTTCCATTCTGTTAAATCGGGGGTGAACCGCCTTAAAAGTGGGCTGAAGTGACCACAAGCACCTTGGCCAGTCCGTTGCGGGGCGCTTTTCGGAACCGTTGTGGTAGGGGGACCAACAAAAAAATCCCGATCAGGCAAGCCTGACCGGGATTCGGTATTCTAATAGCGGAGGGGTTTATTTTCCGCCGTCGAGTTCTTCCTGCAGCTTGACGAGCTCGTCCCACTTGGCGTCAGCCGCCAGGCCAGCCTGCTGGGGCCAGGTACCGGGGTTGTGCATGCGGTAGCGAGGGCCGGCAGCGTCCAGGATTTCCTGGAGCTTCTCTACGGGCGTTTCGCTGAGTTCGCGCCAGGTCGTGATGCCGGCGTCGTTGCAAAGGCCAGCGATCTTGGGACCGATGCCTTCAACTGCCGTCAGGTCGTCCTGCTTGATCTTCTTGCCGTTGGGCAGCTCGATCTTGCTGGAGCGTGATTTTTTCTTGGGCGCTTCTTCGGCGGGAACCTCCGCTACGGCCTTTGCGGGCGTAGCTTCTACTGGGGCTTCTGCCTTCGGAGCTTCTGCTTTGGGAGCAGCTTTCTTTGCGGGGGCGGCCTTCTTGGGGGCGGGAGCAGCGGGAGCTACTTCAGCACCGGCGGGAACTACGCTCACGTACATGCGGTTGCGGTAGCTCTTGCGGAAGGCGATCGTACCGTCCACCTTAGCGTGGATGGTGTAATCTTTACCCATATAAACGTTTTCACCGGGGTGGTACTTCGTACCGCGCTGGCGGATGATGATGTTACCGGCTTTAGCGGTCTGACCACCAAACAGCTTAACGCCAAGGCGTTTCGATTTACTGTCGCGGCCGTTATCCGTACTACCTACACCTTT
Organism: Lewinella sp. W8; assembly: GCF_004375085.3. Classification (GTDB taxonomy): domain Bacteria; phylum Bacteroidota; class Bacteroidia; order Chitinophagales; family Saprospiraceae; genus Neolewinella. The sequence continues at coordinate 165,198 of NZ_SNAQ03000007.1, forward strand.
TTTGTGTGCCATGGTTTTTTCTTTTGGCATCCCGCACCGGGCGGGAAAATGAACAAAGGGATTTCGTGATACCGCCGGGAGGCGGTACGAGACGGGGGCTTAGCCCGCGATCGAGTCGATCTTCAGTTTGGTGAACTGCTGACGGTGACCGTTCTTGACCTTGTAGCCCTTACGGCGCTTCTTCTTGAAGACGACAACTTTGTCACCCTTCACGTGATCAAGGACGGTGGCACCTACGCTGGCACCTTTAACATTCGGCGTGCCGACGGTTACGCCACTGTCACCAGACAGCAGGTGTACCGCGTCAAAGTTGACGTTGCTGTCAACCTCGGCTTCTAACCGGTGGACGAAGATCTCCTGACCTTCCTCTACTTTGAATTGCTGACCGGCTATGGTTACGATTGCAAACATTGAGAAATGTGTTTAATTGGGGGCGCAAAGGTAAGGCATTCTTTTTTCTTAACCAAGGCTTTACGGAATTCCGGCCCAGAGAATTAGGGCGACGGCGCGCAGGTGCCAAATACGTTTCGGAACAGCAGTGGTAGCCGGTATTCTCGTTTCGGGTTGTGCTGATGCGGAGCCTATATATTATGGTCTCCGGAGTTCCTTGCTTTCTGGCCCTGACCCGGCACCCGTACCGGCTGCCCCCAAAGAATTAGGTCGAGCCACCGCAGGGCATTGAAAAGGAGGGGAAGAACCGTCCCGCCTTACTCCTCCTGCTGCATAAACCGAAACACGAAAGTCAGTACCCCCACCACAAAGAGGATGATCAGGATGAAAACCAGCCAGGAGGTAAAATCGCCGTTCCCACCCAGCAGGGAGGGGAATTCCAGTAGAGTAAGTCTCATGGAAGGAAAACCCCTGCTGACGGCTTTGGTTGTCGTCCCGGAGAAAAGTTAGCCCGGAAAAGCGGTGGAATAGTTTTGCCCACAAAAGTTGATTTTGTCGTATTGTTTAGAACAAAATTGGGTATCTTGTGGGGGATTCGGTGCGCAAGTGTACTAATTGTACACTTTTTACCACCCCGATTACCACTTTCTCCCACCCGCTATAGTCCGTTGATTAGAACTGGTTTGGTGAAAAAATGGGGAAGAGTGGGGGATCGAAGCTAAATTTTGATCGCAAAAAGAAGATTTGTTACCCGTTTTGATGCAAATAGTTGATATAAATAGACGTTGGCGTATCCCGGGTCGGGGGTGCTTGAAATAAAATAGTGAAATTTTGTGGGCAAAAGTGGGAACTTGTGGGAATAGGTCTTACCTTTACTTCCACGACGGGATAAGTGTATCCCGTTTTAACCGCTTATGGCACCACAGTATGACTTACTTGGCGAATATGAAGTTACCCTTGACGCAAAGGGGCGCTTCCGTATTCCCAGTGGTCTGCTGAAAAACCTGGGCGACCGTGATACGCTGAAGTTTGTAGTGAATCGTGGCCTCGGCAACTGTCTGGCCCTTTACCCGAAACCGGTATGGGACGAGATTAAGCAGGAGGTGGACGCACTCAACAAAAACAACCAGCAGAACCTGCGTTACGTCAGGGCCTTCTATCGCGGCGCCACCGAGGTGGTTCCTGATTCGGCCGATCGACTCCTGCTTCCCAAGCGGTTGGTCAGTTGGGCGAAAATGGAAAAGAACCTCGTGATGACGGCCATGAACGACAGAATTGAAATATGGGCGGAAGCCGAATATGACCTTTACCTCGAGCAGGAGCCGGATGATCTGGCCGCGCTGGCGGAGGAAGTGCTCGGTGATTCTCCGCGGGAAAACGATCTGTAATGGATTACCACATTCCCGTACTGGCTCACGAATGCGTGGACTACCTGAATCTCCGCCCCGGAGGAATTTACGTTGATGTAACCTTCGGTGGGGGCGGGCACAGCCGCCTCATCCTCGAACGGGCCAAAAATGCTGAGATACGCCTGTTCGGATTTGACCAGGATGAGGAAGCTCGGGCCAATGCACTCGCCGATGACCGTTTCACCTTCGTTGCCGCAAATTTCCGCCACCTGCGCAACTACCTGCGCCTGCACGGAGTAGACCGTATCGACGGGCTGCTCGCCGACCTGGGGGTTTCCAGCCACCAGTTCGATCAGGCCGACCGGGGGTTCAGCTACCGCTTCGATGCGCCGCTGGACATGCGTATGGGGAAAGCTGCCGACCGCACCGCCGCCGACGTAGTCAACCACTACGCCGCCGAGGAGCTTCAGGCCGTTTTCGGGGAGTACGGAGAAGTGCGCAACGCCCGCACCCTGGCTTTGGCCGTCGCCGAGGCAAGGGAGCAGCAGGAGATCGTCACGATTCAGGACTTTTTGTCCATCGTCGATCCACTGGTAAGGGGAAACCGGGCGCGCTACCTGGCACAGGTGTTCCAGGCGCTGCGGATTGAAGTCAACGACGAGATCGGCGCACTTACTGATTTATTGGCGCAAGCCACCGACTTACTGATACCAAACAAAGGTCGACTCGTCGTGATTTCTTACCACTCCCTGGAAGACCGCATCACGAAAAATTTCCTCAAAACCGGCAACGCGGAAGGCAAAGTCATCAAGGACTTTTACGGGAAGATTGACCGCCCGTATAAAATCCTGACTAAGAAACCCGTCTTGCCGAGCGCCGAAGAAATTCAGCGCAACTCCCGGGCCCGGAGTGCTAAACTCAGGGTAGGGGAGCGGATTAGTGATGATTGATTCGTCGGCTTAGGTCGTCCTGCTTCGTCAGGAATCGAGATGAGCCCCGGATTCAGGCATCACGACTGATTTTTACGGAAGGCGGTTAAGGCCGGCTTTCAAAAAGGTGTGAAACAATGGCAGCAGCAAAACGCCGGGGGGCAAACACGATTAACGTGCCCACCCTTATTCTGAACAATTTGGGCTACCTCGCTTTCCTCGGCGGGCTGGCCCTGCTGTACATCGCTAACGCCCACTACGCGGAATACAATGTCCGCCGCATCCAGGTCCTGGAAGAGGAAATCAAAGAACAACGCTGGCTGTACATGTCGCTGCAGAGCGAAAATATGTACAACGGACTGCGCTCGGAAGTCGTAGAGAACGTCCGGGACGAGGGACTGCGGATGCACCGCGGAAAACCCAAGAAAATCGTCATCCCCAGCAAAAAATAAATTCACTCACAAGCCTCAAACCTTAATCCTAACTCCTCAATCCTCCCTCCGTGGCCCTCAATTTTAAAGACGAAGTACTGGTACGCATTTACGCCATCCTGGCGTTGATCGTCGTGCCCGTGGCGGGCCTGCTGATGTGGCGAACGGTAGAGGTGGCGGTCGTGAAGCAGGCCGAATACCAGCAAATGGGGCGGGAGTATTTCCGGGAGCGGACCGTACGGGCCGAACGCGGTAATATTTACAGCCGCAACGAAAACCTGCTGGCTACTTCGGTGCCCTACTTCAGTCTGCATTTTGATCCCTTCGTGGCGCCCCCGAAGGTGTACTACGATAATCTGGATAGCCTGGCCTACATGCTTTCCCTGTACGTAGACAGCGGATTTACGGTTGGTGCCTGGCGCGACAGCCTCATTGCCATGCGGGACAGTCTTAACAAGCCCGCCCGCCACTATTACAAGATCGCCGAAAGCGTGAGCTACCGGGAGTTGCAGCAGATCAAGCAATTCCCGATCTTCAACCGCGGACGCTTGAGCGGTGGTCTGATCGTGGAGAAAAGGGACGAAAGAAAACGTCCCTTTGGCTGGCTGGCCCGCCGGACGATCGGCAAGAGCGTAGATGGCCGCAAGGTCGGCATTGAGGGAGCCTTTGACGAGGCCCTGGCCGGGAAAAGCGGTAAGGAAGAAATGTTCCGGGTGGGAGACGGCCTGTGGCTGCCGACCAACAACCTGGCCATCGTGGAGCCCACGGCGGGGTCCGACGTATACACCACGCTGGACGTCAACATCCAGGACATCACCGAAAATGCCCTGGACCGGGCCGTGCGGGACCATGCCCCCGACTGGGGATGTGCCATCGTGATGGACGTCAAGACCGGCGCCATCCGGGCGATGGCGAACCTGGGCAAGAACACCAGTGGTACGGACTACTTCGAGATGTACAACTACTCGATCGCCATGGCCACCGAGCCCGGCTCCACCTTCAAACTGGCCACCATGATGGCCCTGCTGGACGATAATAAGGTGAGTCTGGACAGCGAAATCGACATCGAGAACGGGGTGAAGGAATTTTACGATCGCACCATCGAAGACTCCAATCCCCTGAGCCGCAACTGGCGGGTAATTAGCGTCCGGGACGCCTTCGAGCAATCCTCCAACGTCGCCATGGCCAAGCTGGTGGATAGCCTCTACTCGGACAACGAGTTCTCCCTGAAGCTGCAATCCTTCCACCTCAACGAGAAAACGGGACTGGAAATCGAGGGGGAGGCGCAGCCCTTCATCAACGATACGACGTCGAGCACCTTCTCCGGGGTGTCCAAGGCCTGGATGGCTTTCGGGTACGAAAGCCGCCTGACGCCGCTGCAGACCCTCACCTACTTCAACTCCGTGGCCAACGGCGGTAAGATGATGAAACCCTACCTGGTTAATGAAGTGCGCCGGGAAGGAAAGACCATCCAGGAGTTCAAGCCCACGGTGATTGACGAACAAATTGCCGGTCAGCGCACCATCGAACAACTTCGTACCCTCATGGAGGGCGTGGTGGAACGCGGTACGGCCAAGAAACTGAAAACGGACCAGTACCGCTTTGCGGGCAAGACGGGCACCAGTCAGCAGAACTACGGTAAGCGTCGCCGCAAAAAGGAATACCAGGCCAGCTTTGCCGGCTACTTTCCGGCGGAGAATCCGATCTACAGCATCATTGTGGTCATCTACAATCCGCGCCGCGGAGGATACTACGGTGGTGAGGTGGCCGGCCCCGTCTTCCGGGAAATTGCCGACCGGATTCACAACAGCATGATCGAGGTCCACGAGCCCCTCAACCAGGGACCACGGCCGGTTCTGTACGCCAGTCAGCTTCCCAACCGGGATGCGGGCTATCTGCCCGAAATCGTGGAGGTGCTCGATTACGTGAACGTCGACGTGGACAGCCTGCCAAACACCAAATTGGTGGTGGTGGACGCCGGCGACGAGCAGGTGGACATCAAGCCCATCAATCCCGCTTCCCAGAAGTTTCCGAACGTCCGGGGAATGCGGCTGCGCGACGCCATCTATGTACTGGAAAATGAAGGCTATCGGGTTCACCCTCAGGGGGTTGGCCGGGTAACTGATCAGAAATGGCACCTGGACGGTCGCGGTCAGCGCGGTCGGGACGTAACCCTAATTCTTAACTAAACAGCATCATACTCCCAATCAACGATCGGCGACCCGCCGATCCCTTTTTCTGAGATTATTGCAACCTGATTACCATGCAGCTCACTCAACTCATCGATCGCATTTCGCCACTGGCCGTTTCCGGCCGGGTGGAAGGTCGTGAGGTGAGTGGGCTTGCCTTTGACTCCCGCAAAGTGGCGTCCGGTGATCTGTTTGTGGCCGTTCCCGGCACTCAGGTAGACGGGCATGATTTTATCGAGCGGGCGATCACCGCAGGTGCCGTGGCCGTGGTCGGCCAGGCCCTGGAGGCCTGGGAGCAGGAAGCAAAGAATAATGAGGATCACCCGGTAATGATCCGGGTGGCCAGTTCGGCCACCGCCCTGGCGCAATTGGCCGATACCTTCTACGGTAGTCCGAGCCGCGACCTCAAGCTGGTGGGCGTGACGGGCACCAACGGAAAAACAACCGTAACGACCCTGCTGCACGACCTGTTTACGGCCCTCGGATACCGGGTGGGTTTACTGTCCACAGTGGAAGTTCGGATCGGCGAGGAAAAGGTGGTGGCTACCCACACTACCCCGGACGCCCTGGCCATCAACGCCAACCTGGACGCGATGCGCGAGGCGGGCTGCGACTACGTATTCATGGAGGTCAGCAGCCATGCCGTGGATCAGGACCGGATCGTCGGGCTCCGGTTCCGCGGAGGTGTTTTTACCAACATCACTCACGATCACCTCGACTATCACCAGACCTTCCGCAACTACCTCAACGCCAAGAAGGCCTTCTTTGACGGACTTCCCGCCACGGCCTTTGCCCTCACCAACCTCGACGACAAGAACGGAGCGGTGATGCTACAGAACACTTCCGCCACCAAGCGGGGCTACAGTCTGCGCAAACTGACGGACTACCGGGGCAGAATCCTGGAGAATTCTCCCCAGGGATTGCAACTGGAAATCAACGGTACCGAGCTGTTCACCCGACTGCTGGGCCGCTTCAATGCCTACAATCTGGTGGCCGCCTACGGAGTGGCCATGGAACTCGAGCAGGAACACGACGAGGTGTTGCTGGCCATCAGCCGGCTCTCCGCCGCTCCGGGACGTCTGGAACACGTGACCGATCCCGCTGGTGCCCTGACGGCCATCGTGGATTACGCCCACACCCCGGATGCCCTGCGCAACGTGCTGGAAACCCTGCGGTCCCTGATGGGCGCCGAAGGGCGCATCCTCTGTGTCGTCGGCGCCGGTGGCGACCGCGACCGCACCAAGCGGCCCGAAATGGCCCGCATCGCCGCCACCATTTCCGACCAGGTGATCCTGACGAGTGACAATCCCCGTTCTGAGGATCCTGAAGCGATCCTGAACGACATGGAAGCCGGAGTGGATACGGCTCTGCGCCCCCGCACCCTGAGAATTGCGGACCGCCGCAGTGCGATCCGTACGGCGGTGCAGCTCGCCCGCACGGGAGATCTGATTCTGGTGGCCGGCAAGGGCCACGAAACCTACCAGGAAATCAAGGGGCAACGTTTTCCCTTCGACGATAAAGCTGAACTTCTTCAGGCCCTAAACACACGCGCCCATGCTAATTAGTCTCATGGAATGGTTGGAAGGTGTTCTGGGGGATTATCCCGGAGCGGGACTGCTGGACTTCCTGAGCGTGAGGGCCGGCGTGGCCATCATCATCTCCCTGCTGATCAGCATGGTGACCGGGCGGCGCATCATCCGGCTGCTGCAGCGGCAGCAGATGGGAGAGTCCATCCGGGATCTCGGTCTTGAGGGGCAGCAGCAGAAGGCAGGAACGCCCACCATGGGCGGGATCATCATCCTGCTGGCCATTCTCGTGCCCTGTTTACTGATGGGCCGCCTGGACAATATTTACCTGATCACCATGCTGGTGGCTACCGTCTGGATGGGGCTCATTGGCTTTACGGATGATTACCTGAAAATCAAGCGCAAGAACAAGGACGGCCTCGCGGGTCGCTTCAAGATCATGGGGCAGGTGGGGCTCGGCATCTTCATCGCCGCCATTATGCTGTTCAGCGAGCAGGTGACGGTACGGATGGACGTAGCCGAAGCCGAAGCGGCCGGGCTTAGTGTGGAAGACCAGGTGGGAGCACCCGCTACCACCGTCCTGGCCAACGGAGAAACCGTTATCCGGGCCAACTACCGCACGACCATCACGAATGTTCCCTTCGTAAAGGACAGCATTCTGGCCTACGAAAACATCTTCGGTATCGGCCGACAGCTCGTCTGGATTCTTTTCGTGCCCTTCATCGTATTTGTGGTGACGGCCATTTCCAATGCCGCCAACCTTACCGATGGACTGGACGGCCTGGCCACGGGAACCTCCGCCATCGTGGCGGCTGTGCTGGCCGTATTCGCCTACGTGAGCAGTAACGCCATTGCCGCGAATTATCTGGGGATTTTACATCTTCCCGGCACCCAGGAACTGGTCGTTTTCAGTGGTTGCCTGCTGGGGGCCTGTCTGGGTTTCCTCTGGTACAACAGCTTCCCTGCCTCCGTCTTCATGGGGGACACCGGATCGCTGGCCCTGGGGGGCGTGATTGCCGCCCTGGCGGTCCTGCTGCGCAAGGAACTTCTCCTGCCGCTGCTGTGCGGGATTTTTGTCGTGGAGAACCTCTCCGTGGTCCTGCAGGTCGCCTACTTCAAATACACCAAAAGAAAATACGGAGAAGGGAAGCGCATCTTCCTCATGTCTCCGCTTCACCACCACTATCAGAAACAAGGCATGCCGGAAACCAAGATCGTGATCCGCTTCTGGATCGTCGGTTTGTTGCTGGCCGTGGCCACCATCCTCACCCTCAAACTCCGCTAATCCTAGTATGTCTGCTGCCGCCTACATAGTTGTTTTGGGAGCCGGAGAGTCCGGAGCCAGCGCGGCGCGCCTCGCGCGCCGCAAGGGGCATCGTGTCTTTGTCTCCGATGCCGGAGCGGGACAGGAACGCTACCTCGAAGAACTGCGGCAGGACGGCGTGGAGTTTGAGACCGGAGGACACACCGAAGACCGCATCTTTAGCGCCGATCTGGTGGTGAAAAGCCCCGGGATCCCCGATTCGGTACCCATGGTCGAACGTCTCCGGGCGGAAGGAATCCCCGTGATTTCCGAGATTGAATTTGCCTTCCGCTACGCTCCGCGGGGAGCCAAGATCGTCGGCATCACCGGCAGCAACGGCAAGACCACCACCACCATGCTGACCCATCACCTGCTGGACTTTGCGGGACTAAAGGCAGTAGCCGGTGGAAACCTCGGGGACAGCTTTGCCCGCCTGCTTCTGGAAGACGAAACGCCCGATATTTTTGTCCTGGAGCTGAGCAGTTTCCAGCTGGACGGCATCGAAAAGTTCCGCCCCGACATTGCCGCGGTGCTGAACATTACCCCCGATCACCTCGACCGCTACAACTACGAGATGGAGCGGTATGCCGACGCTAAACTGCGGATCAGCATGGCGCAACGCCGGGATGATCAACTGTTGCTGCTCCGCGATACCGAGGTCATTGAACCTGCGCTCCGTCGCCGTGATGCGCAAAGCCAGCTCACGACCATTGACGCCACGGACCTAAATGGGGACGGCTTGCTGGTGGACGGCTTTGAATTTAGCCTGCAAACGGGCTTGCTCCGCGGAAAGCACAATGCCCTCAACGCGCTCTTTGCCATCCGAATCGCCCTGATGCTGGGCGTGACGGAGCAGGAAATCCAGCTGGGGCTGGACAGCTTCTCCCCCGCGCCCCACCGCATGGAAGTGGTACCCACCGCGGACGGGCGTACCTGGATCAACGACAGTAAGGCCACCAACGTGGACGCCACCTTCTTTGCCCTGGACGCCACGGAAGAACCCACCGTCTGGATTGCGGGCGGAACGGATAAGGGCAACGATTATGATCTGCTGGTCGAGACCGTTCGCGGTCGGGTCCATACGCTGATTTGTCTGGCCATCGATGCGAAAAAACTACGCAAAGCCTTTGCCGGAGTGGTGCCTCAGATTCACGCCACGCACAGCATGACCGTGGCCGTGCAGCTGGCGGGATACTACGCTGAGGCCGGGGACCGCATTTTGCTGAGTCCGGCTTGCGCCAGTTTTGACCTGTTTAAAAATTACGTGGATCGTGGAGACCAGTTCCGCGAGGCCGTTAAAACCCAGCACGCATGAACATCTCTACACGCATAGCAACGGAGCTGCGGGGAGACCGCGTGATCTGGGCCGTAGTCGTTCTGCTGGCCATCATTTCCATGCTTTCCGTTTTCAGTTCAGCCTCTACGCTGGCCTACGAAAAGCGGGCCGGAGAGGTCGGTTACTACCTGTTCAAGCACGGGGTGATTCTCGGTGCCGGACTGGTGATCATCTACATTTGCCACCTGCTGGCCTATACGAAGTACTCTCGGTGGGCCCCGGCCATGATGGTCATTGCCGTGGCCCTGTTGCTGGTCACCAATACCTTCGGGGTGGAGATCAACAGCGCCAAGCGCTGGATTGAAATACCCTTCATCGGGCTTACTTTCCAGGGGTCTGACTTCGCCAAGCTGGCCCTGATCATCTTTGTGGCCCGATCCATCGGCTCCAAGCAGGACGTCATCAAGGACTTCAAAGAGGCCTTTGTTCCCATCATCCTGCCGATACTGTTGATCTGCGCCCTCATTGCCGTAAACGACTTGTCGTCGGCGGTGATGCTGTTCTTCATCTGCATCCTCATGATGATCGTTGGGCGCGTAGCGCTGCAGTACATCGTGATGCTGATTCTGCTGGGTATCTGCGTATTCAGCCTGATGGTGATGATCGGAGCCCGGTATCCGGACCTGCTGCCCCGGGCCAAGACCTGGGAGAACCGCCTGGAAACCTTCATGAACCCCGAACTGGCAAGCAATGACGAACGCTACCAGATCACCAAGGCGCAGATTGCCATGGCCAACGGAGGGATCATCGGGGTAGGGCCCGGAAATTCTACCCAACGGAACTACGTCCCCAGTGCCCACGCGGACTTCATCTACTCCATCATCGTGGAGGAATACGGGGCCATTGGGGGCTGTGCCGTAATTCTGTTGTACGTGCTGCTATTCTTCCGGATAGTACGCCTCGTTACCCGAAGCTCAAAAGCCTTCGGGGCGATGGTGGCCCTCGGAATCGGTTTGGCCCTGCTCCTGCAGGCCTTCTTCAACATTGCCGTAAACCTCGACCTGTTGCCCATTACGGGACTAACCCTGCCCCTGATCAGTATGGGAGGAACGAGTATTTTATTCACCTGTGTGTCGTTCGGAATCATTCTTTCCGTGTCGAAATACATCGAAGCCGTAACCGCCGATGCAACCTAAGACAGTAGCCCATAGTGCGCCGCTGCGGGTACTCGTCAGCGGTGGAGGTACGGGGGGACACATCTTCCCGGCCATCGCGATTGCCGACGAACTGAAGCGTCTGCGGCCCGATACGAAATTCCTCTTCGTCGGTGCTCTGGGAAAAATGGAAATGGATAAGGTTCCCCAGGCGGGCTACGAAATCCGCGGTCTGTGGATCTCGGGTCTGCTGCGCAAGCTGACGCTGGATAACCTGAGCTTTCCCTTCAAGGTGGTACACAGCCTGTGGACCTCCCGCAAAATTATCAAAGAGTTCCGCCCGGACGTGGCCGTGGGAACGGGAGGCTACGCCGGTGGACCGGCGCTCTTTGCCGCCGCCAAGATGGGAGTGCCTACGCTCATTCAGGAACCCAACGCCTTCGCCGGACTGGCCAATAAGTGGCTGGGTAAGCACGTGGATAAAATCTGCGTGGCCTTCGAGGGAATGGAACGTTACTTCCCGGCCAGTAAACTTGTAATCACCGGCAACCCGGTGCGGGAGAACATGCTGGAAAAGGCCCTGGAGCTCTCCGCAAGCCGGAACGACCAAGCTCCCCAAACGGTCTTCCTCATGGGCGGTAGCGGTGGGGCACGTTCCCTGAACGAGGCCTTGCGGGACAATACAGAGTTGCTGGCGGCGCGTCCGCAGGTGCAGTGGTTGTGGCAGTGTGGCAAGCATTACTACGAAAGCTTCAAAGACTGTGCTTCCGCCCAGCTGCCCAACGTTACCATCACGGCCTTCGTGGACGACATGGCCGAAGCTTACGCCGCCGCGGACCTGGTCATTGGCCGGGCGGGTTCTACGACCATTGCCGAAACGCAGTACCTCGGGAAAGCCGCCATCTTCGTGCCTTCCCCCTGGGTAACGGAAGACCACCAAACGAAAAATGTACTGGCCCTCACGGCCAAAGACGCCGCCGTTTACGTCAAAGACGTCGAAGCACAACGGACCCTCATCCCAACGGTGTACGAGTTGCTGGATGATGATGCCCGCAGAAGGGGACTGGGACAGCGCGCGGCCGAGATGGTGCAGCGCGACGGTGTGCACCGGATCGCCCAGGAAGTCCTCACCCTGATTTCTTCACCCACCCCAAGTACGAACTGATGCAGTTAGCGGACATCAAGACGGTATACTTCATCGGCATTGGCGGCATCGGCATGAGTGCCCTCGCCCGTTACTTCAAGCGGCGCGGACTGAGTGTGTCCGGCTACGACCGTACCGAGACCCCGCTCACCCGGGCTTTGGTGGAGGAGGGTATTCCGGTCCATTACGAGGCCCGGCCGGAGGCTATTCCCCCGGCGGGACCCGATACCCTCGTGGTGTATACGCCGGCCGTGCCCGCCAAGTTTCCGGAGATGCTCAAAGTCACGGAAGGCGGATATTCAGTATTGAAGCGCGCTCAGGTCCTGGGGCTAATCAGCCGGGGAATGCAGTGCGTGGGTATTGCCGGCACCCACGGCAAGACCACTACGACAACAATTACTACCCACCTGATGAAGACCGCCGGGCTAGAGCCCTCGGCCTTCCTGGGGGGCATCGCCCGCGACTTTGCGGGGAATTACGTTCACGGTGCCAGCGACTGGGTGGTGGTGGAAGCCGACGAATACGACCGGAGTTTCCTGAACCTCAATCCGGAAATTGCCGTCATCCTGTCCGTTGACCCTGATCACCTGGACATTTACGGCGACCACGGGCAAATGCTGGAAACGGGCTTCCGGGCCTACGCTCAGCGCGTACAGCCGGGAGGTCGGCTACTTGTACGCCACGATGTGGTGCACCACTTCGAAGGGTTGGAAAACGTTCACGCCCAAACCTTCGGAGTAGGAGCCGGCGACTACTGCGCCCAGAACGTCCACGTACGCGATGGTGCTTTTCACTTCGACCTCCGGGATCCCCTGGGGCACGTAATCAAGGACATTCGCACCGCCCTTCCCGGGCGACATAACGTGGAGAATGCCGTTGCCGCCTGTGCGGTGACCCTCCTGGCCGGAGGCACGGAAGACGCTCTGCGGAAGGGCCTGGCCAGTTTCCGGGGGATCGCCCGCCGGTTTGAGACCGTCCTGCGGTCCGATAAAATCGTGATCGTCGACGATTACGCGCATCATCCTACGGAACTGGAGGCGGCCATCGGGGCTGCCCGGGAACTGTATCCCGGCAAAACTATCCGGGGAGTATTTCAGCCGCATTTGTTCAGCCGGACCAAAGACTTTGCGGCCGGCTTCGCCCTGGCCCTGGATGAACTGGATGAGGCCATCCTGATTCCTATCTATCCGGCCCGGGAAGAACCCCTGCCCGGAGTGAGCTCCCAGCTGATTTACGATAAGATGCGGTTGACGAATCGTCGACTGCTCTCCGACGAGCAAATGCTCGAAGCCACGGCGGAACTAAGCGACGGCGTATTACTGTTGTTAGGTGCCGGTGACATTGATGCGCTGGTCCCTAAAATCGTTGACCAACACCAAAAACCCGTACAACATGGCTAGGAAGAAGCAAAAACTTTCGCTGGGCCTGCGGCTGCTGCAGGGCGTCCGCACCTACGGATGGATTGGCGTGGCGCTGATCGTCGGGATGCTGGCCATTTCGGCCATCACGGCCCGCGAAGCCAGCCACGTGGTGACCGTGGCCCCGGTGGTCTTACCCCTTCCCGACGGCGAAGCCCTGGTGACCGAAGCTGAACTGCTCGATCTGCTGAGCCGCTCCTTCACCAAACCGATGGATGAGTTGAGCCTGGCCGACATTGACGTGGAGCGAGTAGAGCGTGTGCTGGAGGGACAGGCCTTCGTGGCGGATGCCGATGCCTACGTCGACGCCAAACTGCAACTGAACATTGAAGTGACGCAGCGGGTCCCCCTACTGCGGGTGATCGCCAATAACTCCCAGAATTACTACCTGGACGAAAACGGCGTGCGGATGCCACTCAGTGATACCTATACCGCCCGGGTACCCGTCGTGACCGGGAACGTGGTGGTATGGTCCCGCAACTTCATGGAAGACGAAAAACACCAGCTTACCGAATTGGTGGAGCTGGCTCATTACCTGCGGCAAGACGAATTTCTCGACGCCCTCGTGGAGCAGATTTACGTCAACAACCAGGGAGAATTGATCCTGGCTCCCAAAGTGGGGGATCAGATCATCTACCTGGGCCGCTACGACAAGACAAAAACACCGGCGCGGCTGCGCCGGCTAAAAACCTTTTATCGGGAAGGATTACCCTACGAAGGGTGGCGCAAATACTCCAGTTTTGATTTGCGCTATTCGGACCAGGTCGTCGCCCGAAAAAGATAAAGAAGCAACCCATTTAATACCGGTGAGCGTAATGACCCTACACAAACCGGTCTGTTTTTAATCGGATGTATTATGACTGATACCACTCAACCACAAACCATTGCCGCTCTGGATATCGGCACCACCAAAGTGTGCGCCCTAGTTGGAAGACGGGACGCTTACGGACGGTTGGAAATCCTCGGAACCGGAAAGGTAGAATCCGAGGGCGTCATGCGCGGCGTTGTCTCTAATATCGAGAAGACCGTACGCGCCATTTCGGAAGCCCGTCGTCTGGCCGAAGAGGCCAGCGGGACGACCTTCGACACCGTGCACGTCGGCATCGCCGGCCAACACATCAAAAGCCTGCAGCACCGCGGGATGATGATGCGGGACAACGCACAGTCGGAGATCAGCCAGCGTGACATTGATCGCCTGATCAGTGACGTACACAAGCTGGTACTCCCACCGGGCGACAAGATTCTCCACGTCATTCCCCAGGAATACACCGTGGACAACGAACAGGGGATCACCGATCCCATCGGCATGTCAGGCTCCAAGCTGGAGGCCAACTTCCACATCATTACCGGCCAGATTACGGCCAGCAACAACATCCACCGCTGCGTGGAGCGTGCGGGGCTGGAGATGGCCAGCGTAACCTTGGAGCCCATTGCCAGCGCCGCCTCCGTTCTCTACGAGGACGAAAAGCAGGCTGGTGTAGCCCTCGTCGACATCGGCGGAGGAACTACGGACATTACCATTTTTCAGGACGGAATCATCCGCCACACGGCCGTGATTCCCTTCGGCGGTAATGTGATTACCAAAGACATCAAGGCGGGCTGCACCGTAATGGAGCACCACGCCGAAAAACTCAAGGTTAGCTATGGCTGTGCCCTGGCCAGCGAGGTCTACGAAAACCGGGTGATCGTCATTCCGGGACTCCGTGGCCGTGAGCCCAAGGAGATCAGCGAGAAGAACCTGGCCCGGATCATTCAGGCCCGCGCCGAGGAGATTCTCGACCACGTCCTGTGGGAAATCCGCCGGGCCGGATTTGACGGTCAGCGACTGATCGGCGGAATCGTCCTGACGGGCGGAGGCGCTCTGCTGCGTGACCTGGAAAAGTTGGCCGCGCTGCACACCGGATTGACGGCCCGCATTGGTACGCCGATCGAGCACCTTGCGCACGGTTACCAGGAGAAACTCACCAGCCCGATCTACGCTACCGGGGTAGGTCTGCTGCTGCAGGGCTTTGCGGACATTGATGCCGGGAAGATTCGTCCCGCTACCGCCAAGCCCGTGGCCGAAGAAACGGAAACCAAAGAAGACACCAAGGAAGCCGTCAAGGAGCCGGCAACGGCCAACGACGGTCCGAACTGGTTCGATAACGTCTTCCGTAAAACGAAGGAATGGTTCGAAGCGGAACCAGACAGTGACTTCTAGAAAGGGACTGAAGGAAGGAATGACGGAAGGATTGAATGTTGATCCTTTATTCATGGCTCCTTCGGCACTCCTCGGCACCTGCACGCCGTTGCCCGGAAAACGATCCGGATGACGTGCTGGTGTACTTTTCATAATCATAACTAACCCGGGCACTGAAGGTGCCCGAATTAGCCCGTTACCCCATCCGAATTTCTGGGTTTCAAAAAAGGTGTGAACCCGCTGAGGACAGCGCGACGGGCGCAAAAAAATAAATCATGACGTTTGATATTGTACAGGGCGAAAGCCCCATCATCAAAGTAATCGGCGTTGGTGGCGGTGGTTCAAATGCCGTCAACCACATGTATAGCCAGGGCATCATCGGAGTGGATTTTGCCATCTGTAACACGGACCATCAGGCCATGGAGTTGAGCCCGGTGCCGACCAAAATTCAGTTGGGGCCCAACCTGACCGAAGGCCGGGGAGCGGGCTCCAAGCCCAATGTGGGCAAGCTTGCTTGCGAGGAAAGTATTGAGGAGGTCAAAAAGTACCTCAACAATAACTGCCGAATGCTCTTCGTGACCGCGGGTATGGGTGGTGGCACCGGAACCGGAGCCGCTCCCATCATTGCCAAAACGGCCCGGGAGATGAATATCCTCACCGTAGGTATCGTCACGCTTCCCTTCACTTTTGAGGGGCGTCGCCGGGCCAACAACGGTATGGAGGGGCTACAGTCGCTGAAGGACAACGTGGATACCCTCATCGTGGTCAGTAACGACAAGTTGCGGCAGATTCACGGTAACCTGAACCTGAGCGAAGCCTTCGCCAAGGCGGATAATATCCTGACGACCGCCGCCCGCGGCATTGCCGAGATCATTACCGTTCCCGGCTACGTAAACGTTGACTTCGAAGACGTGAACACGGTCATGCGGGAAAGTGGGGTCGCCATCATGGGTACCGCCACCGCAGAAGGAGAAGACCGCGCCCGTCAGGCCGTGGACCAGGCGCTTCACAGCCCACTGCTGGAAGACAACGACATCCAGGGCGCTCGCCACATCCTGCTGAACATCACCAGTGGTACGCGTGAGGTGACCATGGACGAGATCTTCGAAATCACGGAGTTCGTACAGGAAGAAGCCGGATACGGTACGGACCTCATCTGGGGTAACTGCTTCGACGAGAGTCTGGGCGACCACATCAGCGTGACGGTAATCGCCACCGGATTCGGTGACCGGAAGTCCGTCTTCTCCAAGGAAGCTCCGGAACGCCGGGTAGTGCACCTGGACGACACGGACCGGAAGGAGCCCGAGCAACCCGTCCGTCGGGTCAGCCTGGAGGACATTACCGGGGAAAGTGACCCCGTGGGGTACAACCGTGAGGAGTCCGGTGCACCCACCTTCGAATTTGAAAACCTGGACGAGGCCAAGGCCCGGTTGCGCGCCAAGCGTCGGGACGAAACCAGTTTCGCCAAGAGTTATCTGCAGAACGAAGAGGAAGCGCGTCGGGAGGCGCAACGACAGGAGATGGAGGCCCGGGATGCCGAACGGCGCCGGGAACTCCGCAACCGTCAGAGCCTGCCCAAACTGAGCAACCCCAAGGTGGTCAATGAGCTGGAAAACCAGCCGGCCTACCTGCGGCGGAACATTCAACTCGATCAGGTAAGCCCCAGCGACCATCAGGAGATGAGCCGGTGGACGATCAGCGACGACGAGAACGTGCCGCTGAAGCAGGACAACGCTTACCTGCACGACAAAGTAGACTAAACGAACTAGTGGAGGCACTGCGCCAGCGGCGTGGTTTTCGTCCTCCGTTGATTTGAACACTCCTCCCGGAAGGCCCGGCACCGCCGGGCCGGCCGGCGAGTGGGTAAGCACCCCGATGATATTTCTAAACAGCTGGATTACATCCGACAACAACAACGATCAGTCTAACGGCTGACGCTGGTGCCCCGCGTGGGTGTCAGCCTCAGCAATCACACCTTTTTAGCTTTGGATGCGGGCAGTAGGGGGTCAATCCTGCTGTCCGCTTTTTTTTAAAAAAAGATTGCCCCCCAACCATGGTCAGGGGGCAATCGTGCATCAGCTCCTTCAGATAGGAGAACTGGAATAAGGATCTCAAGTAAATTGTTGTTCTAGTGTTCGAAAAAAACCTCTGACAATTTTATTTGGCTACAGCATGGTAGGCTTTTTGGAAATACAGTTCGGGTGTACTTACGAGAAAAGAATCCGGGTGGATTCAATGGACGACAATTTTTTTACTTCTTTTTTCATTTAAGTGGAGAAATTGATCACCATCCCCACCCGCAGGACCCATTCTCCCGGCTAGTCCTCCGCAACTCCCCTTCGCCTATTCTGACAGCATTACACTTTTTCCACCGCGGTTTTCCTTCCTCAGGATCGGGGCCGCCTCAACCAATACCCCATGAAAAAGTGTTCGCTACTGCTGTTGCTTGCGTTACTGGTTTTCTCCTGTGCGGAACGGGAAGACATTTTACCGGATGAAGGAGTTGACCCGGAAATTGACCACGGTGGTCTTGACCCCGAGGAAGATGGCCTGCTGAGTCAGTACCGGGTGGTCGGTAGCCAAATTGAGCTGGTCCAGGACTTCAACGTTAATGCCTCGCTGCAGCGCTACCAGGACGATAAGGGGCGGCACCTGGCCATGTGGGACTACGTGACCCAGCTCTTTAATGCTGCCCACCGCCGCCGCCTGACCGAATTCATCGTTTTTTACGGAGACGGAGAATTTCAGGGCTACGTAGAACCCATTGACCCCAGTGACCTGAGCCGGTGGCGGATGGGACTGGCCATCGATGCGGCCACGGATCTGTCCGCAGCCGATCTGAATGACTTTTTTACCTTCGTGGTGATTCACGAGTTCGGGCACATCGTGAGCCTGAATGAATCGCAGTTAGACGCTCAGGAAGAGGCCGGTACTTGCCCCTATTTCTTTGCCGGAGAGGGGTGTAGTTTCCGCAACTCCTACATCAATACTCTCTATGACCTGGGGTGGAAGGACATCTACGCCGAGCACGATGAACAGAACCCTACGCGGACCTATAACCGCTACCGGGACCGCTTCGTGAGTGAGTACGCGGCCACGAACCCCGGGGAAGACTTTGCGGAAGTATTCAGCTTTTTTGTTGTGGGGGATCAGCCGCCGACCGGAAACGGAATCGCCGCTCAGAAAATCAGGCTGTTATACGGTTATTCTGAATTGCTGGAAATACGGCGGAGCATCCGGGAAAACGTCGATTTGTCGGGGTTGACGTCCGGCAGCCTCGGGGAATTCAGGGCCAAACATCCGGAGGTGTTTTCGAAAATGGAGATTCATACCCACTGATCCGGACTTGGCCGGAAGCGGGTAAATTCTGATTTCCGACTAAACTTCGGGGAAGCTGGTGGCATAATATCCCTATGGAAAAGCAAAAAATAGCCCTGGTTACCGGGGCTAACCGCGGCATTGGCCGGGCGGCGGCCCTGGGACTTGCCGATAAAGGATGTCGGGTGCTGGTGACGAGCCGGAGCCCGGCGGGTAAGGCCGTGGCGGAAGAGATTAATGGCCGTGGTGGGCAGGCGCACTTTTATCAGCTGGACGTCGCTAATCCGGAGAGCATTGCGACGGTCATGGAGGCCATTGCTCGGGATCACGGCCGCCTTGATATCCTCATCAACAACGCCGGCATTCATTACGATACCTTCCAGAATACGATGACCGCAGACTTTGCCATCGTGGAGGAAGCCTGGCGGGTCAATACCCTGGGGCCCTGGCGGATGACGAAAGCGGCGTATCCACTTTTGCGACGGAGCCCCGGCAGAGCACGAGGGTCCCGACCATTTGTCGCGGACGCAGGTGCCAGGGTGGTCAACGTGAGCAGCAGTTCCGGTTCGTTTGAAGACAGCTGGCCGGGTACTCCGGCCTACTCAGTATCCAAGGCCGCCCTGAATATGCTGACCCTGAAGATGGCCGCAGACCTCAAAGAAGATGGTATCCTGGTCAATGCCGTATGCCCGGGGTGGGTGCGCACCGATATGGGCGGGGCCGCGGCCCCGCGCAGCCCCGAAGAGGGAGCGGCTTCCGTACTGTGGGCCGCCTTCATTCCGGACAACGGGCCGACCGGTGGTTTTTTCCGGGACGGTGAACCGGTGAGCTGGTAGGCGAACCTAAAGGGCTTCGTACATCACCTGCAGGTTGACGTTCCGCATCCGCTCGCCGAAGCGCCATTCCGGAGCACCGGGGATGGTGGTCGTCTTTGCCTGGAGAGCTTCGATGCTGGTGCCGGCCTTTTTCGCCTTTTTGACGTATTTCCGTAGATAATTAAGGTAATTTTCGAAGGCCTTCAGGTCTTCGGAAGTCCCCGTTACGGCGTAAGATTCGGCCGCATGGCCGAAAATGAATACGGTATCCCGGTCGTAGTGCTTACGGATCTTCTTCATGACGCTGGCCCAGTTGATGATGTCTCCACCTGCTCCGGGGTCAATGTAGGGGAATCGCCGGTTGAACAACAGATCACCAAGGTGGGCCACGTTGGCCTGCTCAAAGTGAATGACCGCATCGCCTCCGGTATGGGCCGGACCAAAATGCTTCATCGTGACCCGCTCTTTGCCGTCCGGAAGGGCCATGCTCCAGTCCGTGGTGAAGGTCGTCTTCGGGAGAGGCATGCTTCCTTCCCGGTCGTTCTTTTTCAGGTTGTCGGCCAGATTCTTTTGGGCCCGGGCGTGGCTGACGTAGTCTTTGGCCAGATCGGCAAAAACCCCGTTGCCCCCCGTGTGATCACCGTGGTGATGGGTGTTGGCGAGCAGGCTTAGTTGGGTGAGTTGCCCCTGATCGCGCAGCATTTCCAGCAGGGTAGTAGCCTGCTCCGGAAACTGGGTGTCGATCACCGCTCCACCTTCGGGTTTGCCGGCCGGGAGATACAGTCCGATGCTGCCGCCACGATTGGTGTAAAAGCCTACGTTATCCCGAATCATGGTAATCTGGGGAGCAAGCAGGGCATTAAACTGCTTGCTGAACAGGGAGGTGAGGGGAGCAGCGCCCAGAGCGAGGGCGGAGGTCCGCAGGAAATGGCGGCGTAGCATCATGATTGAATTGGTGAGTTACCCTTGGGAAACCATGGGAAAGAAAATGGTTGCGATAAAATTACTCATCCAGAATTTTCTCTGAATGAAATGCGTGGATTTTTATCCCGCCGTCACCGATTATTTCCGGGCTGCTGCGCGTTTTGCTGGCTCTCCCTTACCGTGGATCAGCGCCGGATAACGCTGTAGTAGCAGGTAATGAAGAAGTCTCTCAGGTGGGGGATGCCCGCAATCAGGGGCGTTTGCACCCGGGGCGTCAGCCCGAATTTTATCTCGTAATTCGGGTTGATGAAGTAGTAGGTTTGTCGGGCAAAACGGAAGCCGTTACGGCGCACCAGCTGATTGAACCGATGGATGCTGATGCCGGTCTCCTTGATTTCCAGGAGGGAATTTACCACGCGATCACTTTCTCCGAAGGCCCGTAACACCATGGCGTATAGCGGTGTGGGGAGCAGATGAAAGAAGGGCAGTTTACTCAGTATTTTTCCCTCGCAGATTTGCTGGTGTCCGCCGAAGGGCATCCGCCAGGGAGGAAAGCCGAAGAAAATCACTCCGGTGGGTTTCATGAACTGCTGAACGTGTTTGAAGAAGCGATCCTGATCCGGGAGGTGCTCGATAACGTCGCGCAGAAAAATGACGTCGAAGGTGCCGATTTCGGTCTCGTTCAGGTCATAAATATTGTCGTGGCGGAGGCTGGCGTTGGCTTCCGGTGCACGCTCTTTGATGATGGCGTTTCCCTTATCGATTTTACCCTGGTTGATGTCCACGCCGATGACTTCGCAGCCCATCTCCACGAAGGGCATCAGGTTGCCACCCTCCCCGCAGCCGACTTCCAAGATCCGGCTCTCTCCGGTCACTGGCGTAACTTGCTGGAGGTAGGGGATGACGTATTTCTGGGTCGTTTGTGCCTGTTCCCGAAAGTACCGCTGCCGGTTGGTATGGCGATCGTGCATGGGATGATTTTAGTTCGATTTGGGGTTGAGCGTCCGCGATCCGGGCGCAAAAGATAGGATGCTTTAGCGAAGCGGAACGACGGGACCATTTATTGCCCTTGTTCGATGCTGATGATTTCGTCCAGGGGTTTTTCGTGAAACTTGATGCTCATGCCATGGTCGAGGCGAATTCTCAGATCAGCATTCAGGGGCTTGTTACGTCCGGATTGATCCAGGTCCTCGGGGGCAAAGGTAGTGTGTTGTAATAACCATCGTTCGAATTTTGGGAGCGATTGATCGACCACCATTTCCGCGTGCTCGTACCCGGCGGGGTAGGGGCTTCCCGTTTTCGGAGCGGGGAGCTCGAGGAGGTGGATGGCTTGTCCCCGGAACCGCACGGGCGTCAGGAGGCGGAAGGTTGCGATGGGGCGCCCACTGATGGGCGCTTCGGTGAGGAGCTCGTGGCCGGCGGCCACAAGGGCATCGCGGTAGTTGTGATAGTCGGTCTGGTTGGCTACCCGGTAGCAGAGATGATCGATGGGAAGGTGGTGAATCTGCGGGGGAAGGGCCGCAAAAAAGGCTTCCAGAAAGGGCGTCGGGGATGGGAGCACCTCTTCGAGCCGCGGCTGCGGAGGATAGTGCTGGGGAAACAGGTCGGCGAGTTCCCGCTGGAGGAGCCCTCCGACGAAATCGCGCTTGTTCCACCAGGGGTGCGGCAGGCTGAGGCGGTGGTCTTCGAAGTGGACATCATCGGCAAAGATGAGGTCAATATCGATGGTTCTGGGCCCCCAGTGGAGCTTGCGTTCCCGGCCACCGGTTTGCTCAATGTGCTGGCAGACGTCCAGCCAACGGTGCAACTGATCCACCAGGGCCTTACCCGTCAGCCTGGCACCTGCGCGATGCGCCCCCCGCAAATTTCTTGTCGCATCCAGAACGATCACCTGATTGAGGAAGGCCGGTTGGTCGGTTACGCCCCAGGCGGGCGTCTCGACTACGGCGGTCCTGGCGACCAGGGGGCCGATGTAATCCATCAGGCTTTGGCGGGCCCGTGCGAGATTTTGCTCCCGATTTCCCAGATTGGTGCCGAGGGCTAGCGTCAGTTGCATGTCGCAAATGTAACACCGGCTTGGCGGCTTGCGAACGAATACGGTATTTTCGCGCCGTGATGGAGATTCCCCACGCATACATCGCCATTGAGGGCAACATTGGTGCCGGCAAAACTACCCTGAGCCGGCGGCTCTGTGAGCAGTTTAACCGCCGGCTCATTCTGGAAGAATTTGACGATAATCCCTTCCTGCCGCCCTTTTACCAGGAGCCCGAGCGCTACGCTTTCCCCGTAGAGTTGTTTTTTATGGCCGAGCGGCACAAGCAACTTCAGGCGGAGCTGGCCCAGACGGATTTATTCTCCAATGGCGTAGTGTCCGACTACATTTTTGTCAAGACCCTGCTCTTTGCCCGAAATACCTTACCCGACGAGGAGTTTCGGCTGTTCAGCCGGTTATTCAGGGCCATGGACGCGGGCTTTCCGAACCCCGATCTGATCGTTTATCTGCACCGGCCGGTGGAGGCTCTGCAGGCCAATATTGCCAAGCGGGGACGAAGTTTTGAACAGGAAATTCAGGACGACTACCTGAGTTCCGTACAGCAGGCTTACTTCAATTTTTTCCGTAGTCAGAAGGAGCATCCCGTCTTGATCCTGGACCTGGGCGACCGTGATTTCACCCGGGACGACGCGCTGTACGAGCAAATTTTGGCCCGGATCGCGGAGACCTATCCGGTGGGGATTACGACCGTCGACCAGTGGGATTGAGGATGTCGATTTTCCAAAGAGCAGCAGCTGGCCGATGGCGGGTGCCAGGAAATACCGGAGGGCCACGCGGGTCGGTTGCCGGGCAAGTTGAGGCGTATTTTCCTCCGCCTAAGCCGTACCTTGGCGCATGAGATGCCAGCAACTCCCGCTACCGCCATATTGCTTCTGGCCGCCGGTGCCGGCCGCCGGATGGGCAGGGTAAAACAATTGCTCCCGTGGGGAGAAAAGAAACTGCTTACCCACGTTCTTGCGGAAGTGCTTTCTCTGGGGCAGCCGACCTATCTGGTCCTGGGTGCTCACGCCGAGGAGATTCAGGCGGAGTTACCGGAGGGCCCTTATACGGTCGTCCTCAACGACCGCTGGGAAGAAGGCATGGGCGGATCAATTGCCGCGGGGGTTGCCGCCATTCCCGACCAGGAGCTCCCGGAGCAGATTCTGGTTTGCCTCGGGGATCAGCCCTTCGTCACCAGAGCATACCTCCAGCAATTGATGCGGGCGGATTCCTCCCTCATTCGGGCTACGGCCTACGGACAGCGGGCCGGAGTGCCGGCGGTTTTCCCCATCCGTTACCGGACGCAACTCGGTCAGCTTACGGGAGATGCCGGTGCCCGGAATCTTTTGCGGGAGGAAAGTGCCCTTTTGCGCTTCTCGGCGGAGACTGCTATCATTGACCTCGATACCCCCGAAGACTACCAACGATATGAAGGAGATTCGTAAGATCATTGCGGCCTACGATAACCTTAAACAACAGGAGGTGACCATGGCCCTGGCTACCGTAGTGGGCGTGGAGGCCAGCAGTTACCGCCGAATCGGTGCCCGGATGCTGGTCGCGGCCGATGGCCGCTGCGTTGGCGGCATCAGTGGTGGCTGCCTGGAGGGCGACGCCAAACGGCGGGCCCAAACCGCCATCTACCAGCAAACTCCTTCGATTCAGGTCTACGATACGTTGGACGGAGAAGACCGCGTCATCGGCATCGGACTGGGCTGCAACGGAAAAGTAACCGTACTCTTTACCCCGATCGGCGTTGCGGACCCCGAGAATCCGGTGGAAATTCTCCGGTCGGTGGTGGATACCCGGGGCCCGGAAGTCATGATACAGTTGGTCAGGGGACCTAAATCATTGCAGGACCTGGTGGGTAAACCCCTGCGGGGTAGAGCAGAAATTGCCCGGCGGACGGGAGTATCCGAAAGGCAGCTATATCGGGAGATTCTGCAGGTTACTGACCGGGGATTGTCGAGGTTGGGCACCTTTAACGGAGAGGCTGGAGCACCGCTGGAAATGTTAATCGAACAGATTCGGCCGGAAACCAGACTGATCGCAGTGGGCGATAACTATGACGTGCTGGCGTTGGCGGAGGTGACCCAAGCCCTGGGGTGGGAACTACACGTCGTCGGTACCCGGCGAAAATTTACCCACGACTTTGAGGCGAAGACGCACCACCTGTACGGGTACGACGAGGTGGGGCAATTACAACTGGATGCCCATACGGCCCTAGTCATGATGTCGCACGACTACGATAAAGACAAGGCGATGATCGCCCACTTTTTACCGCAGCAGCCTGCCTACCTGGGGATGTTGGGTCCCCGGAAACGAATGGAGAAAATGCACCGGGAGCTCACCGAGGAGGGATTTGACCTCGGGGGGTATCCGCGGCTATTTAGTCCAGTTGGACTAGATATTGGCGCGGAAAGCCCGGAAGAAATCGCCATGGCGATTTGTGCGGAGATCACCACGGTGTTTCGTCGTCGTCCCGGAGGGATGCTGAAAGACCGACGGGGAACCATCCATTGAGGAACTTCCGTGGGGAGTGGTATTGTTGGTAGCAAAAGCCAATGATTATGGACCCGCGCAACCAGCTACGTACGCCCCGATTACTGCTCACGGCTCCCCGGGTAACCGATATTCCCCGGATCGCCACGCTGGCCAACGATCCCGACGTGGCCAAGATGACCCTGAACATTCCACATCCCTATACGGAGATGGACGCGGTGTTCTGGTTGAATATGGCCCGGGAAGGGCGGGCCGGAGGCCATCATTACATTTTCGCCATCCGTGACCCGGAGGCGGAAGAATTTCTGGGGGGCGTAGGGATTACCGTCAATGAACTCCACCAGCGGGGCACCCTTGGCTACTGGTTGGGGCAGCCCTACTGGGGCCAAGGCATAACCACCGAGGCCGTGGCGGCGCTGATTGCCATGGGCTTTGAGGAACTTAAGCTACACCGGATTGATGCGACTCACCTGGTAACGAATCCGGCCAGTGGACGCGTCATGGAAAAGAACGGCATGAAAAAAGAAGCGCTCCTTGAGGACTACTTCATCCGCAAGGGGCGCATCAGTTCGGTCTATCAGTACCGCATCCTCCGTCGGGAGTGGGCGGCGGAAAAATAGCGGATTACCGGATGAAGGGGTCAGAGAGGTGGTGTGCTTCCCGGATGGTCCGGTCGGTGGTCATCTCCAGGAACTTAACCAGCGCCTCCTTGTCTTCTTCAGACAGGTGAAGCTGTTTGGCGGCCCCGTCGGCGTTCTTCAGGTTTCGGTGCAGGTTGGGGTGCTCCACGAGCTTATCGCTGTAGTGGTCAATTACTTCCCGCAGGGTAGCGAACCTTCCGTCGTGCATGTAGGGAGCCGTGAGGGCGACGTTGCGGAGGAAAGGAATTTTGAACATTCCGTTTTTCATGGCATCTCCGGTGACGGCACCATTTCCCTGGTCGAGGTAATCCATTTCCAGGCCGTTGTTGGCCATGACGATCTCGTGGCGATCAAGGTTTTCACTGTGGCAGCTGGCACAGTTTTGCTGGAAGAGGGTAGCGCCCCGCAGTTCCTGGGCGGAGTAGGCGCGCAGGAGCTGCGCTTCGGTCTGACCGGCGGCCAGGTCATCCATCAGGTCGTCGAAGCGGGTATCCGTTGAACTCATGGTGGTCATGAAATCACCGATTGACTGAATGATGTGGGCCGTTTGTAGTTCCTCGGTATGGTAGGCCTTGGCGGCAAGCACGCGGTAGATCGGCTCATTACGCAGCCGGTCCACAATGCCTTCGAGTTCCATGCCCATTTCCACAGGGTTCCTCATGGTTTCGATGGCCTGTTCCATGATGTTGCTGGCCCGGCCGTCCCAGAAGAACTTAACCTTGGGATCGTCAACGGTGGTGGTAGTGGGGGCGTAATATCCCTGGACGGTGGTGGTGGTAGTTCCGGTGGCGAAGGAGGGTACTGAGGCCAGGGGCCAGGAATTGCGGGAGGTGTGATTGCCGTTGATACCCTGGCTGACGTGGATATTGTCGCCAAAGGCCGCCTTTTGCTGGTGACAGCTGGCGCAACTGGTTTCTCCGGTGGCGGAGAGTCTGGTGTCGTAGAACAGTACCCGGCCCAGTACTGCCCGGCGCATCTGGGTTTCCGTCAGCTCCCGGGCGGAGGGTTGGCGGGGAAAGTGTGCGGGGATTTTGGGCAGGGGCATGTAGATGTCCTGCTCGATGTTAAGTTCCCGGCTGAGAATTTCGTAGGCTTCGTCGGAGAAACTGAGGGGATTGGAGATGTTATCCAGGGGATCGGGAACAACGGGGTCGAGGATGGAGTAGTCCGGCTGGCAGGCGGTCAGCGCCAGGAGCAGGGTAAAGGATAGGAATAGAAGTGTCTGGCGCATGCGAGGGTGTTGAGGTGAGGAAATGTCACGATAATGTAAATGTAGCCGATAAGCCACGCATTACCAAGCGGTTGTGGTACGTATTCGTGAAGGGGGACCATGATGATTTTAGAAACAAAAAGTTTTATTTGTTGATTTCGCTTATATTTATTGACTAAAAAGTGTTGGGCCTTTCCTCAAATTCCTAGAGACGGGTTCAAAATTTTCACCTAAAACCTATTAACCATGGCCGTCGCCAAAGAATACCAATTTGATTTTGACGATCAGATTATTGCGGGCTACAACAAAGCCCTGGCCCACGCTGCCCGGGTACAGATTGTGGCCTTCTTACGGGAACATCGTATCCTGAGTTATTCCCAGATTCGTAAGCACGTTCCTCTTTCCGAAACTTCCTTCCGGCGTCATCTGAGGATGTTAGAACGATTTTCCCTACTACACCGAACGGGTTTGCCTTCCGGAGAGGCCGGGTTTACTCTAAATGATGCTGCCCTGGCTGAATTTCTGGCAGCGGTGGAGCAACGCTTTCGACAGAAATTGTAACGGGGGGTGAAGGAAAATGGGGGTGCAATGGAAAATTGTGTAAATCTTGCCTACTGAGCCTACATGTAGGCTCAGTAGGCGGAACCAGGTTTCAAGAAAAAATACAATTCCCCCCTGACTATTCCTCATGCCCGGACTTTAATGCCCTACCTGAGCACTGCTCGTTTCCCTACTTCCTGGCACCTGCGCGCAGCGACCGGAAACCATTTGAATTAGGCCAGTTTACGTTTTTCATCGCCCGAAAGCAATCGTAATTTGGGATAGATTAGATCGTAAGCAAAGGGGGACGGTACGCCGGCAGCTTCAACAATTTAGTATCTTCCCAGCATCACGAATATTTGATCCATGGACGCCCCCAAAATCACCCGTTTCAAAAAGATTCTGGTCGCTAACCGCGGCGAAATTGCCATCCGCATCCTACGCGCCGCCAGCGAGCTGAAGCTGCGCACCGTCGCGATTTATACCTACGAAGATCGCTACAGTCTGCACCGTTATAAGGCGGATGAAAGCTACCAAATTGGTCCCGATGATGAGCCCCTGCGCCCCTACATCGACATTAAGGCGATCATCAAACTGGCCAAGGAGCGTAAGGTGGATGCTATCCACCCGGGATACGGGTTTCTCTCCGAAAACGTAGAGTTCGCCCGGGCCTGTCGGGACAACGGGATTGCCTTCGTCGGACCGGCGCCCGAAAGCATGGACCAACTGGGTGATAAGGTCGCCGCCAAGGAGTTGGCCAGAAAAGTAAATGTTCCCCTCATCCAGGACAGTGATAAGGATATCTCGGACCCGGAAGTAGCCGCCGCAGAAGCCAGCCGCATCGGATATCCGGTGATCATTAAAGCCGCCGCCGGCGGCGGCGGACGGGGGATGCGGGTCGTCCGGAACGAACAGGATCTCAGGATTGAAGTGGTGGAAGCCAGCAGCGAGGCAGAAAAGGCCTTTGGGGACGGTACCATCTTCCTGGAAAAGTTCATCGAAAACCCGCGCCACATTGAGGTGCAGCTACTCGGCGATCACTACGGTAACCTGGTCCACCTCTTCGAACGAGATTGCTCGGTGCAACGACGTTTTCAGAAGGTCGTCGAAGTCGCTCCGGCGGCGAATCTCCCCCAGGAAGTAAAGGATAAACTTTACGAATACGCCCTGCGGCTCGGCCGCGAAGTGGGCTACTACTGTGCCGGAACGGTTGAATTTTTGGTGGACCAGGATAATGCCATCTACTTCATCGAGGTCAATCCACGGATTCAGGTAGAGCACACCATCACCGAGGAAATTACCGGCATCGATCTGGTGCGCACCCAGTTCCTGGTTACGATGGGCTACCCCCTGGATCACCGGACCATCTTCATCCGAAGCCAGGAAGACATCGAGTACAATGGTTTTGCCATTCAGTGCCGGGTCACCACCGAAGACCCCGCCAACGACTTCAAACCCGACTACGGCACCCTGATCGCCTACCGTTCCGCCAGCGGTATGGGTATCCGGCTGGACGCCGGTTCGGCCTTTCCGGGGGCCGTCATCAGTCCCTACTTTGATAGCCTGCTGGTTAAGGTGACGGGCACCGGCCGCACCCTGCCGGGTGCCGCCCGCCGACTCCACCGCGCGCTGCGGGAATTCCGCGTCCGGGGCGTAAAGACCAACATCGGATTTCTCCTCAACCTGTTGGAAAACCGCGATTTTCAGGACGGAAAGGCCACGGTTCGCTTCATTCCCGACCATCCGGAACTCATGAAACCCATGAATTTCCGGGATCGGGGCACCAAAATGCTCAGTTACCTGGCGGACGTTATCGTCAACGGTAATCCCGACGTGAAAAACCCCGATAAAGACCGCAGTTTCCTCAAACCTATCGTGCCCCCCTACGACCGCTTCGCGGGCATTCCCCGGGGGAGCCGCGACCTTTTGAAGGAACTCGGACGCGATGGCTTCGTGGACTGGCTCAAGCAGGAGAAGAAAATTCACTACACCGATACCACCTTCCGGGACGCTCACCAGTCGCTACTCGCTACGCGGATGCGGATGTATGACATGCTCAATATGGCCCGCAGCTACGCCGTCAACCAGCCCGCCGACCTGTTCAGCATGGAGGTATGGGGCGGCGCCACCTTCGACGTGGCGATGCGCTTCCTGAAGGCCGACCCCTGGCGTCGTTTGCGCAAGCTCCGCAAGGCAATCCCGAATACCATCTTCCAGATGCTGCTCCGGGGTAGCAACGGGGTAGGGTACAAGGCCTACCCGGATAACCTGATCATCAAGTTCATCGAAGAATCCGCCCGGGGATTCGAGGAGCGCGACGAAGCGGGAAAGGTTACCGGCTACACCGGTGGCATCGACCTTTTCCGAATTTTTGACTCCCTGAACTGGGTGCAGAACATGGAAACCTCCATCCGGACCGTCCGGGAAAATACCGACAGTCTGGCCGAAGCCTGCATCTGTTACTCCGGGGACATTATGGACCCGAAGAAGACCAAGTTCACCTTGGACTATTACCTCAAACTGGCCAAGCAGCTGGAAAGCGCCGGGGCGCACCTGATCGCCATTAAAGACATGGCGGGACTGCTCAAGCCGCTGGCGGCCGAGGAGCTTATCACGGCCCTCAAGGAAACGGTCGACCTGCCCATTCACCTCCACACCCACGATACTTCCGGTATTCAGAGTGCGACCTACCTCCGGGCCATCGAAGCGGGCGTTGACGTGGTGGACGTGGCCATCAACAGCCTCTCCGGATTGACCAGCCAGCCCGGCTACAACAGCGTGGCGGCCATGATGCAGGGGCACGAGCGCGAAAACCCCGTTGATCTCGGCCTCTTAAACCAGTACGCCGACTACTTTGAGACGGTGCGTACTTACTACTATCCCTTCGAAACGGAATTACGGGCGGGCACGGCGACGATCTACGACACAGAAATTCCCGGTGGCCAGTACTCCAACCTCCGCCCCCAGGCCCGGGGCCTGGGACTCGAGGACCAGTTCCCAAAGATCCGCGAGAATTATTCGGCGGCCAACGAGTTATTCGGTAACCTGATTAAGGTGACGCCTTCCAGTAAGGTGGTTGGCGACATGGCCATGTTCATGACCAGCAATAACCTCACGAAGGAGGACATTCTCCGCCGCGGCGACAAGCTGGACTTTCCGGACAGCGTGAAGAACCTCATGCGGGGGGACCTCGGCCAGATCGAGGGAGGCTTCAATGAACAAGTGCAGTCCCTCGTCCTCAAGGGGGAAGATGCTTACACCGAACGTCCGAACGCTCACCTGGAGCCCATCGATTGGGAGGCGGCAAGTGCAGCCTACCAGAAAGAATTCGGTTACGCTCCGGACGAGAAGCAACTGTTGAGTCACTTACTGTACCCGCGGGTGTACGCTGACTACCACCAGTTCAACGAAGAGTATGGGCAGGTGGCTAACCTTCCGACCCACGCTTTTTTCTACGGACTGAAACCGAACGAGGAGGTGCTGGTGCGCCTCAGTATGGGTAAAACCATTACGATCAAGTACCTGAACATGACCGAGGCCGACCTGCAGGGCAACCGACTGGTTTTCTTCAGTCTCAACGGTCAGACCAGGTCCATCAAGGTGCGCGACCTCAGCCTGGAAACGAAGCTGGTGGCGAACCGGAAGGCTTCGGGTACCGGGGAAGTTGGTAGTCCGCTACAGGGTAATTTGAGCCGGATTCTGGTTAAAGTAGGGGATGAAGTCAAGGCGGGTGACCCGCTGTTTGTCATTGAGGCAATGAAGATGGAGTCCACCATTACCAGCCCCATTGACGGTGAGGTGACGGCCGTCGAACTTCAGGAGAAAACCCTGGTGGAAAACGAAGACCTGGTGGTAATCGTGGTGCCTACCTAGCCGCCGCACCTCCCGCAGGCTACGCCCTCGTCGGCCCGGCAATATCGACCGTTTTTGGTGCGGCCGAAGTTTTGCTCACAGCTGGCGTTGTGCCGCTTGTTGCTGCTCAGATTCAGCCAGTGGGTTAGGGTGTGGTCATCGTTGGGCGCGATGGGCGGCGGTCCGACGGTGAGTCCGGGAAATTGATCGGGGTAAACCATGACGGTCACCAAGTCCGAGAGACCGGCGTAGGATAGGGTGGAGGTAAGTTTGTAAAAGTGCTCTAAGTCCTTGCGCTCTTTGAGCAGTAGAATAATGCCCGCCTTCACGTTTTTTTGCTGGGCGTACCACAACGCCTGACCAATGCTGTTCTTCCATTTGGAAGCCCATTCTACTTCAATGGCGTGAGTTTTTGTGAGGATATCGATGCGGCCATTTTCGACGTGCACTTCGGTGGCTCCCTGGAAGTGTTCCCCCAGTACCCGGATGTGGTCGGCTTCGGATTGAGCTCTGATGGTGGTAAGCGCAACCGCGCAAAAGCAAAGTAGGCAGAGTATTTTTTGCCGGTAGTTGGAACTAGAGAGTAGTTTCATAGAGTTGAAATAGCAGAAGGGCGCGGCGCGCGGGTGCAGTGCAAATACAACGAAGCAACGAACTATAGTTGAGATAATTTCATATGGACTTTAAGATTGATTTAATCAACCGCGCCTGGGCACTGGCCGTGCGGCATCACGACGGACAAAAATACGGGAGCCACGAAGCGGACCGTGAGGTTGAATACCTGGCGCACATCGGTCAGGTGACCTTCGAAATTATGGCGGCCCTGCAGGGTGATCCGGAGGCGGACGCCAACCTGGCCCTTTGCTGCGCTATCCTCCACGATACCCTCGAGGATACCGCGCTTACCGAAGCGGAGATACTGGCAAGTTTTGGTCCCGAAATTCTGGCGGGAGTACGGGCCCTCACCAAGGATGAAACGCTACCGGGTAAACCCGCCCAGATGCGGGATAGCCTTGATCGAATTTTGGGGTGTCGACGCGAAGTGGCCATGGTTAAACTGGCCGACCGTATCGTTAACCTTTCGCCCCCTCCTCACTACTGGACGCCAGAAAAGATTGCTGCTTACCGGGAGGAAGCAAGACTAATTCACGCTACTCTAGGGAAGGCAAATACGTACCTCGCCGGGCGGCTAGCCGCCCGAATCGAGCAATACCCCCATACCGAACAATAATCCGTCGGCCATGAGCCTTCAGTCTGAATCCTAAATCCTATTCCTCCTTCCGGTAAATCCCCAGAAATACCGTGCTCAACAGGCTGTCCGTCGTACTCATGATGTCCCACTGCTGACGAACGGAGCCATCCTCGAGGGGCGTCCAGGTGACGCGGTTGTAGTAAACGGTTCCGCTCTGGGCGGTTTGCTCGTCGGTGCGCATCACCATGCTGCCGTTCTGTACCGCACCGTAAAGAATCAGGGGGTTGCCGGCGTTGTCCACCCAGGTCTGGTGCCAGGTGTCGGTGGTTCGGTTGTAGTAATTGAGGCTGCGGCCGGTACTACCCTGTGCTCCGCGCCAGTGTTCCAGCACGATGCAGCCCCCCTCAACGCGTTCGATGGTGTTGGCCCCCAGCACGGTTCCGGTGGTGTCGGTTACGGTCCATTCCCCGACCCAAAAGTCGAACCCGCCGTGGTCTTCGGTGCAGCAGGGACAGGAGGCTTGGGCCCGGAGGAACGCCCCCGCCAGGCATAGTGTCAAGATGATCAGTTTTCGCATCGGTGGTTTCGTTTTCTTGAGATCAAGTTAGTCTTCCCGTTCATTTTTCGCTTGCCAGAATCAGCCAATGCCTCCCGATGGACCAAACAATACGTCTCCATGGCTTCCTACAAAACCTGCACTGCACCTGCGCGCCGACGCCCTGTTGTAGCATTGTGTTGTTGAAAAGTTTGAATATTTGTAAAATAACGATAATTTGTGTTTTTAATGACGCAACTGAACCCCAATGTTTGATAAGGTGCCTCTGGACGACCATCATTTCATCCTCCGCTCTTCCTTTCCCCAGTCTTTTGGAGGGGGAATAAATGATTTCTCGCACCTCTGGGATTTACGTCCGGAGGAATTTCATCGGGTGGTGATGGCCGGAAAAGAAGTGCCGTTGCCCCGCTGGCAGCAGGCCTACGGCTACAACTATCGCTACACGGGATCGGTGAATAAGTCGTTACCCATCCCCAAAAAGCTTCACCCCTTTTTGCGGTTTTGCCACGAGCACGTGGACAAGAGGTTAAACGGCCTACTGTTGAATTGGTACGATGGCAAGCAGGGGCACTACATCGGTAAGCACCGCGATTCCACCATCGGCCTGCTGCCGCAAAGCCCCATTGTCACCATCAGTCTGGGGGAGGAAAGGGTCTTCCGGCTGCGTCCCTACCGGGGAACCGGTAGCGTGGATCTTCCGGTTGCCAACGGTGACGTCGTCATCATTCCCTGGAACACCAACCTCTCCTGGACCCACGAAGTGCCGAAATTGAAAAAGTATCAGGGAAAAAGGATCTCCGTTACCCTCCGGGCTTTTGTGTAGGAGTGCGAACCGTTGCGGGTTGCTCCTTTGTGCGTCCTTACCGGATTCGTATCCCCACCCATCAAAACGACCGGCTTGCGCTTGCCCGACCAACCTCCCATTGGGCGGGGAGCAAGTCTATTCCGGTAACTTTTCGGGTTCTGGGTTTGGCTCGACGTGGAACGTATCGACCATTTTGGGGTGCTTCCTTGGACCACGAGGTGTGCAACGAGCGCAGCGCGTTGCTGCTTTGTGTGTCCTAACCGGCTAGTTATGCCTTTCTTCAAATCGACCGGCTTGCGGAGCAAGCCTATTCCAGATACTTTTCCTCAGCCTTCTCCTCAGCCTCAGCCTTTGCCTTCTCCCCCGGCAACTTCCTCCCCACCTACATCTGTTTACCTCATATACGCACAAATCCCCATCGTCGCTTTACCTTTGCGCATCGCTAAACGCAGCCCCATGAAATTTGACGTTCAGGCCATTGATCGTAAGTGGCAAGACTACTGGCAGCAACACCAAACTTACCGGACAACGAACGATCCGGATAAACCCAAGTACTACGTACTGGACATGTTCCCTTACCCCTCCGGAGCCGGCCTGCACGTTGGTCACCCGCTCGGGTATATTGCTTCCGATATTTTTGCCCGCTACAAGCGACTGCGCGGTTTCAACGTTTTGCACCCCATGGGCTTTGATGCCTTCGGCCTCCCGGCCGAACAATATGCCATTGATACTGGAGTGCACCCCTCGGAATCGACGGCCAAAAACGTTAAGCGCTACAAGGAGCAAATGCTGCGCCTGGCCCTGAGTTTTGACTGGGAACGTGCCGTGAATACTTCGGACCCCAAATACTATAAATGGACCCAGTGGCTGATCGGCCTGTTCTGGAAGCACTGGTACGATAAGTCGGCCGACAAGCCCCGTCCGGTGGAGGAGTTGATCGCCCACCTGGAAGCCCACGGTACGGCAAACCTCAACGCCGCACAATCGGAGGAAAAGGTTGTCTCCGCCGGGGAGTTTAGGGCCATGTCGGCCAAGGAGCAGTCGGATTTTTTGATGAACTACCGGCTGGCCTACCGCAGCGTCAGTATGGTGAACTGGTGCGAGGCCCTGGGCTCCGTGCTCGCCAACGACGAAGTAAAGGACGGCCGCAGTGAACGGGGCAATCACCCCGTAGAGCAGCGCCCCATGGTGCAGTGGAGTCTCCGCATTACCGCTTACGCCGAGCGCCTGTTGCAGGGCCTCGATACCGTGGATTACAGCGAAGGCCTCAAGGCCCAGCAAACCAACTGGATTGGTAAATCCACCGGTGCCCTGGCGCACTTTGACATTGAGGGCCACGACCACCAACTCGACATCTACACCACGCGTCCGGATACCATCTTCGGTACCACCTTCATGGTGCTTGCCCCGGAGCATGACCTGGTGGAAGAACTGACCACGGCCGAGCAGCGGGAAGAAATTGATGCTTACCTCAAGTACGTGGCGGGACGGAGCGAGCTCGAGCGCCAGAGTGACGTCAAAAAGGTTACGGGTGCCTTTACGGGGGCTTACTGTATCAATCCCCTGAACAACGCCCGGGTACCCATCTACATCGCGGAATACGTACTGAAGGACTACGGCACGGGCGCCATCATGGCCGTGCCCAGTGACGACGAACGGGACAAGCGTTTCGCCGAAAAGTTTGGTATCGAGATCATTGACGTGATCGACAAGAGTAAGTATCCCGGCGCTACGCTGAAGGATAAGGTGGGCATTCTCATCAATAGTGACTTCCTGGACGGCATGGAAGTGCCCGAAGCCATTGAGGCGGCCACCAAAAAGCTGGAAGAGTTAGGCCGGGGCCGTAAGGAGGTCAATTACCGCATCCGGGACCTGGTGTTCAGTCGCCAGCGCTACTGGGGAGAACCCTGGCCAATCATCTACGACGACCAGGACATTCCCCATTTCCTGCCCACCGAAGAGCTGCCCGTTACCCTTCCACCGATGGAGGATTTTCGCAGTGTCGGCGGACAGGCCCCCCTCAAGCGCGCCACCGACTGGGTGAATACCCCCCAGGGACGACGGGAAACGGACACCATGCCCGCTACGGCCGGATCGAACTGGTACTACCTCCGCTACATGGACCCCAATAACGACGAGGCCTTTGCCGGCGAGGACGCCGTACAATACTGGCAGGACGTCGATCTCTACGTCGGGGGAGCCGAGCACGCGGTGAGTCACATCCTCTACAGTCGTCTGTGCCACAAGCTGCTCTTCGACCTGGGCAAAGTGCCCACCCGCGAACCCTACAAGAAACTGCTCAACCAGGGCATGATTGGTGCCCCGATCACGAGCATCCAGCTGGCCGTTCTTCAGACCACCGATGGTCAGGAAACCCCGGTGTGGGTCGGCAGCAATCTGACCGCTGGTGCGAGCATTGAAGTGACCGGCGTCGGCACGGGAACGCTGGCCTTCGGCGACGCCAGCGGCACCCGGAAGGTACCCCTGCGGATGGTGGAAGAAACCAGCGTGGATAACGAACCGAGCTTCCGCCTCTACCGCGATGCGGTCAATAGCCTTGCGGAGGATAAGGCCCAGGATGCGGCTTACTTCCGTTCCGTCCTCGAACAGGGGCAGGGCTTCGTCTGGGAAACCGACAGAGAAGGACGGGAGTACATTGAGCTCAGCTTTCAGATGGGTAAGATGTCCAAGTCCAAGCACAACGTCATCAACCCCGACGACATCTGTGCCCGCTACGGCACGGATTGCTTCCGGATGTACGAAATGTTCCTCGGACCGATCGATCAGGCCAAGCCCTGGAGCGTAAGTGGCATTGATGGTGTCTACCGTTTCCTGCGTCGCTACTGGAATCTGTACGTCGGTAACGACGAGACGCTGGAGGTCTCCGAGGAGACTCCGACGAAGGAGGAAATGAAGGTACTCCATACCCTCATCAAGAAGGTGACCGAAGACATCGAGAAACTCAGCTTCAATACCTGTGTCTCGGCCTTCATGGTGGCCTGCAATGACCTCGGCAAAATGAAGTGCAACAAGCGCGCCGTACTGGAGCCGATTACGCGACTGATCGCTCCCTTCGCGCCCCACATTGCCGATGAGCTGTTCCACGCCCTGGGCGGGGAAGGCAGCGTGCACCGGAGCGAGTGGCCGGTGTTTGAAGAGAAGTGGTTGGTGGAGGATAGCTTTACCTATCCCATCGCCTTTAACGGCAAAACCCGCCTGACGCTTGATTTTCCCGCCGACGCGAGCAAGGAAGACATTGAAGCCATGGCCAAGGAAGATGCCGGCGTACAAAAGCACCTCGAGGGAAAGACGATCCGCAAGGTGATCGTTGTCCCGAAGCGGATGGTGAATTTTGTGGTGGGGTAATGTCCACGAGCCGAAACGAGAAGCGGCCATCCGTCACGGCGACGGATGGCCGCTTTTCTTTACCCGCAATCAATTTTCCTTAAGGATCACCCCCTCTCCCGGCGTCCATTTGTCGTACTCCATATAGCGGGCCACCCGCTTGGCGGCTTCCTCTCCGCGAAGCTTGGCCACCAGGTGGAGCGCTCCGTCAATCCCGGCAGAGATGCCGGCGGTGGTGATGACTCGTCCGTTGTCGACGAAGCGGGCGTCCCGTAACACGGTGGTGTTGGGGAAGCGTTCTTCGAGTCGGTCCAGGGCCCGGTGAAAGGTGGTGGCCGTCTGCCCCTCCAGCATGCCCGCCTCGCCCAGGACAAAGGCGCCGGTGCACACGCTGAAGTAATAATCGGCCTCGTCGCGGGCCTTCACCCAGTTGATGACGTCCGGATCATCGGCGGCTACTCCGGAGTTCCCGCCGAAGAAGGCCAGGATGTCGGCCTCGGGGGCGCTCTCCAGATCATGATCCGGTACGATGGTCAGAATGCCCTGCGACTGAATCGGTGCCCTGGTCTTCGATACGGTAAAGACCTCAAAACCAGCGTAGGCAAAAACTTCCATCGGACCGGCAAAATCCAGGACCTCCACCCCGTTCTGGAGGTAAAACGCAATGGTGTACTGCTTGGGCTCCCCTTCGTACTGAATCAGTTCCATACCGCAGTGGTAGCAGTAGCCACCTTCGCGGTAGGTCAGGGTGTCACAAGACTGGTTGCAGGGCACGCAGCGAAAGGGTAGGGTAGCGTTGATGGCGGTTTTGGGGCGGGGAAGGTCTTTGTAGTATTTATAGTCGGCCCACTCCCAACCCAGTTGAGAGCCCATCTGGGCCAGGTCGGTTACGTCGGGGGTGATGCTCAGTCCATTGTAGTCGTTGGCGAAGTAAACGAGCCCCCTTTTGGCCTCCGCATCCACGGTAAAGTAGGCTTTGAAGGCGTAGTTGTCGCCCCAGTGCCAGAACTGGGTGCCGCCGTCGGATTCCTGGAGGCCTACTCCCAGACCCCAGTGGACAAATTCGCTGCCCTTCGGGGTGCTCTGGATGGTCAGGAGGTTGGTGAGGGAAGTTGCGGACAGCCCCTTTCCTTCCGCCAGGGCCATAAGGAACCGCGCGTAATCCTCGGCCGTGGTCTTCAGGGAATGAGCGGCATTGGCGTACTCGGGTTTATGGTTAACCGTCAGGGGTTCCCCCACTTTGTGGGGGCGGGCGAAATCCTGTTCAAAGGCTTCTTTCCACACAAAACTGCTGTGCTCCATGCCGAAGGGCGTAAAGATTTTTTCCTGGGCGAGCGTCTGCAGGTCCTTGCCACTGAGGTGCTCCACTACGCGTTGTAGCCAAACGAACCCCTCTCCGGAATACCCGAATTTTTTTCCGGGCGCGCGGCGAAACTGAAGGTCATCGTCTCGCCAGTTGGGTAGTCCGGTGGTGTGGGAAAGGACCATTCTGGCCGTGACTTCCCGGTGGCGATCGTCCTTCGCGACGTCCGGATAATTGAAGTACTGCACCAGCGGAACGTCGAGGTCCATTTGACCGGCATCGACCAGTTGCAACGTCAGGTAGGCCAGCAGCGGCTTGCTGAGGGAGGCGGCGGAGAATACCGTGTTGGGGGTGACCGAACGGCGGGTGTCCGCGTCCGTAATGCCCCGGGTAAGGGACGTAACGATCTCCCCGTCTTCAAAATAGACCCCCTGGAATCCTGGTATGCTGGCGGCGTGAATCAGCCGGTCCACGCTCGGACTGGGGCCACCATTTTGGGCGCGGACGCAGGTGCCGGGCAACAGGGTAAAGAGCAAAGGAAGGAGGAGAAAGGTAGTAGTGCGTAGTGGGAACATTGATCAGTAATAGTCTCGTCCGGAAGG
Source organism: Lewinella sp. W8 (assembly GCF_004375085.3). Taxonomy (GTDB): domain Bacteria; phylum Bacteroidota; class Bacteroidia; order Chitinophagales; family Saprospiraceae; genus Neolewinella. Next base: position 204,120 of record NZ_SNAQ03000007.1, read on the forward strand.
ACGAGCGCCACCGGGAGAGCGTTGCATGGCGGTAGTCAATTAGTAAACCTTCATCCCCAACCGCTCTCTCTCCCGGTAGCGCCGGATTCATCCGGCGAAAGGCTGAACCGCGTCGGAGCCCCACCAGACGATTACTGCCCAAGGCATCCACCGGCTTGACTTTTGTGGATAAAGCAGGTCCTCGGAGTGTCCGCAAAGCGGTCCTCTGAGCGTCCGGTCGGAGCACCCAAAGCTCAATTACCGGAACGATTGAGGCGTACGAGAGGTGTGGGTTGATTGGTGAATGGTGGCGATTCAATATTTTTGCCGTTAAGCTGCAATGACTTTAAAATTGAATAGAGGACAACTCACAGAATTACGAAAAAGGGTGGATGAGGTCCTGTACTATGTTTGGGACCCAATTGGGGTAAAGGATCTACCTGATGCTCGGGGTGAATATAGTTCCTACGTGCACTTGCTGATGAGGGAGGTGATGGATGGAGACGTGAATGCTATTGTCAAGAAATTAGCGCATTTTGAGGTTGCTAGAATGGGGTTGTCACACTTTAATCACAACCATCATCAATATGTGGCGGAGCGTCTTATTGACTTTCGGGACGCGATACTGGAAGGGTTACGGTAGACTAGAAAGGTTAAGCGTCATTTGTTCAATTAGGCTTTGAAAATAAGGAGTTGCCCGACCTGGTTGACTTTCGGGGAAAGTCAACACCAATAATGAACACTTCTGAAAGCCCAGTTCGCTTATTTTTCGGGATAAAGCAGGTCCTCGGAGTGTCCGCAAAGCGGTCCTCTGAGCGTCCGGTCGGAGCACCCAAAGCTGATCTACGGGAACGATTGAGCCCCAAAGGGACACAATCACCCGATGCAAAAAAACTACCCAAGCTGCATGGGAACCTCCATCAGCAACAGGCGGGCATCCTCACTGACCTCGATGCTGACCTGGTCAACGTCCCAGATACCGAATCCGTCGCGCCGATTAAGTTCCTGGCCCGCAACGGACACCCGGCCCTCAATGACGAAGGCGTACAGACCGTTTCCACCCCGGTGGAGGCAGTAGTCCGTCCGGAAACCGCGGTCCAGGTCCCCAAGGTGCCACCAGGCGTTTTGTTGGGCAGTGACGCCCGCATCGGTTGCGGTGGGGGAGAGGATTTGCTGAAGGACGTTTCGTTCTCCGCTTAACCGGATCTGATCGTAACGGGGAGTGATGTTCTTTTTGTTGGGGAACATCCAGATCTGGAGGAACTTTACCGCCTGGTCCGCATTCCCGTTAAACTCGCTGTGGAAGATGCCCGTGCCGGCACTCATCATCTGTACTTCGCCCTGACGGATAACGGCGGTATTGCCCATGCTGTCCTGGTGCTTGAGGTCACCCTCCAGGGGAATAGAAACGATCTCCATATTATCGTGGGGATGGCGGCCGAAGCCCCGTCCCGGAGCCACCACGTCGTCGTTGAGCACCCGCAAGACCCCAAAGTGCATCCGCTCTGGGTTGCGGTAGTTGGCGAAGCTAAAGGTATGGTGGGTGTTTAACCAACCGTGATCCGCGTGCCCCCGGGTTTCCGCCCGGTGAAGGACAGTTTTGGGCGTCCGGATTTCTTCGTTCGGCAGGTGATTGAATCCCACCTGATCCATGAGCTTATCGTAGGTGGAGGTGGCCGGTCGGGCGGATGCCGCGGAGGAGGCGGCCATCCCAGCCGCACCCAGAAGCGAAGTTTTGAGGAATTTCTTGCGGTCCATGATCAAATTAGATGTAGGTACATTAAACGTACGCAGTAAGAGAATGTTTCACGGCAAACTCACTTCCGCCGGAGGATCGATCATCGCCGACCACCCGGTCGGCTGGCACCCTGGCATGGCGGATTGGACGTTGCACCTGCGCGCACGCGCCAAAATCATTCAACGCCTCCCGCTGAAGTAACCTTACCATGGTCTTTAGCGACCACGAACGCTCTGGATAAAACAACAAAGGCCAGCTCCAAAAAGAGCTGGCCCTGAGTTGGTTAAGTGGGGTTAGTTGGACCAGTTTTCTAAGTCCGCAAAGTCAATCAATTTATACTTCGGGGAGCTCTCAAACTGTTGGCGAAGGATGCCGAGGTGTCCGGCGCCGAAAAGGACGAGAATGCGATCGTCGGGGGAGGTAGTGGCCTTCTGGATGTTGCGGTAGATGCGCAGGTTGCGGGAATACCACCAGATGGCGAGGGCATCGGGGCCCAGGTCGGATTCAAATTCCAGGTAGTGTCCGTGGCCCCGCCGGATCCGAAATACATCATTCTCGTATTTGAAATGCTCCAGCAGGGTGCTGTTTTTCAGCATCTCATCCTCGTGGTCATAGAGCTGGTAGTAGCGACGATCAATGACCGTGTCTGTATTCCCCTCCACGTCCGCGAAGATGCTGTCCAGTATGGGGCGCAGCATCAAAGAATCCCGGTGCCAGTACAGGGAATTGGAGAATGTAAATGCATCGCCCAGGACGAGTGTATCGACGTCAAACCGCTTGCCGAGCCGGAAACCCAACTGGTAGATTTCGCTGCGGGGCAGCTCAAAACCTTCTTCCAGGTAGCGTCGGTAATTCTCGTTTATTTTGCTGCCCTTCCGGCGTTCCACCACAATCTTGTTGGGCTTGAAACGGGCGATGTAATCGAGAAGTTCCTCAACTTCAGCCCGGCGCTTTTCACTCTTCACGTCCACCTGATCTTCAGCTGCCGTCTTGTGGGAGTCGAGACCGGGGTAGTCAAAATGAAAGGTGCCCACGAGGAGAATCTGGGGTTGTTGGTCTCCCTGGACGAGAATGTCGTCGGGATTGAACATTTTTTGGGTTTTTTCCTGCCCGTGCAGGCTGGCACTTAGCAGGATGGCCATCAGGAGGAGGAGTGGGTAGGTTTTCATGGTCCCGTATTTGGTGTTTGGTGAAGTGATGGTTCAATATTCGGCAGGGTAGCGGCCAGCCCGCAAACGAAATCTTTAGACGGCGGGAATCCTTCGGTGAATGGAGCTTATGATCGTTTTCGCGTTTTTCCCGCAAGTGGAGCGATTCACCGATGTAATTACCGGATCCACCGATTTTCGTCCGCCGCTCCGGCCGGGCTGCTTACTTTAGTTGCATGATGAAAGCGGATAAAATGCCCTTCCTATTCGGTCGGCTGTTACTTTGGTTTCTGGTTGTCTACCTCTCCTTCTTCCACCTGAGCGACCTCATTCAGGCCGAAGATCGCTGGGCGGAACTGATGGAATACACCGATCCCCTACACCTACTCCTCATGTTTTTCACCGGAGTTTCCTGGTTCAGTTACTCGCTGTGGAGTTACTGGCTTTTGTACCGCAATTATGATGGCGCCAGCCGCTTTTTTCTGGGAGTAGTCATGCTGGCCGGCGTAGTGGCCTGTATGTTCATGCGGGCCTTTTGGGAAGAGGTGGTCTTTAAAGCGATCGCCGGTTACGGGAACTACAACCCGGGGATGTCGTGGAATTATTACCTTTTAGATCAGGTGCTTTATGCCCTCATTTTTACCGCCCTGGGTATTGTTTTTTACCTCATGCAGCGGGCAGATTTTCAGGAACTAGGAAGACGGGAGGCCGAGTCGCTGCGGCGGGAAACGGAGCTCAAATTCCTTCGCTCCCAGGTCAATCCTCATTTTCTGTTCAATACCCTCAATAATCTTTACTCCCTCGTGCATTCCGGCTCCGATCACGCCCTGCCGGTGCTGGAAAAGCTTTCCGGACTCTTGCGGTATTCCCTGTACGAACGGGAAAGTCTGGTACCGCTGGAACGCGAACTCGATTACCTGCGTGACCTGATCCACCTGGAGGAACTGCGGGTAGATAACCTGACCTCCACGCAGTTGGAAACGGGCCCCTTCCACCAGGATTGGTGCCTGCCGCCCCTCCTGCTGGTGCCCTTCGTGGAGAACGCCTTCAAGCACGGCAACCTCCGGGACCCCGCCGTTCCCCTGAGCATCAGCATCCGCGAAAGTGAAGCCGGGGATCTTTGTTGCCGGATCGTCAACGCCAAGCGCCACCTTCCGGGCTCAAAGGACGGGCAGGGGGGCATCGGCGTGGAAAACGTGCGCAAAAGGCTTGCCCTGCTTTATCCGGAACAGCATGAACTCCGTATCGACGATGGGGCGGATAAATTCCGGGTGGAGTTGATCATTCGGCGGGCGGCGGCGCGCAGGTGCCAAAACGTGGGTAAGGCCGGGCATTCGGTTGGGCGTGCGCGGATGTCACCGGTAGCCTGAACCCAATAATTTATTTCCACGTATGACCTTAGGTTGCATCATTATTGACGACGAACCCCTGGCGGTAAAACTCCTCTCCGATTACGTAGAGCGCACTCCGGAGTTGGAGCTGCTCGCCAGTTTCACCAATCCCATCCAGGCGCTCCGGGAATTCCGGGATCATCGCGCCGACCTCCTCCTGCTAGACGTACAGATGCCCGAAATCAATGGACTGCAGGTGGCCAAAATCATTGGGGACCAGTGCCGGGTAATCCTGACGACCGCCTACGACGAATACGCCCTTCAGGGTTACGAACTTAACGTGGTCGATTATTTGCTCAAACCCATATCCTACGACCGCTTTCATCAGGCCATCAAAAAGCTTTCTCCCGATGAGAAGGTTTCCGACTCCCCGGCGGTCGCACCGGCCAAGGATTTCCTTTTCGTCAAGAGCGGGCACCGCACGCACCGGATCGCCCTCGGAGAAATACTGTACGGCAGCAGCAGTGGTGACTACCTTACCCTCCACCTGGCCGGCGGAAGAAAACTCCTCACCCTGGAGAAGATCAAGCAGTTCGTGCAGCGATTGCCCGCTAATCGCTTCTGCCGCATTCACCGTAGTCACTTCGTGGCACTGCGGCAGATTGACTACGTTGAGCGCCGCCGCGTCGTGATCGACGGCGTTTACCTGCCGATTAGCGATGGCTACGCCGATGAGTTTGCGCGGGTAATCAGTGAGTGATGCCCTAATCCCCCTATCCCAGAAGTTTCTCCATAATCAGCATATCAATCCGGCGATCGTCCACGATACCGATGGCCCGCTGAATACCCACTTCGGTAAATCCATGACGGGCGTGGAACCGGACGCTGGCCGTGTTCTCCGCCCATATCTTGGCCGTCAGGTGCCGGTAACCCAGTGCATGGCAGGCGGGCCAGAGTGCCGCGTAGAGGGCATTCCCGATTCCGCGGCCGCAGGCCGCGGTGGTCAGGAAGACCGACACCTCCCCGGCAATGTGGTAGCCCAGGCGGTCGCTGTAGGGTTTTACCGAAGCATACCCCTGTAGGATTCCTTCCGGAGATTCCGATACGAAGATGCTGCAGTCCGAGCGATCCATCATCTCCCGATAATACTGCTCGGAGCGTTCCCGCAGGACCATGGTGCCGTTCCCCAAGTATTCATTGAAAATGGCCGCAATGGCGGGAGCATCGGAGGGTAGAGCGGAGCGGACGAGCGACATGGTAGAACTTGATTAACCAGGAAAAGCCACAAACTAAAAAAGAGTATCAAGAAGCCGGCTAAAGGATTTTCTGGAGGTGGAGGACCAGACTGTCGTCGATCGTCACCCGGTCTCCGTAATGAAGGGGTTCCCCGTCACGGGTCAGCCCGTGGCCAAGGGAAAGGTATCTGCGCTTCTGGTAGAGAATCTGGGCCGGGCCATAGTCCGCCGTAATCCCCACGCCGATACCCACCATCGCAGATCGCTCCGCGATGCGCCGTTCCGCTTCGTCCATCAGCGCCGTGCCGACTCCTCGCCGCTGAAATTTTTTCAGCACGTTGAAGTCCACGATCTCGGGCACCTTATTGTCCCGGAAGTAGGCGTACTGGCTTTCCCACACGATGGTGAGGTAGCCCGCAAAGCTGCCCGCCCAGCTGGCGACGATGACGTCCCGTAGGCCTTCCCGTTGTTGTCGTAGGTACTCCCGGTACTGGGCCTCGGGCTTGTTCCAGCCCTGGTCGGCGAAGGCTGTAGCGATGGGCTCGGGATCAGTTGCGGTTAGTTTGCGGAGTTGGAGCATGGCGTTGAATTAGAGATCCCTTCTGGTCAAATATACCCGTCCCGGTTCCGCTGAAGTAGCCTCCTCCTCAGGATTATCCTATCTTCCCGATCCGCAAATCCTGATTATGCCAGCCCCCCAAGTACATTTTCGCGTTTGTAACCTGTGTGAGGCCATGTGTGGCTTGCGCATTGAACACGACGGTCAGCGCGTGTTGAAGGTCACCGGAGACGAGAAGGATGTGTTCAGTAAGGGATTCATTTGCCCCAAAGGGGCACGCATTCACGAAATTCACGAAGATCCGGACCGTTTGCGTCACCCCCTGCGAAAAAAAGCGGACGGGAGCTGGGAGGAAATCGGCTGGAAGGAGGCCTTCAATTTTGCTGGACAACGGCTGAACGAAATTCGGGATAAACATGGACTAGACGCCGTCGGGCTGTACTACGGCAACCCCACGGTCCATAATTTTGGGTTTCTCACCTACGCCGGCGAATTTCGCCGGGCACTGGGATCCCGTAACGTTTTTTCGGCGACCTCGGTGGATCAGCTTCCCCACCAGTACGTCGCCCACCACATGTTTGGGCATACCCTGCACATCCCCATCCCCGACATTGACCGCACCGATTTTCTCATCATCATGGGGGCCAATCCGAGCGTCTCTAACGGTAGCCTGATGAGCTCCGGCGGCGTAACCCCCAAGCTAAAGGCCATCCGGGAGCGTGGGGGCAAAGTCATCGTCATTGACCCCCGCCGCACGGAGACGACCAAATACGCCGACGAGCATCATTTTATCCTTCCGGGAAGGGACGTGTACTTTCTTCTGGCGATGCTGCACCTCGTTTTCGAGCAAAACTGGGTAAACCCCGGCCACCTGGCCGATCACCTCAACGGGATGGAGGAGTTGCGTGCCCTGGTCCGGGACTTCACCCCGGAAATGGCCAGTGAACGTTGTGGTGTGCCGGCGGAGGACATTGTTCGGCTCACCCAACAGTACGCCACTACCCCAAAGGCGGTAATCTATGGCCGGATGGGACTTTCAACCCAGGAGCACGGCAGTCTGTGCAACTGGTTGCTCAATACGCTAAACGTTCTCACGGGACACCTGGACCGGGAGGGCGGCGCCCTGTTTACGACGCCTGCGGTCAGCGTGATCCGCACCAAAAAATACCGCAAGAAATACGGCCGCTGGACCAGTCGGGTTCGTGGACTTCCGGAAGCCGAAGGAGAATTTCCGGTGGCGGCGCTGGCCGAAGAAATTCTGACGCCGGGCGAGGGACAGATTCGCGCCATGATCACCCACGCGGGTAACCCGGTACTCTCGACACCGAACGGCCGTCAGCTCGACGAAGCCTTCGCATCACTGGACTTCATGGTCAGTATCGATATTTTCCTAAACGAAACTACCCGTCACGCCGACCTGATTCTGCCCCCGCCCTCCCAGTTGGAAGTGGACCACTACGACCTGGTGTTTAATCACCTGGCCACGCGAAACATCGCACGCTTCTCAGCTCCCCTGTTCCGTGCCCCGGAAGGACAACCCTACGACTGGCAAATCGCCAAGGCACTGATCGAAAGGCTGGCCCCCATGACGGGGAAGAAGCCCTCGCGTTTATACCGCCTCGGAAATCCACGAATGATCCTCAATCTTGCCTTGCTGACCGGCCAATATGGTCGCCTGTCGTCGTGGAAGAAGTGGTTTTCCGGACTGAGCCTGGGCAAGCTGCTACGTCATCCCCACGGGATTGATCTGGGCCCCCTGAAACCACAATTGCCGGGGGTGCTGCAGACCCCCGACCGGCGGATCCAATTGTTACCGGAAGCCCTCCGGGAGGCGCTGGAGGATTTGCGGAGTAAGGGTAACGATCTGTCGCTGATGCACCGGGAAGCGGGCCAGGTCATGCTCATCGGTCGACGACATTTACGGAGCAACAACAGCTGGATGCACAATGCACCCGGTCTCGCCCGGGGTAAGGAGCGATGTACCCTGATGATTAACCCCGAAGATGCCGGAGCGATCGGAGTATTGACCGGGCAGAGCGTACGCGTGACCTCTCGGGTAGGCAGTATTGAACTTCCCGCGGAACTGACGGATGAAATGATGCCCGGTGTCGTCAGCATTCCCCACGGTTTTGGCCATCGCCGGAAGGGGACGCAACTGCAGGTCGCTAGCCGGGAAGCCGGACCAAGCGTCAATGACATTACCGACGAGCTCCGCCTCGACCCCCTCACGGGGAACGCTGCCTTCAGCGGGCAATTTGTACAACTGGAGCCGATGGAAGTTCCCACCCCATAACCCACTACCATGCCGAAAGAAGTAAGTAAGCCGGTCACTAAAGACATCAAGGTCATCGTCCGGGCGGTTCGGGAGACCGATGATCTGGATACTCCCCTGTACGCCATCAATTGGTTCTCCACCAAAAGGGCCTGGATGTATAGTCTATACCTCAGCCTGGCCGTCACGCAGGTGAAGACGGTTGGTGCCTTTCCGGTGTTCAAAGCCTTCGTCGGGGAGACCCTGGAGGGAGACCCTCAACTGGCCCGGGAGCAACTGCTGATCGTGCGGTATCCGCACGCGACCGCATTTCTTACCCTGGCGTCTAAAACCCTGTTTCAGATCATCAGTATCCTGAGGATCAATTCCGTGAAGGATTTTACCTTCAACTTCACGGAAAAAATCACCCACGAACCACGTCCGGAAAACTATAAGTCGCGCCATCACGTGGTGCACTTTTTTACCGGAACTTCCGAGGCGGAAACTGCCTACCGGAAGCTGGCGGACGATGAAGCGGTAAAGCTGACTTACTTTGGTCGGATGAAGGCCGAGTTAATGGCCCAACGGGGAGAAAAATCACCCCGCGGAATTCCCTACCTTATGAACCACTTTGCCGTATGGGAAGCGGCGGATGCCGATAGCCTGAAGAACTTCCTGGCCGAGCCCGCATTCGTTGCTCTGCGGGCAACCGTGGAGAGGAATTATGTAGCTACGCTCGATCGGGTCCTGTAGAGGGAAGCCATGGGGCACGACGTTGTACGTCGTGATAGAGCTTTTGAATGGAAATCTAGCTGATGCTTCGGGGAAGGCTTTCGACGCATAGCGTCTCCACCATGGAGGGCTGGTTTCGACGTTGTACGTCGTGATGGAGCTTTCGCATGGAGATTTGGCTGGTGCTTCGGGGAAGGCTTTCGACGCATAGCGTCTCCACCATGGGGCACGACGTTGTACGTCGTGATGGAGTTTTTGCATGGAGAATTGGCTGATGCTTCGGGGAAGGCTTTCGACGCAAAGCGTCTCCACCATGGAGGGTTGGTTTCGACGTTGTAGGTCGTGATGGAGTACGGCGTGGTAATACGGCTGGCGCTTCGGGAAGGCTTTCGACGCATAGCGTCTCCACCATGGAGGGTTGGTTTCGACGTTGTACGTCGTGAAGGAGTTTTTGAGTGGAGAATTGGCTGGCGCTTCGGGGGAGGCTTTTGACGCATACCGTCTCCACCATGGAGGGCAATGTTCGTGGCGCGTGAATCCTATTGGCTCACAACTGGATTATTCGACCACGGGTAAGAACCTCTTGGGCCTCTTAGGGTTAAAGGGGTAACAATAAATGAGGGCGGGGGACCGCAGGTACCAGGTACTTCCTGAAAAGCAGGGCACCTGCGCTCCGCGCCCAGATGATTATGCTGACCATCCTTCAGGCCGATTTTCGCTGTATTCACTATCGGGTGGCGGGCAAAGTAGGCTCGGCGGACATCGATTTGCTGTTTCAGACCATCAATCCCCTTTACCAAAGACACGGCGAGGTGAATCTCCTGTCTGAGGTCCCTCGTTTTCGGGGATACGCAAGTCTATGGGCCATGATCAAGGTCTTACGCAATGAGCCAACCCTGTTGTGGAAGGCCCACAAGTATGCACTCGTGACCGATGATCAACGTCTGCAACGCCTGTTTTCCCTGGCCGCCAGGCTGCTTCCCCGCCCGGCCGTCAAAGTGTTTTCCCTCCAACAACTGAACGCCGCAAAAAACTGGCTAACCAGCAACTAGTAACTAGCAACCAGCCTACCGCGTCAGATACATGCTCCGGTTACGGTCCAGCTCCCGGAAGAAGGGATCGGTCATGTCCTTCACGAAGCGAATGGCCTCTCCGGTAGATTTCATCTCGGGACCAAGCTGTTTGTCGACGTTGGGGAACTTGTTGAAACTGAATACCGGTACCTTAATGGCGTAACCGCTGGGCTGAGGGTTGATGTCAAAGTCCTTCAGCTTATTGGCGCCCAACATCACCTTGGTGGCGATGTTCAGGTAGGGCACTTTGTAGGCTTTGGCGATGAAGGGAGTCGTCCGGGAAGCCCGGGGGTTCGCCTCGATGACGTAAACGGTATCCTCGCCGGTTTCCTTATCGGTTTTGATGGCGAACTGGATGTTGAGCAGTCCTTTTGTCTTGAGCGCAAAGGCCAGTTTCTCGGCGTATTCTCGCATCTTATTCACCGCTTCCACGCTCAGGGAGTAGGTGGGAAGCACCGCGGAAGAGTCTCCGGAGTGAATACCGGCGGGCTCGATGTGCTCCATAATGCCCATGATGTGCACATCCTCGCCGTCGCAAATTGCGTCGATTTCCGCTTCTTTGGCCCGGTCGAGGAAGTGGTCAACGAGCACGACCATGTCTGGGCTTTTCTTGAAGATGCTGAGTACGTGCCGCTCCAGTTCCTGGTCGTTGATGACGATCCGCATATCCTGGCCACCGAGTACGTAGCTGGGACGTACGAGCACGGGGTAGCCCACGCGGTTGGCAACCTCCAGGGCCTGGTCGGCATCCTTGGCGGTGCCGTAATTGGGGTAGGGGATGTCCAACTCCTTGAGCAGATCACTGAACCGCCCGCGGTCTTCCGCCAGGTCCAGGCTCTCGTAGCTGGTACCAAATACTTTAATGCCGCGCTTGTGGAATTCTTCAGCGAGTTTTAGCGCCGTCTGGCCACCCAACTGGACGATAACCCCTTCGGGTTTTTCCAGTTCGATGATCTCCCGGATATGCTCCCAGTAGACGGGCTCGAAGTAGAGTTTGTCCGCCTGGTCGAAATCCGTAGACACCGTTTCGGGGTTACAGTTCACCATGATGGCTTCGTAGCCCGCTTCCTGCACGGCCCGCAGGCCGTGGACGCAGCAGTAATCGAATTCAATACCCTGACCGATGCGGTTGGGGCCGGAGCCGAGCACAATCACTTTCTTGCGGTCGGAAACCACGCTTTCGTTTTCCTGGTCGAAGGTGGAGTAGAAGTAGGGCGTTTGGGCCTCAAACTCGGCCGCACAGGTGTCCACCATCTTGTAGGTCCGGCGGATGCCCAGTTCGTAGCGACGTTTGGTGACGGCCTCCTCATCCACCCGGAGGAGCCAGGCGATTTGAGCGTCGGAGTACCCCACTTCCTTGAGTTCGCGGAAGAACTCTTCGGGTAGGTCTTCGGGGACATTATACTTGAGTACTTCCTTTTCGTAATCCACCAGGCGTTTGACCTGGTTAATGAACCAGGGGTCAATCTTGGTGAGCTTCTGGACGGTTTTACGCGGAACCCCGAGACGGAGGGCGTCCTTGAGGCGGAAGAGCCGGTCGTCGGAGACGTTCTCCAGGCGATGAAGGATGTCGTCCGTTTTGATCCATTCCTTTTTGTCGGCACCGAGCCCCGCCCGACCGTTTTCGAGGCTCTGACACGCCTTCTGAATGGCTTCGAGGAAGTTCCGGCCGATACCCATTACCTCACCAACGGACTTCATCTGCAGTCCGAGTCGATGATCGGCACCGGGGAATTTGTTGAAGTTCCAGCGTGGGATTTTTACGATCACGTAATCGAGCGTGGGCTCGAAGAAGGCCGAGGTCGTTTTGGTGATTTGATTCTTCAGCTCGTCCAGCGTGTAGCCGAGGGCCAGTTTGGCGGCAATTTTGGCGATGGGGTACCCGGTGGCCTTGGAGGCCAGGGCGGAGGATCGGCTTACCCGGGGGTTGATCTCGATGACGATGAGTTCCTCCGTTTCGGGATTCTGGCTGAACTGAATGTTGCAACCCCCGGCGAAGTTGCCCATGCCGCGCATGGCCTTGATGGCCTGGTCGCGCATATCCTGATAGGCGGTGTCACTCAGGGTCATGGCCGGGGCTACGGTGATGGAATCACCGGTATGGATACCCATCGGGTCGAAGTTTTCGACCGTACAGATGATGACCACGTTGTTGGCCGCGTCACGCAGGAGTTCGAGCTCGAACTCTTTCCAGCCCAGCACCGCCTTATCGATGAGGACCTCGTGGGTCGGACTGGCATCGAGACCACGGCGCAGCATTTCCGGATAATCCTCCTCGTTGAAGCAGAAGCCACCACCAAAACCACCGAGGGTGTAGCTGGGACGGATCACGAGGGGAAAGCCAATTTCCTGGGCGGCTTCCATTCCTTCCAGAAAGGAATTGGCAATCTGGGCGGGAGCAACCCCGAGGCCGAGATTAATCATGTGCTTCCGGAACGCTTCCCGGTTTTCGGCCAGTTCGATGGCGTCCAGGTCTACCCCGATGAGGCGCACGTCATATTTTTCCCACAAGCCTACCTCACCGCATTCAATGGCCAAGTTCAGGGCGGTCTGTCCACCCATGGTGGGCAATACGGCGTTGATCTGAGGTTGCTCCTTCAGTACCTGCTCCACGCTTTCTACGGTAAGCGGCAAGAGGTAAACGTTGTCGGCCGTCATCGGATCCGTCATGATGGTAGCCGGATTGGGATTGATGATGGTTACCTCGATGCCCTCCTCCAGAAGGGAACGGCTGGCCTGAGAGCCTGAGTAATCAAATTCACAGGCTTGTCCGATAATAATCGGTCCGCTACCGATGATGAGAACGGAAGTAATGGAAGTATCCTTCGGCATGCCGGGGGCAACGATTTTGCCGCCTTGGGCGCTTCAGTTCGGTCGTGGTCAGGGCGTGAACTTAACGCTTGCTGGCGACGGGTTCTAAAATTCGGCCAAAGGTACTCAGGATTTGTTTCTTTTGGGGAGTGCAGTCGATTTTTTTGCCGGAAGCACCTTGTTTTCTGAGCGCTTTGCTACCCGGGATAATTTTGCGTAGGAAAAGGGGAGGGGCCCCACTCAAAATAGCGTTAGAATCTTGACTACAAAATTTAAGTACCGGGTCAGGAAGGACGGGACAAAACAAAAGCCCGCACCGTAATCACGGTGCGGGCTTTAATAGCAATTGTAGCACGGTTGTGCATTGGCCTTAATTAGGCGTACTGATTTTCGTTCAGGAACGAGCGGCGTTTTACGCCGTAGTAGTCATAAAGACCGTTCCAGAAATTGTGATCGGTATTCTTTGGCCAGTTGTCTTTATCGAAGCCGGGGGCATTTTCTAGCTTCTCCTTACTGATGTTCAGTTCGAACATTTCTTTGGTCTCGTTGATGGTAAAGGCCTCAAAGGGGATGGCGAAGTATTTGTCACCCAGGCCAAGAAATCCGCCGAAGGACAATACGGCATAATTGATGGTGCCATTATTGGTATCGATCATCAGATCCTTGATGGTACCAAGTTCTTTACCTTGACTATTAATGACGGTGGTTCCGGTAATACTGCTTGAACTTAAAATGAGGTTACTCATAATACTTAAAATCTTCTATTGCGGGGGGTAGATGTTTAAAAGGGTTTTAGCCCCGCTTTCGTTACAAAATACATCATTATAACAATATTAATGATGAAAAAGTTTAATGCATAATAAATTTATTTTTAAATAATTATAATGTTTCTGTTTCGGGGACTGCCCGTTGAATGTTAAGGTGAACCTAAAAAGTGTTTTTTTCTTGACCCAGACCGAATTTTCCCCGTCTTATTGGTAGCATACTTACTTAGTTATGGGCAAATTGCTACTCTTCGTCTTCCTCTTCAGCGGCCTGGGCCTTGGTGCCCAGCCGGATTCCTTATTCACCGCCGTCTGGTGGGAAGAAACTTCTGAGGGACATCGGAATGGATATTTTCTACGGCTCAATCCCGAAGGTAACTTCGACGAAGATGCCGGCCCACATCATGATCGGGCGGCCCGTAATTTACTGGGGAGGTGGGAATGGAACGCGAACGAGCAAATCCTCACCCTCGGCGTCGATGGTGTGATGGGCAAGGGTATCGTATCCCGCAAGTATCTGGAGGGACGAGATTACTACATCGACTATGATCTCGTGTCGTTGACCGAAGCGGAGATGATCCTTCGGGATCAGCGGACGGACGAACTGCGCACTTTCCGGGCTACTTCACTTGACAACTATGAGCCGCCCTTCAAACGCAGGCTACCCAAGGGGCCGGAAACGATCTTTACCCTGCCAAAACTTCCCAAGGGGGGAGGGTAGGGCCCCTTAATGGACCGTGATTGTAACGTCTTATTGCACGGAGACCCGTTGATCCAGTAGGCTTTTGGCCAGGGAGTCTGCCCAGGCCGCCGCAAGGTCACAGGCCACCGTTACGTTCTCTTCTTCCATCCGGTGTTCGTCGTTGGGGCGCCAAAGCCAGAGGCTTTTCGACTCCAATAAAACCCCTCCGGCTTCCTGAATTTTTTGCTCCAGTCGCCGTTGCGCTCTGGCGGTAGAGCCGCTCCCTAGCGTAATGGCCATTACGGGTTTGCCCGCAATTGGAGCACTTTGTCGAATAAACTTACCGATGGCCCAGTCCGGAGACCAGTTGTACGTATTGGCGCAAAATACAAATGCGTCGTACCGTTCAAGGTCCAATCTTCTGGCGGCCCCTACGGTCGCCATCGTAACGCCCCACTGATTTTCGCGAAAGGCCGCTCCCATGTGGTCGCACACCCGTTCGTCCAGATTATAAAAGGGATCGGGAGAATAAGTGATCAGCACCTTCTGTTGGGCCTCCTGCGGCGCGGAGGCGTGAAGAATACTTTCCCCATCTTTCTCTACGAATAGGGTGAGACCACCCCAGGTAGCCAGCAGTAGGATCAGGACCGTTAAGCTCTTGCGCATGACGACTAATTTGTCTAATCGGTAAACCCGGGTAGGAAGAAAAAAGCCGGTCCGAATACGGACCGGCAAAACCCCAATTGTTAATGACACTTCGGGCTACCTCACATGCCCGAAAGTTAAAACCCCACCGACAGGTCCTTGATTCCAGCTAGGGTTTTAGGAAACCTCGCAGTGTGCTGGTGGCCCTATCGGCTTCATGGTAAATGTAGGTGCTTGGGCGGCGGGGGATAGTGATCCAGGTCACCTTCGTTAATGACATTGCTCCTCACTACTGATTTTCCACCCGTCATCGCCAAAGAGATGTTTCATCGGGCGTAAACCCCATACAGTGCACAAGTCAGAAGCACCAGACACCCCGGAAACCAGGTATGCCGGCACTTCCGACTTGATCCACTGTTCTTACCCTAGACGTCGTAGTCAAGCTGGTGGTGTTCCTCCACGAGTGGGCCACCTTCAATGATTTCCTTAGACGCCTGTGCGGCAAACTTTTCAAAATTCAGGTGGAAGTAGTGCGCCAGCTGAATCGCTTTGCGTACGTAGGCACCCTTCTGTAGCCAGGTGTTGATCGGGTCGAGTAACTCAATGGGAACTCCCGGACAGTATTTGGGCATATGGAGGCCCAGAATGGGGTGTTGTTCGTACTCTACGTCATCGAGCAATCCTTCCATACAGGCCGTGATCATCCGGCGGGTCCACTTCAGTTTGATGCGGGAGCCGGTTCCGTAGGGGCCGCCACTCCACCCAGTATTGATCAGCCAGACGTTGGTGCCGGCCTTCTGCATTTTCTCACTCAACATCTCCGCGTATACCGTCGGGTGCAGGGGCATGAAGGGAGCTCCGAAACAGGCGGAGAAGGAGGGGACCGGTTCCGTAATCCCCGCTTCCGTCCCGGCCACCTTTGCCGTATATCCGGAAATGAAGTGGTAGGCGGCCTGCCCCGGGGTCAGGCGGGAGACGGGAGGCAGCACCCCAAAGGCGTCGCAGGTCAGGAAGAACACGTTTTTCGGATTCTTCCCGTAGTTAGGCATCTGCAGGTTGTCGATGTGACTCAACGGATAACTCACCCGGGTATTTTGGGTGATGGAAGAGTCGGCGTAGTTCACCGTTTTGGTGCCTTCGTGGAAGACGACGTTCTCCAGGAGCGCTCCGGGCTTCACCGCGGCATAGATTTCCGGTTCGCTTTCGGGACTCAGGTCAATGGCCTTGGCGTAGCATCCTCCTTCGAAGTTGAAGATGATGTCTTCATTCGTCCAACCGTGTTCATCATCGCCGATCAGTTTGCGGTTCGGGTCGGCCGATAGGGTAGTTTTTCCCGTGCCGGAAAGGCCGAAAAAGATGGCCGTATCTCCCGCTTCTCCCACGTTGGCGGAGCAGTGCATGGGCAGCACCTGGTGCTCTACGGGCAGCACCAGGTTCAGCGAAGCAAAGATGCCCTTTTTCATCTCACCCGTATAGGCGGATCCCGCCACCAGGGCCATTTTCTTGGAAAAGTTGATGATGGAGAAGTTACCCTGCCGCAGTCCACGGGCCTCCGGATCGGGGCACTCGTAGCCGGGAGCACAGAGTATCAACCAGTCTTCCTGGAATGCAGCCTGCTCCTCCTCCGTCAGGTTGATAAACATGTTGTTGAGGAAGTAAGCCGACCAGGGGTACTGAGCAATGGTGCGGATGTTGGTCCTAAACTCCGTTAGCGCACAGACGTAGGCATCCTTTACGTAAACCTCCTTACCCTCCAGATACTTCAGCATTTCCTGCTGGAGGTAATCAAAGTTTTCGGGAGAGATGGGTTGGTTCACCTTGCCCCACCAGACTTTGTCTTCGGTATAGTCGTCGCGGACGATGAAGCGATCCTTGGGGGAACGACCGGTGAATTTTCCCGTGTTGATGGCCAGGGTACCGTTGTCGGTTTCCACGCCCATGCCCTTTTCTACGGTGATTTCCTGCAGGCGTTCCTTGGAAAGGTTCCAGTTAATCTTGACGTTTTTCAGGCCATAGGCCTCCAGGGTATCCATAGCCGGAGTTGGTGAAAGAATGCTCATAATTGTTGGTGGTTTTGAACGGGTTTATGCGTTGGTGAAGGCGTTAACCTTATCAATGGTGAGTAGCGGAATTTTGGCCTGGAGCGTGAGTAATCGCGTCAGCCGTCCCTCGCTGGGCTTGCCCTGGCGGGCGTGGTTGTTGGGGATGATGGCGAACAGATCGATGTCGTGATTGTCCAGATACCGGGTGATGCCCTCCAGCAGGTCGTCGCTCTTGACGAAGATGTGCTGGGTGTAAAAGCGGTCGAAATAGTAAGCCAGGCTGTCTTCGTTGACGTCCTGCCCCGCCAGGTCCTGGTCTCCTTCATCGTAAAAGGTCAGCACGTGAATTTCGGCGTTAAATTGCCGGGCGACCACCAGGGCAACGCTAAGTTTCTCGGGCTCCATCAGGTCTTCTTTTCCGACCAGCAGTACCATCTTCTTCAGTTTGAAGCTGTCCACGGTATCCGGAATGACGATGACCGGACATTCCGCATCGTACACCAGATTGGCCGCGTTAGTGGCGGCATTATCGGACGCCTGCATGCTCCGTTTGGTGCCCATAATGATGGCGTCGCTCTTCAGCTCCTGCTGGGCCGCCAGAATGGCCGTGGGGATTTCCCCGCGGCTCACCTTTGGGTGCAGGTGGGCACTCGTCTTGCCGTGGTAATTGTCAATGATGGCCTGGATTCTTTCCAGCGCCGTGGCTTCGGCGGCCCGGCTGGCGGTTTTGTCCAGAATGTGCAGGATGTGAATCTTCTTTCCGGACTGGCCGTAAAAGAACTTGATGGCGTACTGCAAGGCCCGGTCCGCCTGTGGGGAAAAGTCGTGGGGAACTACTATGGTGGAAAAATCTTTCATGTCAGTGGATCTTATGATCAGGACCGGAATCATTGCCGGTGTCTGATCTTGTTGATGATCCAAAGTTCCTACTCCGCAGAAGGGAGGCAGGTGACCCACGTCATGAAGGCGGGTGATTTTTCGCAGGGCAGAAATTATCCGAAGATGGGAGGGAAGTCTCGTGGTGTGTTGGGAAGAATTAAGGCAAATACGGGATGCGCCATTCCCGGTAGAATACGGGAATACGCATGAAAGCAATCGGCGAAAGGGGGAGGGAATTTATACGCCTTCCTTCAGCTTATCGGCGTTCTCGGCTACCTGTAGCCCTTCAATAATGGGCTCCAATCCCCCGGCCATGATCTTATCCAGGCTGTGCAGGGTCAGGTTGATGCGGTGGTCCGTCACCCGGTTTTGCGGGTAGTTGTAGGTGCGGATTTTCTCCGACCGGTCTCCCGAGCCGACGAGCGACTTTCGCGCACTGGCAATTTCTCCGGCCAGGGCGGCATCCTGTTGCTCTTTGATCCGACGGTAGAGCTGCGCCATGGCAATCTCCTTGTTCTTGTGCTGGCTGCGGCCGTCCTGACTTTCCGAAACGATCCCCGTTGGCAGGTGAGTAATACGGATGGCGGATTCGGTCTTGTTTACGTGCTGACCACCGGCACCGCTAGCGCGGAAGGTGTCAATCTTCAGGTCCGCCTTGTTGATGTTGATGTCTTCGGCCTCCATTTTTGCCAATACGGCCACGGTGGCCGCTGAGGTATGCACCCGCCCCTGACTTTCCGTCTTGGGAACCCGCTGCACGCGGTGCGTGCCGGACTCAAATTTCAGGCCCGAGTAAACGTCTTCGCCGTGAACCTCAAAAACCAGTTTGGAGTATCCTCCGGCCGTTCCCTCGTTTTCGTCAATGATCTCAATCTTCCACCCCTGGGAGTCAAAGTAGCGTTTGTACATGTCAAAAAGGTCGCCGGCAAAGATGGCGGCCTCGTCTCCTCCGGTACCGGAGCGAATTTCCATGATCACATCACGCTCGTCTTCCGGATCCTTCGGGATGAGCATGATCTTGATCTCTTCATCCATTTTTTCCTTCTGTTCCCGTAGCTCGTCGTATTCCAGCTGCGCCATTTCCCGCATCTCGGGGTCGGGGTCTTTGCGCATGGCGTCACTGCTCTCAATATTGTCGAGCAGATCCTTGTACTCCAGGTAGGTATCCGCAATGGGCTTGAGCTTGCCGTACTCCTTGTTGACCTTGGTAAACTTCTCCGCATCGGTGATTACCTCAGGATCCGCAAGGGATTCTTCCAGGTTCTTGAATCGATGGTAAATGGCCTCTAATTGATCAAGCATGGGGTAAATAGTTTCACAAGCTCCGGAGGGGAGTAGGTTCCGGGCCGCAAAGATAAACAGTAAGGGCGGATCAAAAGGTTGCCACGCGAAGGGCATTTGCCGTCGGGAGTAAACAGCGCTTGCTTCCGGGCTGTGTTTCAAAAAAACGCGGACAATATTTTGGCGTGACCGCAGGTGCCAGGAGCCTGGGTAAAAGCGCAAAGCCATCAGCAATGACCGACCGGCACTTAAACCAATTCTCCCTAACCTTTGCTCCCTTCAGCATTACTTCCTACTTCCTTCTTCCTTCTTTCTTCTTTCTTCTTTCTTCTTTCTCCCTCCCCACGGCACCTGCGCTCGTCGCAAAACGACAATTTAAACTACAATTGTAGTATTAAAATCCGGAAAAGCTATATCTTAGCGGAGCCGGAACGAAGGTATACGCGGAAACAGCTTGTTTTCGTTATCCTTATTCCCTCCCGCCGGCTCCTTTTTTCCGGCGAGATCACCAATCATTAAACTATGGGGTCAGGGAAGACCTTGTATGAATAAACTATCTATTCCATGAAGATTGTAAGACTATTTGTGCTTCTGCTGCTGGGCGTTAGCCTTTGGCACTGCTCGTCATCGCCGGAAGGCACCGTGATTCGCGGAGACCTGGAGGGCGCCGACGGCCTTAAGGTATATCTGGATCGCGTTGGCTTTAACTCCGCCAACGAGGTGCTCGCCAATGCGCCCGTGGAAAACGGCGGCAACTTTGAACTGGCCTTTCCCGAGGGCCTGCCCTCCGGAGTTTACCAACTCCGCATTGGGGCCCAAAAGGCCGTAGTGGCGCTGGGAGAAGACGAAGGCCTGGTCGACATCAAGGGTAACCTCGCTACCTTTCAGCAGTATGATTTCACCGTTGAGGGATCTGCCTCGGCCAAGGAAATGAAGGAGCGGATGCAGGCGCTCCAGGGAGCTCCCGTTACGATTGCCGACATAAAATCGCTCGTGGAAACAGTGAGTGATCCCAAGATCGGGGCCTTCATCGCCATCAACAGCCTCAGTCGGGCCGGTGAGGCCGGACTTCCCATCCACAAGATTGCCGTAGAGCGCCTGCCCGCCGACGACAAAAACAAGGCTACCTACGCTCAGTACGTCAGTCAACTGGAACAGCAAATTGCGATGCGCAAGAGCCAAGAGCTGATTCAGGTTGGTCAGCCCGCGCCGGACATTAATCTGCCCGACCCCAACGGTAAGGAGTATGCCCTTTCTGACTTGCGCGGCCAGGTAGTACTCCTGGATTTCTGGGCCAGCTGGTGTGGCCCCTGCCGCCGGGAGAACCCCAACGTGGTCAAGGTATACAATAAGTACAAAGACGATGGCTTTACCATCTACAGCGTGAGCCTGGACGGACTCGATCCCCGCCGGACGGCTGGCCTGTCCGCCGAGCAAATCGCGCAAGGTAACCAGGGACAGAAGAAGCGTTGGACCGACGCCATTCAGAAGGATGGCCTCATCTGGGACTACCACGTAAGCGAACTGCGGAAATGGGATAGCCAGGCCGCCAAAATGTACGGCGTACGCGGTATTCCCAAGACCTTCCTGATTGACCGGGAGGGCAAAATCGCTGCCGTTGGCCTTCGTGGCGCCGCCCAAATTGAACAAGCCTTACAGCAAGTACTGTAAGTAGATAACATCCATTGCTAAAGCCCCCGATGATCGCCTTGATCACCGGGGGCTTTTTTTTGATTTAGACGTATATCCCGGAAAAGGTTTGCTCCCCGCTCAATGGGAGGTTGGTCGGGCAAGCGCAAGCCGGACGTGAATTAAGGCTAAGGTTAAGGCTTGTGAGAACGAAGCATATGGAGGCGACGCTATGCGTCCGCCAAGACTTCCCTTTGGGTAGTCCATTTGGTTCTTGGAGGTAACCGCACCAGTTTTGTCGGAATTTTTCAGGTCCCTTCCGTCGCAAGAATAAGCCATCGACGCACAGCGTCTCAACCAATGGTGGCGACGCTACGAGTCCGCCAAGACTCCCCACGAGGTAATCTACTTCGGGGGCCGTGGTAACCGGTGCCGTCAGGCAATTTACCTGGCGGTCTTTATCCAAAAGAGTAAACCACTGGCCTTCTGCCTGGGGGAGGAAGGAATTACGATATAACTCCAAACACCGACACCAGCCGCGCACCAATCCACGGTGAAGAAAGGAACTAAAAAAGCAGGACCGAAAATTTCCGGTCCTGCTTTTTTAGGAGATCAAGGGCTTGACTACCAAACTACAACGCGGCGGGTAACCTGCCGATCGTCCAGTTGGAGACGGAGGAAGTATATGCCGGCGGGCATATCGTTGGTACTGATGTAGTCGGTAAAGCCCGTGGCCGGCACGGTAAGGCCTTCTCGGCTTTGCAGGACTCTTCCGGCGGGATCAAGCAGCTGATAGCTCAGGCTGCCTCCAGTACCCAGGTCACGGCCCGCGATGCGGAGCTCCTGCCCCCCGCGGACGGGGTTCGGAGAAACGGTGAGTGCCGCATTGAGGGTTTCGTCCATGGTGGAGACGGTGAATTCCCCGTTGCGGAACCGGTAGACTTCACTGTAATCACTGTCCACCGAATAACGGTTCACGGGGCGAACACGCCAGTAGTAACGACGGCGGGCCACCAGGTTCTCGGTCACGATGATGGAGGTGTCCGAGGTGATGTAGGAATCGAGTACCGTTCCGGTGAAGTTGGTTGAGCTGTTGATCTGCACGAGATAATAATCAGCATTGGGGGTGGTGTTCCAGACCAGTTCCACAAAGTCGGAGAACTCAACGGTCGCATTGTTTACGGGCAACAGGAGGTTCACATCGGCGCCGTTGGCGCTGACGGGGTTGCTGGGACCATTCTCATCCAGGCGCAGGCGACTGGCGAGATTAGTTCGCATGGCCGTCACCTGCTCAGGGGAAAATTCCCCCTTGCAATCTCCCAGGGAGTAGGACATGAAGTTGGCGCCAGGAACCGCAAATTTCAGGGAATCCGGATCGGTAAGGCTGTCGCGGTATTCACCGGCACCGTTGCAGGTCCACCGCTCCATCAGGTAGTCCGGAGTAGTGTCACAGAAACCATCGGCAGCATCATCACAGTTCGATCCGTCGACCTTCTCTACCGCAACATCTTCCCCACGGTAGAAGACCGTGGCGGGCGCACGGTCCTCCAGGTTAATCTCGGAAATCTCTCCCACGCTTTCCCAACCGTAGAAGGTGTGGTCCAGGGAGAAGAAATGGCCCACTTCGTGTACAAAGTCCGTGTTGTTAGCACTCGTACAACCGTTAGACATGGCAATGGCGTCCGGCCCGGGGCTGTAGTATCCGCAGGCCCCCGCCGCATTATCCACGAAGTAGACGTTCATCTTGTCCCGGATGTTGTTTTCGGACATCATCTGGCGCCCTACCGAGAAGGAGTGGTCGTAGTAGGCGCTACTGTTGACGAAGTCGACGTCACCGTCGATGAAAAACTGGATGTCATACTGCGCAAAGCTGGTGTTGAGCAGTTGGATGGCCCCCAGCATGTCTACGGGGTTGATGTAACCCGTTCCGTCGTCCCGACCAACGATGACCAGGTGAAGCGGAATGTATTGCGTGTTGAGCGATTTGGTCGTGACCGGTGTGATCTGTCCCGCCTGATATTTTTTCATCCACTCGGTGCGTTCCTGAGTGGCGCAGAAATCAAGATCGGAAGACTGCTGGGCGAAGAGTGCCCCGAAGGTCAGTAGGAGGGCGCCTAGCAAGCATGAAATTCGATTCGTCATTGTTATTTTTTGGTCATTTGCGGTCCCAAAAGTAACTAAACCACGGGGCACAAGACGTCTTGTTGGCGGCATTTGAGTTCGTCCGCTCAATTTTAGCTACTTTCGTGCCGCTTTAAACCGCAAAAAAACCATTTATTAGCATGAGTAAAGTAACCGTAGTCGGCGCCGGTAATGTTGGTGCTACCGTAGCCAACGTTTTGGCCCACAATGATCTCGTTCGTGAAATTGTCCTGTTGGACATCAAGGGTGACGTTGCCCGGGGTAAGGCCCTCGACAGCTGGCAACAGGCCAGCGTAGACCATTACAGCACCCGCCTGGTGGGTACCGAAGACTACGCACTCACCGCCAATAGTGATATCGTGGTCATCACCGCCGGTATTCCCCGTAAGCCGGGTATGAGCCGGGACGATCTGATTTCCACCAACGCCAAAATCGTTTCTGCGGTTACCCGTTCCATCATGGAACACAGCAAGAACCCCATCATCATCGTAGTGTCCAATCCGCTGGACGTGATGACCTTCGCGGCCTACCAGGCCAGCGGACTACCCAAGAACCGCGTCTTCGGTATGGCCGGTATTCTCGATACCGCCCGCTACCGCGCCTTCCTGGCTACCGCGCTTGACGTAAGCCCCAAAGACATCCAGGCTATGCTGCTGGGTGGTCACGGAGACACCATGGTGCCGCTGCCCCGTTACACCACCGTGTCCGGTATCCCCGTTACTGACATGATCGATGCCGACAAACTGGACGCCATCGTGGAGCGCACCAAGAAGGGTGGTGGCGAACTCGTTAAGCTGATGGGCACTTCTGCCTGGTATGCCCCCGGTGCCGCCGCCGCACAAATGGTGGCCGCCATCGTGCGTGACGAAAAGCGAATCTTCCCCTGCTGCGCTCTGCTGGAAGGCGAGTACGGTCAGGAAGGCATCTTCCTCGGCGTTCCCGTAAAGCTGGGCACCAACGGTATCGAGCAACTCATCGAGCTCAACCTGAACGAAGATGAAATGGCGCTCATGAATACTTCCGCCAACCACGTTCGTGAGGTACTGGAGGTCTACAAGAGCATGGACGTTTAAGCAAGTCCAGAAGGTACTTAGCGCGGGGGCCGGTCAGTGATCACTGACCGGCCCCCGTCATTTTTACGCCTTCAGTTCCCGCAGGAAAAGGCGCAATCGCGTTACATCTTTTTGTCCGGGACTGACTTCAAACTTACTGTTGACGTCCACCCCGCGCAGTTGCGGGTGGTCCAGCCGCCGGATGGCGTCGGCGTCCTCGAGTCCGATACCTCCGCTGAGAAGAAAGGGAACCGGACTATCGTATTCCGCCAGTTTATCCCAGTCCCACTGCTGGCCCGTTCCGCCCACGGCGGCATGGCCGCCGGTGTCGAAAATGAAGAGTGGGCAACTGTCCGCGTATTCGTTCGTGGAGCGAAAATCGAAGCCCTCGTCTACGGAAAAGGCCTTGATGATACTCGCTTTACGCAGGGTGTTGACGGACCAGAGCAGCTTGAGCTCCCGGCAGTACCCCGCGCTTTCGTTACCGTGAAGCTGGACAAAATCCAGCTGGTAATCATGGACGGTGTTGAGAATGTACTCGATTTCCGCGTTGACGAACACCCCCACTTTCCGGGTGTTTTCGAAGGCGGCTTCATGCTGCCGCAGCCAGTTCATCAATTCGGGGCTTTCGGCAAACCGTGGTGATTTTGCGTAAAAAATCATTCCGATATAGTCCACCCCTAGCTCCAGGATCTCTTTGATGTTGTCGGGGGACTTTAAGCCGCAAACCTTTACTTTCATGCTATTGCTCCGTCATAGAGTTCATTAATCTCGTGGACTTCCCGGATGAAGTTGGCACAGCCATCTCCCGGGTTTTCCTGCCGCATAAAGTACGTCCCAATCAGGAAACCGGAAAATCCTGCTCGTTTCAGCCGGACGATGGATTGGGGGTCTTCGATCCCGCTTTCGCTGATTTTCAGCGTTTCCCGGGGAAGCATTTCCGCCAGTTCCAGACTGGTGGCGATGCTTACGGAAAAATCCTTGAGGTTGCGATTGTTGACGCCCACTACGTCCACGTGTGGCGAAATCAATTTTACCTCTTCGGCACTGTGAACCTCACAGAGGACCTCCAGACCGAGGGATTTGGCTTCCGCGGCCAGTTCATCCAGCTGGGCGGAAGACAGACAGGCGGCGATGAGGAGGATGGCATCCGCGCCCATGGCGCGGGCCTCGTGAAGCTGGTAGGTATCCACGATGAAATCCTTCCGGATAACGGGTAGATCCACCGTCTGCCGCACCACGTCAATGTCCGTGGGGTGAGCCCCGAAGAACTGCACGTCGGTCAGGCAGCTGATGCCCGCTGCACCCGCCCTGGCGTAGCCCGCAGTAACCTGAGCGGGATCGGCACCCAAATTAATGTCTTGCTGGCTGGGAGATTTGCGCTTGAACTCGGCGATGATACCAAAATCTTTACTGTTGCTAATGGAGGCCGATAAACTCCGGCGAGCCCAACCGTACCCCACGCTGTCCCGTAGCATCGTAATCGGAAAACGTTCCCGACGGCGTTCTACTTCGAGTTTTTTGTGGGCAACGATGCGGTCAAGAATGGTAGACATGAAGGTAGCTTGGGGATTATTGATCGGTTTTCGAGTGGCTGACTTACTGGACTATTTTATGCAGGACCTCCAGGGCGCGACCGCTGTCGAGACTGGCTTCGGCTTCCGCCACGCATTCCAATAAGTCCCGACTGGGGTGAATAGTTTGAATGGCGAGGCCCGCGTTGGCCAGCACGACACTCTTTTGCGCCGGGGTGGAGGTGCCCTGAAGTACGGAAAGGAAAATGGCCTTGCCTTCCTCCGGGGTTTCCCCGCCAAAGAGGGCTTCCGGCGCCAGTGTGGTCTGGCCAAAGTCTTCCGGATTCAGCAGTCGCTGCCGTTCCCGGCTCCGCACACTGGCACTCCCGGTTAAACTGATTTCATCGTAGCCATCGGTCGCGTGGACGATGTTGTAATACCGGTCACTTTCTTCCTGGAGGATGTAGTCATAGATTCGGGATACTTCGAGATGGAAGGTGCCGAATAGCTGGTGGGTAGGACGCGCCGGATTGATCAGGGGACCAAGAAGGTTGAAGAAACTCCGCACTTTCATGGCTCTGCGGACCGGAACCACGTTCTTCATGGCGGGGTGGAAGAGCGGAGCGTGGAGGAAACAGATACCGGCGGTGTCGAGGTCCCGGAGGAGCTTGTCGCGATCATTGCTGAATTCGTAGCCCAGGGAAATGAGGACGTCGCTGCTGCCCACGTTACTGCTCACACCGTAGCTGCCGTGCTTCGTTACCGGATAACCCGCACCGGCGACCACGACGCTCGAAAGGGTACTGATGTTGAAGGTGTTCTTGCCGTCTCCGCCGGTGCCCACAATGTCAATGGTCTGTCGGCCCTCCAGATCAATGGGGGTGGCCAGTTCCAGCATCGCATCCCGAAACCCCTGGATCTCGGAAAGTACTCCGGGGCGCATATTGATGGCCGATACGACCGCCGCGATTTCTATCTCGGAGGCCTCCCCGTTTCCAATCTGGGACAGGGTTTGGTAGGCCGTTTTCCGGGAAAGGGGCTCCTGAGCGTAGAGTTGATTCAGCTGAATTTTCATGGCGGCAAAGCTATGAAAAGGGTAGGGCAATCCCGTACTTGAACCAGGCTAAGTCGGCCAATGGCCATCAAAGATTAGGTGCAGCAGAGCAGTAGGGTCCCGAGATCCGTAACTCGTCGGGACCGTCGAATAAATTCAATTGCGACGGCGCGCAGGTGCAAAGCGGAGCCGGTACAGGTGCAGCGTATTTCACACTATAAAGACAAGGCATGCCATATCTGGCCCTATCCCACCACACGGCACCTGCGCTCCGTCGCAAAAAATTAATTTGACGATCTCGATGAGGTTTTACGCTCAGGCCTGCTCTTTTAGCTTTATGCTTAACGTGAGGTTGGCTCGCGGCGACCCTCAAAGGACCTCAAAATCTGTGATTTTTCGGACGCTTCGAGGACGCCATCAGTCCTTTTGGGTTGTCCTCGAAGAGTTTGTCGAGGTGAACCATTAGTTCGACTCGATAATCCTTTGAGTGTCAACCCATCAACCCCAACCTTAGGTTAGGCTTAGAACTTTGCCGTAATGCCAATCAGGCCGTTCAGGCCAATCGTGGGATACTGGACAAAGCGCTCCCGCTTGTTGTTCAGCAGGTTGTTTACCTGGACCCAGGCACTGAAGTTGTCGGATAGCCCGATTTCTGCCCCCAGACTCAAATCCGCCAGGGCGTTCAGGTTCTGGGCGTTGCCTTCGCTATCCTGGTAGGGGAGACCGTTTTCGAGGAAAAAGGCCGCCGTGAACTGTAGGTTCTGTTCTGGCATGGTGTAAATGGCCGAAGAATTCAGACTGAAGCTGGGCAGGTGCCAGGCTTTCTCCTGGTTATCAAGGGTGTAGAAGCGCTGAGCTACGCTGGCTTTGAGGTCCAGATTGGTGATCAGGGGGAAGGTGGCCGTACCCTGCAGGGTGATGATGCTGCCGTCGTCGTACAGTACGTTGAACTGCGGAATCATCCGGGTGCGGTCAAGTTGGTAGAGCGCCAGGTTGTTGACGATCTTATAGCCGGCCTCGAGCCGATATTCAACCCCCGAGAAGTTACCCTCCACACCACCGAAGATGTTGGTGAATTCCGTATTCCGGATACGCAGGCGCGTGCGAATCCAGGGGTTGTACTCACTGAGGCTTCTCAGGTGGTTTTTCTGCAGATCACCCGTGGCCCCAATGAAGGCGGAAAGCTGACCCTCGATCACCGGAGCCGAGAGGCTGACGTCGGGAAATACACTGAAATTATCGTCCGAACTGGTCAGGTTGACCCCCACCTTGAGCCGCACGTTGTTGCCGATGGCCGTCGTGTAGCTTGGGGCAAAGTGAATGTTGTTCAGGCTCTGGCTGCTGGTGTCCTTGTAGCTGGTGAAGTCCGTGCGCAGCTTGAAGTCCAGCGGACTGTTATCGGAAATCCACTTGGTGCCCTGCAGGGTCAGGTCGATGCCGTTTTCCCGTACCGCCGGATTGGCGTCCATCAGGTAGATGTCCACGGCGGCCTTGTAGTCGAAGTTGGCCTCCGTTCGTACCCCGTTGAAGATTTCTCCGTGGAGGGCAAAGGTGTTGAAGCGCTGCCGGACCTGATCGTCGGTGAAGCTCGGGATGGAGTCACTCTCCATTTCCAGAAAGTTGTAGCCGTAGTAGTAGCGGCTGCGGGTATCGTAACTCGCTCCGGCCGCGATTGCGAAGCCCTGATCGAAGAGGTAGGAGCCCTCGGCTCCGAACCGGGTATCGCTGGCCCGCTGGTTCTCCACGTTGCCGTCATTGTTGAAGCTGTAGTGGTTGGCGTACAGCCCTAGGTTGGCGTTGTCCACGCCCGTCAGGTCGTAGCTCAGGTCACCGTAGAAGGCTCCGGGAAGTCCGACGCCGAGGGAGGCAAAGGCGTTCTTTACGTCGGGCGCTTTCTCCCGGCTGATGCCGCGGGGGCGAATGATGGGAGCCGGATAATCGATATTGAGCGGACGGTCCACGATGTTGTAGGTCTGCCGGCGGCGGGAGGTATCCATCGGTGGATTTACCGGGTTCACCTTAACCCGCTCGGCTTCGGTGAGTCGGGCTTCAAAGTTCGTTACGACGGTTACGCTGTTGTCTTCCAGGTCTTCCTGGGCGAGCACGTAGGTAGAAGCGGCCAAAAACAAGCCGCAGATGAGAAATAGTTGGCGAAGCATAGCTTAAATCTTTGGGCTTGAGTGGTTAATTGCGGCCTCCGTTACCTCCATTGTCGAGTTCAAGGCGGTTGGGCGAATTGGGTTGGTTGTTCAATCGGCTGGCGGCGTTGATCTCGTTTTCGAGTCGGACGAGTTTTTCCCGGGCTTCCGCCACGATGGCCGCATCACCATCGTAGTTTTCCAGCAGGGCCTCGAGGGCCGCGCGGGCGTTGTAGAGGTCCCTTTCGTCGCGCAGAATATCCGAAAGGAGGATCACCTGCTTGGCTACCCAGTAGGGGTACCCGGAGCTTTCCCGGTTAGCGTCCAGGGAGAGCTGCTTGGCCGTGGCCAGATCCCGACGGAGGTAGTAAATGTTGGCGCGCAGGTAGCGCGCCTCGGCGGTTTGCTCGTCATCGGAGGAAGCGATTACCTGGTCAAAGGCGGGCAGGGCCGTAGCGTAGTCGTTACGGTCGTAGGCGATCTTTCCCAGGTAGAAGTTGGCCGTCACCCGCTGATCGGCGGGTGCGGAGGGATTATTGGATACCTTCCGGGCGTATTCTTCCGTGGCGCGGATGTCGTTGAGGCGGTAGGCTGCCCGCAGGGCACCCACCTGGGCGTCCAGGCGAACGTCTTCACCGTCTGCGGCCTGCTCCAGCAGGGTAAACAACCGGTAGGCCCGCTGGAAGTCCTGCAAGCTGTTGTAGGCGATCAGGCTCGCCTTCTTCAGCGCCGGGAGGTAGAAGGAGCTGGGGCCGGCGTTTACCACGGCCTCGTAATCCGGCAGCGCCTCGTTGTAGCGGCGCAGGGCTACGTAGCTGTCGCCCCGGTAAAAGGTGGCCGAAAGCGCGTTGGCGCTCTGGCGGTATTGGCGGAGGTAGTCCGTCAGCGCGCCGACGGCGCGCTCGTAGTTGCCGTTCTCGTACTGGCTCACGGCGGCCTCGTAGGTAATCCGTTCCCGACTGTCGTCATTGACCTCCTGACCGGGAAGGGTCTCGAAGAAGTCAAAGAACAGGTCGGCCCGGCCCATGTCATCCACGTAAATTTCCCGCAGGGCATCCCGCGCACGACTGGATTCCCCGGCCGTAGGGTTGTTGCTGAACACCTGCTTGTAGTAGTTGATGGCGGCCTCCCGGTTGCTGATGTTGTAGCTGATCAGGCCTAGCTGAAGCAGACTCTGGTTGACCAGCGGGGAGTTCACCTTGTAGTCCCGCACGATCGTCCGGAGCGGGTCGAGGGCCTGCTGCGGACGGTTGAGTTCCTGGTAGGTCAACGCTAACTGGAAGAGCGCGTCGTCCGCAAATTCGCTGCGGGGGTAGCGCTGGATGAGTTGCTCCAGGGCGAGAATCTTGTCGGCGTTGCGTCCGCGAAGGCCTTCAATCATGGCCTTCTGGAAGAGGGCGTAGACGAAGCCCGTAGTCTGGCGGTTGATGGCATCGTCGTAGAAGCGGACGGCCTGGTTGTAGTTGTTCTGGCTGAAGTAGGCGTCGCCGGCCCGCAGGACGGCATCCCCGAGGACCCTTTCCCGCACGTCCGCGTCGGTAATGTAGGGCAGGTTCCGCTCAATGCCTTCCACCGCTGCGGTGAAGTAATCCAGGGCGGCGGGGTAGTTGTCCTGCTTGAGGTAGTTGTATCCCTGCAGGTAGTTGCCGGTGTAAAGGGAAGACTGAGGCGGCAGGTCCTGTAGCCCCCGGGCGAGGGTGAGGAACTGGTTGACGTAGTTGACGGAGGTGGGGTAGTCTTCGTTCCGGTTAGCGATGTCGGCGAGCCAGTACAGTGCCTGGGCCCGGAAGCTGGCGTTTACCGGACGACGGAGACTTTTCTCAAACAGCTGCTGGGCCTCCGGTTCGTTGCCGTTGCGGAGTAACTCCAGCCCCCGGCTGAAGGCCGCCCGCTGGTAGGCCTCCTCGAGTTGCGGGGTGCGACTCGGCATCCGCTCCAGAATGTCCAGGGCCCGTTGGTAATCCTGGGTGGTGTTGAAGACCTCCCCGAGGAGTTCCTGTCCCTGCAGGTAGTAGCGGCTGCTGGGGGGAATCCGCTCGATGGCCGTAATGGCGTCGGCGGGATAGTTGAGTTCGTAGCTCAACTTGGCGTAGTTGAAGAGGGCTTCCTCCTGCAGGGCCGGGTCGAAGGTCTGGCGGGAGGCGGAGCCGAAGGCGACCCGGCTGGCCGCGGCGTTGCCGCGCTTGAGCTCAATGTCGCCGAGGTAGTAACTGGCCGATTGCCCCACCAGGGAGTTCTGCCCGGCCAGCTCCTGAAAGGTGTTGGCGGCGGCGGGATAATCCCCCAGCTTATACTGGGTGAAGCCCAGCTGGTAGAGCTCTTCTTCCTGCATCCGGCGGTTGTTGCGGGCGTACTGCTCCAGCAGGGGCCGCGCCCGGGCGTAGTCGCCCTTCTCGAAGTAGGCCTGCCCCAGGAGCTGACTCATCTCCTTCTTGTTGCGGACCCCCCGGCTGTTCTCCACCAGCGGCGCGGCGTAGGCGATCAGGTCGTCGTAACGGCGCTGGGCGAAAAAGATCTGGGTGAGGTAGTAGGGGATGTAATCGTCGTATTTCGGAGATTTTTCGGCGATCCGGAACTGACCCACCGCCGCGTCGTAATTGCCCTCGAAGAAGTAGATCATCCCGAGGTAGTAATTCGTGGGGTAGTAAAATTCCCCCTGCGTCGTCTTGCTGCTCTGGAAGTAACGCTTGGCGTCGTTGAATTTCTTCTGGACGAAGTTGGCGTAACCGAGGCGGAAGTTCACTTCCGACCGCTGATCGGCGGTCAGCATCTCGTTCGGAACCCGCTTGTAGTATTCTACGGCCTTCTCCAACTCCCCTTCGTTAAAGTAATAGCCGGCAATTTCCAGCAGCGCCTCGTTGGCAATCGGATCGGGTTGGTACCGGCGAACAAAGTCCAGAATGAGCTTCTCTCCGTCGGCCTTATCCAGGCGAACGGCAATTTTGGCGTAGTTCAGCTCGGACTTCATGCGCAGCAGCTCAGCCTCTGGCTGGTGAACGGGAAGCAGCATGTCTACTACTTCTTTGTATTCTCTCTGCGCTTTTGAAAGGAGCTGCTCCTGATAGTGCTTCTCGGCTTGTTTGTAGGTACGCCAGGCTTCGGTATAAACCGTGGAAGCCTGACCAAAAACAGTTCCGGTGCATAACAGGGCGCATAACCAGATCAACGAGGACAGCGCCCGGCGGACGGGCAGACGTTGGCTTAGGTTCATAGCGGACGGGTGGTTGGTTATTGGATTGACCATGAATAGTGAAAGGTTCCGGCGGGCAAGATAGGGGACGGACCGCACAATCTCGGTTACGGTCGCCTAACGTTAAAATGACGGCAGTTTAGTACCCGCTCTAGCCACTTATCGCACTTTTTTGTGGATTTGTTCACAAATTTTTCCGATCGCCTAAACCATATCGATACAATAGATGTATATACATTTAATTAATTGCGATCTACGGTATCGTCATCAGACTTGGGCGTCACCGCAGGTGCAATGAAATGGGCCCACGGCCATGCCGGGTGCCACAACGCTCCCGGATAGCCGGGACCATCACCAACCGAATACACTTTACACTAAATCTTAATAAACCATGATGAAATCACTTCTCTTTTTCTCCACACTCCTCTTTGCCTTCACCACCGCTACGGTAAACGTTGATACGGAAGCCAGCCAGATCATCTGGAAGGGCTACAAGGTGACCGGCAGCCACGAAGGCACCATCAAAGTAGAGAACGGCGAACTCACCTTCGACGACGGCACGTTCACCGGAGGTTCCTTTGACATCGACATGAGCACCATTGCGGTAACGGACCTGCAGGGCGGAATGGCCCAGAAGCTGGAAGGACACCTCAAAAGCCCCGATTTCTTCGGTGTTGAGAAGTACCCCACCGCTACCTTCAACATCACCAAAGTAGTAAGCCGCGGCACCCCCGGTGACTACCGCGTGACGGGTGACCTGACCATCAAGGAAACGACCAAAACCATCCGCTTCAACGCCAACGTGACGGAAGAAGGTGGTCTGTACGTAGCTACGGCCGATGTGACGATCGACCGTTCTGACTTCGACGTACGCTACGGCTCCGGTTCTTTCTTCGATAACCTGGGCGACAAGACCATCTACGACGAGTTTGAACTGGGCATCAAACTGGTGACCAAGAAATAAATCTCAGGCAGTACCACTGCACTTTATGCGGACAGTCATCCCCCATGGCTGTCCGCTTTTTTGTGCCCGGCACTTTGAGAGTGCACGGCACCGGCGCTTGCGCCCTCCTGATTCTTCCATTTGGGGCTTTTACTAGGCACGAAAAAAGCGCTGACGGAAACATTCCATCAGCGCTTTTCTAGCATCGTGAATCGACCGAAGAGCCATTAATCGTGGCGAGCGATTTCTCCGCTCTTCACGCGGGCCATGTAGTCTTTGAGGGCCCGACGAACGTTAGGCATCAAGAGGTAGAGGCCCAGTACGTTGGGAAAACACATGGCGAAGATCATGGCGTCTCCGAAGCCAAATACGGCACGGGCGGAGATGCCGGAGCCGATGATGACGAAGAGACAGAAAACGACCTTGTAGATGTTTTCGTTTCGCTTGGACTCACCGAACAGGTAGGTCCAGCACTTCAGGCCGTAGTACGACCAGCTGATCATAGTGGACAGGGCAAACAGGATTACGGCAACGGCCAGTACGGTGGGGAACCAGCTGATGACGGATTCGAATGCCGCGGAGGTTACCGCAATGTCGGCGATTTCGCCAGACTGCAGTCCGGTATTGGCCCACTCGGCACCGTTGCCACCGTAGCCGGTAATCACGATCACCAGGGCGGTAATGGTACAAACGACTACCGTGTCGATGAAGGGCTCCAGCAGGGCGACGACGCCCTCACTGATGGGCTCGTCGGTTTTGGCGGCGGAGTGCGCGATGGAGGCGGATCCAACGCCCGCTTCGTTACTGAAGGCGGAGCGGCGGAAACCCTGGATCAGTACTCCGATGAAACCACCGTACATGGCCTCGGAGTTAAAGGCACCGGAGACAATTTCTCCGAATGCACCGGGGATGTCCGAGAAGTGGTAGCCGAGCACCACCAGGGCGCCGAGGATATAGATACCGACCATGAAGGGAACAACCTTGTCGGTCACCTTCACGATACTTTTGATCCCGCCCAGGATGATGATGCCGATGATTACGGCCATGACGGTGCCAAAAATCCAACCGCGTCCGGCCAGGAAACTGGCGTCTCCACCGGTTACGGCAATCAACTGACTGGTGGCCTGGTTGATCTGTACCATATTACCGCCACCGAAGGAACCTCCGATACAGAAAATGGCAAACATGACGGCCAGGATTTTACCCAGGGTACCCCAGCCTTTTTCTTTGAGACCCTTATCCAGGTAGTACATCGGACCACCGGATACACTGCCGTCTTCGTTGACGTTGCGGTACATCAGACCCAGAGATACCTCCGTGAACTTTGAGGTCATCCCCAGGATGCCGGCCAGGATCATCCAGAAGGTAGCTCCTGGGCCACCGAGGCTCACGGCGGCGGCAACACCCGCAATGTTTCCTACGCCGACGGTGCCGGACAGGGCGGCGGTAAGGGCCTGGAAGTGGGAAACCTCTCCGTCGTCGTTGGGGTCGTCATATTTACCCCTCACCACGTCAATGGCGTGCTTGAAGGCCGTAATGTTTACGAAGCCCATGTAGATCGTGAAAACGATGGCACCGACAATCAGCCAGGGAAGGACAAAGGGAACGCCTTCGGCAACTTCGGCAAAAATGACGCTTTCGACGAAGGCGGTAATGGGCTCAAAAATCTCCTGGAGCATGGCATCAACGCCGCCAGATTCCTGGGCGGAGGCCATAAATGGGGCAAGTACAGACAGGAGAAAAAGAGAAAGCTTTTTCAACATAAGTGGGGAAATGTAGTTTTGCGAGGCGCGTAAGGTAGGAACTTTTCGGCCGCTGCGGAAGGTCTCCGTTTAATTCTGCGGCCGGCTGGCACCTAATTAAAGTCCGAATATACTACCTTTCCAACCCGATTATGGCCGACCTCTCCTCCCGTACCGATCAAGAATTGTTTGCTGACCTTCGTCGGGGAGTGGAGGCTGCCCTGGATGAACTTTTCCGCCGCCATTATGCTGGCCTTTGCCAGATAGCGATCCGCTTCGTGGGCGATGGAGGTGAGGCGGAGGATATAGTGCAGGAATTGTTTTTGTCCATTTGGGAGAAACGGGAAAAGCTGCCGGAAGATGTTGCCGGAGTGGGGGCCTACCTTCGGCGGGCGACGCGCAACCGTAGTCTCAACTTTCTCCGGGATCGGAACCGAATTCCGGTGGATGACGGAGATCCGCCCGAGGCGCATTCGTCTCTCGGAAATCCCGGGGAGCAGATCGAAGCGGCCGAATTACGGCAACGAATCGACCGGGCCATTGACCGATTGCCCGAACGGTGTCGCCTCATCTTTGTGATGAGCAGGATAGAAGAAATGAGCCACCGGGAGATTTCGGAAGCCCTGGACATCAGCAACAAAACCGTAGAAAACCAAATGACCCGGGCCTACCGCTTCCTGCGGCAGTGGCTGGCGCTCTACCTCCTAATAAGCGGAATATCTTAGTGAGGAAACGGTCTGTGTGGTCATCTTCCGGACTAAACTCGGCAATTAGTTCAACAAGGTATTGGGGGGATGACTTACATTTGGTGTCACCAAGAGTGAAGAAATAAATTATCAGTCTCTACCGCGCTTTATGAATCCAATTAGCGATCAGGACATTGATACCTTAGCTAAAGGCTACCGTTCGGACTTCCAACCGGACGTCGAATCAGGTCTTGCACGCCTCAAGGGGCGTACGCAAGCCCAGGCTCGTGTGCGGTCCATCCAGCGGCGGCGCTGGCTGGGCATTGCGGCCTCCTTGCTCGTCCTGGCTACGGTGGGTGCCTTCGGCTACGACCTGTTCTTTGCGGGAACCTCAATCGTTAATGAAGGAGAGGCCCCCATGCATTTTGAATTAGCGGACGGTACTGATGTCTGGCTCCAACAAGACTCTGAAATCCGTTACGATCGGACCTTCAACGATGTCGACCGAAAAGTGGAACTGAACGGACAGGCTTACTTTGAGGTGCAGTCCGATAAGACGCGCCCCTTCCTCGTACAGAGTGGAAACGCCGAATTGCGGGTT
This sequence comes from Lewinella sp. W8, assembly GCF_004375085.3. Classification (GTDB taxonomy): domain Bacteria; phylum Bacteroidota; class Bacteroidia; order Chitinophagales; family Saprospiraceae; genus Neolewinella. Next base: position 239,961 of record NZ_SNAQ03000007.1, read on the forward strand.
ACGGGCACCACCTTCAATCTGCGGGTTGAACGCGGAGAAATGGAAGTAGAAGTTTCGGAGGGTTCCGTCATGCTCACCGGCAAGAACAACGGCGTTGCCGTAACCCAGCAGGAATGTGGTATGGTAATGCCCGACGGAGCCGTAATGCACATGAAATCTCCGGCGCTGAACCGCCACGCCTGGCGGACGGGTACCTTTACCTTCGATAATACCCCACTGCGGGAGGTTTTAAAGAGCATCGAAAACAATTTCCGGGTAGAAGTAGTCCTTGAAGGCAACGAAGACTTTCCCGTTAAGGGGACTTTCCGGGCGGAGAATGCGGAAGACGCGCTTACGGCGATTGCCAAACTTGGCGGTGGAAAACTTGCCCTTCCCACCAACGAATCTCCGGCTTATCGCCTCTATAATATGTAGGCAATCATTCGGAGCTAAATCATTTTTATGTCCAGGACAGGTACCCTGCTGCTGTTTTTGCTGCTTTGGGCGACTGCCCTGTTCGCCCAGGACAACCCGAGCGATGCCCGGTATCCGTTGCCCCGCAGGGTAATGCCCCTGGAGAAGGCCCTGATGAAACTGACCGAGGCCGGAGCCGAAATTGTTTATCGGCCGGATCAAATACCGGATTTGGCCTTGCGGGTTCCGGGAGGGAGAAGAACCATCGAAGGCTGGCTGGGCTTTCTACTTCGCGATACGGAACTAAAATACGAACAGCTTTCCACCGGGTTCCTGGTGTTGCCAGACCCGGACCTGCTTTCCCGGGAATTTTCCGTTTACGGGGTCGTCACTGACGCCACCAGCGGGGAAAGATTGATTGGTGCGGCCCTGCGGCAGCCCGATACCGAAACGGGAGCGCTGGCGAATGAATACGGATTTTATACGCTGGGCATCCGGGGTGGCCGTCGGATACTCCGGGCTTCCTACATTGGGTATACTACCCAGGAAATCGACCTCGTTTTGCGGTCCGATACGCTGATCAACATTGCCCTGCGACCCGATAGTGAACTGCCCCCGATCATCGTTACGGCGGTATCCGATACGGCCCAGTCCCTGTTTTTGACGGAATCAGGTATTCGTATCGGCCGCAAGGAGGTGAGCCTCCTCGGCGGTCCCGGAGGGGAGGCCGATCCGCTGCGGATGGCCAGACTGCTTCCGGGAGTTACTTCCGGAGCTGATGGGGTAGGGGGGCTCTTCATCCGGGGGGGTGAAGCGGGCCATAATCTCGTACTGCTGGACGGCGTCCCCGTGTATAACCTCAGTCACGCGGCCGGCTTGTTCAGTATTTTCAGCAATGAAGCCATCCGGAGGATTGATCTGTACAAGGACGCCATTCCCGCCCGCTTTGGAGGACGGATTGGTGGGGTCCTGGACGTTCATACCCGCGACGGAAACCTCTATGAACCGGAAATCAACGTCGGGAGTAGTTTACTGGCGGCAAAGTTTTCGGGGGAGGGGCCGATTGAAGAGGGAAAAAGCTCCTTTTTGATTACCGGGCGGTATTTCTGGGCCAGAGAACTACTCCGGAGATTTAGCCGGGTCTATAAAGAAAACAACGGTCGGGATGGGGAAACGGACTATCAGGTTTATGACGTCAACTTCAAGCTCAACCAGCAGATCAACGACCGCAGTAGAATCTATTTCAGCTTCTACAAGGGACTGGATGACTACACTAACCTGACCGACCAAACGGACACGGTCACCGTGCTCAATGACCTCGGTGCGGTCTTCCGGTACGGAAACCCCCAGCATCGTTCGGAAGACGTAAGCTGGGGAAATACGGTTGCTGCGCTGCGGTACAACTACGTTTTCAATGACCGGCTGTTCGGCAATTTCCGATTATCCTACAGCGATTTACGGGTGCGGGCGACGTTTGAGACATCCGACAGTCTGAATGAGGTGCGTAGTGAGGCCAAAAGTGGAGAAATTTTTAGTGGCCGCTATGCTTCAGACATTAAGCAGATCGGGTTAGCTTTCGACGGACAGTATGGTCGATCGGGCGGGGCCCAACTCCGGTTCGGGGTATCGCTGGACGCTCACCGGTTTTTGCCCCGGTTGAACTCGGGGGCGATTCCGCTTTCCCGTCACGAAGAGGTAGAGAGCTTCGGGTCGAATTCGGGAATGCACCGGCCCGTACAGCTGGCGACCTATGCTTCCTATCGAGGGGAATACAAAAGCATTGCTTACCGCTTTGGCCTGCGGGCCCAGGTCTGGCGTAATCGGCGGAATTATTATCATCTGATGCCCCGTTTACTGGTCGCCGGAAAGTTAAATGCAAAAACCAACTGGCGTATTTCCTATGACCAAACGGTACAGCCCATCCACCTTATTTCCAGTACCATTATCAGCCTGCCCTCCGACCTTTGGATTCCCTCAACGAGCCTGATTGTCCCGGCCACTTCGGAGCAATTTAGTGTTCAACTTACGCGGCGCCTTTCGCCCGGACTTCAACTGGAACTCGGAGCATACCATCGGGATATGAAGGGGTTGGTGGACTTCGATGAGGGGGGAGCGGCCAACGGAAGTTGGGAGGAAAACGTCAGCGTCGGTGATGGTTTTGCCAACGGGATTGAGCTTACGCTTAGACGGAGCACGGGCAAAATCCGTGGCTGGTTCAATTACACGCTCGCACAAAGCCGACGCGAGTTTGAAGACCTTCAGATTAACCTGGGGCGTCCCTTTCCGTTCCGTTATGATCGGCGCCACAGCTTTAATGCCATCATGATGTGGCAGTTGAGTCCACGGACAACGGCTACGGTCAGTTGGCGTTTCGGTACCGGAGCGGCCTTCAGCCTCAGCACCCAGTCGGTCCTGCTGCCTAATCCGGCCGAAGAAGATCTTTCAGAAATTCCCATCGATGTATTCCGGGAACGGAATGGCTTCCGACTTCCGGCTAATCATCGTCTTGACGTTAACGTTCAGACGGTGATCGCTAATGATACCAAAAAGGGAATGGTACACACCCTGAACTTTGGCGTCTATAATCTCTACAATCGTAAGAACCCCATCTATTACGACATCAGGACCCAGTACTATTCCCGCGATGGGACAATTCTTCCTAACCGTAATTTTGTCCAGGTATACATCGCCCCGATGTTGCCCACTTTTTCCTACCAGTTGAAATTTAATCCTAAAACTAGGAAATAACGAGACCGGGTATTTTGCCACGACGGTCTGACCGTTTGGTTAATCGAGTCGACATCAGTAGAGCGTTGACCGTGGCTGTGAAGGAGGGAGAAGCTTGTAAACCAATGGTTTACCCCCTTACGGAACCAGTGTTAATTAATTGTCTGGTCAGTCATAAAAAATCACTTTTGGTATATCCACGTCAATAACCTATTTTTGATCAGTGATGGGATTCCAGACTCGTTTATTGCCTTTCCGGCTTTTTTGCCTCTGTGGCCTTATGGGGCTACTGGTCGCTGCTTGTGAAGAGCCGGTGGATTTAGGTATTGAGATCGAAGAGCCCCAGTTGGTAATTTCCTCGAATTTTTTCCCCCAGGAACGCGTCAAGGTGCGCGTTACGGCCACGCAGTCGATTTTGACCGGAGGGGTAACCACCATTGATATTCGCAACGCGGAGGTTTCGCTATTTGAGGGGCATACCATGGCCGAAAAGCTCATGTACGTAGCCGGGGATGACAATAACCCGGGAACTTATCAGACAATGGAGTTCCGCCCCGTCGTTGGCAAAGACTACACGCTGCACGTAGCGGCTCCCGGTTTCGTACCCGTTAATGCCCAGAGTTCCATCCCGGATCCCGTACCCATCAAGAATCTTTCCGTCCGGCACCTCACCTCCAATTCGGTGGATGGACAAACCATCTACGATTATAAACTTCTCGTAGATTATGAGGATCCTCCCGGTGAAGAGAATTATTACGATCTGAGGATTACGCAGCTCGTTACGCCCTACGTGATCGCCTACAATGGGGATACCATCAAGATGCAACCCCAAACCGTTCCCATCAAGTATCTGGTGGACCCCAACCCCGACGATTTCAACGTAAGCCGGAGCATCCTTTTTCAGGATAAACCTGATCCGGCGGGGGTAGAATTGAGTCTGCAGAGTGTAATCGACCCTGCCCAGGTAATTCTGGGTGATCTGGTAGCGGAGTTACGAACCGTATCCATCGATTACTACGAATTCCAACGCAGCCTGGCCCGAAACCAGCAAGTCCCCACCGGCGGGATCAATGAGCCCACCCTGATCTACAACAATGTACGCAGCGGAGTTGGCATTTTTGCGGGCTACAACAGCGTCAGCGAAAGCGTGAGTTTACCACGATAGTTGTTTCTCTTCGCCCCTCCATCTTTCTTCACTTTCGAATCGGAACGATTTTACTCTTGGCCCAACCCGGTTGGGCTGACCCTTTTAATGGTGGGGCTGCTGGTGGTTTCACCAGAAGTGAAATCCCAGACGGCGATAATCCAGGATAAAGATGGTTGGACAAACCTTCGGAAGGCTCCGCACGGCAAGGCCGAAATAATTGGACAAGTCCCGGATAATGTGGCCTTCTGGTACGATGTAGATGATTATAGCGCAGGGGAAACCTGGATAAGCGTTTCGGTAAATGAGCAAATGTTGGGAGATACAGCCGCGGGTGAGGCTTTTATCCACCGCTCAAGGGTGCTTGATCTTCAGGACGCAGTCCCCTACACGGGGACGTCTTTTCAATTCCAATATGTACTCACCGAATTTAATCCGACGGGGAGGGAATTAACTTATCATCAAGACAGTATCCTCGTGGCCATTGACCAACAACGACCGTGGGGAACCGACGGTAATTTGCCTAAGGTGGCTGTTCGGGGGATAGAAGTCAGGATAAATGAAATGGAAATACCAATACCCTCATTGTGGTACGAGGACCTGTTCGAATGCTCCAATACTTACGAAGTGGTGAAAGTTGGCTCCACCTACTTTGTCCATCAGTGGAACAGTGACGGCGCCGGCGGGTATCAGGTCGTTTGGGTCATTGATGAGACCGGCGTTCGCCAAAGGTTGGTAAAGGGGATTTGAGCCCCACCACGAAAATGTCCGTAAAAGCCGGGGAGCTTTACTCCACCGCGGCGATACAGCTGATTTCCACGTTAACGTATTTCGGAAGGTTAGCGACTTCCACCAGGGCACGGGCGGGCGCCGTTTCGGGATTAAAGTAGCGGCTGTAGACGCCGTTGATCCGCCCGAAATTTTCCATATCGGAAACAAAAACGCTGCACTTCAATACCTGATCGAAGCTGGTGCCGGCGGCCTTGAGGATGGCCCCCAGGTTTTCCATTACCTGTTCGGTTTCCGTTTCGATGTCGGTGGTGATCAGTTCTCCGGTGGCGGGCTTAATGGCAATCTGGCCACTAACGTAGAGGACACCGCCATAAACGACCGCCTGGTTATAAGCGCCGACCGGGGCGGGGGCGTCGTCGGTCTGAATGATCTTTTTGGACATGGATGGAGAGTTGTTTTGCGGTAAGATAGCATGGAAACACGAATAGCCCACCGGTATTCACCGATGGGCTATCAAATAGTCTTAACGAGACGATTTAAGCGTCGCCTTCTGACATATCTTCTTCGACCGCTTCGGGAGCCTTCACGATCATGTTTCCGTTGTAGAACATATTACCTTCCGCGTCAAAGTAGGCACGGTGGGGCAGGTGCTGCTCACCGGTGGTTTGACATACGGTCAGGGTAGGCGCAGTGGCCTTGTAGTGGGTACGACGCTTACGCTTGCGTTGCTTGGAGATCCGGCTCTTAGGATGTGCCATGGCCTATTAAATTTTCGAGTTATATTCTTTGTTACTGACCGGGGTCAGGTTGATTTACAGGTCTTTGAGTACGTCCCAGGGACTGGGCTTTCCGTCATCTTCCGAATCCTGCTGGTCGTCATCGAAGGCCTCGGTAGAGGATTCAATGCGGGCCAGCATCTCTTCATCGCAGGGGTAGGGAGGTTCCCCTTCCCGGCATTCGAAGGTACGAATCATGGGAACGGCCAGCAATACCATCTCGTAGGCGTAGGGGGCTACGTCAAACAGGCTGGTATCCGGATGCAGGTAGATGAGTTCCCCTTCTTCTTCCAGTTCATCCGCATCGGGAGTGAACTTCACGAGCAAATGACGTTGATCTTCGATGGGCAGGTTAATGGCCGCCAGGCAGCGATCGCAGTCGGTACCAATGGTGCCGCTGAAGTCGAAACCCAGGGTCATTTCTCGCTGCTGCCGGTCTACCGTAAGCCGCAGTTGAACGTTGGCGTGGGCTACCGGAGAATTTTCGAAGGAAGCGAAAAAGTCATCATCAATCGTAAGATCATACGCATAATGGCCATTACCAAGCCCGCGGAGGGGTAAGATGAAGGGCGATTGAGCAGACATGAGCTGACGGTTTATGTCCGGTTATTAAGCCCGTTGGCACCGGAGGACGTTTCAAAGTGGGCGCAAAGATAAGGGTTTCTTGCGCATTGACAAAGAAATATACTGGTCTTTTCCAAAGTGTTTCCCGGGCCTGAGAAAACCAGGTCGCGCACGGAAACCGTTGGGAAGTTGACTAGCTGTCTCGGGTGAACAAGTATTGCGTACTGCCTCCCGTAGTGCTGGCGTTTCCTTCGTTGGGCAGGACCATTGCCTCCGTGTAGGACCAGCCATTGTCGATCAGGTAGTTAACGGCGTGCATGACGGAGTTGAAGCGGATGCGCTTCCCGTCGGCGGGATTGATAACCTCCATCTGGCGACGGCCTCCTCCCTGGATGCTCTGTCCGTAGTCAATAAAGATGGTGACCTTGTTGGACAGGAAGCGTTCCTGGGCGATCATACGGATCATCTGGATTTGTTCCAGGTTGTTGATGTTTACTCCGTCCACCACGACCTGAGCGGAAGCGGCCGCTGAGGCGCCGAAGACGAAGAGCAGAGCAAAAAGAATTTTCTTCATGGTTCGTTTTCTACTACAAATGATTTACCGATGGATTTCGGATATGTCAGTCGCCAAGTATAGGGTTTCCTTAACAAAATAGCGTTGTGTCGCCGACGTTTATAACGGTATGATGCATTCAATTTCTACTTTGCTCCTGATGCTGATTGGCCTTGCACCTGCGTCCTCGCCCCCGAATTTTCCGCCTCCGGGCTCCGAAAATCCGGTAGAATGGTTAGGAGAAACTACGGTTGACATGGGGGATTTACTCCACCATCAGGAAGGCATACACGTTTTTAAGTTCCGTAATCAGACGGAGGAAGCCTTGCTTATCGACAACATTAGAGTAGGGTGTGGCTGTACGGCCGCCGACTGGGCCGATAAACCGGTCGCCCCCGGGGAGGTCGGCGAGATTAAGGTCAATTATGATGCCGCCCGCGTCGGTTATTTTCGTAAATACGTCAAGGTGTACTTTCACGGTCACCGGGGAGCGCATAAACTGTGGCTTGAGGGTTTCGTCGAAGCGACGGAATAGTTTGTCGGCTTGGGCCGGGCAATGCGCCAGGCTTGACGTACCTTCGCGCCCTGGATAAAAGATCATAGTATGACGTGGTTAAGTTGGGTACTGCTCATTGGATACGTATTACTGAGTGCTGCCCTCTACCGTATTTTCCCCAAAGCCGGTCGGGAAGCCAAGCACGCCCTGATGCCCGGTTATAATATGTGGGTCACCGCCGAGATCGTCGGCCGCAAGGGCTGGCACAGTCTCCTGTTGTTGATTCCCTTTTTCAACGTATTTATCTTCGCCGGCTTGATGGTGGACCTCTGTCGGTCCTTCAACCGCTTCAACTTCTTTGAACACGTACTTTCGGTGGTCGTTTCCTGGGGCTACTTCGGTTGGCTGGGCGGTCAGGATGACCTGAAGTACCGCGGTCCGATTCTGACCGAAGAGCGGGAATACCGGCAGGCTCTGGCCGTGGCCCAGAAAACGGGCGACAAAAGGGAGGTGAACAAGGTGATCATGAAGTACCCAGCCTTTCAGAAAAGTGTGAGCCGCGATTGGGCCGAAGCGGCCATCTTCGCCATCTTCGCCGCGGCCTTTATCCGGCTGCTCCTGATTGAATCCTACATCATTCCTACGCCCTCTATGGAGGGCAACCTTAACGTGGGTGACTTTCTCTTCGTTTCCAAGATTCATTACGGACTGCGGCTCCCGGAAACCATCCTGATGGTACCCCTGGCCCACAACCGTATGCCCGTGGTCGGTGGTGAAAGTTACATTGACGGAGCTTCCCTGCCGTACCGCCGCCTTCCGGCCCTCGAAGCCATTGATCGGTTTGATCCGGTGGTCTTTAACGTCCCGGCGGGTGACAGCGTCTACCTAACGCCCCAAAGGACGTATTATCCCCACGACGTAAAGTTCCACAGCTTCGATTACATGACCGTGCCGGATCAGGTTTACCGGGGCATCACCACCGGTCAGATTCCCCTGATCACGCGACCACTGGACAAGCGCGATCACTACGTGAAGCGGGCCATCGGCCTGCCGGGCGAGCGACTGGAAATCAAAAATCGTGTAGTACACATCAACGGTGAACCCATCGACGACCCCGAGAACGTCCAGTTTTCCTACGTCGTCGGGTTTACGGGAGAACCCAATACCGCCCGTTGGTCCGATTGGGGCATTTCCCCGGAGGACTACGGTAAAGACCGGGAAGGAAATACGATCATGTTCCTCAACCAGGGCCAAATCGATAAACTGGAGGCCAACTACGAGGGCATCACCATTACCCCCCGCGACCAGTCCGATGGTGGTGGCGTTCGCCTTTACCCCCACGATAAGCGCTACTTCGACAACATGACCGTTGATGATTACGGCCCGGTCCTGATCCCGGAAAAAGGCATGACCGTCAAACTGGATGACCGGACCTTCGCCCTATACTGGCGTGCCATCCGGGTCTACGAAGACAATGATTTCGAGCGTCGGGGGAATGCCTTTTACCTGAACGGTGAAGAAGTAACCGAATACACCTTCCAGCAGGACTACTACTGGATGATGGGGGATAACCGCCACAACTCGGAAGACAGCAGAATCTGGGGCTTTGTGCCCGAAAACCACATCTTAGGTAAGCCGCTCTTCATCTGGTTCTCCGTCAAGGAAGGAAGCCTCTTCAACGGCGTGAACTGGAACCGGATCTTCCGCAGCGCCATGCGACAGGGGGAGTAGGGGATTTGGTCTGTTAGTCTGTTAGTCTGTTGGACTGTTAGAAGTTTTGGACCAAACAGGCCAACAGACTAACAGACCAACAGACTAAAGTACCAACAGACTAAGGTACCAACAGACTAAAGTACCAATTAAGCTCCCCAGCTATCCTCATCTCCTGCCGCGTACTGACTGACCTTGAGGTTAGCCGTAGCGCTGTCCGCCATGTAAGGATCGTCGAGGGGGAAGTCGTCGGTAGAGAGTTTTTGATCCTTGGCGAACCAGTCCTTACGCAGGTGGTCGGCCACGCGGATCGCGTTCGCAATGATGGTTAGGGTTGGGTTCGTTGCTCCCTGGGAGGGTTGGAAGCTGGCGTCCACGACGTAGAGGTTATCGAGGTCCCAGGCTTTGCAGTTGGGGTCCAGCACGCTGGTCTTGGGGTCGGTGCCGAACTGTGCGGTACCCGCCTGGTGCCAGGTGAACTCCAGTTCCTTGGTGGTGCGCAGAAATTCACTAAAGCCCATCTTTTCCAGATAGTTTTTCTGGAAGTGGTCCATAAACTCAAAGTGGCTCTCCCGATTGTTGGGCCGGTAGTTGAACTTGATTTGCTTGCCGGTCCACTCGATGCGGTTGCGGGGATCGGGCAGGTCCTCGCTGGTGAACCAGAAATCCACGGCGTATTTCTGAATCCGCTTGGCTTCCTCCACGCTCAGATTAAGGTCGGCGTAGTCTCCCAGGATTCGAGTGTAGTGGGCCTTGCCGGTGAGCTGGATGGTCCCCAGCGGATAGGGGTGCTCGGGACTGCCGTGATAAAAATCGTGCACCCCGAGGGTTTTCTGGAAGACGACGTCGTTGGGCTTGTCGGGGTCCATGGCCGAGATGCCACTCTGGTTGTGCTTGGTAAAGTTGCGGCCTACCTGATCGGAGGAATTGGCTACCCGGGATTTGAGCAATAGGGCCGCAGTGTTGATGGCCCCGCAGGAGACGATCACCAGATCGGCACTCAGGGCGAGTTTTTCTCCGTCCCGTTCCAGTTCGATCCGGGTAATTTTTCCGTTCTCTTCCACGAGGCGGTCTACCCGGCTGCTGGTCCACAGGCTCACGTTGGGGTGTTTGAGGGCTGGCCGCACCATGGCCGTCTCGGCGTCGGACTTGGCGTGAACCATGCAGGGGAAGGGGTCGCAGGTATTGCAGGCAATGCAGGGGCGCTTCCAGGGCTCGTCGATGTCCCGGTTCAGGGCGAGGTTGGAATGGTGGGGGTGGAGGCCGAGATCCTTCAGTTGCCCGGCAACTTCGGCGATGCGGCCCTCGTGGGGAAAGGCGCGGAAGGGAAAGGGGCCACTGGCCCAGCCCTCGGTGGGGTCTTCACCGCGGTTGCCGTGTATTTTCATCAGGTGTTCGGCCATCATGTAGTAGGGCTCGAATTCGTCGTAGCCTACGCACCATCCGGGACTGACGCCGCCCTTATGCTGCTGCTCCTCAAAGTCTTCGGGGCGCTGGCGGTGGAGTAGGGCACCGTACATTTTGGTGTTGCCCCCCACGCGGTGGTAGACGATGGGTTTCACCGTCTGACCTTCCGGGCCAAGCCATTCCACGGGGGCCTTGTAGCCGTCGGGACCAAAAATGAAGTGGGGGTCCCAATTGCGTTTTTCCCGGGGCAGGAAGGTGCCCTGTTCAAGGATGAGAATTTTTTTGCCGGTGTCCGCAAGGGCGTAGGCCATGGTGCCGCCGCCCGCACCGGAGCCGATAATGATGACGTCGAAATCGTTGGGCATAAGATCAAGTAAGTGGAGGGAAGAGAGTCTTTACCGTTCAAAGGAAATTCTTGCCGGATGGTTCATGGGCAATTGGTATGAAAGGGCGACGGTCCCGAGTTCCGTAACTCGTCGGGATCACCAATTGCAAGGAGAATGCGGCGGAGCGCAGGTGCCCGGTTTTGGGTTTGGCCGTGTTGCCCGTAGAGACAAGGCATGCGGTAGAGACAAGGCATGCCTTGTCTCTACGGTAACCCCTTGCGGACGTGCCCTGTCTCCGTAACATTGCCCCACCCAAATTCACCGCACCTGCGCGCAGGCGCCCAACCGTTAGCAAACCGTTAACAAAGTTTCAATATCCATTGGCCGAATGACCGCGTTTGTTGATTGATCTTTGTAATCGACAAGGATTTACGGATCTTTGCGAATCAATTTCAGGACCCTCCCCGGAGGATCATTCAATAACGGATTAATTTTTATCCACATGCTTAAGCAAATCTTTTCCCTCGTGGCGGTTTTCGCCCTTGCTTTCACCGTTTCCAGCTGCCAGCAGGGTAACGACGACGTACGTGCCGCTGCCGCTGAGGCCGTTGAGACGGTAACGCCCGCCAACCCCGCTGCCGCTCAGCCCAACCAGCCCAACGTAGCGGTTCCCGCTGGCCCCATCACCACGATGGCCTTCCAGGAAAACGGCACGTTTGACTTCGGTACGGTTACCGAAGGTGAGATCGTAAGCCACACCTTCAAGTTCACGAACACCGGTTCCGAGCCCCTGATCATCAGCGACGCCAAGGGATCTTGCGGTTGTACCGTTCCTTCCAAGCCCACGGCTCCCATCGCTCCCGGTGAGGAGGGTGAAATCACCGTTCAGTTCAACTCCAAGAACAAGAAAGGTGCCCGCAACCAGAAGGTTACCGTTACGGCCAACACCAACCCCGCTCAGACGTTCATCTACCTGACCGGTACGGTAAACCCCGATCCCGCTGCCGTAACGCAGTAAGGAATCTGATCGCTGAGGCGATAGCTTCGGCCTAAAGACATAGCGCCCCATTCACCAACCGGTGGATGGGGCGCTTGCTTTTTGGTAAAACTGCTTGCCGGTTAAAACCCAGCTCCGCACTCATCCGTTACCCCCCCAACGCAACTCACTTCCATGACCTGGACCAGGACGCTCGCCGACTACCTTTCACTGGTGAAATTCTCCCACACCATTTTTGCTCTGCCGTTTGCGCTGCTGGGCTTTTTCCTGGCGGTGCTCGATGAGGGAGAATTGAGTTGGCGCAAATTCGCCCTGGTGGTGGCCTGCATGGTGTTTGCCCGATCGGCGGCCATGGCCTTCAACCGCTGGTTGGACCGCGACATTGACGAAAAGAACCCCCGCACCGCCGTGCGGGAAATTCCCTCCGGCATCATCACCAGTAAATCGGCCCTGCTGTTCGTCGTGCTGAATTCCCTGCTCTTCATGGCCGCCGCCGGACTGCTCAACCCGCTCTGCCTCATGCTCTCTCCCGTGGCCCTGCTCGTCATTCTGGGGTACAGCTACACGAAGCGGTTTACCTACCTCTGCCACTTTGTGCTGGGCCTGGGACTGGCGCTGGCCCCGATCGGCGCCTACCTGGCCGTAACCGCCCAGTGGAGCCTGCTGCCGGTACTGTACGGCATCGTGGTGCTCCTGTGGGTGTCTGGATTTGACATTATTTATTCCCTGCAGGACGAAGAATTTGACCGGGAGCAGGACCTCTTTTCCATTCCCGTCCGCATGGGGAAACGCAGCGCCCTGCTGCTGGGCCGAATGATCCACGTGGTTTGTGGAGGGGTGCTGATGATGATTCTGGGTTTTCAGGCGGTACTGTACCCCGAATTTTCCTGGCTCTGCCTGCTGGCCGGCGGCATATTTATCGCTGCCCTCATCTACCAACATACCCTGGTTACTCCCCAGGACCTCAGCCGCGTCAACCTGGCCTTCTTTACCACCAACGGACTGGCCAGCCTCATTTTTGGGGTCCTCAGCATACTGGACATCTACGTCTAGGCCCCAATCCTCAATCCTAGATCCTTAATCCTAGATCCTCAATCCTCAATCCTCAGTCCTCAGTCCTGACCCCTCCTTCCCCCGCCTGGGCCTTCAGCTGCTCGGCCACTTCGTGCCCCAGGTAGCGGTCGATGAGCCCGTGGGCCCAGTAGATGACCGGCGTCAGCAGCACCGCCAGCGTGAATTTATAGGCGTACTGAACGGTTGCCACCGCGAAAATGCGGGACCATGGCCAGGGATCATTGACGCCCCCCACGAGCTCGGGCCCCAGTTTGAAGGCAACGATCAGCACCACGAGGCTGTCCACCAGCTGGCTGACCAACGTGGAGCCGGTGGCCCGTAACCAGAGCTTCTTTTCTCCGGTACTCTTACGGATTTGCTGGAAGACGGTAACGTCCGTCAGCTGTGCCAGCAGAAAGGCCATGAGGGAGCCGACGATGATGAACAAGCCCTGGCCGAAGGTGACCAGAAAGGCCGCCTGGCTATCGGGAACGCCCCGTTCCTGGGATTGGGTGACCCACCAGTCCGCCGGAGCCAGCTGAATGGCGAAATAGATCATGACGAAGGCGTACAGGATCAGGCCGGCGGCAAGAAAGCTGAGCAGCCGTACGCCACGTCTACCGTAGTACTCATTGAGCAGATCGGTCATGACGAAAACGACGGGCCAGAGCAGTACCCCCGCGGAAAATTGCAGGGCACCGACTTCCCCGAAGAGGTTGAAGTCCCAGGGAGGGATGCCCAGGGTATCTTCGAGGGCGAAGATTTTTACCCCAATCAGTTCTGCCACCAGGGCATTGGCGACGAAAAAGCCGGCAAGGATAATGAAAAGTCGCCCGGGGCGGTAAGTGATGACGTCGGTGAGGGCGTTCGGGGCATCCTGCGGATCGCTGGCAGCCATGATATGATATTTGGTAAGCAATACAAGCGGGTCGTAGAAAGGTTTTTTCGACCCGGATCCGATTGGTGTAAAAACCGGACCAAGATAATTCCAACGTTATTTGATTACTTTACGTCTACTACCAAACAACCCCTTCGGCATTTCATGCGCACCCTATTGTTTTTGCTGTTTCTCTTCCTGGGCCTCGGGGCCATGGCTCAGCCCTATCAATCCCGAATCCATTACAAGGTCAACCTTGGGGATACCACCCAGTTGCACCAACTGATCCTGCTGGATTACACCAAATTACTCGGCACGGTCATGGAGGTCCGCTCGGATTCCATTCGGATGCAGGTCCGCTCGGTCCGGGAAGAAGTAATGGTTCCGACCCATGAATTGCGGTTCATCGGAGTGTTCAACAGTACGGTCGCCCGGGAATATACCAGCATGCAACCCGCCGGGTTTTCGGACCTGACCTACGAACGTACGGCCCTCCCGTTTACGTCCAAAACCCAGCTTCGGGTCATTAACCTGATCTACGCCGTAGTCGAACGAAACATTGGAGATAATTTCCAGATCGGTATTGGTCTGGCCGGCCCCCTGGGGCTGCTGACGACCCAGAAACTAAGGTTTCAGGTGGCCCCCAAGGTCAACGTCGGCCTTTCCAACCAGTTCCTTCTGCCTCCCTTTTCCCAGGGCTTCAACAGTAATGGACTGCTGGCGCTGGGCGACGTATCCGGCATCGTCACCTTCGGGGACGAGCGACGCTTCCTCAACCTGGGCACGGGCCTGCTCTACAATACCGATGAGTTTGGGGGAGAAGCCTGGAGCTACCGGATGGCCGTGGGCGGACAGCTGAGTCCGCGGTGGCACGTCTACACCGAAGTGGTGCTCGCCCTGGAGCGGGAAGATAATTTTGACCCCTTCGATCCCTTTGACCGGCAGCTGACCATGCTGCCCTCCATCAACGCCAGCCTGGCCGGCCGGCGCCACCGCTGGCAGTTCGGCATCTTCACGCTGTTCCTGGACGAAGACGACTTTTTTCCGCCCCCCTTACCCTACGTCGGATACAGCCTCTACTGGTAAGGTATGCCCTAAAAGGGTACGCCGGCAGACTCCGTTTCCTTCCGGAAGAGTTCCTGGACTTTCCCCAATACCGAGCTTTCCGCCCGGTTAACGATTTCCCGCTGGTCAATGGCCCGCACCCGGGTAAGTTCGCCCATGGTGCCGGTGGTAAAGACCTCGTCGGCCACGTAAAATTCGGTGACGGACATCCGCTTTTCCACGGCGGGGATGCCATTTTCCCGACAGAGCCGAAGGACGGTTTTCCGGGTGATGCCCGGCAGGCAGAAATCCGCGTGGGGAGTATACACCGTGCCGTCGTGTATGGCGAAAACGTTCACGCCATTGGCTTCGGCCACGTAGCCGTCCTTGTCCAGCATGAGTCCGGCGTCGGCTCCGGCATTATTGGCTTCAATCTTGGCCAGAATGTTGTTGATCAGGTTGTTGTGGTGAATCTTGCTGTCGATGCTCATCGGGCTGTTGCGGCGCACCGAACTGGTGATGAGGGTGATGGACTCCGGATATACGGGGGGCTTGTGCTCGGCCAATACAATCAACGAGCAGCCCGCCTGGTTGAGCCGAGGGTCCATCCCGGAGGTGATCTTTACACCCCGCGTGAGGGTGAGCCGGAGGTGGACGCCGTCGGTCATGTGGTTGGCCCGCAGGGTTTCAAAAATTGCCTGCCGCACGGCTTCTCGTGTCGGTACGCCCCGAAACAACATCGCGTGCGCGGAATCAAAGAGGCGATCCAGGTGCTCCTCCAGGGAAAACACGCGACCGTTGTAGACCCGGATGCCCTCCCAGACGGCATCCCCTCCCTGGACGCTACTATCGAAGACACTGACCTTCGCCTCGTCACGATGGAGTAGCTTGCCGTCTATGTACACCAGCAGGTCTTTGTTGGCGGGGTTAAATTGCTGTAGCATGAATTGGATTTGTGAAAGTAAAGGTTCGAAATAAGGAGAATCAGAGGGCTTCGGCCAGCATTTCTTCGTAGAGTGGGGCACACTGAACGGCGATTTTCTCCAGGGCCGGAGTAAGGTCATAGGTTTTCTCACGGTAGGGCTGAAAACCGGTGCTCTTGTGCACATTGGCGTACCAGTGTGGCGCCCAGACGCCATCTTCCGGTCGGGCGCCCGCTTCCCAGCTGAGCATGTTTTGCTGAAAGGGCAGTCCCACCCGCTCACAGAGCGTGGCCAGGACTTGACGGGGTTGCAGTAGCAATTTCCTGGCGTCCACTACGGCCGCCAATCCGCCTTCGGCCTTTAGTTGTCGGAACAGCTCCATCTGCTGTGGGATGCCGACGTCTGCGGCAGTGGGGGCCTTCACCACCTTGCTGAAGGAGGCCAGAATGGCCCGGGGATCCCGAATGAGGAGTACGTTGATCATCCGGGGCAGAAAGTCGCGGTCCAGCGCGACCAGGTGGTGGGTCATTTGCTTGAAAATAACCGCTTTCGGACCGAAATCATGCCGTAGCATCCACCGGACCACCGCCTCGCCGTCCTGGGGCTGGCTCTTCAGGATTTCCGCCCGCCCGGGGTGGACGGCCTCGGTGGGTTGATTCACCAGGTAGTGTGCGTAAAGTGGTTCGTCGACTACCCGGCAATCTTCGCGTTGCGCGAAGCTGTACATGATGGCGGTGCTGATGTTGCGGGGTGAGGACCAGAGGTTTATTCTGAGCTGGGTGTTCAAGGTTGGGCATTTATGAAAGTGGAAAAATAATGCTCCAATTGGCCAAAAAAAGGGGACGATTGGGAGGATTATTCCCGAACGAATGCAAAAGTAGCCTATATTTGTTCCGTATAGCGTCTCTCAACGCGATATCTGCGCCTTGTCTCCTTCGTGGGGGCAGGGCGTTTGTCATCAGGCCAGGAACCTGGTGTCTCCCGTGGCCCGCAAACCGTGTACGGTGGCGCAGGAATGCACCGGCAGCACCCCCACGAGATCTCCCACACGCACTTCCGCCCGCAAACTTTCTGGTAGGTGAATCGTCCCGTGCTCCTGGCTGAGCTTGGTCACCGTACCCATCGGTCGGGAGGTATCCCACTGACCATCCTGGTTAAGCAGGACCATCCGGCCATAAATTGTGGGCCCGGAGGGCAGGTGCAAACTATCCTTACCCAGTTGTACCCAGCCACCGTGAACGATAATCTCCTCTCCCTTGTGCTGTACCACCGGCACGGCCGCACAAGCGGCAATGTCCCCTAAACCACAGGAGCCAAGTTGCACCTGGGTCAGATCGTAGTAGATGAAGTTGCCCGGTCCGATGCGGTCGATGCCGCGGAATTCCTCCTGGGTGCTGCAGGCGGGCGTGTCTCCGATGGCCATGATCGGGTGGAGGTCGCTGAACGCCGATTGCAGTTCTCCGAGCCTGTCGAGGAGTTCCTGGTGAACGGCCGCTATTTCCGGAATCGTTTTGGCATCGTAGGTGTGTCCGCTATGGACGTAAAACCCCCGGAAGCGGTGGTGTCCCGCTGCGCGGATGATGCTGCGCACGCTGGCGTGATCCCGCCAGGAAACCCCGGAACGACCGTAGCCAGCATCCACTTCTATGAAGTACCCCAGCGGAGCCGATAGTTCTGCGGCAAGTTTGGCCGCCCCTTTGGAGTCCACGAGGAAAAGGGACAGCTCCACACGCTGCGACAGTACTTGAAGTTCCCCGATTTCCCGAGGGTTGAAGGGCATGGCGATGGCGATCTTCTGCCAGCCGCCCGCCGCAAAGAAGCGGGCCATCCGTAAGCTGGTGACTGTGATTTCTTCGATGCCGTACTCCCGGCACCAGGCTCCGACTTCCAGGGACTGGTGGGTCTTGAAATGCGGACAGAGCGCCAATCCGTGGCGGTTGGCGCGGGCCGCCATGCGTTCCAGGTTGGCACGTACGCGTCGTTCGCTGACGAGCAGGGTAGGGGAAGTGACCGTTTCAAGCATGGGGTAAATGTAAAGAGGCCGTAGCGGAATCCGCTACGGCCTCTTGCCAAATTTCGTGTCGTTTTGAGCTTGATTGGAATTTAATAATCGACCTCCATTTGGCCTTTTTTGACGTTAGCTTCATTGGGGAAATCCTCTTTTAGCGGTGCTAAACTCCGGGTTCCCCGCCTTGCTACCACCAAAAAAATCTCAAATTCGGCCAGATGACCAAAATCCATACAAGCTCATATCTGACCTAGCGTCGGAAGGGATCCGAGACCGATTCATTGGTGGCCAGGGTTTCGTCCGTGGCCATTTCGAGGAAGTCAATCAGCGCCTGCTTATCCTGCTCGCTGAGGTTGAGGCGACGCACGTTGCCAAAGGCATTGCGGAGATTGTGGTGAAGGTTGGGGTGCTCCACGATGTTTTCGCTGTAGTGATCGATCACTTCGCGCAGGGTAGCAAAGCGGCCGTCGTGCATGTAAGGGCCGGTCAGGGCAACATTGCGCAGGAAGGGAACCTTAAAGACACCGGCCTCGAACTCGTTGCCGGACAGGTCGCCGAGGCCCTTGTCGGTGTAGCTCATTTCCAGGCCGTTGTTGGCCACGTTGACGGTGGGTTCCGCCAGGTTGGCTCCGTGACAGCTCGCACAATTTTGGTTGAAGAGTTCCCGCCCCCGCAGTTCCGAAGCGGTGAACCGTTGTTCTAATTGTTCCCGGCTTTCGAAGAACTCCCGGTTGGCGAGGTCGTCAAAGCGGGTGTTCATGGAAGTGATCGAACTGGTAAATTTCTCCAGGGCCAGGGTAATCCGCTCGGGCGTGAGTTCTTCCGTGCCGAAGGCCTTAAAGGAAAGGATTTTGTAGAGTTCCTGACGGCGAAGGTCCTGGGAGAGTTCCACGAGATCGCGGCCCATCTCAATTTCGTCCTGGATGGTGGCCGTACTTTGCTCACTTACGGTGCCCGCACGTTCGTCCCAGAAAAACTTCACCCGGCCCTGCACGGCCCGGCTTTCTTCATCGCCCGTACTGCCGTAACCGCTGACGGCCGGCGCGAAGGTGGGAACGGAGCCCAGTGCGATGGAATTTCGTTTGGTGACCGCGCCATTGATGCCCTTGGAGAAGGCCAGGTCATCGGAGAAGGCAATTTCCTGCTTGTGGCAGGTGGCACAGCTGGTCTCTCCGGTAGCGGACAGCTGGGTATCGTAAAACAGTACCCGGCCCAGGAGGGCCTTGCGGGCATCGGAACCCGTGGTGCGTACGTCGCTTACCCCCGCAAACCGACCAATGTGACTGGGCACCTGAGTGACCGGAAGGTTGATGTGCTGAGAAATGTCGAGACTTTGCCGGAGGACATCCATCTCCTGGTCGGAGAAGGACAGCGAGGTCGGATGACTACGTCCTTCTTCGGTGGGCGTTTCAATGGTGGTTTTTTCTTCGAGGCACCCGGAAAGGACCAACAGGAGTCCTACCGGCATCAATAGGGGTAAAAGACGTTTCATAGACTGGGTATTTGCATCAAATTTACCAACAGCGTCATGGAATTGCAACGCCATTGTCAGTTAACGGTCAGTTAAAAGACGCAGAAAGCCGGTCATTCGTTGGCGTTTTTCAGGATTTAACGAAAAAAGCTGCTAGGTAGGTCGTCGGCCGAGACGCGAGGTACGAGCTGGCTCGTCCGCCGACCGGAGGGAAGGAGGAGGCTGAGGAGAAGGAAGTAGGAAGAAGGAAGAGGGAAGTAGGAAGAAAGAAGAAGGAAGAAAGAAGAAGGAAGAAGGAAGAGGGAAGAAGGAAGAGGGAAGAGGGAAGAGGGAAGAGGGAAGAATAATAACCTGGAGCTCCCCACAATAGTAGACAGCTACTTCTGATTGACTTGGTTACTATTTTTAACCAATCAACTCGATGAGATGTCGAAAATGAGGAAACAATTTACCAAAGAAGAGCGGCTTGAAATTGTCAA
>NZ_SNAQ03000080.1 GCF_004375085.3 Lewinella sp. W8
ATCGGCATCGACGAGCGTGCCTGTGACCTGATCACGATCAACCCCAGCGTTGACACCTTCCGCACGACGGGTACTGCTTCCGAGGAGTGCTTCAAGCTGGAAGTTACTTACGACATCATCAACTGGTGTGAGTACAACAGCATCGGCCAGGCTTACCTGATCCCCCGGGATCGCGAGGGTGACCGCAACCCGGAAACGGAGCTGATGTACCTGCACGTACGTCCTGGTGTTAGCCAGACGACGACGGCTGACGACATCGCCTGGTTGAGCAAGTTTGCTGACCTGAACTACAACCCCGGCTTCCCGCAGTTCGATATCCTGCTGGATAACGGTGACGACAACGACGGAGACGACGACGACAACGGCGATGACAACATCGAC
>NZ_SNAQ03000081.1 GCF_004375085.3 Lewinella sp. W8
GCATCGCTGTCCAGCGCTTCGTCACCGCCTTCGTTCAGGTCCGTGTACTCAAAGCCGCCGGGAAGGACGAACTGTACGCTGTAATCGCCGGGTACCAGGTTGTCGAAGGAGTAGGAACCGTCACCGGCAGTCGTCGTGCTGGCGATTACGTTTCCGTTCTCGTCCTTCAGGTTTACCGTCACGTTCGGTACGCCGGGCTCGCCAGCGTCCTGGATGCCGTCGCCGTCTACGTCTTCGAAGACGAAGTCACCGAGGCTGGCCGTCTCGTAGAAGCCGGCGTCAATCGTCGGGTTGTTCTCGCCGGAGGCCAGGATCACCACCGGGCTCTGGCCCGTGGTCTCGTCCGCGTCGCTGTCCGTGGCGTCATCACCTACGTTGG
>NZ_SNAQ03000082.1 GCF_004375085.3 Lewinella sp. W8
GGGTGCCGCCCTCCCAGTTTAACAGGATACTGCCATCGTTACCGTTGATGGTGGAGATCGGGCTTGGGGTGCAGCTTAGCGTCAGAGCTGGCGGTTCACTGAGGGTGAAGGCGGTCTCCCGGCTACAGCCGTTGGCGTCGGAAACGATTACGGAGTAGGTGCCGGCGGCCAGTCCGCTGAGGTCCTGGGTAGACGCACCGTTGGACCAGGAGTAGACGAAGGGCGGTGTTCCACCACCGACGCTGAGGTCGATGGCTCCGCTGTTGTCCCCGTTGCAGAGCAGGTCGGTGATGCTGCCGCTGAGGGTGATGCCGGCTGGTTCCTGAATGCTGACCGCGATGCTTTGCAGACAGTTGTTGGCGTCGCGCACGT
>NZ_SNAQ03000083.1 GCF_004375085.3 Lewinella sp. W8
GGGGCCATTGTTTCTCTGTGGAGGAGTCCATGACGAAAGATGAACTGATTGCCCGTCTCCGCTCGCTGGGTGAACAACTGAACCGTGATGTCAGCCTGACGGGGACGAAAGAAGAACTGGCGCTCCGTGTGGCAGAGCTGAAAGAGGAGCTTGATGACACGGATGAAACTGCCGGTCAGGACACCCCTCTCAGCCGGGAAAATGTGCTGACCGGACATGAAAATGAGGTGGGATCAGCGCAGCCGGATACCGTGATTCTGGATACGTCTGAACTGGTCACGGTCGTGGCACTGGTGAAGCTGCATACTGATGCACTTCACGCCACGCGGGATGAACCTGTGGCATTTGTGCTGCCGGGAACGGCGTT
>NZ_SNAQ03000084.1 GCF_004375085.3 Lewinella sp. W8
TTGGCTGCCGTGGTCACCGTCTCGTCCATGTTGTTATCACCCGTAAGCGTTACCTCAACGCCACCCATCACGTCGTCGTCCTGGGTAGTGATCAGACCAGAGAGCGAGCCACTGCTGCCCTCACACAGTCCGTCCTGGAAGGCCTGCACTTCGAGTACTACCGAACAGTAGTCGGCGTTACCCGCATTGTCGATGGCGTACACCCGTACGCTCACGTCCTCACCGAAGTCCTCACAAGTCAGGTCAATGCCCAGACGGCCAACGACCGGAACAAAGCCCGCTTCGTTAGCTTCCTCCTCGGTGTAGATGCTGTACTTGTCGATCACGTTGCCGAAGCAATCCGTGACGTCGGAGGCGATGAAGT
>NZ_SNAQ03000085.1 GCF_004375085.3 Lewinella sp. W8
TCGCCGGTATCGGTCCCGACAACTGTGTTGCTGAGGTAACGCTGACCTTCGAGGCCTTCGACGAGTGCTCTGAGGTGGACATCAGCGTTGAGCTTGATGCGGACTACGCCGGAGTACCGACGTCCTTTGAGCGCACGCGCTTCCTGACGACCAGCGAAGTGGTGGCTAACGGTGATGACACCTACACGGTTCGTCTGAGCGGTATCCCCGTAGGTAACCACGCCCTGCGCATCCGCGCCGGTGACGGTTGTGGTAACTTCGACGTGGACATCCTCGAGTTCTGCGTGACGCCGGACAAGGCACCGACCCCGATCTGTATCCAGACGCTGACGGTCACGCTGATGCCC
>NZ_SNAQ03000086.1 GCF_004375085.3 Lewinella sp. W8
TCGCCACCAGGTCGAAGATGTTCACGTCAGCGTCCATATTGACGTCGGCCGCCACGTGGTCGTAGCCCGTACCCAGCAGGTTCGAGCCCAGGATGTGGTTCGTGATCGCCACGATGTCCGTCACCGTCACGTTGCCGAAGTCAAAGGCAGCGTTGTAGGCCGGGCTGGCCGTGTAGTCCGCATCCACCTCCAGGTTACCGAAGCTGAACTGGCCATTGGCTGCCGTGGTCACCGTCTCGTCCATGTTGTTATCACCCGTAAGCGTTACCTCAACGCCACCCATCACGTCGTCGTCCTGGGTAGTGATCAGACCAGAGAGCGAGCCACTGCTGCCCTCACACA
>NZ_SNAQ03000087.1 GCF_004375085.3 Lewinella sp. W8
GCGCCACGACGACGGACGTTGTCTGTAATGACGACGCCGGTACGAGCGACGACGGAACGGTTGACCTGACGGTCAGCGGTGGTTCCGGAAGCTACACCTATGCGTGGAGCAACGGCGCGACGACCGAAGACCTTAGCGGCCTTGCTGCGGGTACTTACACGGTAGTGGTTACCGACGCAGCTGGCTGTAGTGGCGAGCTGACGGTGACCATCGACCAGCCGGAGCCCCTGGTGGCTACGGGCGTTACGACGGACGTCATCTGTAACGATGATGCCGGTACGAGTGACGACGGTACGATCACGCTGACGGTAGTTGGCGG
>NZ_SNAQ03000088.1 GCF_004375085.3 Lewinella sp. W8
CCGCCAACTACCGTCAGCGTGATCGTACCGTCGTCACTCGTACCGGCATCATCGTTACAGATGACGTCCGTCGTAACGCCCGTAGCCACCAGAGGCTCCGGCTGGTCGATGGTCACCGTCAGCTCGCCACTACAGCCAGCTGCGTCGGTAACCACTACCGTGTAAGTACCCGCAGCAAGGCCGCTCAGGTCCTCGGTCGTCGCGCCGTTGCTCCACGCATAGGTGTAGCTTCCGGAACCACCGCTGACCGTCAGGTCAACCGTTCCGTCGTCGCTCGTACCGGCGTCGTCATTACAGACAACGTCCGTCGTCGTGGCGC
>NZ_SNAQ03000089.1 GCF_004375085.3 Lewinella sp. W8
TCGTACCGTCGTCGCTCGTACCGGCATCATCGTTACAGATGACGTCCGTCGTAACGCCCGTAGCCACCAGGGGCTCCGGCTGGTCGATCGTGAAGCTTTCCGTGGTCGTACAGCCATTGGCGTCCGTGACCACTACCGTGTAGGTGCCCGCAGCAAGACCACTCAGGTTCTGCGTCGTCGCACCGTTGCTCCAGGCGTAAGTGTAGCCGGCCGTGCCGCCAACTACCGTCAGCGTGATCGTACCGTCGTCACTCGTACCGGCATCATCGTTACAGATGACGTCCGTCGTAACGCCCGTAGCCACCA
>NZ_SNAQ03000008.1:0-67430 GCF_004375085.3 Lewinella sp. W8
ATAGAAGAGCTCAATGCTGTCTTGTCAAATTTATTGTCAGGGCCATTTCCACTTCAAGCCATTAGTAGAACTAATGCTATCCTATGATCTTGGCTTTGAACCTCGCCTACCATTGATGTCAAAGATCATCTCGCCGGCTCGCTCCTGAATGGTTCGCCGAAAGTCAAACCTTTCAGCGCGGCACCCAGGGCCGACTTTTATCTTCCAAAACCGGTTCCGAAAAACCAGTCTAAAAAGTCAATTTTTGATCGCCTTGCTTCCAAAGCGGCTGCAAAATTACAGCGACTATTTTTACTGTGCAAGAACTGAAGAGATTTTTTTGAAAATTATTTTCAAAGCCATCCCCTCATCGCAACCCCGCTCATTTGCGGGCCGCAAAGGTACCAACTTCATTTTCACTCCAGCAAGCTTTTTGAAAAGATTTTTCCAAAAAGATTCGATCAGCAAAAAACGCTTCGTTGAAGCCGAGAATGGTGCTATCCGGTGGGCGTTCCCAAAGGACTAATCAACACTATTTCTCGTAAGTTGGTAATGAACTCCAACGCCTTGAAAAGGGTCGGAAAGGTGGACCGTTTGTCACGGGCCGGAATACAAAGATAAGGGCATCAAGCAATACTACGCAAGGGGAAGCGGGCCGTAAAACAATATTTTTTTTAGCCCCAACCGAAAAGTTGGCCTTTTGGAACAACAGCCATTTTTTCGTTGGCCCGCACTCCCCTACTCCACATTTTTTCGGGCGGTACCCACAAACTTTTTTTCCGGCGCATGGATTCCTGATCCAATCGGGTCACCGAAAAAAACAGAGACCATATATATAAGGTCTCAAACCCAAGTCCACTAATGCCCGTTACCGGCCCCGGACGGCCCCCGGGCTACTCCCGGCATTCTACGCTCCGTCGCCCACTTCAATCAATGGTGGTGCGGCTACAACTTTCGGTTACCGGGGAAAAACGACGGCACCATGGCCGCTGATCATTCTGGAGCCAAAAAGAAAAACCCGGACCACCTGACGGTGATCCGGGAAAATCCGCGCTCCTCCCGCAGGAGGAACCTGAGCTGATTTAACCTTCTTCAATTTCTTGTTGTACGGCCGTGGGCCAGAAGAAGATCAGCTCTACAGGAATTGGAAGAAGCCTAGGAAACGGGCTTCACGGTTTCTACGATACGGGCCGCAACCTTGTAGGGGTCTGCGGCACTGTTGGGACGACGGTCTTCGAGCCATCCTTTCCAGCCACGTTCAACGGTCGCCACGGGGATGCGGATCGAAGCGCCACGGTCAGAAATACCGAAGCTGAACTCGTCGATGCTCTGGGTCTCGTGCAGTCCCGTCAGGCGCAGGTGATTGTCGTGACCGTAAACGGCGATGTGCTCGGCGGTCAGCGGACGGAAAGCTTCACACACCTTCTCGTAATCTTCTTTCTTACCGCTGTTGCGGAGGAAGGAGTTGGAGAAGTTGGCGTGCATACCGGAACCGTTCCAGTCACCCTTGACCGGCTTACAGTGGTACTCGATGGCGATGCCGTACTGTTCGGCGACCCGCTCGAGGAAGAAGCGGCCCAGCCAAATCTGGTCACCGGCTTCCTTGGCCCCCTTGGCGAAGGTCTGGAATTCCCACTGTCCGGGAGCCACCTCCGCGTTGATGCCTTCTACCGTAAGTCCGGCATCGAGACATACGTCCAGGTGCTCCTCAATGATTTCCCGACCGTAGGCGCGCTTGGCACCAACGGAGCAGTAGTAAGGTCCCTGGGGAGCGGGGTCGGAACCGTCGGCGGGGAAGCCGAGGGGACGATCCGTTTCGGGATCCCAGAGGAAGTACTCCTGCTCGAAACCGAACCAGAAGTCCTGGTCCTCGTCCTGAATGGTGGCCCGGGCGTTGGTCGGGTGAGGAGTACCGTCGGCGTTGAGCACCTCGGTCAGCACCACGAAGCCATTCTTGCGCTGCGGATCGGGAACGATCATTACGGGCTTGAGCAGACAGTCGGAGGCACCACCGGAAGCCTGGTTGGTGGAAGAACCGTCGAAGGACCACATGGGGCAGTCTTCCAGCTTACCGCTGAAATCTTCCTCAATGCGGGTTTTACAACGGAGGGTTTGCATTGGCTCATTTCCGTCGAGCCAGACGTACTGTAGCTTATGTTTGGTAGCCATAGTTATGGTGATGGTTAAATCAGAAGGTTAAATAATAAGCTCTACAAGAGCTGTTTCGTAATTGCCTGGGCGAGTATCTGGCAACGGTCCCGAGTTCCGTATTGCTCGTCGGGATCACTGATTTTAAGAAAATGCAGCGACGTGTTTATGCGACTAGCCTTTGGGCAACGGCGTGCAGGTGCCAGGTTAATGCGTCAGGCAGTGTTTTTTTGGTACTAATCTGCGTTCAGACTAGAAGGAGTACACGGCAGCAAGGATGAAGGCGGCTACGCTTTCGTCGCTGGCGCCGTAGGTGTCACCGTCGTAAGCGTTGAAGAAGTTATTGCTACCGGTGTCGAAGCGGAATTCGGGGATGATGCGCAGGTCACCAACCGTGATGTTTCCGCTGGCCGTCAGACTAAGTACGTTGGGTTCATCAACCGTTACACCTTCGGGGGCGGTGAGGTTGAAGTATTCCGCCCGCAGGCCGACATCAACGGTTTCGGAAGCACCGATCGTCGCGTAGAGCGCCGTACCGAAGAAACCTCCCTGTCCGTCTCCGTCGATGGAGGTGGAGTAGCTGCTGGCGTTCAGTCCCAGCATGAAGGATTCACTTACTTCCAGGGTGGCGGTAAGGTCCATCTGGAACTCATTGAGGTCATTCTCTCCGAGTTCGGCTTCCTTACCGGCCAGGACGTTGAAGTAGGCCGCCAGTCCGCCGGTTTCGGCACTCAGCTGGGCGCCGATGTGCTTACCGGAGACATCATCGATCTTACCGTCGGTATCATTGAAGATACCCACCATGGCACCAAAACCCTCGGCGATGGCGATATCCACCTTAGCGCCGGTGTGGTAGAAGGGACCGTTGCTGAACAGGTAGCTGGTGCTGTAATTCACGTTTGCGGGAGCATCGATGACTTCGTATCCCACGAATGTACCAAAATTACCTAAAGTAAAGGTTACGGCATCGCTGGGAGAGTAAGTGACGTAGAGTTGCTGGACGGTAGCGGAGAAGTTTCCGATGCCACCGTTACCCACAACTGCCCGGGGGCCAAAACCGATTTGGCCCACAAAGCCCACTTTACCAAGGCTTTTTTCCGCCAGCAGGTTTACGTTACCGATGCCAAATGTGTTGGTGAATTCGGTAAAGCTGGTTCCAAAGGGCAGATAGACGCCTTCAGCGCCCTCCATCTCGGTCAGGTTGCCCTGGTAGTAGGCATCCACGTAACCGGTCAGGCTGAAATCATCATCCTCTTCTTCCTCTTTATCCTCCGTGGCCTCCGTTTCGGGGTCTGCGGGGAGCAGCTCCCCGGCGGTAGAAGCATCCTGGGCAAAAAGTGACATGCTGGTCAGGAACATAAGTCCGATGGCTAGTTGAAAAAACTGTTTCATTAGGTGAGTTATTTAGCTCGTGAAGGAGTGATTGTTGACTACTCCCGACACGGGCCGACCACCCGGTAAGTTGGACAGTTGCAGCTGCGTACTTACCTTCGCATTCTGGCAAAAAATTCGCCAGAAAATTCCATAGCTGGTGCGGTCTTTGGCCGTATCGGTGCCCGTCGGCGTTGCAGCGTCGGCGGGTCTTTTATTTTGGGGAGCCGGCTCCCGGGGGGGCGGTTGGCCGGCTCCCGCATTCGTTTAGTTTTCGGCCGTGAGTTGGAACACGCCGTCTTCTTTGCTCAGGGTGTAGGCGTGCATATCGTGCTCGCCGATGTCCAGTCCCTTGATTTCTTCCATTTCGTCTACCCGGATGCCCATGATGGCTTTCAGGGTACCCATGATGGCGAAGCTGGCCAGGAAGCTGAAGGCGCCGATGGACAGCGTACCAATCAGCTGGGTCAGGAAGCTGAATTCAGGGTTGGTGCCGAAAATTCCTACGGCCAGGGTACCCCAGATACCACATACACCGTGTACGGAGGTTGCTCCTACCGGGTCATCGATTTTCAGGTATTTGTCGAACATGACGATGCTCAGGGGGATGATGATACCGGCAATCAATCCGATCAGGATGGCGGAACCACCGGTCACGCTATCGGCGCCGGCCGTGATGCCAACCAGGCCACCCAGGATGCCGTTCAGGACCATGGAGAGATCGTAGGATTTGAACATGAAGTAGGCCGTGAAGAAGGCTGCGATACCACCAGCGGCCGCGGCCAGGCTCGTGGTCACGAACACCAGGGAAACACCGTTGGCGTCAGCGCTCAGGACGGAACCGCCGTTGAAGCCGTACCAACCGAACCACAGCAGGAATACACCGATGGCGGCCAGCGGCATGCTGTGTCCGGGAATGGCCGTGATTTGTCCGTTTTCCTTGTACTTACCACGACGGGGGCCAAGAAGAATCACGGCCGCGAGGGCAGCAAAACCACCGGCGGCGTGCACGAGGGTAGAACCGGCAAAGTCATAGAAACCACGGTCGGCCAACCAGCCTCCGCCCCAGTGCCACATACCCGTAATGGGGTAGCTGATGGCCACAAAAATGGCCGCGAAAATCAGGAAGGGAACCAGTTTGATGCGCTCGGCCACGGCTCCGGAAACGATGGTGGCACAGGTGGCGGCGAACATGCCCTGAAAAATGAAATCGGAGTAACCGGTGTAGGTAGATCCTTCTTCGGCGGCGGCGGCGTAGTCCGCCGTGGCACCTCCGGCCCAGTCAAAGACGCCCAGATCCCCGATGAAGTTGGCGATCATGCCGTCTCCGGAAGGGTACATGAGGTTGTAGCCGATGGCGTAGTAGGTCAGCAAACCAATGCTGATGATCATGGAGTTTTTAAAGAGGATGTTGACAACGTTCTTGCGCTGAACGAAGCCAGCCTCGAGGGCGGCAAAGCCCAGGTGCATAATGAAGACGAAACAGGTCGCCACCAAGATCCACAGGTTGTTTACGGTAAACATTGCTTCCATAGCAAGTGCAGTTTTTAGAAAGTTGATTAGTCGGAATGAGGTTAACGAATCCCCCGAGGCGGCTCCACTTTTTTACAGCAAAGAGGAGCCGGGGGAAATGACTAAAATGGTATGGCTGGTTAGTACTAAGGAAGGTTGTCCGGAATCGGACGGCGCAGATAGTCTGAACAGAAGTGCGCCTTTAGGGGGTAATGCGGTGGGGTGGTTAAATCCTCCGGAATGGTGAGTGTGAACGTAAATCTTAAATGGCGCTCTCGTCTTCTTCACCGGTGCGGATGCGGACGATACGATCGACGTCAAAAACGGTGATCTTCCCGTCGCCAACTTTTCCGGTACGGCCGGCAGAGGTAATGGCCGTAATGATGGAGTCTACCTTGTCGGCGGGAGCAAGAATGTCAAGCTGCAGGCGGGCGATGTAATCCGCGTCGTAAACACTGCCGCGGTAAGTAAGCTGTTCCCCGCGTTGCAGGCCAAAACCCTTAACCTCGGAGAGCGTAAAAAATCGCACGTCGATCTCTGCCAGCGCGTCCCGGATAGCCTCGAAGCGGGACAGGCGGATGATGGCTTCAATCTTCTTCATAAGAAGTGTTTATATTTGTGTCCAGCGTGGTCAGCGACTGAAACAATTCAATAGGTAGTTAGAAAAAATGGCTATCTGGTTCGGGGTTAGCGAAAGTTATCCCGATCGCTTGTGATCACAAATCTGCAACGGGATTAACCACCCCAGGGAATTATTTACGCTTCCAATTTGTCAACTTCAACTACGCCCCTGCCAAAATAACCAGCTGATCTTCAAGACAATAAATTATCCAGCTGTACTATGCCAACGGCCATAAAACACCAACTGTGGCGTTTGATCAAATCTCTAAATAAGGCCGAGAAACGCAACTTCAAGCTTTATGCCACGCGGGCGGGCTCCACCGTTGACAGCAAATTCATCCAGCTCTTCAACGTACTGGACCGACTACCAGAACCCAACGACGCCCAGGCGCGGAAGAAGATGGGCATGACTGCCGGTCAGTACAGCAACCTGAAGCGCCACCTCTACCAACAACTCCTCACCAGCCTCCGGCTCATCTTCATCAACAAGGAGATCGACATCGAGCTTCGGGAACAGCTTGACTTCACCCGGATCCTCTACGGAAAAGGACACTATCTGGATGCCCTGCGCACCCTGGAACGGGCCAAGGCAAAGGCCGTGGAACATAACCAGGACCTCCTCCACCTGGAAATTCTCGAATTTCAGAAATTGATTGAGGCCCGCCACATCACGCTATCCCGGCAGATTCACAACAAAATGGACCTGCTGCTCAACGAATCAGCGGAAAGAAGTTACAGCGTACTGAACACCAGTGAACTCTTTAACCTGAACATCCAGATTCATGGCCGCTACATCGAAAACGGGCACAGCCGGAGTCCGGAGGAAGCCGCAGAAAACGAAGAGTTCTGGAAACAGATTCAGACGCGGAGAGTAGATCGGGAAACCATCACCAGCACCTTCCATCAGAAGATCAACCGCTTCCAGGCGGCCATGTGGTACCACTACATCCAGCTTAACTTCACCGACGGGCTGGAGGCTTCCCTTAATGCCTACACGCTGTTCAAGCTGAGTCCACAAATGGTCGTCAAGGATCCCGATTTATACCTGCGCTGCCTCTACTACGTGGTGGTGTTCTCTTTCCTCGACGACCGGGCGGACCTAGTGAGAAAATTCACCGGCCGCCTGGAGGACTTCCTGGCCAATGAGGACATCCTGCTGAACGAAAACTCCCAGTTCATCGGCAGGATCTACCGGGAGTTGGCCCGGTATAATCTGTACTTCATCACGGACAACGTGGATCGGGCACGGGCCCTGAGTATTGGTCTGCAGAACGACTATCTGGAAAGGACGTTCGTGCCCAATGATCACCGGTGGGGGCTTTTCCTCTACAAAGCAGCCATCGCCGCTTTCCTGGACAAGGACTACGGTGGTGCGCTGGACAACCTCAACGACATCATCAACATGAAGGGTGGCACGCTGCGGGAAGATCTGTTGATCAACGCCAGACTACTCCATGTGCTGTGCAACTTCGAACTGGGGCACCATTCCCTGGTCGACTACCACCTGACAAATCTGAGCCGCTTGCTGCGGCGCAGCCGGGAGTCCGCAGAAGTGCATCGGATCGCGGTGACGGGGCTGCGCCGGTTACTGCGAACGCCCCCTGCGGAAACCGCCCAGGTGTACGAAAGCCTCGACGAAGCCTTTTCGGCGGTGGCCGACCATCCCTTCGAGCGAAAAGCACTTAAATATCTGAACCTAATCCAGTGGACCCGTATTCACCTTCCGGAAACTGCGCCGTCAGCCGGGTCCTGACCTGATCTAGTGAAATACAACGGACTTTGCCAGCCCCCCGACAGCAGGGGGGATTGGGAAAGTCGGCTACGACCAGGATAACTACATTGTTGATGCTTTTCCCCAATTATAGAATAATAAAAAAGGATTGCTCCCCGCGAGCAACCCTTTCCGTATTGCTCCATCAACTCACTATACAATACCTCGCGAATGAAAAAATTTGACTTCCGTATTCTCAGCGCCGGATTAGGCCTGGCCCTCTTTTTCCTCCTTCTCGGTAATTCCAGCGGTCCGGCCGCAAACGGCAACTACTACACCGGTGCACCTACGGCTGGCGGTGGCATGGAATCCACGTGCAGTACCTGCCACAGTTCCGGCAGTTTTGGCGAGCCCAACATTCAGGTATCCTTTGCGCTGGATGGTGAAGAACCCGGCCTTGCCTCCGGTTACCTTCCCGGCGAAACCTACACGGTGACGGTGGCCATCGGGCACAATGAAACGGCGCCGGCGGGCTACGGATTTCAGGCTCAATTCCTGGATACCTTAGAACGGCCCGCCACTGCGGGGGTACTCTCCATGCCCAGTGACAACGCGCAGATCACCCCCGGCAATGGAGACCGGGTATACGCCGAGCACAGTACGAGGTCTACCGACAGTACGTTCACCTTCCAGTGGACGGCACCGGAAGAGGGTTCCGGGCCCGTCAACCTGTACGTGGTGGGCAATCTGGTGAATGGTGCTCAGGGTACGGTGGGAGATAACGGCAGCTCTTCCCCCACCATCGTTCGCCTCGCCGAGGAGCAGTCCACTTCCGTACGGGCGCTGGCCAGTATCCCTTTCCGCCTGTTCCCCAACCCCAGCACGGGCCCCACTACCCTGCAGGTCATCCCGCGGGTAGCCGGCACTTATGATCTTCGCCTACGCAGCCTCGACGGCCGGGTAGTCCGTCAGGAACGGCTGCAGCTTAACGCCGGCAGCCATCGCCTGTCGCTGCCCACCGAGGGGCTCGTCCCCGGATTCTACGGCGTTGAACTCAGTGGCCAGAACAGCCGACTCATCAGTAAATTGATCTTGAACTAATTCCCGTATCCACTGCCTCCACGGTCTATCCCGGCATCCTGCGGTGACGCAAAATTGTCCACAAGGCCCCTTTCTGATCGAGTGATCCGAAGGGGGCTTTGTAATTCGGGCAAAGCCCGGTATTTTCCGCAAAAAAGTATTTCATGGCCCACTTTACCTTGTCCAGCGACACTTTTTCCGGCCAGGTTCCCCTGGCGTCCGTTTACCATGATTTTGGTGCCGGTGGCGGCAACCAAAGTCCGGATTTGCGCTGGGAAAACGCCCCGGAAGGCACCGAGAGCTTCCTGATCATTCTACACGACCCCGACGCGCCGGGGCCGGGAGGATGGTGGCACTGGTGTGCTTTCGACCTTCCCGCCTCCTGTTCCTCCCTGCCCATGAACGCCAGTGCCGATGGCATGCCGGAGGGAACCATCCAAATCAAAAACAGCTACGGTAGTGTGGGGTACGGTGGGGCCTGTCCTCCTCCGGGTGACCAGGCGCACGCCTACCACCTGACCGTTTACGCGCTGAAAACCAAATCTTTGGGACTGAACGACGAAGTGTCTCCGGCCATGGCGCTCTTCGTCGCCGACGAGCACGTGATCGGGAAAGCGGGACTTACGGCCTTTTATAGCCGGTAGGTACGGGGGGAAGTCTCCATTCGCCGATTTCCTTCGGGCAAGGGGATAAAATTTTCTAGCTAGTTCTATTCGTTAAATAGTGTTCGGACACCATTTCACACGGCTACGCCTTCGTGAAACAGGCTTCCGACCATGGTTTACCTCTAGAAGGAACGGTAGATTCTCATCACCCTACTGAAGGGCCATGGCCTCAAGTCTTGTTGCCCAGCTACCTTCGGTGGTCGCAAGGACTTGTCGAGATAGTTAATATTTAAAAAATGCAACGGCGTGCAGGTGCTGCGAATCGGAATCCTCGTGCTTAGCCAGGATGCCAGGCGCTCACCGACAGCCATGTTCTTGGGTTCATACCCCCAAGCATGTAAACTTAACATTGAATCAGCCCCTAAAACATTAAGTGAGGGTTAATTTTGCCGGAAATTAGCCAGGCTATCCGGCCTGGTGGGATCAACCTCACTTACATGAAACGCAACTTATTACTTCTCTTGCTCCTCGTAGGTACTACGCTGGGGCTTTCCGCGCAGGCCACCACGGCCTCGATCAACGGCCGGGTGACCGACGGCAGTGACGAGGGCTTGATTGGCGCTACCATCCAGGCTGTGCACACCCCAACCGGAACTACCTACGGAACGGTTGCCCAGTCAGACGGGTACTACAACCTCCCGAACCTCCGCATTGGTGGTCCGTACACCATCACGGTCAGCTTTCTGGGATTCGGCACCCAGACGGAAGACGGGATTAATCTAAAGCTGGGAGAAAAACGCTCGCTGGACGTACAGCTCCTGGAAGACGGACAAACCCTCGACGAGGTGGTCGTGTCGGCCCGGAAAAACAGCGTCATCAACAGTGAACGCACCGGTGCGGCTACGCAAATCGGAACGACGGAACTGACCCGGCTACCAACAATTTCTCGTTCGGCCAGTGACTTCACCCGACTGACGCCGGCCTCGGACGGTAACAGCTTCGGTGGTCGAAACGATCAGTATAATAACTTCACCCTGGACGGGTCCGTGTTCAACAACCCCTTTGGTTTGGACGAGGCTACGGCGGGCGGGCAATCAAACGCCCAACCCATCTCCCTGGACGCCATCGAACAGATTCAGGTCAACCTGGCCCCCTACGACGTAACCCAGGCGGGCTTTACGGGCGCGGGCGTAAACGCCGTGACCAAATCGGGAACCAACGAATTCAAGGGTACCGTTTTTGGTTTCTTCCGTAACCAGGATCTTACGGGAAGCAAGGTTGAGGGTGAAGACATCTTCGTTCCCGAGCTTTCCCAACTGCAGACGGGTGCCAGCCTTGGCGGCCCGATCATCAAAGACAAGCTTTTCTTCTTCGCCAACTTTGAGCTGGAGCGGCGCTCAGACCTGGGTTCTAACTTTCTGGCCTCGCGACCTGGGTTAATGGGCGAGCAGGTCAGTCGGGTGGAAGCCGCGGACCTGGATGCCATCAGCACTGCGCTGCAGAACCGGTTTGGTTACGAAACCGGGGTTTATGAAGGCTACCTTCACGACACTGACAACGAAAAGGGGCTGTTTAAACTCGACTGGAACATTGCTCCCGGCAACACCTTAACGGCAACCTACAACTTCCTGAACGCCAGCCGTGACCTGAACGCTAACCGCTTCGCATTGGGTCGTCGTGGTCCAGATGCCTCCACGCTGCAGTTCTTCAATTCGGGGTACCAAATCAATAACAAAATTCAGTCCGGCATCATTGAATGGCGCAGTTTATTCGCCGATAAATTCAGCAATAAACTCCAGGTTGGATTTACCGATTATGAGGATTTCCGCAACCCCTTCAGCGATCCCTTCCCGAGCCTGATCATCCAGCGTGACGGAACCAATTACGCCGTTGTGGGCCATGAACCCTTCTCCATCAACAACCGGCTGGACCAGAGCGTATTCCAAATCACCAACAACCTGCAATACTTTGCGGGTAAGCACACCGTAACGGTGGGCGTCAACTTTGAGCGCTTTGAATTTGACAACAGCTTCAACCTGGGCGCTTACCCCGGTGTTTTCGGTCCGGTAGATGCCGCGGCACAAAGCAGCCCCGAAGCCTTCATCGAGGCGGTGAACAACGGCGTTTTTGATCAAGCCGTAGCGGACGCCCAGGCAGCGTTTGCCAATGGGAATGCCAGCACCCCACAAAGTACCGGATACAATGGAACGAACTGGGCATTGGCTGAAACCAACGTTGGCCAGCTAGGTCTCTACGTGCAGGACGAGATTTCCCTCACCCCTGACTTCACCCTGACGGTAGGCGTTCGCCTCGACAAACCGCTCTATTTCGATACCGCCGAAAAAATTCAGGAGAACATTGATCGTAACTGCTGTTACGACCCCACCATCACCTATTACGACGAAAACAACGAAGCCATCCAGTTTGACCACACGGACCTTCCCGACAACAGCTTCCTGATCAACCCTCGCGTTGGCTTCAACTGGGACGTCAACGGCGACCAGACTTTCCAGCTGCGCGGTGGATCCGGCCTGTTTAGTGGTCGTTTCCCCTTCGTGTGGATTGGTAACCAGGTCGCTAACCCCAACTTCTTCTTCTACAACACCACCGCTGCGGATTTTCAGTTTCCCCAGGTATGGCGTTCCAATCTCGGTGCCGACCTATCCTTCGGGGAAGGATGGACGGTCTCCGGCGACCTGATTTATACCGCCGACCAAAATGCCATGATCGTTCGCAATTACGGCCTACGCACACCCGGAGGCACCCTTCCCGGAGTGGACAACCGGCCCGTATACCGTTCTGCGGAAGATCGCGCCCAGGTATTTGGCGCCCCGACGAACGCCTACGTATTCACCAATACGGACATCGGCCGGAGCATCAATGCCTCCTTCGAACTCAAGCGCAACTGGCCCAACGGGTTATTCACCAGTATCGGATATAACTTTCTGGACGCTCAGGAAGCAAGCTCCATTGAAGCGGAGATTTCTTCCGACGCTTACGAGCGCAACCCCGCCTTCGGCAACGTAAATCAGGCGACCCTCGCTCCCAGCCTTTACGGTAATCGCCACCGGATCGTGGGTAGTGCACACAAACGCTGGACGTACGGTGCCGAGGACCAGTGGGCGACCACCGTAGCACTCTTCTTCCAGTATGCACAGGGTGGTCGATTCAGCTACACCTACAGCGGTGACATTAACAACGATGGCTCTGGATTGAATGACCTCATTTACGTTCCAACTCAGGCCGAAATGTCAACCATCGAGTTTGTGGGTGGAGAGTCTCAGCGTCAGGCTTTCAACAACTTCATTGAACAGGATGAATACCTGAGCGGTCGTCGTGGTGACTACGCAGAGCGTTACGCTATTCTCAGCCCCTGGTACTCCAACTGGGATGTTCGCATCGCCCAGGATGTCCGTGTTCCCGGTAGCGACAACGTAATTCAGTTTACCGCCGACATCATCAACATCGGCAACTTGCTCAACAGTAACTGGGGCGTACGACAATTCCCCGTCAACAACCAGCCCATCGGGGTATCGATTCAGGAAGATGGCACCCCCATTTACAGCTTCGACGAGACCCTGACGAACACCTTCACCAACGACTTCAGCCTGCTGAGTCGCTGGCAGGTTCAGTTTGGTCTGCGGTACAGCTTCTAAACAGCATTACCAAATGCAAATCCCCCGGCTTCCGGTAAGAAGTCGGGGGATTTCTTTTATTGTAAAACCCTGCATTCAGCGTTCACTTCAGTCTCTTCGGGAATCTTCTTAATCCAGGTACCGTTTGGTCAGTCCCTGATAGGCGTCAATCCGCCGGTCCCGGAAGAAGGGCCAGATTCTACGGACGTCCTCCGTCCGTTGCCGGTCGATGATGACCACCGCTGTCGCCGGCTCATCCACGGGGGCATCGTAGAGGAGTTCTCCCTGCGGACCGGCCACAAAGGAGGAACCCCAGAACTGAATGCCGCCGGTTACCTCACTGGGGTCCGCTTCGTAGCCGGTTCGGTTCACGGAGACGACCGGCAGGCCGTTCGCGACGGCGTGGCCGCGCTGGCTGATCCTCCAGGCATCCCGCTGGCGAGCCTTTTCCTCCGACGAATCGGTTGATTCGTAGCCAATGGCCGTGGGATAAATCAGGAGTTCGGCGCCCGCCAGGGCCATCAACCTTGCCGCCTCCGGGTACCACTGGTCCCAGCAGACCAGGACGCCCAGCACGCCGACGCTGGTCTTGATGGGGGTGAAGCCGAGATCACCGGGCGTGAAGTAAAACTTTTCGTAGTAGGCCGGGTCATCGGGGATGTGCATTTTCCGGTACTTGCCCGCGATGGACCCATCGCGCTCAATGACCACGGCGGTATTGTGGCAGAGGCCCGGAGCACGCCGTTCAAAGAGGGACAGCACGATGACCAGGTCAAGCTCTTTGGCTAAACGTCCGAAAAAATCGGTACTCGGACCGGGGATGGTTTCCGCCTGTTCAAATACCGTCACGTCCTCGGTCTGGCAGAAATACCTGCCCGCGTGGAGTTCCTGAAGGACGACCAGTTGTGCTCCCTGGGCCTTACAGTTTCTGATTTCCCGTTCGCTGACGGCCCAGTTGGCCGTACGATCATCGGAGTTGGCCTGTTGGACCAGGCCAACGGCTAAATAACGAGCCTCATGTGTCATGGAAAGGCGCTTTAACGACCGCGAACTTACTCTCCGTCTCCGTAGTCGTAGGGGAGTCGCTTGGAGTCCTTGACGGTAGAAAGCGTCATCAGGGTCTTGAGCCGCTCGATTTCGTCAATCTGCTGGAGCGTCTTAAACAGCAGGCGTTCGTAGGTGGGAATGTCCTTACAAACAATCTTGATGAGGAAGTCTGCTTCACCGGTAATGATGTAGCATTCGGTAATTTCCTCGATGCTGTCAACCTGTTCCAGAAAACTCTCCCGGGCCTGTTCTTTACGCCAGTCCAACGAGACCAAAACGAAAGTTTTCACCATCAGACCAATGGCCTCGGGGTTCACCTGAGCGTGGTAGCTGTTGATCACTTCATTTTGTTCCAACTTTTTTACCCGTTCGAGCGTAGGAGCGGGGCTCAAGCCGATGCGTTTTGACAGGTCGAGGTTGGTGATCTTACTGTTATCCTGAAGGATTTTCAGGATGTGCAGGTCTATTTTATCTAGTTTGTCAGACATGGATGTAAGCAGAAATTTTCAGATCGCCCAAAAAGCGTTTGCAGGGTCTTTATGGACAACGCCACTGGTGTGTAGATGAAAACGAACCCGGAGTGGAAACAGCCAGTGGGCCATCCCTTACTCCGGGTTCATCGTTCCATTTGAAACAATCGTTGGTGAATAATTTAGGCTAACAAAGCATTCGCTTTATTGCGGGGCGAAGATACCCCTTTGCCAACTATTATTTCAATTCGAGGCAAAGAAAAGTATAAAATTTGCCGCAATTCGATTTAGGGCCAAATACCTAGCGCGATATAATCATTGGATATCTTGCTAATTGCCAGTGCAAAAGCAGCGGTTCGCAGGTCATTGATCCCCTCTTTTTCCCGGTAGAGTTCGTAAATCCCCTGGAAGCCGGTAATCATCGTTTCTTCCAGGCCGGAACGGACCAGGTCAATTTCATCCGCCCCACGAACGATCATCTGCTTATCCCGCTCACTGACGGTTTTCCCCGTGGTTTGCTCGATCTGTTCGATGATCCGACGGTAGGCTCCCTCGTCAAAACGCTTTTCGAGGCGACCGAAGCGCATGTGGCTCAGGTTCTTAAGCCACTCGAAGTAACTCACCGTCACCCCGCCGGCGTTGAGATAGATATCGGGAATGACCACGACGCCTTTCTTAGCCAGAATCTCCGCACCGTCGGCGGTTACGGGACCGTTGGCGGCCTCCGCGATGATCTTAGCCTTTACGTTGGGGGCGTTATCGCGGTCAATCTGGTTTTCCAGTGCGGCCGGAACGAGAATGTCACACTCAAATTCCATGACGGCGCGACGATCCTCCTTGCCGAAGGTCTGCACGCCGGGGAAACTCAGGATGCTGCCGTGCTCCTGGCGGTGGCGCATTACTTCGTGGATGTCAAAGCCGTCCTTACTGTAGATGGCTCCTTCCACTTCGGAAACGCCAATAATCTTGACACCGCCTTCGTCCTGGCTGATGGTGGCCGTATGGGCGCCCACGTTACCGAGTCCCTGAACCACCATGGTTTTCCCCTCGATTCCCAGGGAAAGACCAAGTTTGTCCATCAGGTCTTTTTGGTTGCAGGCTTCCCGAATGCCGTAGAAAACACCACGGCCGGTCGCTTCCGTGCGGCCGCGTACTCCGTTCTGGTTGACGGGTTTACCCGTTACGCATCCCGCAGCATTAATGTCATCACCGTGGAAGGAACGGTAAGTATCGTAGATCCAGGCCATCTCGCGGCTACCGGTGCCGTAGTCGGGTGCCGGAACGTCAATGGCCGGGCCGATGAATTTGCGCCGAATCAGTTCGGTGGTGTAACGGCGGGTAATCTTTTCCAGATCGGACTCGCTGTATTCCCAGGGATTGATCCGTACGCCCCCCTTTGCTCCCCCAAAGGGAACGTCCACGATGGCACACTTGTAGGACATCAGGGTAGCCAGGGCTACCACTTCTTCCTGATTAACGTGGTTAGAATACCGGATGCCGCCCTTAGTGGGGCTACGGTGGTGGCTGTGTTGCGCCCGGTAGGCCTCGATTACCTTAACCTCCCCGTTAATCTTAACGGGAAAATATACCTGGTATACCGAGTTACAAACCTTGATTTGCTTCAGCAGACCTTCGGGCAGGTCCGTGAAGGGAGCGGCAGCATCAAAGTAGCGATTGACACTGTCCAGAAAAGAGACGTTATTAGGCATGATCGTCAATTTGGTTTTCTAAGTCGCTGAGGCGACGGTCCAAAGACCATAAGTAAAAAGCAAGCCCCAGAAAAACGAGCACGATCACTCCCACAACTACGTATATCTTTCCCACGCTGCGCAGGAAGTCTGCGGGAGGAGTATCTCCCTGAGCCAGCATCATCGCAGTGGCGCACAGGAACGTCAGAAAGGTGGTGGTCAATCGGCGCATGAGTCCGGACTATTTTGGTTAGGCAAGGCAAAGGTATACTTTGCAATGGAGGCGAAAGTCGGGTTTTTGTCGGGATTGCGCAACTACCCGCAAAAACAATAGTTATCCCGCCCGTATCCACGACAACAATCCTCCACAAAAGCAGTCCCAAAGCGGCAATTTTTCGCGCCGAGGGGGCATCTTCCAACGAATCCTGGAGGGTGATTATTCATCGAATCTGGCCCTGGATTTATCGAAAGAAATTGGGAAGAGCATGGTCATCGCCTAGTTTGGTCACGAATAAACTGATGCACCAATGAGATTAGTAAGCGTTCCCGTCGGAGACAACCTCCTGGAAGTATACAATAATATGTGGACCGGTGTCGAAACGGTTTCCTTCAACGGCCGGACGGTCAGCCGGCAGTTCAACTGGTTCGAAGGTATCCACCACTTCACCGTGATGGCGGACGACGGCGTCAGCGTTGACGATTATCGGGTAGAGATTCGCTTCAGTATGGCGGGGATCGTCGTCGATGTGTACCAAAACGAAGTGTGCTTGCTGGCGGGGAGCCGCCGCGCCCGTCGTAAATATGAAGATCAGCGTCGCTTTCAGCCGCGCAATTGTCGTCGCCAGCGGCAGCACGTCAAGGAACCCGTAAAACTCTGGCGGGAGGAACACCTCGTGTAACACTCACGTTGACTGAAATCATCGACCGCCACCCGGCTTATGTTGGGCAATGCTGGTTGGGAAAATCCTATTGCAGCATTAGCAGACCAGACGTTTTCTACCTTGCTTCCTCCCAGACAGTTCATCCCGCCAGATAATTAATTCAATTCATGCAAATCTTAGCCCTGAGGATAGATGATGACCTTCTGGAGGTCCATCACAACATGCTCAACAATAAGGACACCATATTTCTGAACGGGGAGGAAGTTCACGTCAAACGACGGTACTTCGGCACCACCCATAAGTTCAGTGCGCTGGCCACGGATGGATTTACGACCAATCACTTTCGGGTCCGCGTGGGGATGGGCATGAACGGACTGACCTTTGAAGTTACCAAAAATGAGGTGTGTTACCTGGCCACCAGCTCCCGAAAAATCAGTATGCCCCAGCGTCGCCGGCGACCGGCAGCTGCTCCCCGCGCCGCCCGTCATCAGGAGCGGCGGACGGTATCCCGGTCGACGGAATCGCCCCTAGACGACGAAGATTTGTTGGTCTGATTGGCCAGGAAGGGGGAACTGCCCCGAGTTTTGCTTCGCAGCTACCTTCGGTGGTCGCAATGCTAGTCGGGATCGTTGATTTCAAAGGAAATGCAACGGCCCCGAGTTCCGTTCAGCTCGTCGGGATCGTTGATTTCTGAGGAAATGCAACGGCGTGTGAAGTGAAACGGAATACTCGGCTCAGCCGGTGCGGGTGCAAAGTTCGTTCGCGGGGCAGTGTTTAGGGGTACCAAAACTTTGCCATACCCATTCCCTGGCACCCGCAACTTGTTGCCCAAAAATCAGTTGAGCACCTACTATATTCTTCTAAAACCCTCCCGGTCTGGCCATCGGACAAAGTCCGGGGAATATCGGCCAACCCGCCCCCAACAACTGGCCGGGCAACGTACCTTAGCGCCCCACAAAAGCCCCCCCTGTATGGCTGGAAGCAGCTTTGGACTGAACTTTCGCATCACCACTTTCGGAGAAAGCCACGGCCCCGGTTTGGGGGTCGTCATCGACGGATGCCCGGCGGGCATTGACTTTGACGAAGACTTTATCCAGGGAGAACTGGCCCGC
Organism: Lewinella sp. W8; assembly: GCF_004375085.3. Lineage (GTDB taxonomy): Bacteria > Bacteroidota > Bacteroidia > Chitinophagales > Saprospiraceae > Neolewinella. The sequence continues at coordinate 17,861 of NZ_SNAQ03000008.1, forward strand.
CGGCGCCCCGGACAAAGCCGGATTGTCACCCAACGCAAGGAAGAAGATGGCGTTCAGGTCATCAGCGGCGTTTTCGAGGGCAAGACGACGGGCACCCCCATCGGCATGGTGATTTACAATAAGGATCAGCGCAGCCGGGATTACGGACACATTTTTGACAAATTTCGTCCGAGTCACGCCGACTACACCTTTTCGGCCAAGTACGGCATCCGCGATTATCGCGGAGGGGGGCGCAGCAGTGCCCGGGAGACGGCCGCCCGGGTAGCCGCCGGTGCCGTGGCGCAGTTGTTGCTCCGGCATTATGGCATCAGCATTCACAGCTTCGTCAGTCAGGTGGGGCACCTCAAGGTCGAGGCCCCTTACCAGTCGCTGGATTTCAGTCAGATTGAGGCCAACGACGTCCGATGCCCGGATCCCGAAGTAGCCAAAGCCATGGAGGCCGAAATCCTCACCGTCCGCAAGGCCGGCGATACCATCGGCGGAGTGGTTTCCTGCGTCGTTCAGGGCGTTCCCGCCGGATGGGGTCAACCCGTTTTTGACAAGCTCCACGCCGACCTCGGCAAGGCCATTTTGAGCATCAACGCCTGCAAGGGATTTGAGTACGGCAGTGGTTTTGCGGGAGTCACGCTACGGGGCAGCGCCCACAACGATGAGTTCTATACCGATGAGGAAGGGCGGGTCAGAACCCGGACCAACCTGAGCGGAGGCATCCAGGGAGGGATCTCCAACGGAGAAGACATCTACTTCCGGGCGGCCTTCAAGCCGGTCGCCACCATCATCCAGGACCAGGAGAGCGTCAACGAAGCCGGCGAAAAAGTAATCGTGAGTGGTAAGGGACGTCACGATCCCTGCGTCTTACCCCGGGCGGTGCCCATCGTGGACAACATGGTTGCCCTAGTGCTGGCCGATCACTGTTTGCGGGCGCGGAGCGACCGGATGTAGCCGCTCCATCCTAGAGGGCGACGTTGGCCCGGTAGCGCGCCAGGCAGTCTTCCAGGGCGTCTTCCCAGGGGCGGGGCGCCCCCACAATGGCGCTGATTTTGGTCGTATCCAAGACGCTGTAACTGGGCCGTTTGGCCGGGGTTGGGTACTGGGCCGTAGTGATGGCCTTGAGGTCGCAGTGGACGCCACTGATGGCGAAGATCCGTGCAGCAAAATCATACCAGGAGCACTGGCCGGCGTTGGCGAAATTATAGATCCCGGAGGGTGCCTGGCTCTGCGCGAGGCGGATGGCGGCCGCGGCGAGGTCCGCGGCGTACGTCGGGCCACCGATCTGGTCGTTTACGATGGAGAGCTGACCACGCTCCTCGCCGAGCCGCAGCATTGTCCGCAGGAAGTTATGGCCATACTCTGCGTAGACCCAACTGGTCCGGATGATGTAGGCATCCGGGTGATGGTGCAGGACTTCATTCTCCCCCAACAACTTGGTGCGGGCGTAGACGCTGCTTCCCTGGGTGCGGTCATCCTCTTTCAGCGGACGATCGTAACCGTCGGCGTAGACATAATCAGAAGAAAAGTGGACGAAGCCGATGTTTGCCTGGTGGCAGGCCGCCGCCAGGCGGCGGACACCCTCCACGTTGACCTCTCTGGCCTTATCCGGCTCACTTTCGGCCCGATCCACGGCCGTGTAGGCGGCCGCATTAAAGACCACGTCTGGCTGGGCTTCCCGCAGGGCCACCCGCAGATCGTCGGGCTTGGTAATGTTCAGGCTGGACCGATTGTAGGCAAAAACCCGCACGTCATCCAGCGTTTTTGCCGCGCCAATTAGTTTTTGCCCCAGTTGGCCGCCGGCGCCACAGATCATGATTCTTTTCATCTCCTTCAATACTGTTCAAGCCTCCCCCGGGTTGAATCCCGCCCGGGAAAACTATGGTTAAAATTTTGCTCGCCCCGGAAACATTGGGCTCCGGAGTTAGGCTGTTCCCTGAGGTTTCATCAGCGATTCCTGTAGGTAAGCACATTGATTTTTCCTAATGATAGCATCGTGTTGCGAAGTTTTTCTACCGGTGAAGGAGCTCTAGATTTCGTAACATCGGGCGGTAGTTGAATCTCCTTCATGGGGTGAAAAATGAAAAGTCTATGTTGTAACCTAGAGCAAGCCTTTTCCGGAAAGATGTTCTGCTACGGGAATGGCTCGGCGTGGAACGCCTCGACCGGTTTTTGCGGGACAACACTCCGCAGTCATGACCGGGCAAAATGGCCGAAAGTCCCGTACCCAAAAGCCCAAATGGGTTCTGGGTTTTACCTTCGCCTGTAATGACAGATTCCCAGAGGAACGACGCCTTCCGCAAGTACTTTTACCGGCAGCTTGATCGCATTGCGGAGGACGGAAGTATGTCCCCCGTGGCCCGGGGCCATGCCCTGCGTCGGTTAGTCCTGGAAATCTTTGAGCAGGCCACTGCCAACGAGCGCCTTCACTTCAGCACGAATTTCGCCCGGATCAGTTATTCGGCCCATAAGTTTGGCATTCCCCACCAGCACATCTTTCAGGAGCGCCACTTCCGCAGGAGGAAAATAGATGGCCTGAACGAGGAGGAGCTTGAGCGGCAACTCTTCACCGGCTACAAGCTGGCCACCGAATTGATCCGATACGTGTTCGGAGGAGCAGTCCCGGACAACCGGGTGGAACTGCTGACCCTCCCCTACCCCTTTCCCTACCGGGCACCCGAGGTCAGGGAGCGATTTCCCTCCCTGCGGGTGATCGCCGTGGAAGAAGACGAAGAAGAGGCCCTGCTGTACGTCCGGGAAGAAGTCCGGGCCGAACAAGTCTACGCCATTCCCTTTGCGCGGGAGACCGTCCCCAATCCGCTGGTGGCCCAGGCCATTGCCATCATCCGCAAGGTTAGCGGTATGCCGGTCCTGCTCAACCTCATTTCTGCCGAGTTGCGGGACGATGGTTTTCTCTATCCGGACCAAATCGTAGTCGAGCCCGATTACCTGATCGACGTAACGGCCGTTGCGGAAAGCTTTGACGGGGTAAAAAGCTACCAGCCCTGGAGCAGCCTGACCAAAAAGCTGCTGCCCTACCGCCAGACCATCCCCCTGCTTCGGGGAAACCTGGTCAACTACTTTCTGGACCGACTGGTGGAGGACCCCGAAACCGACTTCAAGGAGCTGCTACGGAACATCTTCCAAACCCAGCCTCTGGCGCTCTGCCTGTTCGACGACCGGGAAATCAAACAGCTCATTGAGCAACTAAAGCACCATTACGTTACTCTCCAGAAATTCGTCCGGCAGGATATGGCGGCCATCAACCTCGATCGGGCCTCCATCCTACTGGAACCGACCTTCCTCAGTCCGGAATACGGCGTTCAGGGGCGGCTGGACCTACTGCAGGCGGCGCCCGGCCCCAATGACCCAACGACCATCGTTGAGTTAAAAACCAGCAAGTACTGGAAGCCCAACAAGTTTGGCATCAACCAAACCAACTACATCCAGACGCTCCTTTATGACCTGATGATCAACCAGGCGCTGGGGGCCGACGCCAACGTACGGAGCTACATCCTGTACAGCAATGATTACGAGGCCGGACTGAAGTACGCTCCACCCGAGCGAAACCAGATGCTGGAAGCCGTGGCCGCCCGAAACCAGTTGATCGGGGTGGAGTTTTTGCTCACTCAGCTGGGTACCGACCCCAACGGCAATCTCCGCGAAGAGATCGGTCAACTGATGAGTCGGTTAAATCCCGATCACATTCCCGGCCTGGGCAGTTTCAGCAAGCGGGACCACCAAAAAACACTGGAGGTTTTTTCCCAGCTGACGCCGGTGGAGCAATGCTATTTCGGGGCCTTTTTGGGCTTCGTGGCCCGAGAGCAAAAACTGGCCAAAACCGGCGAACAACGACTGGAGGGCATCAATGGCCTGGCCAGCCTCTGGCTGGACGAGCGGGAGCAGAAAACCGAGCGCTTTGAGATCCTCGACGGTCTGACGTTCTCGTCCTACGACCAGGATACTGCGACCCTCAATCTGAAACGGCCGGCGGATGATGACCGGCTGGTCAAGTTTCGGCAGGGAGACATCATTGCCCTTTACGGAACTTCGGGACGGGAAGCCTCCCCCCGCGATCCGATTCGCTCCCAAATCCTGAAATCCACCCTGATTTCCCTGCGGCCCGACGCCGTGCAGCTTCGGCTGCGCAGCCACCAGCTCAGTGATGCCGTCTTCCACCGGTCGCGGTACTGGAGTATTGAAAAGGACGTCCTGGACAGCAGTTTCCGCAACCACTACCAGGGCATGATGGTCTGGGCGGACAGTCCGCCGCCGCGGCGGCGGCAGTGGCTGGGACTAGATCCCCCCGGAGAAGCCGCTCCCCTTGCCCACCAAATTGATCCGGGCCTGACGGACCAGCAGAACCGGATTCTGCAGCGCATCATTACGGCGCCGGATTACTTTTTGCTCTGGGGTCCGCCGGGAACGGGAAAAACGAGTCAGATGCTGCACCATCTGGTACGGTACCTGCTGGAGCATACCGAGGAGCATCTGCTGCTCGTGGCCTACACCAACCGGGCGGTGGACGAAATCTGCGAGTCGATTGAACGCATTACCGGACCCGACGGGAGCCCCTACACGGATTACCTGCGCATTGGCAGTCGCTACGGCGTGGCCCCGCAGTTTGAAGAGCGGCTACTGCAGATTCAGAGTAGCCGCGTCAATACGCGTAGTGCCCTTACGGATTTGATTCGTCAGCGACGGGTCGTGGTGGGTACGGTTGCCAGTGTGGGTGGCAAGGAAGCCCTGTTTACCCTCAAGCAATTTGATCGCATCATCGTCGACGAGGCCAGTCAGATTCTGGAACCGTTGCTGGCGGGGCTGTTGCCCCGCGCCCCCCGTAGCCTGCTGATCGGGGACCACCGTCAATTACCCGCCGTGGTGCAGCAGCGCGAAGAAGACAGCCGGGTGTACGACCAGGGACTCCGTAAGCTGGGCCTTCAGCACCTCAGCACCAGCCTGTTCGAGCGGCTTTACCGCACGGCCCAGGAACGGGAATGGCACTGGGCCTACGACCAGTTGAGCCACCAGGGGCGGATGCACGCCGACATCATGGACTTTCCCGCCACCCACTTCTACGACCATCAGCTGGACATTCTTCCGGAAAGCATTGCCCACCGAAAAACACAGCTCCTGCCACTGCCCCCGGCACCCGCGTCCGCGCCCCCCTTAGTCCAAAAAATCAGCGACCAACGACTGCTCTTCCTCGAGACCGAACCGGACCTCCTTACCGGCGACCCCAAAGTAAACGATCACGAAGCCGCGCTGATGGTGGACCTCATTGGGGCCTTCGAAGCACTGTACGCCGGCAGCGACCGGCCCATCCGACCGGGGGACATCGGCATCATCACGCCCTACCGTGCCCAGATCGCCCACATTCGTCAACGGCTGGTTAAGGCCGGACAGTCGCCCGACGACTTTACGGTGGATACCGTGGAACGCTATCAGGGCGGCGCCAAGCGAATTATCCTGATTTCCCTTTGCACCAACGAGGACAAGCAGATTCAGATGCTTTCCCAGATCAGCGAGGAGGGCGTGGACCGTAAGCTGAACGTAGCCATGACGCGGGCCCGCGAACACCTCGTGCTGGTGGGCTGCCCCCACATCCTGCGACAGAGCACCGTGTACGGAGCACTGCTGGATTATTTATCGGGTGATCAAGCCCGGACAAGCCCCTACTCGGGGTAGGTCTTTCGGTAGCCTTCGACCAGTTGGACGACCCGCCCGTAATTGAGCATGCCTTCGTGAATGCCCTGGGCCTTCAGGTAGGCATTGTAGGTGGCGTTCCGGACGGCCGGGGCGATGTCCTGATACTTTTCCCCGTTTTCGTAAATCGCCTGAAGGTCATTCCGGATGCCGGAGTACAGGGACGTCCGTCGCCAGGCGAGGTATCCTTCGGGATCCGCGTAGCGGAGCCTACCCGCCAGGCGGCGCCAGTGGGCCAATTCAAAAGCGTATTGCAGGGCAGGATCGGTGGCGCGTTGACCGGCCAGCCAGGCCAGAAAGGAGCAGGTACCTTCTCCGCCAAAACCGTAGGCGTGGGACAGTTCGTGCGCCATCACGGCGGGTTCCTGCAGGGGGTGGAGGCCCGCATCCAGATTACCCTCTCCGGCCCAGGGCCAGTAGACGCCGGCGGTGCTTAGTCGCAGGAGGATGCCACGGGGAAGCAGTCGCCGGGCCCGGGGGCGCCCGCCGGCGGGAATACCGTGGTCTTCCAGTGCCCGGGCCACGAGGGGGCGTACGGCACCTTCCAGATCCGCCGGAAAATCTTTGGCGCTGAGGGCCAGGGTATCCGGGCTGACCCGTTGCCGCAGATCGGCCAATCGTTCTCCTCCGGAATACACCCGTTCGCGGAGCTCCTCCAGCGAGGGGGAATAGGGAGCAAACTCCATGGTTTCTTCCACCGGTAGGCGGCCGTAATTAATCCCCCAGAAGAGGAGGAAAAAGGCCACCAGCGTGCTGGCCGCACGGATGAACCACAGGCCACCCAGGAGGACCGACTGCCCCCAGCCCGGGCGGGGGACCATCCGGCGCCACGCCCCCCATTTCCGAACCACGACGACCAGAACTAGGCCCCAGAATACGTAGAACAGCGGAATGGGCAGGCGCGCGATGGTGTGGTCCCAGATCGCCCGAAAAAAGGGGAAGACGTTGCGACTGTACATCGTTTCGATGGCCTCCGCCGGGAGCGAAAAGCGGAGGATCAGGACCAGCGCCAGGACGAACAAGCTCCCGCCGGTTCGCTGGAGGGCCAGTTTGAGGAAATTGGTGTCGTTTTGCGTCACTTCGATACGGGATTTTACCTTTGCGTCAACCTTCACTATACGAAGACGTTTTACCATCGTGCAATTCGCACAGAGAACCTGAAAAAATACAATACTAATGGCTTTCGAACTGACAGATGCCAACTTCCAGGAAAACGTACTGGATAAAAAAGGAATTGCCGTCGTTGACTTTTGGGCGGAATGGTGTGGTCCCTGCCGCATGATTGGTCCCGTTATTGAGGAGCTTTCTCAAGAATATGACGGAAAGGCCCTCGTTGCGAAGGTTGACGTAGACGAAAATTCCGAGTTGAGCTTTAAGTACGGCGTCCGTTCGATCCCCACCATCCTGATCCTCAAAGACGGGGAAGTGGTGGATAAGCACGTTGGCGTTACGACCAAGCAGGCCCTCGTTGAGAAGATCGAGGCCCAGCTGGCCGCCGCTTAATTGCGGTAGGATACTTACTGTACGAAGCACCATCGTCCTGCGGGGCGGTGGTGCTTCGTTGTTTCGGGCAGGGGAAAAGTAATGGTCTTCCAGAGCGATTTGGGAAGATCAGGTAACGCTCCCGAGATACGCAAAGCACGTCGGGATCATAGATTTAAGGGTGAATGCGACGAAGCGCAGGTGCCGGGTTAAATTGCTCAAGGAGCCAGGGCCCTTATCTTTATCGTGAAAGAGCCAGAAAAGGATTACCATGAAACGCTACTGCCTATTGCTTTGCCTCATGGGGCTGCTGTTACCTAGCTGTCGGCAGAGTCCGCCGCCGCCCGGTGAGACTTTCCCCAAAGATCTTCCCTACGAAGCTCCCACCACCGTATTTCCGGATACCGGTTGGGTCAACGCCAGTCCGGAATCCCTCGGGGTTACCCCCGATTCATTGATGGCGGCGCTGGAGTATTTATCCCAATACTGTAAGGAAGACGGACTGGAAGAGACCATGATCGTGCGGCACGGTCGGGTCATCTGGTCGGGGGACAGCCTGGCGAAAGTCCACGACATCTGGTCGTGTACGAAGTCCTTCGTCAGTACGGCGGCCGGCCTCATGGCGGCCGAAGGCCTCCTTGACCTGGACCAGCCCGTGGCGGTCCACGAGCCCCTGCTGGCGGAACAGTACCCCAACGCCACCTACCGTCACTTTCTGACCATGACCAGCGGGTACAACGCCCGGGGCAGTACTCGCTGGCCGGGTGACGTCAGTGAAGACTGGTCCGCAACGCCATTCACGCCAGCAGCACCACTCTTTGAGCCGGGGACGGCCTTTGCCTACTGGGACGAGGCCATGATCATGCTCGGGCGGGCTCTGACCAAGGTCAGCGAAGTCTCGCTGGAGAACTACCTAGCCGAAACCCTGCTCTACCCCATCGGCATCGAAGACTGGAGCTGGTGGTACGAGGAGGCGCTACCGGACGGGACGCCCATCAACTTCGGGGGAACGGGGCTCAAGATGTGCGCCCTGGATCAGGCGCGCTTCGGCCTGCTGTTTCTGAACGACGGAGTCTGGAACGGCCAACGAATACTTCCCGAAGGATGGGTGGCGGAAGCCACCGCCAATCAAGTTCCCACCTCCCTGGCGCTGGCCGATACCGACCGGCAATCCACCGACGGCCGGGGCATCTACGGATATAACTGGTGGGTGATCAACGAGGGCACCGATGCTCCGGTTGCCGGGGCCTTTACGAGCGGACTCAACCATAACGTGTGCCTGATCATTCCCGCGTGGGACATGGTCATCGTCCGGCAGGGGGTGGACGGAAATCCGGACGACATTTCCAAGCACGCCCTGTACAGTGAGATTATCCGGATTTTGGACGGCGGGGTGCGGTATTGATTTGACCGAAGGGTAAAATACCATTGTTTGGCTCAAATTTTTCCAAATTCCGTCGACAGAGTCTACATGTAGACTCTGTCGATTTTTGCCAACACAAAAATCATTGCTCACCCTAACCGTCGCCACAATTCCCCGACCAACACTGCCCAAAAAACGAGAATGGTCACCTTTCCGGGCATCCAGGAACTCAGGCAGGAAGCCAGGAGGATTGTCGTAGCTAAATGTCCGAGAGAATCCAGGCGGTCGGCTCTAGAGATTAGCCAGGCACCAATAAAGAAGACCCCGAAAAGTGTCCACCCCCCGGGGATACCCAGTAAGGTGGCAAAAATTATGGCCAATGCAATCCACATCAGTCTCCACCCCCGGTGGACATCCGGGGCACAATCATACCCATTTTCCGGAGCCCGGGTACCGGCGATGATGCGCCGGTTGTAGGTGATCAACCAGTAAAGGGGCTTTAGGATGGCGAGCAATACGGGGCTTCGAAAAATGGGCCGTAAGCGAGGCATGGCCCTGGACAGAACGGTAGTCATGGCGTCCAAACCGTAGAGAACTTCCCCGCTCCGCACGTCCACCAGAGGGATTTCGTGACGACCGCGGTCCAGATCAATGCGGGGAAGTATCTCTTCGTCAATGGCGCTGAAGGGCGTCCGGTCGCTCCATCCACAACGCTTGAATGCACCAGTATACACCCGACACATCGGGCAGGCATCATCGTATAGAAAGGTGGGCTGGGTCATGCTTGAGGTCAATTGGGTCACCCCAAAGATAGGAGCTTTATTGCAAACTTTCAATTTTTTCTGAAAGTTCAGAATAAAAAATGCCCCAACCTACTTCCCCTGGGCTTCTCCATTCTTTCGGTCGGGAAGCAGCGCATTGAGTGCCATCTCCGTCCAGTGGACAAAGGGTAGGAAAATCAGGACGCCCAGGATATTAAAGAGCATGTGCGCGTTGGCGATCATGCTTCCAATATCCTCGCTGGCCGATATACGCTCGATCAAGTCCACGAAGGGCGTAAATAATAGTAGGCCCACCATGATGGTCATCAGGTTGAAGAAGACGTGAAACAAGCCCGCCTTGAGGGCCTGACGGCTGCCGTTGATGGTTGCCAGCAGGGTGTCTGAGCAAGTGCCCAGCTCGGCCCCCAGCATGATGGCAATACCCCCAGCCGCCGAAAGCATTTGCTGCTTTCCAAGGACAATAGCCATACCGACCGTTCCACTGGAGGATTGAATAATCAGCGTGATTAATCCCCCGATCAGCGCCCCATGGAGGGCATCATCTTCTACGCGGCTGATCCACTGCGCAAAAATTTCGCTTTCCTTCAGGGGCAACACCGATTGCTCGATGATGAACAAACCGAAAAAAAGCATTCCGAAATACAGCAACACTCTGCCGTAGGATTTCCAGCGGTCGCTCTTCAAAAAAATCATCATCGCAAAACCAATCAGCAGGGGGACGATGGAATATTTACCGACGGAAAGGGCGATGATCTGGCTGGAGAAGGTGGTCCCGATGTTCGCCCCCATGATCAGCCCAATGGCCTGTCGGAAGGTGAGGGTCCGGGCGTTGATAAAGACAATGACGAGGATAATTACCGCGGAAGAAGAGTCCAGCAGTACCGTAAGGATTGCCCCGATGAAGATTGCGGAGAAGATATTGGAGGTATATCTTTTAATGATGGACTTTGCCCCGTCCGTAAAAACACCTTTAAGGACCTCAGAGAGCTGGGTAATGGCGAACAGGAAGAGGACCAGTCCTCCAATCAGGAAGGTGACGATTTCGCTCATGATGCTTCGGTTTGGTCCATTAAAAAACGCTCCGTAGTTAGCGGAATCTTGCCGTGCTAAAATCTAGGCCCCGCCGCCAGTGGCGTCTGGGGTACTTCAGCTGGGCGTCGTCCCATCTCCTCCGGTAAAGAACAGGTTTTTAACCGCGGCAAAACGTAGCGGCCAAACAGGTCACATTCTTCCAGGTGAGGATACCCCGACAGAATGAAGGACCTAATCCCCATAGCATGATACCGCATTAATTTTTCGTACACCTGATCGGGGTCCCCGACGATTGCCGCTCCGCACCCGGAGCGTGCCCGCCCGATACCCGTCCAGAGATGGTCTTCCACGAAGCCTTCCAAATCACTTTGGTTTCTCATTTCCGCCTGCCGGGAGACCCCGTAGCTTTGGGCATCCAGGGCCCGATTGCGTATTTCCTCCCCTTGTTCCGCATCAAGGTGAGACATCAGATTTCGGGCCGCCTGTCTTGCTTCATCTTCGGTTTCCCGGACAATCACGTGCACCCGCAACCCAAAATCCACCGTTCGCTGGAAGCGGCGATCCGCCTGATCACTCATATTCTCCATCAGTTCCCGGAGGCGAGCTTCCGTTTCGGGCCACATCAGGTACACGTCGCAGTGTTCGGCGCACAGTTCTACCCCCGGTGGCGAGTAGCCACCGAAGTACAGGAGAGGTCCACCATTTTGCTGGTAGGGCTTCACGGGGGCGGTTGGCAGGTCAAGATCGTAATATTCCCCCCTAAACTTCAGGTGATCCTGCGTCCAGCACTGTTTTAGTATCTCAATGACTTCACGGCTTCGCTGATATCGGGCGGCGCTTTCCATCTCGGTCCCTGGGAGGTTGGAGGAGATAATGTTGACCGTCAGCTTTCCGAGTAGTATATGGTCCAGGGTCGCCAGGGCCCGCGCCAACATGGGGGGATGGACCTCGCCGCACCGAATGGCCGTCAGGAGATTCATTTGTCGCAACTGTGGGGCCAGAGCAGCGGCAAACGTCAGGGTATCCTGGCCTACCTGATAGCTACTGGGAAGAAGCATATTCCGAAAGCCCAATTCATCCGCCGTACGGGCAATTTGCGCAGCATTACGATAACTGCTACGATAAAAAGGATCCCGACGCCCAAGAAAGCGATCGTCTCCGTCACAGATGGGGGCGAACCAGGAGACTTCGGCGGAATCAAGATGGGGAGAGCGGATGTGCATTTTGGTGATGACGTCTGATGGTTACTGGAAGTCTATTTTGTAAAAAAAATACTCCCACAATATGACTCCTGGAGTCTGGTAATTAGGTGCCAAAACGGAGCTCCTGAGTTGGACCCAAAAGATTTTCGGATTAAATATCTTCAATTGATAGTCGTAAACTTAGCACTCGTAGCCTGAGAATTCTTGTAAAATCCATGAAAAATGGCGGCGAGTATAATCCCATTTTTGAAGGACTTCAGGACATTTTCCAAAATCAAAACTTCTTATCCAGAAAAGCTACTGCTCTTAAAGTAGAAAGCACATCCCCCAAAACAGATGAGTCCATGTTTTTAAGTGGTTTGTTCATTATCCTCGTTCTACTGTTCCTGATTCTCAGTAAGAGGATGAGCGCGCTGGCAGCCTTGATTCTGGTTCCCGTGGGAGGAGCCCTCCTGTCGGGTTATGGCAGTGACACGTTCACCTTCGCCGTAGCCGGAATTCAGAGTATTGCTCCCGTAGTGGCAATGTTTGTTTTTGCCATTCTGTTTTTCAGTTTACTAAAGGACACAGGATTATTCGACCCCATAATCCGGGGGATACTAGGACGGGTGGGAAAAAATCCGGCATGGATCACCTTGGGCACGGCCCTGCTGGCCATGACGGTTCATTTTGACGGTTCGGGGGCAACGACCTTCTTAATTACCATCCCAGCTCTACTTCCTTTGTATGAGGAACTAAATATGGACCGTCGGGTACTCGCTTGTATTGTATCGTTGGCGGCGGGCACCATGAACATGGTGCCTTGGGGTGGCCCTACCTTACGGGCAGCAACCGCCCTGGAGGTGTCCGTTAATGAGTTGTATGCTCCACTATTAATCCCTCAGCTTGGTGGCCTGTTGTTTGTCCTAGGAGTTGCCTGGTGGCTCGGCCGTCGGGAGGCTAAACGTCTGGGGCATACCACAGGCATGGAAAATGCACTTCCGGATACTGAGCACATTTACCGGACAATTGACGAAGAAACCGCTGCCCTTCGCCGTCCTGGTATGTTATGGTTCAATGCGCTGCTGGCAGTGGCAGTACTGGTCATATTAATCACTGGATGGATTCCCCCAGCACTCGTATTTATGCTCGGGTTCATCACCGCTCTTTTACTTAACTACCCCAACCAAACTGAGCAAAAGAATCGCATTATGGCGCATGCTCAGGCAGCTATACTTATGGCGGCAATTTTACTTGCGGCCGGCGTATTCACGGGAATCATGAAAGAATCCGGCATGCTTACGGCGATGGCCGAACAAGCGACTCAATGGATTCCCCGGGAGGCAGGGTCACACTTACCGACGATGCTGGCGGTCTGTAGTATGCCACTCAGTTTTGCCTTCGATCCTAACTCTTTTTACTTCGGCCTGTTGCCCGTGCTGGCACAAACGGGCATTGAATTCGGCATTCCCCCCGCCACGATGGGTCATGCTGCCCTGATGGGACAAATGACCACTGGTTTTCCCGTCAGCCCCCTGACCGCCTCAACCTTCCTTTTAATTGGCCTGGCTAAAGTAGACCTAGCCGATCACCAGCGCTATACTTTCGGTTACGCGTTTTTGACATCCCTGGTAATGACGTTGATCGCAATACTGATCGGCGTAATCCCTTTGTAAACCCCATGTAGGATGAAAAATAGCATCAGAATCGGAGGAGGAGCCGGATATTCGGGAGACCGTATCGAACCCGCCAGAGACCTTGCGCTACGGGGCAAAATTGATTATCTGGTCTTTGAATGTCTCGCCGAACGAACTATTGCCCTGGCACAACTCAGCAAGTTGCAGGACCCCGAAGGAGGGTACGACGCGCTGCTAGAAGACCGAATGCGAGCTTGCCTCCCCACCTGTCAGGCAAAAGGCATACGGGTTATCAGTAACATGGGAGCCGCCAACCCATTAGCCGCGGCCAGGCGAACGCTACAGATCGCCGAAGAATTGGGGCTTGGATCGATAAAAGTCGCGGCCGTAGGTGGTGATGATGTGCTTGAGTTTCTTCAGCGGGACAACTACGCCTTTTTGGAAAGCGACCAAACCGTAGACTCAATCCGGTCACAAATGATCTCAGCCAACGCCTACCTTGGTGTGGAAGGGATAGTGGATGCCCTACATCAGGGAGCGGACGTAATCCTGACGGGCAGAGTGGCTGACCCAGCGCTATTCCTTGCCCCCATGATTTTTGAATTTGGTTGGTCGATGAATGACTATGACCTACTGGGCAAGGGAACCACCCTCGGGCATTTAATGGAGTGCGCCGGACAGGTCACCGGTGGCTATTTCGCCGACCCAGGATATAAGGACGTAAAGGATTTAGCGCGCCTGGGCTTCCCAATTGCGGAAATTACACCGGACGGTTCCTTTTTCATAAGTAAGCTTCCTGATACCGGTGGGCAGGTAACCATCAAAAGTTGCGTTGAACAGCTGCTTTACGAAATCCATGATCCCGCCACCTACCTCACTCCTGATGTGGTAGCAGACTTTTCGAAGGTACACTTTGAGGAAGTTCAAAAGAATAAGATCCTCGTTCGTGGCGCAACGGGAAGGGCGCCTACGGGGCAATTAAAAGTATCCGTTGGTTATCAGGAAGGCTACATTGGAGAGGGACAAATCAGCTATGGGGGGAGCGGTGCCATGAATCGTGCTCAGCTGGCACTTGATATAGTGCGCGAGAGACTTCGAATGTCAGGTAACTCTTATACCGATTGCCGGTTTGAAATCATCGGGTACAACCACCTCTACGGCGGTGCCCTATCCAGCGGTGAACCTGCCGAAGTCCGTATACGGGTGGCTGCTAAAACCGCGGATCGTTCGTCCGCCAAACGGGTTGGGTGGGAAGTAGAGGCCCTTTATACTAACGGCCCCGCTGGAGGTGGAGGAGCAATAAAAACAGTTCAGGAGGTGATTGCCATTCAATCGGTATTACTGGACGCCAATCTGGTGAAGCCCAGCGTATCAATTGAACGTGGACAAAACCAAACCACTTCACCTGAAGGACACCTTATCGCTACTACCGCAAAAGAGGATCATCCACCGTTACCGAACACCAGTACCATCAGTAAGGTCCAACCCTTAATCCCAAGCCCTCATCTTACCTTAAAATCGCTCGCCCATTCCCGCACCGGTGATAAGGGAAATATTGCCAACATCTCGGTGATTGCCTACGATAAAACCAACTTTTCGCTACTGGAGCGCGAGTTAACTGCTGAAAAAGTCAAAGACTATCTGTCAGAAATCGTGGAAGGAGAGGTTTTACGCTACGCATTACCGCAATTAGGAGCACTTAATTTTGTTCTCTATAACGCTTTGGCCGGAGGAGTAACCCGCTCTTTAGCTTTAGACAAGCACGGTAAAACACTATCATCAACCCTGTTAGACATGAAACTGAATGTAAATGACTGAGCAATGAACAAACTATGCGCAACATCAGCTCGCTACCTCATCATGATTACCCTGTGTGGAGTAGTAGCGTTTATCAATGCACAAGTCCCCAAGGGGACGGTGATCGTCGACTCTCTCTATTCGGCTCACCTGGAAAATGACTATGGCGAACACCCCACTCGCGCTCTTTCGGTTTACTTACCTCCGGGTTATGAAGGAGGTACCGACTCCTATCCAGTTATTTATTATCTCCATGGCTTTTTGAACAATCATGAATTGTGGCCGGAAATGGTAGAAGTACTGGACTTTGCCATTGCCAATCACCGAATTCGCCCGTTTATCTTAGTAGTATCGGATCAGCGCACTACCTACGACGGAAGCTTCTACAGCAATTCTGGTTTATTCGGTAATTGGGAAGATTTTACGGTATTCGATCTGGTTGAACACATGGATAAAAACTATCGTACCATTCCCAACCGAAACAGCCGTGGCATTACCGGGCACAGTATGGGAGGCTACGGTGCGCTTAAGATCGCCATGCGGCACCCGGATATCTTCAGTTCGGTCTATGCGTTAAGCCCGGGAGCTTTGGCAATCGCCCGTGAATACGGGCCGAACAGCAACACTTACCGCGAACTGAGTAAAGTAACGTCAACCAAACAACTCTCTGAGACTTACTTCCCAAAGGTTATTGTTGCCTTTGCTAAATCATGGTCTCCCAATCCTGACAAGCCGCCGTTTTATTGCGACATTCCCTTTGCATACCACAATGAAGAACTTGTCGTCAAAGAAGATGTACTTCAAAAATGGTATAAAAATATGCCCCTCTACATGATTGATGACTACCTAGACAACCTGAGGCAGTTGCGGGCCATCAAACTGGACTGGGGGAGAAATGCCGGTGATCGCTTCACCATACAATGCGAAATGTTCAGTCAGCGACTTGAGAACGTTGGCATCACCCATTTTGCCGAAGAATACATTGGCACCCACGTAAGCGGAATCTTCACAAAAGATGGACGAGTTCCAAATCAAATGCTCCCCTTCTTTGACCATTACCTCGACTTTTCAGCTCAATAACTCCACCATGAAAACCTTCCTCCTTAGCCTGCTCGTGTGGCCGCTATTCCTTACGGCCCAAACGCCGATTGTGTCCACGGACTACGGAAAAGTCCAGGGGACCCAAACGGAATCCGGCCTCCAGGTTTTCCGGGGCATTCCCTTTGCCGCTCCCCCCGTAGGCCACCTGCGCTGGCGCGCACCCCAACCGCCAACGGCATGGGAAGGGATCCGGCCCTGCGACAGCTGGGGACCGAGCCCCATGCAGGCCAAACCCGTCCCCTTCCTCTTCTGGTCGCAGGAGTTTCTGATTCCGGAAGAACCGATCAGTGAAGACTGCCTGTACCTCAACGTTTGGACCGGCGCCAAAAAGCCGGAAGAACAACGACCCGTATTCGTGTACATTTACGGCGGAGGATTTCGCAGTGGCGGCAGTGCCTGCCCCATCTACGACGGAGAGGCCATGGCGGAAAAGGGAGTGGTGTTCGTCAGCATCAACTACCGGGTCGGCATCTTTGGTTTTCTCGCCCATCCGGAGTTAAGCAAGGAGTCCGACAATGGGGTATCCGGCAACTACGCTCTCCTGGACATGATCGCTGCCCTGCACTGGGTACAGGACAACATCGCCGCCTTCGGCGGCGACCCGGACAACGTCACCATCGCCGGTCAATCAGCCGGTGCCTTCGCGGTAAGCTACCTTACCGCTTCTCCCCTGGCCAGCGGATTATTTCACCGGGCAATTGCCCAGAGTGGTGGCAGCTTTGCCTCGAGTGCCCTGACCCCGCCCGTTACCCTGTCGGATGCCGAGAAGGCTGGCTTGCAGTTTCAGTCCAGAATGAACTGCGAAAACCTCACCGAACTGCGCGCAAAAAAGGCCGAAGATTTACTGATGGATCGGGCCGCTCTAATTAGTCCAAACATTGACGGCCATGTCCTTCCCGCTCTGAACGCCGAAATCTACCGCAACGGCCAACACCATGACGTACCACTCCTGATCGGCTGGAACAAAGACGATCGGGTAATGATCGGTGGCCCACCGCCAGCCACGGAATTCCGGGCCAACCTGAACGACCGTTTTGGCGAGCTCGCCTCAGAAGCCCTGAGCGTCTATCCTGCCCGTACCGAAGAAGAGGCCGCCCAGTCTCATTTCGATCTGGGACGCGATCAGACCTTCGGCGTTCAGGTGTACGCCTGGGCAAAAATTCAGGACCAGTACGGACAATCGCCAGTGTACGTCTACAATTTCAACCGGGGATTACCCGCATATACTCCCGAAACCGCCTACGGGGCCTTCCATTCTGGAGAAATCGTCTACGCCTACGATAACCTGCATACCCTCGACCGGCCCTGGGAAGCAGTAGACCAGAAGATCGCCACGGATATGTCCGCCTACTGGGTCAATTTTGCCACCACCGGAAACCCCAACGGTAAGGGGCTCCCCCGCTGGTCACCCTTTACCGCCAAAAAAGAACGGGTACTGGTAATCGATGAAAAAACCCGCACTAAGGTGCTCCCGGACCAAGACAAATTACGCTTCCTGGAAAAAGCCTTGAAACAATAGGGACTCAGGACAACTACACAACATTGCGGGGCCTCTCTTCGCCACATCCGTCTGTCAGTGGCCCCATACCCATTACGCCCTCCAGCAGTTGCCAAAGTGGGGAACCTCCTTCCCTGCCTATGGTCCACTCCCCGCTACCCGCTACTAAACTACTCCCCCCGCATCGCCCGGATCATCCCCATCCGGTCGTTGTGCAGATGGTCCATCCCGTCTACGTAAAGGGTGGTGCCGCTAGTGTAGGCGGACAGCGGACTGGCGTAAAAACAAACCACGTTGGAGACGTCACGGATGGTCCCCAGCCTGCCCATCAGGTTATTGCCCTCGATGTTCGTCAGCATGGCCTTGATGGAATCATCGTAGGTGTCCAGGCCGGAAGAAACGATTACTCCGGGGGCCACGCAATTGATCCGGAGGTTATAGTGCGCCCATTCCTGCGCGAGTGATTTGGTCATATTTTCCACCGCCGCCCGGGCCGCGCCGGTATGGGCCATACCGGGAAAACCGCGGTGCATGTTAACCACAATATTGACCACATTGCCCGATTTTTGGGGGATAAAAAACCGCTGCGCCATGGCCTGCGTCATGAGAAAAGTACCGTTCAGGTTGACGTCAATGACCGCCTTCCAGCCCTTTTCGCTCATGTATTCTCCCAGCATGGGAAACTGCCCTCCGGCATTGTTAACCAGGATATCGAGGCGGCCGTAGGTGCCGGCAATTTTGTCCGCTACCGCAGCGATCTGTTCGCTGCTGCGGATGTCACAGGCCAGGTAATCCACGGGGCCCAGTTGCGACAGTTTGGCGGCGGCTTCCGCCAGGGGTTCTTCTTTGCGGGAACAAATAAAAAGCCTGGCACCAAGCTCCAGAAAATGTTCCGCGATGCCGTAGCCAATGCCACTGCGTCCGCCGGTTACGAGCACTACTTTATCTTTAAAAAGGTCGGGACTGTACATGATCAAATTGAATTAAGCATCTTTCCGGGGCAGTAAGGCTTACTTTGGGCGACAAGCGCAGGTGCCAAATTAACCCGTTAAGCCGGCCTCCTGAATGATGCACTGCACCCGCGCCTGGCGCCAAGATAAAATGACCTGGCCGAGCCACAAACTCTTTCCTTCAACCGCAACGATAAACCTTATATTTCTCCCCAAATCCCCACCATGAAACAACTCACCTTATCCCTGTGCCTGGCCTTCTTCGCCTGCGTACTATTTGCTCAGGAACCGATTACACTCACCTACGCCAAGCTACCGGACGGCGACCTCGAGTTGGACCTCTACCTACCCCAGAATACCGACAATGTCCCCACCCCACTGGTCGTATTCGTACACGGAGGAGGATTCTCCGGGGGAAACCGCTCGGGTGGCGCAAACCTTGGCCAGTACCTGGCCCAGAATGGCGTTGCGGTGGCCTCCATTTCCTATACGCTTTACATGAAGGGCCGCACCCAGGATTGGAGTTGCGACGGTATCCTACCCGAGAAGATCAAGGCCATCCAGATTGCCGCCAACCAGACCTGGCTGGCCACCAATTTCCTGCTCGGAAAGACCGAAACCTACCGCATTGATCCGTCCCAGATTTTCATCGCCGGCTCCAGTGCCGGCGGAGAAACCGTGCTGCACGCGGCCTTTTGGGACCGCCAACAAATGCAACTCCTGCAACATGAACTCCCGCAGGATTTCCGCTACGCCGGGGTGATTTCCGGAGCCGGAGCCATCATGGACCTCAACCTGATCACCGCAGACAATGCCCTGCCCACCATGCTCTTCCACGGCGACAGCGACCCGGTCGTGCCCTACGGCACGGCCGCCCACCACTACTGCCCACCCAACGCTTCGGGCTGGCTGATGCTGTTCGGTTCCCGCTCCATCGCCGATCACCTTTCATCTATGGAAGAAAACTACCTCATCAGCAGTTTCGTCGGCGGAGGACACGAATTCGCCGGGCACTACTTCAACCAGGAAATTGACGTCATTGACTCCTTCGTCAAACTGGTCGTCCAGGGCGCCAGCTTCAAAATGGAAATGACGGTGGACTAGAGAGGCTTCCCTGCCTATCTGGAGACTACGAAACTCACGGCCCCGGCAGCTCCCGTACTTTGACTTCTGGCCACCAGGAAGTATATCCCGGGTTGCCACGAATCACGCCCCACAATATCGCCCGGACGGTAGTCACTGCGTTGTAGCATTTGCTGACCCAGCGTGTCGTAAACTTTTAGCTCATACTGACCATCAGGGAGAAGAACGCGAAACCGGCCGTTATTTGGGTTCGCGACAACTTCTATGGCCAGCTCCTGGGTGCCAATAAAACTTTCGGTTCTCACCGTGGTGCTGCAGCCTTCCGTATTGTCCAGAATCGCCCGGTATTTGGGGGCTTCCGCGTAATCACTCTCCTCCGTGAACTGGCTCGTCAGCAGTCCCCAACTTCCGTACCGCGGGCTGGTCGGCCCGATGAAGGAGAAATTCATCAGCAGGCCCGATTCTTCCTGAGGGATCAGCGTGCGGAGGCTATCGTACCACTCCCGGTACAGGTCATACATTCCGGGCAGGGATTGTGCCTCCACCAGGGCCGGGCCGTAGGGTTGTTCACTACCGAAGGGTTCCGGGGTCAGGTGTTGCCCGCCCTCGTAGTACAGCATCGGAATGCCCATTCCTTCGGTAAGGGAAGCATGCTGTTGCCGGAGAAAATCGAAAGACCTTCCCCGGATGGCCTGCCGGGCCAGCCGGATGACGTCCTCACCACTGGCCCCCGCCCCCAGGTTTTCGAGTTCTTCGATCCCACCTTCGGGAAACCCGAAATAGGCGGCCGGGGCGAAGGCATCGAAACTTCCCGGACGCATGTTGGAGACAATGCGCTCGCTGACGTCCAGCCACGCCCCCTGAACACCAACCACCCGCACCAGACGGTCTTCCTGACCGGCAAACTCTTCGGTCCAGATGTCCAGTGCATTTTGCACGAAGGGCACAATCCGCTCGGGCCAGGGAACGGATTGATCTCCCTGCTCGTTGCAGTAATGTGTCTGGGCAAAAATCCAGTTCCAGATTTCGTTGGAGTATTCTACGTGGATGGTCAGGGAAGGATCCAGCTCGTCGCGGAAAAGCCGGGCCATTTCACGGATGTACTGCTCGTCGGCCAGGTGGGGAATGCACACCCAGGCGTCTGACGCGCGGAGGTTACAAAGCTCAATCCACCACTCGTAGGGTACCCCGGCCTGGGTGTAGGTGTAGTCATCCACCTGCGGGCGATCCGCCCACTGCGCCAATTCCGAGCCATTGGTGTAGCCCCAATCCATAAAGCGCAGGCTATTAAAGGGCGTCAATTTTTCCAGCCATTCCCCCGACCAGGGGTTCGAAACGTGGGTAGCCTCCGTTCCGGGCAACAGAAAGCGAATATTCCGTACGGGGTCGCCGGCTTCGGAGGCGTAGAGCTCTAGTCCCATAATGTCACTATCGGGTTGGACCTCCACAACCAGCCTTCCTTCGCTGCGTGCGGTTACCGTGGCGTCTCCCCACAGGTCAAGGTCCCCTTTCCCATCGTAGAGCAGAACGTACTCCCCGGCGGGTAGGGCCTCGGTGTTCGCCCATACGGTGCGCACGATTTGTGGTCCCTCCGTCCCGGCAATTCCGCTAACGGGTAAAGCCAGGGGGTAACCGTGGTCGCCGAGGGGGATCTGGTCCATCACGTCGGTATCCCACGCATTTTCTCCTCCGGGTATCCATTCGGCGTTGTGACTGATCCACTCCCGACTGAACTTCATGATGTTCGCGAAGGGCCATTCACTTCCCCAGTCGGCCGGACCGGCCAGGTTGGTGCCAATTTGTAAGCGGCAGGGATCATCGTCAGCCTGTGCCGACAAAGCCGCGGCCGATAACAGCAACCAGAGAAAGAAGATGGTGCGCATGGGAGTCAATTTTCCACGAAGCACACACATATTCAGGAAAACTCCAAATGACAAGGAGGGTTTCTTTGCTGCTTGCTAGTTGCTGGTTGCTTAGGGAGCCGTTGGGGAAAGCGGAGAGAAGAAGCCCTGGCCAACAAGGTTCCAGGGCCGCAGGAGGCACACCTCCCCGGCAATGGATGATTAAACGCCCATCTTTTACTCGTCTTAGATCGCCTGCAGCAGGTCATATTGTGCCAGCAGGTAGCGGCGACCGCTGCGGTCGATGGCAATGACGGCGGGGTTTTCCTTGTTGATGTGGCGACTCAATTCGGAGAGGGTCAAGTCTCCGTCGATGGTGGGAAAGGGATCTCGCATAATGGCGGACACGGCTTGTTCGGCGTGCTCCATGGGGTTGGCCAGCAGGTGGTTCAGGACGTCGGTTTCGGTGATGGCCCCCACGACCTCCTCGCCGTCCATGACCGGCAGCTGGCTGAAGTCGTGGTCCTTCATCATCTTCAGGGTCTGGCGAACGGTGGCGGTATGTTCGACACCACTGAAGGGGGTATTGTCCTTCATTTTGATGAGGTCCCGGACGCGCAGTTCGGCTTCCAGGAAGCCGCGATCCCGCATCCAGTCGTCGTTGTAGAGTTTACCGATGTAGCGGCTGCCGTGATCGTGGATGACGACGACCACCAGGTCATCTTCGGTGAGTTGGTCCTTCATTTGGAGGAGTCCGGCCACGGCGGACCCGGCGGAATACCCGAGCAGGAGGCCTTCTTCACGCGCCAGACGGCGCGCCATGACGGCACCGTCCTTATCGGTCACCTTTTCGAAGTGGTCGATGATGTCAAAATCGACGTTCTTCGGCAGGATATCCTCCCCGATGCCTTCGGTGATGTAGGGGTAAATTTCCTTTTCGTCAAACTCCCCGGTTTCGTGGTACTTCTTGAAGACGGAGCCGTAGGTGTCCACACCCCAGACCTTGATGTCGGGGTTTTGCTCCTTCAGGTACCGGCCCGTGCCGGAGATGGTGCCCCCGGTACCCACGCCCACGATCATGTGCGTCAGCATGCCGTCAGTTTGCTTCCAGATTTCCGGACCGGTGCTTTCGTAGTGGGCCAGTCGGTTGGACAGGTTGTCGTACTGGTTGAACCAGTAGCTGTTGGGAATTTCCTTGCTCAGGCGCTCGGCCACGGAGTAGTAGCTCCGCGGGTCATCAGGTTCTACGTTGGTGGGACAGACGATAACCTCCGCCCCGACGGCCCGGAGGATGTCGAATTTCTCCTTACTCTGCTTATCGCTGGTGGTAAAAATGCAGCGGTATCCCTTCACACAACCGGCCAGGGCGAGGCCCATGCCGGTGTTGCCGGACGTACACTCGATGATCGTCCCTCCGGGTTTGAGGCGCCCATCGGCCTCGGCATCTTCCACCATTTTGAGGGCCATGCGGTCCTTGATGGAATGCCCCGGGTTGAAGGTTTCGACCTTCATCAACACCCGGCAAGGCAGCTCGCTGGTCACTTTGTGCAGTTCCACCAGCGGGGTGTTTCCGATGGTTTCGAGGATATTATTCTTTACGTCCATTTGGTTATTGCGCTTAGAGAGCACGAAGGTAGGAAGAATGTTATTCCCCTGGATTTCCGGGGTGTAAAAATTATCCGGGAGGATTGTTTTCCGGCAACGGTCTCCTGCTCCGTCAGGCTCATCGGGATTACTGAATTAAGTGGGGCAACGAGGTGCGGGTGCCAGCGTAGTCCGAAGTAGCCAAGCCAGTGGGTATTGCTCCTCAGAAATTACCCTGGCACCTGCGGTGATCGCTCAATAACATTACAATTTCATGAACCGGATGTCCCCGGTAGAATTATGCATTTAGAAATGCATTAGTAAACCAAGAATTCATTATGACCCCACAACTAGGCAACGCCAACTTTGAAAACTACATTGGCGCCACCGACGGCTATTCCGAAATGGCCTATCAGATGGTGGCCCACCTGCTCACCCTCGGCTATGCAGTAATGTTTGCCGCGCTGATCTACTTCATCCTTACCCTCCGGTACGTAGCGCCCCGTTTTCGGATGTCCAACATCCTTTCGGTCGTCGTGATGGTATCGGCCGGTCTGCTGCTCTATTCCCAGAGCGAAAACTGGAAAAGCTCCTTCGTCTACGACGCCGACGCCGGTGTCTATCTGTTGAATGCCGGTGGCGACCTGTTCAATAACGGTTACCGCTACCTGAACTGGCTCATCGACGTCCCCATGCTGCTCTTTCAGATGCTCTTCGTAATTACCCTGACCAAAAGCAGTTTCAGCAGCGTCCGTAACCAGTTCTGGTTCTCCGGCGTAGGTATGATCGTAACCGGCTACATCGGCCAGTATTACGAAGTCTCCAACCTCACGGCCTTCTTCGTGTGGGGCGCCATCTCTACGGTCTTCTTCTTTCACGTCCTCTACCTGATGAACAAAATCATCAAGGAAGGGAAAGAAGGGCTGGAGGAGAGCGGTAAAAAGGTACTGTCCACCATCTGGATCATCTTTCTGATCAGTTGGTTTCTCTACCCCGGCGCCTACCTGATGCCCTACCTCGGTGGACTGGGAGAAGACGGCCTGCTCTTCAACGAAAGCGGCGTGGTGGGTCGTCAGATGACCTACACGGCCGCCGACATCATTTCCAAGGTGATCTACGGCGTCCTGCTCGGTGTGCTGGCGCAAAAGATCAGTACCAAGGAAGGCTATGACTACACGAAGCAGCTGGGGTAAATTCCCCCGTATAAGACTTTTTTGAGGCAGCGCCACCGGAGAATTCGGTGGCGCTGTTGTTTTTACGGTCGTTATGTGCTCGGACTGGAAGTCCTCGACCGGTGCCTCCCGGTCGAGGAGCTCCGCTCCGAGAGCATATCGGGTGCGGTTTTTATCCCCGCTTCGGCTCGGACTGGAAGTCCTCGACCGGTGCCTCCCGGTCGAGGAGCTCCGCGCCGAGAGCATATCGGGTGCGGTTTTTATCCCCGCTTCGGCTCGGACTGGAAGTCCTCGACCGATTACCCGTCCGTTCGAAAAGCTCCGCTCCGAGAACATATCGGGTGGGTTTTTCATCCCCACTTAGGCTCGGACTGGAAGTCCTCGACCGATTACCCGTCCGTTCGAAAAGCTCCGCTTCGAGAACATATTGGGTGGGGGCTTTCATCCCCACTTCGGACTCGGACTGGAAGTCCTCGACCGGTGGTGCTGGCCAAAATCATTGGTCGGTAGAAAACAGTTCTCGATAGTCTGCGTGGACGAAAATACCCGGCCATTCTCTCCAACTGTTGACTAATCCAGCTTTCCAGGGATTATTCAGGATATACCATATCACCCTATTCAGCTTTTGCGGACGAACTTCTCGATCAAAATAATTCGCGGCCCAGAAGGGCTTTCCGGTACGCCCTAAAAATTGATTAGCCACCTGCGCCGTATAACTTTTGTGCCGTTGCATTACTTTTCCCAGGTCTACTTGATCCTTACTGGCGGGAACATCCAATAAGACATGTACATGGTTACCCATTACACAGCAGACCAGTAACTCCACTGAACCTTCTCTAGCCAAAAAGTTCCAGGAATCTAGTACTACCCTTCGAATTGTTGGCTGCTGTAAATACAGGGGACCCTTGTGCGTAGAATTTAATAATTGGTCCAATTGACGTCCTAATTCCTGATAAATATTTCTCAGGATTTTATTTCTTTTCAACATACCATGATTTACATCATAGCCAAGCAAGTTTCGCTCTAGTTTCTGTATCTCCCGATGTCGCTTTTCACGTAATGCGACCAGCTTATCCTTTGGTATACTCCCCGCTAACCTATAGACTACATGGCAGGGACTGCGAGTGATGGGGCGATGAGATATATTGACAAACATTATTACATAATTCCACAAAAAAACAAACAAATAAAATAAAATTTTCGTAACCCACACAAACAATTAAATTTCGATAACCCCCATAAATGAATCACCACCCGCAGCTGACGGTGTCAGGCCTTATTCCCAACAAAGGTTTATCGCTCGCTATTGCCCGAATGAGATTAATCGTCACCAATCATTTAGAATAAGACTAGAGCAATTCGGACCACCCTGGTTTGGCTCCCTAGAATTTGCATGACCATCTCTGTTTAACTCACGCTGTTGTGGCTCAAAATTCGTGATGACTCCTGTTTGCTTGAACTCGGTTTATATGCACTCGGACTGGAAGTCCTCGACCGCTGTCTCACCCGGGCGAGAAGCTCCACTTCGAGAGCATATTGGGTGGGGGCTTTCATCCCCGCTTCGGCTCAGACTGAAAGTCCTCGACCGGAGGAGCTGAAAAGGATTTATATCCCTGTTAACCCCTCGGGCTGGAAGTCCTCGATCTGTGGAGGACTGACTCGGTAAATTATTCCACCCAGTATCCATCTATCCAGTGAGAGACGTAGTGTTCTTCTGTAATCGGGTTCACCGTATGCAACTCCAGGTTTACTTCGTGGTAGCCAGGGACAGAAGCTTTAGGGTGAAAGAGTGCTTGGCCGTCTTTCGAAAGAGAAAAAAAAACAGCGCCACCGGGCGCTGCAGAGTATTCGTTAATCTCAAGGTCGTAATCACTAAAAAAACGCTCGGAGGAAAGGCCAGACCGAGCTAATCTTAGGGTGTTCTCCGGGATTCCAGGCGAGGAGCTGCTCAGATCTCTTGTTCATTACAATCGCCGTGCGAAGCGGATTTCTGGCCCAAAGCAGTTTAAAAATGCTCCATCGGTCGGGAATTACTGATCGAAGGGCACCCAAAGCATCCTTCAGCGCCCGCTCATCGGAGCAATTAACCGTGACTAAGCGGCCATCACCCACTAAATGAATACGACCTCCACCCGGGGTATCCAGGAGGAGGTCACCATTAATTTCTGGAGCCGATCGATTAGGCATTCTCGGTGCCATTTTCGTCGTCGGAAGTACGGACCCGTAGGGTGCCGTTCATTTTCCATTTCGCGGATTTTGCATCCTCGTCGGTGCTGGCGGGGACCCACACCTGGAAGTTATCAAAATCGTAGGTAATCTCGGCGCCCCGGCCGGTAAGCTTATCGTACAGGCCGATGGCCAGTTCGGGCCAGGAATTGGTATTCTGTGCCATAATAGTTTTTGGTTTACTAATGCGTTAAAATTCACTGGTGTAACCGCGAATTTTGCAATTGTGTTCAGTTAATCGCAAAAACAGGCGAACGGGCACCACCACTTTCTACGGGACAATACGGACAAACATCCCGCCCTGCTTCCGGGTTCCAGGTCAAAAACTTCAGCATGTCAAAAGACCATGGCCCCAGCATCAAAAATGACGACCAATACGAAGCCCTGCGTGATCAGGGAATGAGTAAAGAGAAAGCGGCCCGCATTGCCAATAGCCCCGACGCCAGTAAGCAAGGGGGCAAAGCCGCACCATACGAAGAGCGGACCAAAGAGGAGCTTTACGAATTAGCCCAGGACCTCGACATTTCCGGAAGGTCTTTGATGGATAAAGAAGAACTTATCAAGGCACTGAGGGATGAATAAATTATCGCCCTTTCTGGAGCGCAGGAAAATTAGTCCTTGATTTCGTATTGTACACGAAGCATATCCATGATACGCCCGAGCTCCACGTCAGACAGTGGCCTTTCATATATCAGTATGCGGGCAATTTCGCCGTCGAAGGATTCTGCCCCCGGATGGTTGGTCGCATCGCGCTCGGTACCGATGGCTAGTCGGGAGGGATTCGCCCGCGGGTTGACGGGCACTCGCCCACTGGCAACCGGATTCGCCGCATTCACGAATAAATCAATGGCTACCGTTCCCGGTCCGCTCCCCATGCGACCAGCCAGAACGTAGAATTTTCCGGCTTCCAATTGGGGGCCGGTCACTTTTGGATTATTGTCGTCAAACCGCCCGAAGGTGATCCCGTTTCGGGAACCACACCACACCGTCAGGTCATCTTCCAGACAACCCCATATCCCTGCATAATTTCCGCCGTTCCGTAAATTTCCGAGGAAGGAGTTTACGTCCCGAAGTCGGGATTGGCCTAAGGCCGTCATTCCTTCCGGGTCAGCGGTGGGATAGGGTTTAAGGACCACCAGCCAGGTGTATCCACTTCCCCGCATCAGGTGATCCAGCGCGTCTTCCTGCTCATTAATGAGTTCATCTTCCGCGAAGGAAACGGCACTTCCCGTACTGGTTTTCACCAACCTAGGTCGCCCCGAGCCCGGGTTGCTAAGCCTTACGCCGTAATCATTGGGGAGAAACGACTGAACGGGAGACCCTGCCACCTGATTCTTCCAAGCCACTACCCTGCCCCGCTGATTAGTTTGACCCCCCTGGCGGGCATCGAGATCGACCATCAGTCCGTTGTTGACCGGAAGACGATGCCCGGCGGCGTAGCCCGCCGCCCAACGAATACCTCCCGTAATCATGTGCTGAAAATCAGCCCGTCGATATACTTCGGGACGATGCCCCAGTGCCGTGAAAAATGCCCGCCCCCCGTCGTAGTGATGATACCAGGTAACGGGATGATCTTTCCCCATGCGAAACTTTTCCGGAGCGGAAAAAGTCCGCTCGTCCAGACTCATCAATACATTCACCCGGTCCCGGGGACTTTGCTCAAAAAAGTACCATTCGTCCGTAAAATCCATACTGTCGGGCAATGCGGCCGTTGCCGGATGCCCATGGTGCTCTACGCCAACGGTGGCCTCCTGGAGCTCCGGGTGGCCGCCAAAGGTCGCTCCGACTAATCCACGATACCAACGGAGAAAATCCGGTGCCTCCCGTCGAATAGCCCCCGCGCAATGAATACCCACCCATCCACCGCCGCCCCTGACGTAACGCTGAAGGGCCATCGCGGAGGCGGCATCAAAAATTGGCCCTTCACTTCCACAGTTATTGTTGAAGATCACGACGTCAATATCCGCCAGAAACTCATCGGTAATCCGGGCGGATTCCCGGAGGTGTAAGATCTCCCATCCGTGTAAGCGCCCCAGTCCGCTCATCATTTCCTTCGCAGCCTGCTGTGATTCATGCCGGTACCCCGTGTCTCCCTGAAAGTTGAGGATGCGGAGGGACTGGGCGGAAAGGGAGAGGCTGAGGAGGAGGCTAAGGAAAGTTAGGCGGAAGTGGTTCATGGATTGATGCCGTGGATATGGAAATATAGACGTTAGGGGAGTTAGTGGATACCTACTGTTCCTTTTTGCGACGGAGCGCAGGTGCAAAGTCTTCCACCCAAATCACCTCCCCCAATGACATACATCATCCTTGCCGCTTGCGAGCCCGGGTAACTTTGGCATGCAGTTAGGGCACCGGAAAATGGGAGTGTTCTGACGCCTCGTTAAATAAAAAGAACCACCATGAAAAAGCGCACGCCCGTTTCCAAAATTATGTCCACCGATCTGATGTCCGTCAACGTGACCCAGAGTCTGCGTCAGGTCGATGAAATGATTCGGGGAGAACACATCCGCCACGTACCCGTAGTGTCCGGCAAGCGAATCATCGGCATGCTCAGCAAGACCGATCTGCAGAAAATCAGCTTCGTAAATACCGTTGACGGCGACGGACTGACGATGGCCATGTACGATAACCTGACCATCGATCAGGTCATGACCACCGACGTGGTCACCGTAGACAAAAACGATACGATCCTGGACGTGGCGGTCATCCTCTCCAAGAATGAATTCCACGCTCTCCCCGTTACGGAAAACGGGGAGTTGGTCGGGATTGTGACCACCACGGACCTGATCAAATACCTTATTGATCAGTACTAAGTTCTTAGTCACAAACACCGATCTCCTACCGGAGCACTTCCCGTAGTCAGATAAATCCAAATTGCCCCTCCTTTGCTTCGGCAAGGGAGGGCTTTTTTGTAACGAACGGTATGAAATAAAGGAATATCAAATACATAAACTCTTGACAGGAGTCTGAAAACAGGAATTTAATTATTCGTTCAAATAATTAAATTTAATATCTAACTATTCGCAACCAACTGATAAAAAGGGAGTTTAGCACCCGTACCAAAAACCTTCACCATGAGAAGTGCATTAAAACTACCCTTATTTTTCACCATGCTTGTTTTCGCACTCATCCTTGCCGGATGTGAAAAAGACAGCATCGCACCAAACCAGGAATCCGCCCCGGCGCCCATGCTGAGCCTGAAGGAGGCCGTACAGGTTAATCCCGACGGCAGCTACAAGTTCACCCTCACCGGCGCCCAGATTGCCTACATTGTCGACCAGGAGCTTGGCCCCGACAGTCCGGAAGCCTTCGAGGACAAACACGAGGCCTTCCGTAGCCTGCTGGCCGTGGACGTCAACCAGAAGTCGGCCAGTTCCTCCAGTACCATCACCTACAGCCTCGGAGCTGAGGTGGTCACCCAACTCAGCTTCACCGATCCACCGAACGACTGGATCTACGACTTTGAGGGCATCGGTGGCCTGGAGCCCTTCGTGGACGTAGCCCACTTCGAAGCACGGCAGTCCCGTATTTTCGGCACCTTTGCCATCATGCGCGCCTACGCAGACGCCTACACCAGCGCCGGTCAGGGAATCTTCAACCGGGCAGATTCTTCGGCCGATATTACTTCCTGCACCAACACCCGACGCAATCCCCGCCGCGTAGTGGGAGAGGCCGAAATCAGCCTCGACATTAACGCGGTAGTGGACGGATTTGCCGTCGTTGAATGCCGCAGCGGACTGGTGGAAGCAGAACCCGTTCCGCTGGAACCCAGCATTGAGTAATTGAATCCTACCGGTGTTCTCACCGTAATGTAGAAACACCCGCCCGGTACCGACCACGGTACCGGGCATTTTTGTTTACCTGATCACCCCGAAAGGGTCACCCACCTTCACCGTTGACTTTTTAATGTTAAAGCCGCTCCTTCTTGCACCATTATGCCCCTGAATATCATTCATTTATCATGCACCTACTTGGCCTCACTTCCCGCTACGCTCTGCTTGGGCTCCTACTCACTGTTCTGACGGCGTTGGTTCTTTCCGGACCACCCAGTCCACAGCCTCAGACTTCCGTCAAATTCCGTGAACCCTTCCCAGCTGCCTCGGCCGATTTTCTCCCGCCGGACATCGACTTTAAGGCATTCGAGGAATCCCTCAATATATCCTCCGAAGAATTCTACTTCGAACCCGCCTTTGGGAATACACCCGATCTGAACAACAGCTGTTTCGACGTCTCATACGCTCCTGAACTACTTCAGGGCATGTCCGCCAACAAACCCTTGTTTACCGGTCAAACCGTCGAAGCCCAGGAGTTGATGTTCAAGGATATTGAATCCTATCTCCTGAAGCAACTTCACGAAGAAATCATCCGGGGTACGGAGGAGTGTATGGAAGGTTCGATCATCATCAGCCTCCAAATCGACGAAGAGGGTGCCATGGGCCCCACCATGTTGGCCCATAACCTCACCGGCGGGACCGATTATGCGGGCCTGGCCATTATGGCCTATTTCTCCGAACTCCGACTTGAAGGCCATCAGTGGGAGAATACAACTGGAGAGCCGATGGAAGTAAGGCTCCCGCTGAGGTTTAAGTTAGTATCAAAGTAGAATTCTCGGACCTTAAGCCATTATTCAAATAGCTCCTTCTTAATCTCATCGGCATCCCCCGCCTTCGCGTGGCGGTACCCTGAATAGATACCGATAACCAATTGAAGGCTCAACCCAAGGACGAAGGTAACGGAGAGGTAGGCCAGCAAGACTCTCCAAATCCGTCCCCCAACGGTATAATTACCCGGTGCACTAAACTGCCAGAAGAGGACAAACCCCATGATCATTACGAAAACCGTGAAGACACCATAGACCGACGAATACGTCTCAAACGGTACGGGAATCATGCCAAATAGAAGCAAGGCAAACCCGAACATAGTATTCATCGCCAGCATAAAGGTGATGGCCACGGAATGTTCCATGAGGTTGTACTTCATCCGCCGGAAAACCAGCCGATTGATGTAGGCTGCCAGGGGAACGATCACCAAAAAAATAAATTTCTGACTGGCCAACATCTTCTCAATGTCTTCCAAACTGAGCCAGTCCCTGGCCGTGGGAAACTGTTGCTCCAGTTGGGAGGCGAAGGTCTCATACAGCATCTGGGAAGGCGTATTCGTCGCCACGGAATACAGTACCGCTTCGACGGCCAGCATGATCAGTAGGAACCCGACAAAGTTGAAGTACCGCCGCCGTTTGCCCGCCAGGTAGTCATTAATCATGTGCCCCGGACGGTGAGCCAGATCCCACATGGTGTGCAATATCCCCCGGTCCAGGTTGAGGTAGTCCGATAGGTACTCAGCGGAAAAAACGCGGCGAAAGTTGAGCCGATCCGTACTCGCGCGTTGCGCGCAGTTCGGGCAGAATTTTCCCGAAAACACCGTTTCACAATTCAGGCAGGTAATGGGTTCTTGCGCCATCTAAACAGGGTTGTGCTGGTGGCTAATGTA
Organism: Lewinella sp. W8; assembly: GCF_004375085.3. GTDB lineage: Bacteria > Bacteroidota > Bacteroidia > Chitinophagales > Saprospiraceae > Neolewinella. Next base: position 49,774 of record NZ_SNAQ03000008.1, read on the forward strand.
CTTCATTTGCCAGACACCATCGTCACGTAGCACCCTTCGGCTCCGCCTCCCGGAGGCCATATCTGTCCCCGAAAATTTGCCTAGTACAAAATGAGTGAGAATACCATGGCAACCGCAGTGGAAATGGTCAGAATGAAGTTGTACCCGAAAAACATCAGGAATGCCTTGATGAGCGTTTTCCCCCAACCCTGGCGGTAGACCCTCTTCTGAGCGACAATGAAATAAACGATGGTTACCGGAATGGACGCCCACAATACGGCCGGAGAATCAAACCAGTAAAATACCAGCGCGGCGAGGGCCTGAAACAGAAACAGGAAGCTGTGCACGTGCAAGGAGAAAACCATGTGCTCCACGTAGGTGCGCTTACGTCGAACGTAAAAGAGTTTAAGCATCAGGGCCGTAAGTGGAATGAGGATCAGGATTCCCCAGATCATTTGTCCCATCAGGTTGGCCACTCCCCGACCACCCGCCCGGTTGATGGCGGCATTCTGGCTGATCTGGTACCTATTGAGCCAACCCTTTACCCCGTATTTTTCCGGAATTTGCTCCGGTGACATGGTATTGTAATCCGCCACGTCAATGTAGATGGTGCGGTCCTGAATCCGCTGCAGATCATGGAGGTCCAGATAGGCCAGACTCATCGAATCCCTGGAGGCAGACAGATGCCGCGTCCGAATGGTATCCAACAATGCCCGGGCGTCCGGATCGGGGAATTCCTCCGCCAGGGTGTCCAGTTCGGCCCGTAACTCAAACTCAAAAAGACGGTGATAGGCATTCGACCGACGGGACTCCACACTCGCGTCAAAACTTTCGCCAACCCGATCAACCGCAAAGATGGAGTAGGCACCAAGCATCAGCACCGTGGATACGAAAAACAAACGTAGTGGCTGAAAAAAGGGGCGCTGCACCCCCGCCAGGTATTTAATGGTTAACTGACCGGGAATGGGCAAATCCCGTAAGGTTCGGAAGAGCCGGTTGTCCAGGTTAAAAACCGTCTCAAATAACTCGCTGAATAAGCCCCACAGGGTCGGCGGACCCGTATACTTTTTCTGGCCGCATCCGGGGCAATATTTGTCTCCGTCCTTCAGGGGGCGGGCGCAGTTCTTACAGGAATCTTCTGGCGGAAGGGATGATTCGGTCAAGGTGGGGCAATCTTGATGCAGAAGCAAATTACTTCTACTGACGACCCATCTCCAAAATTTTCGACAAAAAGCCTTGATTGTCCGCACCAAAGGCCCGTTAGTCAACGACCTCCCTAACTTAATCGAACAATACCTTGCCAAAGGCATTTTCCCGATACCTTAGAATCATCATCCTGATTAATTTAACCGATCAGCAAGCTAGCCTCCTAATGAAAAAAATACTGTCCTTCTTTGGATTGCTGCTCGTGGGCGCCTTCTTCGGCTACGCCATGGCCAAACTATTCCTCGGCGATGCTTCCGATCTTTTCCCCAAACAGTTCGGACTTTTCTTCATTCTACTGCTCCCCCTGAGTTTTTTATTCGTCGTGGGCGTACACGAACTGGGGCACGTGCTCTTCGGGCGGTGGCAAAACTTTGAATTTTTCGGACTGACCGTCGGTCCCTTTTCCTGGCGCCCCGACGAAAACGGTAACGTCCGATTTGCCTGGAACACCTCCCTCAACCTGGCCGGCGGAGTCGCCGTCATGCTCCCCAACGGCGGAGAGCAACTCTCTCAGCGCTTCACCTGGTTTGCGGCCGGAGGTCCCCTGAGTTCGCTCCTCCTGGCCCTCCTGCTTTACGTACTGAGCAGCCTACTCCCTGCGGGCAGCTTCCTGGCCTTCATGGCCGGTGGACTTTCGCTCCTCTCCGCCGTCATTTTCCTGGCCACCATCCTCCCCTTCCGGGCGGGCGGTTTCGCCAGTGACGGGATGCGTATCCTCACGTTCTGGCGCGGGGGAAAAGTGGCCCGGGCCGACATTGCCGGTCTCCAAACCATCGCCCACATTCGCACCGGCAAGCCCTACCGGGAACTACCCCTGGAAGACATGGTCGCCGTAGCGGAAGACCCCGACATCCCCGAGCAACAGCGGGTGACGATGGATTACTACCGCTACCTGGTGGCGCTGTCCGAGAACGACGTAGACCGTGCGGGGGAACTGCTGGATTCGGTGATGGACCGGCTCGACGCCTACCCCCCCGGAGTGCAGGGCACTTTCTACGCCGAATTAGCCCTCTTTAAGGCTCGCTACCGGCGGGATCTGAAGGCTGCCGAATCCGCCTGGGAAAAATTCACCCCAATTCCACTGACCGAAGCGGCCAGTATCCACCTCACTAAGGCCGCCATCGCCGATCTCCGGGAAGATTACACCGCCCTGTCCGCCGAACTCCCGGGATTGAAAAAGGGCCTGCCAAAAATGCTTGATCAGAGCCGGCGACCGATCATCGAATACTGGGTGCGGGAGTGGGAAGAAAAGGTGGCTAGCCAAGTGGGTTAAACCGCCACGTTCTTAATGGACAGCACCCACTTATCGCCCGCCGGCCACTGGGATAACTTCAGCCTCCAAACCAAAACTACTGCGGTACTGGCGCACCATAAAGTTAGCGTCCCCCTCCACGGCCAGCGGTTCCCCCAGCAGGATTGAGTATCCCGGGGCCGTAGGTTCAAAACAGTCGGTCCTCCAGACCATGGTGCCGATTCCGTAGCGGTCGTGCAGGTTTTGGGCGCGGTCGCGGGATGCAATGAAGGACGGGAAACGGCCATACTCCACCAGAAAGTAATCCAGAGAATCTCCCGGAAAGAGGGAGACACACTCGTAGTCGATAAAGATTTCTCCATCGGACCGGATACGGTAGCGGAAAATATCCGTTTCCTCTTCTTCAATTACTTCCACGATGGGATCGGCGGACCTAAGGGGGCCGTCATCCAGGTCCTCCCGGGCCTCCGCCGCCGTAAGGGTGTGGTCGTATTCCCCCGGCAATACTCCGGGTTCGGCGTCGCTGCGACTGGGGTCCGCCGCTGGCTCGAGGGGAGCCAGCGAGGGGGCGGCGGTTTTCTCTCCCGGAGTGGCCAAGGGTTCCCAGCGGGAGTGCTCGTAAAGCAGGAAGGCGGTAGACAGGAAACTGACCACGGCCAGGGTCATCACCCAGTACGGCAATTCATAATAGCCCGGCAGTCTTTTCGCATCTCGGGGGTACAGAAGACGGACAAAGCGTCGCCAGCGCCAGCGCAAATCGGCCAGCAGTTTAGCGGGCGTATAGATCCGGCGCTTGCGGCCCCGTTTGGCGGGTACCATATTCTCCAGAAACTCTTCCTGACGTTGTTCCACCGGCAGGTAAGTTCCGATGGCCAGAGGATCCTGCATTTCTTCCTCCGGAGGAGCCTCCTCCACGGGGGCGGGCGTCTTCTTGCCTCCGGGCAACCGCTTCGTCAAATCCCGGACGATGGGCGGTGCCTCAATGGCCGCCACCCAGGCCGGCAGGGCTCCCCGACTACCCCCAAACTGATCGATCTGACTGGGCTCCAAGCGGGAAACGGGGGCGTGCCCCTCCCGGATTTCAATGAGCCCGAAGCCAAAGCGGACACACTGCCGCTGTAACTCCCGGAATTTGCGCGCCTTGCGGCGCGCGTGGTCGTCCCCCTCGAAGATGGCCGCATCGTAGGCAATCCACTGGGCGTCGGCGTAAAACCGCATGAACTGAGCTACCGCATAAATGTACCGGTAGTACTTCAGCGTACTGAGCAGCAGGGCCGTGCCCACAAAGCTGAGGACGAATACGTAGGCCAGGAAGTAGTAAACATCCGGACGCCCGAACCACTGCCATACCGACTCCCCCTGCACCAGCGTTAACGCCAAAAAAATGGCCATGCCCGTCAGCGTGATGATCCCGGCATGCACGCAGATTCTTGCGACGTTGACCCGGTACTCAATCTCGTGTCGCTCCTCCAGGCCCGTGGCCTCGATGGTGGCAATGAACCAGTCCAGATTCGGCTTCTGGAAGGCCAGGCGCGCGTCGATGATCACCCCCTTGTAGAAATGAGGCTTATCCACCACCCGGGTACCGCTCGTCGCGGAGCGCGGACGGAATTTGTAGTGCTGCCGCAGGAATCCCAGCGCCAGCCTCCGGATGTTTTGTTCGGTGTAAGCCATCGGGATACGCAAAAAACGAATATTTTGCCGATTCAACTCCAAGCCAGTGTCCAAATCTCCCTTCCAAGCCTTTACGCTGAACTGCAACGGGCGCCTTCTGGTCGCCGAACGCCCCCTCGTAATGGGCATTCTTAACGTGACGCCGGACAGCTTTTACGCCGGCTCCCGGATCGATTCGGTACAGCAGGCGGTGGACCGCAGTGGCAGGATGCTCGAAGCCGGTGCGACCTTCCTGGACGTCGGTGGCATGAGTAGCCGTCCGGGGGCGGAACTGATCCCCGCTACCGAAGAGATGGACCGCGTCTTGCCGGTGATCGAAGCCCTGAGCACCACCTTCCCGGACGCCTACCTGAGCGTAGACACCGTCTACGGCGCCACCGCAAAGGCGGCCGTAGCCGCCGGCGCCCACCTGATCAACGACATTTCCGCCGGGAACCTAGACCCCGAAATGTTCCGCATCCTCCCCTCCCTGCGGGTCCCCTACGTGCTCATGCATATGCCCGGCAAACCCGCCGATATGCAACAGAAAACCGATCTGTACGGAGACGAGGTGGTCACGGTGGTCTGGGATTTCCTCGCCGAGAAAATGATTGAACTGCGGCAGGCCGGCGTAAACGACATCCTGGTGGATCCGGGCTGGGGTTTCGGCAAAACGGTTGCCCAGAACTATGAACTCCTGAAAAATCTGAGCGTTTTCACTAAGCTGGGGGTTCCGGTATTTGTGGGCATCAGCCGCAAGTCTTCCATCTGGCGGCCGCTGGGCATCACCGCAGACGCCAGTCTGGCGGCCACCACGGCCCTGCATCTGTACGCCCTCCAGGCGGGGGCGGCCATCCTGCGGGTACACGACGTGGGCGAAGCCGTGCAGGCCGTAAAACTGATGGACCTACTGGAGCAGGCGCCCATCGTAGGGGAATAAGGCGTAGTTTAGTCCCCGTCCAGCGACCAGCTTATTGACCACCAATCCAACTGAACAAAAAATCTTTCATGGCAGAACCATCCGCAGCACCGCGTGGCGTCAACCGGACCCAGCTGATCATCGTCCTCCTGATCACGGGCATCCTCGGCACCCTGGCCTGGAAATCCTACTACGGAGAACCCGGCAGCTTCCTCGCCGGCCCGGCCGAATACCAGCTACAGTACCGGCCGGCCGATTTTCAGGTGAACCTCGATACGGAAACCGCCCTGGCCATCCTGCAGAACCCCCGGCGCTACCGCCGGGAGTTTGACCAGTTGGTCTACGACATCAATACGGATATCCTGACCCACGTGAGTAACCGGATGGGCCTCAACGACAGTCTGCGCACCGAAGTGCTCCGGGAATACGACCTCCAGCACCCGCAGTTTACCGAACTGTACTATCGGGATTTTTTGCGGATGCGCGACACCAGCGGCGCTATCTACGAGACCTGGTACGAGGAAGGCGGGCAGAAGGTGACCGAAATCTTTGAGGAGGTCGCCAGCAACTACACCTGCTTCATGCTCAACAAGGTGCTGGCCGTCGTGATCAGGACCCGCAACGGCAACATTCTGGCCAAGGGTGCGGACGTGGAGAACCCCTGTAAGATCGCCACCGGAGAGGCCCTGCGCCCCCTCATGGCCAGGATGGCGGAGCGGGCGGCCATTGATGACTTTAGTCGCAGCAGGGGCCTTTTCCAGGAAAAGGTGGAAAACGTAATCGGTGAACTGGCTACCCTGGAAATCCGTGACAAAAAGGGCATCAACAAGCAGCTGCAGACCTCCATCTGGGGCATGAACGTGTCCGAAACCGACGTGGAAATTACGGCCATCTCCATCCTGAAGGTTGGCTTCCGCCTCAACGATTATTTCGACATTCAGCTCGACAGCCGCAGCAAAACTCTCAACATCACCCTGCCGGAACCCCTGATTTTGAGCCACGAGGTGCTGCCCAAAATCGAAAAGCTGGAGATCGGCTGGTTGCGGGAACTGGAAAGCGTCAACATCAACGAGGGCGTCAACAGCCTGCGGGAAGCCTTCCGGGCCGAGGCCCTGGAAAGCAACGTGATGGATCGCGCCAAGGGCAACGCCCGTGACCTGATGGACACCATGTTTACGCCCCTGGTCCGCAACATCGGGGAGGACTACAAGGTGGAAGTCCGTTTCCGGGCGGCTCCCATGCGGGAAACCCAGGGAGACTTTGCGCAATAAAAAAGCGCGATCCTGACGGTTGTCGGGATCACGCTGGTGCAGCACTCCGTATAGGACTCGAACCTATGACCTGAGAATTAGAAGTTCCCTGCTCTATCCAGCTGAGCTAACGGAGCGTTTAAGGCGCCACAAAAGTAACGCACAATATTCACTCATCGCAACATAGAACACGCTAATTACCCGGAAGAGTTGCCGGATATTCGGGCCCGGCGGTTGAATGCTGCACGTTCCTAGTTAAGGAACCCCTAATCACCCTCCCGGACAGAACCAAAGCTCGTCCCCTTACGTCTCTTAATTGTATGTTTCGCAGAAAAGGTTTTTTCCTCCTGGTGGTACTCTTGCTCGGGCTCGGCTACGTCGCCTTCCGACTGGTACCCTTCGTCAACAATCAGTGGACGGACGAGGACCTCGTGATCGCCTTTGACAACGAACGCTACGGTAGCGCGGAAGTGGGCTACCTGAGCGGGACCAGCCGTAAACTACGGTACCTCCGGCTCGGAAAGGACATCCACAAACCGCTGCTCGTGTTCGTGCACGGCTCCCCCTCCTCGAGTGCCTTCTGGATCAACCTGCTGCGCGACAGCACCCTCCGCGAACGGGCGAACCTCCTGGCGATCGACCGGCCGGGCTACGGCGGCAGCGGACTGGGTATGCCCATGATCGACGTTAAGGAACAGGCCGCCAACGTGGCCTCCATCATCCGGCAGTTACGGATCGGCGACCAACCGGTAATCCTTCACGGGAGCAGTTACGGCGGCACGGTGAGCGCCCGTATCGCCATGGACTTTCCGGAAATGATCGACGGCCTGCTGCTGCAGTCCGCCAGTACGGCCCCGCGGGAAGAATTTACCTACTGGGTCTCTCATCCGACCAGCCACTGGTCGCTCCGCTGGCTGCTGCCCCGGGCCATCCAGACGGCCAACGCCGAGAAACTCAACCACCAGGAGCAGTTGGAGGCTATGGCTCCGCACTGGGATAACATCGACGCCAATACCGTAATCCTGCACGGTACGGACGACTGGCTCATCTACCCACCCAATGCCTATTATTCCTGCGACCAACTGGTGAACGCCGAGAAGGTGGTCCACCACATGTTGGAGGGCAAGCAGCACGACCTCATCTGGACGGCCCCCAAACTACTCAAGCACTACCTGGGCGAAATCCTTACGGAGGTCGTCAGGGAGCACAGCGATAAATAACGAACTTCCGGTTCCGGGCCACTTCCAGAACCTCACCGAATTCCCGGCGGAGGTGGGTGGCGTAGTTGAGGTGCTGGTTGGCAACAATGACCAGGTGCCCGTCCGGGTGAAGTTTTTTCCGCGCCTGCCGAAATAAACCCAGGGAGGTATTGATCTCATTGTGGTGCCCGTCGTGGAAGGGCGGATTGGTCACGATCAGGTCGAAAAGTTCCGGACCCGGAAGGCCATCAAGGGCGCTCAGCTGGTGGACGCTGGCCCTCGGGCCAGCCCAGGCGAGGTTCTCCCGCGCGGAACGAACGGCCACCTCCGAAATGTCGGTGGCCGCCAGGGTGGCTTCCGGATACCGCATCAGTAACTGGTCACCAATCACGCCGTTTCCGCAGCCAATGTCCAGTATCCGCCCCGGAGCCGGAAGGTCGGTCAGGGCCGGTACGGCAGTCCAGCGATCCAGCAGAAACTGCGTCGCGATGTCAATATGGTCCGAAGAAAATACGCCAAAATACTGGCGGTATTCCTTGTCGCGAAAGTCTAAACGGTGGAAGCGCTGGCCCGGAGGTCCCTGATCCCGCAAATCATCCAGCAGTAGCAGCCGTGCCTTTTTGTAGGCCCGGGACTGCCCGACACTACCCGCGTACCGGGCAGCAATCTCCAGCAAACGGGGCGTGAAGTGCCGCGTCATGAAGGCCGCCGCAACCCGACGCCCCGCGGGAGCCCGGTGGGCGATGCCTTCCAGGTACAATTCAAACAGATCCAACGATTTGGGTACGTGCATCAACACCTGCTCCACGGAGTCGGGCAATCCCAAAAAAACACTTGATGTGGTAACAGAGGCCACCTCTCCTTCCGGCCAATTGGCCCGGTAGTGACGCCGAAATTGTTCGTGATGACCGACCTTATCACTGACCAGGTGTACGGAACCGGCCGCCAGACAAGTCCCCACAATACCTCCCCGGTCATGATAAACGGCTACCGGAGGAAGCGGCTCCGGGGCCGCCGAATCATGGACCCAATCGAGCAGCAGTTCGTCCGCCGGTTTGATCCGGGGGGCTTCCCGCAGGCCACCCAGAAACTGGCGACTGAACCGGTAGGTTCGATCACGATAAATCACCTCGGTAGCCTTAGATAATTGCATCGCCCGAAGGTAGCGGTTTTGCGGCACTGAAGATTCTTCGGACAATGGCTACGCTAAGGAGTCCGACTGCGTATTTTGGCGCCTCCGGACCATCAACTGTCCCAGCACATGACCGATTACCAAAACCTTGACGTCGTTAAGCGATTAGCGGAAGACCACTTTGACCTGGCGGTAAAACGGGTGAAGGCCCTGGACGGGGAAGTTGATCTCAACTACTACCTCCAAACGGAGGATGGTCGGCAATTCACGCTCAAGATCAGTCCTCCGGACGCCAATCGGTCGGCGATCGACTTCCAGACGTCCCTTTTGGATCACCTCGCCGGAAAGTCGCTACCCTTCCAAACCCCGCGTCCCGTAGGGCCTACCGTCCGGCTACCGGATCAACGATGGCTACGCGTGCAGAGCTGGGTGGAAGGCAAGATGCTAGACACCCTCCATCCGCGCAGCCGGGCGTTGCGCACCGACTGGGGAGCCACGGCCGGACAGTTGGCGGGGGCGCTGAACGACTTCACCCATCCGGAGGCCCCCAAAAACTACAAGTGGAATCCCTCTCAATGCCTCGATCAACGAGCATTGGCCTCCTGTCTGAACGCGGAGGACCGAGAGTTGGCGGAATATTTCTGGAACCATTTTGAGGAATCCGTTATCCCCGTCCTTCCCGAGTTACGGCACGGGATCAACTACAACGACGCCCACGAGCACAACCTTCTCGTTGATGAGCGGGGTCGGATTACGGGAGTCATTGACTTTGGAGACGCCATGTACACCGCGAAGGTCAACGAACTGGCCATCGCCTGCGCCTACGCGGGCATGCACGCCGCGGCACCCGTCGAGGCCATGCAGGATGTCGTGCGGGGTTTTCACGGGGTTTTCCCGCTGGAGGAACGGGAGGTTTCCGTGCTCTATGGTCTCCTTGCGGCCCGTCTGCTGATTACCCTGACCACGGCCGCCGACAACCTGCGGAGACATCCCGATAACCCCTACCTCCAGGTATCCGCCCGCCCCGCCCGGGAGTTACTGCGCCGGCTCCGAAGCGTTCACCCTACCCTGGCGGAAGCCCACTTTCGCGTGGCCTGTGGCTGGTCCGCGCATCCCGGAGCCGCGGCGTTTCGGCGGTGGGCAGCAACCCACGGAGCCTCCTGCTATCCTGTAGTGGACATTGCCGGCCGTTCCCTGGCGGTCATGGATCTGGGGGTGGGGAGCCGGGAGCTGGGGCATTACCTCAACTACGAATCCCTACCGCGCTTCACCCGCCACGTAGCGCGCTGGCTCGAGGACCGGGGGGCAGCGTTCGGCGTCGGGGGCTACGGGGAGGTCCGGCCCGTATACACCACCGACGATTTTGCCGACCGGGGCAACGGCGGTCCCCGCTGGCGCACCACCCACCTGGGGCTCGACGTCTGGGGACCGGCCCTTACGCCCGTCTACGCGCCCTGGCCCGGCCGGGTGCACAGCGTGGGGATGGACGTCACCGAGGGGGGATACGGTCCTACGATTATTTTGGAGCACCAGACGAAGGAACTGACCTTTTACACTCTATATGGTCATTTGGATCCGGATTCCGTGAAACATTTGGGCGACGGAGCGCAGGTGCAGGCCGGTGACCAGATTGCGGCCTTCGGCCGCCCGGCAGTGAACGGAGGCTGGCCCCCGCACCTCCACTTTCAGGTCATGCTGGACCCCCTGGGCAACGTGGCCGATTTCCCCGGAGTGGCCTTCCCGGAAATCGCCGACGTCTGGCTGGGCTTGTGCCCGGACCCCGCCCTCCTTTTTCCCGGACTTCCCCCAGCCACTCCCTCACCACGCCCCGGGCTGGAGGAAATAATCCAGCGCCGGAGGGAACGGCTCGGCTACGGGTTGAGTGTTTCCTACTCTGCGCCCCTGCACATCCTGCGGGGCGTGCGTCAGTACCTGCTGGACGCCAGCGGTCGCCGGTACCTGGACACCGTCAACAACGTCGCCCACCTGGGGCACGAGCACCCCGCCGTCACGGAAGCCCTGCGGCAGGGGGAGGTACTGAACACCAACAGCCGTTATCTGCACGAGGAAGTATTGCGGTTCGCCGAAGAGCTGGCGGCCACCCTACCGAAGGAACTTTCGGTGGTGCACTTCGTCAACTCCGGAAGCGAAGCCAACGAACTGGCCCTGCGGATGTGTGAGACCTGGTCCGGGACCCGCAACATGGTGGCCGTAGAGATCGGCTACCACGGTAATACCGGGCGGGCCATCGACGTGAGCAGTTACAAATTTGACGGTAAGGGCGGCGCGGGAGCGCCGCCGCAGACGGCCCTCCTGCCCCTTCCGGACACCTATCGGGGCAGGCACCGTGACCCCAGCACTGCGGGATACGAATACGCCACCTACACCGACGCAGCCCTCGCGCAATTCACCGCCCGCGGAGAAAGGGTGGGCGGATTCATCGCCGAAAGCATCCTGAGTTGCGGCGGACAGATCGTGTTGCCCGCGGGCTACCTCCGGGCGGTCTACGAAAAAATCCGTGCTGCCGGCGGACTTTGCATTGCCGACGAGGTGCAGGTGGGTGTGGGCCGCGTTGGCGACCATTTCTGGGGCTTTGAACTACAGGGCGTGGTGCCGGACATCGTCACCATCGGTAAGCCGATCGGGAACGGGCACCCGTTGGGTGCCGTGGTGTGCACCCCCGAAGTGGCGGAGGCCTTCGCCAACGGGATGGAGTACTTCAATACCTTCGGCGGCAACCCGGTCAGCAGCGCCGTAGGGCGCGCCGTCTTGTCTACCGTGCAGCGGGAAGGCCTTCAGGAACACGCCAAAAAAACCGGTGGGTATTTGCTGAAATTACTCCGGGAGTTACAAGCGCAGCACCCGATCATTGGCGACGTCCGGGGGCACGGCCTGTTCCTGGGCTTTGAGCTCACGGCCAATCCCGAGACCCTGGCACCTGCGGTCACGCCCGCTAAATACCTGAAAAATCGGATGCGACAACTCGGCTTCCTGATGAGCACCGACGGTCCCGATGAGAACGTGCTCAAGATCAAGCCGCCCATGTGCTTTGACCGGAAAAACGGGGAACAGCTCGTTGAATACCTCGACCTGGTCTTCCGGGAAGATGCCATGCGGCGATAGCGCTACTTCTCTCCAAAAACGGCGTATTGAAAGCGCGGGAAGGGGCTTGGTACGTGTTCCCGCAGCATGATGGCTTCCATTTCGGCGACCACTTCAGGATGCTCCCCGGCCACGTCCTGTGTCTCTTGCGGATCGGTTTCCAGGTCGTACAATTCGGTTTGCACCCTACCCTCCTGCAAGTCCTTCCGGATGGCTTTCCAGCGCCCCTTCCGGACGGCCTGCTGCCCCCGGTAAGCGGGAAACTCCCAGTAAAGATGGTCGTGGGGCCTTTGTTCCTCCCCCAGTAGCGTGGGCAAGAAACTGATGCCGTCATTTGCGGGCGGGGTGCGACCGGCCACTTCCGCCAGCGTGGGCAGGATGTCCTGAAAGCCGGAAATGTGATCCGTCCTGGTTCCGGGCTTGATGTTCGTGGGCCAGTGGGCGATCATGGGCACCCGAATCCCTCCCTCGTGCACGAATCCCTTGGCGAACCCGTAACCGGCCCGAAAAGGTTGGGCGCTATCGAAAAATTCCGAGGCTGCCCCGCCCGCGTAGCTGGGTCCGTTGTCACTGCTGAAAATGATGAGGGTATTTTCGTACTGCCCTAATTCCTTCAGTTTTGCCACCAAATCCCCCACCTGTTCGTCGAGATAAGAGATCATGGCCGCATAGGTAGCGCGGGGGTACTGACAGGGGAAGTAGGCCTTCTCGCGGTAGGCCGCTTCGGGCCCTAACTTCTCGCGGTAGTGATCCACCCAACGCTGGGGAGCCTGCAGGGGAACGTGCGGCAACGGGGAGGCGTAGTAGAGAAAGAAGGGGGTGTCACGTTGTTCTTCGATGAACTCCAGTGCCGCCCGGTGCATCAACTCCGGAGCGTAGTCTTCGAGGATGAACTGGTTAAAAAATTCGTCGTCCGTCTGGTCTTCCCCCTGCTCGTGTTCCTGGTGGGGCGCCATTAATTCGTTGTTCAGGAAAACCCGCTGGTCATTTTCCCAGAGGTGGGTGGGATAGAGGTTGTGCGCCTGACGCTGGCAGTTGTAGCCGTAGAAATAGTCAAACCCCTGGCGGTTGGGAACGCCTTCGGATCCGGGGGCTCCCAGACCCCACTTGCCCACCAGGGCGGTGCGGTACCCTCCCTCTTGCAGGACTTCCCCGAGGGTGATCAAGGAATCGGGGATGGGGCGCTGCCCCTCCAGCGAAGGATCATCCAGCATGGCCCGGTAGTTCCAGACGTCGCCGCGGGTGCCGTCTTCGTCGTTGCCCCGCACGTGGGCGTGGCCAGTGTGCTTTCCCATCAGGAGTACGCCCCGGGCGGGGGCACAGACCGGTGCTCCGGTGTAGTGCTGGGTGAACCGCATGCCTCCTTTTGCCAGGGCGTCCAGGTGCGGGGTTTCGATCAGGTCCTGCCCGTAGACCCCCAGTTCTCCGTAGCCAAGGTCATCGGCGAGGATGTAGATGATGTTGGGGGGAGGCAGTTGATCGTCCGGAGGATTCTGGTGGCAACAGATCAGCAACGGGCAACAAAGGACAAAAAGAAGCGAACGGAACATGGCGGTCTAAGGTAGGGAAGCCCCCCGTACTGGTTCTTGCGAAAAGTACGGGGGGCCACCAAATTAACGGTCACGTTCAAGACGTCCCGAGGGAATCGGGACACCCAACGGGCGGTCAACTTACCGGAGATCGAACCGGTCCAGGTTCATGACCTTGTGCCAGGCACGGATAAAGTCCCGCAGGAACTTATCCTCATTATCCGCCGAAGCATACACTTCCGCTACTGCCCGCAATACCGAATTGGACCCAAAGACCAGATCGGTGCGGCTGGCCCGCCATTTTGCGGCTCCCGTATGGCGGTCATGGCCCCTAAACTCCACCTGACTGTCGCTGGTGGCCGTCCAGCCGGTATTCATATCGAGCAGGTTTACGAAAAAGGCGTTGTTGAGCTGACCGGGGGTATTGGTAAGCACCCCAAGATCGTCATTCGTGGCATTAACGCCCAGTACGCGTAGTCCGCCCACCAGTACCGTCATCTCCGGAATTGTCAGCCCCAGCAGCTGTGCGCGGTCCACGAGCAAGTGTTCGGCGGGAGCCGTGGATTGTGGGTGCTGGTAGTTACGGAAGCCGTCCGCGATGGGTTCCAGGACCGCAAAAGATTCAATGTCCGTTTGTTCCTGGGTGGCGTCCACCCGGCCCGGCGTGAAGGGTACCTTGTGGTCCTTTCCGCCTGCGGCAATGGCCCGCTCGATCCCGAGCGCACCGGCCAGCACGATCAGGTCCGCCAGGGATACTTCTCCATTGAACGCTTGCCGGACGCCTTCGAGGACGTCGAGGACCCGATGCAATTGGGCGGGGTTGTTTACCGACCAGTTCCGCTGGGGCAGGAGTCTGATGCGGGCGCCGTTGGCGCCACCCCGCATGTCTGATCCGCGGAAATTGGCCGCAGAAGCCCAGGCGGTAGCGACCATTTCCGAATTGGTCAGGTCCGTAGCTGCGATCAGGTCCTTGAGCGTTGCGACTTGTCCGGCGTCAAGGGAATAATTTCCTGCTTCGGGCAGGGGGTCCTGCCAGAGGAAGGTTTCCTGGGGTACTTCCGGTCCCAGATAGCGGGATTTGGGGCCCATATCCCGGTGGGTGAGCTTGAACCAGGCCCGGGCGAAGGCTTCCGCAAATTGGTCGGGGTTTTCGTAGAAACGACGGGAAATTTTTTCGTACACCGGGTCAAAACGGAGGGAAAGGTCCGTGGTCAGCATGGTGGGCAGGTGACGGACATCACCCCGATGCGCATCGGGGATATCGGCCACGGCATTTTTGGCGACCCACTGGTGGGCGCCGGCGGGGCTTTTGGTCAATTCCCAATCGTATTTGAACAGGTTCTCGAAGAACAGATTGGTCCATTTGGTGGGTTGCTGGGTCCAGGTAACCTCTAATCCACTGGTGATGGTATCCGCCCCCTTGCCGGAACCGAAGGAGCTGATCCAGCCAAGTCCCTGGGCCGCCAGGTCGGCGCCTTCGGGCTCGGCCGCAACGAGGGCCGCATCGCCCGCACCGTGTGCTTTTCCGAAGGTGTGTCCCCCCGCGATTAGGGCCACGGTCTCTTCGTCGTTCATGGCCATTCTTCCGAAGGTTTCCCGAATATCGCGGGCTGCGGCAATCGGGTCAGGGTTTCCGTCGGGTCCTTCAGGATTGACGTAGATCAGGCCGAGTTCGGAAGCCGCCAGGGGGTGATCCATTTCCCGATCGCCTTCGTAGCGCTGGTCTCCGGTCAGCCATTCTTGTTCTTGTCCCCAGAAGACGTCTTCTTCGGGCTCCCAGACGTCCGTACGACCGCCGGCAAACCCAAGGGGCTGAAAGCCCATCGTTTCGAGGGCGACGTTTCCGACGAGGATGAATAAATCCGCCCAGGAGATTTTATCACCATACTTTTGCTTGATGGGCCACAATAAGCGGCGGCCCTTGTCCAGATTGCCATTATCCGGCCAACTGTTCAGGGGAGCGAACCGTTGCTGGCCCGTTCCACCGCCGCCACGTCCATCACCAGTCCGATAGGTTCCAGCAGCGTGCCAAGATAGACGTATAAAAAAAGGGCCGTAGTGACCAAAATCTGCCGGCCACCACTCCTGGGAGTCCGTCATGAGGTCGGCCAGGTCTTTTTTGAGGGCGAAGTAGTCAAGATCCGCGAACGCTTTGGCGTAGCTAAAGTCTTCGTCCATCGGATTGGTCTTTTCAGAATGCTGCCGTAGCAGATTCAGCGGGGGATGATTGGGCCACCAATCCCGGTTTGACTTACCCCGCGTGGGCTGATCGGCATTGTTTGCCGCCCCGTTATGAAAGGGGCACTTAGAAATGTCTCCGTCGGAGGAATGCATAGTAAATGGTTTTGGATTGAAGAAAGGATGACCTTCCTGCTTCACTGTGTTGCGTTGACGGGACAAAGGACGGGCAAGGGCAATTATTGATCAAATTGATAATATTTTCTCATCATTTATAAAATCAATAATTCTATCTTTGTATAATCCCACTTAATCGTGATTGGCCCATGACCTTACAGCAGCTTCAATACGTAATTGCACTGGATACTCATCGGCACTTTGTCCGTGCCGCTAAGAGTTGTTTTGTCGCCCAGCCCACCCTAACCATTCAATTGAAGAAACTGGAGGAGGAAGTGCAAATGGCCATTTTTGACCGTAGTCAGCAGCCCATTCGCCCCACCCCCATGGGAGAGATCTTCATCCTCAAGGCCAGACAAATCCTGGGGGAGGTGGAACAGCTCAAAGCGCTGGTTAACCGGGAGAAGGAAACTATGGAGGGCCAGTTCAGGCTTGGAGTGATCCCCACCATTGCGCCATATTTGCTCAGTCGCTTCCTTCCCGAATTCATGCAGCAGCACCAAAAGACGCAGTTGAACATTCAGGAACTCCAAAGTGAGGACATCATCACCAAACTAAAGAAGGGAGAATTGGACATTGGCCTAATGGCTACGCCAATCAAGGAGAAGTCAATCCGCGAAATCCCCCTTTTTTATGAGCCCTTTCTGGTCTACGCTAATCGGGAAAACGACATCCTGGAAAAAACGGAGGTAAGTGCCACTGACCTCCGTGCGGAGGAACTCTGGTTGCTGGGACAGGGACACTGCTTCCGGAAGCATTCCCTAAACTATTGCCAATTGGAGCAGGAGCCACGGGACCGGAATTTGGTCATGGACGCCGGCAGTATTGAAACGCTTAAGAACATGATTCAGCGACTATCTGGCTATACGCTCATCCCGCACCTTTCCTTCGATGAAGAGAAAGACGGAAAAAACTGTCTTCGCTTCGCTGATCCACAACCCGTGAGAGAAGTGAGTCTGGTCGTTCACCAACACTTCACTAAAGAACTTTTGCTTACCGAATTGAGAAAATCTATCACTCGAAACGTCCCCGAAGCGTTCCGAAAGAATGATCGGTTCCTGACCATTGAATGGCGGTAACGCCACGCGCCATCGGGGGATTGAAGCCGCCTCTCCCAAACCCTGGCCACCTTCCGGATAAGCCGAGAACTTTCACCCCGACGGGTCTACGGTAGCGCGAGTTCTCTACCCCAAGTTAGGGGCTTACTCCCTGTCCGGTTGCCCCTACGGGAGTACACAAATTTTATCCACGAAAATGGAATATTTTCTCCGGCAAGTTTTTGATATTCCATGGACTGATGTAAATTTGCGTCCGCTAAGGAAGGAAGCAAAGTTACTTTGCAACTTCGCATAACAAAATGACGTTGTGTTAGCGTTGAAAATCCGGAGACGTGGGTGAGTGGCTGTGCCGAGCGCAGCGACGCACCGAAGGTAAACCAGCCGGTTTGCCGATCGTCACCAACTTTGAGCAATGGCTCAAATATTTTCATTACCCGGAGACGTGGGTGAGTGGCTGTGCCGAGCGCAGCGACGCACCGAAGGTAAACCAGCCGGTTTGCTAATCGTCACCAACTTTGAGCAATGGCTCAAATATTTTCATTACCCGGAGACGTGGGTGAGTGGCTGTGCCGAGCGCAGCGACACACCGAAGGTAAACCAGCCGGTTTGCCGATCGTCACCAAATTTGAGCAATGGCTCAAATATTTTCATTACCCGGAGACGTGGGTGAGTGGCTGTGCCGAGCGCAGCGACACACCGAAGGTAAACCAGCCGGTTTGCTAATCGTCACCAAATTTGAGCAATGGCTCAAATATTTTCATTACCCGGAGACGTGGGTGAGTGGCTGAAACCACCGGTTTGCTAAATCGACGTACTCTTAACGGGGTACCGCGGGTTCGAATCCCGCCGTCTCCGCCACTTCAGAAAACAAGAGATTTCCAGTCATGGGAATCTCTTTGTTTTCTTCGGGGCATAGCGCAGTCCGGTTAGCGTGCCTGCTTTGGGAGCAGGAGGCCCCAGGTTCGAATCCTGGTGCCCCGACGAAAGGTCGTTGTCAACAAGACAGCGGCCTTTTCTTTTTTT
>NZ_SNAQ03000008.1:67530-248898 GCF_004375085.3 Lewinella sp. W8
GGCTCCAACGGTTCGAACTGCTCTGCCGCGAAGCGGAATCCTGGTGCCCCGACGAAAGGTCGTTGTCAATAAGGCAACGGCCTTTTCTTTTTTGGCTCCAACGGTTCGAACTGCTCTGCCGCGAAGCGGAATCCTGGTGCCCCGACGAAAGGTCGTTGTCAATAAGGCAACGGCCTTTTCTTTTTTGGCTCCAACGGTTCGAACTGCTCTGCCGCGAAGCAGAATCCTGGTGCCCCGACGAAAGGTCGTTGTCAACAAGACAACGGCCTTTTCTTTTTTGGCTCCAACGGTTCGAACTGCTCTGCCGCGAAGCGGAATCCTGGTGCCCCGACGAAAGGTCGTTGTCAATAAGGCAACGGCCTTTTCTTTTTTGGCCCCAACGGTTCGAACTGCTCTGCCGCAACGCGGAATCCTGGTGCCCCGACAAAAGGTCGTTGTCAACAAGACAACGGCCTTTTCTTTTTTGGCCCCAAACGGTTCGAACTGCTCTGCCGCGAAGCGGAATCCTGGTGCCCCGACGAAAGGTCGTTGTCAATAAGGCAACGGCCTTTTCTTTTTTGGCTCCAAACGGTTCGAACGGCTCTGCCGCGAAGCGGAATCCTGGTGCCCCGACGAAACCTGAATCGTCCCAATTTTTGCGCTCACGTCAAGGGGAGATTCAACGACGGCTATGCTAAATCCGCAAAGCGGTACCGAGGCACCGCTATAGTCATTCTCTGCATGCACCGTGGTGGGTGACCAGCGATTCCGGGGGAATCGTGAGTGTATTGTGGGGCACTCAGTAGGTGGCAACGCATGACTTGCCGCTACCTTCCTGTCCCGGAATTGGTCTGCTTATTCCCGGGCATCATTACTTCCGTTACGCTCCCATAAATCTAAACATCACAACTGATCAACGCTTTGCGCAACCACCGCATCAACGATGGGCCGCAGGCGTTCCTCCAGTAAGCTGACGGAATACCAGTCCATTCGATTAAAACGCTCGACGGGGCGGGTCCATTCTTCGTCAAAGTCGGTGCTCCGCACGGAGTTTGCCCCCTTCACTTCTTCGTTGATGGTTTTGATCTTCTGCCCACTTCCGTCGAACAACACGATCCGCATCCGTGCTACCGGCTTGAATCCACTTAGCCCCCCGAGTATGGGTTTAGAGCAAACGATGTTGATGTTTAAAAAGTAATCCGCATAATCATCATTTTTTTTCTTGATGACACTTTTGGGGATTAATGGATTGGGATAACCACTCTCATTTAGGGTAGCGACTTTATCGCTGACCGTAAGCGGCTCCAGTTGAATACCTTTTTCCTCTAGCTGTTTTTGTAGCAGCTCGTAAGCACCATCCAGGAATAGTTTTGTCAAGCGCTTATCGACCCGTCCTTGCAGATCTTTCTCTTCGGAGGTGTAAGGAACATCATCGATTTTTCTGGGATCCAACCCATTTAAAACGTCCTCGTTGATCCCTCCCGTAAAACCGATGATGGCCACGCGACCGGCTGAGAGATCCTGGCCCAAAAGCTCAGCACCAAAACTTAGTGAACCGACAAGAATCAGCGATAAAAGAAGTTTCATAGTATCCTGCTTTTGGGTGAAGAATTACTGAAAGTAACCTTTATCAGCTGATTTCTTCAGGAATCTGCAACGTATCCGGGAATTAAAGCGCTGTGCACTCGCTTCGGAGGGTGGAAGCCCAATGCTTTCCTGGCTACCTTGAGAACATTGGGAAGCTTATATCAATATTGGCTAGCTACCCACTATTCGCCGGATGTCTACTACGCCGTGAAGTGGCAACCATTCGTTAATTCCCCCCTCAGACTTAGCTTTGCGCGACCAGCGATTCCAGAGGAATCGCGCTTGGAGTTCCGGGCACGCAGCAGGCGACAAGACATGTCTTGTCGCTACGTTCCCGCGCCTAAGGGGTTTGGTCGACAGGCTTGCGCTTGCCTGACCAATCATTGATGGGGCGGGGAGCGAGGCTCTTCCGGAAAGATGGTCGGCCCTAGGAATGGCTCGGCGTGGAACGCCTCGACCGGTTTTGGGTGCGTTCGCTTGGGACCTCGAAGTGTGCAACAAGCACAGCGCGTTGCTCCTTTGAGGGTCCCCGCCGGCTGCATTCTCCAGAATCAAGACCGGCTTGTGCTTGCCCGACCAATTAATGCACCCCCTTAATTTTTGAAATCAATAATCCGGTGCTACCGGTTCCTTTAATCGCGGCCAAAAGAACAAATCCTCGGCTTCAAGACCGGCTTGCGGAGCAAACCGGATCCGAGGTCACCCCAGCTTCGAGACCAGCCTACGGAGCAAGCCAGTTCCGGGGTCAACGGGTGACAGTAACTCCAAAAGTCTATTCTACCGCCGCCTGAATCCTAAATTCTTCAGCCTTGATCCTCTACTTCGCTTCTCCGCTCCAGCGCAGATAGGCCTTCAGGAAGTCTTCCAGATCGCCGTCCAGGACGGCGTCGGTCTGGCTGGTTTGCCAGTTGGTGCGGTGGTCCTTGACGCGGCGATCGTCGAGGACGTAGCTACGGATCTGGCTGCCCCACTCGTTGGCCGTTTTGCCGGCCTCGATTTCGTCCTTCTCCGCCCGTTGTTTGGACAGCTCCAGTTCATAAATCCGGCTGCGGAGCATGTTCATGGCCCGTTCGCGGTTCTGGTGCTGGCTCCGCTCTTCCTGGCATTCGACCACGATGCCGGTGGGGGCGTGGGTTACGCGGACGGCGGATTCCGTCTTGTTGACGTGCTGACCGCCCGCGCCGCTGGCGCGGAAGGTGTCCCAGCTCAGATCGGCGGGGTTGATCTCGACTTCGATGGTATCGTCTACGCGGGGATGGACGAAGACGGAGGCAAAGCTCGTTTGCCGTTTACCCTGGGCGTTAAAGGGGCTAATCCGGACCAGGCGGTGCACCCCATTTTCGCCCTTGAGCATACCGTAGGCAAAGTCGCCGATAATCTCCACCGTGGCGGATTTGATGCCCGCTACGTCTCCTTCGGTGCGGTTGGCGACCGACAGTTTATAGTCGGTATTCTTGTCAACGTACATCGAGTACATCCGCAGGAGCATATCGGCCCAGTCGTTGGCTTCGGTGCCTCCGGCACCGGCGTTGATCTCCAGGATGGCTCCGAGTTCATCTTCGGGGCGGTTGAGGGTAGCCCGGAACTCAGCGTCGTCCAGCACGGCGATCGTCTCTTCGTAGCGGCGGTCCACTTCTTCCTCGGTCCCCTCCCCCTCCTTTAAGAATTCCTGCAGCACTTCGAGATCATCTACCCGATCCGCCACCGTCTGGTACTGTTTTACCCAGTTCTTATGGCTCTGCAGGGACTTCATGATGGATTCGGCCTGCTTACTGTCGTTCCAGAAATTGGGGTCGAGGCTCCGCTGGGTGAGGTCCTCGATTTCGAAACTTCGCTTCTCCACGTCCAGGTACCCCTTGAGCAGCTCCAGGCGTTGCTTGAGTTCCTTCAGTTGATCGTTGGTCATGGAAAATAATTTGGAATGTTTCCCCTGAGAATAAGGGCGATAAAGGTAGATAAATTAAAGTGTGACGGGAAGGGAATCCACCACGGTAAGCCACCACGAAAAAAGCTCAACTTCCCCGGGGGAAGTTGAGCTTTTCATGAGGAATAACCAAAGGGTTACTTGTCCTTCATGAATTCGTCGATCTTGTCCTTGTGGACCATCACTTCCTTGTAAGAGTACTTACCAGTCTTGGGATCCTTAACGGACTGAACAACTTTGATGTAGTCACGACCGGAACCGGCGTTGGCGGCACGTTGGCCTACCCGTGAGTTCTTTGATACTTTAGCCATTGTTAGGTTGGTTTGGTATCCTTAACGACAATCGCCGCCCGGGATAGGTTCAATGATTACTTAATTTCCCGGTGAACGGTCATCTTACGCAGAATCGGGTTGTACTTCTTCAGTTCAAGCCGTTCTGGCGTATTCTTACGGTTCTTCTGGGTAACGTACCGACTGGTGCCGGGTTGACCAGTAGCCTTGTGCTCGGTGCACTCAAGGATGATCTGGTTACGGTTGCCTTTACTCTTCTTTGCCATGGTATAGATGAATTAGAGCTTAACGCCGGTATCAATTCCCTTGGATTCGAGTTTCTTTACGTAAGCGTAAACACCAAGCTTGTTGATGGTACGCATGGCGCTGGTGGATACCCGCAGCGTTACGAACTCGCCCGTTTCGGGAACAAAGAATTTTTTCTTCTGAATGTTGGGCACAAAACGACGCTTAGTCTTCCGGTTGGAGTGCGAAACGTTGTTGCCACTGATGGGCTTCTTACCCGTGAAATTGCAAACTTTAGACATAGCTACTGGCGTTGGCCCGGGGGCTATCAATAAAAAAGCAGACCGCAGTCTGCTTAGAAGTGACTCTGTTGGCCTTTTTATCAGGATTATTCTCCCGGTCAAAGACCCGTTTAGTCATTTGTGACTCTGTCAGGATTCGAACCTGAAACCTCTTGATTCGTAGTCAAGTGCTCTATCCAGTTGAGCTACAGAGCCAATAACTTCTTCCGAAGCGGACGCAAAGGTAAGCAGATTTTTATTTTCTCACAACCCAGCAACAATTTTTATTGGCTTTTTTGTGAGGAATCCGCCGCGATAAAGTCACCTCCGTGGTAGTACCTCTTGATTAACAAGCAAATAGCCACGATTGGTTGCGAGAAAAGATTTTATTTACTCTTCTCTCCCCAGTAATGACCAACTCAGCACGCCCCCCAGCACGTCTACCGCCGTGTGCAACAGCATCAGGGGCCACAGGGTCCAGGACTTCATGAAGAAGAACCCAAACAGGATGGCCATTAAAACGATCTTCATTACTGCCCTCCCCCCCTGATAGAAATGCCCGAGGCCAAAAGCAACGGCCGGAATAACCAGAGCGGAAACCTGACCGAGCGGACTCGGGCCCAACACCTCCGTCAGGTAGCTGATCATAAAGCCCCGGTAGATTACTTCCTCACAGACGCCAGCCGTGACGGCCAGGAAGAGGAAGTGCAGAAACTCCCGGGAGTTGGCGGGTAAGAAACCCATACGGTGGAATTCCCGCCGGGTGGCTTCCCGCCGATCCGAGCTGCCCGCCTCCAGGTATACGTCGAGCAGGTACAGCCCGATGAAGGCCGAAAGCACCATCACGGCACCAAGATCATAGGGGAAATCTCCCCATCCCAAACCGAGGTCAACCATCGGGCGGCCACTGAAGTACCACACGATGATGATCATGGCCGTAAGTCCCCAGAGTAGCGCACCATTGCCGTAATACAGGGCAATTTTCATTTTAGAAGACCATCGGGAACTGTCTTCATGCCGCCGTTTGCTCGCCGAGAAGAACAGGACTGCGGGCAGGAGGATACCCAGCAGAAAAAATAAGATATGATCCGCCAGTTGCACGGGCGCAAGGTATTACCTTTGGCGCTTTCGCTTGAAAATTTTGGAAAACGAATTCTCTTGGCCGACACTTCCGAAGTCCTTTTTAATTTCTTTGAGTTTCGAACGGGTATTTTTCTACCCAAAGCCTACGTAGCCAGCCGAAATACGGCGGGCAGATTGGTGCACATCCACCAAACGGCCCGGCCCGGAGGTCTGGGAATTTTCGACATCTCACCCTCCGAGCCCCTGGAGCGGGCGCTCCAGCTCGCCGATTCCTTACGGGAAAAAAACATCACGGAAGTATTTCGCAAGGGCGCCAAAAAAGTCCCTACCCTGGCGGGCTTACTGGGCGGCAAGGAACGAGAAAACGTTATCCGGCACATCCACCACCGGACATCGGAGATGCTCACCATCTGCCGGGCGGAGGGCATTGCCGTTACGCTGGGGCTTGACCCCCGCAAAGCGCCCCACGATTATCTGGTCCCCTTCCATCCAACCCCTCCCCTGCCCCGGGCCAGCTTTAGTCTTCACGATGGTGGCATGGATTATCGGCTGATCCTGGAGGGTAAGGATGGCCAGCTCCAAAACATCCGTTATCAGGACGTAAAGGTGATCACCAATCACCCCATCCCGGGCTGGATCGTGGCCGACGGCCAGCTTTATCCCCTCACGGGGATGAACGGCGATCAGGTCAGGCCCTTCCTGAGTCGGGATACCGTCCAGATTCCGTCGGAAAAGGTCAGTCAATATTGGCGGGAATTCGTCATTCGGGTAGCCAAGCACAATCCCATCCAGGCCGAAGGTTTTACCTACCGGGAAGTGCTCCAGCCCGACCGACTGCGCATCGCCGCCCGCCCCCACCCCTTCGAAGGGAAATACTACCTCTACCCCGAATTCCTGTACGGCAAAACGGTATTCCCGCTGGGTGGCAGCGATACCACTGCCGTAGACTATACCGCCCGCCCACCCTACCGGCTGACCCGGATCGTGCGTAATCCGGAACAGGAGGCGGAACTCCTCCAAAAACTGACGGATACCGGTCTGCAACCCGTGACGGGAACGGCCGCCATGCTGCCCGATGATACGTCCGCCGAGGATCCCCACGCCGCCCTGCGGTGGCTGACGGAAAACGGTTCGCTGCTGGAAAGCCAGGGTATTGAAGTCACGCCGCCGGAAATCGAAGGCCAGGTGATCACAACGCATCCGGGCAGCATCACCATCACCTCCGAGCAGGAAAACGACTGGCTGGACCTGAAGGGAACCGTGGAAGTGGGGCCCCACCGGATACCCTTCGCTAAACTGGTTCGCTTCATCCAGCGCAATGATCCCTGCTTCCCGCTACCCGACGGCTCCATTTTCCTCATTCCCCAGACCTGGTTTTCCCGCTACCGCTCCGGCCTGCAGTTTGCCCGGGTCGAGGGACGCAAGGTGCGCCTCGCCCGTAGTCAGGCCCCCCTGCTGCAGGACATGGGCGTATCTACCCACGACGGTGAACTGGCCAGGACCCTCGCCAGCGCCTACCAACCCAGTCATCAGTTAAAGGCGACGCTCCGTCCTTACCAGCTGCGGGGTGCCCGGTGGTTGGTCCGCCACTATCACGAAGAGCTCGGTGCCTGCCTGGCCGACGATATGGGACTGGGTAAAACCCTGCAGACGATCGCCGTGCTGCTTTACGCCAAGGAGCGCCTGGGAGAAGCAATAGGAAGTGTAGCTGGGCGCAAGCGCGCAGGTGCCGAAGATACTTCTGGCAGCAATGCTTCCAGCGGACAGCAAATGGACCTTTTCAACGCCCCCGCTGCCGACGAAGAGTTCCTCCAACCCCTCCGGGCACTGATCGTACTTCCCGCCTCCCTGGTCTTTAACTGGCGCAATGAACTTCAGCAATTTGCGCCCTCGCTGACGGTAGCCACCCATACCGGAACGGGACGAACGAAAGACGCCCGGGTACTGCGTCGCTTCGATGTCCTCCTGACGACCTACCAAACGGCCCTGCGTGACCAGTCGGTCCTGGAGCAGATTGACTTCACCTACATCGTGCTGGACGAAAGCCAGCAAATCAAGAACCGCCAGAGCAAGGTTTTCCGGTCGCTCAACGAACTGTCCGCCCGGCACCGGATCAGCCTGTCGGGCACCCCGATCGAGAATTCGCTCTCCGACCTGTGGTCCCAGATGCAATTCATCAATCCGGGATTGCTGCGGAATTACGCCTTCTTCAAAAAGACCTTCATCACGCCCATTGAGCAACGGGACGACGAAGAGAAAAAAGCCCAACTACGGAAGCTGGTTAGCCCCCACCTGCTGCGCCGGACCAAAGAAGAAGTAGCGCCCGACCTCCCGGAACTCGACGTGCAGCAGTACTACTGTGAAATGTCGAGTCCGCAGCGGAAACGCTACGAACAGGAGGTTGCGGCCGCCAGAAATGCGCTACTGGGGGCTTACGCCCCCGAAAACGGGCAGTATAAGCTGCGGGTGATCCAGACGCTGACGCGTCTGCGTCAGCTGGCCAACCACCCGGTACTCGTGGAGGAAGACTACACGAAAAGCTCCGGTAAGTTTGACGAGGTAATCGAGCAGTGGGAAACCGTCCATAAGTCGGGCCACAAAGTGCTCATCTTCAGCAGTATGGTCAGCCACCTGGAATTGTTCCGGGCTAAACTCGAGGCCGAAGGAAAGCCCTTCGCCTGGATTACCGGCCAGGTATCCGCCAAACAACGGGCCGTGGAAGTTACCCGCTTCCAGGAAAATCCGGAGGTGCAGACGTTCTTCATCTCGATCAAGGCCGGTGGCACCGGCCTTAACCTGACCGCCGCGGACTATGTCTTCATCCTCGACCCCTGGTGGAACCCCTCCACCGAAGACCAGGCCATCGCCCGGGCCCACCGGATCGGGAGGAAGGGCAACGTCTTCGCGCGGAAGTTTCTGACCAAGGATACCATCGAGGAGAAAATCAACCGGCTGCAGGCCCGGAAGAAGCAACTCTCCGAGGACATCATCGGAGACGGCGTCGGGCTGGACTTTGACCGGGAAGAATTACGGTACCTCCTCGGTTAGGGCGCGAACGGCCTCCTCGGAAAGGACTTCGGGTCGGCGACGTCGCAATGCCCGCAACTTCGGACTGATGTAGTTCTGGCAGAAGGGGCGGTTGGGGTCCGTGCGGTAGTAATCCTGGTATTCGGGAGGCGAAGCGCGAAAGTGGTCAAACATAACCACTTCGGTCACCAGGGGAGCAGAGAATCCCGTGCGCAAATCATCCAGGATGCCGCCGAATCGCACCCTATCCTGGTCCGAGAACGCATAGATGGCCGAACGGTAACGGTGCCGCAGGCCATGATTTACGGTGGAAGCATGGGTTTCCAGGTGCACGGCAATCAAATCCTCGGCGGAGATGACGGCAGGATCAAAATGAACGATGACGGCCTCCGAAAAGGTGTCGTGGGGAGCCGATCCGGCAATCCATCCCTGGTCCACTTTTTCCACTCCACGAAGGGAAACGAATACCCCTTCGGTGCACCAGTGGCAGCCGCCACCCAGGCCAATTTTCTCGAACTTTTTCACCCAAAAACAACACTTCCGGCTAATCAGGGGTTGACGGCTCTTTTGGAGACAAGCTGGCACCTGCACTCCGTTGCCCAAAAGTATCGCCCCTACGAATCCTATATTCCTTCTTACCTTCACGCCATGACCCCGCCAAATGACCACCAAATCGATCCGGAACCCGGACTGGACGGACCTCCCGTACTCGGTAGCTGGAAAAATGTGTACCTGTTCGTGCTGGTACTCCACGCCGTCATCATCATTTTATTCTATCTCTTCTCACAAGCCTACGCATGAGTACGATTGACTGGTTGGTAATGACCGGCACCCTGGCCGCCATTGTGGGCTTCGGTGTCTGGAAGACAAGATCCGTAGACAACGTAAAGAGCTATCTGCTCGGTGACCGCGACCTGAAATGGTGGACCATCGGTCTGTCCGTGATGGCCACCCAGGCCAGCGCCATTACCTTTTTGAGTACCCCCGGACAAGCCTATGATGATGGTCTGGGCTTCGCGCAATTTTACTTTGGCCTGCCCATCGCGATGGTCATCCTCTGCGTATTCGTCCTGCCGATTTACTACCGCTTACAGGTCTACACGGCCTACGAATACCTGGAGGGCCGCTTTGACGTACGCGTCCGCACCCTAACGGCCCTGCTCTTTCTGATTCAGCGGGGACTGGCCGCGGGCATTACCATTTACGCTCCCGCCATCATTCTGTCCACCATTCTGGGCTGGTCACTCAGTTTGACGATCCTGGTGATCGGTGTGGTCGTCATTTTCTACACCGTGGTGGGGGGCACGAAGGCCGTTTCGGTTACCCAAAAGCAGCAAATGATCGTGATCCTACTGGGGATGCTGGCCGCCGGCGTGGTGGTGGTGATGCGATTGCCCAGCGACGTGGGTCTGGCGGACGCCATGGGCGTGGCTGGTAAACTCGGCAAACTGGAGGTCGTGGACCTGAATTTCGACCTCAACGATCGTTACAACCTGTGGTCGGCCCTTCTGGGGGGAACCTTCCTTTTCCTGAGTTACTTCGGTACGGACCAGAGTCAGGTCCAGCGCTACCTTTCCGGCAAGAGCCTGACGGAAAGTAGACTGGGACTGCTCTTCAACGGTATTTTCAAGGTCCCGATGCAGTTCATGGTGCTCTTCGTGGGCATTCTCGTGTTCGTGTTTTTCCTGTTTACCGCTCCGCCGATTCACTTCAATACGGCCAACCTGGACAACCTGCGCAATTCGTCGCTAGCCCCGGAACTCAGCGTGCTCGAAGAGGATTACGCTGCCGTTAACGCCGAAGCCAGCGCTGCTTCCACCGCCCTGGTAGAAGCCCTACGCACCGAGGAGGAAGCGACCATTGAGGCTGCCCAGACGCAGCTGCGTTCAGCCGTGGCGGAACGGCAATTGATTTCCGAGAAAGTCGATCACCTGATCGAACGGATGAACCCCGAGGCCATCGTGGAGGACCGCGATTACGTGTTCATCACCTTCATCACCCAGTACCTGCCCGTGGGCCTCATCGGCTTGCTGCTTGCCGTGATTTTTTCCGCGGCCATGTCCAGTACCAGTTCGGAGCTGAACGCGCTGGCCACCACCTCGATGGTGGACCTGTACCGCCGAAGCTTCGTACGCAACCGGGAAGACGACCATTACTTCAAGGCCAGCAAGTGGCTCACCATCATGTGGGGATGTATTGCGCTCGGATTTGCGGCCGTGGCGAATCTGTTCGACAACCTGATCCAGGCCGTCAACATCATCGGCTCGCTGTTTTACGGCGTGATTCTGGGCATCTTCGTGGTAGCCTTTTTCTTCAAGCGGGTGGGCAGTACGGCCGTGCTGATCGCCGCCCTGGTGGCCGAAATGATCGTAATCCTCACTTTCGTGGGGTACTGGCTGGGCTACCATGATCTGGCCTACCTGTGGCTCAACCTGATCGGTTGCGTGATGACGGTATTCATCGCCCTGCTGTTCCCCAAAGTTCCCGCTAAAGAGACGGTGGGCTGATACCGGAAAAAAGATCGTGATTCCGGTCTTTGTTGATCCGTCGAACGGGGGTTCCTTGTTCACTAAACCCTATCTTGCTCGACATGAAGCAACGTTTGATGTTCCTGCTCTTGCTCATGGTGGGAGCGGCTACCCTGTCGGCCCAGCACGAGGTACGGGGGCGGGTTACCGGCACCGACGGAGAAGGATTGATCGGGGCGACCGTCCGCGACCCGGCCTCCGGCCGGGGCACGGCCACCGACCTCGACGGATCCTACGCCCTCACCCTGCCGGACAGTACCGGCCGCCTTACCTACTCCTACACCGGGATGAAATCCCGCACCCTCAGGGTCGCTGGCAAGGGCGGGGTGATTAACGTCGTCCTGCGCGAAGACGCCGCCATGCTCCAGGAAGTTACCGTCACGGCCTACCGCGGGGAGCAGAAGGCCAGTGAAACGGTGGGCAGCTACGCCACCGTAGAGATGACCGAAACCCTCACGGACCGCCCCGTGGAAAGCCTCGATAAACTGCTCGAAGGCGTGGCCGCCGGGGTGCAGGTGCAGATCAATACCGGTGAACCGGGCCGACCGGTGCAGGTGCAGGTCCGGGGGCAGGGCTCCATCCCGGGCAACCTGAGTACGTTTTCGGCCTCCACCCAACCCCTCTTCGTGCTGGACGGCGTACCGCTCTTCGACGTGACGGAGCAACCCACGAGCGCCTCCTCCGGCGGGGCTATTTTCAGTGACGGCAACAGCCTGGCACTGAATCCCCTGACCTTCATCAACCCGGACGACATCCAGAACATCACCATTTTGCGCGACGCCAGCGCGACGGCCCTCTACGGGAGTGATGCGAGCAACGGCGTGATCCTGATCACCACCAAGTCGGGCCGGGCGGGGCCAACCCAGGTCAACCTGAGCGTCCGCACGGGATTCGCTAACCCCATCAACGAGATCAAGTACCTCAACACCGAGCAGTATTTGGAGCTGGCCCGGGAAACGGCCTTCAACTCCGGCAATAATCCCGCCGAAGCGGGGCCGAGTGACGTGGATACCGACTGGCGGTCGCTGGTGCAGCAAACGGCCACCAACACCGACATCGACCTCAACCTCTCCGGCGGCAACGATCGCTTCCGGTACCGCCTGGCGGCGGGCTACGCCGTGCTGGAAAGTATCCACCGTAGCAACGGCCTGCGGACGGGGACCTTCTCCCTGAGCATGACGGCCGACCTGCACCCGAAACTCGAATTGTACACCCGGATCAACGGCGGCGCCCAGCGGAAAGATAACGTCAGCACCTACGCCGCCTTCTCCTACCCGCCGAATCTTGACCCCTTCCTGCCCGACGGCAGCTTCAACGACCAGGGTACTTTCCTCAACCGGCCTAACCCCCTGGCGGCCCTGGCCCAAAACGAAAACTACACCGACAGCCGCAATCTCAACGGCACCCTCCGCCTGCGCTATGACCCCACACAGGAGATCAACTTCCGGGGCCAGGTGGGCATCGACGTCAACCAGAACAGTCAGTTTCGTTACGACAGTGCCCTGAACGGGTCCGGCAGAACGCGCAATGGTCGCCTGGTGCTCTCTGACCGTGACAACACCCAGTGGGTCGCCAATCTGCAGGGCAGCTACCAGCCCAAATCACTGGGAGATCACCACCCCTTTTTCCTCCTCGGGGGCGAACTGCAACGGCAGGACCGTTTCAATCTGGTGGCGCAGGGCACGGACTTTCCCTTTGACGACCTGCGACGACTGGCTTTCCTGCCCCGCGAGAATACCGACACCGACGAGAGCATCTTCGAGCGAGCAAAAGTATCCGGCTACAGTGAGCTGTCCTATAATTACGACTACCGCTACTTCTTCAAGGCCAACGCCCGGCTGGACGCTACCTCCCTGTTTGGGGGAGACACTCAGGCCGACGTTTTCTACGCCATCGGCGGCAACTGGAACTTCAGCGAGGAGGGCTTTATGGCCAGCCGTCCGCTGGGCATCACCAGCGGACGGTTGGGGGTCTCCTACGGGGTGACGGGCAACAGCCGGATCGGGGTATACACCGCCCAGGGACTCTATCGGATTGACGACGTCGACTACGGCGGTCAGTTTCCCCTCATCCCCTCCGCCCCCATCAATGACCTGCTGGGTTGGGAGCGGAAACGCCAGCTTAACCTGAGCCTCCAGGTCCGCTTCATTGAGGACCGGCTGGGCGTCAACTTTGAGTTTTACCGCAACCTCACCGTTGGGGGTATCTTCAACGTGCAGGTGCCCAACGCCAGTGGATTCCCCAACATTGTGGCCAACATTGCCACCATCCTGAACTACGGTCCCGAGCTGACGGTTACCTGGCGTCCGCGGGGAGCGGACGGCCGGGGCTACAACGCCCGCCTGACGGCCTCGCGGAACTTCAACCGTCTGGTGTCCATTGACACCGGGGAACTCCCCACAGGATTCTCGACCACGCGTAACGGCCAGATCCTTACGCCCGGCTTTGACCTGAACATCATTTACGGAGTGCCCAGCCTGGGCGTCAACCCCCAGACCGGTGACGAAGAATGGCTGCTCGCCACCGGCGAGCGCACCACCGATGCCGCTCAGGCGCGCCGGCCGGAGAACCTGGTGCCCCTCGGGCGGTCCGCGCCCGAAGTGTTCGGTGGCTTGCTGCAGAGCTACGACTTTGGTCCCCTGCGCCTCAGTGCCCTGATCAACTTCAGCTACGGCAGTACGGTGCGGGTCAATAGCCTCACCTTCACTGACGGTCGGCAGATCGGCTTCAACAACCAGAGCGTAAACCAGCTGGATCGCTGGCAGCTACCCGGAGACGTGACGGATACCCCGCGGCTACGGCTTGACGCTCCGTTGGTGAGTGCCAGCAGCCGGTACCTGTACGACCTGAACTTCATCCAGCTGGCGACCGTGGGAGCCAGCCTCGATTTGCGCGAGCTGGGCATCACCTGGGGCACCGGGCGGACGCTCACGGCCTCCTTCAACGTGAACAACGTGGGCTACCTCTACGACGACGACACTCCGCGGGACCGCAACGGAGTGGCCGAGTATCGATTTAACTTTCCGGAGCAGCGGGCCTTTGTCTTCGGCATCAAAGCGGGATGGTAATGCGAAAAATATGGATGCTCTTATTGCCGCTCCTTGGCTGGTTGAGCTGCGGAAATTTTCTGGATATCGAGCCCCAGGACGAACTTTCCCGGGCCGAAGCGCTGTCGACTATTCGCGGCATCGACGCCATCCTGGTCGGCGCCTACCAGCAACTGAGTTTCACCGATTATTACGCCCAGAGCTTCTTGTTTTTCCCGGAGATGGTGGGCAACCTGGTGCCCCTTGACGATAATGCCGGCAGCGTGTTGCGATACCGGCAGGTGCACGACCTGAACGTACCGTCGGATTACGAAGGGAGTGCGCTCAATCAGTTGTATGACCGTCCCTTTACCCTGCTCTACGCAGTCAACGACGTGCTGGCGGCGCTTCCCGACCTGGAAGAAGGGACGCCGGAGCAACGGGCGTCGCTACGTGGGGAAGCTTTGCACCTGCGCGCCGTCGCCCACTTTGACATGGTCCGAGTTTTTGCCCAGGCCCCTGGCTTCAGCAACGGGGCGGCCCATCCCGGCATTCCGCTGATTGATCGTCCGCTGGGCGTGCTCGACCAACCCTCCCGGGCCACGGTCGCGGAAATTTACGACCTCATCGTCCGGGACCTGACGGAGGCCGCCGACCTGGTGGACCCGAGCTTCTCCCGGCGCAACGGAGACAATGTCTGGATCGAGCCGGCGGTCGTTTTGGGCGCCTTAGCGCGGGTGCAAGCCTACCGCGAAGACTGGCAAAGTTGTGCGGAATTCGCCACCCGGGCCATTACCGCAAGCGGACGGGAACTCACCCCCCGCGAAACCTACCTGGAAGCCTGGGAGGATCGTGATCTCCCCGAAACCCTGTGGCGGATCGATATTCAACGCCTCCTCACTTCCAGCGGTGGCACCTCTCCGGCCCGGATTGCGGGACGGGGAGAAGAAGACCCCCTCTGCCGCGTCAGTGAGGACCTGATGAGCCTCTTTGCGCCCGACGATCTGCGCCGACAACTCTACCCCCAGGACACCCGGGGCTTCCGGCTGACGGCCAAGTACCCCTTTTCTCCCTCCGCCATCTTCAACCCCATCTACCTGCGGCTTTCGGAACTCTACCTGCTGCGCGCCGAAGCCAACGCAGCCCTGAACAACGATGCACTGGCGCAGGCCGACTACGACCTCATCCACCAGCGGGCCGTCCTGAACGCGCCCCCCATTACGTTGACCGGACCGGAACTTCTGGAGGAAATCCGCCGGGAACGACGGCGGGAACTGGCCCTGGAGGGGCACCTGCTCTTTGACCTGAGTCGGTGGGGTGCCGACATTGACCGGGACGACTGCGCGGGTTCCGTTCGCTTTTGTGACCTGACTTACCCAAGTCCCTACTTCATCCTGCCCATTCCGGAGGACGCCCTTTTCCGCAACCCAAATTTGACGCAAAATGAAGGCTACTAGTACCCTGTGGGGCGGTCTCCTGGTCCTGATCGTCCTGATCGCGGGCTGCCGCCCGGACGCCTCCCCCACCAACAGTGCTCCGCCCCAACTGGGCTGGGGAGATACCGAAGTAAGCCTTTCCGTGGTAAACGGGACGGCACAGTTGACGGCCTTTCTAACGCGGCCGGTCCGCCAGGAACTGAGCATACCGCTGGCCATCTCCGGCACGGCCATTCCGGGGCAAGACTATACGCTGCCCGGTGGAGACGTGCTCATTTTCGCGGCGGGCACCTCGGAGGCCAGCATCACCTTTCAAACCGACTCGAACCCCGACGAAGACCGCATCACCAAGATGCTCACCGTAGAGATTCCCACCAGCGAGGATTATCGGCTGGCGGAGGATCGCGCCGTAGCCACCCTCACCTTTGGCCTCAACAATACGGTCAACCTCGAACTGTGGGCTGACGGTACCTCCTTCCCGCAACTCTGGGGGTATACTACCTTTGGACCGGACCCCGTCCCCCCGACGGGCCGCACCGGCCAGTTTTTTGCCTTCGCCTATCAGAGCAACACTATGGAAAATACCATCGGCTTCCTGGGCGACCGGCCGGAAGTCAGCACCAATGTGCTGAACATCGTGCGGATTTACGACGACCTCTCCGCCTTTTCCATGGGGGTCCGACTGCCGAATCTCCTCAAATTCACTCCCGCCGAAGAGGGGGCGACTGCGGGAACGGTTGAGGTCATCCCTCAGGACGTGTTCATTCAACGGATTTCTTCCTCCGACTTGCCGGATTTCACCATCGGGCTCTCCGGGAGTGGCACCTACGACGAAACGACCGGCATCATCCTGCTCGACGTTCATTTTGACGAAACGGACATCGGCGGACCGGCGGATACGCTGCGGCGGTATTCTTTGGAGGCGAGTCAGCGGAACTAGGGGCTGGTTGCTGGTTAGTTGGTTGCTGGTTGGCTCGTTACTCGCTCATCGGATGCCTCCGGAACGCAGTGGAGGGTCATCCGATGTGTCGAGTAACGATGAGCGCTCCTTGGCTTATTTCTTTCCGTAATGAACCTTTTCTCCTTAGCCTGTACGACCGGCTTGCGGAGCTAGCCTTTTCCGTACACTTCTCCTCAGCCTCAGCATTGCGACCGGCTTGCGGAGCAAGCCTTTTCCGTACACTTCTCCTCAGCCTCCGCCTTGATCCTGAATCCTGTATCCTCAACCCTGACTCCTCTCTCCCTTATTCTTACCTTCGCGCCATGGCCAAAAAATTCTACGCTGCTCATCTTGATGCGATCGCCGAGGCACTGCAAAACATTTTCCGTGAAGGGGCTTACGCCGACCGGGAGATTACCCGGGTGCTGAAGGCCGACCGTCGGCGCGGGAGTAAAGATCGGGCCTTCATCGCGGAGCATACCTACGGCATCGTGCGCTACTACCGTTTGTTGACGCACCTGCTGGGTAAAAAGCCGAAAAAACAAAAGGAGTGGTGGCCGCTGATTGGCATCCATCTGATGCTGCAGGGTTATGAACTCCCACCCTGGCGGGAGTTTGAGTCGCTGGATAAAGACGCCATCCTGAAAAAGCACGCGGAGGCGCAGGACGAACGTCCGCTCCGGGAGAGTATCCCCGACTGGCTGGACAAAGTGGGTGCAGAACAGCTGGGCGAGCAATGGTCGGCTACGCTTTCGGCCCTGAACGAAACCGCCCCGGTCGTTTTACGGGCCAACCGGTTGAAGGCCAGTCCGGCAGACGTCGCCGCTTCCCTGAAAAAAGAGGGCATCCTCACCGAGCCCATCGGGGCGGATGCGCTGCTGGTCACCGAGCGCAAGAATCTCTTTCGCACCGAGGCCTTCCGACGGGGCATGTTTGAGGTGCAGGATTTCAGTAGTCAGCAGGCGGCGCCCAGCCTGGAGGTCAGTCCCGGGCAGACGGTGATTGACGCCTGCGCCGGTGCCGGCGGCAAGAGCCTGCACCTGGCCGCCCTGATGGAAAACAAGGGGCAACTGCTCAGTCTGGACATTCACGAGTGGAAACTGAAGGAACTCAAGAAACGGGCGCGCCGCAACGGCGTGAGTAATCTGGAAACCCGGGTCATTACCAGCTCCAAGGTCATCAAACGGCTGCACGGGCGAGCGGACCGCCTGTTGCTGGACGTTCCCTGTACGGGCCTTGGCGTCCTGCGCCGCAACCCGGACGCCAAGTGGAAACTGAACCAGGACTTCATTGACCGGGTGGTAAAAGAGCAGCAGGAAATTCTGGAGCGCTACGCGAAAATGGTGAAGCCCGGCGGGAAAATGGTCTACGCTACCTGTAGCATCCTGCCGCAGGAGAACGAACGGCAGGTGGAAGGATTTCTCGGCAGTCCGGCCGGCGAGGGCTGGACGCTGGAGCACCACCACACTTACTTCCCCCAGGAGGAGGGGTATGACGGTTTTTTTGTGAGCCGGTTGGTGAAGGCTACTTAGATTTTGTCACAAAATACCGGTCCATGGTCCCAATATTCTTCGCCTCGAAGGTACCCGCGGGGGTGCAGGTGAATTCCGGCCCCAGCAGATCACGGACGGTGGTGGAAATAGCTACCCTGCCGACTTCACCGGCGGCTTCCAGGCGTGCGGCCTGGTTGACGGTATCTCCCCAGACATCGTAGGCGAACTTTTCCTGGCCGACCACCCCGGCCACTACCGGTCCGGCGTGGATACCGACCCGGGCTTTGAAGTGAGGGTTGGACGCCAGGTAGGACTGCATGTCCAGGGCGGCCCGGACGGCCCGGGCCCCGTAGTCGTCGTGAGCCACCGGAAGGCCCGACACACACATGTAGGCATCACCGATGGTTTTTATTTTTTCCAGCCCGTGGCGGATGATGATCTCATCAAAGGCCCGGAAGGCTTCGTCGAGCAGGTCCACCAGTTCTACCGGCTCCAGGGAGCCGGCCAGTCGGCTGAATCCCTGAAAATCGGCGAAGAGGACGGCGACAGAGTCGAATCTTCGGGCGGTGGCCTTTCCCGTTTCCTTCAGTTCTTCGGCTACCGGGGCGGGGAGGATATTACGCAGCAAATTATCGGAGCGCTTCCGTTCCTCGCTGATGATCTGGTTTTGCCTTTCCAGCCTGGCCCGGTAACGCTGGGAAGAACGGTAACGGGAATACAGACTGATCAGGATGAGCACGAAGGCTCCCGCCAGGACCAGCAGCAGGTTGCGGCGCAAGCGTTCCCGGGTAATTTCCGCTTCCCGCTGATCCAGTTGCCTTTCCTGTTGGAGTAACAGGATACTATCGTTCAGGGTCCGGAAAGCGTAGTCATCCAATTGTCGGCGTTGACGTTCCAGCTCGAGTAACTGCCGGACCTGGCTTCCCGTCAGGGAATCAATTTTTGCGTCCTGCACGGCCACGATGGCGCTGAGGGTGGCAGCCGTGATTTCCGTGGCCGAGGCCACGGTGTCGGGGGGAACCATTCGGTCGGAGGGTAATGCTTCCTCCTCGATGGAAGCACTACCGGTGAGTTGCTGGAGCCGGGCCACGATGTCCCTAACGGTATCCTCTTCCCCCAGCACTTTAAATTCCCTGGCCGCGGCCTGCAGGGCACGGATGCCCCGCACCCGATCGGCGGCAGCACTGGTGGCATCGTCGAGCAGGGCAATTCCCAGCAGGTAATTTCCCCGGGCAATTACCGTCTCCAGTTGAGCTTCCGTTCCCGAGGCGATGAGCGCTTCGGCCTGGGCGCGGGCCACCGCATAGCGTTTATTACGGATGAGTAATTCGATGGCGTTTACCTGATCGGCATACCCATCGCTTTCCTGGGCGAATACGCCAGGGGAAATCAGGAGTCCGCAAAGGATAAGGAAATGGCGCATGGTGCTCTACTACCCCAAATATGAGGATAATGTTCACACCCGATCCGCTGCAACCGGAATAAATATTGTTTCGGCCTAGCTTTGCTGGCGGTACTGCGGAGCGACGGTCAGGTCGCGGTACTCACTGCCCCGGACGATCAGAATACGTCCGGCCTTCCCGTCGGGGATGGCCTTGTAGTATTCCACGGGGGTGAACGTCTCGTCCGGCGTGTAGGGGCTGCTTAATTCTTCAACACTCTCGGCGCGTTTGGCCAGGGGGTTATTGGCGCGGGTGTTCATCTCCGACACGACCGTGACGCCCGCAACAATGAGCAATAGTGCGGCAATCATCCAGGGGCGTATGCCCAGAATGGTGGTGCCTCCCCGGCGTCGGTCCAGGCGATTTTCCACGCGATTCCAGGCCCGTGGAGAAGGGGTACGCCGAAGGCTGTTGGCACGGCGGCGAAACGCTTGGTCAAATGGATCAAATTCAGCCATGACGGTGGTATTTAGTGGTTAGGGGCGGTGTAGCCGAGCTGTTCCAACTGCTCCCGCATCCGTTTTTTGGCCAGGATGAGCTGGGATTTGCTCGTATTAATACTGATACCAAGCTGCTCGGCGATTTCGCGGTGTTTGTATCCCTCGATGACGTAGAGGTTAAATACCGTTCGATAGCCAACCGGCATGCTATCCAAAAGTTTTAGAATATCCGCTTCGGCCAACCGATCGGCCGCCCGGGCGGGGATGGAATAATTAGCGGGATTGACTTCCGTCAGCTCCGCTGCCTGCTTCAGGGCGTGCTTCTTGCGCAGCAACATCAGGGCTTCGTTGACGACAATCCGACGAATCCACCCTTCGAAGCTTCCACTTTCCGTGAACGTATCGATTTTATCGAAGGCCTTGAAAAAAGCGGAGACCAGCACGTCCTCGGCGTCAGCATCCCGTTGGGTGTACCGACGGGCCACGGCCAGCATGGTCGGAGAATACCGATCGTAGACCTCGCGCTGGGCGCGGCGGTCTCTGGCTTTACATCCGGTGATCATTTCCTCTTCCGTCAAGGGGAGTCGATTTGTCGTTCGCTTGATAGATGCCTACCCCCACCTGCTTGGTGGGTTCAACGAAGTAATTGTAGGAAAAATGTGGTGTTTTTCGGGATCAATCGAGGGAAAACCCAAATACTTCCTGAAAATGACGCTGGACGATGGGTTTAACCTCCGCCAGTTCAACGGGACGACCGAGCTCGACGCTCAGGCTGGTCACGGAACGATCGGATTCCGCAATCCCGCAGGGGATAATGTTCCCAAAGTGGGTCAGGTTAGGACGGATATTGAAGGCAAACCCGTGTAGGGTGGTCCAGCGGCTGAGGTGTACGCCAATGGCGCAAATTTTTCGCCGGGGTTGGCGACGGCCGGCGTCACCCGGCAGCCATACGCCGGTGTAGCCCTCGTCCCGTTCTGCGGCGATATCGTATTCCGCCAGGGTTCGGATTACCACTTCCTCCAGGCTCCTCACGTAGCGGTGCACGTCCTCAAAGAATTCCGCGAGGTCAAAAATCGGATACGCCACCAATTGTCCGGGGCCATGGTAAGTGATGTCACCGCCCCGGTTGATCTCGTAAAAAGTAAATCCCTGCTCGGCCAGCTGGGACTCGTTGAGCAACAAGTGATCCATTGAGCCCGTCTTCCCCAGCGTATACACCGGAGGGTGCTCGACAAACAAGAGGTGATGCTCCTGTTGCATCAGGGGTTTCCCTTCCTTTTCTCGCTGGCGGTTCTCACGTTTCCGGGCCACGGCTGCCGAATGCAACTCCGTTTGGAGGTCCCAGGTTTCCCGGTAGTCCTTCAGGCCAAGATCACGAAAATGAACGAGCGGTTGGGGCATGGAGCAGCGCTTTCACGTTTGGTGAAAAGAACGTTTGGGTGGGGAAAAGGTTATGCTGGATGCTAGAGCCATTACGACCGGCTTGCTCCGCAAGCCTTTTCTAGATGCTCCGCCTGGTTCTTAATCTCCGATGGTCAGCACAATCTTACCGACGTTGGCGTTGGAGGCCATGTAGCGGTGGGCGTCGGCGACTTCTTCCCAGTCGTAGATGGTATCCACGACGGTTTTGAGGCTACGGTCCGCGAAGGCGGGCCAGATCTTTTCGCGGAAATCGGCGATCAGCCGGGCCTTGTAGTCATTGGAGCGGGAACGCAGGGTGGTGCCGGTCAGTTGGAGTCGCTTGAGCAGCAGCGGGGCCAGGCTGATGTTTTCTACCCGCGCGCCGCCGAGGGCGGCGAGGCTAACCATCCGGCCATCCCGGGCCAGTGCCCTGAGGTTTTGCTCCAGGTAGGGCGCGCCTACGAAATCCAGGACTACGTTAACTCCCTGCCCGTCGGTATACTCCAGGGCCGCTTCCGCGAAATCTCCCTGGCGGTAGTCAACGCAGTGATCGGCACCCAGATCAAAGAGGGGCTGGTGCTTATGTGCACTGGCCGTCGCGATGACCCTGGCACCTGCGTGCTTCGCCAGCTGAATGGCCGCCGTACCTACGCCGCTGGCCCCCGCGTGAACCATGACCGTCTCTCCGGACCGCAAACCGGCGATCCAGTGCAGGGCCTGAAAAGCCGTAAGGAAGACCTCGGGAACGGCAGCTGCCTTGGTGAAGGAAAGCCGCTCCGGGAGTCGGAGTAAGCGGACCACGTCCACGGCAATCATCTGGGCGTATCCCCCGCCGTTGACCAGGGCGCATACGTTGTCCCCCACGGCGTAGTCCGTGACGCCCTCGCCCACTTCAATGATGGTACCGGCCACTTCCAACCCCAGAATATCGCTACCGCCGGGAGGCACGGGATACTTCCCCTGCCGCTGCAGTAAATCCGCCCGGTTGAGGGCCGTGGCCGCTACGTGCAGCAGTACCTGCCCCGGTCCGGGTTGAGGATCGGGAACTTCACCGATGTAGAGCTGGTCTTCGTCTCCGGGTTGGTCAAATAAGATGGCTTTCATCGCGTGGGGAGTTGATTCGGGGATAAAGGACGGAAAAAATTCAGAATGATGCCCTCCCAAATCAGTCCGTAATCCGGAGGATCACTTTCGATCCCCACCGGGCCGTAACCCCACGGACGTACCCTAGCCGCCAACGGGCTGCCCGGTCATCAAAT
This sequence comes from Lewinella sp. W8, assembly GCF_004375085.3. Taxonomy (GTDB): domain Bacteria; phylum Bacteroidota; class Bacteroidia; order Chitinophagales; family Saprospiraceae; genus Neolewinella. The sequence goes on from NZ_SNAQ03000008.1 coordinate 89,892, forward strand.
CCGCCACGGAAGGCCACCATAGTTTGGCCGTGAAATAATAGGTGGCCAGGAGGAGAAAAAGGGTGGCCAGTACGATCAGTAAGGTGGCGATTCCCCGGGCGACCGGGGATTTTAACGCTCCCCGCCGGGCAATGAAAATTTCGGCGACCAGTAGGTTGGGTAGGTAAAACCAGAAGTCCATGAAGTAGTCAAAGGGTCCCCGAAAGTCTCCGGTATGCCCCAGATCATCAGTGAAGAGGAACCAGAATCCGTAGTCCATCCGGTACAACCACGACCCGATGGCCAGCGCAAACAGTCGGATGGCCCAGGCCCGGTGCTGGGTGAATTTTTCCGCGCGGGCGTAGCGTATGGTCTGGAGAGCGGCCACCAGCATCAGCAATCCGTAACCGGCGAAGGCCACGTTCATCACCGTCCCACCAATGGTGCCCTTACGGAAGATGAACACCAGTCCGCCAATGGCCGTCAGTATCGCCGCCGTAACGTAGACCCGCCCCAACCACCGGTGCCAGGCCGGATACCGCTCCCGGACGCTACTCAGCAACTGAATACAACCGAGGACCAAAATGATTCCTCCGGCCGCGAAGTGCAGTCCCATCCCCGCCGTGGCGGCGGGGGTGCGGTCATCGTACAGTCCGGGGAGTACCGTATTCCAGCGCAGGGTTTCCTCCATGATCAGGGAGGCGAAGTAGAAAAAGAGGATGTAGAGGCCGAAGAGCGTGGCACTGAGCCAGACGGTGCCCACCAGAATTTTGGTGGAGAGATGGAACAGATAGTTAGAAGTGCTTGACTGCATACTGCATCAAAGATGACTAATCGGGGACGAACCGTGAAATTATCGCTTAATGGTCATTCTCCGGTTAGTTTGGATGAATCACACTCCCTACTCCACCACCAACTCAAAGGGCGTCACCGGCAGGCCTTCCTTAGAAAACAGATTAGCGTCGTCGGGATTACTGGCCCAGGCGTAGCGTACTTTGGCCACGCCGGTGCGGGCGGGGTTGAGGATGCGCACTTCGTTGAGGGTGGGGTCCAGGTAGGCCTGGGCGTAGTGCCACTTGCCGGCGAGATCCTGAAGGGTAAAGCCCTTGAGGTAGCCGTACTTACCGGGATTTTTGACCATCAGGCCCTGACCAATTTCGGCAAACTTCACCACGGCACTGGTCTTGTTGCGCTCGCCGATCGCGCGCGTAGCGCGGGGACTGGCCGCCTGCAGGTCGGTCTTGCCGTAGATATTTTTCAGGGCGTGCAGGCTCAGGCGACGGCCCACCTCCCACTTGTTGCGGGGGTGAATATCGTCGGCCTCGCCGATGTCGGTGATGACGGCCTGCCCGGTGTGGGGCAGGTCCAGGGCGGCCGTCTGGCTTTTCCGCAGGACGGCCCAGCCCGGGTCGTTGGCGGAAGTAGGAGGCGCCGTAAAGTTGGCGAGTTGTACCCAGTAGAAGGGTAAATCCGGATTATTGAAAAAGGTACGCCAGGAGCTGATCAGGGTTTTGAACTGTTGGGCGTAGGCCTCGGCGTCACCCCCTCCGGCGTTGCTTTCCCCCTGGTACCAGAGCACGCCCTTCAGGGGCCACCCCTTCATCGGGTGGATCATGGCGTTGTACAGAAGGGTGGGTACCTGATTGGACTGAGCGTCCACCCGAAATAGGCCTACCCGATAGCGCCACTGACCGGCCAGGGCCACCGTACCGGCGGCCGTTTCCAGGCGAAGCATTTCCGGGGTGGCCGACAGGCCACCACCACCGCCCGTATCGGTCACCTTGATGGTGATGTTGTTCTCTCCGGCCCGGAGGATCCCGGAGGGAATTGCGTACTCCCGGGGCACCGAATAGGAATTCTCCAGGCCACCGACCCGCTTACCATTGAGGTAGGTTTCGTCGCTGTCGTCAATGGCCCCGAGGAACAGTTCGGCGGCACCGGCGGCCTGGGCGGCGGTGAGGGTAAAGCTGCGACGGAAGTAGAATACACCGTCTACGTTGCGGTATCCCCGTCCTTCCCACATGCCGGGCAACTGCATGCTGCCCCATTCTTTGGTGTCGACGTTGTCCAGAACATAACTACTGCCGTCCACTTCCTCGACGGGAGGCTCGCCGCCGAAGGTCGTACGGTATAATCCCGCACCCTCCTCGCGAATGGAAGCCAGGTAATCTTCCCGCTCCTTGATGGCCTTTTGGCCGTTCAGGCCAAGCGCCTCGGCGCTCATCCAGGGCTCAATGCGGCTTCCGCCCCAGCTGGAGTGGACGAGGCCGATGGGCACCTCCACGGACTCCCGGAGGTAATGTGCAAAGTAGCTCCCTACGCCACTGAAGTCTTTGATGTTGTCGGCGGTTCCCGTGCGCCAGCCCCTTCCGAAGGCCGTACTGATGGGGAGGTGTTCCTGAGGCCGGGGCAGCGATACCCGCTCCACCTTGATCTCCCGGATCATGGGGTCAGCGATGTCCCGGGCCCGCGATCCGTCCGGATCAGACTGTTGGAGTCGCCACTCCATGTTGGACTGTCCGGAGAGGAGGAAGACGTCGCCGAAATAGATGTTTTCCATGGTGATGGTCTGCCGGCGGGCCGCGATGGACAGCTGGTGGGGGCCACCGGCGGGCATCGGGGGCAGCTCCGCCATCCACTTGCCGGATTTATCGGCCCTGGTCTTGATTTCCTGGTCCCCGAGGGTGATGGTCACCGTCTGCCGGGGTTTGGCCCACCCCCAGATGGGATGTTTCGCCTCCCGTTGCAGGATGGCCTGGTCGGTAAACAGTTCAAAGACGCTCAGGTCCTGGGCGGCCATTGGAAGCGACAATAGGCTGACGAATAGGCACAACAGAAGATTTCGCATGATCCCTTAAGGTTAATGAGATAGAAAAAGCATAGGGCGATGAACGCAGGTGCATGGCTGAATGGTAGGAGCCATGCACCTGCGCTCCGCGCCCAAAGACAATTGGATACCAGGAAATGGACGCTCCGTTGGCCAACAAACCCCGAATTTAATATAGTGGTCATTTGGCTTGAAGGGTTTACCTTCGTTACCATGTCGCAGACCCTCGATGACCCCCAGCCGCACCACGCGGACAACCTCAACGATCGCCGGACCCTCAACGGGTGGGCACTCTTTGACTGGGCCAATTCCGCCTTCGCCCTCGTGATCACCACCGCCATCTTTCCCGCCTACTTCGCCGGGATCATCGACGATCGGTTTACGGTATTGGGGATCGAGTTCAGCAAAAGTGCCTGGTTTACCTTCATCATCACGCTGAGCTACTTCGTCATTGCCACCCTTTCCCCCCTCCTCTCGGGCATTGCCGATGCGGGCGGGCGACGCAAGTGGTTTCTCCGGCTGTTTACCACCGTGGGCGGCCTGGCCTGCATCAGTCTGTTTTTCTTCACCGGTATGGACACCCTCTGGCTGGGCACCCTTAGCTTCGCCCTGGGCCTGATCGGCTTTGCCGGCGGACTGGTTTTCTACAACAGCTTCCTACCCGTCATCGCCACCCCGGATCGCTTCGATAAGCTCAGCGCCCGGGGCTTCGCCATGGGGTACGTGGGCTCGGTGCTCCTGCTGCTGCTCAACCTGGCCATGATCCAGCAACCCGCCTGGTTCGGACTGCCCACCGAGGGCACGCTGGCCGTACGCGTCACCTTCGTGACCGTCGGTGTGTGGTGGCTGGTGTTTGCCGCCGTTTCACTCTCCCGACTTCCCGACGATGTGCGCACGAAGGGCAACGGAATTGCCGACATGGCCCGGATGGGCTGGGCCGAGCTGACGTCCGTTTGGAAGAAGGTCAAAGACGCTCCCAACACCCTCATTTTCCTGGCGGCCTTTTTCAGTTATTCCGCTGGGGTGCAGACGGTAATTTTCCTGGCCTCCACCTTCGCCGAAATTGAGCTGGGTTTCGAAACGCAGGAGCTCATCATCGTGGTCCTCATCCTGCAGGTCGTCGCCATCGGCGGCGCTTACCTGGCCGCCAGTGTCAGTAAGCGCTACGGCAACAAAACCGGACTGTATTTTCAGCTGATCATCTGGACGGCCATCTGTCTGGCGGGCTACTTCGTGGAAGGCAAAACGACCTTCTATACCGTCGCCGCTGCCGTCGGTTTGGTGATGGGCGGTATCCAGTCGCTGAGCCGCTCCACCTACGCCAAACTGATTCCCAGTCGGGAAGACACCACCTCCTACTTCAGCTTCTACGACGTGCTGGAAAAGGTTGCCATCGTGCTTGGCACGGCCATCTTTGGTTTGCTGGACCTATTGACGGGCAGCATGCGCACCAGCCTGCTGATGCTCTCGGTATTTTTCGCGGCGGGGATGGTGCTGTTGCTGTGGTTCAGGTTGCCGAGGGGGAAAGTAGAGGGGTAAGCAAGCGTTAACGACTCCCCAAAACACCACCGAATTTTTCGAAAGATTTAACCCCCTGACTTCCCCACAGTTAGGGAGGTCGACGTATTTTGTGAGGGCGTTTACCCCCCTAAAGCCAACTACCCCAAAGGGTTAAAACCTGCCTTGTTTTGCGCTCCAAGATCCTATTTACGTTTCTGCTTTTTTCCAGTGCTACGCTTTTTGCCCAGGAACCCAACCTGTCTTTCTCCATCCTCAACGGAGACTTTACGCGTTGCGCCGAAGACAGCCTCGTCAACATCCGAATCGTGCCCGACCCGGACAAGACCTTTTCCACCATCACCTTATTCTGGGACGGGGACAACATCGACCCCGTCACCATCACCGACCCCGCCCAACTGGAGCAGGGCTACACCTATGATTTCCCGGACCTCTTTGACAATTGCGACTACAGCGACCGCTGCATCAGTCGGGGCATTTATGGTTCCTGCTTCCTCATTGAGGTAGTGGCCACCTACACCGACGGCACCAACGAAAACGTTTCGCGCCGCATCGGATTTCAAAAGCCACCCGAACCGAGATTTAACCTCCCCTCCACCACCTGTACGGGAACGATGCTGGACATTCCGAACCTGACCTGTCCGGGCAACGACACCAGCATGACCTACCTGTGGACGCTTCCCGACGGGAGCACGTCCACGGATTTTGAAGTGAGCTACGAGTTTCTGGCCACCGGACCGCAAACGGTCCGGCTGGCCGCCACCAACCTCTGCGGCACCCGGGTCATCAGCCGCACCATCGACATCGTGCAGGCTCCCGACGTTACCGCCATTCCGGACTCCAACGTGTTTGTGGGGGTGGACAATGACTTCCGGGTGTGCCTGGACGGGGAGAGCTGCATCCGCCTCAATGGGAGCGCTTCGACGGGCATCGACAGCTGGCGGTGGACGGTCGACAACCCCGTCGGGGTGAGCATTGAGGACCCCGAATCGCTCATCACCCGGGTATGCTTCACCTCACCGGGAGAGCGCACCTTCACCCTGCGGGGCACCAACAGCAGCTGCAACGAATCGGAGGAGCATCCCTGTCCGGTTACCGTCCTGGAAGGCGAGTCGCTGACGCTGAATCCTCAGCCCGACGCCTGCCCCCAACTGGACTACACCCCCGAACCCAGCGTTGACCCCGACGCCACCTACTTCATCGACGGGGTCGTGGTGTCCTCCTTTCCGTTCACGATGACGCCCCGGAGCACGCCCTACGTCATTCGGGCGGAGAAGTCTACGGAGTGTGGCGACCTGGTCGCCCGGGATACTCTCTTCGTGGACCCGGCCATTCAACCCACGCTGCTCTCCCCCAACGATGGGGACGCCTACTGCCCCGACGAGAGTCTGGTCGCCCTGGAAGTATCCGATCCGGGGGGAAGCTGGTCCAACTCCAGCAGCCTGGTCTTCCAGGACGGAATGGCTTTTTTTGACCGTTCCGCCCCGGCGGGGGCCTATCCGCTGACCTACACCCTGGGCTCCGGTGACTGCGAGCGCACGCTGAACTTTACCCTTTCCATTGAGCCCACCGAAACGCTGGACTTCAGTCCGCAGGCTGATGCCTGTCCGGAGCTGCAATATTCACCCCTTCCGGGGATTGACCCGGCGGCCACCTACTTCATTGACGGCGTGGAGGTCAGCGCCTTCCCCGTGTTGCTGAGTGCCCGCTCGGCTCCCTACGTCATCCGGGCGGAAAAAAATACGAGCTGTGACAATCTGGTGGCCCACGATACCTTATTTATCGATCCCGCCATTCAGCCCACGCTGGTTTCCCCCGCGGACGGGGACTTGTTCTGCCCCAACGACACGGGCGTTCCGCTGGAAGTCTCGGATGCCGGGGGCACCTGGACCCCGGCCGAGGGGCTGATGCTCGACGGGGAAGACGCCTTTTTTGACCGGTCGGTTCCCCCGGGCAGATACGATTTCACCTACACCCTGGGCGAGGACGCTTGCGAGCGAACGCTCACCTTCAGCCTGGAGATCGCCGACAGCGAATTGCAATTGCCGGCGGACTTCACCATTTGCGCCACCGGCGATCCGGTTGCGCTGGCGCCAAGTCCCGGCGACGGCACCCTTTCCGGGACGGGGGTGAGTGACTCAGACCGCACCTTCTCTCCCGCCGGATTGGTACCGGGGAACTACGCCATTACCTACTCGCGGGATAACACCACCACCGGCTGCACCGAAAGCGGCAGCTGGACGGCGGAAGTCATTGCTGAGCCAACCGTGGAAGCCGGTGCGCCCATTGAGCTGTGCAACGCGGACCAAAGCATTCAGCTCCTGGATTTCACCGCGGGATTTGTGGCGGACCCACCATCGGCCATTCTCTCCTTTTCAGGACGCGGAATTACCGACGGATCTACCGGGGCCTACCGCCCCGGATCCCTGCCCGTCGGCACCGTGGATACCGTCCTGATCACCAGTACCGACCCGCGCACGCCGGACGTCTGTGCGGCCACGGACACCCTACTGGTCACCATTACCGAAATCGTTACCCCCAACGCCGGTGCCGACACGACCATCTGTGGCGGAGACGACACCTTCTTCCTCGGCGATCCGGCGGGAGGCCGCTGGTCCGGGCCGAACGCCAGTGCCGATGGTACGGTCAACTTGTCCGGCTTATCGCCCAGCACCTACGTGTACACCCTCAGCCTGGGGGCGGGGATTTGCCAGAGTAGCGACGAGATGGTGCTGACGATCGTTCCCGGAGACGGCGTTACAGCGGCCACTGACCAGCTATTCGTCTGCGATACGGCGGCGGTGGTGCAATTACCGGTCACCACTCCATCTCAGGGAGGGGTGTGGTCGGGTGACCTTCCCCTTGCGGGGACCAACATTGACGTTAGTGGGGCCGCCGTGGGCACCTACGATTTCCGTTACCTGGTCAGCAGTCTGCCGGAGGGATGCAACAGTGCCGATTTGCGCCTGGACATACTTCCCCGACCGACCACTACGCTTCGGGGGGATAGCGTGCGCTGTAACGACGGAAGCTGCGTCACGTTTCGGTCCGGCGGCACGGCCGCCGACCGGTACCGCTGGAGCACCAGCGACGGATTCAGGGGAACGGGGGATTCCATTTGCCACCAATTCCCCGCGGCGGGAGACTACAGCGTTCGCCTGGCGGGCGAACGCCTCCACCCCGTCGATGGTTCCTTGCTGTGCAGTTCCCCCACCGTGACCACTAGCATTAGAATACTGGATCCGCTCCAACCGGCCACCATTACCGTAGACCAAGATACCATCTGTCCGGGAGAAGCCCTCACCCTGCGTTTTTCGCCGCCGCCGAACGCCAACCTTGAATCTCTGGCGTACGAATGGCGCTACGGGAATACGACCATCCCGGCCAGTGGGCCCACCGACATCTTCTTACCCTCCCCGCTGCAGGACACCAGCTATCGCATCTCGCTGCATACCCTTGGCACCTGCGGTGACGCCCAACAATCCTTCGAGGTTTTCGTGCGCGCCAATCCCCGCGCCAACATCAGAGTAGTCTATCCGGAAAACTGTAGCGGAAGCGAGCTCATTTTGACCAATCTGGCGACGGGCACCCTGGACGAGACCATCTGGTTCAGCTCCGATGGGCAGCGGTACACGAGCTTTCAACCACCCGTACTGACGCCGGTCACGGGAGACAGCGCCCGCACCATTTTGTATTCCCTGGTGGCCGGCAACAGCTGTCTGCGGGATACCTTCTCCGTTCCGGTTACCGTCGAGCCCACCAGCATCCGTGCACTTCCCGCCCTGGTGGATACGACCATCTGCCCCGGAGAGCCCTTCATCGTGACCAACATTTCCACCCCCGGTACCCGGGCCGAATACGTCTTCTCGGACGGCCGCCGTTTCGGGGGCGACTCCATCGCCGTAGTCTTCGATGAGCCCGGTCCCTTTTCCTTCGTCCTGTACGCCTACGGCTGTGGCTACGACAGTAGCGTATGGTCGGGCACCGTGCTGCCCGAACCGGACCTTGACTTCACCGCCCCCGCCTTCGCCTGCCCCTACGATGAGGTCCCTTACGTCCTGTCGTCCTCCGCCGCCAACACCCTGATCTATTTCGGGGACGGAGACAGCACCAGCCAAAATATCGGCACCCACCGTTATGCGCCAAGTAGTGATCGATTCCTGATTCGCTACGCCGCCACCAGCGGCAACGGCTGCCGGGCCGAGGGGGAACAGTTCATCGACCTCCTCCCCCAGCCCTTAGCCGCCATCGGTCCGCTGGACAGCCTCTGCGCCGGGGAAGAACAAACCGTGGTCAGCCTCGGCAGCGGCGGGCAGACCTGCCGCTGGACCTTCCCCGATGGGACGGTGGCCGACGGCTGCTCGGTGAGCCATGCTTTCACCGAGCGGGGTCTGTCTGCCCTCCAGTTGATCTATACCTCCGCCAACGGCTGTACGGACACCGCCGTGGCACCCGTTTTCGTACGGCCCACGCCGGAGGTTGCGCTGGACGTCTCCTTCGATGATTCCGATTGTGGCCCCACGGAAGTGCGTTTCTTCTACCGGGGGGACCTTCAGGACGTCAGCAGTTTCCGGTTGCTCACCGGCGATGGCAGTGCCCCCATAAATGGCCTCAACCCGGTCCATCGCTACGACACCAGCGGACAGGTCACCGCCCGGCTGCGGACGGGCTTCGATGACGTTTGCTTCGACGATACGGAGCTAACCTTTTACCTCCGGCAGTATCCCCGGGCGGAGGCCCTGACGGAAGACGAACGCTGTGAGCTCGAAGACCGGGCCTCCGTGGTGATCCGGACGGAAAACCCCGAGGACCTGATTTCCGGCTCGGGTCCCAATGGCTACTTCGAAAACGGCATCAATCGCTTCAACCTGCTTGATCCGGGTGACTACATTTTTGAGGTCGTCAGTCCCGACGGTTGCGATACCCTCATTGATTACACCCTTAATCCCGTTAGGCCGCTGGAGCTTTCCACCATCGAGGACGCCCAGATTGAACTGGGAGATTCGATCCAACTAACCAGCTTCGTCAACAGTAGCGACGTGATGATTTCCTGGGTTCCCGGTCGGGAATTGTCCGATTCCACGGTGCTGTCCCCGACGGCCCGGCCAACGCGGCTCACCACCTACATCATTACCGCCCTGGATACCGTCACGAATTGCGTGCGCCGGGACACGGTCACGATCAGCCCGAGCCAGGATAATGATATGTTCGTTCCGACGAGCTTCAGTCCGAACGAGGACGGCGTCAACGATGTCTTCCAGATCTTCCCGAAAGTGAGCGTCGATCGGGTGGAGGTCGTTCGGATCTGGGACCGCTGGGGGAACCTGGTGTACGAACTGAAGGGTACCTCCACCAACCCCATCAATCAATTTACGCCCCTCTGGGACGGCACCTTCAACGGCCGGCCGCTCAACTCGGCGGTCTTCGTCTACCAGGTGATTTATCACACCATTCGCGGTCAGCGGAAGGTATTGCGGGGGGATCTGACCCTACTGGCCAGGTTTGGGCGGTAGTTAGCGCAGGGGGGTGGGTGGTCACAAACGCCCGGAATATTTATCTCCTCACTTTCCGATATTTGCGGCCACCATTAATTCCGCCCACCGGCGTGGGTCTGCCGCATGCTCTTTTCCTCCCTGATTTTTCTCTGGCTCGCCCTGCCCCTCATCTGGGGCGGAAGCTGGCTGCTCCCCCGGCGATGGCTGAACGCCTTCCTGCTGGTGGTAAGCCTACTGGTTTACGCCTGGGGAGGGGTAAGCTACTCTACCCTGCTGCTGGGCAGCATCGGGATGAATTACCTGCTGGGCCGTCAACTGCGGGGGAGTAAAAAGAAGTTCTGGCTAGCGCTGGGGGTAGTACTCAACCTGCTCTTGCTGGGCATCTTCAAGTACGCCGCCTTTGCGACTACGGAATTCAACCGGCTGTGGACCTGGTTCGGAGAGGCACCGCTACCGGTGCCCGACCTGACGCTTCCCCTGGGGATCAGCTTTTACACCTTCCAGGCCATCTCCTATCTGGTGGATACTTACCGGGGAGTGACGCCTCCCCAGCGCCGGCTAGATCACCTGGGGCTGTACATCGCCTTCTTCCCGCAGCTAATTGCGGGGCCAATCGTGCGCTACCAGGACATCCGGGAGCAGATTCTGCAACGTGTACGCAGCTGGGAGAAAACCCACGAAGGGATTCGTCGCTTTCTCGTCGGCCTCGCCAAAAAGGTCCTCATCGCCAATACGCTGGCGGGCATCAACGAGGAGATTTTCGCCCTCGATTTCACCACGATGGATCCCCTGACGGCCTGGGTGGGCATCGTTTCCTACGCCGGACAGATTTACTACGACTTCAGCGGATACTCGGATATGGCCATTGGCCTCGGGTTGCTGTTCGGGTTTCGCCTGCCGGAGAACTTCAACTTTCCCTACGCCAGCCGGAGCATCCGGGAGTTTTGGCGGCGGTGGCACATCACCCTCGGCGCCTGGTTCAGGGACTATCTCTACATTCCCCTCGGCGGCAGCCGGGGCAGCAACTGGGCCACCAGTCGTAACCTCCTGCTGGTCTTTATGGCCACGGGTATCTGGCACGGTGCCGCGTGGAGTTTTCTGCTCTGGGGGCTCTGGCACGGCCTGTTCATTGCCCTGGAGCGGCAGCGGTGGTGGCCCCTGCGGGGCGTCTTGTATGCTTTTCTGGTCACTCTTTTCGGCTGGGTACTTTTCCGTACTGAATCTTTCACCCTCTCGGTTCAGTATTATGCGGCCATGTTCGGACTTAACGGGGAAACCATTCCTTTTGACTGGTCCTTCTATTGGAACCGGGAGTTATCGGTGGTAAGCGTGGTGACCCTGCTGGGGTTCTGGCCCTGGTGGCGCCCCATGACCGATCGATGGGGAGAAATCCTGGCCCGGCGGCCGTGGCTTAAGGAGAGTTTGCTCACCGGTGCACTGTTGGTCCTCTTTCTCCTCTGCACCAACTCCCTGGTCAACAATAACCTCAATCCGTTCATCTATTTCCGTTTCTGATGAAGTCGAAATACCGGATATTCCTTCCCGTGGCGCTCGCCCTGCTGTTTGTGGTCTTTTGGCTGGATGCGCTGGTGTTGGGCGTCGGAGCGCAGGTGCCAAGTTTTGAAAACAAGCGGCCGGCCGATCCTCCGGAGTTTCGCCTTGACTACCTCGATCCCTTCCCCCGGGACGCCGAAGCCTACTTCAACGACCACTTCGCCTGGCGGGGTGTTTTCCAACGCTTCAACGCCCAGCTACAGCAGGTCACCAACGGACGGTCGCCGCTGCCGGATTACGTCGTGGTGGGCAAGGACGACTGGTTCTTCAAGGGCGGGTTACAACTGGACATCTACCGCGGCAAGCAGCGGTTCTCTCCCGAGCAGCTTGAGGAAGTCGTGCGTACCCTGCTGACCCGGCGGGACAGCATCGAGGCCCTGGGTGGGCGATACTATTTCGCCGTGCCGCCCCTCAAGCATCACGTATACGCGCACCATCTGCCGGACTACGTGCGACCGCTGAACACCGAGTACGCCACCAAGCAATTATACGCCCGATTACGCTCCACCGACCTCCGGGTGATCGATCTGCACGAGCCGCTGTTGGCCTACGCGGATACGGCCTCGGTGGAAGAGCTTTATTACCGGACCGACCACCACTGGACCGTCCGGGCCGGGGTGGTGGCCGCCGAAGCCATCGTCGATCAGCTCCGGGAAGACGGTGTCCCGCTGACGCCCTTTAACCGGGACGCCTACTACTATAAGGTGTTCCCGAATCCCGGTATGACCCTGGCCAAACTGGCCGCCCTCGATCGGGAAGACCAGGACGTCCTCTTTACCCTCCACAAGAAAAGTCCCTGGAATACGGAAGTCGTTGACCGGCCGGATCTCCAGCCCCCCGGGGATTTCCCCTACCCGGAGAACTACGCCATCCACCGGCAACAAACCGACGCCCAAAAGCGCGCCCAGTACCCCACGCTCTTCGTCAACCGGGAAAGCTTCGGCGAAAACCTGCTGCTCCCCCTCTCCGACCACTTCGGCAAATCATTTTTCCTCTTCGATGAATGGGAGCACGACCTGAACCTCCCGGAATACAAACGGGAGGGCGGAGACATTTACCTTCAGCTCGTCTGGGAGGGCTTTCTCTTCAATCTCCTGAATCAGGACGTGGAAGACGGGAGCTGGTAGCCCGTACGAGATAATGGGTTCACCGAGCCACGTGGCCAACCCTTTTGCCGGATAAATCCGGCGCTACTGAAATATTTGGGTTTATCCAATGGGTCTTTTACTCTACCGCTAACTTTAGCTGCCTTTCCGGCAATCGGGAAGGATTACGAGGTCATCACGCCAAAGTCTCTTCATCAATAATTATGGTTCTTCAGTAGCGACGGCTTTAGCCGTTGGGGTTTACCTTTCGCCGGATAAATCCGGCGCTACTGAAAAATTGGGGTTTATCCAATGGGTCTTTAGCCTTTGGCCCCTACCCTTCACCGGGTAAATCCGGCGCTACCGGGATGGTTTGATGTTTTCTTATTCCACGAGAACCTAAGGGTTCAAAGTAATGCTCTCCCACCCCGCGAACCCACAATTTTTGCTCCTTAAGCAATGCCACTGCACCTGCGTCTCAACGCCCTAAATCAACTTATTACGACTAAACTCGTAATAAAATTTGCTTTATTACGACCAGGCTCGTACTTTTGCTACGACCACACTCGTAATAAACCATGCCCAAGCAACAACCTACCCAGCCCACGGCCTCCGAACTCGACGTACTCCAGTTACTCTGGGATCGGGGTCCACTGCCCGTTAAGGAGGTGCACGCGGCGCTTTCCCAGGAACGCGACATCGTGTACACCACCGTCCTCAAGACCATGCAAGTCATGTTTGAGCGCGGCTTTCTGACCCGTGAAAGTGCGGGACGGAAGCATATTTACGCCGCCGCGATCGCCAAGGAGGACACCCAAAACAGCCTACTGGACACCTTCCTCAACAAGACCTTCGGTGGTTCCGCCAAGGCGCTGGCCATGCGGGCGCTCGGCAACTACCAGACGTCCCAACAGGACATTGATGAGCTCAAGGCCCTGATCGAGAAACTGGAAAACAAGGACCAATGATTGAGCAACTCCTCTCCCCCGATCTGGTCCACGCCCTGGGCTGGACCCTCGTGCATACCCTCTGGCAGGCCGCCGTATACGCCCTGCTGCTCGGCCTCCTGTTGATCCTGCTGCGGAAGTACTCCGCCCAGGCCCGCTACGTGGTGGCCATCGGCCTCCTGGTGGCCTTTTTCGTAACCGTCGGCGTTACCTTTTATGGGTTACTTCCCGAGGAAACCGCTCCAATATCTTCCAACCTGACGACGGTGGAAATGATGAGCGATGGCCCGCGGGCCATACCGGAGGTCTCTCCGGCATCCACTACGGTCACTCCGGAAATCAGCACGCCCGGTTTTCGGGAAAGGGTCATTCGTTACTACAACGACCATCTGCCCCTGATCGTAACCCTCTGGTTGATGGGTGTATTGGTCCTGCAGTTGCGGCTGCTTGGCCAACTGGCCTTCGTGCAACGCCTGAAGAACTACGGAACCAACCGTTTTCCCACCGAATGGGCAACCAAAATTCAGGAACTTGAGGGAGCCCTCAAGCTGAGTAAGCCCGTGCGCTACCTGACGACGCACCGAATTTCCTCTCCCATGGTCATCGGGTGGCTCCGTCCGGCGGTGCTCTTCCCCGCGCCCATGCTGGAGAAACTACAAGAAAATCAGGTGGTAGCCATCCTGGCGCACGAATTGGCCCACGTCAAGCGTCATGATTTCGCCGTCAATTTGCTCCAGAGTCTGTTCTGTACCGTTTTCTTTTATCATCCGGCGGTATGGTGGATGTCGGCCCGGGTAGAGGAAGAGCGGGAACACTGCTGCGACGATATCGCCATCCGGGCCACGGGGCAGCCAGTTGGCTACGCCAGAACCTTACTGGAGCTAAAGGAATCCGAACTGGCCAATCCCCGGATGGCCATGGCCTTCACCGGCAGCGGCAAAGGGTTCAAGGTGAGGATATCCCGCTTACTGTCCGGATATTTGGGCACGAGCACCTACGGCGAAGGATTCACCACCGCCGTCATCATTGCGGGTTGTATTGCGCTGGCCGTCAATCTGTCCGGTCAGCGGGAAGCTTCTCCGTTAACGTCCGACCTGAACGGTGAGTCTACCATCCTGCAGCAGCCGGAGGGGCCACCGGCACCTCCTCCCCCACCACCACCGCCCGCTCAACCCTCCGGCACCGAAGGCTTTATCCGCCCTACGCCCGAGTTAAGTCCGGAACAATCCCTCAAAGTCAACGACATGATGGAGGACCTGCTGGCGGGGCAATTACGGCTGGACCCCAACGATCCTCAGGGCACCTTCGAGCTCTTCATGCACGCCATTTACGAGGGCGAATTGGAGCTGGTCCAGTACTTTCTCGATAAAGGAGAGATCACCGACCTAAACCAGGCCGACCAGTTTGGCTACACGCCGCTGATGGCGGCGGCCAGTGAGCACCATACGGAGGTCACGCGCCTGCTACTCAAGCGCGGTGCGCAGGTCAATCACGTTTCCCCCAACGGCTGGACGGCCCTGATGGCCGCCGCCGAAGAAGGCGCCGTGGATGCCGTGAAACTGCTGCTGGAATCGGGGGCCGACGTCAACCTCAAGGGTAAGAATACACCCCATACGCCCCTGACCGTGGCGGCGGAAAATGGCCACACGGACATCTTCACCCTGCTGGTCACCCGCGGAGCGGACATCTTTAGCCTGGGCGACGACATTCACCCGCTGCTCGCCGCCGCTAAGGAGGGCGAACTCGGTACGGTGCGGCAGTTGATCGACCTGAAAACCGACCTGAACGTCACCGATCACGAGGGACGAACCGCCATCATGTACGCCACCGAAGATGGGTTTGCGGAAGTTGTGGAAGAGTTGATTCGCCGGGGCGCGGACGCAGGTGCCACGGACTCCCGGGGGCGCACTGCCCTGCACTACGCAGCCGGCGAGGGCCACTTTGAGGTGGCCAAAGTATTGCTGAAGGCGGGACTCGACCCCAACCAACTGGACCACGAGGGTCACGCTCCGGTGGTGTACGCCGTGGATGACGGCCACGTGGACGTGATCCGGCTTTTCGTGGAGGTTGGTAAAGTAGACCTTGAGGCCCTGCGGGCCGGCGGACACGACCTGATGGAGATTGCCGCCAAGGAGGGGCACGAGCACGTGCTCGAGTATCTCCTCGATGGCAAGGCCATTGCAGTAGATGATGAAGAGGCCGTGGCCTCCTTCCTGGCCGCCGCCCGGGAAGGTAAGCTGAACATCGTCCGGCGGTTCGTTGCCGATGGCATGTCGGTTGACGTCCGCGACGAAGACGGATACCGGGCCCTGGATCTGGCTGCCCGCGAAGGCAAACTTACCACGGTGGAGTACCTGCTGGATCAGATGTCTTCCGACACCAAGCTGGAGCCGGCCTTTCTGCTCGCCGCCCGCGAGGGGAAATATTCGGTAGTCAAGTTGTTTTTAGAGCAACAAATTGATCCCCAGGCCACCGATCGCGACGGCTATACCGCCCTGGCACTGGCCGCCCGCGAAGGCAAACAGGAAGTGGTGGAGTTGTTGCGCCCCGCCGCATGGTCAAAGGAAGATCTCAACCTCCCCCTCCAGTTGGCGGCCCGCGAAGGAAAGCTGGCCACGGTCACCTACCTCCACCGGGAAGGCGCCGACCTCAACGCCGCCGATGAGGACGGCAATACCCCGCTCAGCCTGGCGGTACGGGAAGGTAAATACGCCGTAGCGCAGTACCTGATCGAGCAAGGCGCCGACGTAGCGGGTTCTTCCCGCGGGTGCAGTCCGGTATTCCTGGCCGCCCGCGAGCGGCAGGCGAGCCTGATCACCCTGCTGGCCAGCAACAAGGCCGATCTGGAGAGTACCTGTTCCTACCGGGACATCGACTACTTTGACAACGGACGCGCCAACCGCAACACGATTGCGCAATACGAAAACGCGACCCCACTGGTGGTGGCCCTCACCGAAACCGACATGGCCAGCGTGAATGCCCTGATCCGGGCGGGAGCTAACGTGAACGCCCGCAGCCGAAAGCTGCGGTTTCTGGCCAACCGCAAACTGGACTACCGCGACAGCTTCAACCTGACCGAAGCCTCCATGCGCCAGCAATTCGACCTCGATTACGAAGCCGACGGCTGGACCCCACTGATGGAAGCGGTGGAAACCGGCAACGCTGACTTCGTGATCCTCCTCCTGAAAAACGGCGCGGACCGCAGCCTGGCTACCGACCAGGGATTAACGGCCCTGCAACTGGCCAAAAACCTAAAACTAGACACCATCGT
Organism: Lewinella sp. W8; assembly: GCF_004375085.3. GTDB lineage: Bacteria > Bacteroidota > Bacteroidia > Chitinophagales > Saprospiraceae > Neolewinella. Next base: position 106,568 of record NZ_SNAQ03000008.1, read on the forward strand.
TCGCGCCCTACAGTAAACCCAGACTTATCCCATAACCCCACCTTCTAAAGTACCCCCGACGAGCGCCCCGGGCGCTCCCTAAAAACCAAACCATGCGTTTAATTACCCTACTTGGGTTACTGGCCCTGGCCAGCAACCTCTTAGCTACTGCTTTACCTAATTCCCCCATTAAAGCCGCCCTTTCGGGCACCGTGGTGACCGAAGACGGACAGCCCCTCGAATATGCTACCGTCTCCGCCTACACCAGTGAAAACACCCTGGCCAACGGTACGGTCACCGACGAAAAAGGCCAGTTTACCTTACAGCTTCCCCACGGTGACTACCAACTGAAGATCGAATTTATCGGTTTTGCTACCCGGGACATTCCCGTTGAGCTTAGCGGCAAGACCGACCTGGGCAACATCACCATCGGCCAGGATGCCCTCACCCTCGAAGCCGTTGAAGTGCGGGCCGACAAAAGTCAGATGGAACTCAAGTTGGACAAGAAGGTCTTCAACGTGGGTAAAGACGCCCTCGCCCAGGGCGGAGACGCCACGGATGTTCTGGCTCAGGTGCCTTCGGTTACCGTCTCGGCGGAAGGCTCCGTGAGTCTTCGGGGCAACGGCAGCGTGCGGATTCTCGTCAATGGCCGTCCATCCGCCCTGGCCGACAACGGTTCTTTGGAGGGCATCCCCGCCAACAGCATCGAACGGGTGGAGATCATCACCAATCCCTCGGCTAAGTACGAAGCGGAAGGTTCGGCGGGTATCATCAACATCGTCCTCAAGAAAAACCAGCAGCGTGGCTACGGCGGTACCATCAGCCTGGGAACGGGCTTCCCGGCCGACCACCGGGCCAACGTCAACCTGAACCTGCGCCACGAGAAGTTTAACGCCTTCGCCAACGTGGGGGGGCGCTACGCCAACTTCCGGGGAGACGGTGAATTGAGCCGGACGTCCACCATCGAGGGAGAAATCACCAACCTGGTGCGCGTCCCGGACATGGACCGCAACGACCGCGCCTATTCCGTCTACACCGGTTTTGACTACAACCTCAGTGAACGGGGGACCCTTACGGCCTCCTATTCCAGATATGACGTCATCAACGACGACATCAGTGTCAATACCTACGACTACAGCGACGGGGAATTCGTTCCGTTTCGTTCGCTCCGCCAGGTGGAGGACTACCTGGAACCCGGCCTGTATCAGCAAATCGACGTGCTGTACAATCACAATTTCTCGGATGAGCGAAAGCTATCGCTGCAATTCAGCCACGATCGCTGGGCCGAAACCGAAAGCCAGGGCGTCATGATTGAAGAGACCTTTCCGGCTCTGGCGTCCGTGGTGGATTACCAGACGGAAAGCATTGAGAGCAGCGAAGACTACCTCGCGCAGGCCGATTACGAAGCTCCGCTGGGAGAATACGGAAAACTTGAACTGGGGTTACGGGCCGAAAGCCGGGTGATCAGCTCCGATTACTTCGCCGAGCGGGCCACCGAAAATGGCTATGCGCCCATCCCGGGTTTTGCGGCCAACAAGTTTGACTACTTCGAGCAAATCGGAGCGGCCTATTTCCAGTACGGATACGAAAAGGAGGCCATCGGTTTCCAACTTGGTCTGCGCGCAGAGACCATCGGTATTGAAACCGAAAACAGCGAGGAGGCCGCCAACAACATCAATAAGAATTTTCTGCAGCTCTTTCCTTCCGCCAGTATTCAGTACAAACTGACCGACGGCATCAGTAGTCAGGTAAGTTACTCCCGGCGAATCCGTCGTCCGGCCTTCTGGCAGTTGAGTCCCTTTGCGGGCATCCGCCTGCCCTCCAGTTTGTTTTTTGGCAACCCCGACCTTAATCCCTCCTTCACCAATCGGGTGGAATGGAACCTTCTGATGCGCGGGGAAAAACTCACCTTCAACCCGGCGATATACTATTCCTTCATTACCGACTACTTCCAAAACGTACTCTCTCAGGAGCCCGGCAACCTTTTCGGCCTCAACGACGGCACCATCATTTCGCGCCCCACAAACCTGCAGCGGGAGGGAGCCTACGGCGTCGAAGCAGACCTGGGCTACCGGCCTACCGAAACCCTTAACTTCAACCTCTACGGCCGCTACTACGGTTACAGCCAAAGGGGCAACGTGGAGGGGAGAAGCTTCGATTTCGATTTTGCCACCTGGACGGCCAGCATCCGGGCCCAGATTAGACTCCCCAAAGAGCTGAGTTTCCAGACCCGCATTGGCTACAACGCCTACCGGGAAGACGCCCAGTCCGAAAACCCCGGCGTATTCAACGGCAGTGCGGCCATCAGTAAGGAATGGGACAATAAATACACCGTTACGGTCAACGTGTACGCTCCGCGTTACTTTCGCGAAAACACCTTTCTACCCACCTTCCGGCAGGAGGATTTCTTCCAGTGGACCGGCTGGCGTTTCGGGTTGAACCTGCAATACCGATTTGAGAAGGGTGCTCGTGCCGAGGGACGTCGGCAGCGGGGAAGCATCCGCTAGGAGCAGAGTATTCGGTGAGTTAATCGGTTGACTGATCTAAGCCTTGGATGATTCCGTATCGGCAGGAAATTTGTGGGATGGCATTAGCGTTATACCTCTCCGGTATTTGTAGTTCATCCAGTAATGTTTGATTCAACCTTCCTAGGTTCCGGGCTTTACGAAAATCATGATCACCTTACAGTAGAAATCATTCATCCAAGGGGTAAGCACCTGGTGTCGCCTTTCCCCGAAAGGCGACCACACCATCAAAGAAGGTAAGATTGGACAAGATCAATTGGCCACATCCTTTGGCGGGAAGTCCGTTAGTTACCCCGTCTGATTGGGTTTCCTTTCGGGGAAAGGAAACACCATTTAACCTGAATCATAGGGTATTTTCTCAAGAGGTACTAAGGATTGGCGTCTGAGTCGTCAGACTAATGGCCACAGTCTAGCAACGAACACACTAACATGAAGTGGAAAAGAAATCGTTTTCACAGGCCAAGAGGCCCAAAGCAAAGTACGGTTGTAACTCTACGCCACTGCAGGGGTTACAACTTTGCGCTAACCGACAAATTACCTGCCGCGACTGTGCACCCTATTGAACATAACGGAACGGCCTATCGCTAGGCTCAAGATAAAAGCCTAATAGTTGGCCAGTACCTCCTTCCGATGCAGGAGGTACTGGTCATTTGGCCCATACTCCAGGCCCTCGTTGACGTAGCTGCGGGCCAGTTGGTAGTCCCCCATCCGGAAGTAATAATCGGCAGCGGAGGCAAATACCGTCAGGGTCCATAGGTTACGTTCCCGGCCAATGGGAATGTTGATCAGGGCCTCCCGAAATTGCGCCAGGGCCAGCTTGGCTTCCGTAACCTGATCGGTAGCGTAGAGGTCACGTACCTTCCACGCCTTTTCTCGCAGCAGCAGGTCGGCAAAGCGATCCTGACGCTGAATGAAGGGATAATTGGCCGCCGCACTTTCTACCTGACGCTGGAATTCCTCTCCCTTGGCCGAGGTGTTGCGTAAACCATCGATGACGAGTTCTCCCAGGATGTAGCGTACCGTCTCATTTTCGGGCTGCAGGCGGTAGAGGTGCTCGGCCATCCGCTTGGCCAGGTCCAGGCGTCCCTTTTTGTGGTAGTGGGTCAGTAGCCGCAAATCTTGCAATTGCCGCAGACTTTCGGCCCACGCCGTCTGGTTCTCCGGTGCCCGATCCAGAAAGCTCGTCAGGAGGATTTGTGCCTCGTGTTCCTCTTCGCGGGCCAGCAGGAGCTGCTGTTCCTTATCGAAGTGCTGCAGCAGGGCCGCGGGGAGATAGCGATTATCGGGATTTTCCCGCCACTGCTGGAAAAACTCGTCCACTTCGCCCTCCATTTCCGGACGGGTGATGGCCGCCACCTGCAGCTCCGCCGCCCGGCGAAGAACTAAAAAAGCCAGGCGCTCTTCCCGGCGCATTCCCTCGTCAATCAGGGTGATGCAGCGGGCGTAGTCCCGCTCTCCGTAAGCCACCTGTGCCCGGCGGAACAAGAGATAGGCCGACAGCTGGCCGAAGGTGAGCTTCCGTTCCGGAGCATAGTGGTATTTGTAGAAAAAAGCATCGGCTTCTCCGGCGGTCATGGACGGGATGTCTTCCTCCAGGGTCGCCCGGATGATGGACAGGTATTCCCGGCGGAATACCCGTTCGGCCTTATCGTCCCGCTTGACGGTGGCCGGGTGCCGGACCGTGACGGCAGCTCCCGCGGGATCCGCCACCAGGTAGCTTTCCCAGTGATCGACGAAGCCGTCGTAATCAATGTCGAAGTGCTCGAAGGTCAGGGCCGTCAGGACCGCCGCCGTAGCGTCGTTGTAGTGCCCCTTGCGGAAGGCCGCCGCCAAATCCGCCTCCGCCCGGTAGGTGCGCAGGTAGCTTTTCTCCAGCCGGGCCTTGATCCGGGAAACCTGCTTGTTCAGCGATTTCCGGGTGATCTTGTCCTCTTCCCGCAGCGAGCGCAACATGCCATCAATGCGCTGGTAGAGGAATTGCCGCTCGTTGACCGTTGCCGGGTCATCGCCGGGCAGAAGCAGCCGGAGGCGGACGGATAAATCATCGGCGCTCAGGCCCGCAGTCAAAACAATCAAAAAGGCGAGTAGGAGAATGCGCATGGGTGCAGGCGGAGGGATTTGTCTACGAAGATACGTGGTTTGGACGCAGTTTTTCGGAGTCCGTCACCGAAGGGGAAAACTTACCAAGTCAACGATCAGGAGATCATCCTCGTATGTTCGGGCCCGATTCTCTCTACTTACGGGTACCTCACTGGTACCTTTCCCGGAAGATGGTGGCGTGGTGGTAGGTGTGTCCGCAAATGATGAATCCCTGGGCCGCCGCCGTGATCCGGTGGCCGCTGGCCGTACCGGCCCGCATTAAATCCTCTTCCCACAGGCTGGTGAACAAGATGGTGGTAGCGGCCCGGACCAGACGGAATTCTTCCAGCATGTGTCGGTACGACCGTCGGTCGACGTCGGCCACGGCAGCATAGGCGTCCTGATCAAAGCCAGGCATGGGCGTCGTATCTCCCCGCACGATGCGCAGCGCCCGGGTCGTAAAGATTCTTTCCGTATCAGTGATGTGCTGGAGGCACTGCTTGATGGTCCACTTACCGGGCGCGTAGGCGTAGTCTTCCCGGTCTTCGGTCACGTTGGTCAAATAATCCAACAGCGCAGCCTCGCTTTCACCGAGCGCCGACCGCAGGCTCAAGTCCGGTACGGCATCGACGTAACCCGCGTAAAAGTCTGCGTAGTCTCCGGGTTTAAGAACACTTTTTCTGATCATTGGTGTGGGTTTGGGGTAAATCTGGTGGGCGTGGCCGCAAGATAAGCAGGCCGGAGAATGTGGTGCTCTAATCCCGGTATTAAGTACGATAAGCCCTTCACTGCTGAGCATGAATGATTACCCCCGACACCGCCCCGAGCGGTGCCGGACATCAACCGGAATATCCGGGTATTCCGATCTGCTTTGCCACCGGAATTTTCGTGGCACCTGCCCTCCGGGCCCTTCCGAAAACCTCCCTCTCAGGCTAAAAGTCCGCCGTGACCGGGTTCGGCCGAAAGGGATTCCCCGACTTACGGTCCGGCAATCGATTTCATGGTAAATTCCTTCGGTCAGCGTCCTACCATTCTACCATCCTTTGGTATCTTCCGCACCAAATAAAAAAAGATCATGACCACAATTCAGGGTCCCGCCATTTTCCTGGCGCAGTTCATGGGCGACGAGCCTCCCTTCAACAACCTCGACGACATTTGTAAATACATGGCCAACCTGGGCTACAAGGGAATTCAGATTCCTACCTGGGACAGCCGACTCATCGATCTCCAGCAGGCTGCGGAAAGCAAGGGGTACTGTGATGATCTCAAGGGACGGATCGCCGACCACGGCCTGGTGGTTACCGAACTGGCCAGCCACCTGCAGGGACAGCTGGTGGCCGTACACCCCGCCTACCAGAAAATGTACGAAGGTTTTGCGCCCGCCGAAGTGGCCGGCAACGCCAAGGCCACCCAGGAGTGGGCCGTGCAGCAGATGAAGTGGAACGCCAAGGCCAGTATGAACATGGGGCTGAAGGCCCACCCCTCCTTCCCCGGCGCCCTGCTGTGGCCCTACCTCTACCCCTGGCCACAACGCCCCGCCGGACTGGTAGAAGAAGCCTTCGGTGAACTGGGCAAACGCTGGAAACCCATTCTCGACGTCTTTGACGAATGCGGCGTAGACGTTGGCTACGAACTCCACCCCGGAGAAGACCTCTTCGACGGTACCAGTTTTGAAATGTTCCTGGATCACGTGGACAATCACCCCCGCGCTCAGATCAATTACGACCCAAGCCACTTCGTGCTGCAGTGCCTGGACTACCTCGAATTCATCGACATCTACCACGAGCGCATTTGCGCCTTCCACGTCAAGGACGCCGAGTTTAATCCCAGTGGCCGTCAGGGCGTTTACTCCGGCTACGCCGGATGGGTCAATCGCGCCGGACGCTTCCGCAGCCTGGGCGACGGACAGGTCGACTTCAAGGCCATCTTCAGCAAGCTCAGCCAGTACAACTACGACGGTTGGGCGGTCCTGGAATGGGAATGCGCCATTAAATCCAGCGACCAGGGTGCCGCCGAAGGTGCTCCCTTCATCGCCGAACACATCATCAACGTCACCGAGCGCGCCTTCGATGACTTTGCCGACGCCGGCACGGATGCGGAAACCAACCGCAAGATCCTGGGCCTCGGCTAAACATACACCACCGTTATGAAAACACCCCGGGCCCGCAGCAAGTCTGCGGGCCCGTTTCGTTTACCGTCACATGAAATACGTTGTTCTTTTTCTCGGTCTTATCCTCGTGGGCTGCACGACGGAACCCCATTCACCGGAGTGCTATCAGCTGTCGCGTGGTACGCATCTAGCCCGACTTTATCCCTACGGCGATCATCTCGTCCTGTCCTACGTGGATTCCAGGTCCGACGGCCACCGCCTGATGATGGCCGACGTCGGTCAGTTTCCCCTCCTCCTGGATTCCGTAGAAGTGAGTCGGGGCGACAACTGGTTCGTCAACTGGGCGGATTTCCCCTCCGTAGTCCCCTATCATCGCGGTTCCGACAGCGCCCGCTTCGCTCACTGGTTACAGTATTCCGGCCGTGGCACCTACGACTACGACATTATGGTGCTCAATCAGGGTCGCCGCTCCACCGTATTACCCGCCAAACTGCATCAGGACACCGTTTCGGCCGAGCACGGCTTCCTGTCCTCCGCCCAGTTGCCGGGTGGTGGGTTACAGGTCAGCTGGTTGGACGGGCGCTATACTAAATCGGGCGCGGACGCAGGTGCCGGGTCTTCCAAAGACGACCATGGCCACGGCCATGGCGGGGCCATGACCTTACGTACCAAAGAAGTATCCGATTCGGTGAGCATGGAGCTTGACCACCGCGTCTGCGATTGCTGCAATACGGCAACCGTGGCCACCGATGAACTGATCATGGTCGCCTACCGCGACCGATCGGAAAACGAAATTCGGGACATCGGCTACGTGACCAAAGCCACGGGTGACGGCAGCTGGTCAACACCCCAGCTCGTTCACGCCGACAACTGGGAGATCAGTGGCTGCCCGGTCAACGGGCCGGCCCTGGGCAGCAATGCCGGCGGTGAGGTGGCGGTCGCCTGGTTCACCGGCGCTCAGGAGCGACCCCGGATTCAGTTCGCCCGTTACGATGGAGCGGTGGGCCGCTTCACCGCACCAGTCGTTCTGGACGATCAAAGTCCGCTTGGCCGCGTCGACCTCCAACTCGATGACTCGGGAACGGCTTTCGTGACGGGGCTAAGCGTGGACGAAAAATCGGAGGAAGTTTTTCTCTCGCTTTGGGTCATCGCTCCCGACGATTCCGTTGCTCACCAGAAGCTGTCTCCGGCAAGCGGGGCGCGGGCTTCGGGATTTCCCAGAATTGCGCTGCACAGCGATCAACTCTACTGGGCGCGAACGGTGGTGGGGGAAACGGCTGGCGGGCAGTTCGTGGAGGTCTGCCGGCAACCTACCGAATAAGGAGCACCCAGTCGTTCCCCCGGCGCGGATCCAGGGGAGGGTCCAGCAATAGCTTATCCTCCGATCGTCCGGGTTGGAAGCGGAATTGGGTGCCGGTCCGGGGATTAAACCAGTAAAATTTTGCGTCCGGACGTAGTTTATCTTCCTCCACTTCCAGGGTATCTCCGTAGGGGGTGTAGGCGATGACGATGCTGGCGTCTTCCGTTTTACTCAGCAATACTTCGCGTCCGGAGCTGTTGGGAGCGGCGTTAAGGAAATTAAAGTCAACGGTCATTTTCCAGTACGGCAATTGCTCCATGAATCGACCGAGGTGGCCAATCTGTGCCGCTCCCGGGTAGTGGAGGGCTTCGTGCCAGTCCGTTCTGGCTACGGAAATGGGTTCCCGCCCGGGGCGCCACATCTGCCAGATGTTGTGGTTCCCAAAGGTGTGTCCTACCGTACCCGCCAGCACACTCCACCAGGCTACCTGCCGGGTATCAAAGTCGTCGAACCAGCCGTTTACCGGCCGCCAGTTGATGGGATGGTCCTCGTAGGCGGGCTCGCCGTTGATGACCGGTTTAGCCGGCTTCAATGCCCGGACCCGACGCGGAAAATCATAATTGGCCTTGTCGTCCAGGCGCCCGTGTCCCGTCTGAAACATGTGGAAGTCGATCCAGTCATCCTCGGCGAAAAAATCCGCCGAAGAGTACCCTCCCTGGGGGTGGTAGGTGATCAGTTGCCGGTCCCCCACCACCGCGCGAATGCCCCTGGCCATGGCCCTGATGATGGCAAAGTCTTCGGGCTCCTCCGGATTACGGTCCCCTCCAAGTATCCAGATAACGTTATTATCGGCGTATCGCTCGCCGAGAAAACGGGCGAAGGTTTCAGCGTTGGTCGGATCAAAAACTTCCGGCCCCACACCCCACTTCAGGTTAAACTTATCCCCCCAGGTCGGCAGTAGGGCGAGGAACAAGCCCAAGCTATCCGCCAGGCGAACCACCCGATCGACGTGGGTGAAGTAGGCCTCATTGGGTCGGGTGGGATCCTGGTTGATCAGGGCAAGCGCTCCCTCGGCGTTCGGGGTGGTCAGGCCCTCCAGTTCCGCCCGCACCACGCACTGGATGGTGTTGAACCCCTTCTTTTTCCGGTCCGCGAGGTAGGTCTTCGTTTCTGCGTAATCACATCGGTGCAGTAGCTCCCAGGCCGTATCGGCCAGGTAGAAAAATGGGGCTCCGCCGTCTTGGTAAATGAGATGAGTACCTTCTCCGCTGATCGCAAGCCGGGACTGGGCCAAAAGGGTTTGGGCGTTAACTAGGGTAGTAATCAGTAGTAGCAGGTGAAATAGAAGTCGGAACATTTGGACGATTCGGGTACAGCACCAAGACGTACCCGAAACAGTTCCCACCTGAATAACCGCTGGTGTCTTTTAGACTATCCGCGAAGTTTATCCAGTAATCTGCTCAACTCTTCATTTTCTGCGTCGGTGAGGCGCGAAAAGGAATTTCTCCGGAGGCGCTCTACGGCGTCAGAAGCTTCCTGGATGAGGTCCAGGCCCTTGGGCGTGATCAGGATGTCCACCCGGCGACGGTCCGTGGAACACTCCCGTCGTTCCACCAGTCCCTTTTGCTTGAGCTTGTCGACCAGTCGACTGGCGTTGCTCATCTTGTCGATCATTCGCTCGGTCAAGAGCTTCACGGTGGAGGGCTCCTCTCCTCTTCCCCGAAGAATTCGGAGTACGTTAAACTGCTGCAGGCTAAGACCGTAGGGCTTCAGTGCCGAAGCGGTTTCCTGGTTCAGCCACGCGGCGGTGTAAATGATGTTAACCTGGGCCCGGTGATCGGGGGTTTTAAAATTCCTTTGTTGGATAGCCTCTTCGATGGTACTCATAACATTCAATCTCAATTAGTGTCATTACAATAGATACAATTCCAAACAAACGCTAATTGTTTGGAATCTGCACCAAATAGGGTCAAAAACCGCAAAATAGGTGCTTTCTCGCTAAAAATGCACCCGGTTACCCGATCTACGCTTCGTGCCGTAATTTTGTCCTGCCAAAATCACCCCATGAAAATTCTGATCATCGGTGGCGGGAATATGGGAAAAACCTATGCCCGCAGCCTGCTACGTGCCCACCTCGTTCAACCGGAAGACTTGATGATGCTGGAACGCAGTCCGGAAAAGGCTGCCGCTCTGAGTAAAGAAAACCTTGGGGTTATCCATACCAGTCCGGACGGGTGTCTGAACGTCGCCGATCTGATTATTCTGGCGGTAAAGCCGCAGGACAGCGCAGCACTTTTTGCCAGCCTTCGTCCCGCCGCCGACCCCCAGCAGGTTTACCTTTCCATTATGGCCGGGGTAACCATGAAAACCATTCAGGACGGACTGGGGGTAGAAAAGGTGATTCGGGCCATGCCTAATCTTCCCGCCCAGATCGGGCTGGGCATGACGGCCTACACGGCGAGTGAAGCGGTAACCCGCATTGAGCTGGTGCTCGTGCAAAACCTGCTGAACACCACCGGGAAGGCCATTTACGTGGAAAAGGAGGAGGAAATTGACGCCACCACGGCCATTTCCGGGAGTGGCCCGGCCTACGTATTATACTTCATGCAAGCGATGATTGAAGCGGCCCAGGATATGGGCTTCAATGCAAGTCAGGCGGAGCTTTTGGTTGCCCAGACTTTTCGGGGCGCCGTGGAGCTACAGATGAAGAATGACCTGAGCTGTCAGGAGTGGATTGACCGGGTGTCCAGCAAAGGAGGGACAACGGAGGCCGCCATGAAAACGTTCCGGGCGACGAGCGTTTTCGAAGACATTAAAAGCGGTGCGGCCGCGGCACTGCAGCGGGCCCGGGAACTGGGCCAGAGCTAATCGCTTGTTTCCTTCAGAATTGTTCCCAAAGCTTCACCAGGAACAGCACCAAAAACAGCAGTAAGCACAGCGTCAGCAATACATTACTCTGCCAACGGTTCTTCAGCGCCCCCATCCACGCTGGCTGGTTATTCAGGTAAAGAATGGTCAGGGCCAGAAAGGGCATAAAGAAGGCTCCCGACAGGGCGTAGGCCTGACCAATCCACCCCGGCCTCCCCGTATACACCAGCACGAGGGGCGGAATAGCCAGGTAGAGGAGAAAAAGAAAGTACTGCCTCGTTTTGTCCAACGGAACATCCACGGGCACTTGCCGCAGGTAGCGCCCCCGATACCGGCGTGCAAAGTCCGCAAACAGATACGGCACTCCATTCCAGACGCCAATCATGGACGTAAATACCGCCGCCCAGAATCCAATCAGAAAGGTCCAGCGGCCGAAATCCCCCAAAACTTCCCCCAGCCTTTCGGAAAGGGCGGAGACCAATTTGAAACCGGTAGCAACTTCGGGGCGAACACCCGCCGCGATGATCATGATGGCGATGCCAAACAGGGCCGTTAACGCATACGCCACCCCCAGATCCAGGCGGACCTCCGCGGCGGTCACGGGCTCCGACGATCTCTGCGCCCGTAACCAGTAGGAATAACACAGGATGGTCAGCGTCCCCCCTACCCCGCCAATCAGGGTAAGGACAGCGATGAAGGACGCCACGTCGGTGAGTCCTTCCAGGCTGAATACACCGGAGGCTACCTCTCCCCAGTCGGGAGAGACGAGCACCGCCGCCGTGATGATGAGGAAAAATAACAGGATCAGAAAGAATTTCATCACTCTCTCCATCCACCTGAAGCCTCCGCGGTAGATCAGTAAGGCGGCCACCAGGGAGTGCGCCCCCCCGTACACCAATCCAGCCAGCTGGGGCTCCAGCGGAAGCGGAAGCATTGCGTTCGCGGCCTGCCCCACGTAGGTGATGAGCGTGGCCGCCACCAGGAAAGCCCAGAAGACCAGGTAGAAACCAAAGTATACCGCGATACCCTTCGGGAGTTTTTCGATCCAGCCCTGCAGGAGCGTGGTGCCCGTGGCCAATTCCCAGCGCGCCAGTCCTTCGTTCATACCGTATTTGAGGAGTGCCCCCAGAAGAATCGCCCACACCAGGGTTACGCCAGACGTTGCGCCGGCAATGGCCGAGATCACCAGATCTCCGGCCCCGATACCGGTGGCCGCCACGAGGAGCCCGGCCGTCAGCCGGGAGGAAAGTGAAGATTTTGCCATGGAAACCAAGGTAACATTTCCCAGCTCACTATCGCCGGTTCGGCCTTCCTCTTTCCCGCCGGGCCAACGAATCGATGAACTAGGGTATCGTATTTCCGGAACGCATCAACTCCGTCCGGGAGGATTATCTTCCCACACGCAAAAATGCCCCCGACACGGCTATCTTTACGACGTGGAATTAAGCACCTCATACCGGGACATCTGGAAGGTATCTATCCCTATCATTATTGGCTCCGCTGCGCAAAACGTAGTGGCCATGACGGATAGCGTGTTCCTGTACTACCGCAGTGAGGACGACTTTGCCGCCATTGGTTTCGTGGCCACCTTTTACATCATTGTGGCGGCCATCGGCTTCGGTTTCAGTCGGGGCGGCCAGATCATGATGGCCCTCCGGGCCGGTCAAAAGCGCCCCGAGGAAGTGGGTAGGACCTTCTACAGCACGGTATACTTTGAACTGATTCTGGCGGGAATTCTCTTTCTCTTCATGACCTATGGTGCCTACTGGCTATTTGCCAGCCTGGTGGACTCCGACGTCATTTTTTATAAGGCGTTGGAATACCTGGATACCAGAAAATGGGGGGTATTCGCCAGTTACTTTGGGGTGGCCTGCGTGGCCCTGTATACGGGCATCGCCCGGCCCGTCTTTATCGTCATCGATACGGTGATCCTGGCGGCGGTCAACATCATTCTTGACCGGGCGCTGATCTTCGGAGAATGGGGCTTCCCCGAAATGGGTATCGCCGGTGCCGGACTGGCCAGTACGATCGCCGAATACGTGGCCCTGGTCATCTTCATCATCTACATGATCCTGGACCGCAAAAACCGCAAGTACAAGATCTTTAAACTCCCCAAATGGGATCCGGCCATCATCCGGGAAATCATCGGTCTTTCGGTGCCCATTGTCGCTATGTCCGTCGTCGGCCTGGGCAGCGCCTTCGTTTTCTTCGGACTGGTGGAAAACTTCGGGGAGCGGGCGCTGGCCGTGACGAATATCGTCCGGATCGCCTACCTTATTCTTTCCATTCCCGCCTGGGGCTTCTGCACGGGCATCAACACCATGGCCAGCTATTTCGTGGGTAGTAAGCAACCCCAACACGTAGTGACCGTACTCTGGAAAACCTCCATCCTGTGTTTCGGCATCACCGCCCTGATGGTACTGCCTTTACTCGTCTTCCCCCAGGAAGTACTCTACCCCATTCTCGGAGACGAACGGGCCTACTTGATTGACGCCGCCTACCCCATTTTTTGGGTACTCGGGGGCATTCTCACCACCTTCAGTTTCGGTAGTATTTTCTTCAATGGGCTCATCGGAGCTGGCGACACCGGGCTGGCGCTCAAACTCCAGTTTGGCTGTGCCCTTGGCTACGTTGCCCTGATCTTGGTCGTGGTGAAAAGCAGCTGGGGAACCATGGCCCTGGCCTGGAGCGTGGAAATCATTTACTGGATCGTGATGTTTATCTTCTCCTACTGGTATTTCCGTCGACCAAGGTGGAAAAAGCCAGTAGCTACCCCGGAAAAGAAACCTGCCCCGGAACTGGCGGAATGATTGGGTGGCGGTTTTTCTTTGATTATGGCGGAGCAGGTGCCGTGTTTTTCCCGGTGGCCGGGTAAAGAAGAAGGCGGCATCAGCTGCTCGCTAATGCCGCCTTCGGGGAGAACGGTCCGGTCGGGTTAGCAAACCTTATCCGCACAGTAGGAACTGGCGAAGGCGTCCGGTTTCGCCTTGAAGACGAATCCCATGCCCAGGATGTAGCCCATGGCTTCCTTGAGTGCCGTATTGCTTTCGAAGCTGGGGTCGGTGTTGATGTCGGCGTGGACTTCCAGGGCTACGTCGTGCTCGTCCAGCAGGTTACACAGGGCATAGGAGATCTCTACGGACCGGGCAACTTCCAGAATCATTCGCTCGCGGATGGACATCTTCTGCACATTCTTGTAGTTGGCAATGAACATGAACCCACCCTTTTTCTCCCGAAGAAAGACGATCACGGTAGCGAATTCAACCGTTTTGCCCCGGACCTGAGAGTCCGTTCCGATGCAAACCTTCAGTCGGTGTCCACGAGCCTTTTCCCGAAGAATCGTCTCCTGCACCGCCTCCTGAATGGGCAGGGTAATCGGGCGACCATCAAATCGTCGCCACCTCATATCGGTTAATGCGGTTTGTTGCATGGCGGGGGGGTATTTGGTATTTATCGTGAATATAATGGCCCCTCCAGCTTAAATAGTTGCAACAACCCCCAGCGGGCAAAATTTAATTGGGAATTAACGGTAAACTATCGTTTTGCCAACCTAAAATGAATTTTCCCCCTTTTTTCACAACCAAAAGTAAAAATCACAGTTTCACGTTCATCTTTCCAACTTGCAAGGGGACGGCAATTATGCCTCTTGCAAGTTTAGATAGGTGGTTTTGGGGTACGCCGGCTCGTTCCGGCGTGCCTTTTTTCTTTTACCGACCGCCCACAAAACGAGGCACTTACGGCTACCTCAGCACCCCGGTTCCGCTCCCCCTTTGGCGATAAACTACCTCTTCTTTTCCGGGGCTTTAATTTGCTTTGCGGACGTACAACATACCTCCTCATTCCGCTGTTTTGTTTGGAGATTCACGGCCGGCTTTTGGAACTATTTAAGGGGGCTGCGAACTATTAATTGCTTACCGGTATTCCCCGTGCCCATCAAGTTTGCACAGGAAAGGAATTCGGTGTTACTTTACTATAATGCGCACCGGCAAAGAAAAGTCTGTCGATATTCTCCCCTATAAGTTCAAGGAACTTAAGGTCTATAACTCTACGGAATACCTGTGGGAGAACGTAAAGAAGTATCGGCAGGTATTTGACCGGTTCGAGACCGCGTACATATACACGGAACTATCTCTTTACAACAAACACTTTGACGTTGAAGACTGGTCCCTGCGGGTTGACCTGAAGTGTTTCAGCATCGAGGATCAGAAGCAGCGGGAAATCTGCAGTCTGACCATCGAAAAGGAGGTCAGCAAGTTTGACCACATCATCTATTTGCGGGAGGGTTGGGGCAACCAGAAACGCGGAACCTTCTGGAAAAAGGGAACCTATTTCTGGGAAGCCTACATTGACGGAAAGAAGATTGGTAGCAAGTATTTCTACATCATCGAACCGGCCGACCGTCCCGCCGACGAAGACCGCTGGGATGACGAGGAAGAATCCAATAAGTACCTGGACATTCAATCCATCCGTCTCTACGAAGGCCCCTACGATGACGTTTCCGAAGATGATCGGGTTTACCTGAAATCATTTTCCGTAAAGGAGACCCGCTACATCTACCTGGAATTGACCTTCCAGAACCTCCAACCGGGTTCTGACTGGCACATGGAGTTATTCACCAAATTCCATAACCAAAGTCGGGAATTAAAGGGGCAGGTGATTCGCTTGCAACAGGTAAAATCCGGTCAGGACATTTTCAAGATTACGGCCGGCTGGGGAGCCGCCAATCCCAACCTTTGGCGGGAGGACAAGTATACGGCCGACATTATCTTCCTCGACAAGCTGATTGCCAGCGTTCCCTTTGAAGTCACCTCGGAGGCCGCCGTCGGGTTCCCGGCGGTTTACCTGCCGGGCAAGGACACACCGCTCGTACTCGCTCCGGATACGGAAGACACCGAGAGCTTCGAACACATCATGGGCAAACTCGACGCCCTCATCGGCCTGCACCAGGTCAAACAACAGATCCGGGAACACGCCGTCTACATCCGCTTCCTGCAGTTGCGTCAGCAGCGGGGATTTGAGATGGATAAGGGAATCGACGTTCACGCAGTCTTCAGTGGCAACCCCGGAACGGGAAAAACGACCGTGGCCCGAATGATGGGCAAGTTGTACAAAAAGATGGGATTGCTCAGTAGCGGGCATACCGTGGTGGCAGACCGGGTGGACCTCGTGGGAGAATACATTGGTCAGACGGCACCAAAAACCCGTGAAGTAATCGAAAGAGCGCGTGGCGGAGTCTTGTTTATCGACGAAGCTTACGCCCTGGCCCGAAGTAATGACGACGGAAAGGATTTTGGCCGTGAGGTCATCGAAATTCTGGTGAAGGAAATGTCTAACGGGCCAGGCGACCTGGCCGTCATAGTAGCCGGGTACCCCGAGGAGATGAAACGTTTCCTGGACAGTAACACCGGACTCAAGTCGCGCTTCAAGCACCATTACGACTTCAATGATTTCCTCCCCCAGGAGCTGAGCACCATCGCGGATTACGCCAGTGAACAGCTTGGGGTACGCCTTACGCTGGCGGCCAAAGCCCGCCTGGACGAGATGATCGTTAAGGCCTTCCGGTCCCGTGACCGCACCTTCGGTAACGCACGATACATCCACGACCTGATCGAAAAGGCCAAGGTTCAGATGGCCCTGCGCCTGATGGAGAACGAGGAAAAGACCGCGCAGCTGAGCGAGGAAGTACTCAGTACCATTGAAGTGCGGGACGTAGAAAAAATTAAATCCAAATCCCGCCCGGATCGCCCGGCGATCCCCATCAATGACGAATTGCTGGAGGAAGGTATGGCCGAACTGGATGCCCTGATCGGCATGGACAACATCAAAGCCCAAATTCGGGAGTTGATCAGCCTCGTCCGGTATTACCGACGCATTGACCGGGACGTACTCAATGCCTTCCACCTGCATACGGTACTGGTCGGCAACCCCGGAACGGGAAAAACGACCGTGGCCCGGATACTGGCAAAACTCTACAACGCCCTAGGGATTCTGGAGCGCGGCCACATTGTGGAAACTGACCGCCAGGGACTGGTGGCCGGATACGTCGGTCAAACCGCCGATAAGACTGCCAAGAAAATTGACGAGGCCATCGGAGGGGTGCTGTTCATTGACGAAGCCTACGCCCTGACCCAAAAATCAAGTCAGCGCGGAGACTTTGGCGACGAGGCCATCCAGACCCTCCTTAAACGGATGGAAGACCGTCGGGGAGAATTCTTCGTCTGTGTAGCGGGCTACCCGGACAATATGGATACCTTCCTTAAAGCCAACCCCGGGCTGAGCAGCCGCTTTGATAAAATCCTGCGGTTCGAGGATTACAGCCCAGAACAACTGCTCGCCATCGCCAAAACCATGTTCGATAAGGCGGGGGCATCCCTCACTGCCGCAGCGGAGAAGCATCTGGCCGACTACCTTTCCTTCCTGCACAAGTACCGGGACAACTATTTCGGCAACGCCCGTTCCGTACGGCAAATCGTTGACGACATCCTACGCCGTCACGATCTCCGCATGGCGGATAAGGAGGAAAACAAAGCCAACGGTAAGGTATCCCTGCTCAAAGCAGACGTTACCCATCTCAAGCTCAACACCAAGGACCTGAGCATTCAGCGCAAGCGGATTGGGTTCTAAGTGTTTGACTACGCTTTAGTAATCCGGCCAGCAAACCAAAATCCAGCCTAGCGCTAGAATTCTTCAAACAAGCGTGCGGGCATTTTTTCACTCACGGCAATTTCCGAGAGCTGAAAACGTCCACCCCGATCTGAAGAAATCATCAGTCCGTTGTAGGGCTTGTAGTCGGACCATTCCGTCTGGATGGCCGGCTCCTGGTCCGCTGCATTACGGTAAAATTCCCAGGTGTTGATCCGGAAGTTGGTTTTATCCACGTAGAGACGGTAGCGGTTTCCGGGGGTATCTCCTACTTCACTGAAGGTCTGGTCGATCAGGTAACTGGGGCGGTTCATCTTGGGGTCCACTCTGACGTCTCCCGCATATTTGAGGGTTACTCCGGCGTCTTTAAGCTTAAATTGCTGCACCAGCCAGTAGCTGTCGTTCATCCACATGCTGAAGGCTCGTCCGAGGTAGTAGTCCAGCGAGTCGGGAGTCGTGATTTCGTCCCCCAACTTTCGGACTCGCCCGGCCGGTTTATCTCCGCTGTAGTCCAGTAAGTAGACCATATTTTCACTCGGCACTTCAATTCGTACCCGCCGCTCCTGTTTGTCCCAGTAATGCTTTCTGGCGCCAAAGAAATTCCACTGCAGGTAGCGGCTCTTGTCCCAAACCGCACGCCCACCGTGGTACTTCATAATGCTGTCCGCAATCGCGACGGCCTTCGGGTCAGATGCCGCCATATTGAAGCCTTCCGCGGCGGGATTCTCCCCGGCTTCCCGTGGCAATTCAAAGGGAGTGATCTCCAGCTTTTTTCCCTGCTGGTCCGCCGTAGGCTCTTCGGTAGCCGGGGTGGTATCGCCGCAGGCCACCAGAAAAAAACACACACTAAAGGACAGTAAATGGAGTAGACTTCTCATAGTATTAAAAGATTTAGTAGTCAACGGTTACGGCCATTTGCGTATGCGGCCCGGAGCGGGAGTTCGTTCTTACGCCCCTGGCCCGACCAGAAAACCTTGCACCTGCCTCCGGCCAAATTAATGGTATCACCTAGGGCCATGCGCTACCGTAAACATATCAACTTATTCGTTCTCCCCTGCGGCACCTCTAAACATGCTACTAAGAGCGCGCAAGGAATTCTGGCCTTCAAACACTCAGCGGGTAAAGCAGTTTGCTCTCCCGCCCTGTTTTCGGGACAATCGGGGCGCAGAATCCGTAGTTTACCGCAGAAACATCAACTTTACCGTCACCGGTTGGTGATCACTATAGGTAAATCCGTTGTCAATCCCCCTGGCCTCCATAATTCGTAGGTTGGGGCTCACCAGGAAGAAATCAATCAGGGACAGGCGATTGGTGTGGCCGTCAAAGGGCTTGTCGGACTCCCGGACGGTAGCCGTGCCCGGATCGTAGGCCCACTTCCATCCCGGGGGCATAAAATCGTGGGCGATCGCCTTCGGCAACTCTACCGATTGTACGGTGGGATTGAGGGAAAACCAGTTAAAGCCAGGGGGCAACTGGTTCCAGTCTCCGCCCACTACGACATATGCACCCGCTTCGTAATCCTTCAGCACGAGTTCGCGGACCTTATCCATTTGCTGTCGCCGGATATTGCCTCCCTTATCGTAGGCCGAAAGGTGCACATTGTACACCACCAGGTCCTTGCCCCAGGCAGTGGAGAATACTTGCCGGAGCGCGCAACGGTCCAGTTGAAACAGCTTCGTTGGCCACGGGAATTCTCCCGGCAACTGAATTCTTTCGGCTAGTTTGGTTCGATAGCGGGCCAGCGAAATCAGGCCGCCGTGTACGTATCCATAGTGGTCCCAGGGCTGAAAAATGGGCAGCGGAACGCGTTGGCTCTGAAAGTTTGGTGCGTAATGCGCCTCATAGGCTGGCTTGGCGTCGATGGCCGCGGCCAGTTGATTTGTGTAGTGACTTCTCCTCGCCGCCGTATCTACCTCCTGGTACAAATACAGATCACTGGGAATGGCCGTCAGTACCCCGGTTTGACCGGCAACGTTGGCTTCAACTCTTTCCCGTGACATGCGCACGGTTCCCAATTCGGTCCAGAAAAAGTCTCCCTTATTGTAGAAAAAAAAGTCTTCGGCTCCGATGCCACCGTAGCCCACGTTCCAACTCAGGAGGCTTACCACACTATCCTGAATAAGCTCGGGTGCCGTCGTTGATTCGTGCACCGGGCTCAGTTCTTCGGTACCGGTAGGCTGCCAGTCGGTGAAGGTTCCGTAAAGTAGAATGATGAGCACGTAGCCCACGAGGGCCAGCAAGCTCCACTTGAGCATTTTCCAGAATCGTTCCATGCCGCAAAGGTAAAGCGGCCGGAGCAGCAAGGCCCATTTCCCGACCAGGTTTACTTGACGGGAAGTTCCCGGGAAATCAGTTTATGGTAGCGTTCCAGAAGGTTGGCCGCCAAAGTGCGACGGTCGTAGTGACGATAGAAACGGGCCGTGGCGTTGCGGCCGATGCGCTCCAGCTTACGACCCCGGCGATAACAGTCTTCGAGGGCCGCCACAAACTGTGCGGGCGTATCGGCCACGAAGAGATCACGGCGGTGCTTGGCGTTGATGCCCTCCAGTCCAATGGAGGTACTGATGACTACCCGCCCCAGAGACATGGCCTCCAGAATTTTGGCCCGCATTCCGCCCCCACTCAGGAGGGGCACAATGCTGATGCTGTGCTCGGAAACGAAATCACAACTGCTTTCCACTTCGCCGTGTACCACGACGTTCTTCATCGCCAGCTGATGAAAATAGGCGGGCATATTCCGCCCGGCAATGTGAAATTCCAGCTCCGGGAACCGCCGGTGGATGTCGGGCCAAACGTCGTTCAGGAACCATTGCAGTCCTTCGAGGTTGGGCATCCAGTCCAGGGAGCCGATAAAGTGCAGGCTCAGGGGCCTGCGGTAGCTTTCGTAATGGGCTTCCCCACAAACGGCGTCAAGACCGATCGGGAGTACGTAGTGGCTTCCCCGGTAGCCCATGGCCAGGAATCGATCACGATCACGTTTGGTGATCGGGAGCAGCAAATCGTACTGGTTCAGCTGTTGCTGCTCGTAATCCTTGAGCTGAGCCGTCAGGTGACGCAGGTACCAGCGCTTAGGTCCCCATTTGACGTTCACGCTGTAACGCTCCCAAATTTCGTGTTCCACGTTGTGCGATCGCATCACCACGGCAGCCTCGCTGTACCGCCGGATCGTAGCGATGTAGGGCGACAGGTAGAGCGTTTCCAGCTGAATGACGTCAAAGGTGCACTCCCGCAGCCAGCTGGCCAGCAACTGGTGCACGTTTTCCTGATCGAAGCGGCTGATGTGGTAAGACGTTCCCGTAACCAGGTTTTTCAGGGCGTCCAGTGCCGAAAGGTCATTGTTGACCTGTACCGTCCTGACTTCCTGGTAGTGCCCCATTTCTTCCGGCAACTCCGTACCCGAGAAAAAATGCTTGCTGGTATTCATGGCCAGCAGGCTTACCTCACACCCCAGCTCGGCCAGGCTCTTACTCAAACCGTGGATGGCCTGACTTTCGCCATCTTTAAGTGGATAGGGGAATTTTTTACTGAGTATTAAAACTTTCATAGTGGAGGTTGGTCGGGCGATAACGTCTGGTTTGAGGTGGTTCTTATGATCTTGATACCCTCGGGACACAAAGTGTTGCTCTTTCGGCGAGAATTAACCTGCGATTAACCTAATGTCCGTCACCCGACGATTGTGATTGGAAGACCGCCCTGACGTGCCTGAAATAGGAAACCGGAAGCCGTAGGATGGTACGACTTCCGGTCTTCTCGTCCCGCAAACGGGCCAGTTAGGGGCTTACTCTTCCCCCCAGCTATTGTTTTCCACGTCGTCCTCAAACATCCGTCCACGTGGGTTGATTTGTACGGATTGTACGCTACCCAGGTTGTGCTGAACGCGGAAGCGGTAGGTGGGGTGCGTCCAGGGCCAGTCTTCCAGCACGTTCCAGTTGCTGGCGTAGTCCGGCTGCGCCTTGGTGGCCCGGAGAATCCGCGGAGCCGTGTAGTACCAGTGCTCGCTGCCATCGGTGAGGGTAACGAGAATTTCCAGCGGCATCGGCATCCGGCCGACTTTTTCCAGGGTAATCTCGGTGGCATCTCCCGCGGCTTCGACGGTTTTCACGGCGTAGTCGGCGTAATCCGTTCCGTGCACCCAGTACTCCTTATACCAGTCCAGTTCCATGCCCGATTCCTTCTCGGCAATGCGGATGAAATCGTTGGGGTTGGGGTGCTTGAACTTCCAGTCATTGAAGTACCGGAGCAGGGTTCGCTGGTGGGCTTCTTCGCCGATGATGTAGCGCAATTGCTCCTGAAAGACGTTGCCGTTCACGTAGGCCGCCACACTGTAGGCGGCATTCGTTGCGAAGTGGTCCGCGTGAATGGTCAGTGGCTCCACCAGGTCACTCTGGCGGAAGCCCCGCAGACTGGCAAAGGTGCGGGCGTGGGGGTTTTCTACTGCTTCCCCGGGAATCAGCCCCTGCTTGCGCAGGTGATTCATCACCTCACTGCTCGCCCAGCTCGTGAACCCTTCGTCCATCCAGGCGTAGAGGCTTTCGTTGGTCCCCATAATCATCTGGTACCAGCTGTGCATCAGTTCGTGGACCGACACGCCCACCAGGCTGGTAAAGGAACGCTCGCCGGTGATCAGGGTAGCCATGGGGTACTCCATGCCACCATCCCCCCCCTGCACGAAGCTGTACTGCTCGTAGGGGTAGTGACCGTAGTGTTCATTGATGTAGCTGAACGCCTCATCCATCACCCGGGGCAGGTTCTCCCAGTTTTCCGTCGTTCGCTCTCCCGGCTGAAAGAAGAAATGCATCGTCATTCCGTCTTCCCTTTCTTTCGTGAGGTGTCGGTAGTCCGGGTCAGCGCCCCACATGAAATCGTGAACGTTAGGCGCCTTGAAGTGGTAGGTGATTTTCTTCTTGCGCTTTTTGGGTTCGGGAGCATAGCCGTAACCGATTTCTTCGGGGTTCTGCAGGTATCCCGTTCCGCCGACGACGTAGTCCCGATCGATGGTAATCTTCACGTCAAAGTCTCCCCAAACACCGTGAAATTCGCGGCCTACGTAGGGGTTGGCGTGCCAACCCTGGTAATCATATTCCGCCATTTTGGGATACCACTGGGCCATGCTGTATTCAATCCCTTCGGCATTGTCCCGGCCGGAGCGGCGGATCTGCAGGGGTACCTGAGCATCCCATTCCATGTCAAACTGGACGGAGGTTCCCGGTAAGATGGGTTGATTCAACGCTACTTCGAGGATGGTACCCACCGTCTCGTACTGTACGGCGGCTCCGTTCTGGCTTAGCTTTTTCACCTTGATGTAGCCGATCTCGTCTTCCGCCAGTAGGCTGATCCGATCCGCGACCCGGCCATCCGCATCGGGAAGGTTAAGGTTGCGGACGTCCATCATACTCCCGGGTTGGAAGGCATTGAAGTAAAGGTGGTAAAACACCTTGTCCAGGGTATCCGGAGAATTGTTGTAGTAGGTCAGCTGCTGCGTACCGGCATACTGATTTTTTTTGACGTCTACGTCAATGTTCATTTGGTATTCCGCACGTTGTTGCCAACGATCGGGTTGTGCGGCCAACGAAACAGTGAGGGAACATAGCAGTAATAAAAAAGCTAATCGCATAATCAAGAGTGGTTAGGTAGAAGCGGTAAACGGTTTGGGGTTGGAAAAACCAGGTCGGCTATTGCTCTTGTCCTCCGGGAGATAGAGGGGTCTTCCCGGGAAGCCAGGCCTAAACTTAGGACAAACTTTCCATACGGATCGTTCAAGAAGCCGGGCCTAGTGAGCAGAAATTTGCTGCTGGTGGGCTACTGAGCTCCCTCCGCCTGGCTGCCGGCAATCTGATTAATGATCTGCCAGGCGGTAGGAATATGCTCCTCGGTCCGCTCGGCGGAGAAGGCCAGCCCAATCCGGTCGGGAATACCGTAGAGGTACTCGTTGGCCTCCGAGAAGGTCTCGCAGGGGAATTCGAACCAGGCATTGGACATGACCTGCTGGTTGGCCGGTTCGTACAGGAAGTTGATGAAGGTCATGGCCATGTTCCGGTTGGGAGCATTGGCGGTCATCGTCACGCAGGTCATGTTGAAGAAGTTGACGCCCCCGGATTCCGTTTGGGGAAACCGTACCCGCCAGGCACCCGCGGCTTCGTAGTGCACCGGGTTCCCGTTGAGGAACCAACGCACGGCGTTGCCGGAGCTGACGAAGGCAATGTCCAACTCACCGGCCAGAAGCCGCTCCATCTGATCATAATCCGATCCTCCGGGAAAACCGGCGGAACGCTCATACATTACCTTGGCCCACAGGGACGCCGCATCCGGATTCACCGCGGAATAGAGCGAGGAAACGATTCCCGCGAATCCGGAACTGTCCGGGTGGGCCATCCCGAGCCGGATGCCCCGCAGGGGAAGGGAGGCGATCCCCCGGTAGGACCCCGCCTCCTCGAAAGTGACGGCGTTGGGGTTATACACGGCAGACATGGTCCAGCGGGTCAGGCCCGCGTAGTAGCCTTCGTTGTCCAGGTACCGGTCGGCCACGTCTCCGTTCGTGAATTTATCCACGAAGAAGGGTTGCAGGGCACCAAACCCCTTCAGGCGGGCGGCATCTTCGATGGAGGGAACGATCACCACGTCGGCGTTCAGGGGTTGACCACTGGCGACCGCCGCCACGATTTCGGCCATGGGCTTTACGGTAACGGCCACTTTGGTCCGGTAGCGCTGCTCAAATTTCCGGACGATGTCCGCATCCTGCGCCAGGTGCCGCCAGGTCAACAACCGCAGGGCAGGCGGACGATTGTCCGCCTGAGCATCGCTGGAGGCACTTCCGGAGGAATCGCCACAGGCAAAAATGAATAGTATGAGGCCGGCAAAAAGCAGCCAGGTGATCTTTTTCATGCTTCGGTATATCTTCATTTGGTGACACAAAGCTAATCGGTTGGCAGGATTTTTGGGCCGTGAGGATTAGCGGGCGCTGCGCAGCTGACCATCTTCGGTCGTGGAAGTCCCGAAAAGGACAAGCATTTGACGCGAAAGGAAAATCAGGACGCGGCAGATCAACTATATTTGTGGCGAATTACTTTTGCCCGTATGTTTCCATCCACCACCAAACAACATCTTCCCCTTCTCCTGGCCCTCATCGTCGTGGCCGCCATGAGCCGCTTGCTCCCCCACCCGCCCAACTTCGTACCCGTGGGGGCCATGGCCCTGTTTGGAGCGGCTAGTCTGCCCCGGAAATGGATGGTTTTCCTCGTTCCCTTCGTGGCCTTTTACCTGAGCGACCTCGTACTGAACAACCTGCTCTACGCCCAGTATTATGAAGGTTTTTACTGGGGCCTGAGCCTCTGGGTATACGGAGGGATCGCGGCCATGATTTTACTGGGCATGGGCCTGCTGCGTAACCATCGCTTCAGTTGGCTCCGCATCGGAGGGACGGCGATTGGCGCCACGCTCATTTTCTTTCTGGTCACCAACTTCGGGGTCTGGGCCGGAGACCTGATGTACCCCAAGACGCCCGCCGGCCTGCTGGCGGCCTTTGCCGCCGGTCTTCCCTTCCTACTCAACAGCCTGCTGGCCAACCTCCTCTTCAGTGGTGTGCTCTTCGGTGCCGCCCGCTGGGTGGAAAGCCGGAATACGGTGGCTCCCGTGCGGGAGTAGTGCCCGCCACTTTTCGGCCGGTGACTTATCTTCGGGCCTTTAGCCCATAGTCATCCCATGTACGTCTTCTCCCCGCCCAGCCGACTTCCGGTGTGCCTTACCCTGCTTTTCACCCTTATTTTTTGCACCTGCGCTTGCGCCCAAATTGTCAACATTGAAGACAAGCGGCGGGGCTACGATACGACCGGATGGTACGGACAGCTGGACCTTGGCGGGAGCCTGAACAAAAACACCAACCTGGTTTTCACCCTGAACGGAGCCCTACGGCTGGACCGACACGGTGAACGGGGCCACATCCTGCTCCTGAGCGATTACCGTTTGGTCCAGGTCAGTGGCCGTAATGCCCTGAACGCGGGCTTTGGGCACCTGCGGTATGGCTATGACCTGTCGGAAAGCTGGCGGCTCGAAGCCTTCGGGCAGCTTCAGTATAACGAACAAATTCGCCTGGCGCTAAGGGCCCTCACGGGGTTCGGCGTCCGCCGTCGGTTGTACGAACGAGACAAGAGCCGGGCCTACTTCGGCATCCTGTACATGTTCGAGTACGATGAGCTGGCGGACCAAATACTGTTCTACCGGGACCATCGCCTCAGCACCTACCTGACCTTCCGGTTTCCCATCGGTGAAACCATCGTAATCGCCAACACCACCTACTACCAACCCCGATTACCGGAGTTCAATCTCCCCCGCATTTCTTCGGTGAGTTCCCTCGTGGTTCGCTTTTCCAAAAAGCTGAGCTTCAACACCAAATACACCATGACGCAGGACAGTCGGCTCAGCCGGGACCTTCCCGAAGTACCGGCCACCATTTACACCTGGACGAACGGGCTCCGCCTGACTTTTTGACCCTGCTTCGGGAAGCCAATCGGGTAATTACGATCAGTCTACCTTGGGCGGCGAGCGCTTGTGCGCCTGGCCCCTGGGAGTTCCGTGAATTAATCATTTGGCAATCAAACCCTTGAATTATCTAGTAGCGGCAGGAAATTTCCTGCCGCTACCGTTTGCCCCACTGAACTGCCGCGATTCCACAGGAATCGCTAATAAATCTTCACGGAACAGCCTACGACTAACCTATCCCCTGGGCAACGGCCCCGAGTTCCGTTTAGCTCGTCGGGACCGTTGATTTTTAAGAAAATGCAACGGGGTGCAGGTGCCAAACCGGAACCAGGGTGCCAGCTATCTCCGATCCTCCTGACGCTTTTGCCAGCGCCGGGCGGCCTGAGCACTTCGCCATTGTTTGCGGGCGAGGAAGAAGAGGAAAATCCCCGGAAATCCCGGTGCCAGCGAGGCCAGTTTTGTGTTCGGATTGCCCATCATGAGCAAGTAGGCCGTGTAGGCCAGATAGCCCAGAAACAGGGCCGCGAAAAGCCCCATCACCGCCGTGTACACCAATTGTCTCTGGTAGGAAGCTGCCAAGGGATAGGGATTACTCGTCCTCTAACGACAAAGCCTCTGCTTCCGGCCGCAGGGCCGCCACGGCCCGCTTCAGGAAGCCGGGAAGGACCGCATCGTGCGTCCGGGGAATTTTGTTGTCGTCGGTCAGGTCAGCCATCATGCTCAGCCACTTCTCGCGGCCGTGCTCGGCGATGACCTCCTGCTTGATGTCCGGACGGCTGAAGTGCGTCAACATACCGTCGGGGTCGGCCTCGGGGTGGAACTGTACCCCGACAATTTCCGGAGACCACCGAATGGCCATCACCGCCCGTTCCAGGTCTACGTGGGGGCGAATTTTTTCCAGCGCCAGGATTTCGGCTCCGATTTCGGCCAGCTGGTCGTCATCGGGCTGGGTTACCTGAAAGCGGCGGAAGTCCGCCGCAAAGAAGGGGGCGTCCAGGTTCTGGAAGATGGGGTCAACCTTGCCGGCCTCCGTGGGGTGAACGGGAAAAGTGCCGAAACTGATGCTCCGGCGTGGACCAACCTCCGCCAGTTTGAAATGCGCGGTAGCCATCTGAAAGCTGTGGCAAATAAAGAAGACGTATTTCTTGGTCTCCGAAGTCTGGTTGTGGGTGTAGACGCCGTCTAGCCACTTTCCCCAGTCCTGGTACCAGTCTCCGTCTTTTTCCATCGGATCGCCGGGGCCACCGGAGCTGATGTAGATGTCATAGCTGAGGTCCGGAACCTGTCCTTCCGCCCGCACATCGTAAATGTCGTAGTCGATTTGATCGGCAAATTCTTCGATGATTTGGCGAATACAGCGCATCCCCTGATTCGGGATGCCGTTGTACAAATCCAACACGGCCAAACGTAAACGGCTCATATTCAGGGGGATTTTCGGAGGTCTCAACTGTGATTATGACGCTAAACGACGACAAGGTAACGATGTTTAGAAAAATTCACCCCAATCTGGACGAAAACCGAACACGGGAGGTATGAAATGCGGTTACAAGGATAAATTCAAAAAATTAACCAACCCAATGAAGAAGATCCGCGATCACAAAGAATACGAAGGAAACCCAGTAGGACTCGACGACAAGGCCTGTGAGGTCATGCGCAAGCATCTCGACCGTCACCTGGCTTCCCTCTGGATCCAGTACTTCCAATACCACAAGCACCACTGGCTGGTGGAAGGCCCCCAGTTCCGGGACCTGCACCTGTTCCTGGAAAATAATTACACCGAAATCCACGCCCAGGCCGACGCCGTAGCCGAGCGTATTACGCTGCTTGGCTTCGACCCCACCACGCGGATGGAAAACTACGTGAAGCTGGCCTACATCGAGCAGGAGCCCGAAGGCGTCTTCCGCATTCGTGACGGCATCAAAGCCGACATGGAAAATGAAAAGGCCATGGCCGTTGAGTTCCGTAAGTCAATTAAGGTGGCTCTGGAACACGGTGATTTCGGCACCAAATCCATGCTGGAGGAGTTTCTCTTCAAAATTGAAGACCGCGCCCACCACTGTGAACACTTCCTTGGTGAAGACAGCCTTTCGGTAGGCTTCCTCCATACGGAAAAGGAAGCTCGGAATAATTAAGAGCATTAGGTCAGGGAATCTCCCTGATGCAGGAAGAATTTAGCTTGAAAGATTGATTCACTGTTCTGACCTACAAACACTTAGTAATAACTCTATGCTACCCCATATCCCTGGGGTAGCTTTTTTTTTGCAGCGTATCCACGGCTCGCTGGGCCAGGGCGGCACTCAGGGCCACCCCCATACCGGCCAGTCGGCCGGCCACGAGGATGCGCTCGTGGGTAAATTGCACGATCGGCGTCTTGGCCGACCCCTGGGCCAGAATACCGCTCCAGCGCACCGGGAAGTCTGCTGACGTCAAGTGCAGATCGGGGAGCCACGCATTGAGCTTGGTCAGCAGATAATCCACCACCGCTTCGTTGGGTCCAAACTGGTCCGTCTCGGAAGTCGCTCCGGCCAGGTGTCTGCCCCCACCGATCAGGATGCGGTCCATACCGACGTTACGGAAATAGACGTAGCCCTCGTGGAAATGGTAGCACCCCCGCAGGGGTTGTACCGGCAGCGGCTGGGAAATCATCACCTGGTTGCGGACCGGCCGGATGTGCTCACCAAAAACTTCGGGGAGCAGTCGGGCGGTAAAGGCATTGACGGTCACGAGGACGCGCTCCGTCCGAAATGCTCCCATCGCAGCGGTCTGTACGTAGGCAGCTCCGTCATCTGCGTGAACTTCGGTTACCTCGCAGCCGAACAAACAGCGGACCCCAGCCCGCTGCACACTATCCAGTAAGCGCTCCACCAGTTTCCCCGGGTGTAACTGGGCTTCAAAATGATTGACGTAGAGGCTGGTTTCCCGGGCGAAGCCCGTGTTGTCGTTGGGGATCGGTAGCCAGGTTGCCTCCACTCCCGTAATGGGGGCAAGGGCAGCGTTCAGATCATGGATGCGTGCCCGGACTTCTTCGGCCGCCCCACCGGGCTCCAGGACTTCAAAGCCCCCGTGATTCTCCCAGTCGATCCGCTGGCCGCTAAAATTATCCTCCAGAGCGCGTATCCCCGCAAACCGGGCGGCCACCGTTTCCAGCATGCTTTCCCGTCCGTGGGCGTCCCAGTCTGCCAGTAACTCCGTTGGGCTCCCGAAACAGGAAAAGCCGGCGTTCCTGGTGCTGGCTCCCAGGGGTAGCGAGGATCGTTCGACCACCAGGACATCACAATCCGGCTCCCGCCGTTTCAGTTCAAGTGCTGCCTGAAGGCCGGTTAATCCGGCACCAACGATGATTACGTCAGCGGGACGAAGAAAACTGGTTTGTTCCCAGTATGAAGTGGCGTAAGGCATGTCGGATGCAGGTTTCGGTTGGTCGAAAAGTAGGGACGGCCGGACCAAGGTAAGCCGCAGAGTGTACTCGAAAGGATACCTTTATGGAGTGTTTCAAGTTGCCGTACAGTATCGGGGCCTTCGGGGCACCGTGAAGCGTTCACGGGCCCGCACGGACAGCACCTTTCGGGGTCATACCGAAGGGTGGGCAATGAAGTTCGTGTACACCGGTCAGGAAATCTACCAGGTCGGCAACGAAGTGCTTACGGTAAACGCCGGGGAATTTCTGCTCCTTCCCGCCGACCTAACCTACCGTGCCAACAGCCGTCAACCACGGGGGGTGATTACCTCGGGGATGTGCATCGACCTGAAGGATACCGCCCTGCCAAAACTGCCGTCTCCGCTGTTACATCAACGGGTGTTCCGGATGGAGGACGCCCAATTACGTCCGACCCTCGCCGATGACTCCCTGAACCCTCGGGACGTTCTGACGGTCTGCGAGCAGCAACTCCTGACTTTTGCCGGGCACCTCGACCAAATGGATCAACGCCTCCAAAAGTCCTCCAAAAAGGGAAGCACCCGGGCCCAGCTCATTGACAAACTGCTCCTGGCCAGGTTCTACCTCCGGCAACATTACCGGGAGCCTTTCTCCCTACAAACGCTCTCCCGCGTGGCGGGCATCTCGGCCTTTCACCTCAGTCGTTCTTTCCGGCAGGCCTTCGACGAGACGCCCCTGACCATGATTCACCGGTTGCGGATGGAGGAAGGCGTGGCCCTCCTCCGACGGGAGGACACCTCCCTGACCGAAATCGCCCATCACCTCGGTTACGGTGACCTTGCCAGTTTCTCCAAGAAGTTTTCCCGACACTACGGGCATCCACCCTCCGCCCGGCGCGGGCGTAATTAGCAATATCTGACAAGCCCCTCCTGGACCCTTCCGGTATTTTTGCTCCATGAAACGCAGGAACCCCGGCCTGATTACGGTACTGTTTTGCTGGTTACTCGCCCTTCCGTTGCTGAGCGTTTATCCGCTATTGCCACCGGAATCCTTTGCCGACTTCGTCAACGACTTCACCCGGGAATATGAGAGTCTGGACTTCCCCGGCTATTCAATCGCCTACGCGGATAACTTTGCCCGCCTTCCCGGCCCAGACCAACTTGAACGGGGAGCCTCCTTTTCCGCCTCCTTCCGAAAACGGCTGGCCGAATACCCCACCAGTTCCCTGACGCCGGAACAGCGAATTGATTACCAACTGATCGAATACGAACTAAACCTGCTGGATCAATACCTCCAGTTAGCCACCTCCTGGCGGGCCGCCGACGCCAGCATCGAGCCGGATGTAGGGCTTTCCAAAAACTATCTCGGAACGGCCTGGTACCGCTATTACCTGAAGCGATGGATCGACCAAAGCGTCGAACCGGAGCAATTAATGGCGTTCGGCCACGAGCAGGTGGCACGGGCCCACGCTGGTCAGGCCCGCATTCAGGAGGCTTCGGGACTGGACAGTATCGCCTTTCGCGAGTACCTGGACGCCCCCGTTTTCTTTTATCAAGACCAGAAGAGTGTTCACCGGGCCTGCGTCAAACTGCACGAGCGGTTGGCCAAAACCCTGGACGAATATTTCCCCCGCCTGGCGGAAATCCCGCCGCTCACGATTGCCGCCGGCACCGATCCGCGGCTGGCCCGGGTACCGGGCTTTTATCGGGACAACACCTTTTTTTACAACTACTTTGACCGCCCCTTCAACAAGCGTCAGATCGGGTGGCTTTACGTCCACGAAGGACTGCCCGGCCACCACTACGAGAGAAATTATGCCCGACAGTTTTCGCGGCCCACGCAGGTCTCCAGCCTCTTTAACTATTCCGCCTACACCGAGGGCTGGGGAGCCTACGTGGAGGAGATCGGCGGGGAGTACGGGGCCTACCCCACCCCCTACGATCAGTACGGTAAATGGGAATGGGACCTCATCCGCTCGCTGAGGGTGGTGATGGACGTGGGCCTGAATTACTACGACTGGTCCGACGAAAAAGCCCTCGCCTACTGGCGGGAACACCTCAGCGGTCTGGACGACATCGGTCAGCGAGAAATCGACCGGATGCGCCGCTGGCCGGCTCAGGTGATCACCTATAAGTATGGCGCCGACCGACTGTTACAATTCCTCCGTGAAGCCAAAGCACAGCCGGATTTCAACTGGAAAAATTTCCACGAACGGGTTTTAGCCTACGGCCCCCTACCCCTCACCATTTTAGCCGAACAACTCTAAAAATATTGACATCATGCAGCATCCAAGCCTCCATTCCTTAGCCCGATTGATGATTCTTCTGCTGGCCCTTGGGGCCAGCGCCATGTCCGCCCAGTCCACCGACACGGTCGGCTACCGGGAATTCCGCGACCTGGCCTACCTGGAGGGAGGAGACAGTCTTCAGATGCTTAACCTGTTGGTCCCCGAGACCGACAAAAAGCCCCCCTTGCTTTTGTGGTTGGGGGGAGGAGCCTGGGCCTTCGTGAACCGCAACGTGGAAATGCCCCTGGCCCGAAAGATCGCCCGGGAGGGTATCGCCGTAGCCAGTGTGGGGCACCGACTGAGTACCGGCACCTGGGTAGAACCCGAGCGCACCGAGGGGGTCCAACATCCCGCTCATGCACAAGACGCAGCGGCGGCCTTCCACTGGCTGAAGGAGCACGCCGAAGCGTACGGATACGACGCCAACAACATCTATATCGGCGGCTATTCCTGCGGCGCCCATCTGGCGGCGATCCTGGGGTCAGACGCCCGCTTCCTGGAGGCGCATGGCTATGCCCTCAGTGACATCCGCGGACTGCTGCCCATTGCCGGGGCCTACGACATTCCGGCCTACCATAAAGTATTCGCCGAAAACGAAAATCCCGACAACCGCCGCCTGGCTGAGCTTCACGTAGAAGCCGTGTTTGGCCCCACCGAAGCCCAGTGGAAGGACGCGTCCCCCACGGAATACATCGAGCATTTGGCGGCTCCGATGCTGCTGATGTCCGAGATCGGGCTCTACAACTACACCAAAATCTACGAGGAGGCGATCCGGGAGTCCAGCTACCGGGACGTGACGGTTCACCACGTCCTTGACCTGAACCACGGTGGGTTATGGCGGGACATGTCACAGAATCAGCGGAGTCACCACCGGATGGCCATGGTCAATTTCATCCGGGCGAAGGCCGTCAACTAAAGCCCCCGCAGCAAGTCCTTTTTAATGTCTTCCACGGCCTCCAGCCCCACGCTCATCCGAACTAGGCCGTCGGAAATACCCACGTTGGCCCGTTCGGCGGGACTGAGCTTGCTGTGCGTGGTCGTGGCCGGATGGGTGAGGATGGTGCGGGTATCCCCCAGGTTACTGGACCGGGAACACATTTCCAGGCTATTCAGTAATTGCCTGGCAGCCTGCGCTCCGTCGGCTAATTCAAAGGTTACGATGCCCCCACCCGCCTTCATCTGCTTCCGGGCAAGCGCATACTGCGGGTGGCTCTCCAGAAAAGGATAGTGCACTTTCGTCACGCTGGGTTGAGTCCCGAGCCATTCGGCCAGGTGCAGGGCCGAGGCGCAGTGGGCGTCCATGCGAATCCGCAGGGTTTCCAGGCTCTTGGTGAGCACCCAGGCGTTGAAGGGAGACATGGCCGGACCGGTATGTCGGCAAAAAAAGATAACCTTTTCCATCACGGCCTTCGTGCCGAGGAGAAGTCCACCGAGTACCCTACCCTGCCCGTCCATCCATTTGGTGGCGGAGTGGGTCACCAGATCCGCCCCGTAATCTGCGGGACGTTGCAGGTAGGGGGTCGCGAAGCAATTGTCCACGACGAACAGCAGTCCGTGTTCCCGGCAAAAGGCTCCGGCCCCGGCCAGGTCCACGAGTTGCAGCCCGGGGTTACTCGGGGTCTCGGTGACGAACAACCTGGTTTCCGGGCGCACGGCGGCCGCCCAGTCGTCCTGCTTATCCGGCTCTACGTAGGTACAGCTCACCCCCCAACGGGGAAGAATCTCGGTGAGCAGCTGGTGCGTACTGCCGAAAACCGCCCGGGTGGCGATGATGTGATCTCCCTGCTGCACCAGCGCCGCGAGGCTGGCGAAGACGGCGGCCATACCGGAGGCGGTGGCAAAGCCGGCTTCCATCCCCTCCAGCGCACAGGCCTTGGCGATCAGCTCGTCAACCGTGGGGTTATTGTAGCGGGAATAGATGATCCCGGATTCCTCCCCGGCGAAGGTAGCCGCCATGGACTCCGCACTCTCGAAGGTAAAACTACTGGTGAGAAACAGCGGCGTGCTGTGCTCCCGATACTGCGTCCGGGGAGTCTGCTCCCGGATCGCCTGGGTTTCCTTGCGATTATCTTGTTCCATGCCGGTGGTTTTGGGCTGGCAAAGGTACTTCTATCCTTTCCTTTCCCCACCCTTTGGGCGGTTTTTCCACCGGCTGAAAAATGGTCGCTATTCTACTGCTTTCGCACCGCGGTGGTGCGGTATTCCCCCATGGTTACTCCCACGAGGTTATCGGCCGTTTCCGCTCCGGTGAGGTCAATGTCAACGTCGACGTCATAGGAAGAGAAATAAAAAACGGCCAGCAAACCGTCCTCCGTTTTCCGGACGGTGCTGAGGGGAAGGGTCTGCCCGTCGGTCGTCCAGGTGCCGGACAGGCCCTCCGCCGTGGAAACGATCTTGAGGTCGCCCTTCACGTCACCGAGGGGCGTGCCGGCCACCGATACCGTCCAGGTGCCGGCAAAGGACTTGGCGGGCGCCTCAGCGGCCGCGGGAACCTTGGCGGCGGTGGAACAGCCGGCGAAAAAACAAAGGGCCAGAGCAATGATCAGAATGCGCATGCGTGATTTTTTCCGTAAGATAAATCACCGGGAAAATCGTCGCAAGTAGCGCCAGAAAGTTGTTCTGGGCGAGGGACCGCAGGTGCGGTGGAACCGGCTAAAAGCAGTGCCCATCGGACTGGACGTTTTGAAGAAAATATCCCTTACGCCTCCACATCAGGTAAAGGTTCTTCCGTAGCGACGGCTTCAGCTGTTGAAAAAACCCTTTCGCCGGATAAATCCGGCGCTACCGCAATCATTTGGTATTTATCCACTACACCGCGACACCTCATATGTTAACATCAGGATTAGTAAAGGTGGTTTAGCTGACTTGTCGGCCGAGTGGGGTCAAATATGGCACTGAATCCACTATTCCGACCAGGGTAACCCCGAGGTGGTCGGAAGTCTGCAGACCGAAGGCGTAGCCAAGGGAAGCGACGTCCGAACACTTTAGGCTCACCAATCCTCTCTTCAATTTCCTGGCGTGGCCTTTCCCGCAAGGTCACTCAACCACCATCAATTCTTTTTGCTCCTAAGAGTCGGTGTGGTCGCCTTTCGGGGGAAAGGCGACACCCGATACTTTGCCCCGGTCATCAACACCTCTATTGTATTTTTTGAAGATCGGAATTTCGCCGGATAAATCCGGCGCTACCGCAATCATTTGGTGTTTATCTACTACACCGCGACACCTCTTAGCAGCTCGCTACGCTCGACGGTTAGGAGGAGCGCTGCTTGACTCCATCATTTCTCATTGCCAAATTATCCTTCCATGATCTATTGGTTCTAACTAATCCAAAAACAATAGATATTAGTCCACCAATTGTCCCTCCCCAAATTGAACCCGCCACCCAGGCAT
Organism: Lewinella sp. W8; assembly: GCF_004375085.3. Lineage (GTDB taxonomy): Bacteria > Bacteroidota > Bacteroidia > Chitinophagales > Saprospiraceae > Neolewinella. The sequence continues at coordinate 141,599 of NZ_SNAQ03000008.1, forward strand.
AGCTAATTCTAGGGATAATTGCACTAGGCGCTCCATAAACTATTTTATCATACTCTCCTGACATAATAATGGAAAGTAGAATGGATAGTCCACCTCCGATTGCCCAACATGCATAGATAAACAGCGTAATTTTTTGCAATTGTTCTTTGGCGAAACTCCAGCTTACGTTCATTCGAGTAATTCTAGCAAAGCCAATACTAAAAATTCCACCAAAAATGAATCCATAAATAAGCCCCTCAAAAATGCCCTGCAAAATTGCTGCTTTCCAGACCCCGTCAAAATCCCAGCCCATTATCTGCCGGAAATACTCTTCGCTGACTATTCCATTAATTAGGTTCGTAGTCGCCCCAATAAATGCTCCGATCCCAACTAAAGAAATTATGAGCACAAAGAAACTTAGAGACTGCTTCTCGATCTCAATTAAATCAGAATCAAGCGTATTATTCCCTTTCATTTGCCCTGGTTAGTCATAGTGATAACACGTGACACCTCAAAACAACACCCGCTTCAAAATCACGTCCACCCGTCGGTTGTTGAGCTTTCCGTTCCAGGTGGCGTTATCGAAACTGGGGGCATCTTCCCCCAGGGGGACCATATCGATGATCTCCGGCGGGATGGGATACTGGTGCAGGAGGTCGATCACCGCCCGGGCCCGGAACTCCGAAAGCCGCAAATTATAGGCCCGGTTGCCGATGTCGTCGGTGTGGCCCTGCACCTCAATTTCGTAGCCTTCCAGGGCGGGAATCTCGTCCAAAAACTCCCGTAACCGCTGCGCCTGTACGCCGTCGATGTAATAACTACCGCCGCCAAAGAAGATACTGATCATGCGGTCCTCGTCGGTGGGCGAACTCGTGGACGTTTGCGCGGACAGCGACACGGCAAAACCCAGACAGAGGGAAAACAACAGTACCGATCGTTGCGGGAAAGACATGGGCGGGCTTTCCCGAAGAACGTAATATTTTCTATTTCAGTTGTTTAACCCGAAAAAATTACGCTTTGTCTACCCGAAAGCGACGTCCAGCGCGGCACAAATTTTGGTAACGGCCTCCTCCAGGTCCGCCTCCGTGTGGGCGCTGGACACGAAGCCCACCTCGTACCCACTAGGACCGAGATAAACGCCTTCCTGTAACAGCTCGTGGTGGACGACTTTGAAATAGTGCATGCTCTCCGGATCAATCTGATCGGCCCGGGTGATGCGGTCCTTACCGAAGGCGAGCCAGAAGATGGACCCGATGCGGGGCACGTGCATGGGGTACCCCCGTTCGTTGGCGTGGGCTTCGATGGCCCGGGCCATCCGCTCGGTTTTTTCCGCCTGCCGTTCGTAGAATCCCGGTGCCAGGCATTGTTCCAGGGCCGCCTTACCGGCGGCCATTGCTACGGGGTTGGCACTCAGGGTACCGGCCTGATACACGGGACCCACCGGCGCGATGTGGTCCATGATTTCGGCACTCGCTGCGTACGCCCCCACCGGGAATCCTCCTCCGATGACTTTACCGAAGGTGATGATGTCCGGCTGAACGTCGTAGTAACCGGCCGCTCCGGCAAAGCCCACCCGGAACCCGGAGATTACCTCGTCGAAGATCAGCAGCACATTGTGCTTCCAGGCCTTTATGCGCAGACACTGCAGCCAGCTGGGATCCTGAATCAGCAGGCCGTTGTTGGCCGGCACGGGCTCCACAATGATGCAGGCAATTTCGTTGGCGTGTTCGCTCAGCGTGGCCTCCAGCAAGTCCCGGTCATTAAGGGGGAGGACAATCGTATCCCGGGCAACCTCTTCCGGGACGCCAGCCGAAGAGCTGGTTCCGAAGGTCGCCAGTCCCGAGCCCGCCTTGACCAGCAAGCTGTCTACGTGACCGTGGTAACAGCCGTCAAACTTGATGATCTTGGAGCGCCCCGTCACGCCCCGGGCCAGCCGCAGGGCCGACATGACGGCTTCGGTCCCGGAACTCACGAAGCGAATACGCTCCACGTAGGGGTGATTATCCAGGATAAGTTTTCCCAGTTGATTTCCGAGCCGGTTAGGCGTTCCGAAGCTGGTGCCCTTCGCCACCGTCTTCATCACCTCCTCCCGGATGTGGTCGTTATCGTGGCCGTGAATGAGCGGCCCCCACGAGCAACAAAAATCCAGGTAGGTATTTCCGTCCTCGTCGGTCATCCGACTCCCCTTTCCTTCACGGATGAAGAGCGGCGGACCGCTGACGCTGCGAAAGGCACGCACCGGGGAGTTCACCCCTCCGGGAAAATAGGTTTTGGCTTCCTCAAACAGTTCGGCGGAAGTTTCGCGGGGAATACGTTGCTCGAAATTCATGTTGCAATGTTACAGCAACATTCTCGAATGCAGTTCCCCTTTCAGTAAAAGCTATGCCATAGTTGGGTAAACTCCGGGGAACTCCCCGTCCGGCAACTGCACCGGCGAAGCCGGCTATTCCGCTTCGCTTCACGGCTCTTGCCCCCACCGTACCTTTAGGCCATGGACCTGAATCAAGTCACCCTACCCTCCCGCGATCTCAACCTGAGCATTCCCTTCTACCTTGATCTGGGGTTAAGGCTGATTGTGCGGGCCCTGCCCCACTACGCCCGCTTTGAATGCCCCCGGGGCACCGCCACCTTTTCCCTGCACCAGGTGGAAAATGCGCCCGAATTGAGCGCAGGTGTCATGGTGTACTTCGAGACCCGGGAACTCGATCAGGAGGTGGCCCGACTACGGCAATTAGGCCACAAATTTGACCTCCTCCCCACGGATCAACCGTGGCGGTGGCGGGAAGCCAGACTCCGGGATCCCGACGGCAATCTGATCGTCCTGTTTTGGGCGGGAGAGGACCGAAAAAACCCACCCTGGCGACTGCGGGAAGAAGCGTAAGGCCCACCGAAAACCGAGATAAACGTCATACGCGGACGATTTATTTTGCCACTCCCGTCAATAATTCTGCCTTTCCATCATCCATTCTGGAGATTCTTGCCGGGGGCACGAGTATTCGTTACATTCGTAGTACTACTCTCTATAGCGACTTACTTGAAATTGAAATGACGACCTCTCAACCCGGCAGGGATGATTCCCCGTTGGTGGCCAGCCTGAAAAGGCAATTGGCCGTTAGCGAAGCCGAAGTAAACCTACACCTGGCGGAAGTCCGCCGATTTAACTTCATTGTTTCTGAGATAACTGAAGCAGCTGAGGCGGGCATCTTTGTCCGGCAAAACGTGGCTGGTGACTACATGTACATCTCCGAGCAATTGGCCGATATCCTCGGGTACGGCGACATCGGCATGCCGCCCTCCTACCGGCAGTTCCTGGAACAGATTCACCCCGACGATCTCACCGTTGCCCTCGACCGGGCCGAAGATCGTCTGGAAAATCAGCCAGAACCGCACGATGCTCCCGAAACGACAGAAAACCCGGCAGCCCGGTCCGTAACGGACCTGCCCAGCCGGGAAGACATGCCCCTCAACATCTTCCCCACTACTCCGGGGGCTCACCTGGAATTCCGCTACCTTAACCAGGCGGGGGAATACCGTTGGTTTCGGGCCAGCGCCAAGCGCTATCAACCCGAGGCCGGCCCCGAGCAAATCATCGGGATGATCATGGACATCAACGACGTCAAACTCCTCGAGGAGCAGCGGCGTCAGGTCAATGAGGAGTTGAAGTCTTTTATGTACAGTGTAGCCCACGACCTGCGGGCCCCGGTACGCCACATCGCCAGCTTCGCCGAAATCATCCGGGAGGAAGCCGACGCCAGCGCGGAAGACCGGGAAGTGTACCTAGATTACGTCGAACAATCCGCCGCCAAGCTGAGCATGATGATCGATGGTCTGCTCTTGCTGAGCCGTAACCAGCGCTACGTCCCCGAAATGTCGGAGGTTAACGTGGAGGCCATGCTGGACAAGCTGATCGACGGTACCCGCCAGACCGAGCAACAGGCTCCAGAACTGGTCATCGAGCGCGACGACTTCCCCGCCATTTACACCGACGCCACGCTCATTGAACAGGTACTACAGAACCTCCTGTCCAACGCCATCAAGTACTCCAGTACCCGTCAGCGGGCGGTCATCAAAATCAATTACTACCTCCAGGAGGCCCAGCACATCATCAGCTTCTCGGACAATGGTATTGGCTTCGACCCTCTCTACGCCGACAAGCTCTTTAAGCTGTTCAGCCGACTCTACGTGGAAGACGACATTCCGGGCACCGGGGTGGGACTGGCTTCCGTTCACCGGATCATGCGCAACCTGGGCGGCTCCATCGAAGCCGACGGAAAACTGGGTAAGGGCGCCACCTTCACCATCCGGCTTCCGGTAAATGTTGGGGCAACTTCAGCGTTCTGACGCAATTTCCTTAACTTGCAGCTGTTATAATCCCATCCCTTGCGGGAAGGACAAATCCGATGTGCCCTACCTCAGGCATCCCGGTATTGTGTTTCTCAACCGATTTACAGAAAGCTGCGATGAAATCCCACCGCGTCCTATTGATTGAGGACGATGCCCTCGAGGCCGCCCTTGCCACGCGCACCCTGCGTCAAATCGACAAGTCGATTGAGGTTATCCGTTTGCGCGACGGAGCACATTTCCTGGATTTTTACGAGAAAAATCGCCCCGTACGCGGCATCAGTCTGGCCATTATGGACCTCCATATGCCCAGAATTGACGGCTTCGGTGTCCTGAAGGGAATCAGTACCCGGGGAGAGCGTGCCCCCTTTCCCATTGTGATGTTCTCCTCCTCCGAAGATCAGGAAGAAATTGACGAGGCCTACTCCCTCGGCGCCACGGCCTACGTCCATAAGCCAACCATCCCCGCCAAGTACCGGGCCGCCATGGAACACATCATCAACTTTTGGCTGAAGACCAATCGGAGGTAGTAGTATTGTACGGTATTGGGTAGCAGGTAGTGCAGGCGGCAGGTAGTTGTGCTTCAGGCTGTTAGTATTGTAGTCGTTAGGTGCCAGACAAGCGCACCCAGCAAGGATTCTTTCCTCCACTTATCTACTACCCGCTAACAGACTAAAATACTAACAGACTAACAGACTAACAGACTAACAGACGAAAATACCAATAAACCACTCCTCCCCTACCGGTTAATCACGTTCTTAAACCGTGGTCGCTTCGGAGTAACGTCGCCCAGTCGTTCGCGCTTAGCGGCTTCGTACTGACTGTAGTTCCCCTCGAAGAACTGAATCTGTCCCTCGTCTTCGAAACTGAGGATGTGGGTGGCCAGGCGGTCAATGAACCAGCGGTCGTGGCTGATCACCAGCACACATCCAGCAAAGCTGTCGAGCGCATCTTCCAGCGCCCGGAGGGTATTGACGTCAATGTCGTTAGTGGGTTCGTCCAGGAGCAGGACGTTGCCTCCCTCCCGCAGGGTCATGGCCAGTTGCAGGCGGTTGCGTTCCCCGCCGGAAAGCATACCCACTTTCTTTTGCTGATCGGCACCGGCAAAGTTGAACCGACTCAGGTAGGCCCGGGCGTTCACCTGGGTGCTGCCCACTTCAATGAAGTCGTGTCCCCGGGATACCACGTCGTAAATGGTCTTATCCTTTTCCTGCAGTTCCCGGTGGCTCTGGTCCACGTAACTGATCTGGACGGTATCTCCGATCTTGATGTCTCCCTTGTCGGGCTCCTGCTCTCCGACCAGCATCCGGAAGAAAGTTGACTTTCCGACACCATTCGGTCCAAGAATACCCACAATGGCGTTTTTCGGGATGGTAAAGGTGGCATCCTCGAACAACAGCCGATCGCCAAACCCTTTCGTTAGGTCTTTGACTTCAATGACGGAATCACCCAGCCGTGGACCGGGGGGAATGTAAATTTCGAGGTTCTTCTCCCGTTCTTTCCCCTCTTCTCCGGCCAGTTTGTCGTAGGCGTTCAGACGCGCCTTACCCTTGCTTTGCTTAGCCTTGGGGGCCATCCGAATCCACTCCAGCTCCCGCTTGAGGGTCTTCTGTCGTTTGCTTTCCTGCTTTTCTTCCTGCGCCAGGCGCTGGGCTTTCTGGTCCAGCCAGCTCGAGTAGTTCCCCTCCCAGGGAATGCCCTCGCCGCGATCGAGTTCCAGAATCCAACCCGCCACGTTATCCAGGAAGTAGCGGTCGTGGGTCACGGCGATGACCGTACCGGGGAAGCTCTGCAGGTATTGCTCCAGCCAGTGGACGGACTCGGCGTCCAGGTGGTTGGTCGGCTCGTCCAGGAGGAGAACATCCGGGTTGCTCAGCAGCAGCCGCGCCAGGGCTACCCGGCGGCGCTCCCCGCCGGACAGCAGTTCCACCTTGGCGTCATCGGGTGGACAACGCAGGGCCTCCAGGGCCGTATTGATGCGGTTTTCCAGCTCCCAGGCGTTGCGGTTTTCCAGCTCCTCCATCAGGACGCCCTGCCGCTCGATGAGCTTCGTCATTTCGTCGTCGCTCATCGGCTCGGCAAACTTGAGGTTCACCTCGTCGTATTCCTTCATCAGGTCTACCGTCTCCTGCACGCCTTCCTCGGCAATTTCCCGCACGGTTTTACCTTCCGCCAGCTGTGGCTCCTGTTCCAGGTAGCCGATTTTGTAATCGCCGTCAAAAACCACGTGCCCCTCAAAGTTCTTGTCTACTCCCGCAATGATCTTGAGCAGGGTCGACTTACCGGAGCCGTTGAGCCCCAGTACCCCAATTTTGGCGCCGTAATAAAAACTCAGCCAAATGTTGTTGAGGACCTTTTTGTTGGCACCGGGGAAAGTCTTGGAGACACGCTCCATCGAAAAGATGATCTTATGATCAGCCATACTGGGTGTTGCTTAATGGATAATGGTGATAATAGGAAAAAACGCGGGAATTAGCGCATGGTTTTTTGCCAGAAACCTTCGCGAGCCATCTCCTCCAACTGGGCGATGAGCTCGGCAAGTTTCTCGGGGGCATCACCGTAGACGGTGACCTTGCGGAAGTTTCCTTCCTCATCGCGTAGCGTGACCACCGTGGCGGGAATATCCACCACCTCCTCTTCCGGGTAGGTATGGTTAAGGTCCATTTGCTGTAGTTCGGCCAGTTGCTGCAGAAGGTCCCGGGTGTCGGTGGTGAAGAGGGTTCGCTCGTAGTCGCCGACCCGGTCGAGTCCCTTTTTGGCGTCCAGGAGCATCCGTCCGTCGGCGTACACCGTGAGGGTGTAGCGCTCACAATCCCCGAAGCAGGGCATTTTCTGCAGGGTCACCACCGGAGCCTGTTCGATTTTCTCCGCCATCATGGTTTCGTTTACGGAGGTGGGTGAGGGGACTTCCGCAGCTTTGGGTTGGGTGGCCGTGGTGTTCCCCTTGGCTTCAAGAGCCTTTTTCTTGGCCTCCCGTACCATTTTATTGGCGTCTTCGGGGGTGCCTACCTCACCGCGAATTTTGTCTTCCGGGGCCATGTTGGCGCGCTTGTCCATGGGCTCCAGACCGGCCTGATCGGCGGGGCGGGCCAGGCCGTTCATGTCCTTGGGAGGAGCGGTAGAATTAGCGGGCGCAGGCGCAGGTGCCGTGGTCACAAACGGGGCCGTGTCCGTGGGATCCGTAGCTTCACGTTGACAGGCAGACAGGGCAACCGTTAGCCCGAGGAACAAAATTACTCGCATATACATATTCAGTGGTCTGTAATACTCTAACGCAGGGTCAGCCATTTTGGTCCTTTTCGTTGGCGAATCATTGCCCCGGGCAGCGCACTGCACCTGGGCTCCGCCCCCAAAAGGAACCTACACTGACCAAAAAACATCGGGGCGTTTACTTCTTGCCCTTCTTCTGCTGTTGTTGGGCCTGCTGCCGCTGCTGCTCCTTGAGCGCTTCCTGCAGCCGGGCCGTGAAGCCAGAACTCTTCTTCGGTTTTTTCTTGTTCGCCTCCAGCTTCTCCCGCAGTTTTTCCTGGTCGATCAGGAAATTCTTCGTGATGATCGTCTGGCTGATGTTGAACAGGTTGGAGAAAAACAGGTAAGCCGTAAGTCCGGAGGCAAAGCTGTTGAAGAAGCCGAGGAACAGCAGCGGCATGACGTACTGGAAGTACTTCATCATGGGCTGAGCGCTGTAGTCCATGTGGCGGCTGTTGTAGTAGGCGTAGATGACCGTCGTGAGTGCCCACAAGATGGCGAAAAGGCTGAGGTGCCCCTGCATGAAGGGAATCCACTCCGGAATCCGCGTGATGGTGTCGTAGGTCGACAGGTCCGTGGCCCAGAGGAAGTTCTCCTGCCGGAATTCAATACTGGCCGGGAAGAAGCGGTACAGGGCAAACCAGATCGGCATCTGCAGGAACATCGGTAAACAGCCGCCGAGCGGACTGGCGCCGTATTCCTGGTACATCTTCATCGTTTCCACCTGCTGCGCCTGGGAATCGTCCTTGTGCTTGGCCTTCATCTTTTCGATCTCGGGCTTGAGCACCTGCATCTTCGACTGGCTCACCAGCATCTTGTACGTCAGCGGGTACACGAGGATTTTCACGAACAGCGTCAGTACCAGAATGGCGATACCCTTGTTGCTGATGAAGCCGGACAGGAAATTGAAGATCGGACGAATGATCCAGCGGTTGATGGCCCCGAAGATGGAGCGACCGAAGGAAATTACGTCCGTCATGTCGTGGCCGATGGCGGCCAGGCGGTCAAACTCGTTGGGGCCAACGTAGAAGGACATATTGAACCCTTCGGAGGCGGAGTTACCCACCGGCACGTTGATGTCCACCACCAGTTTCTTGAGGTCGGATCCCTCCCCGTCAAAGGTTTCGGTGGCTACTTCCCCACCCCGGAAGGCTTCGTCGGCAATCAGGGCGGAGGTAAAGAACTGCTGGGAGCCCGCCACCCACTTCAGTCGCTGCTCCTCCAGTTCTTCCGTATCGGAACTCGTACAGGAGCAGTAGTCGGAATCGTCCTCGACCGGCTTGAAGTAGACGGTAGACTGGTTGGCTTCGTACTGGGCGTTCTTCTCGATCTTATCGAGGTAGTTTTCCCAGTGCAGGCGAATCTGGCCGTCCTGGTTGGCCAGCACGCGGTTCAGTCCCTCAAACCGCAGGTCGTAGTCCATCAGGTAGGTACCGTCGGTCAGGGTGTACTTCTGCTCGAAGTATCCACCACCGACGGCGTTGGCCCGCATCGTTACGGTATTGCCCTCCACCGTGGGGGTGAAGTACAGGTCGCTGGAGCGAATGCCCTCGCCGGAAACGCCCGCGATCGGCAGCACGTATTCGAAACGGTTTTTGTCGTCTTCCAGGAGGTAAAGGGGCAGTTTGACCTCCTTTTTCTCCTCGTCCTCGATGATTTTGGCGTACTCTTTTAGTTCCACCTGACGAATGGTTCCGCCCCTGGTGGAGAAGGTCACCTTCATCAGGTCATTTTCCACGACGACGTCCTCCTCCGCACCGGCGGCGGCCGTCGCAAAGGCGCCAAACTGATCGCTGAAGCGGGCCTGCAGGGTACTGTCGTTAAGGCCTTCGAGTTCCGTTGGCGTGAAGGTCGGCTCGGCCACTTCCGGGCTTTGCAGGGCGGCTTCGTTCAGCGCCGCAATCGAATCCTGGTAACGTTGTTGGGCTTCCAGTTCTTCCGGACTGGGGGCAATCACCGTCTGCCATACCGCAAACAGCAACAAAATGAGGACCAGTCCAACGATGGTACTTCTGTCCATCTCCATATAAATGCGCTTTTTTCTTATACTTGGGCCATCGCACCGCATCTGGGGTCGCGTGAAGGCCACTTTAGGGCCGCAAAGGTACATATCTCGGACCGATGTCCCCACCACATAACGACAAGTCTTTGAAGGAGTTCGACCAGCAGCTCAACGATGCCTACCTGAGGGCCGAATACTGGGCCGGAGATTTTTGCCTCAAAATCGGTCATCCGGCCCCGAAACTGGACGCCTGGCTGCGGGCTCACGGGCATTCTCACTATGCTTTCATCACTCCCTGCAACCCCAGGTCACAGGTGATTTCGGACGAAAAAAACACCGAGCGGCTCAACGAACTCCGGGATCTGCTGAACATGTTCCGGCTGGACTTTTTGCCCGCCACGGGGCGGGACCCGCAGGGGGAGTGGCCCGACGAACCCGGTTTTCTGGTCTTCGACATTCCCCTTTCCGTGCTGCACGACGTCGCCCGGGGCTACGAACAAAACGCCGTGGTGGAAGGAAGATTAAGGGGGGTGCCGTTGCTGGTGTGGTTGTAGGGGGCAAATTGTGTATGATGTCATCCCCATCTACTATGGATGCCCATTTAGAAGGACCACCTTAACGCTTTTCATAACGATTTTTTCAGGTTTTACTGTTCTCTGAGGCAGCCAATCCTCTGGCTATTTGCAAGATTCTCGCCAAATCCTTACATTAGACAATTACATTATATACCCTTAACCTTATTAACACATTACCTTTTGACCATGAGTTTTTATGAAACCCTCATCACGCTGGAGCGATTAGCCATAATAATTGAACGAGAAAACACTGGATGCGCAAAGGATATCGCCAGCAAGCTTCAAACAAGTCCAAGAACCGTAAAAAATTTACTAAATCAACTCAGAAATCTAGGGGGGGGGGATATAGACATCCGATATTGCCGTAAGCGCAACACCTATTACTATCATCCATCAGTGTTCGTTTCGTTCAATTTCTTTAATAAAAAATTATAGTTGGCAGTTGTGTGCAATTTATTTGCCCTGGTGAAGAATACTTTTGCTATCGTTCTAGCAGTTTAGCTGGGAATCGGGCAAAGCCGAAAACCGATATTTCTAGAGTAGGCACAAGTATTATCTTATGAAAAAGGTATTCTTTTCCTTATTTTTTCTCATTTCCTTTACTCTGTTCGCCATGCCTGTGATTGTTGATAGGTGCATCGATTACGCCACGGGGGTAGCAGACGGATACAACGACTACCATCATAATACCACAGGAGAAGATCTCAGCCCATTAGAATACTACACGATTTGGTCCAATGCACTGAACCATTGCAATGATCCCCAGGCTTAGGGGTTATCCAAAAGATAGGCCCCACTAAATTCATTAATATGAAGGTATTTTTATTTTCCTTAGCGCTCATTTTATCCGCAACTCTTAATGCCCAAGGTGAAAAGGGAATCTGCGGCCAGGTCGAGTATCAATATTACATTGACTCCGCCATTGCGGAACAGAGATTGCGGAAGATGGAATTGGAGTCACCGCAGAAGTATAACCAATATGGATCAATGTTTCGAGGCATCAATGCTACAATGAACCGGCTCGTCTTCACACTATCGTTTGATCAACAAGCATCTTTGTGGAGCCTCGATCCCAATGCAATACCAGAAAATTCTGATGAAAAGTTTCATTACGAGACTGCCGCAACTATGGTTTCTGAAGCATGGAAATATGAGTATTACAATCAGCAGCAAAACAGAAGGGTCACACAATCTGAATACATGGGAAGTGTGTTGAACATCACCCACCCAAACGAGCCATTAGAATGGAGTCAGACAGGCAAAACTAAGAAAATTGGGAATTACGTAACTTACGAAGCAACCGCTACCTACCATCCTAAGAATAGGTTAGAAAAAGATGCGCCCCAAATTCTTTTTGCTTGGTACGCTCCGGAATTACCCTACCCCTACGGACCACGGGGAGTCGATGGATTACCTGGCTTGATTTTGGCGTTAGAGATTCAATCAAAAGAGGGAAGAGATCGTGGATTCAGGGCCGTCGATTTGAACCTGCAAAGCACGGCTCCAGAAGACTGTTCCGTAGAACTTCCGAAAGCTGTTGGTACAATGAGCAAACAAGATTTTTTAAGTAAGGTTACTGCCGAGGTAAAGGCCATTCGGGGCAACAAATAGCTAATCCGGGGAGCGGGTTATTGCCGAAAACCGCCATCAACAGAGTAGGCCAAACAACTAATCTTCTTATGAAATACATTTTTTCTATTTTATTTTGTGTAGTACTTCTACCAAATACCACAAAAGCCGTTGAATTACCCATAGACTGTGATGCCTATGCAAGGGGATATGCGGACGGGATTGCCCTGTATCATTATCATACTTATGGAACGACCATCCCTCCACTAGTCTATCAGGCTCACATACATAATGCCAAGCAAAGGTGCGAACAAGAACAGTAGACGTAAATTTACTAGGATTCTAAATTGTCCCTTAGCACCATAATCATGAAAAAGATCACCGAAGCAAACGTACTAAGGTCTGGTTTGCTTACGGTAATCTTTTTCATGACTACCGGTATTAGTGGTTTGTTTGGACAGACCGCCTCGGTTTTCTTTACCGTGATTGACTCCCTCGACAGTTCTCCCATTGAGTACGCCATGGTGGTGGCTACAGACAATACTTCGGGAGAAATAATCTTTGATCGGACAGATGAGCGAGGACAAGCGATGCTTTCCCTTTATCCCAACATTGATTATGAGTTGATGGTCAATAGACTTGGCTATGCTAACTATGCTAGTCAACTAAAATTGACTCAATTAGATGAGCAGGTAATTTCGATCACACTATCAAAAACCGTAATGGACTTAGCGGAAATCGTTGTCCGTGACACCCTTCCACCAATATCCTACCGCCCCGATACAGTAGTCTACAACGCCCGGGCCTTCTACACCGGAAAGGAACGGAAGTTGAAGGACTTGATTGAGAAATTGCCGGGCTTAGATATTGATCAAAACTTGCGCGTTACCTACCAAGGGCAAGACGTCACCACCCTACTAGTAGAAGGAAAGCCATTCTTTGGGGGTGACGGGGAATTAGCGTTAAAGGGCTTACCGGCAGATGCCATCGCTCGTATTCAAGTTCTAGAAGATTACAAACCACTGGGTTTCACCCTAGATCCCGGAGCACGTAAGCGCCGTGCACTAAACATAATTATTCGCGAGGATAGGAAAAATGTTTACTTCGGCGAAGCAATGGCCGGAGGCGGCACACCTGGCCGACACCTTGTGCAGGCGGATATATTTCGCTTCAATCGGAATACCAATAATTACCTATTTGGGGGTAGTAATAACGTAAATCGTGAATTGCTCTCCATTCAGAGTATATTACGTCTAATTGGCGGGGATAATTTACTTAGTGGAAATGGGTTTCAAGAATTATCGGACCTGAGCTTAAGGCTATCACCCCCAAGTTTTGCCGAAGACAGTAAGAACCAACTTATCGCCCTCGGCGTAAATCAACAAGTGGGTAAAAAAAGTAGCCTTGATGTATATGCATTGGGGCCTAGAAAAAAGTGGACAACCCGGCAGCGGAGTACGACAGTTTTCCCAATTACAGACCTAAATGAGGCTATTTCATTGAGTAGGGCAGCACGTCAACAGTTCGGAATGCTAAGAGCAACCTTGACGTCTAAACTTCCCAAACAACTGGTAATCCGTACCAATGCTCAGCTCCAAGGCAATCAAAATTCCAGCCTGCTTGTTGAAAATTACCGCTCTAACTTTGGCAATCGATTGTCCTCCAGTCAACTTGATGTAGGGGCCTACGAATGTCAATTAAAAACCGAGATAGTCAAGCAAACTAAAGAAGGCAACATTCTGAAAATAGTTGCCGCAGCACGTCAACAGTCAGACCGAGAAACCCTCAAGCTATCAAGTGATACCGCCTTCCTTAATTCACTATTTCTTTCAGGGAGCATCGAACCCACTATATTTGATCAAGATAACATTCCTACCCGAAGAAACTTTCGGGGAAATTATCTCTACCATTATAAGCTCAACCGCAAGGTTTACCTTGAGCAGGGGATGGAATGGGAACACCTTCAGCAGAAGCAATCGATCAATAGTAGCCTTCTTCCTAGTCAACAAAGGGTCGTTGCCTTTCATGAACTTTCCACCCATTTCGGTACTGTTGTAAAATGGCGAGAAACCAGTACTGTTTTTCGACTTCATCTAGCTCAAATCCGTGGGGCAAACAATGGGGAACGCGTATCAATTAATCAATTCTTACTACCAGAATTTAGGCTCCAATTCAGGTCTGGGCCGGGGAGTACCGTAGAAGCCAACTGGAAATCTACGGTTACCCCACCAGGTTTAAGTTTCCTGTCAGCGTCTCCACTTGTGACTTCCTTCACGACGTACCAATTCGGTCTGGAACGCCTCACCCCCGTACCCACACATAAAGCCACCTTAGGCTATCGCTATTACAACCCCATAAAGGGTTATGGATATACTATTTCAGCCGGATATGATCAGCAGGGAGGGTCTTCCATTATTCCGCAACTCGAAGTTGTAGGGCAAGATCGAAAAATAACTTACGTAGTTACAAACACTCCGATTAAAGCCTGGAATTTGACGGCAATTCTCCGTCGAGACAATGGCAAAAATAAATTTTCGGTTACTTCCAGTTACCAAAGACGACAACAACTGACAGTAATTGTGGATCAAAACGTGGTCAGTCCAATTACTACTGCTTCCCTCCAAAGCGACTTCAGGCAACACTTGACCAACGAAGTAAATGTCCGATGGTCGTTACTAATCAACCGTTCCGGCTTCGGAATCATTCCAGGTAACGCTATTTACAATGGACATCTTCAGGCGGACCTAAGCTACACCTCGGGAAGGTGGTCATCCGATATTGGCCTCTCTGGTCAACTGTTCGACGCCACTGCCAATGCGTACTTTTCTGGAAGGATAAGCGGAAACCTTAGGTACGTGATGAGTAATAGTCCCTGGGCCTTTGAGTTAATGTATGAAGTTCCGTTGGGAGGAAGAGAAATTCGGAGTTTCCGGCAATCTGACTTGTTTTTTAGCACCACCAATACCCAAGTATTCGTTGCTTTCGTTACCGCTAACGTTGCTTATCAATTCTGATCATCAAAGCCTTTGCTTGAAACCAACAAAGCCCCAACTTCCTCATGGAAATCGGGGCTACTGTTTTGGTGGAGGCGGCGAGAGTCGAACTCGCGTCCAGCGAAAGCGCAAGGCAGCTTTCTACATGCTTATTGACCAGTCAGGTTTTCGAGTGCTGGGGGAGATTGGTCACCCTCTCAAACAGCACCTTAGGTCCTTAATCTCACCGCCGATTCAGACCAGGATCGGCGGCCAGCCCCAAAAGGGTGAACGCGGCACAATGTGTATGGAGCCTCAACTGTACGGCGTATGAAGACAGTCTAACCTAAATTAGGCTGCCATAGCATAGCTGGTGTTGCCAACTAAGAAAGGTTAATGCTTAGATTTTTACGGAGATAACGCATCATGCTCCGGCATGCTTACTACAAAGCTTACTTCCCTGTCGATTCCGGTACGCCCCCGTTGGGACTCGGCCCGGGTGGGCCGACCTTCGTGATGGAAAACACGTTAGTTGACCGCAAGGTTGCCTCCGGGGAAAGTAATTTTCCATCAATTATTGTCCGACCTGGAGTAATGCAGTCTGTGGAAACCTGAGATAGTTCTAGCCTAGGTTGTTCCGGGAGGTTACATCAGCGATTCCTGCGGAATCGCGGCAGGTTAGTGGGGCCCACAGTAGCGGCAGGTAATTACCTGCCGCTACTAGAGGATTCAAGGGTTTGATTGCCAATTGAATAATTCACGGAACAGTCTGCTTTTAGCTATCTCACCGGGGCCTCGGAGCAGCATTTACTTCACCCGGGTGCGCAGCATTTCCTGCTCTCCGTCTTTGGTGACCAGGAAGCCGACCAGTTCGTCGCCCGGCTGCACCGGGCCGACGCCCTCGGGCGTTCCGGTGAAGATCAGGTCACCCTTCTGGAGGCGGAAATACTGGCTGACGTAGCAGATGATCTCCGTTAGCGGAAACAGCATGTTCCGGCTGTGGCCGTGCTGTACCTCCTCGTCGTTTTTGCGGAGGCCGAATTCGATGTCGTTCAGGTCGGCAAAATCATCGGGCGCAAAGAACTGGGGGGAGAGGGGAGCCGAGTTATCGAAGCCCTTGGCGATTTCCCAGGGGTGGCCCTTTAACTTGAGCTGGCTCTGCAGGTCACGGGCCGTAAAGTCAATCCCCAGGCCGATGCCCGCCACGTAGTCCATGGCAAATTCCGGCTGCACGTGCCGCCCGTTTTTGGCCACCTTCACCACCAGTTCCACCTCGAAGTGGATGTCTTCGCTGAACTCCGGATAGTAGAAGGGCTTGTTGTTCGGCAGGATGGCCGTGGGCGGCTTCATGAAGACCACCGGACGGCTCGGCCGTTCGTTACCGAGTTCGGCGGCGTGGGCCGCGTAATTGCGGCCGATACAGATTATTTTCATCGTTGCACTTTCTGGGTTTACTCAACTACGCGCCAGTCGGTACCGGACAGATTTCCTTTGATCCTGGCTTCAATATTTTCCGTGTCGGCGGGCACGAAGGTCTTACCCGTCACTTTCTCGTAGAGTTCTACGTAGCGTTGGGAGACCAGCTCGACGAAGCTGTCGGGCATTTCGGGCATTTGCTGGCCTTCCTTGCCCTGGAATCCGTTTTCCATGAGCCACTCCCGAACGAACTCCTTGCTCAACTGCTTTTGCCGTTCGCCCTTAGCCTGCCGCTCGGTGTAGCCTTCGGCGTAGAAGTAGCGGCTGGAGTCCGGCGTATGGATTTCGTCGATGAGGTAAATCTCTCCGTCCAGTAAGCCGAACTCATACTTGGTGTCCACCAGGATGAGGCCGCGTTCGGCGGCCATGGCCGTGCCCCGGCTGAAGAGGCGACGCGTATAATTTTCCAGCTTCTCGTAAATCCGTTCCTCCACGATTCCGCGGGCGATGATGTCTTCCCGGCTGATGTCTTCGTCGTGGCCCTCCTCGGCCTTGGTGGCGGGGGTGATGATGGGCTCCGGGAAGGCGTCGGCCTCCTTCAGCCCGGCTGGCAAGGGCACACCGCACAGCACCTGCGCGCCGGCGGCATATTCGCGCCAGGCGTGGCCCACGACGTACCCCCGGATGACCATCTCCACCTTGATGGGCTCACAGGCTTTTCCGATGGCTACGTTGGGATCGGGACTCCGCTCCAGCCAGTTGGGACAGATATCCCGGGTGGCGTCCAGGAAGTGTTTGGCCGTTTGGTTGAGGATCTGTCCCTTGTGGGGAATGGCCCGGGGCAGGACGTGGTCGAAGGCCGAAATGCGGTCGGAGGCCACCATCAACAGCTCGTCTCCCCGGCGGTACACGTCCCGCACTTTACCGCGGTAGAATTCGGCGGGAGGATCGAAGGTGAAATCCGTTTGGCGAAGTGCTTGTGGCATGGAGCGGGAATTTTGGCAAACATACGACGGCCCGCCCTTCGGAGGAAGAGCGGGCCGTGATTAAGCGCTAAGTCAGGGGGCCTGACTAGTGGTTAGCGTTCTTTTCTTTGTGCTTTCTAATCTGGCGGCGCAGGGCTTCCGCTACTTCTGCGATGCCGCGCTCAATGCTCTCGTCGGTGTGCTCGGCGAAGAGGTCGTTGCCGGGAATGGCGAGTCTCACCTCTACTTTGTGGCCCTTGGCCGCCGTACCGTCGTCCTCCTTAATGAAGACTTCCGCCCGCTCAATGCGGTCGTAAAAGGTTTCCAGCTTTTCGAGTTTTTCGTTGATGACACGCTTGGCGTTGCCGGACAGCTCTCCGGATTTATGGATGGTTATTTGCATGGTAATCGGTTATAACATTTAAACGCAATGTAGTCTATTATGAACCCACTGCGGTAGTGAATCGTTCGGGTGTTGATGGAAATCATGGCCAGGAGCCCGGTTTCCGGATTTGCATGATCGAAATCACCGATTCTGACGAAACATACGTTTTCTTTTGCGGAATTTCAAGGGCACCGGCTTTCCGGCATTGCTCATCTCAACCCCTCGCCCACGAAGCTTCCGGTGGTCTGGATTCACGGCCTGACGGCGAGCGTGAACTTCTGGGAAGACGCCATGTACGAGGAGATAAGGAACGAACGCAGCTGGTTCTCTATTGGACTGCCCTTCCACTTTCCCTCCACTTATTCCGGGCGGGCCACCCCCAGCGCCTTAGATGAATATTTGCTCGCCGAGCTAATGGACCGGGCAATCAACGAGTTAATACCAGAAGGAGATTTTCACCTCGCGGGATACTCGGTTGGCGGGTTCGCGGCCCTCAACTATGCGGCTAAATACCCCGCCCGGGTGAGGTCGGTGATTTCCATCGGCGGATTTCTGACCGGCAGAGCCCGGGGACTAGAAGGCGCTCTTCAGTTTTTCAGCAAGGGGAAGCTGCTCCGTAAGGCTCTTTTCCATATGGGCTTCCGCACCCTGAAAACCCACCCGGCCTTCTTCAAACTGGCCACCCTCTCCTACGCGCGCCAGTGGCGCGCCCTGCTCCGCTACCCACAACTCGACCCCACCATTCGGCGAATTTTCCCCAACGTCCAACAGCACGACATCGAAGCCCAGCGTGCCTGGTTCCGGTACCTACTGGACATGAATCTCATGGACGAACACCACTGCATCGAACACCCCACCCTGGTTATCGCCGGAGACCGCGACCCCATCATTCCCTTTCACCACCAACAAGCCTACGCCAAGATGCTGCCCAACGCCCAGCTCGCCGTACTTCCCGGAGTAGGTCACGTCCCCTTCGCCGAAGCCCCCCTGGCCTTCCGCACCGAACTCCTCCAATGGCTAAACCACCACGGCTAACCAAAAGACTAACAGACTAAAATTCTAACAGACTAACAGACTAAAATCCTAACGAACCAGCGAACCACCTCACCCCACCACCTCGATCGTACTGAACCCATTCCCCACAGGTTCCAGGCGAATCTGACACGTCACCCGCTCCCGTAATTCCTTCACGTGACTGATGAGGCCTACCGTTTTCCCCCGCGCCCGGAGTTGCTCCAGTGTAGTCATGGCCTGATCCAGTATTTTTTCGTCCAGGGTCCCGAAGCCCTCGTCAATGAACAGGGACTGAATGAGCTGCTTCCCCGCCGCCAGATCGGAAAGCCCCAGCGCCAGAGCCAGGGAGACGATAAAGGTCTCTCCGCCACTGAGGGTAGACATCGGCCGGGTATTGTCGTTCTGAAAGGTATCGATGATTTCCAGTTCCAGTTGCTCCTTCTCCAGTTTTTCGGCGGGACGGTGCCGCATCCGGTAGCGACCACTGATGTTGCCCAGGTGAAGATTACCCGCTTCCACGAGTCGCTGGAGGGTGAGGGTCTGCGCAAAGCGTCGGAATTTAGTTCCGTCCTTCTGCCCGATCAGCTCGTGCAACCGCGACCATTTCTCGCGCTCCTGTCGCAGCGCTTCCAGCTTTCCGGCCATGGCTTCGCGGGCTTTCCGCTTGTCGTTGTCGAGCTCCACTTCCTTATTCAGCGCACCCACTTCCTGATCCAGCGCCGAAATCTGTTGGTCGAGTTGATGGGCCTCCGTGCGCAGTTCGGCCAGCGGCGCCAATTCCTCCACAACAGCCCGTTGCGACTGCAGTTCCTTTTCCATTTTCTCCTTGCCCCCCTCAGCCGACCGTAACCGTTGTTCCAGTTCCGTCAGTTCTTGCCGTAGCCCGTCTTCCGCATCGGAGGGTAACAGGGTGGCTTTCGCTCGTTCCAGGTCGGTCACTTCCAGTGCCCCTAGTGTTGCGTCCAGGCTGGCTTTACGGGACAGGATGGTCTCCCCGAGTTCGGTGAGCTGCCGCCGGGTGGCGGCGATTGCCGCTTCGTCCCGCTGGTATTTCTCCCGGGCAATGTCCCGCTGTTCCCGGCCTGCTTCCTGGGCGGAGGATATTTTTTTCTCCCGGTCTGCCAGCATCTGCCGGCATTCGGCCACGGTGCGCTTTCCAATGATGTCCTCCAGTTGACCGCGCAGTTCCCGCAGCTGACCGTCCAGTTTCTCCGTACTTTCCTTTAACCGACGCAGGGTTACAGCGGCCTCTTCCCGCTGGCTGGCCAGCTGTTTGCGGGCCGTCTCTTTTTCGCTCAGGGTGGTCAACTGTCCGCGGATCATGCGTAGCCGGCGCAAGCGAGCTTGCTGCTTCGGAACCCGCTCCTCCAGGTCCCGCAATCGCGTAGCTAACTCATCCCGGTTCGGGGGGACTTCATCAAGGCGTTGTCGGGCGTCTCCCCGGCGGGCATCGGCCGCCGCAAAGGTGGTTTGGGCCGCCAGCGCCTGCTGTCGGTTTTCTTCCAGTTGAGCGAGCAGCTGCTTACGGGTCTCCGTTGCCGTACGGACATCCTCGGCAGCCTGCGCCAGCGCCCGATCATCCAGGGCCGGCAGGTCATGGGTATGGTGCTCCGTCGACCCGCACAGGGGGCAAGCTTCTCCCTCCCGCAGGTCCTTTCGGTGCTGTTCGAGGATCTGATTTTTCTCCAGAGTTTTCAGGATGTGCTGCCGGGTTTCCAGTTCCTTTTCGGCTACCGCAAGGCCCTCCTCGGTGGTGGCAGCCAGCGTATTGGCGGCCCGCAGCGCTGCCGCTGCCCGCTCACTAGCCGTCAGCGCATCCAGGAAGGCCATCCCTTCCCGCGCCAGCGTCAGTTGTTGCTCCTGCGCGGGCAGTTGTTCCTCTAGTTCGGTCAGCTCCTTGGCCAGTGATGGGGAAGCCTCCTCCCCCAGACTCGCCCGAATTTCCCTGACCTGACGATTAAGGAGATCATCGCGTGTGGCCAGATCCCGCAGTTGGCGCTCCAGGGCATCCGCTTGTTTCCGTTCGGCGTTCAGGGTTCCCTGCGCCTCGGCCATTTTGCGTTCCAGTTCCGTTGCCCGGGCGAGGGTAGCTTCCTTGGCGGGCTTCTCCCGGGAGAACTTTTCCCATTTGGCCGACAATTCCCCAAAGACCTCGTCAGCTTTTTGGGCCTCCACCTGGCTTACGGCCAGTTGCTTTTCTTCCTGCTCGCGGCGGGAAAGTAATTTTTGTTCCTCTTCTTTCGCCTGTTCCCATTCGCGCAGGGGTTGCCGCAGCGGCCGCAGGGCCGCACTTTCGGATAATTTTTTCCGGTCCGTAGCCCGCTGTTCCCACACCTTCTGGATGGCCGCAAAGGACTTTCGTTCCTCCTCCACGCGCTTGCCAAGTTGCTCCAGCTGAGCGTACTGACCAAGCGCAGCGGACAATTCTTTTTGGCGTGGACGCAGGTGCAACGTTTTTTCCCGGGCCAGGCTTAGCCGGTTCTCCAGCTCCTTTCTGGCGTCCTCCGGCAGGGGAACATTTCCTTCCACCCCCTTCTCCAGGTCCTCGTAGGCACTAACGGCCACCTTGTGCCGCTCAAAGGCGGCCTCACTAATGGCCGTGTACACCTCGGTGCCGGTAATTTTTTCCAGCACCTCCGACCGGTCCTTCACGTCCGAATTGAGAAAGCGGGCAAACTGTCCCTGGGTCAGCATCACGGAGCGTACGAAGCGATTGTAATCGAGACCAAGCAGTTCTTCGGTGCGGTCGTTTACTTCCTGGAGCTTATCCGCGGCCAGGGGTTCATACCGCTCCGCCCGGGCGTTCCACTGACTCAGCATCCGTTCGGCGGTCTGCAGATTCCCGTCGGGTTTGTTCCGGGCCCGCCGCCGTTCCCACCGGCTGAGGTACTGGCCAGAATCGGTCATGAACTCCACTTCCGCAAAGCAGGTACCCGCTCCGTGACTCATCACTTCGTTGCCGTAGCGGTCGCGCTCCGTTCTTCCGTACAGGGCCAGCGTAATGGCGTCCAGGATGGTCGTCTTCCCCGCTCCGGTGGGCCCCACGATGGCGTAAAGCCCGTTCGTTACCAGGGGCTCCTCTCGGAAGTCAATTTCCTGCACGCCGCGCAGGGAATTGAGGTTATGTATTCCGACCCTCAGCAGCTTCATTGTTCCGCCGATTTATCGTTCATCCAGTTGAGCAACTCCCGGAAGGAGGCCAACAGTTCGGGATAATCCTCCCGCTGCACCGGGGCGTTTCCCTGGCAGAGGGCGTAGAATACATCCTCCGGATCCAGCTCCTCCAGGTCGCGGGCCGGCAACATGGTACTGGACTCGTCCTCCTCCCGCCGGCGCTCGACACTAAGCCGCAAAATGTCCGCTCCCCGGGTGCCGTCCTCCCGCGTCAGCAGCTCCAGCAGGTCCTCCCGCAAAAAGGGAAGGGGGTGATCCGACAGGACCCGCACATCCAGCCAGGGCAGCAGGTGCTGATCCAGTCGCGGCTCCACGGCTAACTGCCCGAGCGCTTGCTTTACGGATGCCAACTCCCCACGCACCGTGGTCAGCTGCCGGTGCCGGGGCACCGGAATTTTGGTGATTTCGGGAGCGGTTCCACGTCCGGGCAAATCCACGAGAAGTACTTGTTGTAATCCCGCAGCTTCCCCGAAGGTCAGGGGAATGAGGCTTCCGCTGTACCGGATGTTATCCAGTCCCCCCACCCGCTGCGCCCGGTGAATGTGGCCGAGGGCCACGTAGTCGAAAATCTCCGGAAAGTCACGGGCCTCGATGTTCTGCTTGTCGGCCAGATAAATATGGCTGGCCTTATCGTCGGCGTCTACGCTCCCGGCGGCAAAGAGGTGGCCGGTGGCGATGATGGGGGCAGCGTCGTCCGCCGATGCCGCAGTGATGGCCTCCCCAATATTGCGGTAGTGCTCCCGGATGGCGGTCCGCACCCGCAGGATACGATCTTCCACCCCTTCTCCCGCAACGCTGTAGGAAAGGTCACGGTCCCGCAAATACGGAACGGCGGCCACCCAGAGTGCCGTCTCGGAAGTATCGTCCCTCGGAATCCGGACGAGCTGATCGGCCACCTGGGGCCGGGCACCGCCAATTACGTGGACGTCCAGATATTTCATCAATTCCGCCGGCGCATCCAGCAGGGAGGGGCTGTCGTGGTTACCCCCCACGATCACGGCCGCCCGGCAGTTGGTCCGACGCAGGCGGCCAAGGAAGTCGTAGTACATCCCCCGGGCCGTGTTCGACGGATTCATCGTATCGAAAACGTCTCCCGCCATGATGAGGACCTCCACGCCCTCCCGGTCAATGACCTCCAGCAACCAGTCGAATACCGCAGCGTGCTCCTCACTCCGGTCCCGATCGTATAGCCGGTGGCCGAGGTGCCAGTCTGAGGTGTGAAGGATACGCATACGTTTGAGTGCTGGTGGGGAAGTCGTGCGGCCGGTAAAGATTACCCTTCCGGACCTACGCTTGGGTGGGGAAACGTGTGGACTTCTCCCCTATTCGTCTCCGGTAAATTTCCGGTGCTCCGGGTTATTCTTGTAAAAGGGCGGATAATCTCCGTTAGGGATGACTTGCTTCCCCCTGCTGGAACCGACGTAGACGTAGGTGGTTGCGGAGAACTTGCCCCCACCGTTTACCCGAACGTCGACGCTTTCTTTCCGATATTCATCCTCCGGCGCCCCGGTTACGCTCTCGTAGGCGTCCAGCATACTCCAGCTTTCCTCCCTACGGTCTTCGTTGAAGCGGTAAAGTTCTCCCTTAACGGTCCCTCCGCCCGTCAGCAGGCCGGGGTAGCCGCCCAGGTCAATCAGGGTACCCGAAACGGTCGCCTTACCAATCAGGGTGGCGCGGCGGCGCAGGAATTTGCTCATGGAGGACGGAATATTGCTCATCAACGTTCCGTAGACGAACAGGAACTCATTGTTTTTGCTCATGAGGTGGCATTTTCGGCCTCCCGCTGTCGGTAGGCATTAACGAGATGGAGTTGACCGTAGTCCAGCGCATCGGTACCGTATTTGCCGGTGATGTATTCCAG
Organism: Lewinella sp. W8; assembly: GCF_004375085.3. Classification (GTDB taxonomy): domain Bacteria; phylum Bacteroidota; class Bacteroidia; order Chitinophagales; family Saprospiraceae; genus Neolewinella. Next base: position 165,101 of record NZ_SNAQ03000008.1, read on the forward strand.
GACGTCTTTGGCTCCGGGGGACTCCGGTAGGTTCTGCACCGCTTCCTCCACCCAGCCGGGCGCCTCGGCCCGAAAAAGGGTCGTCAGATCGAAATCTGCTCCCTCCAGGTAGCACTTGGCCAGATGACCCCGTACGGTGTTTTCGGAAAGACGCCGCTGTTCGGCAATTTGTTGCACAGTGGCCCCTCCTTGAAACGCCTGGAGGCTGGCTTCGTGGGAAGGCGTATCGCCCCGCGATGCCTTGTCTTCGCGCCGGACGTGCTTGCGGATCACGGTCATGAAGGCATCCCCGAAGCGGTGGAGTTTCCGTTCCCCCACCCCGCTGATGCGGGCCATTTCGGCGTCGGTGATCGGTTTTTCGGCGACCATCTCCTGCAGGGTGGCGTCGTTGAACACCAGGTAGGGAGGAATACCAAATTGCTGGGCAAGCTCCCGGCGGACGGCGCGTAGCTCTTCAAACAGTCCTACTTTTTCCTTACGGACGGAGGCCCGCTGGGCGGTCTTCTTATCTTCCTGCTCGCGGCGCTCTTTGATGGTGGTCATCTTGACCAGTTCCACGGTTTCGCCCTCGAACAAAACCCGGCGCGCCGCGGGAGCTAACTTGACTTTATTGAAGTCTTCGTGGGCAACGTACAGATAGCCAAGACTGATGAGTTGACTGAAGTACTGGTTCCAGTCAAAGGCACTGATGTCACGACCCGCGCCGTAGGTTTTGATCTGGTCGTACCTCCGGTTGCGAATCTCGGCGCGGGCCGAGCCCCGGAGGACGTCGATGGCCATACCCACCCCGACGCTTTCGCGCAGGCGGGCCACGGCACTGAGGGCCTTCTGGGCCAGTACCGTTCCGTCGAAGCGCTCCGGCGGATTCTCACAGATGTCGCAGTTTCCGCAATCTTCTCCGTGATCCTCGCTGAAGTAGTTCAACAGGATCCTCCGGCGACAGGCCAGGCTGTCGGCATATTCCTTCATCCGGTCCAGCTTGGCCAGTTGAATGTCGGCATTTCCGTTACTCCCGATCATGTCCTTCAGGGTCATGTAGTCATTGTAGGAGTAAAACAGGAGGGTATCCGCCTCGGCGCCGTCCCGGCCGGCCCGGCCAATTTCCTGGTAGTAGTTCTCCAGGTTTTTCGGCATACTGTAGTGGATCACCCAGCGGACGTTGCTCTTATCAATTCCCATCCCGAAGGCGATGGTGGCGCAAACGATCTGGTTCTTATCGTTGATAAAGTCCGACTGTACCCGGGCGCGTTCGGCGGCCGGTAGTCCGGCGTGGTAGGCCTCGGCCTGGTAGCCCGCTTCGCGGAGTTTTCCCGCCAGCGCCTCGGTTTGTTTCCGGCTCAGGCAGTAGATGATTCCGGCCTCGAAGGGGCGGTCCCGGAGGAAATTAATGATCTGCTCCCGGCGCTTACGCCCTGGCCGTACGGCCAGACTCAGGTTGGGGCGATTAAACGAAGCGATGAATTGTTGCGCCTCGGCGATGCCGAGCTGCTCGGCCATGTCGCGGCGGGTCAGGCGGTCCGCCGTGGCGGTCAGGGCAAGAATGGGTACATCCGGGAAAGCCTCCTTCAGTCGCTTAAGCTGGGTGTATTCCGGACGAAAATCGTGGCCCCAGGCAGAAATACAGTGGGCTTCGTCGATGGCGAAGAGGCAGATATTCCGTCGCTTCAGAAAGGTGAAAAACCCGGGAGACAGCAATTTTTCCGGACTGACGTAGAGCAGATGCAGCTCGCCGTCTTCGTAGGCGGTCTCCACCCCGTGGCTCTCCGAACCGCTCTGGGTGGAGTTCAGGAAGGCCGCCCGAATGCCCACGGCATTCAGTCCGTCGACCTGATCCTTCATCAGGGAAATGAGGGGGCTGACGACCACGGCCGTTCCGGGCATCGTGACGGCGGGAATTTGAAAGCACATGGATTTGCCGCCTCCGGTTGGCATCAAGACGATACCGTCCTTCCCCGCGTAGACGCTTTCAATGATGGAAAGCTGTTGGGGACGAAAATCATCGTAGCCAAAGTATTTCTTCAGGGCGGCCCTGGCCTGTTCTGGTGTCATAATTATCCTGCATGTCAGCGGTGCCCCGGCAAATATTGTGAATTATTGAATTAAAAACAAATTTGTTTGAAATAAAGAAAAATGGCACGAAAGCTTACGGAATCGAACCACTTCGTGGGGAAGTTCCGGATATAATAAGACAAGGCGCACAAATGACGACAAATCCGCCCGATTTTTTTGAGCCCCCCAAGAATCCTTCCTATTTTTGAGTAAGATGTCAGACCGTAGATGGAAACGCCAGATTGCCCGCCTTGAAAAAGCCGGCAATGACGATTTTCTCCTCATTTTAACGGGGGGAGCCGGGGCGTTTGCTACGCACGAACTCCACCACCTCCTCCGCCGGTTACGGCTGCAGAGCGCCAAGATCAAGCAGGTGAAGGACGCCATGTTTAAGGTCGGGCTTTCCATTCCCTTTCTGCTCTTTTCCGCCAGCGCCGCGGCCCTGGCCAGTCTACACTGGCTCGTTGGTGTTTGCCTCCTGGCGATCCCGCTGGCCCTCGTCGGCCTGGTACTGGCCGATCGCTACATCAGCAGCAATTTCTCCTGTCACGAACGAGCCAAGCGACTCCGGTTCATCATTAATCAGGAGCTGGAACGCCGCCGTAAGGGAGTCTACGATAATTAGCTCAATAGAGATTTGGATTCGTTTCTATTCCTACCGCAGACGTAATTGCGACCCCGATAGTTTTCGGGATGCAATTGCCCGGGTGGCAGGATGGAGGCTTTAGGAGTCAGGCATGAGGGGACCTGGCGCTCGGCCGCCCAGGCGCGCGATACGAGTTCCTTCTTTGCCGAGGGCGCAAGCGCAGGTGCAATGAAACCCTCGTGCTAAGTCCGGGATGCGGGGTTGGGCACGGAGGCAAAAAGAGGGCCAGGTAGGTCGTGAAAAGGTTGTAAAGCCGGGATCGTCAGCCAGAGTGATGGCGGGACAATGACCAAGGCCACGAAGGTGGAGATGGCAGCAGCAACTGGTCGTCGGACAAATTTCCCCGGCCTTGCCGGGCCTTTTGTCCGACGAATTAGGGTAGGAATAATCATTCCTTTAAGGACTAGCCTGAATACCTTCCCGATGGACGGTTCCAATCATCCACTCCTTAGCCTTAGGCTTAACCTTTTTGGCCGCCCTTACGACCAGCTTGCGGAGCAAGCCTTTTCCGGTCACCACTTTTAAGCCTTAGCTTTCAATCCCGCTCGTGTTTCGGCTGGCGACCTGATGCTTCCATTCAATCCTTCCGTCCTTCAGTCATTCAATCCTTTACTTATAATGGCTCGGCGTGGAACGCCTCGACCGGTTTGGGGTGCGCTCGCCCGGGACCTTGAAGCATGCAACAAGCGCAGCGGGTAGCTCCCTTGAGGTGCCCACCGGCTTTAGTTTTCCCATGACGAAGGCTTTCTAGATCCCGTAACATCAGGCGGAGCCGGGAACTCCCTCATGGGCTGAAAAGTGAAAAGCATATGCCGCTGCCTAAAGCAAGCCTTTTCCGGTCACCACTTTTAAGCCTTAGCTTTCAATCCCGCTCGTGTTTCGGTTGGCGACCTAATGCTTACACTCAATCCTTCCGTCCTTCAGTCATTCAATCCTTTACTTATTGCACCTGCCCTCCGGGCCCAAAGGGCAACCCACCAAGGCAGATTACCCCCCTGGGCCTAAACTATTTTCGCGAAACTACAGTTGTAGTTTAACCTCACCCTATCTACTGCTCCATGCGTCTAAGCCTACTGCTGCTATTTCTGCCCTCCATCCTGCTCGCCCAATATGAATTGACGGGGACCGTACTGGAGGCCAATACCGGAAATCCCCTCCCCTACGTCAACGTATTCCTGGAAGGGGATCAATCCGTTGGGGTACTGACGAATGAGCGCGGAGAATACCGACTTAGCTTAACGGAGGCCCAGTTGCAGGATAGGGTCGTCTTCAGCTTGCTCAGTTTCCAAACGCATCGCGAACCGCTCTGGCGACTGGATACCACGGCCCTGTTTTTCAACCTCAGCATGGAAACCGCCTTCGTGGAGCTGGAGGAGGTCATCGTGATTTCAGATATCGGCCTCCGGAAAATCGTACAACGGGCCATTGACGCCATCCCGGATAACTACGCCCGGGAGGGGCACCTCATCAAAGGCTACCTGCGGCGCTACGACATCGATAATGATACTTTCAGTTACTACACCGAAGCGCTGGTCAATATCCGGGAACGGTCGCGGAAAAAGAACTTCGACCCATGGGAGCCGATAACGGCCAGGATCGAGCAATTCCGTAGTCAGGCCACCGACATCGAAAGCCTGCGCACTAACAATCCCGCGATGAACTTGCAGGCCGGTCTCCTCGCGGGTTATTTGGGTTCGCTCAATTTTGGCCGCAGTGGTGAATTTGGAGGAATTTTGCTGCGCCTGGCCAGCGACAAGCAATTCACCAAAATCATGAACTTCAGTAACCGAGGGGAGTACCTGAATGGACCGGACACCCTCATCCGGATCGCCTACCGTCTGGATACCAGCATGATAGATCATAACCGATCGTTCACCAGTGGCTCCATTGACGCCTGGTTCAGCGGCGAATTCTTGATCAACAAGGCGGATAACGCCTTCATTCAGTACGCCCGGGGCAACGAGGAGGCCACAAGTTTCGGCGAAGTGGTGTACTTCAAACACGCCGGAAAGTATTACCCAAAAAGACTCAGCTATTCTCTCAGGGTTAACTACAAGAATAATACCCGTACCCATTTCCGGCACAACGATCTCTTCCTCCTTGAACTGTATACAGATTCCGGAGAGATACGGAAAAACTATCGGGGGGTAACCATGAATATGCGCGACCCTTTGGAGGCAATCAAGGTGAAATACGACCTTGACTTCTGGGCAAGAAGTAAATATCTGGTACAGCTCTCCGCTCCGGAGGAAATGCGCTATCAACTGGAAAGGATGCAGCAGTTTTTGGAAGACCCGAAGGGTAAACTTCGGCGGGATTCGACGAAGTAAAAGGATTGAATGATGGAAGGACGGAAGGATTGAAGGAATTGAGCAAAATGCAATCCTTCCATCCTCCCGCTACGGAGCGCTAAAGTCTCGGGGGAATGCAGCGGAGCTAAGGTTAATAAACCGGAGACCGTCCTGGACCTTAATGGTAACGTCGTTCACTACTCGCACTGGAAGTGCTCGACCGGGGAATCCTACAATCCATCACCACTCGCACTGAGGTGCTCGACCGGGAAATCCTTCAATCCATCATCGCTCGCACTGGAAGTGCTCGACCGGGGAATCCTACAATCCATGTGGCCTTACCCGCGTAACGCCTGCACCACCGATTCGGCTAGCCCGGCCCGGGTGCTCTGGCTGCGCTGAATGCGCTTCAGGGGAGCGTCGGCGGTTTCGGCGAAGGCCGCCCATACGTGGTAGTTGCCCAGTTGGTCCTTCTCGCAGTAGACACCCAGGGGCATGGAGCACCCACCTTCCATCATGGACAGCACCTGCCGTTCCACGTTGGTACACTCCCCTACCGTGACATTGTGCAGGCGGGCAAGTTTTTTGCGGAGGTCCATATCCTCCTTGCGGGTTTGTACGGCCATAACGCCCTGGCCCGGGGCCGGCACGAATTCCCGGGGATTAGGCCGAATAACGACCATATCCGACAGGTCCAGTTCCAGGCGCTCCAGTCCGGCGGCGGCCAGCAGTACGGCATCCACTTCTCCGGTGCGGGCCTTCTCGAGTCGGGTGGGAACGTTACCGCGGATGTCCACAGGGACCAGGCCAGGGTGCAGGTTCTTCAGCTGCGCCTTCCGGCGGTTGCTGCTCGTGCCTACGGTCGCGCCGTCGGCCAGTTTGAACACCATACCCTCAACGGCCTTGTCGGGGTGAATAATGAGCACGTCGTTCACCGTGGCGCGGTAACTCAGTGCCGCGAGGGTGAGTCCTTCCGGTTGCTCGGTGGGTAAGTCCTTCAGGCTGTGAACGGCCAGGTCAATTTCTGAGGCCAGCAGGTGGTCTTCAATCTCCTTGGTGAAGAAGCCCTTTCCTTCCAGCTTGTCAAAGGTCAGGTGCTGGATCTTGTCCCCCTGGGTTTTGATAACCTTAATCTCACTCTCCAGACCAATTTCCTGAAGTTGGTCCTGAATGAAGTGCGCCTGCCAGAGGGCTAAGCGAGAACCGCGGGTGCCGATGGTGATCATGGGAGTGGATTAAGGATTGAGGGAATGAATGATTGAAGGAATGAATAAATAACTGGAGGAATGAAGAAGTGGGGAATGAAATGCTTTGGAGGGCGGTTCGGTTGGCTGCCGATTAAGAATAATATCCACCCTAATCGATATGGCGAAGTAATTACAGTTAAGCGATATTCTTTCTTGCCCTTGCCACAATTTTCAGTAGTTGTAACCATTCGCCCTGAAGATCAGATACCAATTCGCCGTCAATCTTGATGATTGACTCACTGAGGACTTCTAGCCAGTAAAGCGTTTCGTCAGTTTCTTCTACCACGATGCTCATTTTGGCAAAGAATTCTTTTTTTGATCTAGCCCGGCAAGCAGCTCGGTAGTTCGCAGCAGCGGAATTAGCGGACTTTAAGATTTGGAAACGGCAAACACTTAACGCAGGAGAACTGGGGGTTGACTCCATCAAATTGATCACAGCAATAGCGGCACCCTTGAAGCGACGCTGCATTTGTGCTACCCACTGCTGCTTGTCACTTATTGAATAATCATTACCAGGTGAGTCATTCACCACGGATTCCGAAAAAATGAATTGGTCGTAGATGAATTCCAATGAAATATCTTCCCCTTTTCCATAATCATTTTCCCCTTCTTCCATTGCCCAAATTCAATCATTCAGTCCTTCAATCATTCATTCTTTTCTCCTAGAAATCCGCCAAACGGGGCGCCCGGGGAAAGGGAATGACGTCGCGGATGTTGCCCATTCCGGTGATGAACTGCACCATGCGCTCGAATCCGAGTCCGAACCCGGCGTGGGGTGCCCCGCCGAAGGTGCGGAGCTGCAGGTACCAGGCCAGCTCTTCTTCGTGGACGCCCATTTCCTGCATCCGCTGGCGGAGAACGTCTTCCCGTTCTTCCCGCTGGCTTCCACCGATCACCTCCCCGATGTAGGGGAAGAGCACGTCCATGGCCGCCACGGTCTTGTCGTCGTCGTTGAGGCGCATGTAGAAAGCCTTGATGTCCTTGGGGTAGTCCCGGACGATGACGGGCTTCTTGAAGTGCTTCTCCACCAGCCAGCGTTCGTGCTCGGCCTGCAGGTCAACACCCCAGGAAACGGGGAATTCAAAACGTCCTTTTTTGTAGGGCTTGGAGCGCATGATCAGGTCAATGGCCTCCGTGTAGGTGATGCGGGCAAAGTCATCCTCTACCACGAAGCGGAGCATCTCCAGGAGTCCCATGGGCCGTCGCTTATCCTTAGGAAGATTCTTCTCCGCCTCCACGATGCGGGCATCAAGGTACTCCAGGTCGGAGAGGTAATTTTCCAGACAGTAAGTAATCAGGTACTTACAGAAGTCTTCCGCCAGGTCCATATCGTTGTCGATATCGGCAAAGGCAATTTCGGGTTCAATCATCCAGAACTCAGCCAGGTGGCGGCTGGTGTTGGAGTTTTCGGCGCGGAAGGTGGGGCCGAAGGTATACACTTTACCCAGGGCGAGGGCACCAATCTCGGCCTGTAACTGACCGGAAACGGTCAGGTGAGTTCCCTTCCCGAAGAAGTCCTGTCCGTAGTCCACCGCACCGGCCTCGTCGCGGGGCGCGCTGTCGGGTTCAAAGGTGGTCACCCGGAACATCTCGCCGGCGCCCTCCGCATCGTTACCCGTGATGATGGGCGTATGGAGGTAGTAGAATCCGCGGTCGTTGAAGTATTTGTTGATCGCAAAGGCTACGGCATGCCGCAGGCGGAAGACGGAACTAAAGGTGTTCGTCCGCATCCGAAACTGTCCGTTCTCGCGCAGGAACTCCATCGTCTGCCGTTTGGGCTGCAGGGGGTAGGTGCTCAGATCCGTTTTCCCCAGGATGGTGAGTTCTTTAGCAATAACCTCTACCGCCTGTCCGGCGCCCTGGCTCTCGACCAGTTCTCCGGTTACGCTGACGGCGGCGTGAAAGCCGATGCCGCGGATGGTTTCCTCGTCAAATTGTTCTCCGTCCACGACCACCTGCAGGGTTTCGGCCGAAGAGCCATCATTGAGCACCATAAAACGATTACCCCGCCAGGCCCGAACCCAGCCCATTACGGTGACAGTTTCCCCAATCGGTGGGGCTTTCAGGATAGTGGCAATCTCGGTGCGCAAAATCATGAGACAACAAATTTTTGAGGCGGCAAAGCTACTACGAATTGGGGGATTACACCGTAGTTCGGCGCGAGAATGAAGGTTAAGGAGAGTAATGTTTGGTACGGGGCAGAAAGTTCCGGGCCGATGTCCCTCCGGCGGAATGATTTTCACCACCCTAATTCGTCGGACAAGAGGCCCGGCAAAGCCGGGGGAATTTGTCCGACGACCGGCATCTCCTTAGCCTTAGCCTCCTCCTTATCCTTAGTCTCTCCAAAAGCAAAAAAGCGGGCGGCCAGCTTTGCTGTCCGCCCGCAACCAAATTCCCAAACCAAGTTTCAGGTGCTTATTGCTTCTTCATCGAAGCCATGACGTCCATCAGCATCTTCACGCCGAGGGCGTCCATGGGATTAGAGCCCTGTCCGTTACCACCGCCGATGACGATCTGCGGAACCTGGACCTTGGCCAGCTCTGCGGCCACCCCGATCCGGGTTTCCTTTTCAATCTGAGCGGCTTCCCGGGGAGACAGGCCGGCCTGGACCTTCAGGCGGGCCACTTCGGCGGAGGCCCGACCTTCGGCCAGCTCGCGCTGAGCCTTAAAGGTGGCCTGCTTGGCCTGCTCCTCGGCTACCGCCGTTTCGGCCTGGGCCCGGATTTCGGCCTCGATTTTGCGAGCCTCTTCCGTAGCCCGCACCTCGGCCACCTTCTGCCGTCCGCGCATCTCGGCCGTCAGGGCCTCCTGCTGGGCGGTGACCAGCTCCTGCTTGGCGATGGCCTCACGGGTCGACTGCTCCACCTTGGCCTTCAGCTTCTCGTTGACGACACTCTCGTAATCCACCAGCGTGATCGCCACGAAGTTGGGCTGAATGTCGTATTGCTGCACGTCGCTTTTGGCGAGCACGTAGCTGCCGTCGGCGTTTTTCCGCGGACTGTTCTCGTAGCTCCGAATCGTTTCACCGCTCGCGCTGTCGCGGCGAATGACCTGATTCTGATCGATGATGTACTGTCCGTTACGCAGCTGAAACTTGAAGGCTTCCGCCAACTCCGACTTACCGCCGGAGTAGTGGCGCTCACTGTCCATCAGCTGGAAGCTGTAGTTGGCACACTCCTTGGAGTAGTCCGCCAAACTGGCCGCCAGGCGGCTCTGCTCGCGGTAGTCCTTGTGGATCGCCAACATGCGCTCCTCATTATTGGGGAGCTTCCACTTTACGGAGTACCCCACCTGATTGGCGTAGGTTCCGTCGGAGAACTGGCAGCGAATCGGCTCGGAGAAATAGCTGATGTCCGCCTTGCGCTTTTCCGGGCGCTCGACCTGAACGGTAACCACGTCGGCGTAAGTAGTCTGCTTGCTGAAGAAGCCGGACCAGAACATGCCCGGTTCGAAACGGACAAACTCCTTGCCGGTGACGCCCTGAACGACGGTGCGATAGCCCTGATCGTTGACCGAAAAGGGATTGATCAGCAGCGCCAGGAGCAGTAAGACCAGGCCGCCGATCGAAAGAAAAAGGGTGCGTGTAGAAAGTTTCATGGTACAATTTGTTTGCCCCAAAAGTGCTCCCTACCAACACTTGCAACAAATTGTTAAGACCCCTCCTTGGTATTTCACGATCAATCCAAGGAGAGGATCGATGAGTGAATATTTGTTCAGTTAAGATTCAACGGGACACCGTTCTGAGTGCCGTATTCTTTGGTTCTTGCCGATTTTACGGGAGGGCGACGGGGCGCAGGTGCCTGGAATTCCTGAAAAAGCCAAATCCGATGAATAACCTACGGCCAATCGGAACGTACCCCTCGAAACCCGATGTGGGAAGCCCGGCGATTCTCGCGGGTCCGCAGTCCCTTGAACCTATCGGAGGTGCGTGCGTGGTTTTTGTGGAATTTCCAGCATCCTCCCCTTCCACCGAAGGCACTTTCACTTTGAGTGAGTCCAGGCCCACATTAGTTCTTCCTGGCCACATAAAACCCATAGCTGTAGTAATCCCGGTACTGCTCGTAAAATTCAATTTCCGCCCGGTGGTCCTCGACCACCTTTTGGGCTGCTTCACTTTGCTCATGCCTGGCCAGAAAGGCCGGAAAACCTGTCCGCAATGGACGGTAATATTGGTCCAGCCAGCTGTCGGGTGACAAATAGAAATAGCCTACCAGGGTGTAGCCGTTACTTTCCAGTTGCTTGATCTTCCGGGAAGCCGGGGAAATTTCCGGATACTCCCGGTTCCAGAAGGCTTCCACCTCGTCCGGCCGATGGTCGGTGATCCAGGTAATTTCACTCACCGCCAGGTAGCTTCCCGGTTTCAGGTAGGCTTTCCATTCCTGAATTCCCCGCTCAAACCCGACGTTATAAATCGCCCCTTCCGACCAAATGAGGTCAAATTGTTCTTCTTCAAAAGGTAATTCCTCCATGGAGGCTTGTAGGGGGTAAATGAAGTCCTTAAGTCCGGCAGCCGCCGCCCGCTCCCGCAATATTTCCAGAAATTCCGGGAAGAGGTCAACGGCGGTGATCCTGGCGTTCAGTTCCCGGGCCAGGGTCAGGGTTTGTCCGCCGGTACCGCAGCCCAGATCGGCTACCGCGATTTCTTTATCTGGTGGAAAGTCAAGAAAACTGAGTGCCCGGAGCGTGTCTCGTTGACTCCCCGGCCCCTGCCGTTCGGCCCGTTTGTGGAGGTCGATGATGAGGTCGAGTTCGGTCATGGTGAAAAGCTGCGTTATTCTTTAAGGCCATTGCGGAAGGCTGGAAGTTATCCGGGATCGCGCTTCGTACCTCCTTCGGGGAATGGCTAAAGGTAGCCCGTTATTTAAATGCCAGGAATTACCGCTCCCTTATCTGGCCGGATTCCCTCCAGCAAGTTTGATGATCTCTCCACAAATGACGTCGGCGTTTTCTCTGGTGGAATAGATGCTGTTGTGGTGCCCGTCAATCACGATGTGCCGTCCGTTACTCGACAACTCGGAAATCTCTCGTTGCAACTGTATCCATTCGGGGCGTACCGGAGTACCACTGTATTTTTTGCCGGCGGTAAATACCCGTAGTGGCAGGTCGCCGAAATTGGTGGTTTCCCGGGCCTGATCGTACACCGAAGTTTCCCACTGTATCTCGTTTCGGTAGCCGCGATAATATTTACCGTTCAGGGTGTAATCGTAGAAGCGGTCATTGACTTCGGCCGGAAAGTCTTCCACGTAGAGAATGGATCCGTTTAGCCGGTCAAATATGCCCAACACACCAATATCTGCCAGGAAGGCAGCGGTATTCAGCAGCAAGGAAGGGTCAGGCTGCTTGGGGAGTTGTAGCCTTTGTCTTTGATCGGGGTGACTGGAATCAATGAAGACCAGACCCGCTACTTCGTCGGGGTACTGCTGCGCAAAAACCCGAATGAAGAGTCCGCCGAAGGAGTGTCCGACCATAATGTAGGGGGGTGACTCCCCCGCCCTTTCCAGTAGCGTGTGCAATTCCCGGGCGATGTTCTTTGGATCGCGGGGTGTTCGGCTTAAATCACTGTAGGCGATTCCGGCCCGATCGTACCGGACGACGCGCAGGCTATCCTTGAGTCCTTCACTCAGCCAGTGATAATGCTCACTGGGTAAGGCCTGGCCGGTTTCGATTACCACGGTAGGTCTTTTACTTTTTTCTCCGGCAGGGTTGATGTGCAGTTTGAAACCACCGACATCCACCAGTTCCCCGGGCGGTTTTGGGGCCGGAGTACCAAGGCGGTAGAGCAATCCGGCAAGTAGCACCAGGGCCAACAACAGTGCGATGGCCCGGCTGCCCCACTTTACCATCTTCTTGAGGATTTTCATATTCAGGATGATTTATATTGATGATCAATGGAATCAAACCTATCGCCAACCGAAATCATCTCTAAATTCTTTTCACGAACGTACCCGCATCGCACCCAAACGGCGCACACTCCCCATGAAAGTCGTTTGAGGTAAAAACACCAGTGTTAGCGTGAAAAACCTATCGGTTGATCAAAAAGATTAGGCCTGCCTAACGGGCAGGCTTATTATTGTTGTCATGGACCGCTCCTTATTCACCAACTATCCCGCTATTGTCCTGGGGGGAGTAATTACTGCGGGGCTGGGTTTGTTATTTTATGCAGCAGATTGGATCATCCTGGCTCCGGGCTTGCTTTACGTAACCGGAAATGTCGTGAGTGTCATCCTTTCCTGGTTGATCATTGCGTGGTTGCTTCATTCCTTCTCCACGCCAAAGGTCGTTGCGGTATTCGCGCTACTCTACGTAGCCATGCTGGGAGAGATATACTTCAGGACTCCCAGCAATCCCGTTTCAGTACCTCTGATCATTTTATTTTGGCTCGGGGTCGCCTCCCTGATCCTACCGCAGTTTTTCAAGAAATATCGATTTGCCATTTTCCTAATATACGGTGGCTGTTTACTCTATTACCTGATCGTCAGAGTACGGCCCGACTTTCTGGAACACTATAATCAGGATTTTCTCAAGTTGATCATTGTTCCGATTCCGGTCTTTGCCTTGCTCTGGCTCTACGAGCAGTGGCGCTGGGTCAGGACACTTGAGGCGGACAAGGATAAGGCCGAACTGGCGCTCCTGAAAAGCCAGATCAATCCGCACTTTTTCTTTAACACCCTGAATAATCTCTATGGACTCGTAGTAGAGCAATCGGCCCAGGCCCCCGGCGTCATCCTCAAGTTATCGGATATGATGCGCTACACCATCTACGAGGGCAAGGAAGACGACGTACTGCTGACGGAAGAAATCTCTTATCTGGAAAGCTACATTGAACTGCACCGGATTCGGTATGAGAGGAAGGTAGACATTCAGTTCCACCATGAGGTAGCGAAGGATGTCCGGGTGGCCCCCTTACTCTTCATCATTTTACTCGAAAATGCCTTTAAGCACGGGGTAAATTCACTAAGCGGAGGAGCGTTCATCCACCTTCATCTGGTTGCGTCTGCTCAAAGTGTTCATTTCTCGATCAAAAACAACTACGCGCCTTCCGTCGCCCAGCCTGGGGGTGGCATCGGCATAGACAACCTTAGGAAAAGGCTGGCTTTCACGTACCCCAACCGGCATGACCTTCGCATCGAAAGGAAAGGTCAACTTCATACAGTCCAGCTTAAGCTACAATTAATATGACCTACTGCATCATTGACGACGAGCCGATTGCCCACCGGATCATTGAAGGGTACTGTAAAGACTTACCCCATCTGCGGAAGGTGGGCAACTGTTATGATGCTTTCCAGGCCATGCAAACCTTGAGTCAACAACCCGTTGATCTGATTTTCCTGGACATCAACATGCCAAAACTCACGGGCTTCGACCTACTAAAAAGTCTGCGGCAGCCGCCGCAGGTAATCGTAACCTCCGCCCATCGGGAGTTTGCCCTGGAAGGATACGAACTGGACGTTGCCGATTACCTCCTGAAGCCCTTCTCCTTCGAACGCTTTCTCCGGGCACTAGGCAAGGTAACGGACCACCAACCTGCCACTCCGCCGGCCGCCGCCGCTCCGAATACCAGCATTTTTCTCAAGGGGGATAAGAAAATTCATCAGGTCCTCACCGAAGATATCCTCTTCATTGAGGCCCTTGGTAGTTACACCAGAGTATTTACCGCCAATGGCCGGATCATCTGTCACGAAAAAATTTCTTCTCTGGAAGGAAGGCTAGCATCCTTTAAATTCCTGAGGGTGCATAAATCCTTTATGGTGGCGGTAAAGAAAATCAGGCAGATTGAAGGTAATCGTCTGTTGGTTGGGGATCATCAGGTGCCGGTTGGGCAGACCTACAGGCAACGGGTAAAGCAACTTATGGAGGGATGAATCATGGCCATTTTTCCCCGATTCGTGTGCCCGCAAGGCCGTCCTCTGGTAGCTTGCTCATTGATTGTTCAAGGATTGTAATTATAGCTTACCAAAATTCCCAGTGGAAGACGCGGCCAGTACCCTGCCCTAACCTTAACCAAAAAGCTTACTCAACGACTTGATTTTCATTAGTAATCAGATAATCATAAATCTCCAGGATAAGCAACAAGTCTTCCTGCATTATTTGCATATCCGGGACGTCCCCGGCGCCATAATACTTAGCGATTACCGTTCCGGCTTCGTAATTCTTTGCGGTATCGGTCTCGCCCAGTAATTCGATACTGGTGAGGGGAAATTCTGGAGGAATTTCTCCAATCGCATCCCGAAAGATATTAGCCTGGGACTTCAATACGCTACGGGATTTTTTTCGGTACCGAGCCATGATGTTCGCCACGGCGAGATTCAGCGATAGGTAAAACCCGGACAAATCCTTTTTAAACAAATAGACGGGGTAAAAGCCCCTCCGCGGAGATTCCGTAACCCTTCGGTCCATCACCGCCAGCCACGGGCAGTGCGCCCAGGCACTTCGCCCCGCCGACCCACGCACGAGGTACCGCTCATCGTGGTCAATTAACCCGTGAATTTCCTTTGGGAATTCCTTCCGGATGCTAGAGGCCAGACGATGCCCCGCGAAGCTTCCGCAGGAAGCGAGTGGGTATTCATGTAAAATGATTTCAAACAGGTTCATAGGATTTTACTTCGTGCTGTTGATCAGTCCCTGTCCTTGCCCCGTTATCGTTTAGCATATGAGCTAATAAAGGGTTAGGGAAATTTTTATAAATATTCTCCTCAATGGGTCAACGCGATTTACGGGGGAATACCTACCCTATTCCCGCAAAATCTCCTTAAGTACTGCATTAAGTTTCTGCGGATGCCCATCGCTTTATTGTTGGTCCAAGAGTATTTCGACCCTAACATCTTCTCCAAGCTGATAATTTTGGCCGTGGTACGTGACCATTGCCAGCGTCTGGCTATTTTACCCGACCATAAAACCACTGAAACTCAACTCTACAACTTATAAACACTATGCCTAGAATAGTAACCTTCGGTGAAATCATGCTTCGTCTCAGTCCCCCGGGCTGGAAACGTTTTTCCCAGGCCAGCTCCTTTGACGTTATTTACGGAGGGGGCGAATCCAACGTTGCGGTAACCCTGGCCAACTACGGCATGGAAAGCCGCTTCGTTACCCGCCTGCCCAAAAATGATTTGGGTGATTGCGCCCTGAACTCCCTCCGGGCGCGCGGCGTAGACACGAGTCACGTCGTCCGTGGTGGGGATCGACTGGGGATTTACTTCCTCGAAACCGGAGCAATGCAGCGAGGCTCAAAAGTGATCTACGACCGGGATCATTCGGGCATGGCGACCATCGTGCCCGGTGAAATTGACTGGGACAGTGTCTTCGAAGACGTTGATTGGTTCCACTGGACCGGAATTACGCCCGCACTCAGTCAATCCGCTGCGGATGCCTGTTTGGAAGCCTGTAAGGTGGCTTCCGCCAGGGGCGTAACCATCTCCACGGACCTCAACTACCGCAAAAAACTATGGAACTACGGGAAATCGCCCCAGGAGATCATGCCGGCCCTCGTTGAGCTCTGTGACGTTATTCTGGGGAACGAAGAAGACGCCGAGAAACACTTTGATATTCACCCCGAATCGGTGGACGTAACCAAAGGAGACACAATGGACCCGGAGGCATATCTCCCCGTCTGCAAGGCGCTGATGAAACGTTTCCCAAAGGCGAAGAAGGTAATTACGACCCTGCGTGGCTCCATTTCCGCCAGCCACAACACCTGGTCTGGTGTCATGTGGGACGGTGAGCGGATGTACACTGCACCAACTTACCAGTTGAGCCACATTGTGGACCGCGTCGGTGGAGGCGACAGCTTTATGGGCGGACTCATTTACAGCCTCCAAACCTGGCCGGACGACGACGCGAAAGCACTGCGTTTTGCGGTAGCGGCCTCGGCGCTGAAACATTCCATCTTTGGCGACGCCAACCTCGCTACGCCGGAAGAGGTCATGAACCTGATGGAGGGCGACGGCAGTGGACGCGTATCTCGATAAATTCAGTAATCATGGACAGATTAACCGTACACCAAACCGTCCTGGAACAGGGCGTTGTACCGCTCGCCTACATTGCGGATTCGGACGTAGCTAAACACATCGTCGACGCACTTTATGCCGGGGGATTGCGCAGTTTTGAATTCACCAACCGGGGCGTCGGTGCCCATAAAGTATTCGACGGACTGGCGGAGCATTGTCGGGCGAACTATCCGGATATGGCGCTTGGCGTCGGTTCGGTGGTCGACTCCGGCACCACGAGCCTGTACATTTCGCTCGGTGCAGATTTCATTGTCAGCCCCATGCTGGTGGAGGCCTTAGCCCCCCTTTGCAACCGCCGGAAAGTCGGCTGGATGCCGGGCTGTTTTACCCCCTCCGAAATCGGCCGGGCGGAAGAGCTCGGTGCAGAGATCGTCAAGCTATTCCCCGGCAATGCCGTGGTTCCGGGATTCATCAAATCCGTATTGGCGCCTTCCCCCCGTACCCGCATCATGGTAACGGGTGGTGTGAAGCCGGAAGCAGAGAACCTGAGCCGTTGGTTCGGTGAAGGTGCCGCAGCGGTGGGAATGGGCTCCGCCTTGGTCCGCAAGGACCTGATCAGCGCGAAAGACTACTCCGGAATACAACGTCTCACGGAGGAGGTCATCGAACTGGTCAATGCCGCCAGGGGAGCCTAGGGTTCCTTAAGGCAACATTCAATCACAACATAACAGACGGTTTCATATAATTCAATGAATACAACGAATTATAAAGTTGTCATCGTCACCAGCGGTATCGGCTTCGAAGAAGGAAAACGCCTGGGATAAGATGGATTTTTGGTCGCCTCGGCCAGCCAGAAGACGTAACCGGAGGGGCATGTTTGGTTTTATGAGGGTGAAGGCTACACATTGGCTCTTGTACATGCAATAACCTTGGCGCTTGCTTTAGCAGGAGGTTCAGCATAACTGTTCAGTAGCACATCCACTGTAGCCAATGGGTCCACAACTCCAACGCTACAATTCGAACCACCTTAGCACCCAAAATTTCATCTAATATTATTGCTCAAAAATCCTCTTCTCGATTGCAGCAAGCCGCTCTATCCCCCTTTCACTTAGCATGAAGTCGCCGATATCAGGGGTTGTTCTGATCTGATAACAGTGAAAGCAGATTGTTGAGTGTCCAACAACCTCATTTTGCTTTCCATAGAAGACATAGCCGATATGGGGATCAAAGCAAAGCGCGGCAGTGTTACTATACGTTGTTTTATTCGCAAGAATAGCTAATAACTTTCTGACTTCTCCGGAATTGAGTACCTCTTCCTCTCCGGTAACTAGTCTTGAAAGTTGTCCATCTTCAATTACCTCTCCAGGCTCTCCACTCAATTTATAAGCAACTACGCGTTCAAATTTTTCCGCGGGGAAGTCATTCAAATGGCTTTCTTCGGCGCAACAACAACACACTGTAAAAAATAGAATCCATACAATTTGCCTCATGATTGATAACTGCGTAGATAATTTCTTCTTTCGGAAGCCTTCACCCCGTACGTAGGGTAATACCAATATACCCGATCTGCTCCTATCCGTCAAAAAGAAAATGGGCGAACTAACGCCGTTAGTCCGCCCATTACTTTTTTCCTGGAGCCGCATGAGGCTCCCCCCTACCCCAACATCTTCTCCAAACTCGCAATCTTGGCCGTTGCGTCGGCCTGCTTCTTGCGTTCGAGGGCCACGACGGCGTCCGGGGCGTTGGCGACGAAGCGTTCGTTGCTCAGCTTCTTCTCCACGCCCTTCAGGAAGCCGCGCAGGCGGTTGAGCTCGACCTCCATCTTGGCCCGCTCTTCGGCCAGGTCAATGGTTTCGTTCAGGACGAGGTAACCGGTATCGTTACCGATCAGGAAGGGCAGGGCGTTAGCGGGCGCTTCCTCCACGAGGCCAACTTCCGTCAATACACCGCTCTTTTTCAAAAATGACGTGGCACCTGCGCTTTGACGCCCTAATAACTCCTCGCTCTCCGCGCTGCGCTTGATGAACAACTTCAGTTCCTCCCGCTGGTTGATGCCGCGCTGGTTGCGGACGTCGCGAACATGGGAAACGGCCTGCTGGAGGGTGCCGAAACGCTTCAGTAGCGCCGCATCGAATGCGCCGGCCTCCGGCCAGCTGGACACGATACAGTCCTCCCCTTCCGCGCGTTCCCGCAGCTGGTGCCATACCTCTTCGGTGACGAAGGGCATGAAGGGATGCAGCAACGTCATGAGCCGCTCGAAGATGGCGATCGTCGCGTCGTAGGTCTGTTTGCTCAGGGTACCGTCCGCGGGCTTGATGGCCTCCAGGTACCAGGAGCAGAAATCGTCCCAGATGAGGCTGCGTAGCGTCATCAACGCGTCGCTGATGCGGTACTCCCCCATCAGGCGGTCCACCTCCCCGATGCTGTAGTTCAGCCTGGCTTCCATCCAGGCCGTGGCCAGACTTGCCGTGGGGTCCGGTTCCCGGTCCGCTACGGAGAAGCCCTGGATCAGGCGGTTGGCGTTGAAGATCTTATTACAGAATTTTTTTCCCTGATTACAGAGTTCACTCTCGTTGAGTACCTGCTTCGTTTTGGGGTCCAACGGGGCATCAAAAACGATGTCGTTACCCGCCGCGGCACTGCTCAGCATACCGAAGCGAACGCCGTCGGCCCCGTAGTTGGCCAGCAGCTCCAGAGCGTCCGGACTGTTCCCCAGACTCTTGGACATCTTCCGCCGCTTCTCGTCGCGGACCATCCCCGTGAAGTACACGTTGCGGAAGGGCATTCGTCCCTTCGCGTCCACGAATTCCTTACCGAGCAGGTCTTCGCTGAACTCGTAGCCGGCCATGATCATCCGGGCAACCCAGAAGAACATGATGTCCCAGCCCGTGACCAGGTCGTTGGTCGGGTAGTAATATTCCAGTTCCTCTTTCGATTGCCAGCCGTGGAAAACGGACATGGGCCACAGCCAGCTGGAGAACCAGGTGTCCAGTACGTCCTCGTCCTGGGTGAGGTCCGCCATGCTTAGGCCCGGGTGCTTTTCTTGGGCCTGCGCCAGGGCTTCCTCGGCGGTTTCGGCGACGTAAATCTCCTCTCCGTAGTACCAGGCCGGAATGCGTTGTCCCCACCAGAGTTGCCGACTGATGGGCCAGTCCCGGACGTTCTCCGGCTTCAACCAGCTGCGGTACATGTTGATCATGTTCTCGGGGTGGAACTTGACCTCCCCGGACTCTACGGCGCCCAGCGCCGTGGCCGCCAGGTCATCCATCTTCAGGAACCACTGCATCGTGAGCCGGGGCTCGATGACGGCGTCGGTTCGCTCCGAGCGGCCCACGCTGGTGCGGTAGCCCTTGGTTTCCAGCAGGTCGCCACTGGCCTTCAGTTTCTTGACGAACTCGACGCGGGCCGCATCGCGGTCCATCCCGACGAAGAACTTCGCGTTTTCGTTCAGGGTGCCGTCGGGATTGAGCAGGTCAATGACCTCCAGACCGTGCTTTTCGCCCAGCTCGTTGTCGTTCATGTCGTGGGCCGGCGTCACCTTGAGGGCACCGGTACCGAACTCCCGATCGACGTACTCGTCGAGGATGATCGGAATTTCCCGGTCCACCATCGGCACGACTACTTTCATCCCGTGGTACTTGGTGTAGCGTTCATCTTCGGGGTGAACGGCCAGGGCCGTATCCGCCGGAATGGTTTCCGGACGGCTGGTGGCGATGATGATGTACTCGTCTTCCGTTCCCGCTACCCGGTAGCGAACCGAGTAGAGGTTCTTGTTTTCGTCGGAGTGAATGACCTCCTCGTTGGAGAGTACCGTCTGGGCCACGGGGTCCCAGTTGGTCATCCGCAGGCCGCGGTAGAGTTTCCCCTTTTTGTAGAGGTCGACGAATACCTTGATGACCGATTCGTAGAGTTTCGGCTCCATCGTGAAGCGGGTGCGCTCCCAGTCGCAACTGGCGCCGAGCTTCTGGAGCTGATCCAGAATCTTACCGCCGTACTCTTCCTTCCACGCGAAGGCGTGTTCGAGGAATTCTTCCCGGCCGATGTCCGATTTTTTGATGCCCTGCTCGCGCAGTTTCTTGACCACCTTGGCTTCCGTAGCGATGCTGGCGTGGTCCGTTCCCGGCACCCAGCAGGCGTTCTTCCCGTCCAGTCGCGCCTTGCGGATCAGGACGTCCTGAATCGTGTTGTTCAGCATGTGCCCCATGTGCAGGACCCCGGTCACGTTCGGTGGCGGAATCACGATGGTGTAGGGCTCCCGTTCGTCGGGTTCGCTGTGGAAATAGTTCTTCTCCAGCCAGTGCTGGTACCATTTCGCTTCAACTTCGTTGGCCTGATACGTCTTAGGGGTGGACATGGGCGTGAATTTTGGCGCTTCCCATCGGGGGAAAGACACCGGAATTTGCTTTGCTTACGGGCGGCGAAGATACGGCGACCCGGGTGGTTTTCGTAACGGTTTTGGCGGGGGAAAAAGTTCCTCCGTTTTCGAGGTTCAACGGTCTGGTTAATTTCGAGAATTGGGGCGACGGAGCGCAGGTGCAGTGGAACGACGTGGAGCGGAATCCTCGCGCTCTGCCGGGATGCATGGGTTTAGGTTTCAGGATTAAGGCTCTAGGACCAAGGAAAGCTCAGGTCTTCAGCTGAAACGCGAAGCATGGGAGAGGGAGTGGTCCGCCGAGTGGTCCGCCGACCGGCGGAAGAGAAGCCACCTAGTCCGGTAACCTCTCCTGCTCCGGGATTGGCTCGACGTGGAACGCTACGGATTTGAGGTGCGCTTCCCAGGGACCACGAAGCGTGCAACAAGCGCAGCGCGTTGCTCCTTTGTGCGTCCCCACCGGCTTTAATTTCAGCATCACCAAACGACCAGCTTGCAGAGCAAGCCTTTTCCGGAGGCTTTTCCACCTCAGCATTCCGCCTCACCCTTCACGACCGGCGTAAGAGAAGCCACCTCGTCCGGTAACCTCTCCTGCTCCGGGATTGGCTCAACGTGGAACGCTACCGATTTGAGGTGCGCTTCCCCGGGACCACGAAGCGTGCAACAAGCGCAGCGCGTTGCTCCTTTGTGCGTCCCTACCGACTGTAATTTCCCCATCATCAAACGACCGGCTTGCAGAGCAAGCCTTCTCCTGATACTTCTCCGCCTTAGCCTTAGCCTTCTCCTTAGCCTCCCCCCCGCTCCTGAAATTTGGTCCCAAATTTCCCAATTACCCGATTCCTTACTTCTCCTTTACTAAATTTACACCCTCTATTCTTTTTAGTGCATTGTCTTTAGTCTTTCCCTACTCATGAAGCAAACGACCTTTCTCCTACTCTGTGCCAGTCTCCTGTTTTTCTCCCATTGCCAGATGGAAGATGATTTTGAGGTTGGTTTAGACCAACAATTACTGGAAGTCATCCAGCGGGCTAACCCGGAAGGGCGCAAGGCCTTTATCCTGCCCGAAGAAACCGACTTTGACGCCATCCCCCAGGATCCGCTGAACCCCATCACCGCCGAGAAGGTGCGGCTGGGCCGTTTCCTCTTTCACGAAACGGGTATTGGCGTAGAGGCCGTCATGGAGGGCAACCTGCGCACCTACAGCTGCGCCTCCTGTCACTTTGCCGGTGCGGGCTTCCAGGCCGGTCGCTTCCAGGGAATTGGGGAAGGGGGCGCGGGCTTCGGCGTTAACGGAGAGCGAAGAGACCGGGATGAACGCACCGCGGCCGAGGACCTGGACGTGCAGCCGATCCGTAGTCCGGCTGCGCTTAATACCGCCTACCAGGAAGTCATGCTCTGGAACGGACAATTCGGAGCTACCGGAATCAACGAGGGCACCGAAGAACAATGGACGCCCAATACGCCGAAGGAAAATAACTTTCTCGGCTTTCAGGGTATTGAGACCCAGGCTATCGCCGGCCTGGGGGTCCACCGGCTGAACATGACGCCAGAGTTGGCGGAAGAATTAGGCTACACGACCCTCTTCGATGCGGCCTTCCCGAACGTCAGCGGCCCGAGCCGCTACAGCCTGCTCAACGCCGCCCTGGCCATCGCCGCCTACGAACGCACCCTCCTGGCCAACGAGGCCCCCTTCCAGAATTGGCTGCGCGGGAACCCCAACGGGCTTACGGACGCGGAAAAGCGCGGCGCCATTGTCTTTTTCGATAAAGGAAATTGTGTAAGCTGTCATTCCTCCCCCGCCCTCAACAGTATGGAATTCCACGCCCTGGGCATGAATGACCTGTTCGACTGTCCCGAAGAAACCTTCGGCACTAGTTCGGACAATCCAGCAAACCTGGGACGCGGCGGATTCACCCTCCGCGAGGAAGACAACTATAAGTTTAAGGTCCCCCAACTCTATAACCTCAGTCAGTCCCGCTTCTACGGACACGGCGCCAGCCTGCGCAGTATTCGGGACGTGGTGGTCTATAAAAATATGGGAGTGCCTGAAAAGAGTGGCGTCCCCTCCACTCAACTGGCCGCCGGCTTCCAACCCCTCGGCCTGACCGAGCAAGAAATTGACGACCTGACCGCCTTCCTCACCACCGGCCTCCGGGACGGAAACCTACGCCGGTACGAACCCTCTACCCTGCCCTCCGGGCAGTGCTTCCCCAACGCCGACTTCCTCTCGCAACGGGATTTGGACTGCCTGTAAGAGATTCCTTCTGGTGCACCGTTAAGGAAGGTAGCTTTGCCGGACCTCCGTCTCCTTCTACCAGGTCGGCGGACAAACCTGATCGTGCCTCGCGTTTCGGCCGACAACCTTTCCCCCTTCGGCCTGGAAGGCCGTTCCTCTCTGCGGAGCAAGGTCTGCTGGGCGTTCGCAGAACGCACCAGGGCTTTGCGACACCAAGACCCCGGTCGCTTTTCGGGGAAAAGCTCCACCACATCAGGATCTAGGTGAACTGACAAGCTAACATAAAGCCATCCCTCTCCTTCAACTTCCCACCCGTATTTTCGCCCCAGAAACTTGAACCATGGTTGAGAAGATAATGCCCCTCCTGCTACTCGCACTAATCGCCTCCGTGCTCGCCGCCTGTAACGACCAGGCGACCGAAGCACCTTCTTTGGAAGTTCCTGCCTCTGAAAGCACAGCTGATCCGTACGCGGAGTTGCCCCAGGCGGAGCGCATCATCGCCCTGGCCGTAGAAGCCTCGAAGCTGACCGAACTCGACTCGGCCGCCTACACCTTCCGCTTCCGCGACAAAGAATACGGCTACGAAAATCTCGGGGGGCAATTCAAATACGAGCGGTGGTGGACCGATTCCGTCAGCGGCGACCAGATCCGTGACGTCCTGACCAACATCGGACTGCAACGCTTCACCAACGGGACGATCACCACTTTGTCCGCCAAGGACAGCGCCGCCTACGCTAATTCCGTCAATTCGGTCATCTACTTCGCCTTCATGCCCTATCCGCTGCAGGATCCCGCAGTGCGGGCCGAATATCTCGGACAGGAAACCATCCGCGGAGAAATACTCGACAAGCTTGGCATCACCTTCGCCGCCGAGGGCGGCGGGCAGGATTACGAAGACGAGTTCCGGTACTGGTTTGACCCCTCCTCCCACCAACTAAAATACCTGGCTTACACCGAAGCCGGAAATAAGGCGCCCCGTTTCCGGCAGGCCTTCAACGAACGGGAGGAGGCCGGCATCATGGTACGGGATTACCACAACTTCCACATCCCCAAAAACCCGCCCACGCCGGTGGACGAACTCGCTCCGCGCTTCAATGAGGGCAATTTGAAACTTCTTTCGGAGATTATTGCCGAAGAATACCGGGACCTGTCGGGCCAGAAATAGCCACATTACCTAACAATGCATTACCGATTGCTATCTTAAATGCATGAAAAAGTGGATTCTCATCGGACTGGGGGGCTTTGTCCTCTTCCTGGTCGTGTTCTTCGGCCGTATATTTTGGGGCCAATATCAGCAGCACCTGGCTCAAAAAGAGTTTGAGGCGAACGTCACCAATACCGCCTCTCCCGGCGTCACGGTGCTGCGGGATTCTTTCCTGATCGACTACCAAAACGAGAAGCGGACCTTACACGTCTACGTTCCTCCCGGCTACGCTGAGGACTCCCTCTCCTACCCGGTGATGTACTTCATGGACGGGGAGAGCTCCTTCAACGACATGGAAAACATGGCCCCGGAATGGCAGATTGACGAAGTCATCGATGCTTCCGTCCGGGCCGGTGGCCCGGGGGCCATCGTCATTGGTATCGCCCAGTCCGACCAGCGCGACCCGGAATACACGCCCTTCCCCATTGACGATTACCCCAACGCCCACGGCGATCGATACATCGACTGGGTAGCCACCAAACTAAAACCCTGGGTGGACACCAACTACCGAACCCTGACGGCCCCCGAGCACACCGCCATTGGCGGTATCTCCCGTAGTGGCATGATGGCCTACTACGCGCTGATGGCCCATCCGGAAGTTTTCGGACTGGCCGTCATCCAGTCGCCATCCCTTTGGGTGGACGAAAACCGGCTACTGGCCATGGATACGCCGGCGGAAGCATTGGCCGGCCGCCGGGCATTCGTCAGCGTAGGGGAGCTGGAAACCCCGATGATTCGGCAAGCCCGCGCCATTCACGATAAGTTATTGGATGCCGGCATCGCACCAGAGGATTTACGCATGGAGATCATCCAGGGAGAAGGGCATTGGCACATGGCCTGGCGCAAATCCTTTGCCATGGCGTATCCGTGGCTGGCGGAGCGGTGGTCGCAGGAACAAGTTTCCGCCGAAATGGAATAGTCACGGGCACTACCCCACCCGAAACCGGTACCCCACCCCGTGTACCGTCTCGATGCTCACGGCCTCGATGTCGGCAATCTTCTTACGGAGCCGAGAGATGAATACGTCCAGACTACGTCCCACCATCACGCCCTCGTCTCCCCAGACCGCGTCATGAATTTTTTCTCTCGCCAGCACGGCGTTGGGGTTTTCCGCCAGATAGGTCAGAAGTTTACATTCCCGGTAGGTCAGCTCGTGTTGCTGCCCGCCCCACTCCAGTCGTTGCACGTCGGGGAGGAGAGCGGCTTCAGTCCCCAGCGGAAGCCGCCGGGGAGCATCCGCGTCGAGGGTGAGTTCCTGGCGGGGCTTGGACCAGTCCAGTACCGGGCCGATGAGCAGGAAGGACAAACCGACCAGCAGTCCCAGATAGAAACCCGTCCCCGGACCGGGGTCATCCGGATGCAACTGAAGGCTGAGGTTGGCACAGCGGGCATCCTGCTCCCGCGACCGGCAGGCGGCTTCGTCCAGGTCATTATTGATGCGGGTGCCGGTGGTAAAGTCAAAGAAGGCCCCCAGGAATTCCTGGCCATCCCCACAATCGAGTAAGGCCAGAGAATAGGGTTGCCGCAATTCAAATTTGGTCAGCACTCCCTGGGTGATGGTCATGATGGAATCGTAATCGATCTCCCGGGCCAGGGGCAGGATAAAACTCAGCTCTCCGGACTTCTCCACGGCGGGTACCGTAGACCGGTCATCCCCCAGTCCCAGCAGGTAATCGTGTCCGATTTGCCGCATGGCCATCCGCACCTTGCGTTCGTCAACCTGCTGGTTCGACTGCAGGATGCTGGTGAGGGATAGCATCAACAAGAGTGCGCCAAGCACGGGAAAAGCGTATTTTAATCCTGGCTTCATAGCATAAAGTTACGATCTAGTAACGCCCCACTCACCCCGAAGTGGGGCCTTTATCGGGGTATTTACATCCTTTTACATGTTGTAAGCTCCTACTTTTTCACTCCGGAGTAGGTTTGTAGAAACGATAATTGCCATGCGAATTCTTCTCTTCCCCATCTTGCTGGCCGCCATGGTGCTTCACGGTCAGGATGATCCCTCCCGGGCCATTTATCTGAGTACCGACGCCGGTCAGACCTGGAGCCCCTTTGATCGGGGGATGCCCGCCATGACCTTCGTCAGCGACGTAATTAATCATCAGGGCACCCTCTACGCCGCCACGGATGGCCACGGGGTATTTATGCTTCCCCCCGGCAAAAAGGAATGGGAGGAGACCAACGACGGATTCGTCGGACCGGTGGACATCAACGCCCTGGCTTCCCGCGGCGACCTCCTGGTGGCCGGCACCTACCGCAACGGCATCTACCTTTCCCGCAGCGGCGGAAAGCGATGGCAACGTCCCATCGTTAATATCCCCAATATTTCCGTCACGTCTCTCTTCATGACCAACAAAACCATCTTTGCCGGCACCGATCGGGGGCTGTACGTCTCGGAAGACAACGGCAACACCTGGCAGGTCCGGTCCAGTGGCCCCCAGATTAATGATCTGTTTTTCTTCGGCGGACAACTCTTCGCCGCCCGCCCGGATGGTCTCGTCTTGAGCGAGGATATGGGGGCGACCTGGACAAGCCTTTATGCGGATTTCACCGTCATGAAAGTTGACTATCTGTGTCCCTATCTGTACGCCTACGTGGGACGGGGCATCGGTTGGATCCGGAAAATCGACGGTAGCGACACCTGGGAAAATCCCTACGTGCGGCTTCCGATTCTCCAGAACGCCACCCTCATGTCCGCGCTGTGGACCGGGCTCCCACTAACGGGCCCCGAGGACGTCCCCTTTCGCAACATCTTTGAAACCCCCATCGGTTGGTTGGCCGCGGGGCGGCCGGGGTGTTAGGGGACTGGTTACTGGTTACTAGTTGTTTGGTTTCGTCGGTGATCGATCACCTTTACTAATCCTGGCGGGAACATATGAGGTGTCGCGAATGATTGCTGTATCCTTAAGCCTCAATCCTTGAACCTCATTCCTAACTCCTCATTCCTCACTCCTCCCCAAATACGGTACCGAAAACTTCCAGCCGTCGTGCGCCGCGAAGCTGTTTGGAAAGATGGCCCGCGCCTCTTCCTCGTGGGCCGAGACATCCGGGTAGCGGGAACTGAAGTGGCCCATGACGAGCGTCCCGACGCCGGCATCGCGGGCGGTAAGGGCCGCTTCCCGGGCCGTGGCGTGGCCCTTGGCGTGCGCGTCTTCCCGCAGCTCGTGGAGAAAAGTTGCCTCGTGATACAAGAGGTCTACGCCGCGGACAAAATTCGCCAGTTCGGGAAAATGTAGCGTATCGGAGCAGTAGGCGAAGCTCCGGGGAGGTGCGGGCGGGATCGTCAGTTCTTGATGCAAAATGCGTTCTCCGGTCGCGGTCACGAAGTCTCCCCCTCCTTTGATCTCCCGGATGGCGGGCCAGGGAATATCGTATTCTTCAATCTTTTCCTTACGGATGTTGGCGGGTCTTTCCTTTTCGCGCAGAAGGTAGCCGTTCGTTTCGATCCGGTGGCGGAGGGGAAAGGCAAATAGTTCCAAAGACTTCAGGCTGATCACCGGGGTGAGATCCTTTGCGGTAAACTCCCGGAATTCCAGGGAAAAGGGAAAGTCAAAGCGGTCGAGTTCGAGTAAGGGGGCGAGGCGCGCGCGCAGGTGCGGTGGAGACAGGATAGTGAGCGGTGTTTTCCGGTCGTAGAGCGCCAGGCTGGTCAGCAATCCGGGGAGGCCGAAGTAGTGATCGCCGTGGAGGTGGGTAATCAGGATGGTGGACGTCCGCCCCAGATTGAGGCCCAGGCTGCGGAGTTGCATCTGGGTGCCTTCCCCGCAGTCGATGAGTACGTCCTCATGTTCGGTGCGCAGGAACACACCGGAACAGTGGCGGCCGTAGGCCGGCAGGGCACCACTGGTGCCCAGAATGGTTACTTCAAAACGCATGATGCTTACGGAGAACCGAAAACGGTAGGCTACCTACCGCCAGGGCAACCGTGGAGGTTACTCCTCGGCTCCCGCCTCGGGTTCACCCTGCATGTCCCGCTGTAGTTCCTCCATGAAGATGTAGTCCACGGATTCCGAAACCGTCGGAAGGATGGTCAGGACGGAGTCTACTTTAGAAATTTCCACCAGACGCTTGACGGCGTCGTGCTCAATCCCGGTGACGATGAAGGTACCCAGGTTAGTCCACAGACGACGGGCCGTCAGGATAGCACTCAGGCCGGAGCTGTCCACGTAAGCCACGGAGCTAAGGTCCAGAATGAGATTCTTGATCCCTTCATTAGCCAGGATTACGAATTCGGATTTAAGCTTGGGAGCTACGGAAGAATTCAGGTTTTCTTCTTCGGGCTTAACGAGCGTGTAGCGTTCCTGCTTATCGATGCTAAATTTCATCTGGTCTTCTATTTGCCGCAAAGGTAGATATTTTAACTTAACCCAACTATTCTTCAGGGAGTTCATTGGCGTCGGCCCCGGAACGAAAATATCTGATCCCCGACCGATGGATTCTGCCGGGAGCCGTTGGAATACCCCCTGATTTCGTCGCAAGAAGACAGACCCGCAACCAACTTATCTTGGCTTCCATTGTTAATTTTCCGTTGCGGGCAAATCGCAAGATATTCTGGCAGCAAATCGGCGAATTGTCAGGTTTATTTGTCAGGTAGTTTCTCGTGGCACGGTTATTTCACAACTGGAATAATACGTTAACGACGCTAACCGGCCCCAACACGGCCATACGTTAACGTCATGGCACCTGCGAGCACGCCCCCAATTTTATTTTTAAATTACCGCACAACATTTATACAATGAATCCAAGCCAGCGGGAATTCAGTCCCGAAATAAAGAAGGCCATGGCCAGAGGAAAGCAGGAAGCTGAAAAGATGGGGCACAGCTACGTTGGCCCCGAACACCTTCTGCTGGGTATTCTGAGCATGGCCGAAACGCTTGCCATCCGGGTGCTGCAAAACCTTGCGGTTGACCTTCAGGCCCTGCGTGATACTATCCGTGAGAATATTCATCGCAACGGTGGCCAGGCCAGTGGACGGACCATCTCCCAACTCCCCCTCAACGACAAGGCCGACCGGGTGTTGAAAGTGACTTTTTTAGAAGCCAAGGCACTTAAAACCTCCGTGGTCAGTCCCGAACACCTCATCCTGTCTATTCTGCGCAACAAGGAACTACCGGCCACGAAGATTCTCCGGCAGTTTGAAGTGGAATACGAAATTTATAAAGCTGAACTAGATTACGTGAAAGACGAAAAAGACTTCACCGAAAACACCGGACTTCCGTTGGGGCAAACCCCCGGCGAAGGTGAACCCTTCGACGAAGACGCCGATCCCGGTCGTGGTGGCGGCAGCCAGGGCGGCGGCCAGCGCCGCTCCAGTGGCAATAAGAGCCGCACCCCCGTCCTCGATAACTTTGGCCGTGACATCACGGCGCTAGCCGAAGAAGATCGCCTGGACCCCATCATCGGTCGCGAAAACGAAATCGAACGGGTTTCTCAGATCCTGAGCCGTCGCAAGAAAAACAACCCCATCCTCATCGGTGAGCCCGGTGTGGGTAAAACCGCCATTGTGGAAGGTCTTGCCCTGCGGATCAAGGACAAAAAAGTAAGTCGCACCCTCTTCGACAAGCGGATTGTGATGCTGGACCTGGCCGCCCTCGTGGCCGGCACCAAGTATCGCGGTCAGTTTGAGGAGCGGATGAAGGCCATCATGACGGAGCTGGAAAAAAGCCGGGACGTGATTCTCTTCATCGACGAGATTCACACCATCGTCGGCGCCGGTGGCGCCACCGGATCCCTGGACGCCAGCAACATCTTCAAACCGGCCCTGGCCCGCGGCGAACTTCAGTGCATCGGTGCCTCCACCCTGGATGAGTACCGCCAGCACATCGAAAAAGATGGTGCCCTTGACCGGCGCTTCCAGAAGGTTCTCGTGAATCCTCCCAGCGCCGAGGAAGCGGTCCACATCCTCAACAACATCAAGCCCAAGTACGAGGAGTTCCACAACGTGAATTACTCCGACGACGCCATTGAGGCCTGCGTAAAACTGAGTGATCGGTACATCACCGACCGCTTCCTTCCGGATAAGGCCATCGACGTGCTCGACGAGGTTGGTGCCCGCACCCACCTCAAGAACATCACCGTCCCCGAACACATCGAGGAAGTGGAGGCCAAGATCGAGGAGGTCAAGGAGCAAAAGAATGCCGCGGTTAAGAACCAGCAGTACGAAAAGGCCGCCGACCTGCGCGATCAGGAAAGCAAGCTGCAACGCTCGCTGGAAGAAGCCAAGGTGAAATGGGAAGAGGAAGCCAAAACCAAACGGTATCCCGTCGGTGAAGAAGACATCGCCGAGGTGGTGTCCATGATGACCGGAATTCCCGTTCGCCGGGTGGCCCAGAACGAGAGCAAGAAGCTGGTCGGGATGGCCGAAGACCTTAAAGGTGCGGTCATCGGACAGGATACGGCCATCGAAAAGGTGACCAAGGCCATCCAGCGGAATCGCGTGGGACTCAAAGATCCCAAGAAGCCCATCGGAACCTTCATCTTCCTCGGCCCCACGGGGGTCGGTAAGACCGAATTGGCAAAGGTGCTGGCTAAGTACATCTTCGACAGCGAAGACAGCCTGATCCGCATCGACATGTCCGAGTACATGGAAAAATTCAGCGTCAGCCGTTTGATTGGTGCTCCTCCGGGATACGTAGGCTACGAGGAAGGCGGTCAGCTGACCGAGAAAGTACGGCGCAAGCCCTACAGTGTCATCCTGCTCGACGAGATCGAGAAAGCACACCCCGACGTCTACAACATCCTGCTCCAGGTACTGGACGACGGACAGCTGACCGACGGTATGGGCCGTAAGGTGGACTTCAAGAACACCCTCATCATCATGACGTCCAACATTGGCGTACGCCAACTGAAGGACTTCGGACAGGGGGTAGGATTTGCCACCAAGGCCCGGACGGAAAACGCGGAGGAAAACAGCAAGGCGGTCATCAACAACGCCCTTAAGCGGACCTTCTCTCCCGAATTCCTGAACCGGATCGACGACGTGGTGATCTTCAACAGCCTCGGACAGGAGGAAATCTTCAAGATTATCGACATTGCCCTCTCGGATCTTTACAAGCGTCTCGACGGACTGGAGTTCCAGTTGGAGCTCAGTGAGGACGCCAAGAAATTTGTGGCCGAGAAAGGTTTTGATCCTCAGTTCGGTGCCCGTCCGTTGCACCGGGCGATCCAGAAATACATTGAAGATCCGCTGGCGGAGTTCATCCTGAACAACAATCCCGCCGGTGGTGCCCACCTGGTGGCCAGTCTCAACGCCGACGGCGACGGGCTGGACATTGCACTACGGGAAGCCGTAGGGTCCGACGTAGAGGAATAAATTACCTTCCGGGTGTTTAGGTGCCCGGAATTGATAAAAATGGATTAGGGTAAGTAGGGGGATTTCCCCTGCTTACCCTATTTTTGTTAGGGACGCGGGTTGCGAAAAGAGCAGGAGTATCCTTCCGGAAAGTCCGACGTCCGTAACATTCACCAATTAAGCTACCTTGGCAAAAAGAAGAGGCGGCGGCCGCAAAAGAGGTCCACGCAGAGAAGACACTACTCCACAGTTTCGGATCAATGATATGATTCGCGTGCCCGAAGTTCGCCTGGTGGGCGATAATATGGAGAAGCTGTCGGAAGAGATCGGAGAGAAAATAGAATCCGATGTTTATGATATCCGCACGGTAAAACAATGGGCCAGAATTGCGGATATGGACGTTGTGGAAATCAGCCCCAACGCCAACCCACCGGTCGTACGGATCATCGATTACAAGAAGTTCCTGTACGAGAAGAAAAGGAAAGAGAAAGAAATCCGTAGCAAGGCCGTGAAAACGGTGATCAAAGAAGTCCGCTTTGGTCCCAATACGGACGATCACGACTTCAACTTCAAGTTGCGCCACGCCCGCGGATTCCTGGAAGACGGCGCCAAGGTAAAGGCTTACGTTCACTTTCGGGGACGGAGCATTGTCTTTAAGGACCGCGGGGAACTCCTGCTACTCCGCTTCATGAAGGAGCTGGAGGATCTCGGTGCCGCCGAAGCCATGCCGAAAATGGAAGGCCGGCGGATGAACGTGATCATATCCCCTAAGAAGACCAAAACCAGCAAGTCAAAGAAGCCGGCCCCCAAGCCCGGAAACGACCCACCGGCAACATAATTTGGTGGCGATAAACGGACAAATAAGCGGAAACCGGTTAATCCTGACGGCCCGTCGGGTAATTATCTAACTTCCGGACAGAACTTTTAGGGGCATTTGCTCCTTATTTAATGGAGACTTATTCTATTTGGACCATCCGATAGACATTCGTTTCTTTACTCAATATCACTCCGTTGAGGTGATGCTAGTCTCAACGTAGTCATTAATTTTATTCACTAAACACAATACTTTTTGGGTAGAAGAAGAGGCGGCGGCCGCAAACGCAATTTTCAAAGAGAAGACACCACTCCAAAGCACCGTATTAACGACATGATTCGGGTTCCCGAAGTTCGGTTGGTCGGTGATAACGTCGCCGATATAGCCGAGGAGCTTGGAATCGATTTTGAAGCCGGTTCGGTAGTAGATACCCGAACGGCCAAAATGTGGGCCCGCGATGTAGGCCTCGACCTGGTGGAGATCAGCCCCAAGGCAGCACCCCCGGTCGTAAAAATCATCGACTACAAGAAGTTTTTGTACCAGCAGAAACAACGGGACAAGCAGCTAAAGGCGAATGCGGTAAAAACCGTCATCAAAGAAGTACGCTTTGGGCCCAACACCGATGACCATGACTTTGAATTCAAAGTCCGTCACGCCCGTGGCTTCCTGGAAGAAGGTAACAAAGTAAAGGCCTACGTCCATTTCCGTGGTCGTACCATCGTCTTCAAGGATCGGGGGGAACTGCTTCTGCTCCGCTTCATGAAGGAACTGGAAGATCTCGGCGCAGCGGAGGCGATGCCCAAAATGGAACGCCGCCGGATGAACGTCATCATTGCTCCGAAGAAGACCAAAACCAGCAAGGACATCAAGAAAGCCAAGGAGGCTAAAGAGGCCAAGAAAGCCCAGGCTGCGGAAGCCAAAGAGGAAGCATAATTCTCCCACGGTTTTGAAATAAAATAAAACGGGACGAACCAGCTGGTTCGTCCCGTTCTTTTTTTGTCCTGGCCATTGGTTACCAGTCCTCGGCGAAGGCCTTATTAAAGATTTGCTCGTTGAGCTGTTCGATGATGTCCGCAATCGCTTCGTCCTGAACTGATGCCAGGGTTTGGGACCCGGGAAAATCAAAAAAGTTGGAGAAGTTTTGCCGCCAGCCCTCGTTGTCGGGGTTACGGAGATCTTTGTACTCAATGGCGATCACGATGGTCAGGCGGTTGAGGGCCGAAAAGGCGGCCGTTTCGTTGCCGGGGCGGGCGGCCTCGGCGGATACGCGAAAGTCAACCAGTTTACCCGTAATTTCAATGTCCGGGCTATCCTCGGTGATGATGAGTCGGGCCTCGTCCCGCACCTTGTCCCGCAAGCTTTCCGTCATTTCCAGGTAGAGGGTTGGGGGAGCTCCGATGGCGTTATCCTGAAAATTGGGGATGTAAGCCTTTTCCACTCCTTCCGGAATGGAGATTCCCCGGAAGGAGTAACAACTGGTTACCGCAAACAACAACAGAAGCAGGGTAGAAAAACGGTAAATACCCATATTGATCATGCACATAATTAGAGCTACGAAGGTAGCGTAATCCGGGTGAACCATTATTCATCATCCTGGACTTACGGCTTTTTTAACGACTTGTCCCGGACGGGCACAAAAGGCGACACCCCCCGAATTCAAGTCCGGAGGGCGGCCACAATACATCCATTAATTTGGGGGAACGTACGGCCGACAAACCACAGGGTTTTAGCCGCTCATAGTTGGCCGCTTAGGCGGCGCTGAGGCGTAAATTTTCCATATCGCGGACCAGAATCCGGCCACGATTGAAGTAAATGAGGTTTTCTTTGCGGAGCTCGTTCAGCACCAGAGTAACCGTCTGACGGCTCGTACAGGTAATGTTGGCAATGTCCTGGTGCGTCAGACTGTGCTTGAGCAGCATCTCATACCCCACCCGACGGCCACGCTCACTGACCACTTCGTACAGGAAGTTGACGATGCGGCTACGGGCGTCTTTGAAGATCAGGTTCTCCAACTTGTTTTCGGCGGCCATCATGCGCTGACCGAACAGGAAGAGCACCCGCTGGCTGAGTACCGGGTTCTGGGACAGGATGCGCTGGAAATCCGCCACCCGGATCGTATAGTAGTGCACCTCTTCCTTCAGCGACTGGGCCGTTTCGTTGCGCTGAGACTCCCCAACGAGGGCCAGTTCTCCGAAGATGGCCTCGGGATGGATCAGTTGTTTGATGACCTCCTTCCCTTCACCGTTGTGGGTGCTGATTTTAATGGAGCCCTTCGCCAGCAGATAGATGTGCTCGCTCTTTTCACCGGGCTGGTAGATGATGGAATACCGTGGCTTCTTCCGAAACTCCATGACTTCACTTAGCCGAACCTTTTCCTGATCGGTCAGTGCATCAAAAAGGTCAAATTGCTCCAGTAGATTGATTTTTCCGGTATTATCCATGATGGCGTATTTATGCTGGGCAAATTCAAATTGGTGCAAAATTGTTTTCACCAAGTTTTAATTCCCCTGTTCACCCTACGGACACCGGAAATAGCCCCACCCCCCAAGGGAACCACCAAAAATTTTAAAAAAAGATTTTGTCCGCTATCGGACCAGCGGGTAATCGCCCCATCAGGAGTCCCGCAAATTGAGCAGCGCAACCCGCTGCAGCGCCAGGATGCTGAGGGCATCGGTGATGCGCCCATCCAGGGTCATGGCGATGGCTTCCTCCAGGGGAAGCTTCCTTACCGTGATGTCTTCGGTGGGTTCCAACTCGGAGGGTCCGGGGTGTAATCCCCGGGCCAGATAGGCTACTCCATATTCATCCGTCACGGAGTTGCTCAGGTGGAACTCCATAATCTGCTCCCAGGAATCGGCAGTAAACCCCGTTTCTTCTTTTAATTCCCGACGGGCAGTTTCCAGGGGGTCAGTACCTACGGGGCACCCACCTTCAGGAATCTCCCAGTGGTAATCCCCCAAGGCATAGCGCCACTGTCCTACGAGGAAGGTGTTGCCCCGCTCATCGACCGGCACTACGCCAATGGCCTGGTTCTTAAACTTCACCAATCCGTAAATACCATCCTGTCCGGAAGGGTTGATGACTTCGTGGTGCTCCACCCGAATCCAGGGGTTTTCGTAGGGGACGGATACGGACTTGGTCTTCCAGGGATTCATTGCGGGAGATTTTCTGAAGTGATACACGGCGGCTGCCATTCGCGGCCCGGAAAATTTCCTTTTTTGGTCGCTATCCTACGAATACAATCCTGCGTACACTGCCGTCAGGCGATTCCTGGCACCTGCACTGGTGCCCAGGGAAACTACTCCTTCGGTTAAAGGCTGGTTAGTCTTCCGGTATGGGGTGATAAAAACTTCGCGCTTGCCTATTGCAGCAAAATAGGGCTCGGACGCCAGGCTACGCCTTCGCGCAACGGGCGTTCGAATACGGAACTTAACCCATTGCTAAGGTTCGGGACTTCTTTATTTTTTCCTGGCGCGTTACCTTTCTCCAATGAGAATGATTGCCCTGATGGCCACCCTGCTGCTGTTCTTACCCCTGAGCGCCCAGCACCAACACGTTCACGGCCACACCCACGAGCGCCCCATCCATTTTCCCGATACCGATCGCTACCGGACCATCGTAAGTGACTTTCACATGCATTCCGTGTTCTCTGACGGAAGCGTCTGGCCCGACATCCGGGTGCAAGAAGCCCTCAAAGACAGCGTGGACGCCATTGCGCTCACCGAACACCTGGAATATCAACCCCACCGGGAGGACCTACCGCACCCCGACCGTAACCGGGCCCACAATCTCGCCGAACGGTACGCGCGGCCCTACGACCTGATGGTCATTCGTGGTGCCGAAATTACCCGCAACATGCCTCCGGGGCACGCCAATGCCATTTTTATTCAGGACGCGAATAAACTCAGAGTGGAGGACGCCATGGGGGCCTTTGAAGAAGCCAATCTGCAGGGAGGATTCACTTTCTGGAATCACCCCAACTGGTACGCGCAGGTAAAGGACGGCGTGGCCCGCCTGACGGACTTTCACCGCGAACTCATCGACCGCAAACTTCTGCACGGCATTGAGGTCGTCAATGATCTGACCATTTCTGAGGAGGCGCTCCGGATCGCCCTGGATCATGACCTCACCATTATGGGAACCTCCGACGTCCACGGACTGGTCGACTGGCAGTATGAAATCGCGGAGGGCGGCCACCGCCCCGTAACCCTGGTGCTGGCCAGTGCGCGTAGCCCCGAGGCCATCAAAGAAGCACTCTTCGCCGGCCGCACCGTAGCCTGGTTTGAAAACACCCTGGTGGGCAAGCGGGAAAACCTCCTGCCACTGGTAAAGGCTTCCCTGCAGGTTGAAGGAGCCGCCTACATCGGTCCTTCCGCCGTCATTGAAATCAGCATTCACAACGATAGCGACGCCGAGTATTTACTCGATAACGTCAGCGGTTACTCCCTGCAAAGTGATCTAGGACTCATCCGATTACACCCCAACGCCACCACTACCTTTTCGGTAATGACCGGAGAGCAAATCCCCGAATTTGAACTCCGCTTCCGGGTGCTCAATGCCATCATTGCACCGGGTACCCGCCTGGAGCTGACCCTGCCCATAAATGTCCGGTAAACGAACCGTTCTGGTCACTCCCCTCCTCCAGCCTCCCCGGAGGCCTCACCCAGTAGTTTGCCCGAGAAATTTTGCCGAATAAAAACACGCCTATGGATTAAAAATCAGTATTTTAATCTAAAAAATTAACAAAATACCCTTTTAAAACGGGCATAAACGCCTAATTGACAATTATCATTCGGAATTTTGGTTTAAAAACCCGAAATTATTCGGAAACCAAACCATCCTGCTATGATACGAACCCGATTACTTTCCTTCCTGGTGGTCATCTTGGCCCTGGGAAGCACTACCGTATACGGTCAGGACATCCCGACGGTCTATGCCTCCGTAGCCTGCTTCAAATCCCTGAACGGGGACTTTACCGACTTTCATGAAGAAGTAGCCAATAAATACTTTGATGCGCTGATTGAGGAAAAAGTGATAACGGACTGGGCCCTGTACCAGGTGCTCTACCCCAACGGAGAAGACTGCGATTGCCATTACCGAGGGGTACTCCAGATGTCCAGCCTGGCCAGCCTGGAGCGCCTGAATTCCGCGGAAAAGTCGATGGAGTTACTGAAAAAACTTTATCCCGGTCAGGACCTGGACGCCCTCATGGGTCGGTATATGGAAGCCGCCACCATGATGAACGAGCAGGTTTACCTGCTAAGGAATATGGCTGCCGGTGAAGGGCAGGAACGCCCCCGGATCATTTCCGTGAACTACATGAACGTTCCCGAAACGTCCTACACCGAGTACGCGGCCCTGGAAGACGAAGTCTGGAAGCCGATGCACCAGCAACGGATAGAAAATGGAAAAATGCTCGGCTGGCAGTTGTGGGAAAGGGTGCTTCCCGGAGGAATTGGTATGCCGGGGAATTTCGCCACCGTCGATGCCTGGGGTAGTTGGACCAACATGGCCATGCCCGAAGATATGGACGCGATTGCCTTCAAGGTCCACCCCAATCGGGACATGGACGGATTCTTCGCCAGTTCCGTAGCCGCCAGAGAATTGCATACCTCCGAAACCTGGGAGCTCCTGATGGCCTTCACCCCTGCAAAAAAATAAGCTCTAAGTACGCCAAGACCATCATCAACGCGAGGGGCGGTCCGGATATCCGGACCGCCCCGCTTGTTACCCTTCCGCCCATCGGACTACTTCTTGCGGGCGTAGACCTTCTTGATTTGCCGAAAGTTCTCCTTCGTGACGGCCTCTCCGGTATTGACGTAGTGCTCAATGGCAATGGCGTAATCCGCAATCAGCTTTTTGAAGGATCCCTTCGCCAGTGCGCCCATGAAGGCGGGCTTCGTCCGGTAAGTCATCTTGAAGGTGAACCGGCTGGTGTTGGCGTCAACCGCCTCAACGCGGTAAATGGCGAAGGTTCTCTCGGGGTCAACGGGGAATTTACCGGCCTGGTATACCTGATTGCGGAAGGTCATGTTCTCCGGGTCGTACTCCCGCTGCACCTCCTTGAGGTACTTGGTTCCCTGCTCGTTAAAATTGCACACCCGCTGGGCGCCTTCTCCGGCCTGCAGGGTGCCGTCCACGTAGTTTGAGCTGACAATCTTGGGGTGAGATTTTGCGATGGCCCCGTAGTCTTCTCCGACCACCGCCCACACCTGATCGGCGGGCGCGGCAATGAGGTGACTGACCGTGAAAGTTTGAACTTTTTTCTCTTTTTGCGCAAGCGCAGGTGCCGTGAAAAAGGCCAGTAGCAGGGTGAGTGTAGACATACGAATGAATACTTTCATGTTGACTGAATTAGTAGATGAATAACTGTTCGGGTCAAAATTGCCGGTATTCTTTTCGCCAGCCTTGGTCTTTTCGTCCAGTAAATTTCCGATTCGGTTCAGCTCCGGCCGTCGCGGTGCTCCTCCCGGTACTGGCTGGGTGCCGCCCCGTATTCCCGCAGAAATGTCTTGGAAAAATGGGCCAGATCCTGAAAGCAACAATCGTAGGCCACGTCGGAAATCCGCATTTCGGTAGACCGCAGCAAGCTGGCCGCCTTTTCCAGCCTTCGTCTCCGGATGTAGCGGGCGGGCGGGCAGTCGTAGTGCGCGGCAAACTGCCGCTTGAAGGAAGATAAACTCAGGTGACAGATGGCGGCCAATTCCTCCACACTCAGTGGGTTGAAAATATTATTTTCCACTACCTCCCGCAGGTCAAGCTCCCGGCGGTTGAACAGCCCACGGATGAGTAGCTTGATGGCGTCGGCCTGATCGGTCCTCGCCAGGAGCAGCACCAGTTCCTTTAATTTCAGTTTGAGAAGTTCGTCACTGACCAGCGACGGATTATCAAAGTAAAACTGCAGACTTTCCACGTAGGTGGCCATGAGTTGGGTGGCCCGGTATTGCCGGAAAGGAATCGGCTCCACGTTTTCCACCTCGTCCAGAAAACCGGGAAGTTCCTTGTCGTAGAGCATCCGCAGGACGTCGGGGTAAAGATGCACGGCGATGGCTTCGGCGTGCTCTACCCCCTCCTCCTTGACGTATTCGTTCAGGTAAGTTCCACACTGCATCACGATACCTTCCCCGGATTTAGTGGCTACCTTTTCCTGTGGGCCGTACAGGATGGTGTCGCCCCGCACGATGTAAATAAAGCAAGCCTCGTCGGGAAAGTCTCCGATGATCCGAAAGGGAGGTTTGAGAATGGCTTTCTCAAAGGTGGGCTTACCGAATAGGGGAAGACGCTGAAACTCTTTGATCATGGCGAGGATGGTTCGGGGTATCCCTAATGTGGCTTAATCGAAGTTGTTCGGTGGGCCAATTTCAGTATTTCGTGGGGAAAACGCTTGTTCATTTCGTCCAGCCCTTTGTCCGCCTGGATCACCGTGGATACGGGATCGACACCCGCAAAATAACCGTTCCGCGCAAATCGAGAGCATACGGGGCCCCGCCGCCGTGGCGGCGTCTAGTGGTGTAGACCCGACGGCGAAAACCCACACCACCAAGCAGATTGCCCCCGACTTCGGCATTTGGACTTCACCCCTTTCTTCACCCAAAGATTTGTCATGCGTCTCGTATCCCCGTTGCTTTTCCTCCTCCTTATTGGCTGCCAGTCCACCGAAGAGGGTGCCACCGAAGAAGACCACGCATTCACTACGTGGTCACACTACGGGGGTGACCCGGGCTTCCGCCACTACACTTCCCTGACGGAGATCGACACCAGCAACGTGGCGCTCCTGGAGCCCGTGTGGGTCTACCATACGGGGGATGCCGACACGGCTAACCACAGTCAAATTCAATGCAACCCCATTGTGGTGGGCGATCTGTTGATCGGTGTAAGTCCACAGATGAACCTGTTCGCGGTCAACGCCGTAACGGGAGCGGAGGCCTGGGTGTTTAATCCGCAGGACGGAAGTCTCGACGCCAACGGTAGCGTCTACAAACACATCATGATCAACAGCCGTGGGGTGGCCAGCTGGACGGATAGCCTGGGCCATACGCGCATTTTCTTCACGGCGGGTTCGCGAACGTACGCCGTCGATGCCTCCACCGGCCGGAAGATTGAAGCTTTCGGGTCGGACGGATTCATCGACCTACACCATGGGCTCGGCCGGAACGTCGATGATCACTTTGTCGTTTCCACCTCTCCGGGCATCGTTTTTGAAGACCTGCTCGTCATGGGGACCCGGGTGGATGAATCCCTCCCCAGTGCGCCGGGGCACCTTCGCGCCTATGACGTACGCAGCGGAGAACAACGGTGGATATTCCGGACCATTCCGGGCCCGATGGACGAAGGTTACAACACTTGGGGGAACAAGGCGGCCTGGCAGTATACCGGAGGCGCCAACGTCTGGAGCGGGTTCAGCATGGATCAGGAACGGGGAATTATCTTTTGTGGTACGGGGTCGGCGGCCTACGACTTTTACGGTGCCAACCGCCCGGGGAACAATCTTTTTGCCAACTGCGTACTGGCCCTGGATGCCCGCACCGGGGAGCGTAAGTGGCACTTCCAGACCATTCACCATGACCTTTGGGATAAGGACCACCCCACTCCCCCCGTACTCGTCACCCTGAACCGCGAAGGGAAATCGGTTGATGCCGTCGTGCAGGCCACCAAAAACGGGCAACTGTTCGTTTTTGAGCGCGAAACCGGGGAACCAGTTTTCCCCATTGAGGAAGTACCCGTGCCCCAGGAAGGTGCCCTCCCGGGTGAAATTCCTTCGCCGACTCAGCCCATCCCTACCCTGCCCAAGCCCTTCGCCCGGCAGAGCATTAGCAAGGAAGACATCAACCCCTACCTGAGTGAAGAGGATCGCGCCAAGGTTCTGGCCGACATGGAACGTGCCCGGATGGGCAGCCCCTATTTGCCCCCCAATGAGCAGCCGATGGTCCTGCTTCCCGGCTTTGACGGAGGTGCTGAATGGGGAGGCCCCGCCTACGATCCCGCCACGGGCATGCTCTACGTGAACGCCAACAATATGGCGTGGTACATCGAGATGCGCAAAAATGAGTGGTCCGTTCCCGATGAGGAGAACTGGGCCCAGGCCGGCGAACGCCTCTACGGCAAGTATTGCCAGAGCTGCCACGGTACCGACCGGGCGGGTACCGGCAACAACCCTACTCTGGTCAACATCGGGGAACGGTACGACCGGGAAAGCTTCGGCACCCTGCTGCAATCCGGAAGGAGAATGATGCCCGCCTTCGGGCACCTTAAGGAGGAGGAAACCTCCGCAATCGCGGCCTTTGTCCTTAACCTGGAAGAGGAAGGGAAAAAGGAATTCAGCATTCGTCCCCTCAGCCCGGAAGAAGACCCTTACTACGTTTCCTACAAGCTCCGGGGTTACACCAAATTTCTGGCACCCGACGGCAAACCCGCCATCAGCCCGCCCTGGGGCACCCTGACGGCCATCGACCTGAACAGCGGAGAACACCGCTGGCAGGTTCCCTTAGGGGAATACCCCGACTATAAAGCCCGGGGCATTCCGGCAACGGGCACCGAGAATTACGGTGGCCCGGTAGTCAGCGCGGGAGGGTTGGTTTTCATCGCCGCCACCTCCGACGCTAAGTTTCGGGCCTTCCATAAACGAACGGGAGAACTGCTGTGGGAAACTGATCTACCTGCGGCCGGATTCGCCACTCCCTCCATCTACGAATACCGGGGCAAACAATACATCGTCATCGCCTGCGGTGGTGGCAAATTGAACACCCTGGCCGGAGACGCCTACGTCGCCTTCGGCCTCCCGGAACCCCCGGAGAAAGAAGATAATCCCAGCCGGTAACGCAATTGCCACTGACCGCAAAAGCCGCCGATGATCGAACAAGCATGATTAAATTTCTTCACGTACAGGGTTACCGTATCGCATACCGGGAGGCCGGTCGGGGCGACTGCGTATTATTCCTCCATGGTTGGCCCACCAATTCCCTACTTTGGGAAGCCCATATGGACGCCCTGAAGAGCACCCACCGGGTGGTGGCGATCGACTGGATCGGATTCGGACGTTCGGACAAACCCGATGGTTTCGACTACTCATTCTCCTCCATGGCACGGGTGCTCGATCAGGTCATTGCGCAACTGCTCGGACCGGAAGAACAATTTACGCTGGTGGGACACGATATTGGCGGACCTCCCGCCATCCTGTGGGCAGCCAAACACCCCCAGCGGCTCCGGCACCTCATCCTCCTGAATACCGTACTGTACACCCTACACACTCCCCTGGATCGGATAAGTGAAGTACTGTTCAAACTGCCGGGGCTACGACACGTTTTCGCCAGCGACCTGGGCTTACGGACCATCATGCTGACCAACACCCGCAACTGGCGGAGCGGCTTATGGTCCCGGATCGGCACCATTGTAGCTTCCTGGCGGAGTACCTCAACGAATTTTACGCTACGGATGATCGCCGCTCCCATGGAGCGGGGCCGGGCGGCAGAACTCCGCAACCTGAGCGATACCCTACGGGGGATTCCCGTCAGCAAACACCTGATTATCGCCCCGGGGGATCCACTCTGCGGCCGGCATATGCTCAGGTTCCGGGAGGAAGCTCCCGATCTTGACGTACATATACTGCGGCCCTGCGGCCACTACATGCCCCTCGACCAACCCCAGTTGGTGAATGGGGCCCTACGATCCATCCTGGATCAGTGACAACCCTACGGCCAATATGGATCGGGGGAAAGCCGGCCTTCCTGGTGGAAGACCGGCGTAAAAGGGATCTCAGATGATAAGTCATGAGTGGGCGGAGCCCAATGACCAGTCTGA
The DNA here is from genome assembly GCF_004375085.3 of Lewinella sp. W8. GTDB lineage: Bacteria > Bacteroidota > Bacteroidia > Chitinophagales > Saprospiraceae > Neolewinella. The sequence continues at coordinate 207,998 of NZ_SNAQ03000008.1, forward strand.
TAAATTCTTAGCAATAGTACTGGCCTGACTTTGTTCATGCCAGTCGGACTGATTTACCGGTGGCAGAGAGCCATTAACCGGAGAACGTCAGCCACCTTACTTTAGCAGGCGCTCAATGGCCAGGCGCTCCTCGGGGGTATTGGCGTTCCGGATGGGGGTCTCGTCCGCGATTTTGAAATGAGCCACCTCGCTGTTGATCAACATTTTTCGCGGGCACGAATATCCCAGTCCCAGGAAGGACAATAGACGGGGGTAGGCCCGGGGCTCGTAGATGGTCACCAGGGGTTCCGGGAAGGGCTTACTGCTTCCCTTCACGGCTGTGGCCACCTTATCCACCGCGCGGGCCGCAATCAGCTGCCGCAGGGTGTCCGCTTCCAGGAGCGGAAGGTCACACGGAAGGACCAACCAGGCCACGTCGGGTTCCCGTAGGAAAGCCGAACAAATGGCCCCCAGTGGCCCGAGCCCCAAAAAGCGGTCGGCAAGGGTTGGCACTCCGGGCAGCGGAGCGTCGTCGGCATTACTGACGGAAAGGTGGGTAGTAAGACCGAGTTCATCGCGGCATAAGGATACCATGCGTTCCAGTTCGGTCAGTCCGGACCGATAGGTCAGAAACCGCTTGTCTTCTCCCATCCGCTGGCTTTTACCCCCCGCCAGAATGAGGGCCTGAATTGGGGGGATACGGGCTTCAACCGCCGACTTGATCAGTTCGGTGAGGTCCGCTTTGCTCCTTTCCAGAGGACATGGCACCGGCGCGCCGTCGCCCAAATGCTCTTTCAACCAGCCCGGCAAATCATCGGCACCGGGGCACATCACAATCGCGGCCACGTCCGTTAGCTGCTCCCGGCGGCGCTCCAGCGTCCCAGCCTTGTTGGGGTCGACGAACACGATCTGACGCGCAGCGGGATAGTGATTGCCATTCACCAGTACGAAATCGGACTCCCGGCCGAGCAATTTATCATCGTAGTCATTCCAGAATGCGGAGGGGGCGAATATTTGTTTCTTGCCAAACTGCTGCAGGGACGCCCAATCCTTCGTTCCGTGGTCTCCCGTCACCAGCACTCCCCGGTAGGCATCGGCCAGTTCGCGGATGACGTGCTCCATCACGTCCTCCATGCGGGCGCAGGTACTTCCGACGAAGGCGAATTCCGTCCGGCCGTAATGGCCAAGCACCGGCCGACTCACTTTCGGGTGTTTTTGATGGGGCATCATAACAAGCGATTAAGGGGTATACATGGGTAAACCTCTCCCGCCCGAAAAAGGTCTTTGCCGCGGGGCAAAATCACCAGCCCGTTGGCCCGCAGAAGGCTCGCGGCATCTCCGGACCCCGCATTCTTCACCGAATGGGCCAGGAGGGTTCCGGCCTCCGGCTGCTGACGGATCAGCACCCGGTCAAAGTGCGTAAGGTCCGGTTTGAAGGGAATGTCGGTGGCCAGCTCTACGTACTGATACTGGCGGGGTGGCAGTCCCAGTCGGTGCCGCAAATGCTCCCCGACGTACACCTGGCAACAGGCCACGCTGGAGACCGGATTGCCCGGCAATCCGAAAACCATGGTGGTATCCGTTCTTCCCACCCAAATGGGCTTCCCGGGGCGCTGGGCCACACCGTGAAACAGCGTACGCACCCCCAGGGCCGACAGGATTTCCGGCACAAAATCGAGCTTCCCCTTCGAGACTCCTCCACTCAGGATCACCAACTCGTACCCGGCCAGGATTTCCCCCAGTACCCGGTGTAGGGCTTCGCGATCATCCTCCAGGTGCAGGTGTTCCGCTTCGATGCCCGCGGTGCGCAACAACTGTACGAGTTGGAAAACATTGGATCGCCGAATCTGGTGGGGCGCGGGGGTGGCGTCTACGGGAACCAGCTCATTGCCCGTGGAAATGACGGCCGTACGGGGCAATTGCACCACGGGCACCTCAGCGTACCCGCAAGTAGCCAGCATACCCGTGGCGGCCACGTCGACGGTACTGCCGGCAGGCAGGAGTAAATCCCCCTCGGCAACGTCGGCGCCGGCAAAGTGAATACTCTTTCCGTCTTCCACCCCCTCGGGTAGGCGGAAAGCATCGCCCCTGCGCTCCAGGTCCTCGTAGCGGATGACGGTCGTACATCCCCCGGGAAGGGCTGCTCCCGTCATAATTTCCACGCACTGCTTCGGATTGGTCAGGGGCAGCGGTGGCTGTCCGGCGGCCTGTAATCTGGCGATGGGGAAATCACGTTGTCCGGCGGCGTATGCCGCATAGTTTATCGCGATTCCGTCCATGGCCACCCGGTTGAAGGGCGGCTGAGGACGGTCGGCCCGTACCGGCTGGCTCAACACGCGGCCCGCGGCCGCGGGAAGGGGAACCAACTCCTCGTTGCGGGTAAAGGACTGCTCGGCAACCAACCGAAGGGCGTCCCGGTAATCAATCAGCAAAACGAATGTATTAAGGATGATCGAATGCTGGCAAGGTAGGTAGTCCCGCTCAATCATTTGACCATCCCTTCGTCATTCCTGACCGCGGTCAATGCTTCCCTACCGAATGATGTAGGGGTTTCTGCGACTGGCGTTCCGCATCAGCGCGTCTACCAACGTTTCCGGGGAAGCAAAGGTGGCCCCAGCGATCCAGTCATAATTCCAGATCAATCCATTTTCCGCATCGTGGATCGACATATTCACACTCGTTTCTTTGGTGTTGCCCCATACCCCGAAGAGGGCACCCAGGGCTACGGCGGCCCCTTCAGACATCGGCTTGGTCGTATTGAACTGGGAAGTAATGACGGCATCAACGTTCAGCGCCTCCGCCATCTCCTGCGGCGTCAGGATCCGGGAATTTAGCGTATAGCCGGCCCGCTCCAGTTTTGCGTTCGTGCTTTCAACGTCCAGGAACTCCACTCCCCGGATGCGTCCCTGTTGCTTTCGGCGCATCATCCAGCTGAAAATTTCCCGCTGAAAGGTGTAGGTATCTTGCTCAGCGGCCAGCAGCAGGGCGTCGGGATCATCCTTCTTCCTTCCCTGAATGGTGACCGTAGGTGGAATAATGGCCACCACACTATGGCTGGCGGCCATGGCCTCCACACCGGGAGCCTCATAAATTTTGGGGCCACAGCCCATCAGGAAAAAAACACCTCCGAAGAGAAAGAGGAATAATAGATTACGCATGTCAACAGGTTTTATGGTTGATTAAGGTTGCAGGAAGAGGAATCCGGCGGTAGCTATTTCGCCGTTTCCATCGTCCGGCTGATGGTCCGGAAATCCATACGGATTCCGGCCACCAAATATAGCGGGATAACGCCGTGCGGGCCGAAGAATAATGCACGGCATACGCATCTTTATCATGACCTTAACGTACCAGCAGCAGCTGTCCGGAACGGACTTCCTGAAAGGGTATTCCGTTGTCCCGCTCACCGTGTACTTCGAGGGTGTAGACGTAATAACCGGGAGCGTATGGGCCGCTCCGATCCAGGCCGTCCCAGCTCATGGAGGAGCCTTGCCCTTCGAAGACCAGCTTGCCCCAGCGGTCGAAGATGCGCAGCTCCAGAAAGGCCGCATCGTAGGCATATACTTCAAACGCGTCATTGATGCCATCCCCGTTTGGACTGAAGGCCGTCGGGACGTATACCGCCGTGGGACAGAACGCCGAAATTGTTACTTCCCCCTCCGCCTCGCAGCCATTTCCGTCGGTGGCCGTAAGTCCGTAGGTGCCCCCTTCAGTCACCACGAGCTGACTTCCGGTATTCCCATCGGACCACCGATACTCCGCGAATGCCGGTTCGGGGTCGAGGGTCATCAACGCATCTTCGCGGGGGCAGAAGACGGTGTCACTGGAAAAGCTTATTTCCGGCACGGGATGGACGTCCAGCTTGACCTCCGCGGGAAAAGTGGCGCAGCCACTCACGATGCCGACGGCCGCGTAGGTTCCGGCATTATGATCCGAAATATTCGTGATGGCCAACGATTGCGTCTCGGCCACGAAACCACGGGGGCCCGACCAACGGTAGCGGGCACCGGGAAGATCCGTAGCCGACAGATTAGCCACTTCCCCCGGACACAGGCTGAGGTCCGGCGTGGTAGAAATGGCCTGCCGCAGCGTAATCTGTAGGTCCTGGGTACTGGTATCCCGGCGGTCCAGACACAGATCGTGGACAATCAGCTCCACGGGATAACTTCCCAGAGTGTCATAAATCCGGGAGACCCGGGAATGTTCCGAGACGGTTCCGTCGTGGAAAGTCCACTGCAGTTCGAAGCGACTGGTGTCCAGCCCCGTATCGAAGAAGATGGTGTCGTTCAGGCACCCGCCCTCCACGATGGGGTTGGCGTTGATGGGCCGGAAGGCCGCACCACCCCCGTAGGCGTAGCTTTCCGCAAAACCGTAGCCGTAGGCCGTAACGATGGTCCCGCAGCCGGAAGAGGTAATGGTATGACTCCCCTCCTCCACCCGCAATTGGGTGTAGACAAAGCGCCCCTCGGCCCCCAGGGCCGTGAAGGGGCCGGGCAAGTCCCGACCGTCGATGCGGGTATTCAGTTCATCTCCCGCCTGCAGAATTACGTTAATGTAATTTTCCGTGATGGCCTCGAAGCCGCTGTTGTAGACCGTAATGGTGTCCAGCGTTTGCCGGACGCTGTTTAGGAGGACCATCGAGGGGTCACCCAGGTCATGGGCGGAGCATTGTGTTCCCTTGTTGAATTGCGCTACGAGGATCGGATAGTTGCTTGTTGCGATGAATCCGTCCGAGTATTCAAACTCCGCGAACTCCCCGGCGTCCAGCCAGTAGGCGCGGGGGAAACGCCCGTCAATCCGGATTACCGTTCCGTCCGTCCCGGCCAGGATGCGGTAGAGATTACCGTTGACCTGCGCACTGGGTACTGCGGCGACTTCGGTCCCCCAACTTTCCATCGGGTACATCTGTTCGAGCAAATTATCGCGATAACCGCAGGTGCCGGGGACCTGGGTCCAGGCATTGCCGCCGAAAAGAGCAAAGGGCTTGTCGCCCCGTATCCTGGTCCCCGTGAAATCCCCCTGCGCCTTCTGGGCGCGCACCTGATAGACTTCTCCCCGGTTGAGGGTGACCGTCCAGCTACTGCCGGACCGATGCCCGTTTTCGGTGTCCGCCGTGGCGTTGATGATCTCAATGCGGGTGTCGTCCTCGCGGGCCACGACGGCAAATTCCGAGGGAAAGATCCGGTCACCATCCTGGTACCCGACGTAGGTCATCAGGTAGTAATCCCGGCCCAGGGCCGGGGAGGGCAGCACGATACTGGCCTCCGACCGCAAACCGAAATACTGATGAATGTAGAGGCTGACCGTCCCGCTGGACGTTAAGTGGGCCGCATTCCGGGTAACGACTTCCGAACCGATAGACTCCGCTCCGGGCGGCAAATTGATCAGCGCCACCGAATTAGCCGCGAGCGTAAAATCCTCGCTGAATCCCAGCCCGGGTACGGAAAGGGTTCCGGTGGTCGCCTCCCGGGCCGACACCATGGCCACCATCCGGGCCTGCATCGCATCGCGATGCTGGAGGAAGGTAAACCAGAAATCGGTTCCTTCACTCGATTGTCCAAACAGACCATTGATCATCAGCCCGCAAACCAGACACAATAGTATACGCATGCTCGGGAGGTCTAGTGGTCGGTCAAGCTTCAATTTAGGGGTGAGCAGCGGAGGGATTTAGTTACGCGATACCTCTCCGTGGCAAAAGATAGTGCGGATCACCCCCAAATCTGAGCCTGACGGATTTCTACCATCAAGAAACGACAAACTCCACAATTTTTCCGGTCAATCCCCCCTCTTGGCAACTCCTTGACAAAACACCGTGTTTCCGACACTCGCCAACCGCCACTTTTCCCGGTCAGCACGGACTTTACTTGACTGCCCCACGCTAGGGTCACCCCGCTCGTCACCACTAAATTCCCCGCCAGTGGGCCATAATGGGCCTTCCGTCGATTTTATCCCGCCATATTTCCAGTGCGGTGCATCCAAATGAAAGGATAACCGTATCTAGTGTACATAATCCTTCTTCCCAAGATCGTTCTCTTGTAAAGTTGCTATCTTCGTTTCGCTATGCTGAATAAGAACCTGGCCGGTTTTTTTGCCTTTTTTCTGGGCATTTTTGGTGTTCACCGCTTCTACCTCGGGCAGTGGTGGCGGGGAGCCTTACAGTTCGCCGGCTTCTGGGCCCTGGTTTTCCTCAACGCCGAAACCAACGGTGATGGCCCCTTCCCGTTCATGATGGCCGGCATCGTTCTGGCGCCCATGATCACGGCCCTGGTTTTCTGGGCTACTCCCAAAAGAAAGTGGCAGGAAAAGTACGATAAGGACGCCCTCCTGGAGGGAGAACAACCCCTGGGTATCGCCGGTCCCAGCCAGCGGGGTACTAAGTCCCTGAAGGCCGAGGGCGTACGGTATTACCGCAGCGGAGATTATGATCTGGCCATCGAGGCCTTTCTGGAAGGCATGGAGGTGGACCCTACGGACCCCGGAGTACACTTCAACCTCGCCTGTAGTTACGCCCAGCTCGGACAGTACGCCGATACCCTGCGGCACCTGGAAATGTCCATCACCTTCGGTTTGCCCAAACCAGAGCGGATTGAGAAACACCCCGCCCTCAAGGCACTCCGTAACCACTCTTCCTACCGGCAGTTCCGGGCCAATAATTATCGCCGGCTCAATCTGGTGGAAATCACGGAAGTGCAGGAGAAAGCCCAACGGGAGCAACCCGAGGAAGTGCTGGAGGACTTCGAAAACCCACCTCCCCGTCATCACCTCACCCCCGGACCGAAACCAGCGCCGAAGTCCATCCCCATTCAGGACGCCTCACCCGCCGAAGCGGACACTCCGCCCGCCGGCCCCGATCTGCTGGAGCAAATCACCCGCCTCAAAGAACTGCATGATGCCGGCATCCTGACCGAAGCCGAATTTCAGAAGCAAAAGGAAAAAATCCTGGGATAGGGAGGCTAGGATTTAGGCCTGAGGTTTAAGGTTTAAGGCTGAAGGCTGAATACCGCCCCATCCCAAAAACGTCATTCCTCTGACGGCAGACATCAATTCTCCGACTTCAAACGTCAAACATCATTTCTCCACTTACCTTTGCGGCATGGAGAGATACATCCCCTTTGGCAAATTGAAGTCCGGTCTTTTGCTCGGCTTGCTCCTTATGCTGCTTTACCCGGCATCCTGCGCTCGCGCCCAGGGCCTGGCTGGAGCACGCAACCTGGATCGGGCCGTGATGATTTACGCGGGCTACGGTCCGATGATTTCTGCCGGCGACCTTTCGGAACGTTTTGGCAGTGGTTTCGCCATCGATGGTGGACTGGCTTATCTGCCCGCCAACTCGAATCTTCAATTTGGTTTCCGGGTGCTGTTTGGCTTTGGCTCCGACGTTAAGGAGGATGTCTTACTCGGCCTACGCACCAACGACGGTTTTTTGATCGGTAATCAACGGGAGCCGGCCGACATCCAACTCCGGCAACGGCAGCTCTTTATCGGCCCTAATCTGGGGTACACCCTCCGGATCGGCAACAACCAACGGGCGGGGATCCACCTCAACACGGCCTTCGGTTATTTCTTCCACCGGATCAGCGTACAGGACGATCCCGTACAGTCCGTACCGCAGCTCAGTGAGGAGTTACTCCCCGGCTACGACCGCCTGACGGGCGGCTTCGCGCTCCACCAGTTCATCGGCTACCAGCAACTGGCCTTCGATCGGCGCCTGAATTTCTACATCGGTGCCGACGCCACGGTCGGGTTCACCAGCGCTCAACGCAGCTTCGATATCCCCCTGGGCGGCCCACCGAGTGCCGATGGCCGAACGGACATCGTCCTGGGGCTGCGCGCCGGGCTCGTCATTCCCTTCTATTTCGGGGAGGGCCGCGAGATTTTTTACTAAGGCTACCCGATGACTTTCCTGTACCGACTGGGCGTTCGTGCCTACCATACGCTGATCAGCATGGCCGCCCTTTTGGGCGTCGAACAAGCCAGGAAATGGATGGCCGGGCGGGTAGCTACCGATAAATGGCTGGAAGAAATTGAAGCTTCAGGGGGGCGACGGAGCGCAGGAAGCCAAGGTAGCCCCGCAGGAGCCGAGTCCGATTCCCGGGTAGTCTGGATGCATTGCGCCAGTTTGGGCGAATGGGAGCAGGGCCGCCCCGTTTTTCGGGCCCTCCGGGACCAGCGGCCGCACTGGCGGTACGTGCTCACTTTTTTCAGTCCCAGCGGCTTCGAACGCCACGGAGCCTCCGGCCTGGCCGATGAAGTTCTCTACCTCCCCAGAGATGGCCGACGGTCCGCAAAACGGTGGATAAAGGCGCTGCAACCGGACGCCGCCATTTTCGTCAAATACGAATTCTGGTACGATCACCTCCGGGCCATCCGGGAAGCCAACGTACCACTCTTTTTAGTGGCGGGAAGCTTTCGACCCCAACAACCCTTCTTCCGACCGTGGGGTAAGTGGTGGCTGCGTATGCTCGACCATTTTTCCCACCTGTTCGTACAGACCGATAAGGACCGGAACCTTCTCCAATCTGCGGGATACCCCCCGAAGAAAATTACCGTCGCCGGAGACCCCCGGATGGATCGTACGCTGCAGTTAGCGGGCACTCCCTTTTCCGACCCCATTCTGAAGGCTTTCACGGAACATCAACTCACCGTAATGGCGGGTTCCGTTTGGCCGGAAGACGTAAGTGCCTGGAAGAGCGCCTGGCCCCATTTCCGGGGTAGGATCAGGTTGGTGCTGGCCCCACATCAGTTACACGAACGGGAGATCAACGAATGGACCAATGCTTTTTCGGCCGTTCGGTACACACAAACCTCCCCGGAAGAAGCCGCGGCCGCTGAGGTCCTGATCCTGGACACCATTGGCATCCTCAGTCGTTCCTACCGCTTCGCGCAACTGGCTTACGTTGGTGGGGCCTTCCGAACCGGCCTCCACAATACCCTGGAACCCCAGGCCTATGGCCTGCCGGTCATCATGGGCCCCAAGCACCATAAATTCCCCGAGGCCGCTGCCGCCATTCGCCAGGGCGGGGCCTTCAGCCTGGCGAGTGCGGAAGAGTTGCGGGAGGTGTTGGAGAATTTACTGATCACTTCCCAGCGGGAGCAGGCCTCCCGCGCCCAGACTGAGGCCAGCAAAAAGAGTGCCGGGGCCGGTGAACGGACCGCCAGGGAAATCCTTTCTTCTTTGGGGTAGCAGAACGGAATATTTGGTAGGCAGTCCCGACCCTTAATTGCTTCTCCGCGAAGCGGTAGTATTTGCCATCCGTTAAGCACCCCGACAAACTTACCTTTGTGACATGCGGCAGATTTTTACGGGCCTGATTCTTTTTGGTCTACTTACGGCGACGGTAAATACTGCAGCTGGCCAGTCATTTACCTCCAGTGGCACCTCCGTTGCCGAAGGGCAAAGCTACTGGCCCGAAACCGAGGCCCTGCAGTACAGTTTGAATACCGTCTTTGAAAAGGGCAATTTGATGGTAGCCATCTCTGGGATGGAATGGCGACCGGGACTGTGTCTGGCGGGTGCGCGGGTGCGCACCGGTGAGAGTGTTGCCATCAACGTGCAGCTCCAGGCTAACTATAACTACAGCTTCCTTGGAGCGTCGGATCAGGACGGTCGCGACGTAGATTTCTTTTTGCGGGATGAAAACGGTGTCCTGGTCGCCTCGGATCAGGAACCGGATAATAGTCCCATCATTAATTTTCGGCCGATCAGGGATGGTGTTTATCAACTGCAACTGCATTTGGTCAGCAGCCAAAGCCCCACAGGTTTCCTTGCGTTGAGTATGCTGCGCGGTGGAGGTGCCCCCATTATGGAGTTTGATTACCGTAGGCTCAACCAGCAATTTTTTGGGGCCGCCAGTGGTATCAAGTCCGTTCACCCCAGGCTTCAGTGGCAAGGCGGAGAAAACCAATGGTGCGTTTTCGGATATCTGCTGACCAATGAGGCGGGCCTAAGCCTGCGGGGACTCAAGCTGGGGGATGGTCGTCGGTTCTTTGCGGCGACGGGAAGTGGCGTTTCCAATAAAATCGACTTATATTTAGCGGATGCCCAAAGACGAATTGTAGCGGCCGATGAGTCTCCCGATGCCTACCCGCTCCTGGAATACAACGCCCAGTCCGGGGAAGTCTATGACCTGCGAATTGAAGTAGGTGAACCCCGGGGGAATGAGCTGCTGTTTATGGGTATCTTTCGTCAGTAAATCAACCCGATTACGGGATTCCATAATCACCAAACATCCTACATTATGGCCAAAGTGCTTAAAGTCATCGAAGTACTCAGCGAGAGCGCTAAAAGTTACGAAGAAGCCATCGCAAACGCGGTGGAAGAAACCTCCAAAAGCGTCCGTCACATCCGCTCTGCTTACGTCAATGAGCAGTCCGTCACCGTAAAGGACGGTAAGGTGGACAAGTACCGCGTGAACGTAAAGATCACCTTCGAGGTAGACGTTTAATTCAGGGAGTGCCTGGCCATCTGCGTGTGTGCCCCCCGTTCGGGGACTTCCATCGGAGATCGCCGGGCACTTTCCTTATTTTTTACTCGACAGGCGCTGTAGCAATCGGTCAACCTGCTTTTCCCGGCCCTCCTGATAGCCACTGAAGGATTTGATGATCGCGCCGTTTTGGTCAAGGACATACAATTGCGGGATGCTGGAAAAGCCCAGTTGCTGTTGTAGCTGCCCCCGTTGATCCACCAGTACGTTATAGGCCCAGCCTTTCCGTTTCACCAGGGGCTGAATTTGCCGAAAGTACCGTGGCTGATCCACACTCACCGCCACGAAGTCCGCTCCATATTCCATCTCCCACTTACCGAGGTAAGGTTTCATTTCATCCAGTTCTTTATGGCAGGGAAAGCACCAGGTGGCCCAGATGGCCACCACGGTAGGCTTTCCGTTGTTGACGTATGTTGCCAGCGAAGCGGGGGCCCGCTTAACGTCCAGCAATTCGGGCGTGGGGAATACATCCTGGGCGGAAAGGCCTACACTCAAAAAAAGCACGATAAGCGGGGAGGCGATCCATTTCTTCATGTCGGGAACTTTGTGCGTAATAACGCCGGTGGTGAGGGTAAAAGGTACCTAAGAAAATCTTATTGTTTCGTTATCCCCGGAAAACACCTTACCGGCGGATGAGCCCTTCGGCCAACCAGTCGGCCAGTAATTGACGGTTCCGGGGAGAGACGATCCGTAATTGATCTACCGGATTGGTAATGTTGGCCAGCTCCACGTAAACCCCACTGGGTTTGGTTTCCCGTAGCATATGGAGATCCCGCGACTTAAGGGTTCCGGTATATCCCCTACCCCGCTGGTGCTTGTCGTATTTATTGCGGATGGTCTGGTGCATGATCTCGGCCTGTTTGGCCCCCAGCAGATCACCTTCGTAGTGGTAAAAGAACAAGTCGATTCGCTTACCCTTGGCACGACTATCGACGTGGATGGCCACCATCGTCTGGTCCGTAATTCCCTTGGCCAGATTCTCCTCGTAGAGGGCATTGATGATTTCACTCCGCTGCGTGAGTCGGTTTTTCTGACCGACCGGGATTTTCGCCCCTCCCCATACGGTTTCGTCCTTATCGCCCTTCAGGTACTCATCATCCCGAATGCCGTCGTTATCCCGGACGATCATGTAGGGCGTCCCGCCATGGGCGAGAATATTTCTGGTGAGGCGGAGGGCCACATCGTAAGCGTATTCGTCTTCGTGCAGGTAATGGCCCGCCCGGCGGCCGATGGCGCCCGGGTCCGGGCCACCGTGCCCGGAAACGATGTAAAAAATCCTGCCGGCCAGCTTATCGTCCAACTTGGGCACGAAGGCCTTATCGGGGCCAAAAATACCGAAGGTCCGGTAGGCGCTGGTGGTCACCTGCTCGGGAGCGACCAACAGCGAGTCCGTCCGGGCGACACTGCGGGTAATTTCTCCCTGATCCGTAATCTCCCGGGGCGCCGCCTTTACGGCGTCCTCGATACAGTTATCGATGTGGAAGGGAACGTACAGCACCTTATCCTCCCGGAAGTCTTTCTGGCGAACCCCCGCCTCCAGCAGGCCTTCATTGTAGTGCTGGATGGCCAGCGCGCGGGTATAGTCTTCGTTTTCCGTGGTCGTACGGATGGATTTCCCGTTGTAGGTATACACCTCGATCGGCAGCTTATACTCCCGGCCAACCAGCAGGTTGGCGTTTTTCCGGAGCTGGTTCAGCCGATAAAACTCTTCGAGGTTGCATCCGTAATTCAACAGGGCATATCGCCGCAATAAGGAATAGATGCCATCCCCGCGTTGTGCGGCAACGCGAAGGTGATCCGCCGAAAGTGGCATGGACGCGATCATCAGGCCTAAAAAAACAAGGGTTTTTACGAGGGGCATAAAAACGATAAACTAGGGATCAAGGCACAAGATACATTCCGGCGGCGGATGAATGCTATCGACCAGAGCGATTACCTTTGCAGCATGACCGTTCCCCAACAGATCCTTCATTTACTTCGCTGGGAAATTCGTGCTGAATGGCAAAACCGCTACGCACTGGGTAGCATCCTGCTTTACGTGATTGCTACCACGGTGCTGGTGTACTTCGCGGTCCGGGAATTCAGTGCTATGACCTATAACGCACTCTACTGGGTAGTGTTGTTCTTCGGCGCAACCGTGGCCGGCAGCAGAAGCTTTCTGCGAGAAGGAGGGCGACGGCATTATTACTACTACACCCTGGCGGCACCAGAAGCCCTGCTGGTGAGTAAGTTTCTTTACAATACCCTCGTGATCTTTGTCATCAGCCTCCTGGCCTGGGGCCTGATGAATTTCTTCGCCCGGACAAACTTCGTCTCAGAAACCGGGTATTTTCTGATCGCGGTATTACTGGGGTCCTTCGGCCTGAGTGCCATCCTGACGTTCGTGGCGGCCCTGGCCGCCCGGGCCGGAGGCAGCAGTACGTTGATGGCCATTCTCAGCTTCCCGCTGGTGGTGCCCCTGCTGTACCTTCTGGTAAATGCCGGAGGTCACGCCGTGGGCCTGACCTCCGGACAAGAAGAGCAATATTTACTACTCGGGGTAGCAATTGACCTGCTGGCGCTGGCCGTTGGGTTGGTGTTATTTCCTTTTGTCTGGCGGGATTAACTAGACAATCTGATCTTCTTCGATCGGGATTTCCCGCTCAATATCGCTGGCGCCGTACTTCGGACTGGCTCCCCACTTATTGTTGTGAACTTCCCCGTCTTTGGCGTACCAGTAAAACAGGGGGATCAAGCCGATTCCGGTCAGTGCCAGTAACTGCCACCAGCCACTGCGGCCCGTATCGTGCAGCCGGCGGGCACCGACGGCGATGGAAGGAATAAAAAAGACGATGTCTACCAGGCTCCCAAAAACTTCACTGTCGAAAATAGCATTGTCCCAGATGCTGGCGGCGGCAGAAATGAGGAGTGAAATGAGGGTAAATCCCCAAAATTCCGCCCGGCGACTACGGGTCTTGAAATCTGCGTATTTGGAGAGTGCGAGTAGGAAGTTATTCCAAATCATGACGATAAGTGGTTAGCTGAGGTGATGGGAGGCAAAAATTAATGGGGTCTTAAGCGTTAAACCAGTAAGTCTTTGAAGGCGGGCTCGTCGGATTCGACGCCGTATGGGTATTTAGGGCTGAGGCCGTAATCATTTTCACCGGGTTCGCTGTCCTGGATGAACCAGTAAAGCAGCACCAGATAACCGATACCGGTCAATCCGAGCAACATCCACCATCCGCTGCGGCCCACATCGTGGAGGCGGCGCACCTTCAGCGCCAGTAGTGGCAGGAAGAAAAGGACATTGATGACGCCGCGGAACACGTCGTTGCCGTCAAAGAGAATATTGTCCCAGGTAGAAGTTACTGCACGGATAATAAAGAGGATCAGCATAAAGCCCCAGAATTCATATCTGCGGCTACGTCCATTGAAGTCGGTAAACTTCCGGAGAACGTCGGCGAAATTGGCGAAGAGGTTTTTCTTATTTTCCATAACGATCGTAAGGTGAGGGAATTCATCCCCGGGATCAATTCTGTTCGACCAATTACTAGGAAGTGCCGACAAAAGCGAAACCTTCGGCGCCGATTGCTCCTGCCCGCCAACAGGCCTCATGAATTTGGGGCAACCGGACATCCCCGGCTCGCGGAAAGAAACGCGCACCTGCACCGGCTGAGCCGAGTATTCCCTTTCACTGCACGCTTGCGCCCACGCATCCCCTTTGGCTTTTGCCCCCGTATTCAAACAACAATTCGGCACTAACTCAACCTCTACCGGTCAAATCGTTGTTCCGTTTGCGTATCCGATACCGTAATCATCACCGCAGCAAGTGATCGATCCGGTAACTTTTCCCATCTTATCCGCTACCGGACAACTTTCCTGAGCATTTAACGAAAACCAGCATGGCCGACATCACCACCTCCTCCTTCGCCTCCTCTCACGCGCGGGTGAATCAGGCGCCGCGGGATGGCCGTCCGGAATTTGCCTTCATCGGACGCTCCAACGTGGGGAAGAGCAGTCTGATCAATATGCTAACCCAACGCAAGGAACTCGCCCGCACCTCCAGCACTCCCGGTAAGACCCAGCTGATCAATTACTTCCTGATCAACAAGTCCTGGTACCTGACCGATCTACCGGGTTACGGCTACGCCAAGCGCAGCAAGAAGACCCGCGCCAAATGGGAGCAACGGACCGAAAATTATTTCCTCCATCGGGAAAGTATGGTCAACGCTTTTGTCCTTGTGGACAGCAACGTCCCCCCCCAGAATATTGACCTTGATTTTTGTAACTGGCTCGGCGAAAACGGAGTACCCTTCGTCATTGTTTTCACCAAAACGGACCGCAAGAAAGCCCGGGGCGGCGTCCACGTCGAGGCCTTTAAGCAAGCGCTTTTGGAATACTGGGAATCCTTACCCCCCATTTTCCTGACCAGTGCCGTTGATGGAACCGGGCGGGAGGAAATCCTCGACTTCCTGGAAAACACCCTTCAATCCGTTGACTGGTCTTTTCAATCGGCGTAGTGCCCGAAAAGGCAGTACCTTGCACCCCTAGCGAATTACCAAGATTTTGACTGAAACGCCGCATACCGTACCTCCACCAAGCTCAGATTTCGAGCACGAAAGCCAGCGCTATGACCACATTGCGCCCAAGCTGGAGGAATGGGCCATTTACAAACTACACGCCCAACGGGAGGGCTACGTGAAAATCCTGGAGGTCGAAACCTACGAACGGCTGATCAATCTCTACGGGGATGACCTGCAGGACCTCCTGAGTAAAACCCTCTTTTCCGAACAGCGACGGGCCAAAGAAGAACCCTGGAAGGTGGACCCTCCCCAGGAAAGGCGCTACTGGAAACGCCTGGCCAAAATGCTGGCCACCCGCTCGCTCGACGAAGAAGAACCCACCACGGCTGATGATGCGGCACGGAAAATCCTGCGACGCATCGTCCGCCGCTACGCCGACGAAATCGTTGGTCACTTCAAGCTGAGCACCTTCAAATTCGCGCGTCGATTTCTGACCTTTTTCTTCGGTCGCCTGCTGAATGCGGCCGATGGCCGCAGCTTTCGCTCCCTTTTCTCCAAGCGGATTCTGCTGCAGGAAAAACTCCTCGTTCGGGGTTACGTAGAACAGGTCCGTGAACTCAGCAAACGCGGCACGGTGGTCATGGTGCCCACCCACTTCAGCAACCTGGATTCCATCCTGATCGGCTACGCCATTGATCAGGTAGCGGGGTTACCCCCCGTGGCCTTCGGTGCGGGACTTAACCTTTACAATACTGGCTACACGGCCTACTTCATGAATCGCCTCGGCGCCTATCGCGTGGATCGCCGGAAGCGGAATCCGGTCTACAACACCTGCCTGAAGATGATGAGCAAACTGCTCATCGAAAAGGGGGTACCCAGCCTGTTTTTCCCGGGTGGCACCCGCTCCCGGTCCGGGGCACTGGAGACCAAACTGAAATTAGGCTTGCTCGGCACGGCGGTAGAGGCCCAGCGTTCCCGCTACCAGGCGGGGCGTAACGACAAGGTGTTCATCGTCCCGGTAGTGCTGAGTTACCCCTTCGTGCTGGAGGCACAATTCCTGATTGAGCAGCACCTGCGTAAGGAAGGACAAGATCGGTACATCAAAGCTCAGGATAGCTTTCACAGTCTCCGGTCCATTCTCAAGTTCGTTTGGGACGTTTTCAGTAAGGGCAACCAAATTACCATTGCTCTGGGCCGGCCCATGGACGTGCTGGGTAACCGCGTGGATGATGAAGGCCGTAGTTACAGCCAGCACGGGAGGAGTATTTCCACCCGGGAGTATTTCCGGGATCAATCCGGAGCAATCAATACCGACTTTCAGCGGGAAAGCGAATACACCCGCATGCTGGGAGACCGGCTGGTGGAACGCTACGAAGCCGACGGCATTGTGCTTCCAAGTCATCTGGTAAGTTTTGTCGCCTTCAGCATGCTCAAGCAGAGCTTCCCCAACAACGACCTCTACGCACTGCTCCGGCTGCCCGCCGAGGACTTCTTCTTCAAACGTCCCGCCATCCTTTCCATCATCGCTCAATTGCGGGATGAATTGCTGAAGCGGGTAAAACAGGACCAGGCTAAAGTTGATGCGACCCTTTACGAAAGTCCGGAGGCCATTCTCCAGAAAGGCATCAAGAGTTTGGGAAACTTCCATATCGACAGTCCGTTGCGGATTGACAAAAGAGGAAACATCGTATCGGATAACTTCTCCATGCTGTATTTCTATCACAACCGCTTGTCTACCTACCGCCTCACCCGAAAGATTCAGTGGCCGGAGGAACTTATCGGGGATGAACGCGTAGTCTAGTCCCTACCCGGAAGATGGACTGTTTCGCCGGCTTTTTGGTAAACCATCTTCTGCTACTGCTGTTTTTGCTCCGTATGACGGCACTACTTTACCTCGGTATTACCCTGCTCACCATTGCGGGAATGGAATTTGTGGCCTGGGCGGCCCACAAGTATCTCATGCACGGTCTCCTGTGGTCGTGGCACGAAGACCATCACCGGCCACACCACGAAGAGGATGGATTCTTTGAGAAGAACGATCTGTTCTTTCTCGTTTTTGCCATTCCGAGTGCGGCGGCCTACATGATCGGGCTCAACGTCGAAGGCTTCTTCTGGCTGCTCTTTGTGGGAATCGGGATCAGTATTTACGGCCTGATCTACTTCCTCATTCATGACGTATACATTCATCGCCGATTCAAATGGTTTAAGCAGCTCGACGGTCGATACAGCCGGGCCATCCTACGGGCGCACGGCCACCACCATGCGGTGACCGAAAAAGAGGGCTGCGAAAGCTTTGGCCTCCTGGTGGTTGACGGCAAGTATTTCCGTAAGCGGAGCGAATGGTCCAGGGGCGATAAGCAAGCAAAAGCGTAAATTAGCCGCACGTTAGTCACTAAAGTCCCCTCCGGGGTGCTTAGGGCAAAGCACGTCGCCATGGAAGATCGTCTGCTCGATAAAATTGCCGAACCCTTTAATCTTCAGCTCCCGGAGTATGACTCCATGGAGCAGATGATCGAAAATGTGCTTCCCGCAGTTCGGAAATTTAGTGAGCCTTCCTTTGACGATGAAGATGCCTCCCTGTACCGGGTGGAGTGGGTCGAAATGAGCGATCGCCCGGGGGACACGGTCATCAGTCTGCACCGCTTCCAGGACACCGGGGAAATCCGGATTGCCAACGACGGGGTGCTCGAAGCCAAGGCCTTTGAGGCGGAGGGACGGCGGATCATCATCGGCGACAGCATCTACCGCAACAGCCTCCTCTACGAGTTGGCCTTCATGGACAATGACTTTCTGATCCTGAAACGCCACGGCAACGAGGCCAACATCAAGAAAAAGTACCGCTTCTTTTGTCGGGAGGCCATCGGCACCCGGCTCACCTGGAACGAGGCCCTCGAAAAAATGGTGGACAAGTACCGCAACAGTCAGTTTCCGCTGATTTTCGTGGCCATCGTGGTCACCATCCTGATCGCCGCCATGCTCTATCTACGGTAACTGATTGCCGGAAGTAGTTTGCTTCTACTTTGGGCGCTGCGCGCAGGTGCCGGGGGATATGCAAAGAGCAAAAAACAACCGCTGATTGTAGGTAGGCTTGCCCCCAACCGGATGGCTGACTCCAACATTCATTGCACCTGCGGCCCCTCGCCCTTATACTCTGCCAAAGGTGACGCCAAGTGAGCAATCCCCTTCGCGCATGCGGAATTCAGTACCCCGTGATTACTCATAAATACTGCTGGCCATTCGGTAGGTGTTGGCGTGGGCCTCCACGATGGTCGCCAACCGCTCGCTGTAGCCTCCTCCCATGCTAACGGCCACCGGGAGGTTACGATCGTAGCACGACTGAAAGACAAAGCGATCCCGTTCCCGGCACCCCGCCAGACTACAGGAAAGCCGGCCCAGTTTGTCCGTTTCCAGAATATCCACCCCGCTGAGGTAAAAGACGATGTCCGGCCGCAGCCGATCCAGTAAGTCCGGGAGAATGGCGTACAGGGTGCTGAGGTAAAGCTCGTCTCCGGTTTTGTCCGGAAACCCGTGGTCGAGATCCGAGTTCATCTTCCGTCCCGGGTAGTTTTTCGCTCCGTGAAAACTCAGGGTGAACACCCGCGGATCGTCCTCGAAGATTTTGGCCGTTCCGTTCCCCTGGTGAACGTCCAGATCAACCACCAGCGCCTGGTGGATTTCGCCACGGTGCAGCAATTCATTGGCCGCAATGGCGATGTCGTTGAAGACACAGAAGCCTTCCCCCCGATCCGCGAAGGCATGGTGAGTACCGCCCGCGATGTTCAGGGCTACCCCATCCGCCATGGCGTAGCGGGCGCAATCCAGCGTACCCTGGGCGATGACCCGCCCCCGGGCGATTAATTCCGGACGCATGGGAAAACCGATGGCCCGGGCCTCCTTCCGGCTCAAGGTATTGGTCGATAGCTTCTCCCAGTATTCGGGGGTATGCGTCCTGAGAATGGCCGCCTCGGGCAGACTTTCCGGTCCAAAAAATGCTTTTGGCGTAATCGTGCCTTCGTAGAGTAACTGCTCGGGCAGCAACTCATATTTGTCCATTGGGAAGCGATGACCTTTGGGTAGTGCGTAGCGGTAGATGGGGCTAAAAGCAATGCGCATGGACAGGGTAAAAAAGGAACGAATAGAAAGTTTAAGCCACCGGGGAAAAAATCGGAGTTGACTTGCTTCATCCCCAAAAACGACGGGCCTCCTTTCCGATCGGAAAGGAGGCCCGCAGCCAGATGTTTACCTGGGTTAGTTTACCCGCCGGAAGGCATAATCTCTGAACTGGAGAATGTTGACGAACTTATTTTCGAAGCGGTCCAGGGTGGCCTGTTCGAATCCATTCCCCGAAGCGTTTGCGGGCACAACGGCAACGGGTTCAAACCGGAAGCTGGTGTGTAGCAGGTCTTCGGGATTTTCTTCCAGCGCGAACTGAAAACGCGTGCCGTGCTCGGCCGCCATGCGGAGGAAGTAACGCGTCAGGTCGTACCCCACGTAGGCCTCGTCGCGGGGCAATGCTCCGTACTGGTCGTAGAAGGACCGACGGAAATCACGGACGGCGGGGTCGAGCTTATTGATGAATACGCTGCTGCTGACGTGGACGTTGGTGCCCTCGTAGTAGTCAAAATTAATCCGGGTGAAATCGATCCACTGGGGAAGTCCGTACACCGCTACGTTTCGTCCGAAATCGTCCCGGGTCTCGTTGTAGAGCAGCCGGAGGAAGTTAGCGACGAAAGACTCGTCTTCGTAAATGGGGACGATGAAAACCGTTTTGCGACCGGTCAGGTACTGATCGAGGTTGGTCTGCGCCTGCTCGTTGATGTCCAGTGAAAGTACTTCCAGTGGCTCCACCTCGGCGTTACCCGTCAGGATTTTGTATTCATCCTGAATGTATCCGAGTCGGCTTTGCTGATTGGGATTGGTGCCCACGACCAGTACGATCCGGTCTGCCCGCTGGTTATTGTAGGCGTGCTTAATCAGGGACCGTAGGTGAGTTTCCAGCGTAGGATTCACCTGAATGTAATTAGGGTTGTTGGCACTTACTCCCGTCGCAGCGCTGTAGGGAGAAATCAGTACTTTTTCCATGCCACGGGCGCTTTCGGCCAGCGTGGTCACATTTTGCTTAAGGTAAGGGCCAATCACCAGGTGTGCGTCCCGGAAGGCCGGAGTCGTCGTCAGCTCCGTGACCCGACTGGGGTTGGCGCGCGTATCCTGCACCTGCACGTTGTAGCCGACGGGACCGCCGCGCATTTCATCGAGGGCCATTTTCGCCCCGGAATAGAAATGCAGTGCCCAGAGGGAGTTCTCATCAATTTTATCCTCACTCCCCAGGTACCGGTCGGTCAGGAAGGGAAGGGCAAAATCCACGTTGTAGGCACTCAGTAATCGGGAACCGGACTCGGTGGTCCCGGTTTGGGTAATTACGTTGAGTGTATTGTCTTCGGGGTCGATGGGGGTGACCACCGGATCGTAGGGCGAGGTACCGTCCTCGACGATGGGGGGATTACGCTCTTCGGGCAGCACCGTCCAGCTGATGGTGTCCATCTTGTCCGTCGGCGCATTTTCCACGTAGACGTAAGTCCCCGTGGTGGGGTCAAAAACTCTGCGGCTCTGGATGGGCTCCAGTTCTTCGCCTTCGTCAACCTCGGTGGTTTCCGTGGGGGTTTCCCTCCCCGGATCGGGTTTACTGATGGGCTTGAAGAGTTCGCAGGAAGAAGTACCGATCAAAAAGAGGGCCAACAGCAGGGTGCCGAAGAAATTATTCCCATTCAATGGTAGCTGGTGGTTTGGTACTGATGTCATAAACGACGCGATTAATGCCTTTTACATTGTTGATTATTGAGCTGCTGACGGAGGCCAGGAAGTCGTAGGGTAAGTGGCTCCATTCGGCAGTCATGCCATCCGTGCTGTTGACGGCCCGGAGGGCGACAGC
Source organism: Lewinella sp. W8 (assembly GCF_004375085.3). Classification (GTDB taxonomy): domain Bacteria; phylum Bacteroidota; class Bacteroidia; order Chitinophagales; family Saprospiraceae; genus Neolewinella. Next base: position 228,889 of record NZ_SNAQ03000008.1, read on the forward strand.
CTGTTCGTAAGTACGTTCGTCTCCCATAACGCCAACCGACTGTACGGGCAACAAAATAGTGCCTGCTTGCCAAACCTGGTCATACAGGCCGTATTCCCGGAGCTTATTGATGTAAATCGCATCGGCTTGTTGCAGCAGATTTACCTTCTCCGGCGTGATGTCTCCCAGGATGCGGATGGCAAGTCCGGGACCGGGAAACGGATGGCGCTTGATGAGGTGATCCGCCATCCCCATTTCGGTGCCGACCCGGCGCACTTCATCCTTAAACAGGAACCGCAGGGGTTCCACGATTTTGAGTCCCATCTTTTCGGGTAAGCCCCCAACGTTATGGTGGCTTTTGATCGTAACGGAGGGTCCGTGAACGCTCACGCTCTCAATAACGTCGGGGTAGATCGTTCCTTGTGCCAGGTAGGTAATATTGGTCAGCTTATGGGCCTCCCGATCAAATACCTCGATGAAGGTTCTACCGATGGCTTTCCGCTTTTTTTCCGGATCGGAGATGCCCGCCAGGGCGTCATAGAATTCCTGTTTGGCGTCAATACCGGTTACGTTCAGGCCCATGCCCTCGTAGCCTTTCAGTACCTGATCGAACTCGTCTTTGCGTAACAGGCCGTTGTCGATAAAGAAGCAGAACAGCCGGTCACCGATGGCCCGGTGCAGCAACATAGCCGCCACCGAGCTATCCACTCCACCACTTAGGCCGAGCAGCACGCGGTCTTCGCCAATTTTCTCGCGGAGAGCCGATACCGTTTCGTCCACGAATGCGGCCGGCGTCCAGCTGCCCGTGCAGCCGGCGATGTCAATGACGAAGTTTTTGAGTAGTTGCTTTCCGTCCAGGCTGTGGTACACCTCGGGGTGAAACTGGATGCAGAAGACGGGAGCGTCGAAGGCTCCGTCCTTGCTGCCGTAGGCAGCGACCTCAACGTCGGCCGTACTGGCCAGAAGTTCAAACTGCGCGGGGATCTCCTGGATGGTGTCACCGTGTGACATCCAGACCTGGCTCCCGGTTTCCAGTCCGGCGAACAGTCCGTCATACTGGTAGATTTGCCCCAGATTAGCTTTACCGTATTCCCGGGTTTTGCTGCGGGCTACGGTGCCACCGAAATACTGGGCGACGTACTGTGCTCCGTAGCAGATGCCCAGGACTGGCCGCTTACCGATGAGCTTTTCCAATTCCGGATGCAGCGCATTTTCGTCCCGTACCGAAAAGGGACTTCCACTCAGAATTACGGCCTTGATGCTCTCGTCGAGCACCGGAATTTTATTGTAGGGAACAATCTCACTGTATACGTTCAGTTCCCGGATTCGCCGGGCGATAAGCTGCGTATACTGACTCCCAAAATCGAGGATGAGTACCTTTTCCGTCATGGAGCACAAAAGTAAGAGGATTTTTGGGATTCAGCACCCGTTTTGGCGCGGGCAAAGGTTCTCCGATGGCAACCGCGCCTCCGGACGGCAAAAGCCTCCGAAATAAATCCAGATCAGTATGCTCCGATCGGATTGTCGCGGCACCGGTCAGGAAGGATTATTCAGGGTGTTCTTCCGGATGGTAATCACTGGGAAGTAACCAGGCTCCGGCACGCGTAGCGATTTGCCCGGTGAACAGTAGCGCATTATCCGGTAGCGTCCCGTCCGCCCGTACAATACAGGAATCGGATACCACCTTTATCCCCGACTCCAGCGGCTTCGCTCTTTTCCATTTCTTCAGGGGCAGTGGCCGCCCCCGGGCATCGCCATAGTAGAGGATGACCAGATTTTCGTCCTTTAGTCCCCGCAGCAGGTAGGTATCCGGCGCCTCTCCGGGTTCGAGATAAGACGGCAGGTTGATTTCTTCGATCCGTTCCTGCGGCCCTTTTCCTGATCGCCGATAGACCGCGAAGCCGTTAGCCGTGAGGCTACCCGTAGTTAAACTTCTGGCGAAGTGCATGGATGAACCATAATAGGCCCGTTCCCGATTACGACGGTGGCGGGCCCGGGGTTCTTCCCCGAAGCCCTCCTTGGGCCGGTAGAAAAAGAAACCAAAATAGCTGGTCAGGGCCTGGCGGTAGTCAAACAGAAATGACTGCAGATCCAGTTCGAGATCGTATCCGATATCCGGCAGATCGATCCGCAGGCGGGTTGCCCGGTCAATGCGCAGGTTAAGGGGTTGCTCCTGAACGACGTAGCTACTATCCTCCGCCCAGGTCTGCGGGTACCTTTTTGAATTCACCAGCCTTCGGCGCCAGTTCGGATTTTCGGTGACCAGTTTAACGTCTTTGTAGTCGCGATTGAAGACGATTCGTTCCTCGTTTTTGATGCTTGCGGCCAGCCCCCAGTCGTCGTCCCCCAGTAATTTTTGGCGGAACTCTGCCAGCGTCCTCTCGCGGAGGTTCCGGTCGCTGACTTCCACCTGCTGCAGGTCCTGCCCCTGAACTTTCATGTTGAACACCAGTCCCGCGCTGGGGGCTTTGACCTCCGTGGCGGCAAGATCATAGCCCAGATGGCTGACAATCAGCCTGGCGGGTAATTGCATGCCACTCAGGGAAAGCTTGAATTCGCCCCGCTCATCGGTGGTCTGACCATTGGTGGTGCCGTCAAAGTACACCGTCGCGAAGGGAATCGGTGTTCCGTCGTCGGCATCCAGCACGGTTCCGGATACCCACGGTTGCCCCTGCAGGATAGCGGTGCTGGCGAGAAAAACAAAAAGGAGAATCAGTGTTTGCGCTGGCGGGAGGGTGCTCATATTGTGGGGTAATAGTCAATGAAAAAACTACGGGATACCGGAGGTTACACCAATGGTGTGGCGCCCGACCCGCAGGGGCGGCTTTTTGTCAATTAAACCTTCAAATAGCTATTACGTCCCCGTAGGCTGCCTACATATTACACTGGCAGTTCTCCAAACACTCGATGATCAAACTAACGTCTCTTTCCTTGAGGGAATACATCATGGACCGACCATCACGCTTTACGGAAAGAATCCCCTTTAACTTCATATTCTGCAGGTGATGGCTGGTCAGCGATTGCTCCGATTCCAGGGCTTCGCAGATTTCCGTCACGGACAGCCGTGGATGCTGTTCCAGCAGGTGTACGATGCCCAGTCGGAGGGGGTGAGCCACCGTTTTGAGGATAAAGGCAATCCTTTCAAGTTTTTCGGCTTCCTCGGGGTTCAGGACGCTTGGCTTGACTTTTTCCATACTGAGCGCAACGTGTTTGGGTTGCCCTAAGATACAAGTTTGTCCCTGATTTAGTTGCCCTACCCTATCTTCGGGGCTGTTGCCAAGCCGACTATGAACGAGTTTTTGCAGGTCATCGTGGATTTTCTTGCCGTCCTTTTCGGAGATACCCCCTCCCGGCCCAGGACTCCCCGGCCACTACCGCCGGCCCTTCCACCGGCTCCTCCCCCGACGCCACAGGCCAATCCGGAGGAACCGCAGGATGCCGGAGACGTCAAGGAGGATGACTTTATTGTGATCAGTCACGAGGCGGAACCTCCGAGAGTAGGCGAAGGAGCCCCTGAGTTCGACGAAAACCCACTGCCCGCTCCCGAGGATGATCCCATACCCCCCGTTTCTCCAGATGATCGGGTGATTATCCCCGTCCCCGTTCCGCCCGCTCCGGAATACCGCGCCCGGTATATGTGGTGCATCGACAACGGGCATGGAGCCCTTACGGCGGGAAAACGCAGCCCGATTCTTCCCGACGGTCGCCAACTCCTGGAGTATCAATTCAACCGGGACATCACCCGCAGAATCTTTGCCCAACTGGACGCCATCGGTGTAGCGTATTTCAACGTGGTTCCCGAAACCCAGGTAGGTAACTTCCTGACCGAGCGGGTAGATCGGGCGAATCGACTCAGTACCGCACTGCCCAAGCTTTTCGTATCCATCCACGGCAACGCGGGTCCCGCGCCTACCTTACAGGATTTCACCGACGACAGTGTACAGGGGGTGGAGACCTGGTACTATAACGGGAGTACCAAAGGGCGAAAGATGGCCACCATTTTCCACCGCAACATCATCGCCCAGACGGACATGAATAATCGTCACCTGCGCAGTAAGGTTACCGGACAATTCTACGTGCTGCGGGCCACCCGTATGCCCGCCGTGCTTACCGAAAACGGATTTTACAACAACCGCTTCGATCTTGAGCAGATGCTCACCGAAGACTTCCGCCAACGGGTAGCCGACGCTCACGTGGCGGCGATCATGGAAATCGAGCGGGAGGGGCTCTAATCGTCCCCTCAGCGAGCAAGTATGCGGGCGTGAGGAACCTTGCCCCAGGCCAGGACCTGCACACCCGGAGAATACCGGGCAAGCTCGGGCGGTCCCGAAAGCAGCGAGGCAAAACGCGGATAATCCACCTCCACTTCATCCAGTAACAGATCACTTACCGGCCACTCCTGGTGGTGAATGTCAAAAGCATTAATGGAACGGGCCGTCTCCTGGAAGAGAGCGTAGCGCTCCGTTAGCCAGAGATCGTGGGGCGTTTTGGTCCGTAGGGGCTGAAGGACCCGGTACCGGGCTGAAAAGCAATCCCCAAAAACGGCATTGTGGGAAGTGTAGGTCCCCGGCTCACGCGTCATGGCGGAGTACCGGTACGGGAGTTCCGACAGGGACCGGGCAATCCAACAGGACAAAGGTTTACCTCCCTCAATGCTGAGGAAATACACCCCTTGCTTACCCCGGTACTTTACGTAGGTACGAATGTTGATTTCAGGAAAGTCCGATACCGGAGGAAAAGCGGGCAGGAGTTTCGGTCTGATCCTTTCCATCGTAAAGGCCACCAGGGAAACCCACGGACTGCCCTCCCACAGGTCAATTTCCAATTCCGCAGGAACAAAGCGACGAAGGTCTTCCTCGGCCACCTTCCAGTGCAAAAAGAGGGCATCATTCCACTCCTGATAGTATTGCCATCCTCCGGCGGGAATTGGCCAGGGACGGTGGGCGGCGTCCTTGAGAATTTCGGTAGTCTTCACGCCTAAATATCTCCCGAAAAGATCGGATATCCGAGCGGGCCACGAGACAGGCCACAGCGTTCCTCACCAAACACGGGAAGACAATCTGCGGTTACAGGAATAAAGCAACACTTTAATAATTAAACCAATATTTACCATGAAGACCACGATAAAATATATATCCATTTTCGTCTTGTTGATGACTGGCTTAATGCTGCAGGCACAAACCGATCGCATCCAATACACCACGCTGGAATACGAAGACCAACGCATAGATGCGCTCAGCATTGATATTCAACCCGGACGGAAAGACGTTCAGGATGCCTTTGACGACTGGATGAAGGACCGCTATGACGTCAAGATGAAGGGCGGTGGACTATTCGGCGATAAGAATATGGAAACCTCCGAAGCCGCCACCATTCCAACCATCAGTTCCGACAACATCAGTATCCTCACCAAGACGGAGGAATTCAACGGGTACACCAGAATGACCTTGTTCGCTTCTCGTGGGCTCAACAATTTTGTCGATCGGGAAAACTTCACGGCCTTCTCCGGGCTGGAGACGTTATTTGACAGTTTTCTCTCCGATTATCTTCCCAACTACTACGAAGAGCGGGTGGCGGAAGCCGAGGAAGCCCTTAGTGATCTGCAGGAAGATTATGACGACGTAGAAAAAGATATCCGTAAGAACGAAGAGGACATTGAGAAACTTCAGTCGGAGAACGTAGAACTGCGTAATGAACTGGAGGAACTGCGCCGTAAATTAAACGACGCCCAGGATACGCTGCGCAAGCGGAGATCCGCCCGGCAGGAAATTGCCAGAAAGGTAGCCGGTAACCGGTCCTAATTCGAGCATCCATAGATAATAAAAGCCGTGTGTCGGGGAGTAACCCCGGCACACGTTTTTTTATTTAGCGCATGGGGGAAAAGTTCAGGAACCGTAGACCGCAAAGAATTGAGGGTTCAGATTAGGGGTAGTTTGGCTAGTCGCACTAACGTAAGGCCTTATCTTGGCGGCTCAACCACCAGCAAGCATGCGCTACGAAACCGTGATCGGGTTGGAAACCCACGTTCAACTGGCCACCACCAGCAAAGCCTTTTGTGGCGACCTCAATCAGTTTGGGGAAGATCCCAACCGGAACATCAGCGTCATCAGTCTTGGTTACCCGGGAACCCTGCCCATGTTAAATGAGCGGCAGGTGGAGTTTGCCGTTCGGCTCGGTCTTGCCCTCGGTTGTAAGATCAACCTCCGGAGTACCTTCGACCGGAAAAACTACTTCTACGCCGATTTGCCCAAAGGGTACCAGATTACCCAGGACGAGAACCCGATTTGCCTTGGCGGAGCCCTACCCATCCGCCTGGCCCCACCAAAGAGCAAGGCACCTGCGTCAGCCACCGAAAAACGGAGCATTCAGCTGCACCACATTCATATGGAAGAAGATGCGGGTAAGAGCATTCATGCGGCCGGAGAGGCCTTCAGCCGCGTTGACCTCAACCGGGCGGGCACCCCACTGCTGGAAATTGTCACTGAGCCCGACCTGCGGTCGGCCGAAGAGGTAGACGCCTTTATGAGCGGTATGCGGCGCCTCGTGCGCTGGCTGGGCGTCAGCGACGGCAACATGCAGGAAGGCAGTCTGCGTTGCGACGTTAACGTCAGCGTGCGGCCGGTCGGACAGGAAGCCTTCGGGACCCGCTGCGAAATCAAGAACATGAATTCCATGAAGTTCGCCCGGCAGGCCGTGGCCTACGAAGTGGACCGACAAATCGGCATCCTGGAATCCGGAGGGGCCGTGCAACAACAAACGCGGCAGTTTGACCCGGCCTCGGGGACCACCAGTGCCCTGCGAGACAAGGAAGATGCCCACGATTACCGTTATTTCCCCGATCCGGACCTTCCCCCCGTAGTGCTAACGCCCCAGTACGTGGACAACATCCGCCGAAATCTGGGCACCCTCCCCTGGGAGGCTTTTGACCTCGTTATCGATAAGCTCGGCGTCACAACCGAAGATGCCATTCTTATTTGTGAGGACCGGGAGAATTTCATGACGTTTCAACGATTTGCCGAGCGACACCCCCAACCAGCCATGCTGGCCAAACTCTGGGTCAACCGGATCATGCCCTGGGCCAACGAACAAAAAGGCGGAATTTCGGCATTCCCCCTTACGCCCGAACAGCTCGTAGAATTACACGATCTCGTGGAAGAGGGTAAAATTGCCGCTGCCGCCATGTCCGGAAAACTCCTTCCCGCGCTGCTTGACGATCCCGAAGCGAAGCCGGAAGCGCTGGCTGAAAAGCTCAGCCTGATCCAGAACTCCGACGGTGACTTTCTCGCCGGTCTGGTGGACGAAGTCCTTACCGCCTACCCCGACAAGGTAGCCGTGTACAAAAAAGGCAAAAAGGGGTTGATTGGGTTCTTTATGGGGGAGGTGATGAAGCGCAGTAAAGGGAGCGCGGAACCCAAAGAGACCCAGGCATTGCTCCGGAAAAAACTGGATGCCTGATTGCCGGTCCTTTGCGAAAGTTACGTTGCTTCGCCTTCCTTTGTCCGATAGTCTCCCTACCTTCACCCCATGCGGCAGATACCCGATGAATACCGTACCTACTGGTCTCAGCACGGCGCCCAAAGGCGCCAGGAGTTCACCTCCGGCGAATCCGGCTGGATTCGGGACCTGGCGCCGGAGATAGCGCTGAACGCCAGCATGACGGAACTGCTCGGCGCTCTGCGAGAACGTTTGGGGGAAGCCCGATTCAGGCAGTGCCTTGATCCGGAATACCGGGTAGAAAGTCCGGTTGCGCACCAGCAAGACGGCCACTGGCTACGGCGCTGTCACATGGCGGGCGTCAACGTGCGGACCGTCGGCAGCTTCTGGAATGTGCTGAAGTACGCGCTCACCCTCCCCGGTCATATTCAGGGCGTTCACCTCCTGCCCATCTGGGAGCCCGGGGTGGTCGGTAGCCTGTACGGCATGGCCAGTTGGCAGCTTAATCCCGAATTTTTCGACCACGAGGCCGCCGCCGCTTTTCCCGACTTACGCAGTCCGGAGGCCCAACTCGTGGTGGTCATTAACTTCCTGCACGCGCTGGGGAAAGTGGTCGGAATGGACGTCATTCCTCACACCGACCGGTACAGCGAAATGGTGCTGGCCAACCCGGATCACTTTGAGTGGATTCGGCGCAAGGATACGTTCATCATCAGCCACCGGGAATATCTCCACGAAGAAGTGCAGGGGGCCATTACCGACTGGCTGCGGGAGCGGGGACCGGCCCTGTCCGCCTACGGCATGGTGGGCGGATTATGGGAACTGAGCGAAGAAAACCGCCTGAAGTTATTCTTCGGTCACCCCGACGATCATGCGGGGCGTCGGGACCGGCGGGTAGACCTGGTGGACTGGCTCTATCACCGCGGCCTGGAGCCCGCGCCCGCCACCATGGCGCCACCCTACCGGGGCCTCGAAGTAGACCCGAGTCCGGAGGCCATGACGGTAGATGATGCCGGACGGGTGTGGCGAGATTACCGCATTACCGAACCCGAGGAAATGAGCCGGGTATTCGGTCCACTGACCCGCTATAAACTCTACGGGCGTAAACGGGACAACGCGGAATGGGAAATCGATTTTGACCAGCCCCGGCGATGGGTGTGGGATTATCTCACCGGTCACTACGCCGAGCAGCAACGTCGCTACAACTTTGACTTTATGCGGGGCGACATGAGTCACGTCCAGATGAGGCCCGCCGGCGTCCCCGATCCCGTACCCGACTTCTATGATCCGCTGCGGGCGGTCAAGGAGCGCATTGCCGAGCGGGTTCCCCACTTCGCCTATTTTGCCGAAAGCTTCCTGACCGAGCCGGACTTCATGGCCTATGGTGACGAAGTGGAGCACTTGAAAGCCAGTCTGGCGGAGGTTACCCTGGGCAATCTGCAGAGTATGGTGCCGGGAGATGAGGAGTTTATGGAGGCCTTTGCGGATTACCTGAAGATTCAGCGTTCGTCCACCGTGACGCCCGCCTGGACGGTCATTACCGGCGACAAGGACGATCCTCGCTTCGACCATTTTCACCACCACGGAGAAGTGGCCCGGATGTTTACGGGACTCTTCCTCGGCCGGATGCCCCTCTACTTCAGCTTAGGGTTTGAGCAGCGCGACCGCCATTTTTCCCGGGTCGCCAATGAGTATTATTCCAAGCTGTACGTTTTCCAGGAAACCCGCGGTGACAAGGCCGTCTCGGGCCCCTTTCAGTGGGGGAATAACTTTTCCCTTTTTGGTGCCCTCAACCGCCTTCACGGCTTTGCCGCCGAGCAACTGCCCCGGCTGGATGAGGCCATGGACTTTCCGGTATACCCATTCGAAGCAGGGCGAGGGACCGCAGGTGCCGGGTCTTCCCCAGGGGGCCAGGCCGTTTGGTGGATTCGCCCCGCCCTTGACGGCTCCGGGAGTTTTCTTTTCGTGGTCAATTTTCATCCACGTCCGATCTCGGAAGTACTGGAGGACGGCCTCGCGGAGTTTACCTCCGCCGAGCTATTGTATGACGCGGACGAAGAGCACCCCACTACGACAAATAGCCTTGAGGGGGGGATATCAATTGAGGGGCTGCGGGAGGCCAGGTGTTACTGGTTGAAGTAGAGGATTGAGGGAGAATTCGGGAAAAATTTTCGGGTTCCGCCTACTGAGTCTACATGTAGACTCAGTAGACAAAATCCGCAATTTCCACCCCGCCAACCGGTCCCCTCGTCCGTCCCCTACCCCTCCGTCAAACTAATCCTGGCTTCCGTCGTTTACTGGTCTCTACCCAAGCAAAGTATTTAGCTCCATGCCCCAAGCCAAAACGCTCGGCGAACTTCGCGCCACCGGCTACAAGTCCCGCTCCGTAAAACAAGAACTGCGGGAAAATCTGATTAAAAAGCTCAAAAACAAAGAAGAAGTATTTCCGGGTATCATCGGATTTGATGACACCGTACTGCCCGACATTCAGCGGGCGGTCCTGAGTCGGCACAGTATTTTATTATTGGGCCTACGTGGTCAGGCCAAAACCCGTATCGCGCGGCTGCTGGTCAATTTACTGGACGAATACATGCCCGTAGTGGCCGGGAGTGAACTGAATGATGATCCCCTGGCCCCCATCAGCCGCTACGCTCTAGACCTGATCGCGGAAAAAGGTGACGAAACCCCCATTGATTGGGTGCACCGGGACGAACGCTACGTCGAAAAACTGGCCACTCCGGACGTAAGCGTCGCCGACCTCATCGGAGACGTTGACCCCATCAAAGCGGCTACCCTGAAACTGACCTACGCCGACGAAAGGGTGATCCACTTCGGCCTCGTTCCCCGGGCGCATCGTGGCCTGTTCGTCATTAACGAACTTCCCGATCTTCAGGCGCGGATTCAGGTTGCCCTGTTTAATATTTTGCAGGAAGGAGACATCCAGATTCGAGGATTCAAGCTGCGGCTACCGCTGGATATTCAATTCCTCTTCACCGCCAACCCGGAAGACTACACGAACCGGGGTAGCATCATTACGCCCCTGAAGGACCGGATTCAAAGTCAGATCCTGACCCACTATCCGAAGACCATCGAGATTGCCAAGTCCATCACCAAGCAGGAAGCAGATCTGCTGGAGGATCAGGCCAAGCTGGTTGCCATTCCCGACCTACTGGACACCATGCTGGAGCAGCTGGCCTTTGCCGCCCGGGAAAGTGAATACATTGACGAAAAAAGTGGGGTGTCGGCCCGCTTGAGCATCACGGCCCTGGAGAATCTGGTTTCTACGGCCGAACGTCGGGCCCTCATGAACAACGATAAAAGTACCGTAGCCCGCATCACCGACTTCTGGGGAGTCGTACCCGCCATTACCGGTAAGGTAGAGCTGGTCTATGAAGGTGAACAGGAGGGTGCCTACGGGGTGGCCATGAAACTGCTGGGGTCCAGCATCAAGAAGAGCTTCCTTGATCATTTCCCCGACCCCAACGACACCTCCGCGGACGGTCGGGCAGATAGTGACCCCTACGGCGTCATCCGGGCCTACTTCAGTGGCGGAAATATCGTAGAGTTGTTCAATGACGCCAGTGATGCCGACTACCGCGAGAGCCTGGACAAGGTAGCCGGACTCCGTAAATTCGTCACCGGCCACCTGGATAAAAACCTCGGCGAAGCCGATACCTATTTGATGATGGAACTGGTCCTCCAGGGTCTGGCCGAGATGGAAGTCCTCAACAAGGAATCTATGGAAAACAGCCTGAGCTTCCGGGATATTCTTGCCGATATGTTCGGCGACGAGGACCTGGACTTCGGCTAAAAAGAACTCCGGAAAACTGGCCGATTAAACAACCAAACATTCAGCGTTTCGCCAGCGTAACAATAAGTGTATTCTTCAACCTCATCGCATGAACCTGAAACGCCCGCACTGGTTGGCCGGCCTGGCAATGTTGCCGCTCCTCTACGCGGTGAGAAAGCTACGTAATGACCCCCAGTTCGGTGCTAAGCCCTCCGCCATTCTTGCCCGAAACGTGCGGTCTTCCTCCGGATGGCGGCGGGGCTCCTTCCGCAACCTGGAACGCACTCCCATTCAGGAAGATTTGGGGAGCTTGCTCGGAGATTTGTACGGATACCTTAAATCCAAACACACCCAACCCACCGTCCCCCTGCCCGTAGCTCCCAATAAAGCTTCTGCTTTCCCGGAAGTAGATCAGGATCACCTTACCTGGTACGGGCACTCCACCGTGCGCCTGGAAACCGGCGGTAAGACCATTTTATTCGACCCCATGCTGGGTGATTGGGTGGCACCAATTCCCTTTTTGGGGCACCGTTTCCCCTACGAAAACTATCAGCCCCTCGAGGACTTTGGAGAGATTGATCTGATCGTATATTCTCACGATCATTACGACCACCTCGACTTTGACACCCTGATGGCCCTCAAAGACCGTACGAGAGCCTTCCTCGTACCACTGGGTGTTGGGGCTCACCTTCGGGCGTGGGGCATCTCCGAAGAAAAAATCACCGAAATAGATTGGTGGGAAAGCGTAGAGCTCACCGGTTGTCGGTTTACCGCCACTCCCGCCCGGCATTTTAGCGGCCGATCTCCGGCAACGAGGAACAAAACGCTGTGGTGTGGATACGCCATTGATACCAGGTATCACCGCCTGTACTTCGGTGGAGACAGTGGCTACGGCAGTCATTTTCGGACCATTGGCCAACGACTGGGTAAATTTGACCTGACCATGCTGGACAGCGGGCAGTATCACGCCCGCTGGAAGAACATCCACATGCAGCCCGAGGAAGCCCTCAGGGCGCATCAGGATCTCGGTGGACGCGCCTTACTGCCCATTCACTGGGGAGCCTTCAGCCTAAGCAATCATCCCTGGTTTGATCCCGCCGAGCGCATTATTAAGGCCGATCAGGATGAATGCGTGCTAAGCCCGATGGTGGGGCAGCGCTTTGCCGTGAACGCGGAAGACTGTAAATCCCGCTGGTGGCAGGAGGTCGTACAGCGACCATCAATTTACGATGCGGCCAAGGCGTAGCCTTGCAGCTTATCGCCCCACGGTGCGGAGCAGCCCCATACCCGTGAGGAAGAAAATGCCCCCGATAATGGAAACGCCCCAGGGATTTTGGCCGAAGGCCATACCCTTGTTAAAAATGGCCATTACACCAACCGCGAGGCCGATGGCTCCCACAACGGTAAACACAATGGCGAGAATTTGCTTGCTCTTCACGTAACTATATTTCAAGCAAATGTAGGAAGCCCGTCAGACATCCCGTATCCCCGACCGGGGATTAGTTCAGGACAGAATCCCCCTGACCACATGGCCGTGTACGTCCGTTAAGCGATACCGACGCCCCTGGTGCTTGAAGGTCAGTCGTTCGTGGTCAACACCAAGCAGGTGCAGGATGGTGGCCTGAAAGTCATGAACATGAACACCGTCTTCCACTACGTTGTAGCTAAAATCATCCGTTTTCCCGTAGACCGTTCCGGGCTTCACGCCTCCGCCCGCCATCCAGACACTAAAGCACCTTGGGTGGTGGTCCCGCCCGAAATTAGTTTTGGTCAGCTTGCCCTGGCTGAAACTGGTCCGGCCGAACTCTCCTCCCCAGATCACCAGGGTATCCTCCAGTAGACCGCGCTGTTTGAGGTCCTTTACCAGGGCCGCACTGGCCTGATCGCTGCTTTTTGTCAACATCTGGATGTCTCGGGGTAGGTTACCGTGCTGGTCCCACCCCATGTGATAGAGTTGCACGAAGGGTACGTCCCTTTCGGCCAGCCTGCGGGCCAGCAGACAATTGGCGGCAAAGGTTCCGGGCACCCTGGCTTCCGGGCCGTATAGGTCAAAGATGTAGTCGGGTTCGTCGCTGAAATCGGTAATCTCCGGCACGCTGGCCTGCATCCGATAGGCCATCTCATACTGATTGATCTTGGAATCTATCTCGGAATCGCCCCAGTGCTTTTGTTGTTCCTTATCAAGGGCCGCGATTACGTCCAGTTCGCGGCGGCGGCGGTCCCGGGTAATGCCGGATGGATTACCCAGGTAGAGTACTGGATCGGCACCGTTTCGGAACTGAACGCCCTGGTGGTGGCTGGGCAGGAATCCGCTGCTCCACGCCTGCATATTCAGGTTCTGGGGGTCGGGTTTCCCCTTGGATAGGAGCACGACGAAGGCCGGAAGGTTTTCGTTGCTACTCCCCAATCCGTAACTCATCCAGCTACCGATACTTGGTCGCCCCACCTGCTGGCTACCCGTTTGCAAAAAGATAACCGCCGGCTCGTGATTGATGGCTTCCGTGTACATGGAATTGATCACGCAAATGTCTTCCGCCACCTGTGCGGTATACGGCATCAGACTACTGAAGTATCCTCCGGTTTTGGGGTGGCGGTGAAAGGCAAAGGGAGAGCCTACCAGGGGAAAAGATGACTGACTGGCCAGCATCCCGGAAAGCCGCTGATTACCCCGTACGGAGTCGGGGATCTCTTCGCCCCAACGTTCGTTCAGCAGGGGTTTGTAATCGAAGGTTTCGATCTGACTGGGTGCTCCGCTCTGAAACAGATAAATGATGCGTTTGGCCTTGGGGGCATGGTGGAGGGCGCCCAGGGCACCGCCGCCGCCCACGATCGGCGCCGGTTGCTGGCCCGAAAGCAGACCGGGCTGCAGCAGTCCGCCCAGGGCCAGGGCACCGAGGCCCTTAGTGGTGGTCTTCAAAAATTCCCGCCGGGTGGCGAAGTAATGAGCGCGCTGAAGGTCAGTCATGATTAGGGGTTACTGAGGTGGACACTAGTTTTTAAAGTAGCCTTCGGTGGAGTTCATAACGGTGTTGGCTACCCGTGCCATGGCGGCTACCCTTTCGGCTCCGGGGCTCAGGTCGGTTGGGTGATACCCGATGTTCAGAAAATCCTGAGTAGCCAGCGGGTTACGGTGAAAATAGGCAAGTTCATCTTCGTAGAACTGCGTGATGATCTCCCGTTCGGCGCTGGTGGGCGGACGGCCAATCAGGGTCCGGAATACTTCGGCACTGGCCGAGGCCGGATCCTCGATCCGCTGCAAGGTCCGGCTGGCCAGCGCACGACAGGCGGCAATGGTCTGTGGGTCATTCAGCAGGACCAGGGCCTGCAGTGGGGTGTTGGAACGCTGCCGGCGCACCTGGCATTCACCCCGGGTGCTGGCGTCAAAGACCATCATGGCGGGTGGAGGCGCGTTCCGTTTCCAGAAGGTGTACAGGCTGCGGCGGTACAATCCGTTGTCGGTGTCCACCTCGTAGGCCGGTGAGTGGCCGTGGCTACTGAGTTCGCGCCACAGGCCGGGGGGCTGATAGGGAAAAACCGAGGCGCCGCCGACCTTCTCCTCCAGTAATCCACTGGCCGCCAGCAGATTGTCCCGGACCATCTCCGCTGATCTCCGGTACCGCTGGCCGCGGGCCAGCAACTTGTTATCCGGGTCGACCTCCCGGAGTTCCTCCCGGATGACGGACGATTGGCGGTAGGTAGCCGCAGTAACCATCTGCCGGATGAGGCGCTTCACGTCCCATCCGTGCTCGCGGAAATCAACGGCCAGCCAGTCCAGCAGTTCCGGGTGGGAGGGCAGACTCCCCTGGTTACCAAAATCTTCTACGGACTCCACGATGCCGCGGCCAAACATTAGGTACCACAGCTGGTTAACCGCCACGCGGGCCGTCAGGGGGTTATCGGGGTGCGTTAGCCATTTGCCCAACCCGAAGCGGTTTTTGGGCAGGTCTTCCGGCCAGTCCATCAGGGCTTCCGGAATACCGCGTTCCACGGGTTCCCCGTGGGCATCATAGACGCCCCGATCGAGCACGTAGGTGGGGCGCAGGCGGGTGTCATCCCCCATCACCATCACCTCCCGGACCGTATCGATGGTTTCCACCGCCCGGGTGCGGAGGGCGGTCAGTTCCGCTCTGGCGGATTGCAAACCTGCTGCCCGGTGCAACTGGTGATATTCCGATAATTCCTGGCCATTCTGACCAACCTGGAACCTGCCCTCCGGGCCCTCATAAAGATATCTGGCCAGCAAATCTCCCGCCTCGGTATTGAGCACCCGGATTTCGTCGAGCATACCCTCCTCAAAGTCCTGGTCGTAGTGGCGGGCCCCGATGGTCAGCCCATTATACCGTTCATAGACCAGAGCCTTCTGGTAGGTATACGGACGGGTGCTGCGGACCAAATGGTCACGGATGACGGCCGGACTCACCCGCTGACCGTCCCGGTAAACCCGCATGCCTTCGGCCTGGCTGCTACCGTCATAACTCCAAACAAAGTGGGTCCACTCGTTATTGACCAGCGGTTGGTCAATCCGCAGATCGATGGACTGAAAAGGATGGGCGTGATTCAGGCGCAGATGCACCCGATTACTGTCGATCATGACGTCCCAGCCGCGGTAACCCTGGTTCTTGTTGTTGCCGTTGAAGAATGCGTGGCCTTCGGGAATAAATTTGACGGTTTTGATCCAAAAACTTACCGTGAAGGGCTCGGACCGTTCAAACTGTGAGCCTTCCCCATCCGCGACCAGCTGACCTTCTCCGGAACGGATACCGCGCCCGTACTTCCCCGTTGCCAGCTCCATACTGTTCCACTTCACCGCTCCACCCGGTGCCAAATCCCGGAGGGGATCCTGGTCAAAATTGAGGTAATTTACCGTGTGCTCCTCCATCGTTTTCCGGAGGTCATTTTTAGTGGGCGTGGCCGCAGGTGCCGGCATTTCCTGACGAAGCAAAGATATATTACGCTCTTTTTCGGCGATCATGGCTTCCAGGTGCTCCTGAATGGCCTGGGTCGCCGAATCCGGAAGTGGCAGGGTTGGTCCGGCGTTCATCGCGTAAAAGTTCTCCACCATCTGCCCATTTTCCAGGGCGTTCAGGGCAAAGATGGCGTCTCCCCGCTCCACCGTATTGTTGAAGAAACTGAAGAGCTCGAAGTAGTCCTTTTGGGAAATGGGATCGTACTTGTGATCGTGGCAACGGGCGCAACCCATGGTCAGTCCCAGAAAGGCCGTCCCTACCGTATTGGTGCGGTCGGCCACGTACTCCACCCGGAATTCCTCGGCGATGATGCCGCCCTCAGAATTCTGCTTGTGGTTACGGTTGAAGGTGGTGGCCAGAATCTGTTCCCGGCTGGGATCTTCAAACTGGTCTCCCCCGACCTGCCACTCGATGAAGTCGTCGTAGGGTAAGTTTCGGTTGTAGGCCGAAATTACCCAGTCGCGGTAGGGCCACAGGGCGTGGTGAAAATCATCCAGGTAGCCTTCGGAGTCCGCAAAGCGGGCCACGTCCAGCCAGTAGGTTGCCATCCGTTCGCCGTAGGCGGGGCGGGCCAGCAGCTCGTCTACCAGCTGCTCGTACCAGTCTGGCCGCTGATCCTTCGTCCATTGATCTAGTTCGCTCAGGCTTGGGGGCAGACCGTTCAGGTCAAAGAAGACCCGGCGGATGAGGTATTCCCGCTCTGCTTCCGGGGCCGGACTTACGTCAGCGGCGGCGTGACCCGCCGCCACAAACCGGTCAATTTCGTTGTGGGCCCATTGTCCACCTGCGTTCGGCACCGGCGGTTGTTCCGGAGGCGTGAAGGCCCAGTGGGTTTTGTACTTGGCGCCCTGTTGCACCCATTTGGTCAGGACGGCGATTTCCCAGTCATCGAGCTGCAGGTTACTTTCCGGAGTGGGCATAATTAAGTCCGGATCTTGGGCATTGATGCGCCTGATCATCTCACTTTTACCGGGACTACCGGGAACAATGGCGAAGCCATTGCCACTGGACAGGGGGGCGTAGGCCTCCTCCGCGATGTCCAGGCGAAGGTCCGCCTGTTGGTTCTGGGCGTCGGGTCCGTGGCAGGCAAAACAGCGATCCGATAAAATCGGCTTTACGTGGAAGTTGTAGTCAATTTTATCCGGAAGTGAAGCGTAGGCTTCCGCGACTTCCTCCATCATGTCCGGACCGCAGGCCGTGCACAATCCGATTATTCCCAGGGAAATTAAGAATCCGTACCGCAAGGCTGTTGAGTTTTATTCATCAAGTTACTCCCCAAACGCTGGTTGGGTTAGCGGCCAAGAAGGCACCCGGCCAAGCACTACGTCATTCGGGGTAAAGACGTCTAAAATACGTCAACCCCCTGGTATTCAGGGTTATTTTAAGGTCGCCCGGCATACCGACCAAACAGGTTTCGCCCTCCAAAAACCACTCCATGCAACGCCGTAAGTTTCTCCGAAATTCCGCTCTTTTTACCGCCATGCTGGCCGCCGGTCAGGCCAGTGCCTTTACGGCCTGGAAATCGGGGACGCAAAAGCGTATCGCTTTGGTAGGGGCCGGAATCCGGGGGACAACCCTGTGGGGCAAGAACCTGGTGGAAAACTACGGCAAGCAAGTGCGGTTTGTCGGGCTTTGCGACATTAATCCCGGAAGATTGGCTCACGGCCTGCGCTATACGGGGATGCAATGCCCCACCTTCGACAACTTTGACGAAATGATGCGGCGCACCGCTCCGGAGTGGGTCATCGTCACGACGGTTGACAACACCCACCATGAATTCATCATCAAGGCCATGGAGGCCGGTGCTAACGTCATCACCGAAAAACCCATGACCACCACGGCGGACAAATGTCAGGCCATCTTGGACACCCAAAAGCGGACGGGTAAGGAGGTCCTGGTCACCTTTAACTACCGTCATCAACCCCACGCTACGGCCATCAAACAACTTCTGCACGAAGAGCGCCTCGGCCGGGTAACGAGTGTGGACTTTAACTGGTACCTGAACGTATACCATGGCGCCAGTTATTTCCGCCGTTGGCACGGCTACGTAGAAAAGGGAGGATCACTTTGGGTGCACAAAGCTACCCACCACTTCGATTTGCTCAACTGGTGGATTGGCGCGGACCCGGTGGAAGTAAGCGCCTACGGTGCGTTGGAGCACTATGGTAAAAACGGTCCGTTCCGGAGCAAGAACTGTCGGTCCTGCCCCCACAAAAAGGACTGTCGGTATTATTGGGACATCACCAAACAACCCTTTTTGATGGACCTCTACGCCAAAAATGAAAAGTACGACGGTTATCTCCGAGATGCCTGCGTGTATCGGGAAGACATCGACATCTGGGATAAAATGAGTGCCCAGATTCTTTACGACAATGGCGTAGTGGTGAATTATTCCCTGACGACCTACTCCCCCTACGAAGGCTGGCGAGTTGCCTTTAACGGGGAAAACGGCCGGCTGGATTCCTGGCAGGACATTCCCTACCAAAAGGGTGAGTATACCCCCGCCGAACAGGAAGACCTGCACGCCGCCGAGATGGCTACCGGCCGGGAAGAGATTCCCACCGAATTTCATGAAATCATTGTGCACGATAATTTTTCTCCGGACTTTGAGTCCATCAAAGTGCCCAAATACCGCTACGGCCACGGGGGAGGCGATAAGCGGATGCTTGATTACCTTTTCGTCAATCCGGACGCGGCTGACCCTCTGGGGCACATGGCGGGAACCCGTGACGGAGCGCTATCCATTCTGGTGGGTATTGCCGCCAGGAAATCCATTGCGGAGCGTCGGGCCGTTCGGCTGGATGAACTGGTTAAGGTGTAGATGAGGCTTTAAGATTTAGGTTGAAGACCTTAGTGCTCCTCGGATGCGTCGAAGCGCAGCGCAGCCCATCCTAGGTGTTACGTGCCCAATTGGCTATCCCTGCCCCGCTCGACGCATCGGATGGCCCCTCACTCCGTTCGGGAGACATCCAATGAGCGAGCAACCAGCAACTAACCCCAAAAACGGATGTAGTATGATGGAATTTAGAGACAGGGACCAGTGCATCTTGCTCTGGTTTCCCCGCCTTTGTCGTACTTCTACATATCTACGCGGAAGTCCAAAATTCGACCCCAAAAATGGGTGTGGCATGATGGAATCCAGGGACAGGAACTAGCACATCTTGCTCCGATTCTCCATCTTTGTCGTACTTCTACATATCTACGAGGAAGCCCGAAAGTCAGTCCCACAATCCAGCTTTGGTAAAGTAGGATTGGAGGATGGGGTTGGCGTATTTCGTTCCGGTTTCCCCGCCTTTGTCGTACTTCTAAATATCTACGCGGGATGGCAAAATCCCGCCGTTGAAAGTGGTTGTGATGCGGGGCGACTTCCCGGTGTATAGACGTATCTATACGTCAAGCTTGCCTCTCCCCCAACCACAAAAAAAACGGCCCCACCGGATCATTCCGATGGGGCCGTTCGTCTATCCGTTTCGGATAGTGGTCGGTTCGCCTAGCGCACCACCACCATCTTCTTCGTGGCCGTGAAGTCACCGGCCGTGATCGTGTAGCTCAGCACACCGGCCGCGCCACCAAGCTCACTTACGTTGAGCTCGATCACGTTGCGACCAGCAGCGCCCTCCAGTTCACGTACCAGCACCGTGCGGCCCTGGATGTCCTGGACGTTCAGCGTCACCTGACCGGCAGCGGCCAGCGTGTAGGCAATGCGCGTCGTCTCCGCTACCGGGTTGGGCGTGTTCTGCTCCAGACCGTTGATCGCCTCCGTGATCGCCAGATCACCGAAGTTCAGGTTCAGAGAACCAGCGCTTCCGTTAGCCGCCACACCTTCACGTACCGTGATGG
>NZ_SNAQ03000090.1 GCF_004375085.3 Lewinella sp. W8
CTTTGTGTGTGCCTGGAATGCACATCCTTCGCTTTAAAGATAGCGAGTTTTCTAAGTGGTGCAAGTCCACTGGTAGCGAGTTGGTGAAGCTACCTAGCAAGCCGCAAGGGCGCGTGAGGCGACTCCGGGTCTGACCTGAAGCGAAGCGGAAAGCACGACCGCAGGGAGTAACTAAGCGGGACTGCAAATACTGGTACGGACGAACAGGAACCGTATAAGAGGCTTTCCGAAGCGGTCAAGGCAGCACATCATGTCAAAGGCCGTAGCCAACAATCTCCGGAAAGTAGATACGGCCGCGA
>NZ_SNAQ03000091.1 GCF_004375085.3 Lewinella sp. W8
TGACCGTCAGCGTCTGGATACAGATCGGGGTCGGTGCCTTGTCCGGCGTAACGCAGAACTCGAGGATGTCCACGTCGAAGTTACCACAACCGTCACCGGCGCGGATGCGCAGGGCGTGGTTACCTACGGGGATACCGCTCAGACGAACCGTGTAGGTGTCATCACCGTTGGCCACCACTTCGCTGGTCGTCAGGAAGCGCGTGCGCTCAAAGGACGTCGGTACTCCGGCGTAGTCCGCATCAAGCTCAACGCTGATGTCCACCTCAGAGCACTCGTCGAAGGCCTCGAAGGTCAGCG
>NZ_SNAQ03000009.1 GCF_004375085.3 Lewinella sp. W8
TTGACCAAGTAGGGGCTTACCACTTTTAAGATGGTCTGCTAACAGCTTTTGGAGATCCGCTGGTAATTTGTCTTTTGCGCTTTTCATTCTTAAAGATAGTAGACACACTTACTTGAACAGTCTCAGGGAGTTCTCTACAAACCAAAAAACTACCGCACTAAAAGACCGACGCTCTAAAAAACTAACAGACTAAAAATCTAACGAACCAAAAGACCAAGCCCCTACTCCCCCACATAACTCCCCCGGGGCCGGTCCTTACTCAGCAGCAGGGTAGCCGCCCGTTCGGTGCCCTTCCAGAGTTTGACGATGTTGGTCTGATCGGGATAGGTACTGGTGATCATGGAGTTCTCCACCGTGACGTTCTTCGGGCGCTCCGCCGACTCTTTCACCAGGTAAATCCACAGGCCGTGCAGATCGTCCTCGAGTTCGTAGCCCAGCAGCTTCGGTTGGATGAAAGTTCCGTTCCAGTTCACCCGAAAATGCTTAGCCAGGTATTCCGTCAGGTAAGCCGCCGCCTCGGGATGTTCCCGTTTCGTGCCGATTTCCAGCTTCGGGCCTCCGGCGGCCATCAGGTCCTTTTCCAGGTCATCCACGAAGACGTGCATTTCTACCTGTAGCTGATCACGGTCCGCCACGTACCGTAGGTTGGTCTTACTCACGTGGTATTCGTGATCGAAAGAACCGACGCTCGTCAGGAGGGCCACCATCAGAACAAAGAACTTCATATCCACAATTTTGCGTTCCCGAAATTAACCCCGGAGAAAAATTTTCGTTGAGGGCATCCACAAAAAAGCACGGGCGAGCACCGGCATAAATCCAGTACTCGCCCGTCAGCGCTTCAGGTATTGAGCTTTGACTGCCTATTCCAGGGTGAATCGGAAGCCCATTTGCAGTTGGTAAGGTTCCGGAACCCCGTCAACGATTACGGGGGAGAATTTACCGATCGACTTGATCGTCCGGATGACCTCCTCCGAGAACAGGCCATTGTCCAGGCCCGCCGCTTTGGCGGGTTGATCCGAGTAGCCGACGATCACGAAGTACTGGTTGGGCTCGAGTTCTTCGGGCTGTACCCGTACGGTGGTGATGTCCAGGATTTCTCCGCGGGTACCCACCGTTACGGTGGCGGTGGCCGCTCCCGTAAGGCCGGCCGCGCGGGCCTCGGCCGGATACTTGACGTTCTGGTAGACCAACCGCAGCAGGTCCTCGCCACCGATCGCTCCCGGAACGTCTTCCGCTCCACTGGGAACGGCGTAGAGTTGCATCATCTCCTCGTTGGGGAAGCCCTCCACCACCGGAGTGGATTCTTTGGGGAGAACGTCCTCGGTCAGGTCACTGCAGGCCACCACCAGGACGGCCAGCAACAGGGTGAGGCCGCCGATGGATAGGGCGCGAAGGGGTTGGCGCACTTTGGTTTTAGTCATCATGGTAATTCGCTTTTTTAAGGGTGAAGAGAAAAGCCCCAATGCTCCCGTCGGCGCCAACGAGGATTGCAGCAGATGAAGACCGTACGTCCGCACCGGTACCGATTGGGTGACGGCCGCGTCGGCTTCGTATTCGTGGAGATCAGCCAGTAACCGGTGGAACACCCACTGCAGGGGATGGAACCACCAGATGATCCGGCCGATCATCATTAGTATGGTATCGTAATGGTGGCGTTGCCGCAGGTGCGCCGTTTCGTGGATTAGGGCAATGTTTTCCAGGGTGCTCCCCAGCCCGGCTGCCGGAAGGAAGACCCTCCCCCAGCCCGCAAAGGGCGACCGAATGGCCGCATGGCGCACCACCTCGACTCCGCCGTAAGTTGACTTCTCGCCTTCCCGGGTCCACTGCCACACCCGCCAGCTTTGCACCAGCGTCCGCGCCAAAACCGTCGCCGCCCCCAACAAGTAGACCAGCAACAGCAGGGGAAGGACCGACCACTCCGTTGCCGGACTACCGGCCGCCGCGACCGGCCCAGACGAAACCGCCCCGATGCCCTCGGGAACGAACAGCCGCACGGTGGGCATTTCCGGGGCCACGCTCAGGGCCGGCAACAGCGGGATGAGCATGCCCGCCGCCCAGGCAAAGAGAAGAAAAAGTCGCCGTAGCCGCCAGTGGTCGTTGCGGTGCAGCACCACGTAGTAGTACGCCAGCAGCGCCCCCCAGATCAGGGTGGCCCGAAGGATGAATTCTACGAGATCAGTCTTCATTGTCCTCGAGTTTGCGCACCAGGTCGTTGAGTTCGTCCAGGCTCAGGTCTTCGCTTTCCACCAGATGGCTTACCGCCAGCTGCGGCGAGCCCCCGAAGAACTTTTTGATCAATTGGCCCAGAGACCGTTGGCCGTACTCCTCCCGCGAAATCACCGGCTCGTACACGTAGGTCCGCCCGTACTGGCGGTGGGTCAGGAACCCCCGCTTGTCCAGCGCGAGCACCAGGGTGGACACCGTACTGTGGGCCGGCTTTTTGCCCTCCCGCTCGGCAATCGCCTCGCGCAAGTCACCCACCGTACACTCCCCCAACTCCCAAATGAGGTGCATGATTTCTTCCTGTGCCTTCGTAAGTTTTTGCATATCAAGTTATTTAACGTAAAAATACGTTATAAGTTTCACATCGACAAAAATTTCTTTTCCCCAGGTGTTGCAACCGGCTCGTCGAGTATCCCCTTTTCGGAAAGATGTGCGGCTATATGAATCGCTCGGCGTGGAACGCCTCGACCGGTTTGGGGGTCCCCACCGGCTCGGTTACGCTTAGCCTTCTCCTTAGCCTAAGCCTCCATCTCGGCCTTTCCGACCGGCATATTCTGCCCACTAACTGGTTGGAGCAGGTCTTCCCC
Organism: Lewinella sp. W8; assembly: GCF_004375085.3. Lineage (GTDB taxonomy): Bacteria > Bacteroidota > Bacteroidia > Chitinophagales > Saprospiraceae > Neolewinella. Next base: position 2,811 of record NZ_SNAQ03000009.1, read on the forward strand.
GGAAAGATGTACGGCCATATGAATGACTCGGCGTGGAACACCTCGACCGGTTTGGGGGTCTCCACCGGCTCGTTTACGCTTAGCCTTCTCCTTAGCCTAAGCCTCCATCTCGGCCCTTACGACCGGCATATTCTGCCCACTAACTGGTTGGAGCAGGTCTTCCCCGGAAAGATGTACGGCCATATGAATGACTCGGCGTGGAACGCCTCGACCGGTTTGGGGGGCCCCACCGGCTCGGTTACGCTTAGCCTTCTCCTTAGCCTAAGCCTCCATCTCGGCCTTTCCGACCGGCATATTCTGCCCACTAACTGGTTGGAGCAGGTCTTCCCCGGAAAGATGTACGGCCTTATGAATGACTCGGCGTGGAACACCTCGACCGGTTTGGGGGTCTCCACCGGCTCGGTTACGCTTAGCCTTCTCCTTAGCCTAAGCCTCCATCTCGGCCCTTAAGACCGGCTTGCGGAGCAAGCCTCTTCCAGGGGCTCTATCGTTGTCCCCTTCAATCCTTCATTCATGCAATCCTTCATTCATTCAACCCCTCAATCCCTGCTAAAAATCCATCTTCAGGCGCAGATTGATGCGGCGGCCGGTAAGTCGGTTGGGGACGGCGTACTGCTGGTCCAGAATGGTCCGGACCCAGGTATTGCCCGCCTGGTTGGCCACCTGCATGAGGTTAAAGACCTCCAGGCTGAGGAAGGTGGAGCGGGTAAACTTCAGGAAGTGGGTGTTGGCCCGGCGACTCTTCTGTCGGTCGTAGAGCCGGAAGCTGAACCCGATATCGATACGGTGGTAGGTATCGAAGCGTAGGGTGTTGCGGAAGATGCGGTTGTCTCCCTGGATGCCGAAGGGAAGTCCGCCGCCCACGGTGAGGTTGACGTGGGTGCGGAAAGCATCGTTCTTGCGCAGGTAGTCCTGGAAGAAGAGGCTAAGCTGAAACAACTGGTCGGTGGGTCGCGGCACGTACTCCACCACTTCGCTGATGGTTTGTCCTTCTTCGTCGCGGCCCACCACTTCCCGGTGTTCCACCCCGATGAGTTGTTCCCGGGCCTGGAGCAGACTCAAGTTCAGCCAGCTTTCCGCTCCGGGCACAAATTCCCCGTTGAGTCTTAGGTCCAGGCCGGCCACATAGCCGCGGGCGTCGTTAAGTCCGGAATAGCGGATTCGTACGTTCTCAATTTCGTAGCTCACCAGGTCCCAGAGTGATTTGTAGTAGGCCTCGGCGATGAAGCGGAATTTCTTGGGGTTCCGCTTTCCGTAGTAGAAATCGGAGGTGATGCCCCCCACGATGTGAGCGGACTTCTGACTGCGAAGGTTGGTGTTCACCACGCCATCCGGTCCCCGCATTTCCCGATAGAAAGGTGGCTGGGCGTAGATGCCCCCGGCCAGTTTGTAGCTGATGTCCGCCGTACCGCCCAGGGGTTTGTAGAGAATCTGGGCGCGGGGAGAAATCACCAACTCCTCGTTCAGGTCCCAGTAGGTAGCCCGCACCCCGGCGCTGATGCGGAGGTCGGCGCGATCCTCCTTCCGCCAGGTCCAGGTGTCCTGGAGGAAAGCGCTGAAGCGGGTACTCTGTAGTTCATTTTCCGTCTTAAGCACCGAGAAGAGCTCAACGGCACTTTCGTTGAAGGGCAAGCTGTAGCCGGCGCTGTCCAGGCGCTCCCATTCGTTGATGAAGTCATTGATCTGCTCGTACTGCGCCTTTACGCTCCACTGCAGAAAATGGGCCCTGGTAACGTCTTCCTGGCCGGAGTTAATCTCCAGTCCCCCCCGGAGTTCGGCGTTGTACATCTGGATGTCCAGAAAGTTCCGCACGGATTGCTGCTGGTTGCCCGACCCCAGTTCGTTGATCACTTCTCCGAAGGTATTGGACCCCAGGTCGGTGTCCAGCTGCCCGAGCCGGTAGGCGCCTCCGATCGAAATGGCCTCATTTTCATCGCTGCGAAAAGCGGACGTCAGGAGCTTCAGGAAAAAGGGATTTTCCTTTTTCTCGGGGATGAAGGTCAGGGAAACGCCCAGCATCTGGGTCAGGAAATCATCCCGTTCGCCGCCCTCAAAGGCCGTAAAGAGCTGCAGGGTTTCAAAAAATCCTCCGAAGGCCGTCGTACGGGTGACGGGGTCGAAGTTGTAGATGCTGCGGTTGTAGTTGGCCAGCAGCCCCAGCTGTAGTTCCTTGCTAAAATCGTAGGTCAGATAGGTCTGAATATCGGCAAAATCGGTCAGGTATTCCCCGGTGGTTTCCAGTGACCCCAGAAGGTAAGCCGTGGTTTTGTAGCGGGCGCCCACCAGGTAGCGGAACTTTTTCAGTCCATCCTTATTGGCCCGTGAACTCCCCTCCACGTGAGCACCGCCCCCCAGCAGGCTGAGTTCCAGGCTGGCCCGCAGACTGTCGGGACGTTTATACTTGATGTCCAGCACCGAGCTCAGTTTATCACCGTAGCGGGCATCGAAGCCGCCCGAGCTAAAGGAAAGGCTGCGCACCAAATCCATATTGGCGAAGGTGAGTCCCTCCTGCTGGCCGGCACGGACCAACTGGGGCCGGTAAATCTCAAAGTCATTGACGTACACGAGGTTCTCGTCGTAGTTGCCTCCCCGCACGTTGTACTGGCTCGTCAGTTCCCCTCCGGAGCCGCTGCTTACGCCCAGGGCGATGTGGGGCAGAATGCTTTCCAGGTTGCCGGTGGTGGACGGCAGCAGGCGCAGTGCTTCCGGTTGCTCCCGGATCATTCCACCTTCTTCAATCTTACTTTCCCGCACCACCACTTCCAGGGTACTTTCCACGGGAGCCAGTGCCACGTCGATTTGCTTGGTGCCCCCGGCGGGCAGTGCGGTAATGGCCACCTTTGTTTCCCGGTAGCCCAGACGGCTGAAGACCAGCTGGAAGTCTTCTCCCGCCGGAACGTTAATCAGGTATCGCCCCGTCTGCCCACTTTCCACCGCGGTATTTGATCCTTCCACGTAAATGGTCACGAAGTCAACCGGTCGATCACTGATGAGGTCGGTGACCTTACCCGTAATCGCGGCGGACTCCACCTGCGCCGAAACTGACGCTAAACTGCCCATCAAGATCAGGAAGACGCCAAGTAACCGCCAAACGTTCAGCAGCGACGGAACCCCGGCTGAGCAGCCAGGTTTCGGCCTTTGGGCGCGAGCGCAGGTGCCAAAAAAAATCTGGGGAGCAAGGCTAAGGTGGTTTTCCTTCATGGGGGCGGACTTGACCGGTAGAGGCACAAAGGTAGTCAAGCCAGAAGAGTTATTACGTCACGTAGCCGCCAGCATACGGGGTCAAGGGAGGGGGCATTTCGCCGATTAGCGGACATCCCCGGATCTAACGGAACAGGAAGTCGGCGGGCTACTTTTTTGGGAGAAGGCCGATCGTGGCCGAAGGGAGAGTCACTGGGTAAGGTTGCGGTATACTTTCTGACCAGGGGTTGAATCTAGGAAAGGTATTGTTCCAGGGTTTTGGTGAAGCGCTTCTTGCTCATCAGCCCCGTGAACATATCAACGACCGTTTTATCCTTGATGATTAAGACTGCGGGCACGGAGCTAATATCCAGCAAGGTATTTAAGTCCGATTCCTGGTCGACGTCGAAGAATTCTACGCGACAATTGTCGTGCTCCTTCACAAAATCCTGGGCGAACCCCAAAACAATATCCGAGGAGCCCGACCAACTGGCCACCCCAACGACGATAACCGTTTCGTCGCCCTTTGTCAATAATCTGGATGGCATGGCATTTCTGATCTGGGGTTGATTCGTATTCATTGCTTAAAGATAACGGTGTTTCAACACGTATCTAAGCGTTAATTGTTCTGCCCATTTTCTTTATTACCGGAATACCTTGTCCATGTTCGTGAATCGGCACTTTAATTTTTCATAATTTCTCGTAGGCCATCCGAAAGTAACCGAACACGTTTAGGGCACTCCTGATGACCCGATCTTTAACGGCCGGATTGTCCTTCATGAGCCGGTTAATCTTTTCCAGGGTCTCCCGAAATGCTTTGGGAGATACTGCGGCGGCCCTTCGATAAAATTCAAGATTTTGGTGGGGAGCGATGGCCGGGTTCTTTTCCAGCGCGCGATAAATGACTTTACTACCCAGCGTGGAGCCCAGTAAAACGTAGACGGCTCCCGCAAAATCAGCGGCTCCGCCGCTGCCGTCTTGATCAACTTTCGCCCGACCGTCCTCCTCCGCCACCAACAGTCCGAGACTTTTTCCCAGTTCGCGGAGGGTGGCTAATTCTGTCCCAAAACCCGGTGGGTGTTCACACCGCAAAATCATCCGAAACGATGCTTCCCAGGCCTGTCGGTTTGCCTGCATCAGCCGGCAATACCTTTCCGAACTAAAGTGCTGGCTCAACAACAGGTCGCGATCAACCAGTTCTTCGGTTTTGGTGTGGGCCTCCCGGGTGGCCTGCCGGAGTGCGGTTATGGCGTCCATGGAGTCAACGGGCTATAGTAACCCCTCCAATTCTTGCACGGACTGAAGGATTTCCTGCTTCGCCGAAAAATCCTCACCGTCAGACAACAGGGTTTTCACCTTGTTCAACAGGAGTTTGCGTCGACTGATTCGCTGCTGGTTTTCTTTTGCTTCCTCAATCTTCTTCACCGAATCGGCCAACACCTTCACCGTAGTGCCCTCCAGCGCCTTCAAGTTGCTCTTCAGTACGTAACCGTCCGCTCCCGAAAGAATGGCCTCCGCCGCGGCCTGCTCATTATTCAGGGTCCCCGTTACAAAAATGAAGGGCAGTTGGGGAAAATGCTCCTTGACGTGTAGTAGTGCCTCGAGGCCGTTGTATCCCGGCAGATTGTAGTCCGCCATCATCACATCATAGCTTCCCCAATTGATTTTCTTCAGAAAATCTTCCTCATTACTGGCAATGGTAAACAATGCATTGGGGGCAAATTTAAGAATCGTCCGTTTCGTCAATTCTGCTTCGGCCTGACGGTCTTCCAGAATGAACACTTTAATTACGCGGCTGATCATGGTGTGGTAGTGAGTTAGTGAATAATGTTGGGGGGAATGAGTCGGTTAGCCAGGTCCTTCATGGCCAGGTAACCCTCTGGCTTCGTTTCATAGGTCACGCCAGGGAAGCTTTTCGCGTGATTAATGTCTTTCGATAATTGAGAGGAAGACAGGACCGTGATGGGGGGCAAGTGGGTGAAACGGCCTTCCTTCTTCAAGCGTTCCAGAATCTCTAGTCCGGTAATCTTTGGCATCTTGATGTCTAAAAAAATCATGTCCGCTGGGGCCAGTGTCTCGTGCCGTAGAAAGTGCAAGCCTTCTTCCGCATCGCTGATCCACTGAAAGGACAACGGCCATCCATTACGCATTATGATGCGCTCCATCATGGCGGCGTCATCTGCACTGTCATCGATGAGGATAAGTCTTTGCATATTAAGGAAGACATTGACCGCACGGTCAACGTTGGATTTTTACTTTAGTTTAATGGTTTGGGCTCCGTATTATTTCCGTCTATCGCCGGAAAGGAGAGGATAAACCTAGTGCCTACCCCCAGTTCACTGCTGACCTCAATGGTTCCCTGGTGCTTGTCCACAATTCTTTTCACGATGGCCAGGCCGACGCCGGTTCCCTCATAGGCATCATCCGAAACCAGGCGGCTGAAAACCGCAAAAATGCGTTCGGCGTATTTCATGTTGAACCCAATTCCGTTGTCCTCGATGATGAGCACCAGGCGATCTCCTTCTAACAAAGACTGTACTCTGATCCAGGACGACACCTCCTTTCTCGCGTACTTTATAGAATTGGAAATCAGGTTAAGGAATACCTGCCGGATTTGATGATAATCGCCCCGTAGCACGGGATGGTCCAGTTGCACCTCAAGTGCAACCTCCGTTTTGTCCCCCTCCAGGTCTTTCCACAGGTCACTGATGATTCCCTCCAGTTCCACCTCGTCGGCGACCAGTTCCGATTGGCCCAACTGGGAAAACGCCAGAATGTCATTGATGAATCCATTCATCTTCCCGATGTTATTGATGATGGTCGTGAGGGCGTACTGTCCGTAATCATCCAGACTATTGAGGTAGTCTTCCTGAAGGATTTCCGCAAATCCCTTAATGCTTCGCAGGGGTGCCCGGAGGTCGTGACTTACGGTATAGCTAAAGCTTTCCAGTTCGTCGTAAGCTGACACCAGGTTGTCGTTAAGCTCCCGGATCTCCTGATACTTTTGCAAAATGACTTCTTTAATGTCATTCCTAAGCGCCAGGCCACTATCAATGTAGTGCTGTTCCCATTCTTCCGACAGCCCCCGTTGCTCTTCCGTCCACCGGGCGAACGACAGCTCAGGATGGAGCCGTACCGCTCCGTCTTCAATAATTTTTCGCTGCTGCGGACTTCCGCCCCAGGTCACGGTCGTCAACTTTTCCGGCCGTACCCAGATGATGTATTCCGGGGGTTTGCGGCCGATTCTGATGGCCAGAATACCACTTACCACGTCTGCCTGATCCGCAATCTCGGGAAGCTCTTGCGAAAGCGCGTTCGTGTGATAAACGTTCTCCTGCTTTTCCTCAAGAAATGCCTCAATCGCCAGGATGGTCTCCTGGGATGGTGCACTTCCCAGGGTGGTGATTTCCTCCCCTAATTTCATCACCACGCCCTCTGCCCGGATGAGGTCCAACAACGTCAGTGACTTATCGAACAGCGCAGTTTTCAAATCCAGCGAAGCGTTCATCTGGTCCATCAGCTTACTGCGCACCAGGTTGGTGGACAGGATTTCACCACGCATCTTACTGCCCTGGTGCATGGCAATGTGTCCGGAAATTACGCGCCCCAGAAAACCAATGGTCATCCGTAGCCGGTAGTCCACCAGTTTCCTTGTCCGGTGATGGCACGCCAGCAGACCCCATAATCGCCCCTCCACAATAATGGCAATACTCATACTCGCCCCCACGCCCATCGTCCGCAGGTACTCCAGGTGAATCGGGGACACCCCCCGGTTGGCCGCCGGAGATAGATTAACGGGTGCGTCATCGATAAAAACGATGAAGGATTCCGCCGAGGCATCCGTGGACACAATATGCCGCAACTGCTGTTCTAAATACAGCTTCCTGGCTTGCTCCGGAATGTCGGTGTGGGGGTACCGCAGGTTGAGGTAGGGAGGCATTCCGGGTTCCTTATCCTCCGCAATAACCTCCCCGTTATATTCATCATCGAACCGGTATAGCATTACCCGGTCGTAACCCGTAACCTGCTTTACCTCCTTTACGGTAGATCGAAAAACCTCTTCCCCAGACTGCCCCGCCTGAATTTTCCGCAGGGCGTGATCGATTCCCGTCAGGTGTCTGGCGTGTTGGAAAGACTCGTCCCGCTCCTCGAATTCCAGGATCAAGTGTTCTCCCGTTGGGTGCAGGAGCACATTCTCCCGCATTACTCCAGAGGGCCGCAGGGCCGCATACATGATGGGGTTTACGTTGTCGTAGGCATTGTTCCGAACGGCTGCCTGGACCTGGGAAAAAAGCTCCTCGTTCAGCACCTCACCGAGGGGAAGACCAAGTAGATCATTTGCGGCTTTACCAAATCGGTCCCGGGCGTTTTCGGAAGCACCAATCACCCGAAGCTTATCTACCTCGGCAACTAAAACAATGGCGTGGGACTGGCAGGACCTGATGAACCTCAGGGGTTCAGCGTCGCAGTTGGTCAGGTCGTACGTCTCAACGTATCGCCGGCTATCGGTTTTCATAATTTCACCACTCTTCGGGCGAACTTACTTTAATGCCCGGCCGCCATAGATAAGGCAATTCTCCCTACTAAGGAAGCCTTTTGGGGGATAACAAAATGCTTGCGCCTCCATCGAACTTTCTCTCACGGTATTGTCCAGCCTTATTGGTAAACCTGTCCCGTCAACTCTTCAAAGACCCGGGCCATTCCCCGACTACCAACCATCTCCACCACCCTGATTTCCCGGCGTTGCTTGAGTTCGTAACTGATGGTGGGGTTCGGATCCACGTAGTACACCGGGCAGTCATGGGGCGCCAGCCCCACCAGGCCGGCGGCGGGATACACCTGCATGGAGGTGCCGATGATGATGATCACGTCCGCAGCCGCAACCAGCTGGGCCGCCCGGTCAATCATCGGCACCGCCTCGCCGAACCAAACGATGTGCGGACGAAGTTGCCGGCCGCCATCGTCCGTGTCTCCGAGGCGGATGTCTCCCGTCCAGTCCAGCACGGGGTGTTCCCGCCCCACGGGGCGGGCCTTGAGCAACTCCCCGTGCAGGTGAACAACCTGGGTACTTCCCGCCCGTTCGTGCAGATCATCAATGTTCTGGGTCACCACCGAAACCCGGTAGTGGTCTTCCAACTGCGCGATGATGCGATGACCCTCGTTCGGTCCGACCTCGTGCAATTGGGCCCGCCGCTGATTGTAAAAATCAAGGACCAACTCCGGATCGCGGGCGAACCCCTCCGGGGAAGCCACGTCCTCTACGCGATGATTCTCCCACAGGCCATTACTGTCCCGAAAAGTTTTAATTCCCGATTCGGCACTGACGCCGGCGCCGGAAAGGACTACCAGATGTTGCATCGTAGGCATTACTTCTTTTTGAATTTGCTCAGGGCCTGCTTGGCCGGATCAGTGAGTACCAATCTGCCGGAGACGCCCGCCCGTTCTTCCAGCAAGGCCGGCCAGTGATCCGTCCCCGCCCAGAGCGTTTGCTTAAGTTCACTGGCCGCTTCCAGGCTGTAAGTGGCCAATCGTTTTGCCAACGCTTCGGCCGCCGCCAATAGTTCCTCCTGAGTGGCAAACACCCGCTGGAACAACCCCTTGCCGTGCGCCCACTGAGCATCGTGCCATTCGGTGTCCAGGCTGAGTTCCGTCGCCGCCGCAACCCCCATTTTCCGCACCAGGGCCGGAAGAATCACGAACGGTCCGATCGCAATGGCCAATTCACTCAGCTTGATCGAGGCCGCTTCGGTCGCCATACAGTAATCTGCGGCCGAAGCAATCCCTACTCCCCCACCGATGGCCTTGCCCTGAACGGCCACCACGATGGGCTTCGGGCAGCGCCGCATCGCCAGGATGAGCTCCGCAAAGCCCATAAAGAAAGCCTTCCCGGTAGTCAGGTCATCAATGGCCAACAGTTCGTCAAGGTTTGCCCCCGCACAAAAGGTGCGGTCACCGCCACTCCGCAGAAGAATGCTCCTGGTGGCGGGGTCTGCTCCCGCCTCGTCCAGTGCGGCTACGGTGGCCTTCAGCTGTCCGGACGGCATACTGTTGTGGGCCGGGTGGCTAAAGATGATCGTCCTCACCCCTTCCGGGCTCAAGTCACTGGTAAGTGATCCTTGGGTTGACATTTGGTTGCTTATTTGGTCAGGGGGTAATATAGTAGTCGTTGGCCGGACGTAGGAGGGAAATTACCCCGATGATATACCTCTGAAAATATTTGCGGCAACGCTCCCCCGGCGGGATAAGTGAATTTTCTAATGTCTGATCGTGGGGCCCACGAACCGGCTCGGCCCTACCGAAGCACAATTGGTGTCCCGATGCCCGGTGGCGATAAGGAAAATAAAGTCATGTTTTTGATCGTACTTACCTTAGTGCTGGTTTGGACCTTGGCCAGTTTACTGTATTTTGTCCAGCGGTAAGGTGGCATCATCGAGTCTAAACGCGCCTTTCTCGCCAGCAATCCCAAATTTCAACTACGATACCTAATGAAGTTACGTTATTCACTTATCCTATTGGCCACCCTGGTCATGGTCTCCCTCCATCTGGAGGCCCAGCGCACCGAGGGTATGGCAAGCTTTTACGCTGATCGCTTCGATGGCCTGTTAACCAGTACCGGCGAGACCTTTCGCCAGAAAGAATTTATGGCTGCCTCCCGGGAATACGACTACGGGACCATCCTGGAGGTAACGAACGTAGCTAATGGAAAAACCGTGGAAGTCCGCGTTAATGACTGTGGCCCCCACGCCAAAGATCGCATCATCGATCTGAGTCGGGCCGCCGCCGAGCGACTTGGTTTCATCAGGGAAGGAGAGGCCAAGGTCAAACTGCGGGTAATCGTCCCGAGTGAAGCGGGGCCGACCTGCGCCCGGGGTGCCTGGTCCAGGAAACTGAAGGCCGAAGGTAAGAAACCCAAAGCCCCACCGATAGCCCCACCACTGAACCAGGGGGCTTCCGCAGCGGCCTCCGTCATCCCTACCGACGGACCGGTGTTAATGGAAGGGCTCGCCAGCTATTATGCGGACCGGTACAACGGCCGGCCCACCAGCACCGGAGAAACCTACAACAAAAATGCCCTTACGGCGGCCAGTAAGTCTTTCCCTTACGGTACAATCCTGGAAGTTACCAACACGGTAAACGGCCGGAAAGTCCAGGTGAGGGTCAACGACTGTGGTCCCTCCTCTGACGCCCGCATCATCGACCTGAGCCGGGCGGCCTCCGACCTGATCGACCTGACCAAAGCGGGCGTATCCATGGTTAAGTTACGGGTAGTGACGATGGGCAATGACGGCCCAACCTGCAACCGCTCCGCCTGGATCAAACAACTTCGCGCCAAGAGCCCCGAGCCCGCCAAAGAGGAGGAAGAAACCATTGCGCTTCCGATCGGTAACCCCGGGGTGGCACCACCCCCACCGACCGTTCCTCCGGTTACCGCTACCCTCTCCCCCGACCCCACTCCGGAGGCCGCCCCCGAAGAAGCCCCCGCTACCTACGGCGGCACGCCCGAAATCCCCGAACAGGAATTCGACGACACGGACATCCTGTTCGGTGTTCAGGTAGCGGCCTTCAGTAAAGCCGTGAATGCCGAAAAGCTAAAGGATGAACTAAAGGAAAAGGGATTCGTACACGTCTGGTCCGCCAAAGTGGGCAACATCTACCGCGTCTTTACCGGTAAGTTCTACTTTCAGAATCAGGCGGAAGACTACAAACAGAAAGTTAGGGATGCGGGCTACGGCGGCGCTACCGCCCGACGTATTCAGTAATACCTCCCGATTCCCGGTGCAGGGGTGCCCTGATGCTTCGACAGTGCTCTACCTCACCTTCACTTGAAACATAATTTTACCAGGGCCAACCGCAGCGGTTGGCCCTGGCTCGTTTAGGCGGGGAGTAGGGAGAGCAGGAGCGCCGGAGCTACCAGCAGCAGGATCAATACAATCAGTCTTAATGCTTTATCTACGGTAGTCATGCCTCTACTGACGCAAAAGCTTGCCCTCGCGTTACGTAGCCTCCCGTACTTTAATGATCCGATAACGCTGATGGCGGATACTTAACGCTTCTTAACGCTAGCGGTCTTCCAGTAGTCAATCACCACGTCAAGGGCGGGCACTTCCGGCTGATGAAGCATCGCCGCCCACCCTTTTTCTTGCGCTCTGCGGGCCAGGTACTCCTGCTCGGTCTGCCCGGGAGTAGGGATCAGGATCATGGGTTTCCCCACCGCCATCAGGTCCATCATCGTGCTGTAGCCGGAACGGCAGACGACCAGGTCTGCTGCCACCAACAATGACCGCAGGCTTTCCGCGTCCGCAAACTGATGGATGATCCAATTCGTGGGAAACGCTTTGGCTGGCCCCTGCACTGCGGGAAGCCCCCGGACGAGCGTAACCGCATGGTCGGTCCCGTGCAGCGCGGCCACGAGGGCTTCTTCCAGGCGGTTACGCATGGGTTCCGGCCCGGAAAGTAGCAGCAACAGCTTCAGGTGTTTTTTTTGGGGGCTGCGCCCGGGATGCAAAAAGTTTGGGTACGGCAAAGTAGCCCGCCCCAGCCGGCTCAACTGGCCGACGTAGACTACCTCCATGTAACCCTCCGGAGCGGAAAGTTTACCGGAGAGACGGTCTTCTCCATCGTCGTCCGGCACCCAAAAAAACTGGTAATGCCGCCGCAGGAACCGTCGGTAGGCCCAGCCCACCCACCCGAGCGGAACGATGGGGTGCAGCTGATGGCTCAGCCAGACGTTAGGGATGCCGGGATCATAACACCCGAAGCGATTGTCGGAAATAATGCGGTCAATCCGGTGACGGAGCACGAGTTCCTTGACCATGCTCCGTTCCCGCAGCGCCACCCGGAGCCAGCGGGGTGCCTGCCAGAGAACGTTGCCGATCATGGAGGTGGACGGGTAGCGAACAGCGTAGGCCGGCAACGCAAAGATGGTAGCTTCGGGCCGCTCCCGCCGGAGGAAGTCGAGGGCCGCTCCGGCCGAAGCCCAAAGGACAACTTCTCCCGCCTCCTCCAGCCGTTGCGCCAGGGCCAGACTGCGACTGGCGTGGCCCAGTCCCCAGTCGAGGACACAGATCAGATTACGGCGTTGGGGGGAGTACTTCATTATTGCGGTGGCAGCAAAATAGGGCCAGACGCGACAATATACCCTCCGTGGACTGACCAACAACCAGCGACGAGTGCTTACATTTATCCCTCACCCACCAAATACTACGCGATGAAGACCAAGTTCCTTTACCTGGTGATTGCCCTTTGCTGCCTTTTCCTGGCCGGTTGCCGGGCCGGTGGCTGCGGGTGCCCGATGTACTAGTTGCTGGTTGCGGGTTCTTGGGAGAAGCTAGGTCGTCCGCCGAAACGCGAGGTACGAGCTGGTTCGTCGGCCGACCAGATATGTAGAAGTACGACAGGGTCGCTCGTTGCCGGAAGCTCCATCCTTGACGTAGATATGTAGAAGTACGACAGGGTCGCTCGTTGCCGGAAGCTCCATCCTTGACGTAGATATGTAGAAGTACGACAGGGTCGCTCGTTGCCGGAAGCTCCATCCTTGACGTAAATATGTAGAAGTACGACAGGGTCGCTCGTTGCCGGAAGTTCCATCGATGATGTAAATATGTAGAAGTACGACTAGATGGCTCGTTGCCGGAAGCTCCATCCTTGACGTAGATATGTAGAAGTACGACAGGATGGCTATTTGAGCGGGCCACTGGAGACCTGTATTGCCGAATGGGCGGACAAAACACCGCGAAACGAACACGCCAGCACCCTGTTGAAATCTGGCAGAAAATTTCTTCTCCGATCCCTCGTCCCCTCCGGCCCCCGGAGACGCTAGCTTTAATGGGGGAATCTCGTTACATTTGTCGACTTTTTGGGCGCTCGCGCGTTGTGATTGATGAAGCTTTTTCCACGGATTTTTCGTGGACAGCGTCCTGCCCGGCCCCTGGCGGTTTTCCCAACCACCCGGCACCTGCGCACTGTCGCCCCAAAAAGCCCATTGTATACGTGAAAAACGAAAAGCTATTCCATGGCCTTTGATATCGATCTGATCAAAAAAGTCTACGCCGACCTTCCCGGTAAAGTAGCAGAAGCCCGCAAAAAACTGGGCCGCCCCCTCACCCTGACCGAAAAAATTCTTTATACCCACCTCCATCCGGAAAGTCCGTTACAGCAATATGCCCGGGGAGATGATTACGTCTTTTTTGCCCCAGATCGCGTGGCCATGCAGGACGCCACGGCCCAGATGGCCCTGCTGCAGTTCATGATGGCGGGCCGTGATAAGGTTGCCGTCCCCTCCACCGTTCACTGCGACCACCTCATTCTGGCCGAGCACGGTGCCGACAGCGACCTGAAGCGCGCCAACGACGTGAACAGTGAAGTGTACGACTTCCTCTCCAGCGTATCCGACAAGTACGGTATCGGCTTCTGGAAGCCCGGTGCGGGAATCATTCACCAGATCGTACTGGAAAACTACGCCTTCCCCGGCGGCATGATGATCGGTACCGACAGCCACACCCCCAATGCGGGCGGCCTCGGTATGGTAGCCATCGGCGTGGGTGGTGCCGACGCCGTAGACGTTATGGCCGGCATGCCCTGGGAACTCAAGATGCCCAAAGTGATTGGCGTAAAGCTGACGGGTAAGCTGAGCGGCTGGACCAGCCCCAAAGACGTTATCCTCAAGGTGGCCGGCATCCTGACCGTAAAGGGCGGTACCGGAGCCATCGTGGAATACTTCGGCGAAGGTGCCCGGAGCATGAGCTGTACCGGTAAGGGTACCATCTGTAACATGGGTGCCGAGATCGGCGCCACGACCTCCACCTTCGGCTACGACGAAAGCATGAGCCGCTACCTGAAGGCCACCGAGCGCGCCGACGTCGCCGAACTCGCCGACCAGGTGGCCGAGCACCTCACCGGTGACGATGAGGTCTACGCCAACCCCGAGCAGTACTTCGACCGCGTCATCGAGATCAACCTCAGCGAACTGGAGCCCCACATCAACGGTCCCTATACCCCGGACCGCGCCTTCCCCATCAGCGAATTCGCCGCTGCCGTGGATGAATTTGAATTCCCTCCCGTACTGGAAGTAGGCCTGATTGGCTCCTGCACCAACTCCAGCTACGAAGACCTCGACCGGGCGGCTAACATCGCCAAAGATGCCGCCAAAAAGGGGCTTAAGGCCAAGAGTGAATTCACCATCACCCCCGGTTCCGAACAGATCCGCTACACGGTGGAACGGGACGGTATCCTGGACGCCTTTGAAGACATTGGCGGCGTCGTGCTGGCCAACGCCTGTGGTCCCTGTATCGGACAGTGGGCCCGCCACACGGACGACCCCAACCGCGCCAACTCCATCATTACCTCCTTCAACCGGAACTTCGCCAAGCGGAACGACGGCAACCCGCAGACCCGCGGTTTCGTCGCCAGTCCCGAGATCGTTACGGCCATGGCCATCAGCGGCAGCATGAAGTTTAACCCGCTGACAGATACCCTGACCAACGACAAGGGCGAAGAAGTGATGCTGGAAGCGCCCCACGGCTACGAGTTGCCCCCCCAGGGCTTCGACGTCAAGGACGCCGGCTTCCAGGCACCCGCCGAAGACGGCAGCGGCGTGGAGGTAGTGGTAAACCCCGGCAGTGACCGCCTCCAACTCCTGACGCCCTTCAAGCCCATCAAGGCCGAGCAGGTGCAGGACATGCGCATCCTGATCAAAGCCAAGGGCAAGTGTACCACCGACCACATTTCGATGGCCGGTCCGTGGTTGAAGTTCCGGGGCCACCTGGAGAACATCTCCAACAACTGCCTCATCGGTGCGATCAACTTCTACAACGAAGAGACCAACAAGGTGATCAACTACGTCACCAACGAATACATGGCCGTGCCCGACAGTGCGACCACCTACCGCGAAAACGGCATCGGCCAGATCGTGGTCGGTGAGGAAAACTACGGGGAAGGGTCCAGCCGCGAGCACGCGGCCATGGAGCCGCGCTTCCTCGGCGTTCACGCCGTACTGGTGAAGAGCTTCGCCCGGATTCACGAAACCAACCTTAAGAAGCAGGGTATGCTCGCCCTGACCTTCGCCAACCCCGACGACTACGACAAGTTCCGTCAGGACGACAAGGTGAGCATCGTGGACTTTGACAGCTTCGCCCCCGGCAAGCAGCTCACCATTGAGCTGACCCACGCCGACGGCAGCACCGATACCGTGAAGGTGAACCACACCTACAACAAGGCCCAGATTGACTGGGTACGCGCGGGTAGTGCCCTGAACAAAATCCGCGAGGAACTGGCCTAAGTACCCCTGAGGCTGTTCTACCTGATGAAACGCCCCGTCGCCATTTGGCGGCGGGGCGTTTTTGTGCCCATTACCCAATGCGCCAACGGTTATAAAACATATTTTTCTTGCATATATCGGGGGGGGGGGGACTATTTTTAGGTAAACAATATTCAGATGAGAGTCCTTTTAGTCTTTCTTTTCTTTTTCCTAGGAGCTACTGGCTTTGGCAAAACTTTCCGTTGCAGTGGCAGCTGCCCGAGTGGGTGCGTCTCCTGGGCGATCGAGTATGAAGTTGATTGCAACGGTCGAATTGAAAGCTACCGTGCCTCCCGGTGGTACGGAGACACCATATTTGAAGTTTTCGATGATACGACCAGGCCTTTTTTTATTGGAATGGACCCGCTGGGATTACCTGGTGGCACCTGCGAAACCACTCACTGTCAATAATTATACCATGAAATACCTTACGCTACTTATTCCAGTGTTTCTGTTGTTTGCGTGCCAAAGAGAATCTTTGGTTTCCACGGAAGAAAAGGCAAAGGCCGACATTTTCGCCTCCGAAGACGCCACAAGTCCGGGAACGCAAAAGATCGTCATTCTGGAAGCCAGTAATCCGGAGTATCGACCTACCTATCTCATGGAGTCTAACGGGATAATTTTTCGGCACCGCAATGAGCCTTTACTAATGGGGGCAAAAGCGTTGCGGGACTTTCATGATGAAATACGCAAAGTGCATGGACCACAACTTGGCGTCCGAGAATCGGTAGATATACTACTGGGAGAATATCAGTCCTTAACCACTTTCATCATCAATGCCCCAAATAACAAAGAGCGAGCTGAATCCGCAGCAGACGCCATAAGGTCAATTTTCTCTCTTGATATGCGCCCCGTTGAATTTGAGATTCTTGCCCAAGGCCTGCTCACCGCTAAGGAGGCACTACCGCCAAAAGAATATCGGCGGTATAAAAAGTACGTTGAAACCCAAAGTAGTGCGTTTCTTAAGCATCCCGAATCGCTGGGGCTTGATGACCAATCGATCACTCGCTTACGACTTGCGGCCCAGAATGTGGATAAAGTTTTGAGTAAGTAACTAAGCGCCTCCACCCTATTGTTCAGGGGGTCAAGTCGGCTAACTTATCCAACGAGCTTCCGCAGGCAGCCATCCCTGGCTGCCTGTTTGTTTTCTACCCAATGCCTGCTCAATAATGCTGCCGGATTTTTCGTTTCACCCGCCGCAATCGCCACAGCCCCACGAAAAGGAAAATTGGTGCCACGGCAATGAGGGCCCAGCCAATGTCTTTGATCTCCGCCAGTGCCTCCAGTTTCAGGATGGCTACACCCGAGCTGAGCAGAACGATGAAGGTGCGGAAGTAGGCCAGAAAAGTGCGTTCGTTGGCCAGGTGCGTCCGTTCGATGGCCAGGAAATCGCGGACGATCAGCGTATTTTGGTCGGAGGGCATGGGGAATATCTTTGGGGCAAAATTAGGCCCGCCCTGCGGTGACCTTTCGTGATCTGCGTTACGGAAACCAACCTAAACCAGGTGCCAATCCAGGGATATGCGTGGACGGCCCTAAAACCGCCGGGGCGATTCCCCGTTTCTTTACCGACTCCATCCACCATACTTCCCTCTATGCACAAGAAATGGCCTGCTTTCCTCACGGCAATTGGTTGGCTCATCGCTGTCGTGGCCGCCGCGATGAATTATTCCGGGCAAATCCAGCTTTCTTCCTTTTGGCGGGGCTTCTTTTACACCCTGGGGGCACTGGGGCCCATTACCCTCATTGCGGTGTACCTGTATCTGAGAAATCGCAAAAACCAGCAATCCCATGGATAACCTGTTCTTTACTCCGGAATTTCGTTGGGGGCGCTTTCTGCTGGGTGCATTGCCCCTTGCCGTAGGGGTCCTGTTATTGGGGCGCTGGGCCACGTATGACTTCCTACATGGTGCCATTACGGCCACCTTCCTGATCAAGGTCTTGCTGGATGCGGGAGTGCTGACCCGCAAGAAGAAACGGGGGGAAGCCAAAGTCAGGCGTCTTGAGCCGTCAGAGCAGCAACAACAGCTACCCTAATATTCGGTAAATTTGCTTTGCTTAATCCCCCCTTCTCGTGCAACCAAAGTTCCGCACCATTTACCTTGTTGTAAGCGCGAAATTTGTGAAGCTTCCCGCATGGAATCTAGCGGGGTGTACACTTTACCCGGCTTTCCTTCGTCTGTTTGCGATCACCTTATTTGCCGGCCTTAATCTGGCATTCCAGTGTTCAGAGCCTTGCGAAAAGTTTTATCGTGGCGACGGAGAACTTTCAGTATCCACTTTTTTACCCACTTCTCCCTTTCGGATTGGGGACACCCTTTGGTTCACCGCAGATTTTCCCGCCCTATTGACAGAATCTCCCCGCCGGGTTGCCCTCAGTGAAGCGGGAGGCTTGGTCACCATGGAAGCTTTTGCCCTGGTGGCAGATAGTAGCCTGGCGATAAGTGCATCCAACGCTTTCTCCTTCGTTCCAGAGATTGGCTTCCGGCTCCCCTCCCAGCCCGAGGACCCCAATGTGATTTTCTTCCGCTACGCTTGCCCGGCGGGAAGGTGTTCTTTTCGGTTCGGGATGGAAATTACTGCTCTTGGTAATTATGCCTTACAGCTTACCGGATCCGCCTACGATGTTGCGAACGTTAATTTTGCTATTTGTGAACAGACACGCTTTCAATCTACCAAAATCGAAGGGGCTCCATTACTCCGAAACGGTTCCTTTCCCCTTCCGGTAACCTACACCGCTCCCAGCGGACGAACTGTTGTGTTGGGCCACGAATTCGATCAGCAAACCATTATTGTTCAAGTTCCATGAGGGTTCTATTATCCACAAGCTTGCTGCTCCTCGGTTCAACGGTGATCGCACAGATTTTCCCACCCCGTTCACCTCAAGAAAAGCCACCCTTCGCCGCAGAACTTTACCTGAGCGCAAGTGCGCATACACCGATTTACCGGCAAGTGGGAAACGGATATGCCCAAGACGCTCAACGCCCCCGGATCAGTCCCAGCGGGGGAGTGGACGTGTTGCTGTGGAGCAGGAGCTCCAGAGCACTTTACCTTAGCCTGGATTACCTCATCGAACGGACTAAAATTATCGGCGTAAATCGGGAGTTCCTTACGGGGGGAATTTTCATTGACGAAACCCCGATACCGGCCTTCGTCCGGAAAGGCGACTATTCCGTAAAGGAAAGCTGGCTACGATTCCGTAGTGGCGTCCGACTCGGAAAAGGCAGGATAAGAACCAGAATTGGCGGGCAGTTCTCTATTTTACAACGCTCTCTTCATCAATACCAATTCGAGCAAATCACGGAAGCCTTCTACGACCTTAATACGGGCATCAGCGTTCCGCTCCGTACGGAAATTCGAACCCCTGGCGAATTGATCATCGAAAAAAAGGAAGGCGGATACTTAGGCTTGATGCTCGGATTGGACTATTGCCTCCACCCCGATTGGTCGATAGCCCTCTCCACCGACTGGGGACTTTTCCTCAATACAACTTACATTTCAGAGCACCAACGAGGCCGCTTGAGCCTCATGGTAAACTACCGCATAGTGGGCCGGTGATCGGGCACTCTCTTCCGTTAGTTTCCGATGAAGCCCCTGAAGTCTGGCCGGGCAAGTGGATTCCGAATTTTTGTCGCGGAGCGCAGGTGCCAGGCCACTCGGTAGTAGCCTGGCCGGTTCTCAATTTACATGAAGGGGCCGGCGATCCGCTACCTTATCCTCCTCCTTACTCCCTCAATTGCACCGGCAAAATCCTTTACTTTGAGATCGATGATCATCGCTCCCTACTCCCCGGAAGACTTCTCTCCTACCCTCTCCCTGCTGCAAGCCAACATCCCGAAATACTTCGCCCCCGAGGAATACGATGACCTGGCCACCTACCTGCAGCAGGAACGAGAAGACTACTTCACGGGAACCCTGAACGGTCAACTGGTGGCCGCCGGAGGCATCAACTACCTGCCCGACTCCCGGTCGGCCCGCATCTCCTGGGACATCGTCCACCCCGATTTTCACGGCCGGGGACTCGGCCGGCAATTACTCCAACACCGCCTCGACCTCCTTCGGCGGAACCCACAAATCACCTCCGTCAGTGTGCGGACCTCCCAACACACCCACGGCTTCTACGCCAAAGCCGGCTTCCTCCTCCAGTACCAGGAAAAAGACTACTGGTTCAAGGGCTTCGACCTCTACCACATGGAACTGGTGTTTCACTGATTGATCGGCCCGGCCTGCGCTCGCCCGACCATCCACACCCTGGGCGGGGAGCAAGCCTTTTCCGAAAAGATGTTCGGCTCCAGGAATGGCTGGACGTGGAACGTTTCGACCGATTTGAGGCACGCTTCCCTGGGACCTTGAAGCGTGCAACAAGCGCAGCGCGTTGCTCCTTTAAGGGTCCCCACCGGCTCCGTTACGCTTAGCCTTAGCCTCGTTCGGCACTTACGACCGGCTTGCGGAGCAAGCCTCCTCCGGACACCTACATCAAACGTCAAACGTCCCCTTATCAAAAAATCCAGCCGCCTCACCAACATTCTCCCCTCTACTTCAAACGTCAAACGTCACATCTCAAACATCACCCCCCCGCTTCCGCGCCCAGATCACCGTTTCTCCGTCTCGCCACCCGTAGAATTCGTCTCCGGGATACCGTCGGGGTTCTACCGTGAACCCGGCGGCCCGCAGGCGCTCCGAAAGTCCGGCAACGGAATAGACCCGCACGTGGTCTTCCTGTCCGAAGGCGGCCAGACGACCGGCCGCGTCGGTGATGGTAGGGTCTTCGTAAGTCTCCCCCTCCCGGAAGGGCGTCTGGATCAAACCGAGGCCGCCCGGGGCGAGTACCCGGTACAACTCCGCCATCGCCGTCCGGTCGTCGGGGATGTGCTCCAGAACGTGGTAGCAGATGATGAGGTCGAAACTGTCGTCAGGCAGATCAAGGTTCGTGATGTCGTAGCGTTCGTCGGCCAGAAATTCATCCTCGAAGTCGGTCGTAACGTACTGGCCCAGCGAAGCTCCCCGCAGGCGGTCGGCCAGGGCACGGGGCGGACTGAAGTGCAGCACCCGCTGCCCGCGCAAATCAAACCTGGAGAGGAGCCGCCAGAGCCGGCGACTACGCGGAAGGCTGCCGCAGCGCGGACAAAGATCGTCCCCCCGCTCCAGGGCGATGAAGGTGGATAGGCGCGTACCGCAGCAGTTACAGCGATGGTTCTTTCCCAGGTACTTCAGGGTCACCAGAGCCCGGAGTTGTGGCTCAAACCGACGCAGCAAACCCGGGGGCAGCCACTTCTTCGCTAAGCTTTTCAGTTGATCGTACACGCTTACCCGAAGGTCGGGAATTCCGACTATTTCAGAATACTTTCTTTGGTGAATCCACGGTTGAAACGCACGTCAGTAATCCAACGGACGCTCCAGCGCCCGTCGGCGCTGAGGTCACCCTCCCAGTTGGCCGCCGCGTGAGATTGTCGGACGACCGGCAGCTTCACCCCCTGGTCAAAGGTGTCGTAGGTGTACTTCATCAGGATCGGATCCTGCCGTCCCACCGCCGTGACGTTGAACAGGAACTGATCAACGAGGTGGGTGTAGGGATTGATGTAGAGGACGTAGCGATCTTTGGCTACACCCACGCCGTCCCGGAAGGTGACGTCCACAATGTCGTATTCAATGCCGTCCACCGTTCGCTTCCCGCCGGAGGTATACACCAGGCCGGGGTCGGCCAGCTTTTGCATCATCAGTAACCAGTAGTAATTGGTTTTTCGGGAGAAAAAGGCCGATTCAAGCTGCGACTCGTCCTCCGTTTCCTCTCCGTCCAGCCAGACCCGGGCGTTGCTGCCGTCAAAGTACTGCACCCGGGTCCGCCCGTCAGGCATTTTGCTGCGCCCCCAGCTGACCTCGCCGTCAAAAATGTAGCGCTCTTCCGAAGCCCCGCGGGCGTTGTGGTACACGTAGGAAACGTCCCCCAGGGCATACAGTGCCTCGGTGCCGCCCATGGCCGTAATCATCTCGTCGATGAGGGCCCGGGGGCTTTGGGCAAAAAGAGAGACGGGGGCGAGGCCGCAGGTGCCGAGCAGTACGGCCAAAAGCAAAGTGCGCATGGGTGTTTTCTCAGGCGAATAAATCCCGGCATCAGAAAGTTGAACCCCCTCACCAAAAATGACGGATGACGACGGATAGCTCTTCTGGGCTTACGCTGATTAGATCAAATGATCTAATCATTTATTATCTTTATGATCTAATCATGAGTTATCGCCCTCCCTATGAGTTGACTATAGAAATCTTCAATCAACTCAAATCAATTATCCGGCTTATCGGTCAGATTGAAGGATATCAACTCCTGCAAAACAACCTTCAGCTTCGTCGGGAAAACAAAATCCGATCACTGCATTCCAGTCTGGCCATTGAAGGCAATACCCTTACGGAAGCACAGATGACGGACATTATTGAAGGTAAGCGGGTGCTAGGACCAACCAAGGACATCCTGGAAGTAAAAAATGCCATCAAGGTATATGATCAGTTGGAAGAAATAGATCCATTCGCAGAGTCAGAGCTGTTGCGTATGCACGAAACCTTGATGCACGGGTTGATTGACGATGCCGGTCAGTACCGTCAAAAAGCGGTGGGCGTGCTGGATGGAGAAAAGGTAGTCCATATCGCTCCCCCCGCCAAAAGAGTTCCGGCCTTAATGGGTGATTTGTTTGAACACTTAAATGAATATCAGGAGGATACTATCATCAAAAGTTGTGTCTTTCACTATGAATTTGAGTTTATCCATCCCTTCAGTGACGGGAACGGTAGGATGGGCCGACTTTGGCAAACGGCCATCCTAAAAACGGAATACCCGGACCTGGTGGTCATTCCTTTGGAGAATATGGTGTACGCCAGGCAGGAAGAATATTATCGGGCGCTACAGGATAGCCAATCGGTTGGCAATTCTACACCCTTTATTCTTTACGCGCTTTCCGCACTGGAAGATACCCTCAAACAACAGCTTGATCAGGCTACTAACCTGAAGAGTGATCCGGAAAGTCGCCTCCGGTCCTTTCGGGCGTCGCAAAAGGGTGCTTTCTTTTCCAGAAAGGAATACCTGTCTATTCACAAGCAAATCTCTCCGGCCACCGCCACCCGGGACCTAAGCTTTGGCCTCGAGCGGGGCCTCCTGATCAGAAAGGGCCAGTACGCCACCACCCGGTATCAATTTCTGGTATAGCCGGCACCCGGGTTAATCACCGCACCTGCGCTCCGCGCCAAAAGATTGAAATACTCCAAAACGGTCACCCCCATGACCTTACCCGATTGATTACCTTTACCCCATGCCCCGGCTCTATCCCAAAGACACCCTGAATTTTCTGCGCAAGCTCACCCCACGACGGGTCGTGAACGCAGCCAAAATTGTGGCCGGTTACTACCTCACCCGCTGGACCGGTCGGCCCTTCACCTGGGGGCAACCCTTCACCGTTTCCTTCGAACCCACCACGGCCTGCAACCTGCGCTGCCCGGAATGCCCCAGCGGATTGCGGCAGTTCACCCGTCCCACCGGCAACCTCCGCGCCGACTTCTTTCGCCGCACCCTCGACGACATCGCCGACCACCTGCTGTACCTCATCTTCTACTTCCAGGGCGAACCCTACATCAATCCCGATTTTCTCGACATGGTGGCCGAAGCCCACCAGCGGGGCGTCTACACCATCACCTCCACCAACGGCCACTTCCTGAATGATGCCAACGCAAAGCGTACCATCGAAAGTGGCCTGGATCGCCTCATCATCAGCGTGGACGGCACCACCCAGGAGGTCTACGAACAATACCGGAAAGCGGGCAAGCTGGACACCGTGCTCCAGGGAGCCCGAAACCTGGTGAAGTGGAAACGCCAGCTCAACTCCCCCACCCCTCACCTCATTTTTCAGTACCTCGTCGTGGGCCCCAACGAGCACCAGATGGAGGAGGTCGTGCGGCTAGCCGACGAAATCGGGATCGACGAAGTGAAGTTCAAGACCGCCCAACTCTACGACTATGAGCACGGCAATCCGCTCATGCCCCAAAACGAGGCCTACGCCCGGTACTACCGGAAGGCGGATGGCACCTACGGCATCAAGAATAAGCTAAGCAACCACTGCTGGAAACTCTGGCACAGCTGCGTCATCACCTGGGACGGCCTGGTGGCCCCCTGCTGCTTTGACAAGGACGTCACCCACCGGCTGGGCGACCTCAAAACAGCTTCCTTACCCGAAGTTTGGCGGGGAGCCGCCTACGATGACTTCCGGGCGAAACTCCTGCGCGGACGTGCGGAAATTGACATCTGCCAGAACTGTACGGAGGGCTGTGAAGTGTGGCTCGGTGCCGAAGTGTGAGCATACGGTCCCCGGCTGGTGATCCGTTATGAGGACTCATTCCTGTTGGTGGCAAGCTTCCTGATTGACCGACCGGCCACTCCCGCTGGTCGTGCAGGCAACGACTACCCGACAAAATCTATCTATCCCCAGGAATCGTCTCCGCCGGAGACAATTGGCTACCTTTGCGCCTCCTTCTGAATTACGTTCTCCATGCCTACTAATTCTGCCCCACCGGCCGAAAAAAACCAAGCTCCCCCCGCGCACCTTCTCGGTGTCTTGCGCAGTCTCTGGACCTGGCGGATGCCGATCATTTACGTAACCGCCGCGGGAGCCGTATTGTCCGTCATCATCAGTTTGCTGCTGCCGAACTACTTTACCGGTTCCACCAGCTTTCTGGCCATCAGTCCCGACCAGTCATCCATTGACGGCGTCTTCGGCACCAGCAACGCCCGCCTCCAGTTCTACGGCAACGGCGACGACATCGACCGCCTGATGGCCGTGGCGGAGAGCGACGAACTGGTAGACTTCATGGTGGACAGCTTCCATCTCTATTTCGTCTACGACATCGACAGCACCAAACAAAAGGCTCCGCTGTACGTACGCCGGGAATTCCTGAGCAACTACGAGGTCACGAAGACCAGCCGGGACGCCATTCAGCTGGAAATCGTTGATCGCGACCCGAAGCGGGCGGCCGCCATGGCCCGGGTGGCGAGAGAAAAAATCAACGAGATCACCCTCGGCCTGATCCACGCCACCCAGGCCAGAAGTGCGGCGGGCCTCCGGGGAGAAGTTACCCAGCGAGAACGGAACCTGCAGGAACTCAACGACCGCATCACCGAATTACGGGATAAGTCCGGCATCTACGACACCGACGCCCAGAGTGAAGCCCTGGCCAACCGATACGCCACCATGGAGGAAAACCTCGCCTCCACCAACGCCCGCATTGAAGCCTACCGCCAACGGGGTGGGCGCATTGCGCGGGACAGTATCGCCAAACTAGAAGTTGAGCTTGCGGGCCTGAAAAGCGCCAAGGTAAACCTGGACAGCCAGCTGATTAGGCTCAACACCAGCCTCGGGCCTCTCGTCAACCTGGAGGAAGAACGTGCGCAGCTGAACAAGTCCCTTTCTGAAGACCGGATTCGTTTGAAGCAATTCGAAACGATTTTGCGGTCCGAGCAGCGGGCCCTGGAAGTCGTCGAGGAGGCGAAGGTTCCCGTGGCCAAGAGTAAACCCCGGCGCAGTCTCATCGTCGTAGGGGCTACCATCCTCAGCTTTCTGTTTGCTGCCGTGGGAGCCATTCTGATCGATACCGGTCGCCGGTACGACTGGGAAAGCATCACCCGCTAATGTCGCTCCCGCCGGTGCATCCCGTCGGTCCGCCGCCGCTGGCGCGGCGAATCTTTTTTGGCTACGCCCTCGTGGCCCTGGCCTTCCTCGGGCTGGCCATCGCCACCGAATGGTACTGGATGGCGGGAATCCCCGTGTTGTTGTGGGTCGTCGGGCAGGCGGTGATGGATTTTCGGGTTTTCTTTTGGCTGCTGCTGACCATGATCCCCGTCAGTACGGTCGTCTTTCTCCCCGGCGGCCTGAGTACGGATTTACCCACCGAGCCCCTGGCCATCGGCCTCACGGGCATCTTCATCGTCCACGCCCTGAAGCACTGGCCGGCCTACCAGCGAAAAACCTTTGGCCATCCCATTGCCCTGCTCCTCTACCTTCACGTAGGCTGGATTCTGGTCAGCACCGTGTTCAGTCCCGGGTTCCTGGTCAGTCTGAAGTTCTCGCTGGCCAAATTATGGTACGTAGGGGCCTACTTCCTGGTGCCCCTGCTGGTGCTAAAAACACCCCGCCACGTCCAGCTCTTTGCCCACTGCATTTTCTGGCCCTTGCTCTTCGTGGCCCTTCAGACGCTGGTGCGTCACGCTGCCTTTGGCTTTAGTTTCGCCATGCAGCACAAGACGATGCACCCCTTCATGAGTGAGCACGTCTCCTACGCCGGTTGTCTGGCCACCTTCACCCCCTGGCTAGTCTATCTGGCCTGGTCGCGCTGGCACCGGGGGGGGAGCATCTGGTGGTTGGCGGGCATCATCGGTCCCCTGTGGTTGGCCGCCATTTACTTCAGCTACACCCGCGCCGCCTTCGTGGCCCTGGCCCTGGCGGCCGTAGCCTTTTTTGTGGTCCGCTGGCGCTTGCTCAAGCCGGCCCTCCTGGCGGCCGTAGTGGTGGCGCTTGGCGCCGCCTTCTACCTGCTGAACGACAACAAGTACCTGGATTACGCTCCGAATTACGACACCACCATCACCCACGAACGCTTCGACAACCTGATTTCCGCCACCTACAAACTGGAGGACATTTCCACGATGGAGCGCTTCTACCGCTGGATCGCCGCGGGCCACATGATTCCCTACCGCCCCGTAACCGGCTGGGGGCCGGGCAACTTCGTGGAGTTTTACCGGGGCTACACCGTCAACGCTTTCCGTACCTACGTGAGTGAAAACCCCGAAGGCTCCGGCATTCACAGCTACTACCTGATGACCCTGGTGGAGCAGGGCTTTCCCGGACTCCTCATCTTCCTGACCTACATCTTCGGGGTCCTACTCATCGGGGAGCGCATCTACCACCGTAAGCGGGATCCCGCGACCCGGAACGCCGTGATGGCTGCCATCCTGGCCATGCTGATCGTCGATGCGTTCAACATCATCAACGACCAGATGGAAACCGACAAAATCGGAGCACAATTTCTCCTTAATGCGGCCATCCTTATCGTCATGGACCGGTATTCACCGGACGAGGGCCATCGCGATCCAGAGGCCGGCGACACCACTCAACAAGCTTAAACTCAGGTAACCAAAGGCCTGTAGGGCATGGCCGTTTTGGGACAGCTGCAGTAACTCCCCGGCGAAGGTGCTAAAGGTGGAGAACCCTCCGCAAAAGCCGGTCAGCAGCAACAATTGGGCCGGTTTCCCGAGAACTTCCCGGCCGGCCAGCGCCATCCCTGCCCCCAGCACAATGCAGGCCAGGAGGTTCGCCGCCA
The DNA here is from genome assembly GCF_004375085.3 of Lewinella sp. W8. Lineage (GTDB taxonomy): Bacteria > Bacteroidota > Bacteroidia > Chitinophagales > Saprospiraceae > Neolewinella. The sequence goes on from NZ_SNAQ03000009.1 coordinate 29,635, forward strand.
GTGTCGCCCAGGGGAAGTCACCATCCCGGAACACGGGCGCCGGAAAAACAAACGTCAGTCCGTAGCGGGCCAGACTTCCCAGCCCGCCGCCCAGGAAGACCAGCACCCAGTTCATACGGCTTGTTTTACGGACATTTCTTCCGGACTCGTGGTGAGGCTTTTCTGCTTAAGTACACCTTGCCGACGCTCCCTTACGCTCCGGTACAGAATCAGGGTAAGCAACAACGCCACTCCGATCAAAATGGCCAGTAGGTAATGCAGACTGATCAGGGGGTCCAGCAAAAACACCAGGCTGATGAAGAGGATATTGGCCATGGCCAGAATGGCGGTAGCTTCCATGTGGGAGTGACCGGAGTCAATCAGTAGGTGGTGAATGTGCCGCCGATCCGGGCGTAACGGGCTCTTCCCCCGAATCATCCGCGTGACGAATACCCGCAGAGTATCGAACAGGGGAATAATCAGAATACCCACGGCCACCGCCACGGGGTTCATGAAGCGGAACTTCGCCGGCAGACTGGCCGTGGCGCAAAGGTCAATGAACTCAATGCTCATCACGCCGAGCAACAAGCCCACCACCAGTGCACCGGTATCCCCCATGAAGGTCCGCGCCGGCGTGATGTTAAAGCGCAGAAAGGCGATCAGGCCGCCGGCCGTCGTCATGGAAATAATGCCGAGGTAGAAGGAGCCGGCCATGAAAAACCAGATTCCGAACGTCAGGCTACAAATGGTGCCAACCGTCCCGGCCAATCCGTTGATGCCGTCGATCAGGTTAAAGGCGTTGGTTATCACGAGCAGGGTAAAGGCACTGACCAGGAGGGAAATCCAGGTCGGCAGGTCCCCGGAATACCCCAGGAGACCGTACATACTTTCCAGGCGCACCTCTCCCCGGGTGATCAGAATGGAAATGGCCACCAGGAGGCCCACCACTTTATGCCAGGCCGAAAGTTGTTCGATATCGTCTTTAGCCCCCACCAGGAACACAATGACCATCGCACTCAGGATGTACTGCAACTGCGCCCACTGGTCGTAGGGAGTCAGCAAAAGGGTGGTGAAAATAATGCCGATGAAAATCGGGATTCCCCCAACGCAGGGCATCAGGGTTTTGTGGCTGCTGCGGGCGATCGGACGAGCGACCAGTCCCTTGTCCTTCGCGACCCGAATGGTGGCCGGCAGCAGGGCGTAGACCAGTGAAAAAGACATTAAAAAACTCAGGACTAAGGTCAGCATGTTCTTGGGATGATCGTAAGGTCTGGTAGCGTGGTAGACAGCGGTGCGTTGCTACAAATATAATTCGTAACCCGACGAAATCCCTACATTATGCGTTCCCAGTTGTTTTTATCGGGATAGTTGACCTCACTCAGGTAGAGTCCCTCCGCCGGAGCGCTCCACGGTTTGGGCAGTCTTTCCTGCCGCTCCAGGGCGGTCTGCACCTGCTCCAGGCTCAGCTTTCCTTCACCCACCCGCAGGCACATCCCCACAATCAGTCGCACCATCCCCCGTAAAAAACGGTTCGCCCCGATACGGTAGGTCCAGGCCTCCTTGTTGAATACCCAGTCGCTGTGGTGCAGGGTGCACTTCATGGTGAAGGCATCGCTATTGGTTTTGCAGAAGGTGGCAAACTCCCCGTAGTTCAGGATTAGCTTCGCGGCCTCCTGCATCAGTTGCTGGTCGTAGGACGCCGCTCGGGGAAGTTGAGTAATCGTTTCTGCCCGGAAGGGGTCCTTCTCAGTGGTGATCTGGTACACGTAGGCACGATCCGTCGCCGAAAAACGGGCGTGGACGCTTTCCGGCACCCGATACAGTTCCCGGATCGCAATATCGTCGGGCAAAAACCGGTTCAGCCGCCGCAGAAAGGCCTCCGGGAACGTCCCCTCGAAGTCAAAGTGAGCGTAGTAATCCGAAGCATGCACGCCCGTATCCGTTCGTCCACACCCCACGAGTTTAATCGGAACGCCCAGGATGGTACTCAGGGCAGAATCCGTCGCCTCCTCCACGCTCAGCGCATTAGGCTGCCGCTGCCATCCGGCGTAAGCCGTGCCCTGGTAGGCCAGTCGCAACATGTATCGCTTGGGGCTCATAACAGCGGTTTTTTGGTCGACTTGGTCACGAAGGGCGGATTGAGATAGTAGGGTTCGTAGGCCGCCACGTCTACTTTCCTTGCCGTCCGGGTGGCCAGACTAACGTCCTCTGCCAGTTGGTCCAGCAGGGGGCGATGAACCGCAGGTGCCAGGAGGTAGGGCGCGGCACAGTGCGTGGGTTCCACAAACGCAGGGCCGTGGACAGTATCCGGAAGATATTCCCGGAGGCGTTCCTGACCGGGCCCACAGACCGCAAATGCCTCGGTCCCCGCGGCGTCCACGAGCTCCTCCCACCAGCCATCCTGCGTCAAGCGGATGTTCTGCGGTCCTCGCCGCAGGCCCGGACTATCGTCCGGGCTGACGGGACCGCCGGCGCCGGGGAAAGTGGCCGTCCGCCAACTCTCCACGACCTCAGCGGCAAAGAGCTGCCCGTACACCTCGCCCCGCCGGGAATTGATCACGGCCAGCACCGGCCCGGCAACCGGAGCTGCCATGGCCAGGGAGAACAACGTCGGTACGGTAATCAATTCCAGGTGCGGGAGTGCCAGACAGAGGCCCTTGGCCGTTGCGGCCCCAACCCGCAAACTGGTGTAACTACCGGGACCGTCACTCAGGATAACCTCCGATAGTTCCTCCGCCTTGATCCCCGCCTCCGCCAGCGCCTCCCCGATGAATACCGTCAGGTGACTGGCGTGCTGGTGCACCTCCCGGGCCGTGCGCTGAGCCACCACCGTTTCGTGTTGGGCCACGGCTACGGAACAGACATCGGTAGCCGTTTCCAGGAGTAATCGGTTCATTTCAGCAATTCCGTCGGTGACCAAAATTTTTCGTCAAAGTCCACTATCCGGTCGTTTTCCACCCGCACCCCTTCGGCCTCCAGACGCTCCTGCATGAGCGTGGGGGTCGCAAAGTTGTTGCGTCCGCTGAGCTCCCCCTTGCGGTTTACGACCCGGTGTGCGGGCACTTCCGTCCCCGGCAAGGAACGATGCAGGGCCCAGCCCACCATGCGGGCACTGCCCAGCGTCAGGAAATCGGCAATGGCTCCGTAAGTGGTTACCCTTCCTTCCGGAATGGTCCTGGCCACGTCTTGCACGTCTTCAATGTAGTGCGGGTTTTTGGGCAACGCCGGAATTACTTGAGGATCTCGACGGCGTGCTTTTTATCCTTTTCGGATTTCGGCAGGGTGCCAAAAACGTAGTCCCAGAGGGGCTGAGACACCCCAAAAAGCACCTCGTCTTCACTGTAGTGGTGGATGGAATGATTCACCCACAGGGCCTTCAGGAAGTTCTTCGGCGGAGGGTACATGTGCACCGTGTAGTGCACCACCAGGTACATGGCATACCCCGTCACGAAACCAGCCAGGTAGGCAAAGGAGTACTGGCCAAGGACCAACTCAAAGAGGAAAAGCAGCAGGGTCGCAATGATGACCGCCAGAATGGGGGGCATCGCCAGGCGCTTCTTGTCCTTGGGGTAGTCATGGTGGAAGCCATGCATATTGTAGGTCATCTCCTTGTACTTGTCCGAAGCACCGTGGGGAGGATGGTAAATCCAGCGGTGAACAATGTATTCGGTAAGGGTGAAGCCCAGCGTACCGGCGAAGAAGAGTCCCACCACGGCCAGTACGGGAATGTCCGTCCGCGCCTCCGTATACCACAGTAAGCCGATGGCGTACACGAGGAAAATGATGATGGGCGTAGCAATGTGCGTCTGCGTAAGTCGGTTCAGAATCTTGTTCTGAAACATCGGTGGCGACTCACTGGAGTTGGACTTAAATTTCTGCGTACGTGATTTCATAAGGTTCTTTCTCTAATGCTGAAGAAAAACGAAAGAATAAGCGAGCACTAAATGGGCCCAAACAAGCTGTTTACTGTGCTAGTTTTAGCCGTTGTTTAATTTTTCTGCCGTACATCCGTTTGTACACGCGGTACATGCGTTGCAGGTGTTTTACGCTGTAGGCGGCCGGTTCTCCGTTGGGTGTCAGGTATCCCTGTTCCTTCATCCAGTCGTCATTGAAGACTTTTCCGAGGTAGCGGCTACCGTGATCGGGGAACAACACAACGACGACGTCATCGGCCGTAAGTTGCTTGCGCATGGCAAAAACGGCCTCCAGGGCGGCTCCGCTGCTGTAGCCCAGCAACATGCCTTCCCGGCGCGCCAGTTCGCGCACCCGCAGGGCGGCAGCGCGGTCCCCCACCTTGATGAATTCGTCAATCAGGTCAAAGGCCACGTTATCGGGGATGATCGTTTTGCCCAGTCCTTCCACCTTCCAGCTGAAGATTTCGTCCGGATCAAAAACGCCCGTCTGCCAGTATTTTTTCAGTACGGAACCGTAGGCATCTACCCCAACGATGGTTACGTCCGGGTTTTGCTCCTTCAGGTAGCGGGCCGTTCCCGACAGGGTACCTCCCGTACCGGCGCAGCAAACGTAGTGGGTTACTTTTCCCTCCGTGTCTTTCCAGATTTCCGGTCCGGTACTGTGGTAGTGGGCCCCACTGTTGTCCAGGTTCCAGTTTTGCCGCAGGTAAAAACTGTTGGGAATTTCCGCGGCCAGGCGCTCGGCCTGGGAGTAGTAGGAGTCCGGATCCTCCGGAGCGGCATCCTTCGGGCAGAGCACAATCTCGGCCCCCAGGGCCTTGAGCAAGGCCCGCTTCTCGGGCCCGGCCTTGTCCGTCAGCGTAAGGATACATTTGTAGCCCTTTACGGCGGCAATCATGGCAATACTGAATCCGGTATTGCCACTGGTGGCCTCAATCAGCGTGGCCCCGGGCAAAATCCGCCCCTTCTTCTCCGCCTGCTCAATCATGTAGAGCGCAGCCCGGTCTTTTGCCGATTGACCGGGGTTGAAGGATTCCACTTTACCGTAAACGGTTGCGGGAATACGCTCACCGCAGATGCGGTCCAATCGAATGAGGGGTGTATTGCCAATGGCCTTGATAACACTATTATGGCGCATAGAGTACGTTCTGTGTTAAGTCCCAAGTAACGGCTTTCATCCTAAAAACGCCGCGGGGAATGTGGTGGTTCTACCCTTTGTAACCCTGCCCGGTCAAGATATCTACCCAAAGGGAATTATCTTGCGGGACTTTTGTTAATCCACACAAAAGTAATCATTTACTGCGGGTCTACCGACTGATCCTCACTTTCTACCTTCTTCAACTATGGCCAAGTTCTCCGTATCCCTAAAGGCACGGCTCATTTTACAAAATCGGGGACGACTGCTGTTACTCAAGCAGACCAAACCTAATGGCGGCAATTATTCTTTGGTGGGTGGCACCGTTGAGAAAAAAGAATTTGCCGCCGCCACCCTCATCCGGGAGAGTTGGGAAGAAGCCGGCATCCGGCTGCTTCCCGAAGACCTTGAATTGGTGCACATTCTGCATAAACGCTACTCCAACAAGCACCGCATCGTGCTCTATTTCCGGGCCTTTTATTACGAAGGCAAACCGGAAAGTAAGGAGACAAAAAAATTCGCTAACGTGGAGTGGCGCCCCATAAATGACCTCCCCCGGAACCTGACGGCTACGGTCCGCCACGTCCTGAAAGCCTACAACGAAGGGAAGCTCTATTCCGAAATCAAGCAGTAATCTGCAGCCCCCCTCACGGGCAATTACACCCCCTTAACCTTCCGTCGTTTGAGGACCATCCGGCCGCGTTTGCGGCCGTTGTTAAAGGTCTTATCCGTTACTTCCTGCCAGAACCCCCTGAGTTGGGCGTCCCACAGATCCGGCTTGAATACAATCTGGTACTGCCGGTTAAATTCCGGCAGGATATCGTTGGTCGGGTCGCCGGCAAACTTCACCTCCGTCAGTTGCAGGGAAAGGTCCCGGTACATTCTACCCCGCAAATCCATGCGCAGGGTCGATCCGTCGGGCAGCTGAACGTAGCTGCGCCCCTCCACCTGGGTGCCCTCCGTGGTGAGGTAAAGCTGCATGGGCAATTGCTCGTTGGAGTAAATTCCCCCAACCGTCATGGTGCCTTCCCAGGCGCCATCCAGGTCTACCTGGGCAATCAATAAGGGGGAACATAACAATAGGGTAAAAAGAAAGAGAAAACTACGTGGGGCCATTTCTAGGAGGGGTTTCCGTTGGGGGTTCGTGTGGAGGTGCCGGAATTACGTCCGTTGCTCTAGAGCAAAATACAGTTTTTGTCGTTCTTGGTGTGAGGACTCCAAAATTTAATGAAAAAAACCGGCTTCGTACCTTGCCATCGCAACCAGCCTCCATGCCCTCAAACGCTCCTGATCATCAATGGTTTGAAGAATTACGCCGGGTCCTGACGCTGGGAACCCAACGGCACAGCCTGCCGGATGACATCGCACAGTGGGTTGAGGCGCAACAACTGGTTGAAGCCACCGCCGATCCGGGGGAGCGGCTGATGGCCGCCTGGGCCGTGCTCGAGCGGACCCGCCGGGCCGCCGGCCAGATACCGGGATACGCACCGGTGCCCACCGCCCCCGACGAGGAGCTGTCTCCACCGCCGCCCACCCTGGCCCGGGGACTTAAACTCATTCTTGACGGCGTCTACCCCGGCCTGATCGATGAAGCCATTAACCTGCTCCGGGAAAAAAATTGGCTATTCCCTCCGCTACTGCTGCCCGGACTCCTGGAATTGGCCGCCAAACAGTCAGGCCCGAATCACCTTCCCTTCGCCCACTACGACCGGGCCGTGCAACGCTTCCTGGCCGTGGGTGGTAACCGGGCCACCTGGCTGGCCGCCCTGCACCCGGAATGGTCCGCCCTGCTGCCGAAGAAAAATCCGGCCAGCAGCTGGAGCAAAGCGGCCGGGCCCCGCGAACGGGCCCACGCGCTCTGGCACTGGCGTAAAGTAGCGCCCGGAGCAGCACGCGAAGCCCTGGCGGCCTACTGGAAGAAACAATCGCCAAAATCGCAGGAGATTCTCCTCATGGGGATGCAGGCCGGTCTCTCCGACCAGGATCACCCCTGGCTTCGGGAAGCCCTGGTCCCCAAGCGCCGGGGCGTCCGGCGGACGCTGGCCCGGCTGCTGTTGCTGAGTGGAGAAGCCGACGTTCAGAACGACTTCCGAGCGCTAGCCGCAGGTCTGTTGACCACCAACGGCAACTGGCGTAACCTGACTACGGACCCCCGGGTACAGGCCATCCTGGAGCGCTACGGCGGTGCCGATAAAAAGGTCCCTTCCCCCCTCTTCTGGCTGGCGACCGTCCCCGTCACGGATTGGGAGGCCCTCAGTGGACGGCCGGTCGGCACCCTTTTACGGGAAATATCGGCCGAACACCTGGGCGAGGTCATCGCCCAACAGGTCGATGCCCCAACTGGAGCGGGCAAGGAAGCTCTGCTCCGGGAGGTCGTTACCCGGCCCTCTCCCAAAATAATTTCCCCCGAGGCTACGATGCTGGCGGATCAGCTTGACCGGCAGGCTTACCTGAAACTCGTCCATGAGGTACTGGGGCAGGTGCCGGAGGCCCTGCGGGAAGATCGTCCACTAAGGCACCTCCTGATGAGCAGTCGGCATCGCTGGTCCGACCGGGTTTCCCGGGCGGTCATCCACGAAATCACCCTGCCCCTCCGGAGTCGGGCCATGGGCTACGAACAGCAAAAGTTACTGGCCCAAGACTGGCGCGCCACCGCCACGCGGCTCGATCCGGCCATCATGCCCTGGCTCCGCAGCCAACTGGATCACCATACCCACCGCCCCGACGTATTCGGAAAACTGGCCAGTGAGTTACTACAAACCACCCACTTCCGGCTCAACGTTTTCTACCGCCGGTAGGCGTGCATTATGGCCAAAGGCAGGTGCCGTGCAAAACCCAGGGTGCCAGCTCCATTGAAAAATCATTGCACCTGCGCTCCCGCCGCATTCAGTTATGAATCGGCGGTCCCGACGAGCTAACCGGAACTCGGAGGCCGCATTCAGCTATGAATCGGCGGTCCCGACGTAGGCTGATAAATTTTTCGCGGTTAACCTATTGCGTCCAAATAGTGTTCGGACGCCATTTCCCTCGGCTACGCCTTCGCGAAACAGGCTTCCGACCACGGTTAATCCCTGTTCTGACGAGCCAAATGAAACTCGGAGGCCTTCCCTCCCGGGGGAATTGATGATCTATTTCACCGGAGTGAAAACCCAGAATCGCCGTAACTTTGCGGGTCCAAATCAATCATGATGTATTCCCGTATGCCCAAGCGTCACCTGAGGAACATGCTCAACGAGGAAGAACTCCGTGCCCGACTGGCCGCGGAAACCGAGCCGCGTACCACGCTGTCTTTCTACCGCTACGCCAACATCGAGGATCCGGAACGCTTCCGGAACGAACGCTACGCCGAGTGGTCGGCACTGGGCGTACTCGGTCGGGTGTACGTCGCCAGGGAGGGCATCAATGGGCAAATTTCCGTCCCCGCCTCCAAAGTGGAGGCTTTTCGTGACGTGCTGTACGCCATCCCTTTCATGGAAGGCACGCGCCTCAACATTGCCATTGACGCCGAGGCCGAATCATTCCTGAAGCTGAAGGTGAAAGTGCGACCCAAAATCGTCGCCGACGGTTTGCATGACGACACTTTTGACGTCACCAAACGCGGTCGCCACCTCTCCGCCGAAGAAGTGAATGCCCTGATGGAGGAAGACGACACCATCGTGGTGGACATGCGCAACCACTACGAAAGTGAGGTTGGCTACTTTGAAGGTGCCATCCGTCCGGACATCGAAAATTTCCGCGATCTCCTGCCCGCCGTGGAGGAAATGCTGGCCGACAAAAAGGACCGCAACATCATCATGTACTGTACCGGCGGCATCCGCTGCGAAAAGGCCAGCGCCTACTATCTGCACCGGGGTTTTGACAACGTCTGTATGGTAGACGGTGGCATCATCGAATACGCCCGGCAGTGTAAGGCCCTCGGGCTGGAGTCCAAATACCTGGGTAAGAACTTTGTTTTTGACGAACGCCTCGGCGAACGCATCACGGAGCACATCGTCGCCCACTGCCACCAGTGTGGCGCCCCGACCGACCGGCAACTGGACTGCGCTAACAACGCCTGCCACATCCTGTTTGTGCAGTGCGAAGCCTGTGCTGAGGTCCACAACAACTGCTGCTCCGAGGAATGCAAAGATTTCATGGAGCTCCCCGAAGCGGAGCGCCGCCGTCAGGCTCCCGGCCGTCAGTTCAACGGCCAGAAATACGGCAAGGCCATGCGGGCTTCCCTGCTCAAGCAGGGGACGCTAAAGTAAGAGCCCCCTGATTTTACGAACCAAAATGGTCCGTTCACGTTTGCCGTGAAAAGAAGATTGCATGGCAAACTATTTAATTGTCGGCGGTAGCTCCGGAATCGGACGGGCACTAGTCGACTTACTGCTTCAGGATGGTCATCAGGTACACGTATGGGCCCGGGAATCCCGGGATCTCCCGGCAACGGTCAGCTTCACGGCATACGACGTTACGGGTGAGGAAGACCCCCCAAAGGATCAGTTACCGGATGCGCTGGACGGTCTCGTCTACTGCCCCGGCAGCATTGACCTGAAGTCCTTCCGCAGCCTCAAAGCACCCGCTTTCCGGGAGGCCTTCGACCTGAACGTGGTCGGCGCCGTGCGCTGTTTGCAGGCCGCGGAACGGGCGATGAAAAAATCCGGTGCGGCCTCCGTGGTGCTCTTTTCCACCGTGGCCGTGCAGCGCGGCATGCCATTCCACGCGGCCGTAGCCGCCGCCAAGGGCGGCGTGGAAGGCCTGACGCGCAGCCTGGCCGCCGAGTACGCGCCGGTCATTCGGGTCAACGCCATTGCCCCCTCCCTGACGGATACCCCCCTGGCCAGTAAATTGCTTTCCACCGAAGAGAAACGCCAGGCCAGCGCGGAACGCCATCCCCTGAAACGGGTAGCCAGCCCCGACGAAATCGCCGCCATGGCCGCCTTCCTGCTCAGTGACCGGGCCGCCTTCGTCACCGGACAGATCATGGGAATGGACGGCGGACTCGGCGCCATTTGATGCCCACCCGTTTTCTACACCACCAGCGCCCCGCAGGATGATCCTGTGGGGCGCTGGTGCGTAGAGACCTTTCGGACAAGAAAAAACCCCTCTTCCGAATCGCGGAAGAGAGGCCATCCCAAAAACCGATTTAAGATCTTTCCGTGCTACCGAAAGGGGGAGGATCGGACACGACACGGGCCCTGACGGGTAGGCGTCAGCGCAAAAATTTTCGGTAGGTAGATAGCGGGCCACCGATGAAGGTGGCAAAAGGAATGGCTCTTGGTTTCGAGCAGTTTACGATTGGGATTTATCGTAAACTACCCAAAGGTAATGTTTAGTCCAGAATTAACCAATCCCGACGGGGATTCTTATTCTTTATCGGGGGAGAGAAAATAAATACGGCCCCTTCAGTTACCTGAGGGGGCCGTGTCTTCACCTCCGTAAAGGAGATTTTTCGGTATTTCCCGGGGCTTAGCGCAGCTTCTCTTCCTGCACCTTACGGCGCCTGCTTTCCAGAATGTCACTGCGGCTGATGGAGTACCCCACGGTGATTTCGTGGCTTCCGTTATTGTACTGCTGGAATCCTCCGAAGGCGAGGTCATAGCTATAGTATAGCTGGAATCCGTTGAGCTTCGTACCCAGCAGGAGGCCCACCGCGCCGAGGTAGCGGTAGGAAAGACCGGCAATAAACTGGTCGTCAAGAAATCCGGCCTGGAGGTTGAAGTCCATCATGAACGGAGCATCCTGCACGTTGCGCATCATGATACTGGGCGTCAGGTTGACGTTCAGGTCGTCCACGCGAAAGTGCTGCCCGATCAGGAAGGTATAGTTCAGGCCTTCGTTGGTGGTCGTCCCGGAGATGTTTTCCAGTCGGTTACTGACCAGGTTATTGATCGTGAGTCCGCCAAATACCCGATCCATATAACTACCATAAATGCCGATGCCGGCGTCGAACTGGTTCTTCCCGTCCAGAAAGGCCATCAATTCTTCGTCTCCCGGCTCGAAAATGGGGTTGTTGATAATGTCTCCGTCTAGGGTCAGGCGCTGGAATTGAGTGAAGAATCCAAATGCGGCCTGAAAGGCGGGAACGCCCTTGGTTTCCTTTCCGAAGCCAAAGCGGAAGGCGACGTCGAGTTGCCCCTTGATCCGGTTCTGCTGGGCCGCAGATTCCGAGAAGAGAGCGGCGCCGATTCCGAAGCTCTGCCCCACCGGACCGTTGATACGGGCCGCTACGGTCTTGGGCGAATTTTCAAATCCGGACCATTGTGCCCGGGCGTTCAGTTGCAGAGTGTATTCGTCCAGGAATCCCGCAGCGGCAGGATTCAGGATGATGGGGTTCTGAACGTAATGATTGAATATGGCTTCATCCTGAGCGGAGAGTACGCCCAGTGCCCCCAGGAGTACCAAAAGTGTGGGTAGCAGTTTTTTCATAACGAAGCAGTTCTTTCTTGTTTTTGGGATGGTTTTCCCCGGGCGCAGAAGTTCTACACCCGGGGAGGGTCGTCAATCTTAGTCGCGAATAATGGTAAGGGAACCACGCTGTTGGGCTCGTTCACCCAGGGGATTCGTGTATTCCAGTACGTAGTAGTAGGGACCGGGAGGAAGCAACGTTCCGTCATTGGTCCGGCCTTCAAAGCAGTTGCTGCCGTCGTCATCGCTACAGCTGTAATTGGCTGCTTCGTAGACCAGCTGGCCCCAGCGGTTATAAATTTCCAGGTTGTTGTCGGATACCTCATCACCGTCCGAACAGAAGATGATGAAGGTTTCATTCAGTCCGTCTCCGTTGGGCGTGATGACCTCGCGGGCATTCAGGCAGGGGAAGCGGCGGTCAAGGACCTGGGCCACCATGGTAACCCCCTGGCAACCGTTGTCGTCAGTAACTTCCAGCGTATAGTCTCCGGGACACAATCCTTCGGCGATGGGGTTGTTCCCCTGGCTCGGAAGTTGGGGCCAGTTGTAGATGTAGTTTCCACTACCCCCTAACGGAAGAATACGAATGCTACCGTTACAGCCGTCGGTGGCGTCAGTTGCTTCGAAGGTTACCGCCAGGGGCTCCGGAGCCTCCAGCGTGTAGCTACCCTCCATGGTACATCCGTTAGCGTCGGTCACGGTAAGCCCATAGGTTCCTCCCCGCAGGGATTGAATCCGGGAAGAAGCCGCACCGTTCGACCAGGCGAAGGTGTAGGGACTTACCCCACCGGTAGCCGTAACCTCAATGGCACCATCCTGGCTATCGTCGCAGCTCAGGCCCGTCAGGCTTCCCTCCAGCGTAATGGCCGAAGGAGCCGTAAGCTCCACGGTGGAGACAATTTCGCAACCGCCTTCGTCCAGCACCGTAATGGTGTACGTTCCGGGGGCCGCATCATTCAGCACGCTATCCACCCCAACGATGGCGTCGTTGAGAATGAATTCGTAGGTAAATTCGCCCTGGCCACTGATGTCGATGACGATCCGGCCATCGTTACCGTCCGGACAGCTTACCCCGAAACCGTTGTAGTCCGTCGTCACCATCGTCGACACGCTGAAGCCGGCGGTGATGCCCACGGTGTAATTCCGCACCAGGCGCGCTCCGGAGGCATCGATAATGGTCAGGGTGTACATTCCGGCGGAAAGGCCACTGATGTCTTCCGTATCCGCTAGCACTTCCATTTCTCCTCTTCTCGTCCAGCTGAACTGGTAAGGAGTAGCGCCGCCGGAAACGGTGACGTCAATTGCCCCTTCCATTCCGTCGGAGCAGGCAACGTCGGTGATGGCTACGACCTCCTCGTCGATGCGTCCCAACGTAATGGAATCGGAGGTAAACTCACAGCCATTGGCGTCCGTAACGGTGGCCACATAGGTGCCGGAACACAGCTGGGCGATGGTCGCCCCGGTATCTCCGTTGTTCCAGTTCACCGTGTAGCCGGCGGTACCGCCGTCAATGTCCAGGCTAATCATGCCGGAGCAGTCCGTGTCTTCGGTATCCGAAGTAAAGTCCACTACCGCCGAGATGGCCGGAGGCGCACTCACCGTCAGTTCCGTTTGCAGCATACCCGCCTGTGCGTCGGTCACGAAGACCTGGTAGGTACCCGCCGGAACCATGATTTCGATCCGGGTGGAATCCACCGTCTGCTCGATACCCAGGGGTTCTACGCGGATGGTGAAGGGGGCCACTCCGTTCTCCAGTACTACCCGAAGGATTCCGTCATCCCCATCGCTACAGGATGCCGCTTCGGTGGCGGTAGTAAGGAAGGCGATGGGAGCGGAGCTTACCGTATAACAGCGATTGACCGTACAGTCGTTCGCGTCCGTAACCGTCACGCAGTACTCTCCGGAAGAGAGCCCGGTGCGGTCCTGATCCGTAGGTCCGTCCGCCCAGACGTAGGTGTAGGGCGGCGTTCCCCCGGAGGGCGTAATGTCAATACTGCCGTTATTTCCTGCGGTAGCGGCCATTACCACGCCGGGCGCCGTGATGGGGTCCGGCACCTCTACGGTAATGAGGGCGGTAGCTTCCTGCATTCCGCTCGTAACGGTTACTGAGTAATCCCCGGGACTGAGGTTTTCTACGTCCCGCGTATTGGCAAAAGTCGTATCGTTCTGGCTCCAGAGGTAGTTATAATTACCGTTGCCACCGACCACGTCCAGCGCAATGGTGCCGTTGTCTTCTTCGGCACAGCCCTGACTAACCGTGATGTCTATAATCTCCAGTTGACGACCAACCGCGAAGCACTGGACTTCGAAACAGTCGCTGTTGTCCGTTAGGGTAAGACAGTAAGTTCCGGGCTCGGAAAGTCCTCCGATGTCTTCGGTGTCGGCGGTAAAGCCTTCGGGGCCCGTCCAGCTGTAGGTATAGGGCGTCCGTCCGCCCTGCGCGATCACGTTTACCTCCCCGGGGTTCTCCGTGCTGATCAGGCTCGGGGTGCCGGCGATGGTCAGCTGACTTGGTTCTCCGATCTGAATGTTGATCTGCTCGCGAGCACAACCGTTGGCGTCCGTTACCGTAACGGAGTAATCGCCGCCGTCAAGGTCGGTTTGGGTCAGGACGTTATCGGGCAGACTTCCCTCCCAGTCAATGACGAAGGGACCTACGCCACCAACGGTGGCAATCGTAATCGTTCCGTCGCTCTCGCCATTACAGCTCACGCCCTCCACATTATCCACACTGAGGGAGAAGGGAGGAGGTGCGACCAGGGTATAACAGGAGGTCGTGCTCTGACTGGTGTTATCGTCCGTGACCGTCACACAGTAGGTACCGGCGGGGAGGTTTTCGGCCAGGGCGGTCGTTGACACACCGTCGTCCCAGGCGAAGGAAAGGTCCGGGCCACCGCTGACGGTAATCTCAATGGATCCGTCACTGGTATCCGAACAGGATGGATTATTCTGCTCGGCATCTACGATAACCGGAGCCGCGCTACCATTAACCTGACCGTTCAGCAGGTCAGCCTCCACGATGCGTGTGGTATTCTCAAATTCGATGGCCGTCGGGGTATCCCCGAAGCTGATGACCCCCGGATTGGTATCCAGCACCCGGAAGCAAATCGTAAAGATCGCCTCGCCGTCCGCGACGGAATTACCCTCCGCAAACGGGTCGGACCAGAGAACCCGCAGCACGCCAGGCGCAGAGTTGTTAATCGAACCGGCGGAAAGGCCACGGAAGGCAAATTCCGTTCCCGTTCCCGTATACTCAAGTATGGCGGGATCGTAATTGATCGTAAACTGGAAGGCCACCAGGTCCGTAGCCTCGTAGCCCAGGACGGGCAGACAGATGGTTTCTCCCATCATCGCCGTCGTGGAAGAAATCTGCAGGGTGAGTCCATCAATGACCGGCGCGTTCGGGTTGACGCTTCCCCCGGTAGGAATCACGCCTACGTTCTGGGCGTTGGCGTTCTGGGCCTGAATGGCCACGGGATTATTCGCAAAGTTCACCGGAGCCGGTGCCAGGCGGTCCACCGTAAAGCACAGTTGCAGCACCGTAGCCCCGTCGGCCAGGCTTTGCCCCGCAGAAGTCGGTGCATCCCAGTCGAAAGTTATTTGCCCGGGAATTGATCCGTTTACGTTGGCCGCAGTAATGCTACCAAGTCCGAATCCGGTCGCCCGACTGAAACTGAGGATACTCGCGTCGTAGGCGAAGGAGAAGCTCAGGTCCGTCAGGGAGGTGAAGTTGGTAGCCGTCAGGTCAAGGCAAACTTCGGCGCCTACACTTCCGTCGGCCGTGCCCAGTGCCAGCACCAGGTTCTCCGGCGGGTCAATGCCTCCACAGCTTTCCCCGGCGTTCACCGTACCACCCCGTACGTCAATCGGCGTGACGGGATCGTTGTTGGCGTCCGTTGCCCGGATGCGGAAGGAAGGCAGATCGGTGATTTCAACGTCGGTTTCACAATCATCGAGAATGGTGAAGCAGGCACTTAAAATGCTTACTCCATCGTCCACGCTATTAGGCATCACGTTGATGTCAAACCAGATGACCCGCAGCACACCCGGCTCGGGGTTACTCACCTGAAGGCCGGCCAGTTCTCCGGTACCCATGGCCGAGTTAAACTGTAGTTTTTCGGTATCGTAGGTAATGGCGAATTGCAGCCCAGCCAGTCCCTCCAGATTGAAGGGCAGTACGTCCAGACACACTTCTTCGCCCAGCCCACCGACGCCGTCACCGACGACCAGGGTGAAATCATCAAAGTTCACCCCTCCGGGGTTGATGACCCCGTCGGTAGTGTTCACCGTCACGGAGCCCATGGCGTCCGTAGCCGTGGCTCCCGTAAGCGTCAGGGGCGCTTCGTCTCCACCAAGCACCGTAAAGCAAACGGTAAAGATGGCCGCACCATCGGTGAGCGCCTGGGGCGTCCCGCTGGTGTAGCTCACGCCAATTTCTCCGGCCGTCGAGGTGTCAAAGCTGCCAGCATTAAGGCCCGGAATTGCACTGTTGGCCGTTACGGACACCAACTGCACTAAGCTGGGGTTATAGTTCAGCGTAAAGTCGAAGCCCGTCAGGGCGTTGAAGTCGGAAGCGGATACATCCACACATACTTCCTGACCAATCGCTCCGGTGGCCGTTCCCACCAGCAGGTTCAGGTCACCCATGTTTCCGCCGGTCATACAGGGAGCACAGTTGCTACCGCCACAGTCTACACCTTCTTCGTCACCGTTCTGGATGCCGTCATCACAGGTAGGCGTTACGTTACACCCGGCACCGTTGATGGACCCATCGTTAGCGACGGGATTGGCGACCGCTCCGGTAGTGGCCGTGGCGATCAGGTTATCCAGGGTGATCGTAGTAGCACCCGCAGCCTGATTGGTAAAGCAAATTGTCGCGATGGTTTCTCCGTTGGCCACCGAAACGCCCGACTGAGACTGCTGGAAGTACACCAGTCGCACTTCTCCGTCGCTGACTTCATTAGCCAGAATTTGGTCGCCGAGCGCAGGTGCCGTGGTAATACTTTCGTAATCCAGGTTTGCTCCGGGGTACAGCAGGTTCACCTGGAGAGCCGTAATGTCCGTAAACAGACTGGCCGTTAGGTCCAGGCAGACCTGGCTACCAACGTTTACGTCACAGGCCTCTTCCAGACAGAGGGTGAAGTTCGTGGCGTCATCGCCACAGTTATTCGTCCCCATATCACAGGGCATACAACTACCCCCGCAATCTACGCCCGTCTCGTCACCATTCTGGACGCCGTCGTCACAGGTCGTACAGGGGTCACAGCTACCGCCGCAGTCTACACCAGTTTCGTCGCCGTTCTGGATGCCGTCGTCACAGGTGGGGCAGGGAGCACAGTCACCGCCGCAGTCTACGCCCGTTTCGTTGCCGTTCTGAATTCCGTCGTTACAGGTGGGTTCGTTGCCACAGTTCTGGTTGATGCTGCCAGGGTTTCCGGAGGCGGGCACCCTCGTACCCTCTTCATCGAAGGCCCGTGGGTTGCCGTCCGTATTCTCGAAGGTGATTGGGGTCGCCGTTTCCACCTCTACGGTAAAGCAGATTTCAAAGGCGATTTCGTCGGCGGGGAAAGTTACCCCGGTAAGGTTGATGTCGTTCCAGACCAATCCGACTTCTCCGTCGGAGGGGTTTCCGGCCGTCGTTCCGGAAGCCAGGGCGGCATTGGCCACCGTCCGGGTGTACTCCAGGTTGCTGCCGTTGTAGTTAAGGGTGAACTGAAGTCCCCCCAGCGAATTGAAGTTACCGACGAAAACCGGAAGACAAACTTCCGTGCCAACCGCTCCACAAACGCTGCCCAGACACACTTCCACATCGGTGGTGCCCGTACCACAATCGGTCATCATACAGGGGGCACAATCACCACCGCAGTCTACACCGGTCTCGTTACCGTTCTGAATACCGTCATTACAGGTTGGGGTCGTGGAACAGTCGTTCACCGAGCCATTATTCGCCACCGGATTGGGGATTTCTCCGGTTGTCGCGCTTACGATCAGGTTGCTGAGCGAAATGATCGTGGCGTTACTCGTTTCGTTGGTAAAGCAGATGGTTCCGATGGACTCGCCGTCGGCCACCGTAGCGCCGGACTGTGATTGCTGGAAGTACACCAGCCGCACTTCGCCGTCGCTCACTTCGTTGGCCAGGATATCGTCGCCCAGCGCCGGATTGGTGGAAATACTGGCGTAATCCAGGTTCGCACCGGGATAGGTCAGCGTAACCTGCAGGGCCGTCACGTTGGTGAACATACTCACGTTCAGATCAAGACATGCCTGGGCGCCAGGAGCAACGTTACAGAGGTCGTCAAGACACAGGTTGAAGGCATTGGAGCCCTCGCCACAGGTATCACTGCCGGGGTTACAGGGAGCACAACTACCACCACAATCTACGCCCGTCTCGTCGCCGTTCTGGATGCCGTCGTTACAGGTCGGCACCGTCATACAGTCATTGATGGAGCCGTTGCTCGACTGGGGGTTAGGAACACTTCCCGTGGTATTGGTAATCAGCAGGTCTTCCAGAGACAACACGAGTGGGTCTGCCGTCTGGAGCGTAAAGCACAGGGTAGCTACGATCTCACCGTCCGCGAGAGATACCCCCTGTTGCGAGTTTTGCAAATACAGCATCCGGAGTTCACCCGCATTCAGTACGTTCACCTGAATGGGGTCCACCAAAGCGGGATTGGGGGTGATGCTCTGGTAAAAGAGACTTCCACTCGGGAACGTCAGGTCCGTTTGGAAAGCCGTGATGTCGTCAAAATTACCCACCGTTACGTCGATACAAACGGTTTGGTTTACCGGAATATCACAGGCGTCACCGAGGCAAAAGCTGAAATCATTGGTTCCCATGCCACAATTCAGATCCGGCCCTCCGGTTGAACCACAGGGTGCACAGCTGCCGCCACAGTCTACTCCCGTTTCGTCACCGTTCTGGATGCCGTCACTACAGGTCGGGCCGCCGCCGCCACAAGAATTGACCGAGCCGGCGTTGGCCACGGGATTGGGCACCTCGCCGGTGGTGGCACTCACGATGAGGTTGGATAGGTTGATCGTGGTCCCGGCGGCAGTTTCGTTGGTGAAACAGATCGTTCCAATGGCGTCACCGTCCGTCACGGTCGCCCCCGACTGGGATTGCTGGAAGTACACCAGGCGCACTTCTCCATCGCTAACCTCGTTGGCCAGGATGTCGTCACCCAGGGCCGGATTGGTGGAAATGCTGGCGTAATCCAGATTCGCTCCGGGATACGTCAGCGTTACCTGCATGGCGGTAATGTTGGTGAACATGCTCACCGTAAGATCCAGACAGGCCTGAGCGCCAACGGCCACGTCACAAGCATCCGCCAGGCAGACGTTGAAGGCATTAGAGCCCTCACCACAGTCCATGGGCATGTTACAGGGGGCACAGCTACCACCGCAGTCTACCCCGGTCTCGTCGCCGTTTTGAATCCCGTCGTTGCAGGTCGGCATGGTTCCGCCACAATCATTTACCGAGCCATTATTGGCTACGGGATTGGGAACGTCTCCCGTAGTGGCGCTCACGATGAGGTTGGACAAGCTCAGCGTGGTGCCATTTTCCGTTTCGTTGGTAAAGCAAATCGTTCCGATGGCGTCTCCGTCCGTGACCGTCGCCCCCGATTGGGATTGCTGAAAGTACACCAGTCGCACTTCTCCGTCACTAACTTCGTTGGCCAGGATGTCGTCGCCCAGGGCGGCGTTGGTGGAGATACTGGCGTAGTCCAGGTTGGCTCCGGGATACTGAATGGTTACCTGCAGAGCCGTGATGTTGGTAAACATACTTGCCGTCAGGTCCAGGCAAACCTGGGCCCCGCTGGCCACGTCACAGGCCTCGGCCAAACAGAGGTTGAAGAAGGAAGAACCTTCGCCACAATCCATGGGCATATTACAGGGCGCGCAGCTTCCGCCACAATCCACGCCGGTCTCATCACCGTTCTGAATGCCATCATTACAGGTCGGACAGGGATCGCAGCTTCCGCCACAGTCTACGCCGGTTTCGTCGCCGTTCTGAATGCCGTCGTTACAGCTTGGTCCTCCGCCGTTTCCACCGTTGATGGTTCCGGGAAAAATATCCGTAGGAATGATGTTGCTGTCCGCGTCCGTGAACTCATTAGGAATCGGCATGCCGGTGAGGTCAACGACCGTTTCGGTGTCCTGCAGGACATTGAAACAGAGCGTGGCAATCGTAAACGGCCCGTCATCGGTATAGCCCGTTGAGCTAAACAAATTCCAGGAGGCCCGAATGACGCCGGGGTTGTTCGTGTTGTGGATCAAGGAAACTGCCGTACCGTTTACGGACCCCATTGCCGAAACGAACTCCAGGACGCTGGCATCATAACCGATACTGAATTGCATCCCCAAAATGTTATCAAAGTTCCGTCCTACGACGTTCACGCATACCTGTTCACCCACATTGCCCGAGCCATCCGTTACCGTCACGGATTGCATATCTGATCCCATGTCACAGGGCATGCAGCTTCCGCCACAGTCTACACCGGTTTCGTCGCCGTTCTGAATGCCGTCGTCACAGGTCGGACAGGCGTCGCAGCTTCCGCCACAGTCTACGCCGGTTTCGTCACCATTCTGGATGCCGTCGTCGCAGGTCGCGCCTCCGCCACTGCCCTGGTTGATGGTACCGGCGAAAATATCCGTGGGAATGATGTTACTATCGGCATCCGTAAACTCGTTCGGAATCGGCACCCCGGTGAGGTCCACCTCCGTCTCCGCTTCCTGGAGCACCGTGAAGCAGATGGTGGCAATGGTAAACGGCCCATCGTCCGTATACCCGGTTGAGCTGAACAGGTTCCAGGAAGCCCGGATGACTCCGGGGTTATTCATATTGTGAATCAGGGAAACCGCAGTACCGTTGACGGAGCCCGTGGCCGAGACAAACTCAAGGACGTTAGCGTCGTAACCAACGCTGAACTGCATCCCGAGAATATTGTCAAAATTTCGCCCAACAAGATCGACGCAAACTAGCTGTCCTACGCTACCCGTAGCATCGGTAACCGTTACGGACTGTGTCTGTGCACCCAGCCCGAAGCCGATGCATACTAAGACACCACTCAGTAGCAGGTGGTAAAAATTCTTCATTTAAAATCAGTTGATGGGATTAAAAGGCAAATCAGTCAGGTGGGTCGTCAAAGTCTAGCGCCCACTACGGTTAAAAATAACTTTACGGTTCAATTGCTCCCGATCGGTCGTCAGGCGTAAAGTGTAGGTTCCGGCGGCCGGGAATTCGCCCCCCGAAAGTCTGATCAGGTTATCCCCCGACATGAGCGATATTTTTCTGCGCATCACGATCCGGCCCGAAACATCCAGGGCTTCCAGGACCGCCGCGGAACGGTAGTCCAGGTTAACCTTAAGGGCGCAGGACGCCATGAAGGGATTGGGGCTGGCGGAAAAGCGTTCGTTGTCCGCCAGTACGTCGAACAGGCTGGATCCTCCTCCGATATTGATCGTGCCCGCAGAAAGTCGGGTGTCAATGATTTCGTTTTCCGCATCCGTGGTCCGGTTGGCCAGCGGTGCTTCGGCAAAGGTAATTTCGGTACTCGTACCCACGCTCACCAGAGATTCAAAACGCAGCGTAAACAGGATGGAGCTATCCTGAATGTCAAAGGGCTCCAGGGCGGGGTCTACCTCCAGGTATCCGATGCGCCCGCTGTCCAGCTGGGTCTGGTTGAAGTTTTCCATCAGGCTCCCCTCCATGGCTACGTTGGAGACACCGAGAAAGGAAAGTACTTCGGGGTCCCACTCTACGGAAAACTGTACGCCAACAACCATATTTAGGTTAAGGGCGCGGACGTTCACCTCGACCTCTTCCCCCAGATCAGCGGAGGTTTCTTCAATAAAAAATTCAGTGTCCTGAGCAGTGAGGGCGAGAGAAAACGACAGCAGAAGTACAGTCACTGGCACTCGCCAGAGCAGTTCGGTTATGTTCATCGATTCGGGATTATAACATGAGGTGGTGGCCAATGGCCCCTCTTTCGCCTTGCTAAGGTAGCCATTTTTCGGGCACCTAGTAGCATGCGGCATACCTTTCCTTTTTCCACGCCTACTCTACCCCACCATTTTAACGGATTCACCCGCCCCGTTGGGGCCAATTACGCCTCACCATCAGGGCATTGTCTATCCGGCGGCTCGTGGAGTGATTGGGCGTCACCGCAGGATGCCAGGGACCTTTGTGGCGCCATAAAAAACGCCCCGCTGTTGAACAGCGGGGCGTTTTTTATGGCGAGCATTCTAATGGGTTACTGCACCACCATTTTCCGGCTGAGGGAGAAGTCATCTCCCGTGAGCGTATACGTTAGTACACCGGCTGCGCCGAGGGCTGCCCGGTCCAGTACGACCTGGTTGGCACCAGCTGCTCCCGCGATCTCGCGGGTCAGCACCAGCTTTCCGGTCATATCCAGCACGGAGAGGCTCACGACCCCGTCCTTGATGAGCTCGAAGCGGATCGTCGTTTGCTCCCGAACCGGGTTCGGAATGTTTTGGAGAAGACGATTGACCGCAAGTACTTCTTCCGTTCCGACAAAGTTCAGGGCGAGTCCTACCGTCAGTCCGGCGGTGTTGTATCCCTCGGAGAAGACCATGCCGTCAGATAGCGTAAGGCCATCGCTCAGAAGCATATCAGTCGTTGCCTTCACCCGTAAACTCAGCACCGGCGCGCCGTCGCCCAGTCCGGCCTCATTGTTGTAGCTGAAGGCGAAACGTCCACGTTCCAACTGCCGGAGGTTCATCAGGCCACCGCCTACCTGGCCGGGGACGACGTCGAGGATTTCCAATCCGTTTTTCGCCTCCAGAGTGGTTTGCAGGCCCACCAGGGAAGAAGCTGCTCCAGCCAGGAGCGGAATCTCGTAGGTTTCACCCGTTTTCAGCAGTTGGTTGGGGAGCTCCAGATCAACGGCACCCGTGCGGGGGCGGGCGTTGCTGCCGGAGTTGAAGTTGTTGAAGCCGTTTCCGTTCACGTCACCAATCATGATGGCAATGAAGTCGGCGTCCCTTACGCTGGCGCTCAGGTTATTCTCGTTGACTACCTCGGGGAAATTGGTGGCCCAGGGGTTGGTCGGTACGGGGAAAATGAAACTCGCATCGACAAACCGGTAGGCCGAATTCGCCTGGTAGCTGTCGTCGAGCCCAAGAATCAGTCGACGAATCGAAATGATGTCCTGTACGGAAATTTCCTTATCGTTATTGGCGTCCGCCGCCAGGCGCTGGTAGGGAGAATGCAACTCATCAAGCCCCAGAATGTAGCGGGTGATCAGCACCAGGTCCAGGGTAGATACCCCCTGGCTGTGGTTGATGTAGCTATCAAAGACGGCGTCAATGGTGTAATCTTCACCAACCTGCAGGTTTTCGAAGTTGTACGTTCCGTCTACGCCACTTACGTCAGTGCGGCTTTCCGTAGCACCGGAAAGAAGAAGAGAAACACCGCCAACGGTATTGCCGTTCTCCGAAATGATGGCACCGGAAATACTGCCCGTAGCGTCGCTTACGCAGGCATTTTCGGCCCGCTGCACCAGCACGAAGGCAGAACAGTAATCACCCAGTCCGGTAGGATCGAAGGCATATACCCGAACGGGAACCGTCTGGTCACTGTCGCAGTCCAGAATAATGCCGTCACGACCGGGAGCGGGGGTAAAGCCGGGCTCTCCCGCCTCGATGGCCGTGTAGATGGAGTAGGTAACGTCTCCCGAGCAGTCGTCAACGGGACTGGCCACGTAATCGGTGGCCCAGATGGCCGCCATGCCGGTACCGTCGCCGTTGGGCATCAGGGTGACCGTCAACTGAGGAATACAGATGGGGGTCGGGGCCTTGGCGTCCTCGACGCAAAATTCAATGACCTCCACGTCATAGTTACCACATCCGTCCGCTCCCTGAATGCGAATCGCGTGGGTGCCAACGGGTACATTTTCCAGCAGGACGGTAAAGTCGCCCTCGTCGTTATCCGAGAACTCTGTGTCCAGGAGGAAGCGGCTGCGTACGAATTCAAGGCCGTCGTAGTCCTGGTCCAGTTCAATCCGGGCGCGCACCTGATCGGGGGCCGTACAGTCGTCGGTCAGCTCAAACTGCAGCGTGACGTCTCCGGTACAGTTGATGCTCAGTGCTTCGAAGCATTCTTCCAGATCGCTCGTCACGATTTGTGGCGGCACCTCGTCGAATATGCGAACGAACTGGACGTAATCGAAAGCTCCCCGGCTAAAGTCCGTGCCGTAGGGATTGTTGTCGATGTTGTCGTCGCCGTTGTTGTCGTTCGTGCCGTCGTTGTCGTCGCCGTCGTCCAGTAAGCGGCGGAAGCCGTTGTTCAGACGGTTATTGTCGTTGTCCAGGTAGGCAATGTCATCACCCCGCTTGTAAATGTCCTGGGGGTCGATATACAGGAAGGTCCGCTCGTAGATATTGTTGTCCTGGTCATAATCCCGGGGGATCAGGTAGGGCTGCCCGAAGGTATTGTACTCACACCAGTTGATCACCCGGTGGGTGATTTCCAGTTTGTAGCACTCGTCGACCTGGCTCTGGAAGGTATCTACGGTAATTTCTGCCGTAATCAGGTCACAATCGCTTTCGATGACCTCAATCTGTCCGACCGAAGGCTCCATCCGGCAGATGACGTCTTCATCTCCGGGGAAGATGATGGTGTATTCGTGCACACCGATTACGTCAATAATCTGGGAACAGGGCTCCACGTTGGTCAGTCCCTGCCCGTCCACAACCCGGAAGGTCCGCGTGATTTGTCCAACGCCACAGCTGTTGACGTCGCCGTGCACGAACTGTAGCACGTTCACTTCACAGTTGTCCAGTCCGGTGGGCGTACCGAAGGCCGCGTTGAGCTCTTCGTTAGAAGCTTCGGTAATGTCGGCCGGCAGCGTCTCGGTGTACTGGCTACAGGTAATGGTCACCGGTGCCGGAGCCAGACAGGTGGGCCGTAGCTTGTCTTCTACCAGAATGGAGAGCCAACAGTAATTGACGTTACCCTCTTCGTCTTCGGCCCGGAGACCGACGAGTACGTCGCCAAGGTCTTCACAGGTCAGCCGCAGTTCCGGACCATAGGTGGCGCCGGGCAGCAACTGGTAGGTTCCGTCCTCGAGTTGACGCACCCGTCCGATGCTGAGGGAAACGTCCGAACAGTCGTCGGTGGTTCCCCCGTCGATCATTTCCGGCGTAATGACCGCCGATCCGGTCAGGGTTCCGTCGGGAGCCGAACCGGAGGTCAGGGTTACGTTCAGGCCATCTTCACAACGGGCGACGGGCGCCGTACGGTCAACGATGGTGATGTCTACGTCGGTAGATTCGAAATTGCCACACTCGTCGGTGTAGGTATAACGAATGATGTGATCCCCGGCGGGGAAAGGCCCTCCGATTTCCGGAGCAATGTCGTTCAGGTTGAGGTTGAAGGTGCCGATGGGGGCTCCGTCAAGGTCACCAAAGGGGTAAACGTCCGCTTTGAGACTGATGTCGTCGGAGCAGGCGTCGGTCAGCGTAATGGAGGGCTGATCCAGGCGGATGTACGCGCCGCAGACGTTGCCGGCATTGGTTTGAAACACGAGTGGGCCGTCGTCAACGATACCGTCAAAGTTCCGGTCCTGGGTGGGTGCCGTAAAGGTAGGAGCGGTAAAGTCGCCTACCTTAACCGTTTGCGTAACGGTTTCTACTTCGTTGGGGTTACACCAGTCAATGATGGTGTAGGTACGCACGATCTTCCAGCTCTGGTCGCAGGTGAAGAGCGGTGCGCTGTCTTCGTAGGTCAGACCGATGTTACACAGGTCCGAGCCATCGCCAATGACGAGGGGGATATTGGTACCGTCCGGTCCGGGGATGAAGGGCAGATCGTCCTCGCTGGGGGCGGGAATTTCTCCGGGATTCAGTCCGGCAGCCCGGGGATCGGTACATTCGATCGCTACGGAAGCGGGGACGTTATCCGTGTTGACGTCGGCCAGGCTGGGGCGCAGGAAGACGATGTCGTAGCTGGCTACGGCGGGGTCGTTTGCCTCTCCCGGAGCATTCTGGCAGGCACCGTCGGTGGCCGTAAAGGTCCGTGTCAGAATGACGTCGTTGCATTCCGGCGATTCGGGGTCGGTGGTCAGGATATCGTTAACGCAGATTTCAACTTCCTCGGAACAGTTATCCGTAACTACCGGGAGCCCGCCGCCAGCGAGCAGCCGGTCTTCAAGTGCGGGGTTAAGGGTCCCGGGCAGGACCGTATTGGTGCGCGTATTGTAGCGGTAGCAACGGCTGATCTCGTTGTCCAGCATCGTAATACTGACGTCCGCCAGGTCAAAGCAGTAGAGGGGGCCTTCCGGAGCTTCCGGAAGCTCCGTGATAATCGGAGAGGTTTTGTCTTCGGCGTTAATGGTCGCCCAGGCCGTAGTAAAGCCTAACACCAATTCATTGGCGGTGATGCGAACGAGGAAAGTGCCACAACCATCCAGAACGTTTCCGTTCTCTTCGTTTCCATCCTCAACCACTACGGTAAAGGCGGAAAACGGCACATCGATTCCGTCACCATCTTCGTCAAAATCACCCGTTAACAACTCTTCTGGAATAATGAGTGCCTGACAGTTATCGTTAAGGGTAACGTTCAACTCGGCGACAACGGCGAGGTTAACCGTGCCCTGAGCAAATGCCAGCTGGGTGAATAAAAACGCCAACGCAAGAAAACAACAGCGTAGGACTAATTTCATAAGATTACGATTCTTGAGATTACAAAAAGCTACAAGTGAACTCACCCCTTTTCTCAAAGCTTTTGCCCGATCAATAGATCGAACGAGTAGTTAGTCGGTCGGTTTATGCCAGGGTGACATTCCAAACAAAGGTAATAACCTCATGGGAAAATTCGCAGACTTTAACGCCAGTAAGGTTAAAGGGCCGTGAATTGGCGGTTTTTCGTGCCGTTGAGAAGCCCCCATCACCCGCACCTTTCCCTGGGTAAATCCGGACGTTCAGGAGACTTCCCTCAACTCGACTTTCCGTAAATCGCCATCAGCACGCAAAGCAAATGCACCAACTCCAGTGGGGTCATTTAGCGCATTTTTGCGAAATTTCGCCGCGTACTGGTTATTTTGGCCGCAATGAAGGCAAAAACCGCCAACGAGAAAATCATTTTTGGCCTGAAGGTCAAACAACTTCGGCAGCAGCTGGGGCTTTCCTTTGCGGAGCTCTCCAAGGCTACGGGGATGTCGCTGTCCTACCTGAACGAAATCGAAAAGGGGAAAAAATTCCCCAAGGAAGATAAGGTGGTCAACCTGGCAAAAGCCCTGGGCACCACGGTAAAGGACCTGACGAGTGACGAACTGGGCCGAAACCTGGCACCGGTTACCCAACTGCTGCAATCCAATTTCCTCAACGAACTCCCGCTCGAACTCTTTGGCATTGAACTTAGCAAAGTTGCCGAGATCATAGCCCAGGCCCCCATGCGGGTAGGCGCCTTCATTTCCACCCTCCTGGAGCTTTCCCGCTCGTACGCGTTACGGGAAGAAAACTTCTATTTCGCGGCCCTCCGCTCCTACCTGGAACTTAATGACAATTATTTCCCGGAACTCGAAGCCGCCGTAGAAAATTTCGCCCATCACCATAAGCTCCCTTCCCTGCGGCCCCTCCCGCCCCGGATGCTGGCTCAGCTACTAGAGGAAGAGTACGGGTACGACATTGTCCCTCACGGTCTGGATGACCATCCAGAATTGGCGCATCTGCGGTCCGTTTACCTTCCTGGAAAACAACAGCTCCTGCTCAATGGCGCCCTGACCCCCGTACAACGGAGCTTCCAATTTGGCAAGGAACTCGCCTTCAACTACCTCAAGCTCAAGGAACGGGCCAACACCAGTAGCCTGCAGCGCAGCCGGGTGTTTGAGGAAGTACTCAACCACAGTAAGGCCACCTACTTCAGCGTAGCCCTGCACATCCCCCGGGATCCGTTCGTGAACGCACTACGGGAATTTTTTGGCCGCCCCACCTGGGACGCCAACGCCTTCCAGGCCATCATGCAACGCTTCAACGCCACGCCGGAAATGTTCTATCACCGGCTGACCAACGTTATCCCGACCTTCTTTGGCATCAAACAACTCTTTTTCCTGCGCTTTCTCCACGAGCGGGAAAACGACACCTTTGCCATCGACAAGGAGCTTCACCTGCAACGGCGGCACCACCCCCACGAAAACGGACTCTTTGAACACTACTGCCGACGCTGGATCAGCATCAGCCTGCTGCGGGACCTGCCGGAAGCCCAGGAAGAAGCTACGCTGATTGACATCCAGAAAAGCCACTACTTCGACACGGAGGATGAGTACCTCTGTCTGACCCTCGCCCGGACAAATTATCCTTCCCCCAACGAAAACGTCAGCGTCACGCTGGGACTTCTCCTCAATGAAGACGTGCGACGGGAAATCAACTGGGCCGACGATCCGTCCATTCCCTTCCGGGAAGTGAACACCACCTGTGAACGCTGCCCCATTGAAGATTGTAAGGTACGGGCCGCCGAACCGGTCATCGTCAACCGGCGAAACAAATACCGGGACATGAAGGCCGCCCTGAAGAAGCTCGAATCCGAGTAGTTTTTAGCCCGAACGACCGGCAAACCTGCCGCAAGCGTGTCGCTTGGCAACACGGAACATAAGCTTACTTTTTAACCACCACCTTACGCACACCGCTACGCCCGTCTGCGGTGAGGAGACGAACGAAGTACAGACCCGCAGGCAGTGCGTCCACCCGGAAAGCTATCCGGTCAGTCTCCCCTCCCGGAAGAAAATTCAGTAGCCGTCCGTCCGGCGCGTAGAGATAACATTCCGGACGGAGAAGGTCGTGCCGCCAACTGACCGTGAGCTGGTCAACGGCGGGATTGGGGCCCAAAGACCAACTGGAGGGATTCAGCGCAAGGTCACGGGTAAAGGTGCAGTCGTCCATGAAGCGGAAAAGGCGAAACTCTCCCACGGCTTCGTCGCACTGACTGGCCACTTCCACTTCGTAGGCCGCGCATAAGTTAAGGCCCGCAATGACCACCTGGTTGGTGCTCACGCTTAGCTCCGTCCAGGCGTCGGTGGTTCCACGCAGCCGGTAGCGGGCCACGTATTCACTTCCGGGTGCCGCGGAGGCTGACCAGACCAGGGTGGTAGTACCGTTGTCTTCGTCGAAACTTGCCGTCAGGTTTCGGGGGGGTGGGCACCCATCCACGGCCCCTACCCGAATACAGTAATCTTCAATTTCTCCTTCCCCGGAAATATTCGGGCAGGCACCTCCCCTAATGGTGGGGTACTGCATGACGATTCGCATCCGCGTCAGGCCCGGGTCCGCGTTCTGCGGAACGACGATCTCTTGTTCAAAGGAGCCTCCGAGGGGATTGTTCCCCTCCGCCGCGACTTCGTTGGAACTGAAAAATCCGTCCTGGTTCCAGTCCACGTACACCCGGAAAGCCTCCGATTCCTCATTTTCGGAAAAGCCCGGGGTGACGGTAATCGGGTACACCCCTCCGGGTACCAGCAACTGCGAGGATCGCTCCCCGAAATCACCGTAGCCGTTGCCGTTGGCTCCACTGTTGTTGTTGAACAAGTTGGCCAGATTGACGGACTGAATCCACTCCCGGTTGTTGTCAAAAGGTACGGGCTGGCAGTAGTCCTCTTCGACGCAGGCACCACAGCCGGTGGACAGTAGCTGCTGCCGATCGCCAAACGCCAACACGGTGGTGTCACAGTCGGTACTGAACTCTAGTTCGTATTCCGTGCAGGCCTCCAGGCCGGAAATGATCAGGATGGACTGCGTGGTAATACTCGTATCCCACACCATGGTGCCGACGGGTCGGTAGCGCACGCGATAGCGGCGGGCCGCCAGCAGATCCGTCCAGCTGGCAAAAAACCGCTGGTCGGACAAAGCCTCCACCCGAAAATCTTCGGGGATCACGCAACACCCGTCGGTGGAAGCGGTGATAATTTCCGTGGCGACCTCATCTTGTTCGCAGGCCCCGAGGAGCTGTACGTCATAGGAGGTACAGGTGGGTAATTCTTCGATTAGGAAGGGAGCCGTGGCGTTGGCCACGGAAGTCCAGTCTTCCGTCCCCGTCAGGCGGTACCGTAGGGTGATGGGCTCCACGTCTTCAATCGCACGCCAATCAATTACTAACCCATTGGGCGAATCCGTAACGGGTTGTACGGTAAAGCTGGTGGGCGGCAGGCAATCGTCGCAGCGGCTCATCATTTCGGTCATGGCAGCTCCCAGGTCAAGTACTCCCTCCGTGACGGTCAGCCCCGCCAGATCAGCGTTCTGTCGGGTAGTGGATAGGATAACCTCCCGTACAAACAGGGCCGCAGCGGGAGGGTCAGCACGAAGCAGTTGCTGAAAGCGATCGCAGGGCGCGGAAAAGAGCAGGCCAGCGGCCCCGGTGACCATGGGCGTGGCGAAAGAGGTGCCCGTTTCGTTGCCGTAGGTGTTTCCGTACTGTAGGGAGAACACGTCCCGCCCGTAGGCCGACAGATCGATGGATACCGCACCGAAGGCCGAACCATTTTCCCGTTCGTCGAAGGTCGTCACGCTGGATACTCCGATCAGGTATTCGGAGGGACAGGTGGTGGGCAAATCACCCTCTACCTCCACGTCCAGGTTAATGTTGGCCGCTGCCCCCATATTCAAAATCCCCCTCCGTCCGAGAGAATCGTAGAGCGCACACCAGATCGGACTTTCGTCGGCCTGTCCCCGGTTACGCCCCCAGCTGGCGTTGGTGGCCACCACGTAGGCTCCGGCCGTTCCTCCGCTGGCGTCATAATCTTTCCGGGCGTCCAGGGCATAGCTGTAGGCTTCCACCACCTCGCTTTCCGAGGAATTGAAGTTGTTCCGTACCTGCATCACCTTTACCGTCCAGTTGATGCCCGCAATGCCAATGGAATTATCCCCGCGGGCACCAATGATGCCCGATACGGCACTGCCGTGGCTGTCTCCTCCCGCATCGACGTTGTTATTGTTGTTGGCCGTGTTCCAGCCAAAGACGTCGTCGGCATAACCATTGTTGTCGTCATCCATTCCGTTGCCCGGAATTTCGTCGCGGTTGATCCAGGTGTTGTCCACCAAATCTTCGTGGTCCAGGTCAATACCCGCATCAATCACGCAAATGACGATGGTGTCTCCGGCTCCGGTCAGCCCTCCCGTCGTGGTATCCCAGGCAAGTTCCGCGGCAATGTCGGCACCGGTAACGCCGCCGATCTGGCCGACGTTCCGGAAGTACCATTGATCATTATAACGCTGATCGTTGGGGCGGCGGCGCATCTCGACCAGATGATTCAACTGCACGTTGACTACCCCCGCGTCGCGCCAGTAGCGCTCCCGGAGGTGGCGCTCCCCGAACCGATCGTGGTCGAAGTACACCAAATACGTATTCATCGTCCGGCCAAGGAGCCGCCAGTCGTCAATTTCGGGATGCTGTACGATCCAGGTTTTGCCGTCTACGTCCGGTGAGAACTGGACGATGAGCTCTCCCTGGCGATAGTCCAGCTGTTGAGCCGTCAGGGCAGGTGCGGTGAAGAGGAGAAGTAAGAAACCGAGAGCGACCGATAGACGCAAATACATGAGGGAAGAGTTAATAACGGTTCATGGAACGCTGGTGACCGGAAAGACAAATACTTGTACACCATCTGCGGCGCACTTTGTCACTTGGCGTCGTGGAAAAGTAAGACAATTGAGGACAATTCCCACCATGGATTACCGCTTGTGTCCTGATTATGACTCGGAAACCTCATCAGTCTTTGGGCCTTCGCGTAACCCGGTAGGGGGTGGTTTCGTCCAGAAGAACGGCTTCGTGGATGACTTCGATCATTTCTTCGCGGGGAAAATCCGCCAGTTGGTAAACTTCGATACCCGCCACCTGTACTCTCTCCCGATGATCCAGCACCCCCTGGTGATTGGACAACTCCTTACCCCGGACGAAGGCAAATTCAATACCCTCATTTTTGATGGGGTTCAGGTAACAGATCCAGGTGCGGCCGTAATAGAAGGGAATCTTGTACCGAATTTTTGCCTCCAGATGAAATTCCTCCGTCAGCAATTCATGCAGGTACCGCAAAATCTTGCGCTGGGCCCCGTCGAACCGATAAATGAAATTGTCCACCTGTTCCATGGGCGCAAACATTTTTACCGTGAGGATGGCCCCCTGGCGACACTCAAAGGACCTCAATATCTGTGATTTTTCGGACGCTTCGAGAACGCAATCAATCGTTTGGTTTGTTCTCGATAATCCTTTGATGGCCATCTACCCCCTAACCTCAAATCGTTTAGGATTACCCGAAAATACTACGGCCGCCGGAAGAAAGCTTGCACCGGTACCGGCTGAGCCGAGTATTCCGTTTCACTTCACACCCCGTGCAAAAAAATACCGCGGGGAATCCCCTACTTCGCCATGCGGCGCCAACCAAACCGAATCAGGAAAAGCAGCACCAGGAAAATCAGCAGTAAGTACTGGATGGGCATGTAGCTGAACACGACGATCCGCACCCGTTCGATGAACCACATGATGGCCAGCGCGCCGGCGATCATCATCACCAGTCCGCCAAGCCGGTTAAACCCGGGCAGCGCTTCGATCCGTACCTGCCGCTTGACGATGTAAAAGGTGAGCAACATACTGGCCAGGGGAAGCACCTGCACGAGAAGATTGGCGTTTAGAATACTGCCCCGCTCAAACAGCCACTTGTAGACCGTGAAGGCCAGCGACAGGATGGCCGGAACGGCCACCAGGTACACTAGGGTGCTGTAGAGGTAATTCCAGGGGGGAAGGTGTCCTTCTTCACGCTCCATCCATCCAGCCAGCAGGGCCGCGAACGGGATGAGGCAGAAGTAAAACACGACGTTAGCGGGGTGGTCGAGGGTGTACTGAAAAAAATCGTTGATGGTCATGTCGAAGTGTTCGGTGGCTTGGCGAGGCGCTTTTCTGGCCCGAAGATAGCCACGGAGCCCACTATTCTAAAAAACCTCATCCATCCACTTCCAGGGAAGCCAGTCGGCGAGGCTGATCCGGAAACTGATTCGCTCGGACAGCCCGCCCCGTTGTTCCAATAGTAGTCGGGTATCCGGATCACTAACCAGGGGCAGGTAGGCGCCAATTCGGCCGTCCAGTACCGTCACCGAAAGTCCTCCGACCCAGCGAAATTCTCCCCGAGCGGGTTCCGAGCTCGTGGGGCGAAAGCCGTAGGTGCCCGCGTCGAGAAAGACGCCGAAGGGAAAGCGCTCGGGCTGGAAGGGAAGCGTGGCGTCCAGGTTGACGGCCAGGAGGTAGTCGTTACTGCGGCCGAAGGTGAAAGCCGGGGCAATCGGTGCCCGGAAACCTCCCTGCCGGGTTTCCAGCTGCTGGGCGTAGATACCCGTTCCGCCACGGCCCAGGAAAAGGCCGTCGGCGGCGTAATCACTGCTGGCATTATCCACCAGCGACAGGGCCGTATTGGGATAACTTGCCCGCTCCCGGAGGTCATTGTCCAGGAAATACCCGCCGTAGAATCGCCAGCGAAAGAAGCGTTCGGGCTCGTACTGGTAGCCCCCGCTCCATTCCGTATCCAGGCGGAGGTGAGCAGTCTCCAGCGGGGAATCGCGGCGTGAATCTTCGGTTTTGTACTCCAGGCGGATTGTCCAGCTCCTCGAGTTGATCTCCCGGTCTTTCCTTTGCGCGTAGGCCAGTCGGAAGAACTGGTTCTCCCGGCGGTCGGTTCCGATCAGGTTGCCGCTGTTTCCGAAGCGGGGGCGGAATCGGGAAAGGTTAATCAACTGGAAGCTCAGCTGCCGGTGACGCTCCGTGAGGGGATGGTCCCTGAAGGTGAGCTCGGCCCGCAGGGCCGCACGGGTATAGTGATAATTCTCCTCCGCAAAGCTGAAGTCGTGAAATCCCTGGGTTCCCGCCGAGAGCATCAACTGTCGGGCGAAGGGGAAGGGTTCCCGCAGGCGCCACCGCAGTCCGGCAAAGCCCACCAGGGCGTCGCTGGCGAAACTGTACATGGGCGCCAGGGCCCATTCGAGGCGTTTGGGTTCGAGCGTGCGGTTGTGCAGCCCCGCCCCCAGCATCACCCGATCGGTGGCGTTGTAGCCCAGCAGCGGGGTGACAAACAACTGTCGTCCGCCGGGGCGCTCCGGGGCGGTGAGCAGGCTCAGTCGGAGCGCATTGTTTCCCTGGCGGTTGTTGTGCAGGTACAGGTCCAGGGGATTCAGGGCGGCCGGAAGCTCCACCCCGAGAGAAAGGGGGAGGTCCTCGGCCAGGTACTGCTCCTGAGGATCGACCGTGACGGTAGACCCCGCTCCTTTTTCGGCAAGAATTAGTTGCGCGGTCGCAGGTGCCATGCGGTCCCCGAGTTGCCAGAAACGGGCGGTGGACGGATCGCCCGGCGTCCAGTCTGCGACGTTCCAGTCGCTGATCTTACGGGTGGCCATCGCGTCGCGGAAGGCCCGGCCCAGGGCCGGGCTCAGGGTACCCTCCAGGGTCCGGAAGAAGTCCTCGGGGCCCGGGTGACGAAATTTCCAGGTGGCGTAGTAGAAACGCATCGCCTCATCCAGGGCATGCTCCCCGGTGTAGGCCGCGATTTCCTGCAGCGCCAAAGCCGGTTTGCTGTAGGCGGCAATCCAGTAGTGCATGTCCACGAGGCTGTCGCTGCGGGTATCGGGCGCCAGGTCACGTCCCAGCAACGCCATATAGCGGTATCCCAGGCGGTGAAAATCGACGGGTTGCCCCAGGAAGTCGAGGTCCCCTTCTTCCTCCGGATAGTATTCCCGGAGGTACCGCCATTCGTAGTAGCTGTTCAGCCCTTCGTCCATCCAGGGGTGGTCCCGTTCGTTACTCCCCAGAATACCGTAAAACCAGTTGTGCCCCACTTCGTGAGCGAGTACCTGATCCAGATCTTTTTCCGTATCGTTGAGGCCGATGACCGTAATCATGGGGTACTCCATCCCCCCTCCGGCGCTGAGGGCCGATTGCACCCCGGTCACCTGGGGGTAGGGATAGACGCCAATGTGGTCCGAATAAAAGCGGGTGGCGCGCTTCAGATAGGTCAGAGAATTCTTCCAGTAGGCGGCTTCCGTTTCGGTGAAGAACGACCAGACGTCCACCGCACCGGCCCTCTCCGTCAGCTGCAGCGTATCGTGGAGCACCTTGAACCGCTTGTCGGCAAACCAGGCAAAGTCGTGTACGTTTTCGGCCGAATACCTGATGGTTTTTTGTTCCCTTTCCGAAGCGGGGAAGGCTTCGTAGAGGAAGTAGTCTTCCAGGTCCTGCCGGACCGCCAGGTCCCGGCGGTCGGCGACGGCCAGCTCCCGCAGCCACTGGCGCTCCGCTGCCGTTTCCAGCGTGCCCGTGGCCGCCACGCGATAATTTCTCGGTAGCGTAATGGATACGTCAAAGGAGCCGAATTCACCGTAAAACTCCCCCCGGTCCAGATAGGGCATTGCGTGCCAGCCGTCCCGGTCATACACGGCGGGTTTGGGGTACCACTGCGTCATTTGGTAGGAAGTTTCCACGTGGCCGAGCCGGGAAAAACTCTCGGGGATTTTGACCCGAAAGGGCGTGGAAAGGGCAATTGAGGTACCCGGCAGCAGGGGTTCGGGCAGGGCAACCCACACGATGTCTCGGTGGGTTTCGTCCGTGGCGTGCTCCGCCGGCCGGCCATTGGCGGTGAAGGAGAGGCTGTCGAGGTTTCCCCGCGCGGAGGGCGGGGCGAAGTGGAAGTCAGTGTTGCCCTGTCGCAGCAGTTGGGCGGCCAGGGCCGTTTCGTCGGAGGCGTAGGCCCGCGGCCAGCAGTGGAAGGCGATTTGCCGCAGGGTGTCCGGAGAATTGTTTTCGTAGGTGAGGTCCAGTTGGGCGTGCAGCAGGTGCCGCTCATCGTCGAGCTCCGCCTGGATGGCGTACGCAACCTTTTGCTGGAAGTAATCGTCGTTCTGAGCGTAGAGGTTGGCCGTCAGAAACAGGAAAATCAGTAGCGTCCGCATGGATGGATATTGGGTAGCTGCGAAGGTAGTTCCCGGAGAGAAGACCCCCGGGCGTTAAATATTGTTAATGAACCTTAAGGAAACCAACCAAAAGGCCGATCAAATGGTCTTACCCCTGTGTTTTCTATTGAGATTCCCCACTTAAGGAAAATAAAACCAATCAAATGAAAAAATTTCTGTTCATCGTGCTGGCCGCCGTAGTCGGTGGTCTCGCCGCCCTCGGCGGCGCTCAGTTATTTGGCTGGAACGAGCAGGTTAAATACGTGGAGGTGGCCCCCCAGCCCGCCACGAACTACGCCAACTTTGCGGACCCCGCCACCACCGTTAACGTTAATCCCGCCCCCACGGAAGGTTTTTCGGTGGCCGCCGAAAAGGCCGTACCCGCCGTGGTGCACATTAAGGCCAGTAAGCAGGCCTCCGGTGGACGGGGCAACGGGCTGCCCTTCGGCATGACGCCCGACCAAATTCCCGATGCCTTCCGCGATCTCTTCGGCAATCCCGATAGCGAGGGCCGCAGCCCCCGCCGGGAAGCGCCCCTGCAGCAGGGGAGCGGCTCTGGTGTGATCATCAG
Source organism: Lewinella sp. W8 (assembly GCF_004375085.3). GTDB lineage: Bacteria > Bacteroidota > Bacteroidia > Chitinophagales > Saprospiraceae > Neolewinella. The sequence continues at coordinate 65,555 of NZ_SNAQ03000009.1, forward strand.
TCCCGACGGCTACATCGCCACCAACAATCACGTGGTAGAGGGCGCCGAAAACCTGGAAGTAGTCCTGGACGACCAGCGTACCTACGAGGCTGAAGTCATCGGCACGGACCCCACGACGGACATCGCCCTCATCAAAATCAAGGGGGAGAACCTGCCCACGATCAAGTTTGCCAACAGTGACGAAGTCAAGATCGGTGAATGGGTCGTAGCCGTGGGCAATCCCTTCAGCCTGACGAGTACGGTGACGGCCGGTATCGTCTCCGCCAAGGGGCGGAGTATCGACATCGTTCGCCGCAGTGGCGGCGAGCTGGCCATCGAATCCTTCATCCAGACGGATGCCGTGGTCAACCCCGGCAACAGTGGTGGTGCCCTGGTCAACATCAACGGTGACCTGATCGGCATCAACACCGCCATCAGCAGCCCGACGGGCGTATTCGCGGGCTACAGCTTCGCGGTGCCCTCGGCCATCGTAAAGAAAGTCGTGGAAGACCTACGCGAATTTGGTGTCGTGCAGCGTGGACTGCTCGGTGCCCGCATCATTGAACTGAACACGGCCTTTGCCGACGAGCAGGGCATCGACCGCGACAACGGCGTCTACATCAGTGAGGTAACCCCCAACAGTGCCGCGGAAGAAGCCGGACTACAGACGGGCGACGTCATCCTGGGGGTCGACGGGGTTACGACCCTGCGCAACAGTGAACTGCTGGAGCAACTCGGTCGCCGCCGTCCGGGTGATCAGGTGACCCTGACCTACGAGCGGGCCGGCAAGGAACGCACCGCCGTGGCCACGCTGAAAAATGAAGACGGCACCACGGACGTAGTTCGCCCCAAGGCTCCGGAAGAGGAAGTCATGGAACTGGGCGCTGAATTCGTTAACCTGGATGAAGATACCGCCGAAGAAATCGGCGTGGTTGGCGGCGTAACCGTAGCCGACATCAACGAGGGCATCATCTCCGAGCAGACCAAAGTCCGCCCCGGATTCGTGATCACCAAGGTGGATGGCCGCAACGTAAAGGACGTTGAAGACTTCCAGAAGACCATCAAAAACCGCCGTGGGGCGATCCGCCTCGAGGGCGTTTACCCCGACGATCCCGATCGCACGGTCAGCTACGCCATCGTAAAACAGTAAATCCCGCGAGGATACTAAAGATCTCAAATGGTTTGTTGCGCCCCGTTCCGTCCCGGAACGGGGCGCTTTTTTTGCCTGCTTCAGGGATAAACGCGGCATCCTGCGCTCCGTCGCCAATCCAAAAAAAATGGAGCATGACTCAAGCCCCCTTACTCAGCAGGAAAGGTCAATTACTTCCAATCACGTAAACGTATTGTTTCAGCCCATGTGGGGCCTTTAGAAAGATCTTTTTGCTGCTAGCCGGGTGTTTCCGTCGTTAAATGACATATTTCATCCCGACCCCACGCATCCATTTGGCCCAATTTCCCGTACTTAGTAGTATGCGATCAAACGCCGCTTTTTTACTGACCTGCCTGGGTATGATGACCCTGTTTTCCGTCTTACCACCGGAGAAAGAAGGTCGTGTTGCGGCTACTGGAGCTCTGGCCCTGGCCGTCACCAACGTACAACAGGCCAGCGGGACCATCTGGGTGGGCGTCTACGAATCCAGCGAAGACTTTCTGAACCGCGACAAGGCCCGCCTGGTGGCCTGCCGCGTCAACGCTACGGGAAGCGTAACCATGGACATCGACGGACTTGTGGAGGGTAAGGAATACGCTCTGGGCCTTTTTCACGACCTGAACGACAACGGTGAACTGGACACCAACTGGCTTGGCCTTCCCGCCGAACCCTGGGCCTTCAGCGGTCAACTGCGCAGTAAGTTGCGCCTGCCCCGCTTCGGGGAAGTCAGCTTCGTCTACCGCCGGGATAACCGGCACCAATTGCTGCGGTTGCGCAAGTGGTAAGTGGTATCTTGCCGCATGTCCCAGCCGTTCATCGCCGACCAGACCTTCCACCAACAAGACTACACCGAACGGGCCCTCCCGCCCGGCAAATACGATAATTGCCGGTTCACCCACTGCCGCTTCGGAAATGCGACGCTGGACGGACGGGAATTCTCCGACTGCACCTTCGACAACTGTGACCTCACCGGGGCAACCGTCGGGGGCACCGCCTTCAAAACCGTGCACTTTCAGGATTGCAAATTACTGGCCCTGCGGTTTGAGGATTGTCGTGATTTTCTTTTTGCCATCCACGGCAGGGGCTCCACCTTTGACTACAGTAGCTTTGTGGGCCTCGACCTACGGCAATCGAGTTTCAGCCAGTGCATCTTCCGGGAAGTCGACTTCACGGAGGCCAATCTGCGCAAGTTATCGCTGGAGGAATGCGACCTGACCCGCGCTACCTTTCAGGATACCGATCTGCGGGATACCGACCTGTCTTCCGCCCGTGGCTTCGACATTGATCCGCGGCAAAACCGGATTCGCGGGGCCGTTTTCTCCTCCGACGGGCTATCCGGCCTGCTACAATCCTTTGGCATCGTCATTCGCTAGGACGAAAAAAAATTACCCGCTAATGAACGCTGTTCATTTTTATAGCGTTGTTCAGGGCAAATGGGTATACAAGAAAGAAAAGAACGGGAAAAAGAGGCCCTCCGCCGTCGCATCATTGAAGCGGCAACGGGACTCTTTCGCGAAGAGACTTACGCCAACGTCAGTATGCGTAAGATCGCCGCGCGGATTGAGTACAGCGTTGGCACGCTATACCTCTATTACCGCGATAAAGACGAGCTCTTTCTTGCCGTGCAGGAGGCCGCCTTCGAACGGGCCTTCGACTTTATTCAGCGCTTACCCAATGCCGAAGACCCTCTGGAACGCCTGCGGGGACTTGGGGAGCGGTACATTCAATTCGGACTAGAAAACCCGGATCTGTACCGACTGATGTTCATGATGGAACACCCCATGCAGGCGCTGGAAGAAAGCGATGGCTGGCGAGCCGGCATCAAGCTGCATTCTCTACTTTCTTCCCTGGTGGAAGAATGTATGCAGAAGGGGCGTTTGCCCCAAAAGGACCCGCTGAAGATGAGTTTTATGTTGTGGTCCATGGTACACGGAATGGTTTCCCTGAAGATCACCTGTCGGCTGGACATCTATAACGGTACGCATTTACCCGGTTGTGAGAACCTGAATCTTGACGTTGACGACATGATTCAGGGCACCAACAACATGGTGATGGCCCTACTGAATGACCTTGCAGAATAAAAAATTTTGGCACAATGCTGAACACTGTTCATAAAATGATTGCCGTCCATTTGCTGGCGATTTTACCGCTGTTGCTCTTTGGACAATCGCCCCAAATCGACGGTTACGTCGAGCGGGCCCTCGCCGAAAACCCCACCCTGCTGGCCCAACGGCTGGTGGAAAATGAACGGGCACTGGCCATCGAACTGGCCGCGGCCAACAAACGGGCTACGGTCGACCTCAAATCGGACTACCTGATTTCGTTCGGGGGCCGCCGCATTAACTTCCCGGTGGGCGATCTCTTCAACCCTACGTACGCCACGCTGAACCAGCTGACCGGGGAGGAACGCTTCCCGACCAACCTGGAAAACGTCGACGAGCAGCTTACCCCCAGCAACTTTCACGACACCCGTCTGGAGGCACGCCTGCCGCTGCTGCAGCCGCTGATTGGCCGGGAAATTGCCCTGCGGGAAGCCCAGCTGCTGGAAGCCGGCAGCGCCACTAAAGTGCTCGAAAATCAGCTACGACTGCAGGTCAAGGACTTATACTTTGCCCACCTCCAGGCCAGAGAGGGTCAGCGCATTATTGACAGTTCCCGCGAAGCCCTGAATGAGCTGCTGCGGGTCAACCGGGTGCTGGTGAGCAACGATAAGGCCACCCCGGAAATCGTCTCGCGTACCGAAGCCGAAATTGCCCAGCTCGACGGGCAACGGGCCACCTACGAACAAAGTGCGGCGGTAACCGCCGCGGCCCTCAACCGCCTGCTCAACCTCCCCGCCGAAACACCGCTGCAGGACGAGTTTGCCGCTACGGAAATTGACACCAGTTTGCTGCTGCTCGAATACGCATCCCTCAGTGAGCTGGCCCGGCGGCAGCGGCCCGAGCTCGCCCAACTCCTGGCCGGACAGGAAAGCCTCGTTCGCCTGGAGGACCTCCAGGATGCTGAACGCCGCCCCACGCTGGGCGCCTTCGCCCAGGCCGGGGCCCAGGGCTTCCTCGACGGAGACTTTGGTGATCAGCCCTACTTCACCGTCGGACTGGGCTTCACCTGGAACCTCCACGACGGCGGAAAACGCAACCTCCGCAAGCAGCAAACCCGGATCCAGCGGCAACAGCTGGCCCTCCGCCAGCAAGACACGGAACGCGCCATCGACCTGGAAACCTGGCGGGCCTGGCAACGGATTCAGAGCGAACGCCTTCAGCTGCGGGCCGCCCGCAGCGGATCCCGCGCCGCCGAGGCCACCTACCAGATCATTGATCAGCGTTACCGCAACCAGCGGGCCATCCTGATCGAGCTCCTGGACGCCCGCCAGCAGTGGACCACCGCGCGGCTGCGAGAAAACCTGGCACTCTTCCGCTTGCTCCAGGCCTACGCCGCCCTCGAAGCCGCAACGGCTTCCTGATCTCCTCCTTCCCATCGCCCAAAATTTATTCTTCGTGAAAACGCCATCCTCACTCCCCTATCTTTCCCTCAGCGTATTTGGCCTCCTGCTGTTCCTCTCGGGATGCAAAACGGATTATCCCGGGCAGGAACCCGAAGTGGCCGATCCCAATGCCCCCATTCCCGTACGGATGACGACCATCGCGCCTTCTTCCGCCCCCATCCCGATTGAAGTAGGCGGCACCATCGGTGCTCGGGAGGAAGCTCGCCTTTCCTTTAAAATTGGCGGCATCGTCAATCGGATCAACGTCGGGGAAGGCGACTACGTCCGGCGGGGCACCACCCTGGCGAGTCTCAAGACCACCGAAATCGACGCCCAGGTACGAAAAGCGGAGCGCGCCGTTGATAAATACCAACGCGACCTGGAGCGCACCAAAAACCTCTACGCCGAAAAAGCCGCGACCCTGGAGAACGTGCAGGATCTGGAGACGGCACTTTCCGTCGCCACCTCCGACCTGGAAATTGCTCGCTTCAACCAGCAGTACGCCCGAATCGTAGCCCCGGTCAGTGGCCGGATCGTGAAGCAATTTGCCGAACGCGGCGAGTTGGTCGGACCAGGCAATCCCGTATTCTTCCTGATCGGGGAGGGGCAGCGCAGCTACGTCCTGCGGGTCGGGGTAGCGGACCGCAACGTCCTCCACCTGGCCGAAGGGGATCGGGCGGAGGTTCGCCTGGACGCCTATCCGGAAGCCCCGATTGCCGCAACGGTAACCGAAATTGCGGCGGCGGCGGACCCCAGAACCGGCACCTTTGAAGTGGAACTTACCCTGGATGCACAGGGAAAAACCCTGCGCAACGGCTTCATCGGCCGGGCGAGCATCTTCCCCTCCCGCCAGCCGGCACACTACCGGCTGCCCCTGGATGCGCTGGTGGAAGGAAACGGTCAGAAAGTCAGGATTTTTTATCCGGACGAGAACGGCCAGGCCGCCAGCAAAGAAGTCCGGGTGACTTCCCTACTCGATCAATCGTTCGTCGTTCCGGCCAGTGAGCTGGCCGGCATTACCCAAGTCATTACCAGCGGTGCGGCCTACCTCCAGGAGGGCAACGCGCTGAGCATTACCACCACAGAGACCAACGAGACCCAGGCGGCCATCCAGTAGCTCCCCCATTACCCCGCTCCGCTTCCGCAGGCCAGGGGCCTGCCCCATCAATTTAAATGCTTCGAACCATGACTTTGCCCAACTGGTCCATACAAAACGGTGCCTTCGTGCTGGTACTGACGCTGATTGCCACCACGATCGGTCTGCTCTCCTACCGAAGTATGCCACGCTCGGAAGATCCCAGCATCAACCTGCCCACCTACATCCTAACGGTGGTTTACCCCGGCACGAGTCCGGAAGACATGGAAGAGCTGGTCGTCGACCCCATCGAGGATGGCATTGAAGAACTGGACGACATTGACGTCGTCGTCACGGAAATCTTCGAGGGGGTTGCCCTCATCCGGATTGAGGCGGACTTCGGCATTCCCGACTGGGACGATAAGTACGACGAAATTGTCCGGGAACTCGGTCCGCTGCGGGATGAGCTTCCCGCCGGAATTGTGCTTTACGAAATCGAGCAATTCAAGCAGGAAGACCGCGCGGTTGTCCACCAGATTGCCCTTACTTCACCGGCTACCCCCTTCCACCAACTGGAAGACATTGCCGAGGAAATCGAACTTGGGGTGGAACGCACGCCGGGGGTAAAAGAAGTAAAAATTGAGGCCTTCCCGGAACGCCAGGTACGGGTCAGCGTTGACTTCCAGCGTTGCGCCGCCCAGAACATCCCTCCGACCTCCATTCTGAACATCCTGTCGAGCAACAACGCCAACGTCCCCGGCGGAGACATCAACGCCACGGACCAGAACTTCAGCATCAAAACCAGCGGCAGCTTTGAGACCCTGACCGAAATTCGCGAGACCGTCGTGGGCAGTGCCGAAGGAAAGCTGGTGTACCTCCAGGACGTCGCTGACGTCCGCTTCGCCTACGAAGACGAGCGCTGGCGGGCGCGTTATCGGGGGGAACGGGCGCTGCTCCTCTCGGTATTCATCGAAAACACCAGCAATATCGTGGACGTCAATGCGGGCATTCACTCCGCCCTGGACGAACTGCGCCCCACCCTTCCCCCCACGGTGCAGCTCCATACGGCCTTTGAGCAGGCCCCCGCCGTGAGTGCCCGGATTACCGATTTCTTCGGTAATCTGCTGCAGGGGGTCATCCTCGTTGGCGTCATCATCCTGCTCTTTCTGGGTTTCCGGGCCGCAGTAATCGTGATGACGGTCATTCCGCTCTGCATCCTGATCGCCCTGGCCCTGCTCAACGCCAACGGCTTTGCCATCCAGCAGATCAGCATCGCCGCACTCGTCATCGCTCTGGGTTTGCTGGTGGATAACGGCATTGTGGTCATTGAGAACATCAATCGGTACTTGCGGGAGGGGCTGACGCCCGCGGCCGCGGCCGCGAAGGGTACCGCGGAGGTCGGTTGGGCCATCGTAAGCTCCACCGTTACCACCCTGCTGGCGTTCTTCCCCCTCACCCAGCTGGGGGGTGGCCCCGGTGAGTTCCTCATCTCCCTGCCCGTCACCGTGATGCTTACCCTCGGCATCTCTCTGCTCCTGGCCCTGAGCTTTTCTCCCTTACTGGCCAGTAAGATTCTTAAATACCGCGCCGACCGGAAGTCCCCCGCCCCCCAGCGGGCCCTGGAGTACGTGGTGGAGAAAATTTACCGGCCGGTCCTGGACTTTAGCCTCCGCCGGGGTGCCCTGATCGTGTTGCTGGCCGTAGGCCTGCTGGTCGGTGCCGTATCCCTTTTCCCCAGTATCGGGGTCAGCTTTTTCCCCACCGCCGACAAGCCCCTCCTCCTCGTAGACATTTCGACCCCGCCCGGCAGCAGCCTGGACGCCACGGATAAGGCCGTCGCCTACGTGGAGTCCATCCTGGATACGACAGACTACGTGCGGGACTACACCGCCAACGTCGGGCACGGTAATCCCATGATCTACTACAACCGGATTCCGGAGTCCTTTCAGAAGAACAAGGGGCAGGTACTCGTCAACTTTCGGGAGTGGGACCCCGGAAAATTTTACGCCACCCTGGCGACCTTCCGCAAAGAATTTTCCGCTTATCCGGGCGCAGAAATCCGGTTTCAGGAGCTGAAGAACGGCGCTCCGGTCAAGGCCCCCATCGAGTTTCGGGTCAGCGGCCCCCAACCCGATACCGTTGCCCGCATCGTCAACGACATCGAAAAACTAATGCGCAACACCGCCGGAGTAATCTCCGTGGAAAATGAACTCCTCGACCGGAAAACCGACCTGAGCGTAGAGCTCAACCGGGACAAAGCCGGGCTGATCGGGCTGGCCACCCTTGACTTTGATCAGACCATCCTGGCCAGCCTCTCGGGTTTAACTTTTGACCAGGTCAGCCTCGAAGACGGGAAAGAATATCCGCTGAACGTCAGAATTCCCTTTGACGAAGCGCCCGGCATCGAAGACTTCGACCAGGTCTACTTTACCACCCAGACCGGCGCCCAGGTGCCCCTCCAGCAGGTGGCCGACCTCCGGTTTTCCTCCAGTCCCGCGGTAATCAACCACTATCAACTGGAGCGCATTGCCAGCATCACGGCCGACGTAACGAATGCCGACCAGACGGTCCCCATTACCCAGGCCCTCATCGACGACATCGAGCAGCTGAACTGGCCCGCGGGCTACCGGTATTCGGCCGGAGGGGAATACGAAGATCAGCAGGCCACCTTCGGCACGCTGGGCATCATCCTCGTGCTGGCCATGCTGGCCATCTTCGCCGTCCTGGTACTCCAGTTTCGCTCCCTGTTGCAACCATTAATTGTCTTTTCCGCCATTCCCCTTGCGGTAACCGGCAGTTTTGTGGCCCTGTGGCTCACCGGATGGTCCTTCAGCTTCTTCGCCTTCGTGGGCTTCATTTCCCTGGTGGGCATCGTGGTCAATAACAGCATCATCATGGTGGACTATATGAATCAGCTGCTGGAGGAAGGCCTCCCCATCGGCGAAGCCATTCGCCGGGGCAGTGAGCGTCGCTTCGCCCCCATCGTCCTCACTACCCTCACGACCATCCTTGGCTTGCTGCCGCTTACCGCCCAGGCCACCAGCCTCTGGTCTCCGCTGGGTTGGACCATCATCGGGGGCATGATCAGTTCCACCCTACTCACCCTGCTCGTCGTTCCGGTCCTCTACGGCTGGCTGAGTAGAAGAAAGGCGGTGCGGGTGGAGTAGATGATCATCAGGGCGTGGCCGCAGGTGCCGGGGAGGTTCCGGAGGAGCAAGGCCCCGGTGGCTTCCACCCCGGCATGCATTAGCCCCAAAAGACTACTGGTTCTTGAGAAATTACAGCAGCGACCGCTTGATGTCCCGCACCAGTCCCGGTCCGGCGTATACCATCCCGCTATATACCTGAATCAGTTTGGCTCCCGCGTCCAGCTTTTCCTGAGCGGATTCCGGGGAGTCAATTCCTCCCACCCCGATGATGTTGAGGTGCCCTTCGCTCTTTTGGTGGAGGTATCGGATCACTTCCGTGCTCCGGTCCCGCACGGGCGCTCCGCTCAGGCCACCGGCCCCGATGGCGGCCACCGCCGCCTGCGGAGTGGTCAGGGGCTCCCGGGCGATGGTCGTGTTGGTGGCGATGATGCCGGCAATACCGGTTGCTTCCACGATGGCCAGGATGTCGTCTAACTGCCCCTCCGTCAGGTCGGGAGCAATCTTCAGCAGAATCGGCTTGGCGTGCCACAAATCCCCGGGCTTTCCGAGATCTTCCATCGGACGAAGGCTGGACTTCACCATCCGCTGGTTCAGCTCCTGCAGCGTCGATAGCAGGGCCGTTAGGGGTTCCTTGTCCTGCAGCGCCCGCAGATTTGGGGTGTTGGGGGAACTTACGTTGACCACGAAGTAATCCACCAGGGCGTATAACTTCTTGAAGCAGTCGACGTAATCGTCTACGGCTTGCTCGTTGGGCGTCGTTTTGTTCTTGCCGATGTTGCCGCCCAGAATCGTCTTTCCCGGCCGGCCATATCGCAGTAGCCTTCCGGCCAGAGCATCCACCCCCTCATTGTTGAAGCCCATCCGGTTGATCAGCGCCCGGTCCTTAGGTAATCGGAACAAGCGCGGTTGCGGGTTCCCGGCCTGCGGCCGGGGCGTGACGGTCCCCAGCTCCAGGAAGCCAAACCCCAGACTCGCCATGTGACGGTAGTACTTACCGTCCTTATCGAAGCCCGCCGCCAATCCGACCGGATTGGGAAACGGCAGCCCGAATACCTGCCGCTCCAGCGAAGGATCCTCCAGTCGATAGGTAGCCCGAAAGGCGTGGCTCAGGCCGGGAACGGCCAGGGTCGCGGCCAGTCCCTTTACGGTCAGGTGGTGGGCCCGCTCGGGGGCTAATTGAAACAGCGCGGGCTTGAGCAGCTGGTACATGACGGGGGTTTCTCGCAAAGGTAGAACAACTTCCACGCCACGCCCCCTTTCCGGCGGGCAAAAAAAAAAGCCCGACTGCATAGCAGTCAGGCACAAACAATCATAATCTCATGAAAAAAAGACGACCTAAAAAAGTTCTTCTGGCGGGCGCTGCCGCCGATTTATCTTAATTAACACCTTAACGATCAAATCGTTGGGTATATTATGGCAATATTAAGCTTCCTGAGCCGATCAGGTAGCCTCCACCGGTCACCTCATAAAAGTAACTGCCGGAAGCAAGCTTTTGACGGAGGAATTCCATTTGGTCACCGCGGAACCGTTGTTCGTGGACCGTTTGCCCGCTTGCACTGAAGAGGCGGAAGGTGAATTCCGTGTCAATTGTAGTCCATCCTTCGAGTCGTACCGTTGTACGCTCGGTAGCCGGATTAGGACTAAGGTATAGTTCAACACCCGTCGCTCTCGGTAAGTTCCGCGTGGAAGTCAGCAGGCAATCTTCGGCTAAGAAGTTGTCACAGCCGACTACGTGCGTCACCACCTCGGAGAAGATTGGTGTTTCGTAGTCAAAATAAACGGCAGCACGATTTCTGATTACGGCACCCCTTGTAGTATTCGGTTTTTGGGATAGTCGAAAAGAGACATAGCCCCTTTTGAGTGCCGCGTCAGCTTCCCCCGCGCCGCCGTCTGAAAAAATTCGGATTGAATCAAACGTGATCTTAAGGATACCGTCCTGGTAAAGGACGAAATCATAGGGATGGCTCGCAGCACCCATCTCCAGGCTGTTGAAATCCAACAGGTCGGGAAGGGTATCGCGGATGACCACGCGTTCAAATGTATCGTTGGCTGGTGGTGCAAAGAAAATGGTATATTCAATGTCAGTTTTTGGGATAATGATCGAGTCTCGATAGCCTCGGGGATAGGCCGTCAAGGAAACGGGGGCACCATCATCCAGCACAACGATTTCCTGGGTTAGTATGTCAAGGTTAAGGTTCCCGTCGTTATCGGGAAACTGAGCCACCTGTCCGGTGGTAAACGGCTGACCTTCCTCCACGTTACATCCTTCCGCCACTGCCGTGGGAAAAAGGTTGCCGGGGTGGCCGGGCGATTGCTCGGCGATCAGTCGGTAAGTACTCAATGGTCCGTCCTGGAGATTGACTGGCACCTCAATGTCTTGGCCTCCCTCAAGAAGGAAGTCTGACCGCTGAGTGAGCACGATGTCCTCCACCACTACGTAGCTGGCAGCCTGCGTCATCGGATTATCACTCACGTTTTGAATCGTGAAGGTCAATCCGGTTTCGGGGTCGCAGCGACTCGTAACTACGATGCTCGATCCGTCCCAGTCGGGATCTACCGGTGAGCAATCATAGATTGGGTAAACGTTGGCCGTGGTCTGAAGGGCTTGTCCTTCGACAACTCCGTTACAGGCCATTTGCACCCGAATCGTGATGCTTCCTCCCGCGCCGGGCTCCAGATCACCGAGTTCGTAGCTCAGTAACTGTCCGTCCCGTACGGTTGGTGCAGGTTCCGCCTCCACGAAGGTGAGGTGGGGATCCAGGGTTAGTTCGACACGACTATCCGTCGAGGTAGCGGCTCCGGTGTTTCCGAAGGTTACCGTCAGAATCTGGTCTTCACACTGGATGGCCGGGGTTGCGCTGACCGACACTTCGAGAAGCGGGCAGTCAATCGCGGGCTGCAGGGCGAAGTCGTGGAAATTACTGTCGTAAGGCTCGGTAAGATCCACCACCAGGGGCTCGGGGTCGCAAAGATTCCAGCGATCGTTCTTGCGCAGCAGGCTCAGGGTGTATACGCCGCGGTCAACCCGCAGATCATAGTTACCCAGTGAGTCCGTGCTGCCAAAAAAGGTAGCCGTGTCACTTTCTGCCCGTACCAGCCAACCTTCTAAGCCAAGATCACCCTCCTGGTAAGGAGCGCAGTCATTTGCGGCGGGGTAGTACACCTTACCGCGCAGGTAGTTGGTTTGCAGGCCTCCGAGGTTGTCCGTTTTAAACAACGTCATGTCGTTGAAAAGGACCGTACCCCGAGAGTTAAAGGCAGCCAGGGCGTAACCTCCGTCCAGCGTGGGTGCCAGATCTTCCGCTACGTCCAGGGCGTCGTCGTCACCCAGTCGGCGCTGCCAGAGCAGTTGGCCGTCCGAGCTACGAACTTTAACCATTAGTACGTCAAGGTTGGCACCGGTGGGAACCGTTTGGCCAACGGCCACCAGGTTTTCCCCATTATCCTCCTCGATCACTCCCCGTAACTCATCGTCAAAGGGGGCCGCATCGATTTGGCGGTACCAGAGCGTATCTCCGTTGAGATCCGCCTTAGCAATTAATGCTTTATTGAATCCATCCGTCGACCCTACGAAGACCAGTTGGCCGTCTTGGGTGCGGATGATATCCTCAATTTGTTCGTTTTCCGTAGTCGTTCCGTAAACCTTCGTCCACAGGGGCTCGCCGTTGGCGTCCAGGCCATAGAGGGCGATGTCGCTGTCTACTCCGATGAAGTCCTGGATGTTGGCCCCGATAATGTAGGAGCCATCATTGCCAGCCACCGCACCGATGGCTTCTCCCGAGCGGTAATCGCCGAAGGTGCTGCGCCATTCGATCTGTCCGTCCTCGTCAATTTTGGTGACCAGGATGGCATTCCGACCGGTGGCGATGTCCTGGCGGTACCCCGTGATGAGGTAGCCATTGCCGGGGAGCCGGATAATCTGCCGACCGCGCTCGTTGCTTCCAGCTTCACCGTAACTTTCGGTAAACTCCTTTTCGCCCCGACGATTAATCTTTAATAAGAAGGTCTCTTCTTCGGAGGAAACGGTGGCTTGCCGAAATCCGACGATCAGGAACCCGCCGTCGGAAGCCTGGGTAACGTCAGTACCCTGCTCAATGAAGCCTTCGTCGTAAGTCTTGGACCATACAATGGTTCCGTCAACGTCCGTACGAACTACGAAAATGTCAAAGTCATTGTCGTCCCCGAGTTCTCCTTCCGAACCACCTACCTCTAGGTAACCGTGATCTTTTGTTTGGAGCACTGCCCGACCGAAGTCGTCTTTTGGGCCGCCGAATGATTTTTCAAATCCTCCTTGGGCACCGATCGGAAAACAAGCGCAAAGCAGGGCCAGGGCCAGGAACGCGCGGCGGACCTGACGACCGATGGCCGTTACCTTAGGTCGCTGTTTCATTTTCGATGTTTGAGGATGGCTATCCGTTGATTGCATGACAAAGATGAAGTCAGAATGAAGCGTCACAAAGAACACAATCGTTCACTTGTTGAAAAAAAAGTCCTATTTTTAAGTCGTCAATCTCTCGGAAAAACCGTGAAAGCCCCATAAATACTGGCTTTCTTGAGCCGTTGGCTAAATATAATTCGTTGAAAATCTATGCAGGGCTCCGTTGAAAAAAATCCGCTTATTTTAATTTATCGATCCCTGAATAAGTCGGAAAGCCGACGCCTGGGCAAGTGGCTGGACAGCCCGGCCCATAACCAGCGAGACGACGTCAAAGCGCTACACGCCTATCTGACTGGGGGCGAAGACCGCCTGGAAAAGGCCAGTGCACTGGGAAAAGAACGCATTTATCGACGACTTTTCCCGGGAACGACCTACGATGACGCCCGCCTGCGCCAAACTTTCCATTGGGCCCTCAAAGCTACGGAAGGTTTTTTAGCTTACGAACAATGGAGCAGTAAAGAAATTGATGCCCAGCTGTCATTAATCGCCGCCCTGCGCCAAAGAAACCTCTCCTCTCCCCTCCAGCGGAGCCTCAAAAAGGCGGAACGGATGCAGGAAACCACCCAGATTCGTAACGAAGACTTCTACCGCAGCCAGTACCGGCTCGAGCTGGAACTGGACGAATACCGGGTCTACCACAAACTGAACGAAGACCCCAACTTCCAACAGATCGCCAACAACCTGGACGTGGCCTACCTGATCGAGAAACTGAAGGTAGGCTGCAATATGCTCTATCAGACCCGGGTGTTTCGTACCCAGTTCGACCTGCGGTTCCTCGACGAAGTGGTCAGCTACGTCGAACAATATGACCTGGATCAGTATCCGGCCCTCGCCATCTATTATTACGTCTACCGCGGATTGACGGGACAAGCCGAAGAAGAAGGGAGTATTTCGCGCCTACGGTCACTCATCCTGGAGCACGGCGGACTGCTGAAGTCAAACGGCCGCCGCTACGTCTTTCTGATGGCCATTAACATTTGCATCTCCCACATGAACCGCGGCCGGGAGCCCTACACCCGGGAGGCCTTCGAATTCTACCGCCTCGGTTTTGCCGAAGGCATCATTTCCGAAGACGGCAAGCTCACCCGGGAAACCTACCTCAACGTCGTCAGCATCGCCCTCAAGCTCAAGGAATTCGACTGGGCCGAACACTTCATCCGCGAACAGGCCAGTGCCCTGGAAGCCGACATCCGGGAAAACACCCAGCGCTTTGCACAGGCCCGCCTGGGATACGAGCAAAAGGATTTCGACACCACGATGCGCCTACTCGTCCAGGTCGACTTCCGTCACCCGGTCTACAACCTGTTGGCCAAAACCATGCTCCTCAAAATCTACTACGAACTGGATGAGTTTGACGCTCTGGACAGCCTCCTCGACAGCATGACCACCTACATCCGCCGGAAAAAACTCTCGGACCTCCACCGCGATCACTTCGGTAACGCCGTCCGCCTGGTCCGTCAACTCAGCCGGATCAACACCCGCGACGAAAAGAAAATCATGGCGCTGCGGACAAGAATAGAAACCACCAGTCCGCTGGCCGAAAAGAAGTGGATGCTCGAACAACTCGCCCTGCAAACGGCCTGATCTCCGTGTCTCCATCCCCGCTCGGCCGACCAGTCAGCTCGTGCCTCGCGCCTGGGCGGACGAGCTCTTCTCCCTCTTCTTTCTTCTCCTTCAGCCTAAATCCTGAATCCTCAATCCTGAATCCTAATTCCTTAAGCCTATCCATTGCACCTGCGCGCCGCGCCCGCTTTTCCTTCGGCGGCCACCGGTGACGATTACGCCTGATCCGGAAGCACCAGCAGGGGCGCATCGCTGGTGAACACGAAATCGCTGACCGTACTGCGGTTGAGCAATTTGGCGAAAAAGCCATGATTGCGGAAGACCATCGTTAACAGGTTCGCCTTCTGGCTCTCCATCGCCCGGCCGATGCCAGCGGCCACCGAGCCGTCTCCGATGCTGATCTGGAAACGGTAGGGGACCGACATCAGGTAATTCTCCAGGTTCTCATCGTAGGTACTCTTCCCCTCCTCATTGGCTTCGTGGAAGACGATAACCTCCGAGCCGAAGGCTTCGGCCAGCTGCACCAGCGGTTCCACCAATTCGGGACGAATGGGTTTATCGTCGGCGGCCAGCAAAATTCGTTTCGGGGGCACGTACTGGGCCGCCTGCGGGATGATGAGCAGCGGCACGGTTGATTTCTCCAGGGTAGCGTTGGCCACGCTTCCCGTAAAAAACTCCTTGGCCGTGGAGGACCCCTTGGTGCCCATCACAATCAGCTCGTAGTCCTTGGCCAGGGCAATCCGCGGCAACACGACGTCCGGGTCACCGTCAATGGTCCGGACTTCCACCCGGGCGCCGTTGATCAGTTTGGGCTGAATGCGCTCCACTACCCTTTCCATCACCTCCCGCGCTTCGTCGCGCATGTGTTCCTTGAGGCTTACCAGGGAACCAGCCCCACTGGAATAGGGCTCATCAAGGGCGGATACCAGGGTGAGCAAACTGCCAAACTGATTGGCCAGTTCCACGGCATAGTCAACCGCATTACCCGCGGCTTCAGAATTATCGGTGGCTACTAGAATCTTTTGCATGGGCTTTCTTGATAAAACAATTTTCGTGACGGTGGGGTTGGGCGATCAATTATCGGGTCTCCTTGCCCGCATTACATCTCCATGGCTTACCTTTGGTGGTGAGTATACGGAAGTCTTACCAAATTCCGTTTGCTCCGGGGAATCAGGTCCAGACGGACCGGGCATCCCGGTAGTGACCAACAGGTCCAGGTTAATAAGCAATCGCTTCCCTCAGGAAGCCTTGAATATAACATAGGTCCGGCGGGCTTTTTGGGCCCACCCACCATTCCTTCGCGTCTTTTGCCACTTATTTTGGCGAGGTCGCAGGTGCCGGGTACCGCCCGGGGAGCCAGGCCATGATGGCTGCTACCGACTTCGTCCGATCCGATCGGGCCAGTATCCTCCGAGGACTACTGAGTACCGCATCGATGAATTTCGACCAACTTATTCACCAGCCTCCGGGCCTTCACCAGTTGCGACGCATGGCGGCGGCAGACCGCCTGCCCCACGCCAATTTGCTGCTGTCCGCTCCCGGCACCGGCGGCCTGCCGGCCGCCCTGGCCATCGCCAACCTGCTGCTCTGCGAAAATCGTCAGGGTGAGGGAGGCGACACGGCCTGTGGCAGTTGTCGGGCGTGCCGCAAAACCAAAGGGTACGTCCATCCCGATTTTCATTTCGCCTTCCCGACCGTAGGCAGCAAAATGACCAGTGACCCCTTCCTGCCCCAGTGGCGGGAAGCGCTCCAGGAGCGCCCCTACCTGGAAGCCAACGACTGGCTGCAGCGGATCGGCGCGGAGAACAAGCAGGGCAACATCACCCGGGAAGCCTGCGCCAACATCATCAAGAAACTCAACCTGAAAATTTTCGAGGGCCGCTACAAGATCATGCTGATCTGGCTGCCCGAGTACCTGGGCAACGAGGGTAACCGGCTGCTGAAGATGATCGAGGAGCCCCCGGAAAACACCGTCTTCTTTCTGGTTGCCGAACGGTCCGAACTGATTCTGAACACCATCCTCAGCCGCTGTCAGCTGACCAAGCTAAGTCCGCCCACCGACGAGGAGATCGTCGCCGGCCTCGGCCAGGTCGGCATTGATCCAGCGGCGGCGGCGGCCGCCGCCCGGCTGGCCGATGGCAACTTCAACGTGGCCCGGGCCCTGGCCGATGGAGACAGCGTCAACCACGGCGAGCGCTTCCTGGCCTGGATGCGGGTGTGCTTTCAGGGCAGTGCGGCCAAACTGACCGACTGGACCGACGACTTTGCAAAACTCGGCCGGGAAAACCAGAAGCATTTTTTGCGCTACGCCCTTCACTTCTGGCGGGAGTTTCTCCTCCTCAGCGTTACCGACAACGCCGCCGGGCGGGTACGCCTACCGGAAAATGAACTGGCCAGTGCACGAAAAATGCTGCCCCTCGTATCTCACGAACAACTCGCGGACATCAGCGAAATCCTCAGCGAATGCATGGAGCACGTCGAACGCAACGCCAATCCCAGAATTCTTTTCCTCGACGCCGGTATTCGCCTTCACCAAATATTCCGCCAACCCAGACCCGCCGTCGGGACCGGATCGGCGTAAACCATATAATGCAGTAAACTATGGGATGTAAATCCTGCGGAACAGGAACGGACGAAAACGGAGTGCCCCGCGGCTGCGGCAGCAAGGGCGCCTGTGGCACCGGCTCCTGCAATAAAATGAGCACCTACGACTGGCTGGCGGATCTCGGCATCGACGATCCCTACGCCACCAACATTGTGGAAGTCAGCTTCAAGGATGGTGCCTCCAAAGACTTCTTTCACGCCCCCCGGGAACTTCAGGTATTCACCGGAGATAACGTCGCCGTTGAAGCCAAAAACGGCTACAACATTGGCCGGATCACCCTCAGTGGAGAACTCGTCCGGTTGCAGATGAAAAAGAAAAGGGTCAAGGAAAGCAAGGTCACCGACTCCGTCCTCCGGCGGGCCAACCAGCGCGACATGGAAAAACTCGCCGCGGCCCGGGAGCTGGAGAAGGAAACGCTGGTCCGCGCGCGGGCCATCGCCCGGTCTTCTCACCTGAACATGAAGATTTCCGACGTCGAATACCAGGGCGACTGCCGCAAAGCGACCATTTACTACACCAGCGACGAGCGGATTGATTTCCGGGAGCTGGTGCGCCAGTATTCCCATCAGTTCCGGGTGAAAATTGAAATGCGGCAGATCGGCCCGCGGGTCGAGTCGGCCCGCCTCGGCGGCATCGGCAGCTGTGGGCGAGAGCTCTGCTGCTCCACCTGGCTGAGTGACTTCAAACCCGTCAACACCGCCGCGGCTCGCTACCAGAACATCGCCATCAACCAAACCAAACTCTCCGGGCAGTGCGGCCGCCTGAAGTGCTGCCTGAACTACGAGTTGGACACCTACATGGAAGCCATGGAGGCCTTCCCGAAAAAGGCGGACAAGCTGCGCACGGAGGCCGGACTGGGCATCCTGATCAAGACCGACATCTTCAAGGGCATCATGTACTACACCTACAAGGAAAACCGGGGGGCGCTGTTCCCGATTCCGGTGGCCAAAGTACACGACATCATCGCCCTCAACAAAGCCGGCCAGAAACCGGAGAGCCTCAAGGCCTTCCAGCTTTACGAAGAGGAGACCGAAGAAATCTTCGGCTACGAAGACGTCACCGGAGCCGTGGAACTTCCCGCCGAGAAGCGGAGTAAGCGCCGCCGAAAGAAGAAATCCGGCCGGAGGCCCTCCGGCAAATCGGGGAATAAACCCTCTGCGGGCAAGACCCCCGAAGCCAAAACCACGGGCAGCGAGGGAGGTTCCCCGGCAAAACGGAGCCGCCGCCGCCCCAAAAAGAAATCCGCCAATCAGGGAGGAGAAGCTTCCGCTAACGGACAAAACACCGGCCGTAAGTCGCGCAAATCCCGCCGCGGACGGCGGAAAAAATCCGGCGGACAAGGAGACAAGAAGGACTAACCTTTCCTCCGTCTGAGCTGTTTACCCAATGCATCCAACGACAACTGACAACTGATTTTTCCTATGCAATATGACGTAACCGTTATCGGTAGTGGCCCCGGAGGCTACGTTGCCGCCATCCGTGCCGCCCAACTGGGGCTGAAAACGGCCATCGTGGAACGGTACAACAGCCTCGGAGGCACCTGCCTGAACGTCGGCTGTATTCCTTCGAAAGCCCTGCTCGACAGTTCGGAGCACTACCACGCCGCTCACGAAAAATTTGCGGAACACGGCATCAAGATTAGCAATCTCGGGGTAGACATGCCCCAGATGATCAAGCGGAAAAATGAGGTCGTGGATCAGACCGTCAAGGGCGTACAGTTCCTGATGAAGAAGAACAAAATCGACGTCTTCTACGGTCACGGCACCTTCACCAGTCCCACGGAACTCCACGTGGCCATGAACGAAGGCGAAGATCAAACGATCAGCAGCGACAAGTTCATCATCGCTACGGGGTCGAAGCCCATCACCCCGGACTTCATGAACTACGACAAAAATCGGGTCATCACCAGTACCGAAGCCCTCAACATCGACAAGGTACCCAAGCGGATGGTCATTGTCGGTGGCGGCGTGATCGGCCTTGAGCTGGGTAGTGTATACGCCCGACTGGGCACGGAAGTGGAGGTCGTCGAGTTCCAGGACCGGATCATTCCCACGATGGACAAGGACTGCTCTAAAGAACTGATGCGGGCCCTGAAGAAGACCGGCGTCAAGTTTCACCTGAAGCACAAGGTGACCGACGTGAAGGGGTTAAAAACCAAAGTGAAGGTCTCCGTGGAAAAGCGTGACGGTGGCGAGGGTTTTGAGATCGACGCCGACTACTGTCTCATCGCCATCGGCCGACGGCCCTACACCAACAATCTTGGCCTGGACAAGGCCGGCGTTGCGCTCGACGACCGGGGTCGGGTAATCGTGGATGATCACCTGCGGACCAACGTGCCCAACATCTACGCCATCGGTGACGTCATCCGGGGTGCGATGCTGGCCCACAAGGCCGAAGAGGAAGGGGTTTTCGTAGCCGAAACCATTGCCGGACAGCGCCCCCACGTAGACTACAACCTCATTCCCGGGGTGGTGTACACCTGGCCGGAAGTCGCGGCCGTGGGGCAGACCGAAGAGCAGATCAAGGAGGCCGGCATTCCCTACAAAGTGGGTAAGTTCCCCTTCAAGGCCCTCGGCCGTGCTCGCGCCAGTACCGACACCGAAGGCATGGTCAAGGTGATCAGCCACGCCGACACCGACGAAATCCTGGGCGTCCATATGGTGGGCCCCCGCACGGCGGACATGATTGCCGAAGCCGTTGCTCTGATGGAGTTCCGCGCCAGCGCCGAAGACGCTGCCCGCATGAGCCACGCCCACCCCACCTACACCGAGGCATTCAAGGAAGCGGCCCTGGCCGCGACGGGAGACCGGGCACTGCACGTCTAAACCTTATGCATTTCCGTGAGATTTCATTAGCGATTCCTGCGGAATCGCGGCCGTTCAGTGGGGCAAACAGTAGCGGCAAGGCATGTGTTGGTTAGCACAAAGTTGTAACCCATGTAGTGGCGTTGAGTTACGACTGTATATTGCATTGTACTCTGTGTCCCATGAAGTATTTCCTTTGCTACCTTCAGGTGTGTCGGATCGTCAGTGAACCGTAGCCATTAGTCTAATGAGTTAATCACCTATTCTGAATTATTCCTCTTGAGGAAATTAGCAAATAATTGAGGTTAAATGGTGTTTCCTTTCCCCGAAAGGAAACCGAATCAGACTGGGACAACTAAAGGACCTTCCGCAAAAGAATGTGACAAATCGATCTTGTCTAATCTTATTTTCTTTGCTGGTGTGGTCGCCTTTCGGGGAAAGGCGACACCAAGATTTTCCAAAGGGTGGGTGATTTCGACCTTCAGATGATCATACCTATCAAGACGCCCGGAACCTAAAAATTTAGACTACAATATTACTGGACGCAATTTAGCCTCTAGAAGGTGTATAACTCTAGGCCATCCCATACATGCCTTGCCGCTACTAGAAAATTCAAGGGATTAAAGGCCAAATGATTAATTCACGGAACAGCCTATGTCTAAATTCTTTACCCGAAGGATCGCCCTGAAATCGGCTATCCTGCAGTTCGCAGGGATGGCCGATTTTCGTTTTTCCTTAACGCCACGAAGTAATTGCGGTCTGCAGATTTACGCTATCTTTCGACCAGCAATTCATTCACCAACCCAGAGGTTGAAGGCAACCTGCTTGTCCTCAAAATCTCCAACAATCAATGATTTTGAGCCCCTGCGAGGGTTCCTGGCCTTAGCCTCACCTTTTCCAAACACCCTTTCATGCGTAAATCCCTATGCTTTTTCGCCCTGCTGTGCCTCACCACTGCGGGCCTATCCGCCCAGTCCTTCGGTCTGCGGGCCGGCGTTAACTTCACCAACGTCAACGTAAGCGCCGAAGGAATATCCATTTCCTTTGACAGCGAGACCAACCTGATGGCCGGCGTATTCCTTGATCTGCCCGTTGGGCAGAGCGGCAAATTCATGCTTTCGCCGGAATTGAGTTACGTCGGTCGCGGCTACGGAATCAGTATTGACTTTTTCGGCACCAATACGGACCAAAGCGTTACCGTAAACTACGTAGACCTCGGATTCCTCGCCAAGTACATGCTGCTCGACAACGGTTCCGTGGGTCTCTACGCTGCGGCCGGCCCCGTACTCGGCTACGCCCTCGGTGGCGAGGTAGACACCGACGGCATGGTCGAAGACATTGAATTCTCCGAAGAAGATGGGTTCAACCGGACCTCCCTTCAACTGGCCCTGGCCGGTGGACTGACCTTCGGCCAGAAGTTCTTCGCCGAGGTGCGCTACATGAGGGGCCTCAACTCCCTCAACGATGAAAGTGCCGATGATGAGGGCACCATCCGGTGGACGTCCTTCGGCGTAAACGCCGGCGTGCGGCTTCCTCTCGGCGGGAATTAAGGCCCTTTACCCTGAGAGCATTCTACCCATGAGTCATCCCGAATTTTGAGCCCACGTTAATGGGAAGCTAATTGATGGCCATGCTAAATCCGTAGAGCGGTACTGAGTTGCCTCGGTACCGCTCTAGTTATTTTTGAATACACCGTGACGAGTGACCAGCGATAACTGAAGGTCTTCGGTAGCGACAAGGTATGTATGGCGGAAGAAGGATTGTCAGCTTCCCTACTACGACCTCTCCCCTCCCGCGACTCCCCCACGCCATTGATTCAGTAGCGCCGGATTTATCCGGCGAAAGGTTCTCGTTCAAACCAGATGCCGTCGCTACAGCAATCATTCTACACTTCGCAGAAAGTGAGGCGGATTTCCCGCTTCGGAAGGACCGGGTGTGGTCACCTTTCGGAGAAAGTCGACACCAGGAAAATTCGGGATAAATCTAATTTATTTTTCACTCATCGCCCGCCTTCTCCAGGACCACCTTCAGCGGGCGGTGGTCGGAATAGCCCTCGCTCAGCCGCTCTATCGACCGCACGGAGAGGCTGGTGTCCGCCAGGACGAAGTCGATCCGGAGGCCGGGTAGTGGGCCGGTGAAGGTGGTCCCCAGGCCGAAGCCCCGCTCGACCCAGGCGTCCTGCAGTCGGGGCGTCCGGATGCGCTGGTAGGTATAGGAGGAGGGTACGTCGTTGAAGTCGCCGGCTACGATTACCGGATGGGGGCTTTCCTCCACGTAGGCCAGAATTTCCGCCGCCTGCCGGGCCCGGGTGCGGGCTGCGTTTCCGTAGCTTCGAAACATGGCCTGAAGCCGGTTGGCCCCGGCTTCGATGGTACTGTCCTGCCGCAACTCCCCGGCCATCCGGGTAATGCGGTTAGACTGCAAATGGACGTTGATGACCCGGAGCTTCCCGACCGGCGTCCGGTGATCGGTTACCGTAAAGCCGTTGTAGCCCTCAAAGTGAATAGCGACGGTTTCCATGGGATGGTTCCCGAAGGTGGCCAGTGTTTTTTCCTGGGGGTGCAGGCGGCTGGCGTAGTCGCCCGCCACCTTCACGGCCTCCGAGCGGGAAGCAGCGCCCCGTGGCCGACCGGCCTCCTGCAGCAGCAGCAGGTCTGCCCCGAAGGCTTCAATACTGTTCCGGACGGTACTTTCCGGCAGCGACTTCCAGGCATCATCTTTGAACCCCCGCACGTTGGCCGTCACGACCGTCAGGGATTCAGCGTCTGCGGAGGGTTCTGCTGCTCCGCCGAGCGCGACGGCAAAGAGTTTGGAAAGGGTGGGCAGGGCAATGATCATCACCAGGCCGGGCAGGGCCGCCGCCGCCCAGCGGCGGCGATAAAGCTGGTAGGCCAGGAAAAGCCCCGTGACGAGCAGCAGACCCGGCAGCAGCAGGGCCACAATCGCCGGCGGCCAGATGATGTCCGGAGAAACGTAACGGGCCAATAAGCCGAAGCCCGTCAGCAACGCTAAGGCGTAACCGATCCATCGTCCTAATCGCCGCAACACGGTCCTTAATTTCGGTTTGATGCCCGGAAGAGGAAGTCCTTTTCTTCCTTGGATAGCGAGTTGTACCCCCGGTCCTTGATCTTGTCCAGAATGGCGTCCAGCTGCTCCTGGTGGCTGGCCTCGGGCTTACCGCCGTCGTCGGATTTTCCGGAGCCGGATTTCTTGCCGCCCGCCTTGCGCATGAAGGAGGGACGGGAGGACTTCTCGGCGGTTTCCTTGACCGATTTACCGCTGCGGTAGGCCGCCCGCGGACCGGGCTGATGTTCTTTGCTGGGCTCCAATAAGTTGCGGTACTTCATCTGCACCCACTCGATGGCCTTCGCTACCGGGTCGGTCAGGTCCGTTCCCCGCTTGAGGTAAAAGGCAAACAGGAAGCCCATCACGATACCCCCGAGGTGATCAAAGGTGCCGCCGATGTTGTTCAGGGAACCCAGACCGATGATTTGGGCCACCACGGCAAAAAAGACGATGTACTTCAGCCGGATAGTACCGAGGAAAAGCAGGCGAATGCCGTATTCGGGGGCGAAGAGCCCCGCCGCCACCAGGATACAGAACACCGAACCGCTGGCCCCGAGGGCGTAGTTGGTCGCGTCGCTGATGTCGATCAGGTTATAGGCCAGGAAGTAGGCCACGAAGCCCGCCAGTCCGCCGAGGATGTACAGGGGAAGCACGCGCCGGTCGCCGAGCAGGTCGCCAAAAATGCGGCCAAACCAGAACAGGTAGAGCATGTTCCAGAGCAGGTGCCAGAAGCCCTCGTGCATGAACATGTGGGTGATCAGCGCCCAGGGGTGGGTCAGGTTATGCCACCAGCTGCTGGAGATCATGAAGAACTCGATGATGTCCTGGTACAGGCTGGGCGTGTTCCAACCGTTGAAGATGCGCAGGAACACCCAGGCCAGGTTAATGACCAGGAACACGGCTACGTTGACGATGATGATCTTGTTGATCATATTGCCATAGTCAAATTCCCGGCGAATGTCGTCCCAGATGGATTGTAGCATAGTCTGACGGAAGTGCGCACTTCTAAAAACAAAATAAAAAAGAATAGTTGTATGCGGTGGTCGGGATTTTTGTCCGATGGGGGGCTTAGATCGCTAAACCTACCAAGGACATGCCGAAAAGTAGGCTTAAGCAGCGTGGCCTGCGGCAGGTGCCGGGGTCCGCAGTAAGGTGCCGAGTAAACGGGAAGCAACGCTGCCCAGTGCACGTTGGCAACGACGCTTCCTACCCGGAGTCATGGCCCAACCCACCAGGCTGGCACCCGCCCGCCGGGCCCCAAATCCCCCGCATATCCGGAGGACAACCTCAGGCTACTCCCGCGGCACCCCTTCGTCCCAGCGGCGTACGCCCGGGGGCATACTCGTCCGCTTCCAGTAAAAGGCCAGCAAACCGCCGACGATGGCTCCCCCCAGGTGGGCGAAGTGCGCCAGTGGATCCCAGGCTGGCTGCACGATGCCGAGGACCAGCTCAATGACCAGCAGCACGGGCACGAAGTAGCGCGCCTTGAAGGGAATGGGGAGGAAAATGAGGGCCAGCTTGAAGTCCGGGTAGAAGATCGCGAAGGCCGCCACGATGCCGTAGATGGCCCCCGAAGCCCCCACTACGGGAATGTCCGGCAGGTAATTGATGTACTCTTGCATCGCCGAAGCGCCCTGGGCCACGGTAAATTCAAGGTTCTTGTTCATGGCCAAATCGCCCTGCAGCTGCTCTACGATAGAGGACAAGGTTTCCCCATTATCCAGGCGCAGCGCTTCCACCGGAACCTTCTCAAAGAAGGCATTAAAATTTTGCAGGCTGGGGTCAACCCGGAAGGCCTCCAGCATGGCCTCGAACTGACTGATCTCAAAACTGGCGTATCCGAGGTGGAGCGAAAAGGCCCCCACCGCCGCCAGGGCGTACAGGATCAGAAAGCGTTGCGGCCCGAAGCGGGCCTCCAGGATGGGTCCGAACATCACCAGCCCGAACATATTGAAGAAGATGTGCGTCAGTCCGCCGTGCATGAACACGTGGGACACGAGCTGGATGGGCTCAAACAGATCACTCTTGGGGTGGTGGAGGGCCAGGTAGCTGTACCAGCTGTTGGGGTCATAAATCTGACCGCCGATGAAGTACATCAGGGCAAAGACCACAACATTGATGATGAGCAGGCTCCGAACAATCGGGGTTAAGGGAGGCATAAGCTGGATGGATTAGCGCCGGTTCTCGTGGAAAAAATGCGTTCCGGTCCGGGCCATTTCACCGGCGACCATTGCCGGCCGTTCCGGACCTTACCCAACGCTTAGAGCTTGTTTGGACTTTAGTAATCGACCTCCATTTGGCCTTTTTTGGTACTAGCTGCGTTGGGAAAATCCTCATTTAGCGCTGCTAAACTCCGGCTTTCCCGCCTTGCTACTACCAAAAAATTCTCAAATTCGGCCAGACGACCAAAATCCAAATAAGCTCTTAGCTTTCAAAACGACGCGCCACTTCGTCTAGTTCATACTCAACGAAACACTTCCGACCATTGGGCGCCAGTCGGGGCTGTTCACAGGCAAACAATCGATCAATGAGGCTGCGCATTTCGGCCTCGCCGAGTGATTGTCCCGGCCGGATGGCGCCGCTGCGCGCCAGGGCGCGCGCCAGTCGGGTGTGGCCGTCGCTCTCCATGTCCACGTTTTGCTTGAACTGCTCGAGCAGTTGCTCCAGCAGCTCCTTTTCGTTGTTTTCCTCCGCCAGCTCGGCCGGCACCCCCCGGACGATGAAGGAATTGCCCCCAAAGGCTTCGATGTCGAAGCCCAGCGACTGCAGATCCGGCAGGATCGTCATCATCATGTCGGCGTCGGCGTGGGGCAGTTCTAAGGTTTGGGGAAAGAGGGATTGCTGACTCGCAGCGGGTGTATTACGGAGGTTGTTCAGGAAACCTTCGAAGAGGATGCGCTGGTGGGCGGCCTGCTGGTCGATCAGCAGCCAGCCGCTCTTGATGGAGGAAACGATGTAGCGCCGGTGCAGCTGAAAGGGAGCGCGGTCCACCTTTTCCATCGGGGTTTCGTCCGCCTCCTGGCTCATACGGCTAGGAAGCAGTTCTCCTTCGTCGGTGGCGTCAACGGAGAAATCGAGTTCCGGTGGTGCATCACCCGTGGCCGGTCCCTCCACGCTTCCCAGACCTTCGTACAGTTTCTGCCAGTTGCGCAGGTTGCGGGCGTGACGGCTGGCCTCGTCGGCGCTCATGCCGGTGGCGGCCGAATTGCCGCCACTACTGGCCCGGTAATCGGGGTTCATCTTACTGGGCAGAGCCTCCCCCTCGTCCACCGCCTGGGGCGCCGACCGGATGCTGGTCCGGGAGGGGGAGAAGAAATTGTCCGCCTCGAAGTCGATCGAGGGCATGATGCTGGCCCGGCCCAGGCCGTGCCGGATCGTGGCCTTCAGGTAGTTGTAGATGATCCGCTCGTTGTCAAACTTGATCTCCTGTTTGGTGGGGTGAACGTTGACGTCGATCCTTCCCGGATCGATGTCCAGGTAAATGCAGTAGAACGGATAGGTGTCCTTGGGTAGTAGTTCATCGTAGGCGTTGACCACCGCGTGGTGCAGGTAGCTGCTCTTGATGAAGCGGTTGTTGATAAAAAAGAACTGCCCCACCCGCGACTTGCGGGCCGCTTCGGGCTTACCGACGAAGCCCGATATGGCGAGCACGTCCGTATCCTCCTCAATGGGCACGAGGAGGGTATCGTATTTTTTGCCGAAGACCTGCACGATGCGCTGCCGGAGTTTGCCGGCGGGGAGGGAGAGGTCCAGTCGGTCGTTGACGTACAGATCGAAGCGAATTTCGGAATTGGCCAGCGCGATGCGGGTAAATTCATCCCTGATGTGCCGCAACTCCACCGAATCGCTCTTCAGGAACTGCCGGCGGGCCGGTACGTTGAAGAACAGGTTACGGACGGCAATGCTGGTGCCCGGTGGCGTGGCGATGGGCTCCTGCACCTTGATTTCACTGCCCTCCACCAGCAGGCGGGTGCCGAGCTCGTCGGGTGCCCGACGGGTTTTCATCTCCAACTGGGCGACGGCCACGATGCTGGCCAGGGCTTCCCCGCGGAATCCCATCGTCCGGAGATTGAAGAGGTCATCGGCCGTCCTTAGCTTACTGGTCGCGTGGCGCTCCAGGGACATCCGGGCGTCCGTCTCCGACATTCCACAACCATCGTCCACTACCTGAATCAGGGTCTTTCCACTGTCCTTGATGATCAGGTCAATCCGGGATGCTCCGGAATCGACGGCATTTTCCACCAGTTCTTTCACCACACTGGCGGGCCGCTGGATTACTTCACCGGCGGCAATCTGATTGGCAATGGCATCGGGGAGAAGATGGACGAGATTGTCCGACATATTCAAGTTGGTGTATCAGCTCGTGAGTGCGCCAAAATACGGATTCCGTCGGGGAATACAAGTCGGCTGCCCGGCGGAGACGCCTGGTCTACTCCGGCGTTTCGCTGGTGCCCATCATGATGGACAGGTCCGGGAAATATACCATCAGGGCGAAATAGGTCAGGGCGGCCAGGACGATGAGCACGAGGAAGAGGTTGCGGTTTGACTGCCGCACCCGGCGGTTACGGTAGGTTCCGGCGGCCTCGCCGCCAGCGCCCTTGCGGAAACCGCCGCTCAGGCGGGCCTTCATGGCCTCCACCCCACCCGACTGAAGCGTCTCAATGCGCTTGCGGCGTTCCTCGGCTTCCTCCTTTTTGGGGTCCCAGTAGCGGGGCTTGTAGTTGAAGCGTTGGTGAGAAGGTGGTTTGAAAAGACGAAGAAAACCCATGGTGAATCTGCACTTTTAGAGTATTAACGACGGAAGGTATCAGAAAGATGCGCAAGACGGGAGGCATGGTGGGCCAGGCAACCCTTATTCAGGACCGGGCGATCACCGCAGGTGCAGTGAATCGGAATCCTCGTGCTTTGCCGGGATGCAATGTAATGGAATCCTCGCGCTCTCTGCCCGCTCGGCCGGCCAGTCAGCTCGTTCCTCGCGCCTGGGCGGACGAGCTTACGTCAACCTATTTTTTAACGTCCTCAGACTTCTTCCCACCTCTCTTGCCTCTTCAATACTTCGGCAACCTTCTGCAATCCACATCTTTTCAGTAGCGCCGGCTTTATCCGGCGAATGCCTAATTCAACGGCTAAAGCCCTCGCTACTGGGATAGATTGAGGTTTTCGGAAAGGATATGCCCGCTTGACCGACCAATAGCTCGTTCTGACTCAGTCTGCGGAGAAGGTGTCCTTACGGGATCAGCTCGACGTGGAACGTCTCGACCAGTTCATGCCCGCTCGGCCGGCCAGTCAGCTCGTTCCTCGCGCCTGGGCGGACGAGCTTACGTCAACCTATTTTTTAACGTCCTCAGACTTCTTCCCCTTCTTATCCTTTTTTACCGCTTCCGTAGCCTCCAGTAATTCCTGGGTGGCTTTCTTCAGCTCGGCTACATTGGCATCGGCTTCTTCCTCGGACTTCTCCTCCGCCTTTGGCGCAGCTTTTTTGCGGCTACTGCCCCGACGGCTCCGCTTCCGCGGAGCCTTGGCGGCTTCCTCCTTGGCTTCGGCCTTGGCCTTTTCTTCCACCACGGCCGCCGCTTCGGCGGCGGCCTCGGCGTCTACTTCGGCGGCGGGCTCCTTATCCGGGAAGGGTTCCTTGCCGAAGGTGAGTTTGTCCTTATCGGCGTCGACGTAGATGGTGTCACCGGCCACGAAGTTACCGGCGATCAGGTCCTTGCTGAGTTCGTCGGCCAGGTCGGCCTGTAACACCCGCTTCATCGGGCGGGCACCAAATTGCGGGTCGTAGCCCCGCTCGGCCAACCAGTCCAGGGCACGGTCGCTGATCTTGATGACCATCCCCTGGCGAGCCAGCATCTTCTCCGTCTTGCGCAGCAACAGACGGGCGATCTTTTTGATCTCCGCCCGCGTCAGTGGCAGGAACATGATGCGCTCGTCAATACGGTTGAGGAATTCCGGCCGGAGGTTATCCTTTAAGGTGTCAAAAACTTCCTCTTTGGTGGTGTTGATGATGTCGGCGTGATGCTCCTCCTCGACGTTGGCGAGATCTTCAAAATTTTCCAGGATCGTATCGGCTCCCATATTGGAAGTCATGATGATGATGGTATTCTTGAAGTTGGCTACCCGTCCGCGGTTGTCGGTCAGTCGGCCATCATCGAGCACCTGCAACAGGATGTTGAAGGTATCCGGGTGCGCTTTTTCGATTTCGTCCAGCAGCACGATGGAATAGGGCCGCTGGCGCACCGCTTCGGTGAGCTGTCCGCCCTCGTCGTAGCCCACGTATCCCGGAGGGGCGCCCACCAGTCGGCTGACCGTGTGTCGCTCCTGATATTCGCTCATGTCGATGCGGGTGATGGCCCGCTCGTCGTTGAAGAGTACTTCGGCCAGCGCCTTGGCCAGCTCCGTTTTACCGACTCCGGTGGGGCCCAGGAAGATGAAGGAACCGATGGGACGGTTTTCGTCCTGCAGCCCGGCGCGGCTGCGCCGCACGGCGTCGGAGACCGCCGTTACGGCTTCGTGCTGACCGATCAGGCGCTTGTGTAGTTCATCCTCCAGCTTGAGCAGTTTCTCCCGCTCACTCTGCAGCATCCGTTGCACGGGAATTCCCGTCCAGCGGCCGACTACCTCGGCGATGTCGTTGGCCGTCACCTCTTCGTTGGTGAAGCGCTTTTCGTCGGGCAGTTCTTCCAGTTCCTTTTCGGCCGCTTCGATCTTCTTCTGCAGATCCGCCAGCTGTCCGTAACGGATTTTGGCCACCGTTTCGAAATCGCTGTTGCGCTCGGCCTTTTCTGCCTCCAGCTCCAACTCTTCCACCTGTTTTTTCAGGTTCTGGCTGTTGTCCACCAGTTCTTTCTCGTTGCGCCACCGCGCGCGCAGACTATCCCGTTTCTCGCGGGCATTGGCGATCTGTTCTTCGATCACCTTGAGTTTGGGGGCGCTGTTCTCACGTTTGATGGCCTCCCGCTCGATTTCCAGCTGGCGTACCTTCCGGTCCGCTTCGTCAATTTCTTCGGGGACCGAATCCAGTTCCAGGCGCAAGCGAGCGGCCGCTTCGTCCATCAGGTCGATGGCCTTGTCCGGAAGGAACCGATCACTGACGTAGCGGTTACTCAATTCCGCCGCCGCCACGAGGGCTTCGTCCAGAATCTCGATTTTATGGTACACCTCGTAGCGTTCCTGCAGGCCGCGCAGGATGGAGATGGTGTCTTCTACGCTGGGCTCCTCGATCCGCACGGTCTGGAAACGACGAACCAAGGCCTTGTCCTTTTCGAAGTACTTCTGGTATTCGTCCAGAGTGGTGGCCCCGATGGTCCGCAGGTCTCCCCGCGCCAGGGCGGGCTTGAGGATGTTGGCCGCATCCATGGCACCGTTGCCGCCTCCGGCACCGATGAGGGTGTGAATCTCGTCCACGAAGAGGATGTAGCGACCGTTGCTGTTGGTTACTTCCTTGATGATGCCCTTGAGGCGTTCCTCGAAGTCCCCCTTGTATTTGGCACCGGCGAGCATGCCGGCAATGTCGAGCACGAAAATGCGCTTTTCCTTCAGGCTCTCGGGAACGTCTCCCTTCACGATCCGGTGGGCAATACCCTCCACGATGGCCGTTTTACCCACGCCGGGTTCCCCGATGAGGAGGGGGTTGTTTTTCTTGCGGCGACTGAGAATCTGGAGCAGTCGGCGAATTTCTTCATCCCGCCCGACGATGGGGTCCAGCTTACCGTTTTCGGCCCGCTCGTTGAGGTTGATGGTAAATTTCTCGAGCAGGTTATACGTGTTATCATCTCCCGGATCGGAGACGGTCTTTCCTTTGCGCAGTTCCTGAATGGCGCCGCGGATGCCGTCGTTGGTCGCTCCGAGTTCCTTCATGATGCGGGCCCCCTTGTCGCTGGCGCCCTGGATAATGCCCAGCAGCATGAGCTCAATACTGATGTACTGATCTCCGAAGTCCTTCAACATCTTCTTGGCGCGGGCCAGGGCGCGGTTGGCGTCGTTGGTCAGGTACTGCTTCTGGTTCCCCTTCACTTTGGGGTAATCCATGATGACCTCCTTGAGCTCCCGGCGCACCGCGCCGGTGTCTACGCCAACCTTTTTAAAGATAAAGTCCGCCACACTTTCGTCCACGGTAATGATTCCCGCCAGGAGGTGGGGCGTATCCACCTGTTGCTGATCCATTTCCTTGGCGATTTTCTGCGCCTGAATGATGGCTTCCTGGGCTTTGGTCGTAAAATTCTCGTACGTCATATTTCAGTTGGTAGGATGGAATCCTGATCGGTAGGGGTCGCTGCGGCGTCGTGAACCGGGGTCCTAACGCCCATTTTTCAACGAAACGCGGTGAAGATAGGCTACTCGAAGCGCAACTTAAAGTGAACCCGGACGGGCTTTTCCCCTTTAACGACATTCCAGGAGGATGTTTCGACGAGCGTTCGCCCGACGTACTCCATGGTTGCCGAATCGGGGCGGCCACGGAAGCGAAAATCCGTGAGGCTACCGTCCAGATTAACCAGAAAGCTCACTTTCACCTTACCGCTGGGGAGCCCCTCCGGCCGGTTGGCTTCGATGCGCTTGCGGAGATCTCCGTAACCTTCTTCCGGTCGGGCGTAACCCGGACTCTTATCAATCTCGATTTTCGTCGCCGCGGCATCCTGCGCCCAATCGTGGCCGCTCTCCCGTTCTTCCGGCGACATACTCACCTGAAGGTCCTGCCCCGCCTCGGGAACTTCCAGGTCCTCGTCTTCGTAATCGGGGTGAGAAATCATCAGGCGGGAGATTGTCTGATCGATCTGAATCTGAAAGGACCCGTTGGAGTCCGAACGCTCCCCGAGCGGCAGCCCCGGAATCCGGACCAGGGCATTCTGGATGGGGGCACCGTTCACCGTCGTCACCCGACCACGGAGATACTCCGCCTCCGGAGCATTACCCGCAGCTTCCGGTGCGGACTGCCGTCGCCTCATGGCAGTAGGTTCCATCTTCTCCCGGTCCGTGGCGGTTGCTTCGGCGGAAGGCGTCACCCCGGGAAGCGCATCTTCAACCGCTGGTGGTTCGGCCTCCGCGTATTCTTCTTCCGTGGCGAGCTCTTCCACGGGGGCCGGCGGTGGCGGCGGCGGTGGCGGAGTGGAGGCCACAACGGGTGGAACCACCGCGGGTTCCGTTCGGTCAGCCGCTAAGGACTCCTCCATCAGGTCGTCTTCCGGATCAGGACGATTGACGGAACCGACGGCTTCGGAGGTGGGGGCAGGGGACTGCAGGTCCCGTGTTTGCGGGATTGGAGCCGGCTCCTCGGGAGCAGCTTCGTCCAGCAGGGCGGGTTCGGGGACAGTTGTTGCCGGGGCATCGGGGGCCGGGGCGGATTCCATGGCCATGGAGTCTCCCGCCGCATCGAAGGCCGTGGGTAACCAGAAGGCGGCAACCCCCAGGAGCAGAAGCAAACCGGCCGCAATGGACCAGCGCTGCCAGTTGATCTTCCGCACCCTGGCTCCCGTCGGTGGCGCCTGTTGTTGTCCGGCACCCGCCAACATTCGCTGCACGCGCAGCGCGTGATCTTCCTCGGGAAACATCCGCAGCCCCTCCATGGCTTCGGCCAGAGCGGGATCTTTCCGGGCACGCCGTTCCAGTTCCGCCTCCTCCGGAGCGGTGATCGCGCCGCTCAGGTAGCGGCGCAGGAGGTGATCGGTACGGTGATTAGCGGCAGACACTTTACGGTTCTTTTGGCTGCCCTTCCAGGCAGATTTTCAGGTTTCGGCGGCCGTTCTGCAGATGAGAACGTACGCGCCCCACACTTAGATTCATTTTTTCGGCAATACTTTGGTAGGACTCCCCCTCCTGAAGGTAAAACAGTTGCACGCAGCGACGCTGTTCTTCCTTCAATTGCTTCAGACAATGGTATAAGGGCCGGGGGTCCGGCGGTTCTGATGACGTTGATTCACTACTTAGATGAAGTAAATGGTCGGATTGCATAAGGTCATCACCGGATTGCTCCACCGGGCTGCGTTTTTCCCGGCGGAGCTGCATCAGGCAATGGTTCCTGACCGTGGTCTGTAGCCACGACCGGAAGTTGGTAATCTCGTGCCGGGGAAGTTTCTCCATCAGGACACCCCAAATTTCCATGCCCGCGTCCTCCGCCCGCTGGGGGGCACTCAGGTAACGAAGACACAGGGCGTAAATCAGCTCCGCGTGCCGGGTGTAGAGCGGCAACAAGTCTTCGCCCGTACCGGTTTCCCGGAACCGTTGCAGCAGCTCGGCATCCGTCAGTTCTTCCGTTTCCACCTTATTACGCAAAGAGCGAAGCATACCTTCGCAAGATAAGTGCTTGTCTGGACTTTGGTAGCCGGCCTCTATCTGGCATTTGCCACGCTCGCCAGCTGGTTTAGACTCGGTAAAATTCCCGACAAATCAGTGGAGGCAGTAGCGTGGGATCGTCCTTTCCCAAAAGGCGACCGGAAGATGCGGTCATTGCGCCAGACCCGGAAATTTTGGGCTTTGGGGATCGTGCATCCCAAATTTGAAGCGGGCGTGGCTTCCTTTCGGGCTTGCCCGGCTGGCGAGACGGGGAAAGGCAACACCAGGGTGGTGGTGCGGCGGGGATGCCCGATAAGTCTGCTTTTTCCCGTTTCTTTGCACCTGCGGCCCCTCGCCCCGAAAAAATGAAGGTCCGGAAGAAAAAAGGCCGGGCGGGAAAGCGCTCCTTTTGGCCCCTTCAGCTCGAAAACCACGCCATGCGTCAACTACTTGAAACGGAACAAAAAGCCCTTGAAATCAACCTGGAACCCTCGATTTACGGCACCTTCGCCGAAATTGGGGCCGGTCAGGAAGTGGCGCGTCATTTCTTTCAGGTAGGCGCAGCGGCGGGCACCATCGCCAAGACGATGAGTGCCTACGATAAAGTGTATTCCGATCAAATCTACGGTGCCGAACCTTCGGGGCGGTACGTGACCGAAAACCGGATTCACCGGATGCTGGACCACGAATACGGGCTGATGGTGGACCGGCTCAGTCACGACCGGCCCGACACCAATTTCTTCGTTTTTGCCGATACCGTGGCGGCCATCAACTACTCCCGCACCATCCGGGGGAACGGATGGCTCGGACTGCGGTTCCAACTAAACCCCGGCAAGGGCAGCAATGACTTGCTGCTGCACGTGCGGATGCTCGACAACGACAACCAGCTACAACAACAGGCCATCGGTATTCTGGGGGTTAACATGATTTACGCCGCCTACCGCTACCACGACACCCCCGAGGATATGGTGATCAGCCTCCTTGATGGCCTCAAGGGGCGGGTAGCCGTGGACATGATTGTGCTGGAGGGGCCGGATTTCACGGTTGACAACCGCCTGCTGAGCCTCTGGCTGGTAAAGCACGGGCTCACCGACATCACCATGTTTGATCCGCGGGGCAGGAGCATTCATCCCAGTGAATTCCTTTATCGCAAATCGGTGATGGTGGTGCGGGGGAGCTTCCGTCCGGCGACCCTGGTAAACGAGGATATGCTGCGCACGGCCTACAAGCAATTCCGGGACAGTAACCAACTCGACCCCGCCAAGTCGTTCCTGCTCACGGAATTGACGCTGGACAATCTGCAGGAGAGTGCCAAACTCAACGAAAGGGATTTCCTGCACCGGGCCACCCTGCTGAATGCCCTGGGGCAAACGGTCATCATCAGCAACTATAAGCGGTATGGCGACCTGATCGAATACCTGAGCCTGTACAAGGTCGCTCCGGTGGGGATCGTGGTGGGGGTCAACGAGCTGCTGGAGCTGATCAGTCGGAAATACTACCACAATCAGGACGGACGGCTGCTGGAGGCCTTCGGGGAAATTTTCACCAGAAACGTGAAGATTTACGTTTACCCCGCCCAACAGGAAGGCAGCGAAGACCTGATGACGGCGCAGAATGTCCCCATTCCCGAAGGCGTCAAGTTCCTCTACAAGCACCTGCTCGACAGTGGTCAGATCATTGACATTGAGGACTTCAAGGCCGAAAACCTGCACATTTACTCCCGCCAGGTGCTGGAAATGATTCAGGGGGGAGAAGACGGTTGGGAAAAAATGGTGCCGGAACAAGTGGCCCGACTGGTGAAAAAGGAATGCCTGTTTGGTTATCCCAGCGAAAAAATCGCCTTTGACTACTGAGGACTTGCCCGTAGTAGGGTGATAAAAATCCACTGTCCTGATCGGGGCTAAACCGTGGTCGGAAGCCTGTTTCGCGAAGGCGTAGCCGAGTGAAATGGCGTCCGAACACCATTAGACGCAATAGGTCAAGCGCGAAATTTTCATCACCTAAACCCGCAAAGTGTTGCGGGCATCGGTTAATCATCAAGTAGTATTTTCCGACGGAGGAACATCGACCATCCCGAATCCCGCCCCATTTGCCCCGGCGAGTAGCCTTCCGGGCCGCCGAAATTCAAGGATTGCACGGCAACATCCTGGATTTTTTTTAAAATCACGGGTTCAAGCTGCAGGGCACCTGGCAATTGATCATTTGCCGCCACAATGGGGACCAGTGCATCAGTCCAGGGGACAAAACCACTTCTTTTATCCTTGAGTGGTGATAAATTAATCCCGGAGGTTTGAAATAGAATCGCAAATATGGGCGGGCTCCACTGGCCGCAACATTAAAAACAAAGGCAAAAAAATCAATTCATTTAATCAACATAAATTACTGACAACCAATTATTTAATTCCTAATGACTTATCAAGATACGCATACTACACCCTAACAAACTTCATTTTTTCGCCTCAAAGTCGTTTCTTAGTAGCCCTATATTTGAATCATCAAACAACCACAGGGGTTGATTTTTGATCGGCGGGACTCACCTTCCCGGTAAAAAATGGGTGAAAATTTATGTGTTGTTCATAGCATTTTATCGCCGTGCCATGGCCGATGTTTACTCTGAGGGATATTGATAAACACCTTTCCGGCCATGGCACTTTTTTCTCTTCTTACATCATCTTCCTTCCGGTAAAGGCAGTAGCGTTTATCGGATTCCTTGCGTCTCCTCCCCGCGGACGGCGCCTTTCCTCCGTTTCCCGGGAAGGATCCGAGGCAGTAGCACAAAAAAAGGCCGGCTCCAAAGGGGAACCGACCGGTCTAAGTGTACGTTAGTCAATAATATCTTTATACCGCGATGGAGCGATCTCCAATCAGCGCCTTAAGCTTTTTGCGGGCCAGGAAAATCCGGCTCTTTACCGTACCGATGGGGATATTCAGGTACCCGGCAATTTCTTTGTATTCATATCCGCGGTAAAACATCAGGAAGGGCACGCTGTACAGCTCATTAATCTGCCGAAGCTTGCTTTCCAGCTCCTCCATGTGCATGTTCATTTCTCCACCGTTGGCGATGGCGGCTTTATCTTCAACGGCAAAGAGGAAGGTTTCTACCGGTTCGTTAACGTGGCGGCGGTTTTTCAGCTTACGGTAGCGGTTAATGTAGGTATTCCGCATAATGGTAGACGACCAGCTTTTGAAGTTGGTACCTACTTCGTATTTATTACGATGCTTGTAGGCCCGCAGAATGGTTTCCTGCATCAGATCCTGAGCGTCTTCGTAATTCCGGGTGAGTCGAAGAGCAAACGAAAACAGGATGTTTTCCAGGCGGTCCATTTCAGAGAGAAACTGCTTGTTCGTCATAACTTAGCGTAAAAGTGGATGTAGTAAAATTTGGTCGCAACTGCGAGACGGCCTCCATTATTCAAGAACCGTGCCAAAAAGATAAACGCTTGTAAATCAGCAAAATAAAAACTCAACGATCCCAAAACCCCTTACGAAATATCGCCAACGGATGAAATACAGTAAGGAGAATCCAGCCGCTGATTGAAATTTATCAATGGGCGAAAAAAAATATCTATTTCGAATAAACACGGAGGGCAACAATGCTTTCTACCTTAAGCGTGCGGGAAGGTGCTTTGCCGCCAGGGAAAGTCCTGGGATTTGTACCGATCACCTTCAGGAGGACGTATTTCCAAAACCGAAAACGAAGACCACCGTCAGTGTGCTTCGGCAACTCCAGCAGTTTTCGATCCGTTAACTAAACAGTACATTCAACTTGGTACCCATTTTCCCGATGAGCAAGCAGAAATTACAGCAAATAGGTGATGACCAAATCGGCGCCCTTCTCTCCCGTAGTGGAGTTACGGTGGTGCTGATGTCTTCCCCCTGGGATGGCAATGGGGTCATCATGCGAACCATTGTGGAAAATATTGCGGCCCGATTCAAGATGGTGAATTTTGCTACTGCGGACTACGAGTCTTCCCCCAGATTAGCCAAACTATTTAACTTACTGTCCCCTCCCGGATTACTTTTCGTGAAAGATGGAGAATTGATCCATCGCATTACCAAGCCTACCAGTGCCGGCAAGATCAGTGAACTGATCCACGCCGCCGCTCAGTGATAAATTTCTCATCCCGTGTCCAACGAAATTTTCAAAGTCTTCATTCTGGAAGATATGCCGGCTGACCTGGCACTCACCAAACGCCAGGTAAAGCTTTTTAACCCATCCGTGTTATTTTCCGTGGCCAGGAACCGTACGGAATTTGAAGAAAAGCTCATTGATTTCCAGCCCGACATTGTGCTCTCTGATTACAACCTGCCCGACATGAACGGGCTGGAGGCATTACTCTACGTCCGGGAGCACCTGGACGGTACGCCCTTTGTATTCATCACCGGAATTCTTAACGATGAAGAGCGGGTAGCCGAAACCATTTTGCAGGGGGCCTCGGGCTATTTGCTGAAGGAGAACATCAAAAAATTACCGGAGCTGCTCGAACAGGTCATCACCCAGAATGCGAAAATCATGCGACAGCGGGAGGCGGACTGGGAACGTCGGCGTAACAACCAGCTGCAACTCCAGAAAAGCATTGCCCACCTCAGAAATCAGGACTTTGACCAGCGGGATCACATTGTTGCGGCCCTGCAGTCGGTTGCGGATAATTTGCAATAAGGAAGTAAGTATGAGTAGCGGGTAGTGAGTAGTGGGGAGCAGGTAGTGGGTAGCGGGAGCTAGGGGTATAACCGATTAGCGCTGATCCAGAGAGGATCTGGATCCCGGTTCGGACGTTTGACCGGCAGACCCAATTGTCCCCGTGCGACCAGCTCCATCGAGCATCTGAATGACCTGCTCGTTGTATTCCAGCATATGGTCAATGAAGATGAGGAAGTTTTCTACGTCGTGGTTGAGCCGGTCCTCCTGCGTTTTCTCGTTGATTTCCTTCTTGTACTGATAGAAAACCTTGAACCCATCGAGCATCTTGCGAATTCGCTCCGACTGCTCCTGGAATTCCTGAAGGTCCCGCAGGTTGACCATTCCGGTTTGTTGGCTATGTTCCGTATCCGTAATGGCGTTCCCCCCGAACTCGGCCACGCGTGCCCGCTCCTTCAAGTCTACCGATATGATGTCGGACAGGGACACCCCGAAATATTCGGCCATCGTATTGATCAGGGCGAGCCGGGGTTCAACGTTTTTGGTCTCGTAGGCCGCGATATTACTCCGCTTGATGTTGAGTATATCGGCAAACTGCTGTTGCGAGAGCTTTTTTCGCTTCCTTAGGTAGCGGAGATTACGGGAGAGATAGTTCACACCATTTGTATTCAGATGATCACAAAAGAACCTGGCACGAAAGTAGTACTTTCGAACGGAGCCAATTTGCACGGATTCTCAGCTTTGACAAAATTATGCACAAATTGTTCGTTCAAACACATGTTTTTTCTCCGTTTTTGAGTATGGGATAGAACAAAAGGGCCACAGAATTTGCTTTCTTATTGAACCATTTACCAAAAACCTTCAAATCGAAACCACCATGGATAATAATAATTCAGGAAAGGGATGGGCACTGGGCTTTGGCCTACTTGCCGGCATCGCCATCGGCTACTACCTTAACTCTAACGAAGGGCGCGCCGCCCGTAGAAAGGCCCGCGCTCAGTTTGACGAGTATGGCAACCAGATCAACGAATACGGACAAGAATTCTCTACCCGCGCCAATGAGTTCGTCAGCGACGCCAGACAGCGGGGTACCGAGATGATTGACCAGGTCAAGACCAGCGGACAACGGATTGCCGACGAGGCCAAGAGCAAGATAGATGCCAGCAAAGACTGGGCCAGTAACGTCGTTGACGACGTGGAAAGCAGCTTCAAGCGCGGAATGGAGAAAGCAAAATCCAACGTAAAGAACGCTGCGGACAAGACCTCCAAGGCCTAATATCAACCCTAACGGGCACAGCCATTTCCATGCACCACGTGTATTGGTACTGGCACAAAAATGGGAAAACGGCTACGGGGCACAGCACTTCGTAGCCGTCTTCCTTTTAACCCACATCAACTATGCAGGCAAAAGAAGAATTGCTGGAGCAACTGGGAGAAACTTACGGATACGTCAGTGCATTCGCCGAGAAGCGGCTCACCGTGCTGAAACTGAGTGCCGCCGAGAAATCAGCTTCCATCGTTTCCTCCCTCATTTTACTGTTCGTCATCATCATTATGGTCTCAGCAGTGAGCCTTTTTGCCTTACTCGCGCTGGCTTTCTTTTTCAGTGCCAAATTTGATAGCTACGTCCAGGGTTTCGGCCTGGTCAGCCTACTGCTGCTGGCCATTCTGGTACTCATCATCCTGCTGCGCAAAACCCTGATCGTAAATCCTGCGGTCAAATCCGTAATTGCCAGTTTCTTCCCGCCCGAAGAAACGCCCAACGCATCCGAACCTCATGAGTAGTCAGAAAGTCACCAACATCAAGAGCCTGCGGGAATTGCGGCTCGAAAAGGAGCGCCTGACCAGGGAAAGCGGACTCGCCAAACAAGCCTTTGGGAGAAGTCTGATCAAGAGTCAGAAGGTCACGAGCAGTTATCTGCTCAAAACCGTTGTTGCTCCCGTTGGAGCCGTCGGAGTAGCGATACTGGTGGCCAATCGTTTTTTCAAGTCAGATTCAGCTTCGGATACTCCGGCTAAAGAACCAAACTCCGTGGTCTCCGCTCCTAAGAATGCTGCTCCTACGCCCATCGGGCCTCTGGCCAATACTCCTCCGCCCCCTGCGCCGAAGCCATTAACTCCCCGGCAACGTCCCGAACCATCGCAAAAGAGAGGCTCTTCGAAGGAAGG
Source organism: Lewinella sp. W8 (assembly GCF_004375085.3). GTDB lineage: Bacteria > Bacteroidota > Bacteroidia > Chitinophagales > Saprospiraceae > Neolewinella. The sequence goes on from NZ_SNAQ03000009.1 coordinate 105,942, forward strand.
AATTAACTGGTCAGCGCTGTTTAACGCCGGAAAATTCCTGGTGCCCCTGGTACAAATCGTCATCGGTATCGCCAATCAGGAAATCTCTAAAGGGGAGCAAAAAGGGGAATAAATACTGGCTATTTCCGGCGGGGAGTGAAGAATTTTACCACGCAGAGCAGGAATAAGGGCGCAGAATTGTGAATTATTTTCAACTTACCCTAACTTTCCAGGGCGCGTATTGTTACACACACATACTCCCCCCAACCATGCACCACCTCATCTTCTCAATTTCGGCCCTTCTTGGCACGGAAGTCGTCACGGCAAATTCAATGGATATCGGGAAGTTGGAGGACGTCATATGCAATAAGGACACCGGCAAAATTTCTTATCTGATCATCAGTGCGGGCAAACACCACGGAGATGATGATCGTATGTACGCCATTCATCACTCCTACTTCTACCTCAACGGTGACGACGAGCAGCTCATCTTCGACCAAAAGATTGGCAAGGAAAATCATGCCTTCTTTCTCGACCTCCCCGACCATTACGACGATGCGACCGTCCTCGATTACTCCTCCTTTGCCCGTAACGTGCTCCCCATGCTGAGCATTGCCGGTCACCGCAGCGACAACGAGTAAATAAACTAACCCGCGGGACTTGTTTTAAAGGAAGAAGTCCTTTAATTTCGCATTAGTTGTTTTGACAACATTTGCCCAACCATTACTTAGCCCGCCAACATGACAGCTTCCGCCACATCTCCCCAAAATTACAGTGCATACACCAAGCAGGACTACCGCGTATGGAGACTGCTGGCCGAACGACAAATGGCCGCGCTCAAGAAGGTGGCCTGTAAAGAATACCTTGAGTGCCTTGAGGCGCTGTATCCCGTTATTTCCCCTGATCATCCACCCAAATTCACTGCGTTAAACCGTAAACTGATGGCCGCTCACGGTTGGTCCATTGAGGTGGTACCGGGCTTTCTGCCGGTGGATGAGTTTTTTGAGCTCCTGTCCCGCAAGCGCTTTTGTTCCAGCACCTGGCTCCGTCGGGAAGACCAGCTGGATTATCTCGAGGAACCGGATATGTTCCACGACATCTTCGGGCACATCCCACTGTACATGAACGCCGACTACGCTGAGTTTGCGCAGCGCCTCGGCGAGCTAGGGGTGCGCTACCAGCACGACGAAGAGAAAATCAAGCAATTACAGCGCCTATACTGGTTTACCATTGAATTCGGCGTCATGAATACTCCGGAAGGTCGCAAGGTATACGGTGCCGGCATCTGTAGTAGCTACGGAGAGGTCAAGCACCTCAACCACCCCGACGTGGAGATCGTACCCTTCGTAATGGACGAGGTCCTCGCCCAGGAGTTTATCATCTCCGAAGTGCAGATGAAGTACTTCGCCATCGACAGCTTCCCGCAGCTCTTTGCCATGGTCGACGAGCTCGACCAGCGCTGGAGCGCCCAAGAATAGCTTTAACCAAATAAGCCTTTTACTACTTAATGTTTCCGTTCCGTTCAGGTCGCCTTTCGGCAACCGTGAACGGCGCGGGTTTTGGTCATTGCTCCTGATCACCACGCTGGCACCTGCCCTCCGGGCCCCTAAGCCAACGGGCAACTAAAAGAGTCTGCCCCGCAGCCCGAGCCGGAAACTTTCAAAGCGTAACCGGCTCCCCGGCAGCTCGTAATAGTCACGGTCCAGGCTATTCGTAACGCCGATTTCACTGGCCATAAAAACTTCGACTCCCTTACCCAATTCATAGCTGTAGGCAATGCCCAGGGAAAGGGAGAATCCCGGATTATCGGGCCGCTTATCGTCTGAGAAGAGGGGGTTCGAATTGTTGGCCCGCTGCTCCGGAAGCAGCACCCGCAGGGGCTCACTGAAGTCGCTGCCCAGGGGTTCCCCATCAAGGTTCAGGCTACGATAGGCCGAGGTGGACATCTCCCGCCCCCAGCGATAAAGGATAACGGAAGTCTGTAGTTTCACCCCCTTGATAAAGGAGCCCCCCCGAGCCCCCACCTCCAAAACCTGGGCGTTCCGCCCCTGCAGCACGTGGGTTACGCTCACGATCCGGTCGGGCACCCCGGCCGTGTCTACGACGGACGTCTTTGTGCCCGAAATGGCCAGTCCACGTTGCTGGTCGATGCCCAGTCCGATGACCACCTCCCCCGGTTCTTTGCCGAAGAAATTAACGGGAATTCCCAACGATAAACCGAGCCTTCCCCCGTAACCACTACCGGGGTTGATCGAAAGGCCGCCAGCATCGATGGTTCGCAGATTGTAGTTCACCCTTTGTCCCGCTCCCGTGGCGTAAACCGCCAATTTTTGGGCCTTCAGGGACAAGCAACTCAGGATCAGAAAAGCATAGAGGAGAACAGTCGTTTTCATGGTACTAGAGATTAAAGGTGAAGCCCAGGAAAAAATTCAGCGAGGGGGTAACGGAGGACATGGCCAGGATTCGGTCCGGTACTCCGGTAGGTTCGGGAATGGCAAAAACCGGCGAGGTATCGGCGGGAGTGGAACGATCACGCAGGACCAGGAACTCCTGATTGTCCAGTCTTTCCGTACCGCCCAGGGGAGCGATGGCCGAGAGGATGAAATTTCCGCCGAGCGCCATCCCGAAATCGGGGCTTAGCCAGTGGGTGTACTTTACCCCCAACCGTCCGCCAAGATGGAGCACCCCCCGATACCGTTCCACCAGTGCCCGCTCGGAAAAGGCATCCATGGAGGCCAATAATCCGGTGGGCAACTGACGGCGATACCAGTAGCGCCCGGGGCCAACGGAGGCACTCAGGGAAAGGTCCCCGGCGCCGATCCGCAGATTTCCCTGGAGCCCGACGAGTAACTCGTAGTGGGTGAGCTGTCCCCGGACGGGCAGGAAGTAGCTCGTCCCCCCAATGCCGTTAAAGCGCTCGTCGGAGAACCTCAGGCTTTGGGTAAGCAGGAAGGAAAATCCGGGGGCTCGTCGGGCCTCAAGCACCAGGTCATAGGCGTATCCTTCGGAAGCATCAATTCTGCCCAGGGGCATTCCATTGGTGCCGCCAAATTGCATGAAGTACCCCGTTTGGCCACTCAAACTCCAGTCGGTGGTTTTGACCTCTTTTTGGGCCGTCAGGGATACGGTGGTGCATAGCAGGGTTAACAGGACAAAGCAGGGGTATGGGAGCAGGAGTAAGCACCGCCGCTCCAGGTATTGATTTCTGGACATATACTGATTGTTTCTTGCGGTTAGTAACGGACCCTCACCCGGGGGTAAAGGCCATTATCTGCCTTGGGTTGTCGCTGAGGCTCTACCCGCAGTTTGGCGATTTGACGTTCGATTTTTCTCTTCCAGATCGCATCCGGGTCAAAATCCCGGGCAATTTGCGGCATCCACCGGGGGATTCTCCGCCGGGGCCGGGAGACCCGCTCCGGAGGAGTCGGTTCGGGCGGGCCATTCGCTGCACGTGGGACCGTCTCTCCCTCCGCTTCACCTCCTGCCTTTCGGTTCTCCGCCGGGCGTGTCTCACGTGGTGGTGGAGTTTTCCCGGCAGCGTCCTGCGGGCTGGTCCGTTGCGTTTCCGGAGGTGCATCCGGGGAGGGGCCGGAGGAGGCGGTGGCGCGAGCGCCGGATGCCGGGTTCATTCCCGAGCGCTGCCGGCTTCCGCCGGCGGACTGGCCGCGATCGTCCGATACGGCCTGCGGTGCCTGCTGGCGGCCGGAAGCTTCGTCAGAAAGCAGGAGAGTACCATCCTCCGCGTCCTCTGTGGCCCACCTATCGGCGGCCAGTTCCTCCCCGATGGTCGGTGTTGCTTCCCGCGGATACAGCCAGTAGGCCGTCGCCAGGGACACCGTAACCACAACGGGCAACAACCAGGGAAGAAAATTCCAGGTGGTCCCGCCAGCCGGTCCGGCCTGCGGTGGCGTCTCCGGCGGAGCGGCCGCGCCCCCCTCGAGCAGGGCGGACATGGACAGCCAGTCCTCCTCCGTGGCGGGGGCGGATTGGTGGTCGGTCATCGTATCCCGCCACTTCCTTTCCCATTCCGGGTGTTTATGGTCCTTCGGGCTCATGACCGTTGTTGATTGATTTCGTGAGTAGATAGGTAGGCATCCCGGAGCAGTTCGCGGGCTTTAGCCAGCCGCCACCGGCTGGCCACGGCGGTGATGTCCAGTTCGCGGGCGATTTCGGGATGGGAGTAGTCGTCAAAAACGTACAGGCTAAAGACCACCCGAAGGTAATCGGGCAGGGTCTCCAGTAGTTTCAGGATGTCTTCCGCCGCCAGGTTTTCCAGTCCCGTATTGGCCACACTGGTGGGGGCGGGATATGCTTCCGGGTGGAAGCGCCGGCGGGCTCGCCCTTCGTCCCGAATAAAGTTCAGCACCGTCCGCCGTACGATGGTGGCCATCCAGCCTTCCAATCGCTCCTGCTCCCGGTAGTCGGGCAGCGACTGAAAGATTTTCAGCATCGCCTGGTTGAGTACACTGACGGCTTCGGCGCGATCCCGCAGGTACCGCTGTACGAGGGGAAGCAAAAAGGGAAAACTTTTGCGGTAGAGCATCTCCTGCCCGCGGCGGTCCCCGCGACGGCAGGCCGCCAGCAGTTTGTTCCGTTCTCGGGCTGTGATGAATTGCATGATGGTTTTCCTTTCACCCCCATTAGCACCATGCGTCGCGGAAGTGTGAGCGCAGGGCACACTTTTTTTCCAAAAAAACCGGAAATCCATCCTTTATGCCGATAATCGGCGGGTTTCCGGCCGGAGATTTTCATAATTCAGACCAAGTCCCTACTTTTACCAACCAACCGATTGGTAAAATGCCAAAAACGAAAACCTCCCGCGAAGAAATTCTGCGCGCCACCTGGGCGGAGTTCCACCGCACGGGCTACGCCGACACTTCCCTCCAGCAGCTGGCGAACGCCGCCGGGCTGGGCAAGGCGGGACTACTCCACCACTTCGGCAGTAAGGAAGGCCTGATGCGGGCCGTGATCGAGTTCGTTGACAACTGGTACGGCGACAACGTCTTGGCCATGGTGGACGAACCGGGCACAGTGGAGGAACGTTTGGAGCGGTTTTTGCGGCGACACCTGCACTTTTGCCAGCTCAACGACGGCGGTGGCTGCTTTTTCGCCAACATGATCCTGGAGACCGGGGTGACCGGGCAGTTTGCCCCAACCCTGCAGAACTTCCACGCCGGCTGGGAGGCGGCCATGATCCGGCTGCTCTCCGAGCGGTTTCCCGCCGAGGAAGCCCGGGAGCGGACTTATCGTTTATTCGCCGATTACCAGGGCAGCGTCGTACTGTTCAAGCTTTACCGGGACCCCGTCCATCTGGAGCGCCTGGTTACCCGGAGCATCCGCGGCCTGCAACACCCCATTTAACCCCTACCCCATGAACGGCAAGCAACTCCTCTTCAAGGGCCTTGGCCACACCATCAATACGGTATCCTACCTCAGTCCGGACCGGGCGGGCCGAATCGCCTTCAAGATTTTTGCCACCCCACCGAAGCCCCGCATCCGCCCCAAGGAAGCGGCCTTCCTCGGGGCCGCCGATCGGCACGATCTGCTCTGGCGGCAGCACCGCATCCCAGTTTACAGCTGGGGAGAGAAACATCATCCCACCGTCTTTTGCAGCTACGGCTGGGGCTACAACGCCGGCCGCTGGCGCCACTTCGTGCCCGGTTTGCTGGAGGCCGGTTATCGTGTCGTCGCCTTTGATCCGCCGGGCCACGGGCTGGCCACGAAGGGTTCTTTGACCTACCCGGACCTGGTCGACCTGCAGCAGCACATCCTAGAAACCCTCGGGAAGATCGACCTGGTGCTGGCCCACTCCTTCGGGGGTGGTTGTCTGGTGGAGAGCCTGACGCGGATGCCGCGCGCCCTGCACCCGGAGCGGCTCTGTCTGATGGGCATCTTCTCGGAGGTGCGGTGGATCTTTGAGGTCTACGCCCAGGCCATGGGCCTGCGGCGGCCGGCCTTCCGCGGTATGGTTAATCACATCGAGGGCCTCACCGGGCGTTGCCTCGATGATTTTGACGTCGCACGCAACGCTCAGTCCCTAAGCCACCTACCCACCCTGCTCGTCCACGACCCCGAAGACCGCACGACGGCCTTCCGCAACGCCGAACGCAACCTGAGCCACTGGAGCGGCAGTGCCCTCTACGCGCCCCGCGGTGCGGGGCATCACCTGGGGACGGCGGAGGTCACCAACAAGGTGCTCCACTGGTTAATCGAGGCCCAGCTGCCCACTGGGGTGATCCAAAACTCCGGTAACCTGGACCCCATGCCCGCCATCGTGACCCGGGAAGACCTGATGGCCAGCGGTGGGGTGAGCGATTATTATCAGTAGTCCAAGCCGCCGAGACCTCGGAACAGCAGAGACATCTCCGAGGACCGGCTTAGCTTTCTCTTCTTCAACCAGCGCTCCTCCTATCCGTCGAGCGCAGCGAGCTGATCGGAGGTGTCGCGATGCCAAGTTCCCAGCGGAGCACCCAAAGGAACCGACGGACTGCGCCCGGCCGGCACGCTTCGAAGTCCGGCTAACTTCTTTCTTCCTTCTTCTTTCTTCCTTCTTCCTCAGCCTCAACCTTCTCCTCCCTCAAACAGCGCTCCTCCTATCCGTCGAGCGCAGCGAGCTGATCGGAGGTGTCGCAATGTGGTGAATTCTCTCCCTTCATTCTGTATTCTTCCTTCTTCTAGCTGGACGCAGGTATGCGTCGCTAGGCTACCCTCTACCATGGCACCCGTCCCGGCTGAGCCGAGTATTGCATGGCACCTGCGCTCCGTCGCAAAAAAGAACTCCCACCTGCTCGCGGTAATTATTCCATCTGGAGGAATAAGATTTCCACTACCCGTCGGACAAAGTGGGCAATCTCCCCTCAACTGTATTTTTTATCACCGCGTTACTAAGGAAAATCAAAACCCAAAAAACCATGCCATTACGATTAGGTGAAGTCGCTCCCGACTTCAACGCACAAACCACCGAAGGCAACATTAATTTTCACCAGTGGGCCGGCGACAAGTGGGTAATCCTGTACAGCCACCCCAGCGACTACACCCCCGTTTGCACCACCGAACTCGGGATGACGGCCAAGCTTAAAGAAGAGTTTGAACGCCGCAACGCTAAAGCCATCGCCCTGAGCGTGGACGACCTGGACAGCCATATGGGCTGGATCAAAGACATCGAGGAAACCCAGGAGGTGAAAATGAATTTCCCCATCATTGCCGATGAGGACAAAAAGGTCGCCATCGCCTACGACATGCTCCACCCCGAGGCCGATGCGAAGTTTACGGTTCGGTCCGTGTACATCATTGACCCTCAGAAAAAAATCCGTTTGACGCTGACTTATCCTCCCTCTACGGGTCGGAATTTCCACGAGATCCTCCGGGTGATCGACAGCCTCCAACTGACGGATAATTACTCCGTGGCTACCCCGGTAAACTGGGAAGACGGCGAAGACGTGGTGGTGTCTCCCTCCATCCCTACCGAAGACATTCCCGACCGGTTCCCGAAGGGGCACAAGGTTATCCGTCCCTACCTGCGGACCACACCTCAGCCCAACCGCAAGACTGACACCCTTTAAATTTCACCGGGCCGAATTGTCCGTATAGGACAATTCGGCCCTTCTTTTTGCCGTAACCAGCAGGAAATTTTGCCAAAACAACCTTTTCCGGTAAACACCAACCCGATTTTTTACTTTAGCAATAGGATTTGGCCTGACCTAAGCAATATTTTCGGGCCGCAAAACAAATAAGCCAAATGCAAAAACTACTTTTATTACTGGCCCTGCTGGTCAGTACTCCCGTCCTGTTTGCCCAGGCAGAGGAGGACCCCAAAGAGGAAAAAACCGAAGAAAAGAAGGAAAAAAAGGACCCTTACGAGGAGCTCATCAAGGACGCTGAGGTCCAGGAAGGGCTGTTTACCGTCATCAATAAGGACGGTAAGACCTACTTCGAAATTCCCGAAGACCTGCTGGAACGGGAAATCCTCATCGTCAGCCGCATCAGTGGATTCGTCAAGGGGCTCAACTTTGGTGGAGCCGGCACCAAGAGCCGTCCCCAGCAGGTGATCCGCTGGCAGAAGCACGGCAAGAAATTGCTGCTCCGTAGCGTCAGCTACAACAGCGTCGCCAGCGAAGAGGACCCCGTTTACGAATCGGTGAAGAACAACAACTTCGAGCCCATCATCGCCGCCTTCGACATCAAGGCCATGGGCGACGACAGCACCAGTGCGGTCGCCGACGTAACGAGCCTTTTCTCCACCGATATCCCCATGATCGGTGCCATGTACGACAGCCAACGTAAACGCTTCGGCGTCCGGGGGCTGGATAAGTCCCGGAGCATGGTCATGTACACCAAGGCCTTCCCCAAGAACGTCGAGGTGCGCCACGTACTGACCTACCAGGGAACCTCGCTCCCAGACAATCAACTGACCGGCACCCTGTCCGTGGAGATGAACCAGAGCTTCATCGTGCTGCCCGAAGACCCCATGCAGCCCCGCTACTACGACCCCCGGGTCAGCTACTTCAGCATCGCCCAGACCAACTACAGCCTGGACGCCCAGCGGGCAGAAACCCAGCGCTTCATCACCCGCTGGCGCCTGGAGCCCAAGGACATGGAGGCCTGGAAGCGCGGTGAACTGGTAGAAGTGAAGAAACCCATTATTTACTACATCGACCCCGCTACCCCCAAAGAATGGGCGCCCTACATCAAGCAGGGGGTGGACGACTGGCAGGTAGCTTTTGAGGCCATCGGCCTCAAGAACGCCATCATGGGCAAATACGCCCCCACCAAGGAAGAGGATCCCGACTGGAGCCCCGAGGACGTACGCTACTCCGTAATCCGCTACATCACCACGGACATCCAGAACGCCCAGGGCCCCCACGTTCACGACCCGCGCACGGGAGAAATTCTGGAGAGTGACATCATGTGGTACCACAACGTGATGAACCTGCTCCGCAATTGGTACCTCATTCAGACGGCCGCAGTCAACCCCGAGGCCCGGACCCCCAAGTTCAAGAAAGAGGTCATGGGCGAACTGATTCGCTTCGTAGCCGCCCACGAGGTGGGCCACACCATCGGTCTGCCCCACAACATGGGCAGTTCGGCGGCCTACACCGTGGAGCAACTCCGCAGCCCTGGATTCGTGCAGGAGAACGGTACGGCCCCCAGCATCATGGACTACGCCCGCTTCAACTACGTGGCGCAGCCCGAGGACAAAAACGCGGGGCTCCACCCCAAAATCGGTCCCTACGACATGCACTCCATCCGCTTCGGCTACCTCCCCATTCCCGAGGCCAGCTCTCCGGATGAGGAACGTCCCATCCTGAACGCCATGATCAAGGAGAAGGCCGACGATCCCGTTTACCGCTTCGGCCGTCAGCGCTTCCGGGGCCACGACCCCAGCGCCCAGACCGAAGACCTGAGCAACGACGCCGTGATGGCCTCCAATCTCGGCATCAAGAACCTCCAGCGCATTGTGCCGAACCTCACCCAGTGGATGGCCGAGGACGGCAAATACTTCGACAACCTGGAGGAGGTGTACGACAACGTGATCGGCCAGCTGCGCCGCTACACCGGACACGTAACCAATAACGTGGCCGGCGTCATTGAATGGCAGCGGACCGCCGACGAGAACAAGCCCGTGTACGAGACCGTCGACGCCGCCCGCCAGCGGGCCGCGGTCAACTTCCTCAACCGCCAGATCTTCACTACCCCCGAGTGGCTGATCGAAGAGGAGATTCTCAACCGCATCTCCCCCAGCGGCGTGGCCAGCAAAATCGAACGGCTGCAGAAGGGCGCCCTCGGCACCCTGATGACGACCGATCGCCTCAACCGTCTGGCCGAGCAGAAGGCCATGGACGCCAGCAACTACGGCCTCATGGACCTGATGAAGCAAACGCGGGAAGGCATCTTCACCGAGGCCAACACCAACTCCACTTACGGCCGGACGCTGCAGCTGGCCTACGTGGATGGCCTGACGGGAGTACTCAAAAACGATGACGCCAGCGCCGACGTGAAGGCCGCCGCCCGGGCGACCCTCCGCAACATCAGTCTGGACATGACCAAAAAGGCCCTCAACGACAGCGACTTCCTGAAGAACGCCTTCGGCGAGCAGGGCCTCGTCAGCGGGCACCAGAGTGAAATTGCCCAGCGCATCAACGTAGCCCTCCGGGGAATGGACGCCATGATGAAAGGGAAATAATCCTTCCCCAGCGTCTTTAGTGCGGGCCAGGAACATGCTTCCTGGCCCGCATTTTTTTTGCCCATGTCGCCCGTATTGCTCCTCCATCCCGATGACCACCTGGTCGTTGCCCTCCGTGATCTGCGGGCGGGCCAGGAGGTGTCTTTGCCGGACGGAACGGCGATCACTATCCGGGAGGATATCCCGGCCAAGCACAAGTTTTCCCGGACGGATTTGGGCGACGGCGCGCAGGTGCGGATGTACGACACCGTAGTGGGCCGGGTACGTGGAATCCTGGGCGCGGGCGGCCGGGTCACCACGGACAACCTCCGGCACGCCACCGACGATTACCAGCTCGACCATCACGTCGCTCCCACTGGACGCCCCCGGACGTCAGCCACCTCCGCGATCGGCGGTGGTTGGGCTACGCCCGGCCGGATGGCCGGGCCGGCACGGCTAACTACTGGCTCATCGTCCCCCTCGTATTCTGCGAAAACCAGAACGTCGCCACCCTCCAGCGGGCGCTCTCCGAGCAACTGGGCTTCGCGGCGGGAAAAGCGTCGGAACTGGACCTCTCGGCCATGATTCTGGCGTACCGGGAGGGCGCCAGCGCGGAGGCGCTGCGGGAAGTGCCGGTGCGCTACCGGGTGACCGAACGGGCGCGCTCTCCCCTCTTCCCCAACGTCGACGGCATCAAGTACCTGCTGCACGAAGGGGGCTGCGGCAACAGCAAGAGCGACGTGGAGGCCCTGCTGCGCCTGCTGGCCGGGTACATCACCCACCCCAACGTGGCCGGGGCCACGGTGATCGGATTGGGCTGCCAGTTTGCCCAGGCGGGGATGCTGCGGGCGGCCGTGCAGCGCAGCGCCCCCGGCTACAATCGCCCGTTGTACATCCTCGAACAACAGCAATACGGCACCGAAGAGCAGCTGCTTACCGAGGCCGCGAGGGTCACCTTCATTGGCCTTACCGAAGCCAACCGGATCACCCGCAGCCCCCAGCCGCTCCATAACCTGAGTCTGGGCCTGGAATGCGGCGGCTCCGACGGCTTCTCGGGCATTTCGGCCAACCCCACCCTGGGACGGGTTTCTGACCTGCTGGTGGCGGCGGGCGGGCGCGCCCTCCTCGCCGAGTTCCCCGAACTCAACGGCGTGGAGCAGGAGCTGGTGAACCGATGCCGCACGGCCGAAAGTGCCCAAAAATTTGTGTCCCTCATGCGGGCCTACGCCGCCAGTGCCGTGCGGGCGGGCTCCACCTTCGCCGACAATCCCAGCCCCGGCAACATCCGCGAGGGACTGATCACCGACGCGATGAAGAGCGCCGGCGCCGCCCGCAAGGGCGGCAGCAGTCCGATCGTCGACGTGCTGGACTACGGTGAAGTCGCCACCCGGGCCGGCCTCCACCTGCTCAACACTCCCGGCAACGACGTGGAGTCCACCACCGCCCTGGCCGGGGCGGGCGCCAACCTGATCGTGTTCACCACGGGCCTGGGCACGCCCACGGGCAACCCGGTCGCGCCCGTCGTTAAAATTGCCTCCAACTCGGCCCTCGCCGAGCGCATGCCCGACATCATCGACTTCGACTGCGGGGCCATCATCCGCGGCAAAACCACCATCGACGCCCTGGCCGAGCAGCTCCTCAACTACCTCCTCGAGGTAGCCAGCGGCCGGGTGACGCCCGCCGCCGTGCGGCGGGGGCAGGATGACTTTATTCCGTGGCGGCGGGGGGTGTCGTTGTGAGGCGGGGAAAGAGGCTTCAGGCCTTAGGATACAGGATTAAGCAGACAGGTCAAACCTTGGCGAACATTCGGAAAAGGCTTGCTCCGCAGGCCGGTCGTGGGGAAAGCCCAATGGTGCCCGTCGCTATGCGGCGGGAAAAGAGGCTTCAGGTTTTAGGATACAGGATTAAGCAGAAAGGGCAAGCCGTGGCGAACATTCGGAAAAGGCTTGCTCCGTAGGCCGGTCGCGGGGAAAGTCCAATGGTGCCCGTCGCTATTTGGCGGGAGCAGGATGGCTTTATTCCGCGGGAGAGGGAAGTCTTGATGGGAATGCATCACCTCCCGCCATAAACCTTCGCCGGATAAATCCGGCGCTACTGAATCATCTGGTGTTCTGCCTAACCGTTTTAAGAAGAGAACCGGGCTCACCAAACCACCCGGTCGCCCAACTTCACGTTGTGCCGTTGACAGAAGCCGGCGTTGACCTCCAGGACGTACTTCGCGGGGGCTCCACTGGGGATGGGATCGGTACTCTTCGGGGTCGTATCGGGGGCGATGGAGACGATCTCCTTGTCGGAATCGATGTAGATAATGTCGAGGGAAATCAGGGTATTGAGCATCCAGAAGCTCTGGGGCTCTTCGGCTTCCATGAGGAAGAGCATGCCACGGTCCGCCTGCATTTGGGGGCGGTACATCAGTCCCTGGACGATATCCTCGCGGTTATCGGCGATTTCGATGTCGATGTTGACCAGGGCGTTGCCGGTGGTCCCATCACTGATGGTGAGTTCGCCTTCCTTGGTGAAGGTGGGCCCGCCGCTGGCGGGCTGACGGGGAATGGACATAAGGATAAAACCGATGAGGGCCAGGCCCAGTAAGCCGACGATGGTCCATTTGGCCCAGCCGGAACGCTTCTTGGGTTGGTAATTGTCGGTAATGCTGCGGCGCTTCGGCGATTTGGGTTTACGGGCCATGGAGTCTGGTAGTTGGGGAACTTTGGGGCGGAATTGTCGTATCGCGTCGCCCGAATCGGCCCAAAGATAAGACTTCGGACAACCACCCTCGCTTTTGGGCGTTTGTAAAGGGCACCAGCGATGCTGCGGCGCCAACGGCGCCCGACCTGGCATCGCCACGGCATTCAGAAAGTATCCCCGACGAAAATGGCCGCAAACGGCGCTCCAATTCTGCTCCCCTCCACGACTTCCGCCGCCGCTACGCGGCGGGCCGAAGCCCTGATCCCCACCCCCTTCGGAGAATTCCGCATGATCGCCTATTCCGCCGACCCCGAAGCCTACGCCCCCCACCTGGCCCTGGTGCACCCGGACATGGACCCCTCCGCGGAGGTGATCACCCGCATCCACTCGGAATGCATCACGGGGGACCTATTCGGGTCGAAGCGCTGCGACTGCGGGGAACAACTCAACCGCTCCATGCGCATTGCCGCCGCCGGGGCGGGCATTGTGATTTACCTCCGACAGGAAGGCCGGGGCATCGGCATCATCAACAAGCTCAAGGCCTACCAACTTCAGGACCAGGGCTTGGACACCATCCAGGCCAACGTTCACCTCGGCCTGGACATTGACGGACGGGATTACGCCGTCGCCCAGGGGATTCTACAGGACCTTGGCGTCAGTAAAATTCAGCTACTCACCAACAATCCCGAGAAGGTGGAAGCCTTCGGGGAAGGGCCGGTCGAAGTAGTACGACGCCTACCCATCGTCGTGGACCCCAGCAAAGAAAATCGGGGGTACCTCCACACGAAGGAAACCAGCATGGGCCACTGGCTCAACCTCTTCCACTAGCGCCCGATCAAGTGGCCGCCGGCAAGCCAAGGTAAGCCCAGGTTAACCCCAGCAGGATTACTCCGGCCAGCAGACTCAGCACCCAGTACCACTGCTCCCGGCGACGCTCCGCGCGATACTTCTCCAGCAGTTGTCTGACGACCAGTTTACTGGCCACGGGGTGAGGCTTGCCATTTTCCCGACTGCTCTCCCGGGAAGCCGAACGCTCAAACAGGTTATTTCTCCCCTTCCGTAAGGAGGCGTTGGCTTTGACGCTGTTGATCATGTGTGAGCTGAATCCGGCCATGGCTTTGGTGTTTGGTGTACCATTCAATATCGGTTACCACCATTTTCTTACCCAATTTACCGGGCCAATCCCGGTTCCGCATCGACGAACACCGCCCGCACGAAAAACCCCGGCCCACGTGGTTACGCGGCCGGGGGAAACCCTACAATCAGGGTTTGAACTATGTGCATCCTCCCTGGAATAAACCAATTGTTCTCGTTAATAGGGCCAGGGCGTTCGTCAACTCAATCTTTGGTCAACCATTACTAGTATTTTATCCACTTTACGGTTTGCGATCCGCTGGGAGCGTCGGTCCGCAGCAGGTAGAAGCCGGGGGGCAGGTCACGAACATCGAGGGGCTGGCCTTCGGCCAGCGTGGCGGCCCGCAGTGGACGTCCGTGCTGGTCCAGCACCGTGACCGGGCCGCCGGCGAAGCCATCCAGATAAAGCTCGTCCACCGCCGGGTTGGGATAGGGCCGGATGGCCACGCCCTCACTACGGTCAACCGTCACCAGCCGCACTTCGCTGAAGCTTTCCGTACCGTCGAAATCTACCTGGCGCAGGCGGTAGTAGTTCAGGCCCGCCAGTGGAGCTTCGTCCAGAAACGTATAGGATTGCTCCTCGCTGGTCGTGCCGGCACCTGCGACCTCGCCCAAGGCCACGAAGGAATCCCCGTCGCCGCTCCGCTCAATCGAAAAGTGGCTGTTCCCGGATTCGGAAGCCGTTTGCCAGTCGAGCAGCACCCGTTTTTTGGGCGCCAGCCGGGCGGTGAACGCCAAAAATTCGACGGGCAGTGAAAGGTCCGTGCGGAAGAGGTAGAAGGTGGAGAATCCCCCCGTGAAAAATTCGTAGAAGCGGTCCGTTTGTTGGCACCCCCGAAAGCCGACCTCGGTCAGCGCCATGGCCTCGGCGTTCTGGGCCGAATAGCCCGATCCACAGTCATCGTCGGTGGTCTTGATGATGGAATAGGTGTTGGGGTCGCCGCCGAGGGCCGCCAGTTCTTCTTCCAGGTAAAAGAGCCGCACGTAAACGGGTTCCCGATTGGGTTGCACCTCGTTACCATCTTCGTCAAAGAAGGTAATCGATATCCGTTTACTCAGGTGCTCCAGCGCACCACTTCCTTCCGTGGGGGAGCCGGTACGGTAAACGCTGGTCACCGCCTCAAATAGATTCGTGTTATTGCCGATGATGAGCTCGGCGATCAGTTGTCCCTGGGGGGTTCTGATTTCATTGACGGCCTGTCCGACCGCCAGTTCCGTGGTCGTACTCACGCAGTTGTTGCGCTCTCCCCGGAAAATGCCGTCCAGCACGTTGAGCGTCACCGTGGCCGTACAGCTGGCCTGATTCCGGGACTCATCCTCCACCGTCAACGTCACCACGGTGGCACCGGCGTCGTCGCAATCAAGGCTCGTCACGTCCAGGAACCCACCGGCGATCGAACCGCAACCGTCGGAGCTACCGTCGTCAAACATCCCGGCATTCAGGCTAAGGGTTTCGTCCTCCAGAATGGTAAAGGTCCGGTTACGGCAGCGGGCCACCGGCGGCGCGAAATCGCCCTGACTGCAGATAACTTTGACGGTGAACACCACCGTTTCCGTCACCAGATTTCCGCCCTCATCTTCGGCGGTGTAGGTGGCCGTCACGTCGTAGGTGCCGGGGTCCGCGGGGGCCGTATGAATGGCCCGGGCAGTGATCGACTGGCCGGGTTGTAGCACAAAGGAGGTAGTCGTTACTTCTCCGAAAAGGTCCGTCGTCCAGGCGTGATTCGTCAGAGGGCCAAGGCCGGTATTACTGACGGGGTACTCGACGTAAATATTTTCTCCGGCTCCCGTCGTGATCTGATCACCGCCGCCCGTTCCAGTGCCGCAGGTAGCCAGGCTGGTTGGGTCCGTGCAAATGTCCGAGGCCAGGTAAGTTTCCACGTCGAGCGTGGAGGACGGCTCCACCACGATTACGGTATACCCAAAGGTTACCGTCAGCACGTTTCCGCCCTCATCCTCGGACGTCCAGGTGGCCGTAATGTTGTAGGTGCCGGGGGCATCCGGGGCTTTTTCCAGTGTCTGCCCGATGATGGTAGTTCCCGGATCCAGGTTAAAACTCGTGTTGGCCACTACGCCGTAGCGGCTGTCCGTCCAGGCGTGGTTGGTCAGAAAACCCGGCCCCGTATTGGTAACGGGGTACCGGATCAGCAGGGAGTCGCCCGCCGCTACGGTGATCGTCGAGGGACCATCGCTGGCACCGCAGGTCGCGATGCTGGTGGGGTCCGCACACACGTCTCGCGCCCGGTAGAGCTCCACCGACAGCGTACCGCTGGGACCCTCCACAATGATGGTGTAGATGAAGGTTTCCGTCAGCACGTTTCCGCCCTCATCCTCGGACGTCCAGGTGGCCGTAATGTTGTAGGTGCCGGGGGCATCCGGGGCTTTTTCCAGTGTCTGCCCGATGATGGTCGACCCCGGATCCAGGTTAAAACTCGTGTTGGCCACTACGCCGTAGCGGCTGTCCGTCCAGACGTGGTTGGTCAGAAAACCCGGCCCCGTATTGGTAACGGGGTACCGGATCAGCAGGGAGTCGCCCGCCGCTACGGTGATCGTCGAGGGACCATCGCTGGCACCGCAGGTACCAAGATCGGTGGGGTCCGCACACACGTCCCGCGCCCGGTAGAGCTCCACGGACAGCGTACCACTGGGCCCCTCCACGATGATGCTGTAAAGGAAGGTTTCCGTCAGCACGTTGCCGCCCTCGTCTTCGGCCGTCCAGGTGGCCGAGAGGAGGTAGGTCCCGGGGACATCCGGGGCTTTTTCCAGTGTCTGCCCGATGATGGTCGACCCCGGATCCAGGTTAAAACTCGTGTTGGCCACTACGCCGTAACGGCTGTCCGTCCAGACGTGGTTGGTTAGAAAACCCGGCCCCGTATTGGTAACGGGGTACCGGATCAGCAGGGAGTCGCCCGCCGCTACGGTGATGGTCGCGGGGCCATCGCTGGCACCGCAGGTGCCAAGATCGGTGGGGTCCGCGCACACGTCCCGTGCCCGGTAGAGCTCCACGGACAAGGTACCGCTAGGTCCCTGCACGATGACGGTGTAGTTTGCCCGTCGGGTAAGCGCATTACCCGCCGGGTCTTCGGCCGTCCAGGTCAATTGATAGTTGTACGTTCCCGGTGTGAAGGGTGCGCGTTGCAGGCTCTGGGCGATAATCGTTTGCCCGGGCTCCAAATCGAAGGCAGTGCTGGCGATTGGCCCGAAGACATTGTCCGTCCAGACGTGGTTCGTCAGCGTATTCAGGCCCGTATTCGTGGTGGGAAAGCGAAGCAGAAGGCTATCGCCGGCGGCCACCGTAATGGTACTGGAGCCTCCACTGGCACCACAAGTACCGAGGTCCGTCGGATTGGCGCATACTTCCCGGGCACGGTAGAGCTCTGCCGAAACCGTCCCTCTGGGGGAGACGACATCAATTTTGTAGGTAGACTCCCGGCTCGCCTGATTCCCCCGGTCATCTTCCACCAGGGCCTCTACGGGAATTTCCAGGGTTTCGGGGTTGGTAAATCCGGGATATCTCCGGGTGATGGTGTAGGTTTCTCCCGGACCCACGAGGATATCCGAGAAAGCGACCACCTCACCAAACCGGTCGTCCCGAATGCCGAGCTTGGTGATTTTCACTCCCGCCGTATTGTTGATGACGCGGTAGGTGACCACGATGTCATCGTCCTGCCCGGGAAGGTAGGTGAGGAATTCCATTCCCTCGGGAACGGGGTCGCAGTCGTCGGGGTCGGGATTCATGCAGTAGCCTTCCGCCAAACCGACGTTGGTCGTCAGGGTGAGTTGGGCGCGAGCGCAGGTGCAAAGGAAAAGCAGAAGAGCAAGGGATAATAGAGGGCGCATAGTTCTAGAGGATTTCTCTAGGGACGGTAGCCCTGCCCGAATTCCACAACGGGCTCGAAAATACTTTTGGGGAGGCTTTCCGGGCTAACCCGACGGAAAAAATTCCCCTACCTTAGTCGAATGGCAAATTTGCTGGAACAGTTATACGTTCACCTGGACGCGGCCGACCTCTGGCACGATCGTTTTACCATCAAACGCGGGGAGCACCTCCACATGGAGGGTAAAACCGACACCAACATCTATTACGTGGAAGAAGGAACCCTGCGTTCCTACGTAGTGGTCAACGACGAAGAGCAGTGCATCCGCTTCGGGTACGCGGGGGACTTTATTGGGGCGATGGATTCTTACATCAACCATCGCCCCACCAATTTCAATACCCAGGCGTTGAAAAGGTGTACCGTTCGGGTGCTTCGCCAATCGGACTTCCAGGGCATGATGGTCTCCTCCCCCGCCCTGGCCGAATTGTGGCAGCGCATCATGAGCTGGATGATCGTAGGGCAACTGGAGCGGGAAATTGACCTGCTCACGAACTCTCCCGAAGAGCGCTACCTTCGGGTTTTAAACCGGGGCACTAGGGTGTTCCAGGAAATCCCCGCCAAGTACATCGCCAATTATCTGCGGATGACGCCGGAGACCCTGTCTCGGGTCCGGTCCCGACTGGGTTAGTCGGCGGCAACCGACGGTGTAAAACTTGCCTGGATTTTAGCGGGATTCCAGCTCCTCGATGACGGAGCGGTAAAAATCGTTGTCTGCGGACAGATCAAAATCGAAGCTGGGCAGGCTCAGGGCCGCCGAAGCTACGGGAACGGCAAGTACGGGAAGCAACAGTAGGAAATAGATCATTACGAAAGCGTTTAGGGTCAGTTAGAAATCCTGGATGGTACCAGTGTTGCCCTAGGGACGTTCCATTAACCAAAAATCCACATGGTGCCCAAAAAATCTGTCGCCAAAAAAGAAACCCGACGGAGGGGACGTCCGTCGGGTTTGCAGGAATGATCCGCAGCGTACTACTTCCCTAAGTACAGACCAAGTCCGAGTTGGAAAGCGGTCAGGTTACCGGCGGTGGCACCGCTAAGGGGCAGCAACCGGACGATACCACCCTCCAGGAAAATCCGATCAATGGGTTGATACTGGATAATTC
Organism: Lewinella sp. W8; assembly: GCF_004375085.3. Taxonomy (GTDB): domain Bacteria; phylum Bacteroidota; class Bacteroidia; order Chitinophagales; family Saprospiraceae; genus Neolewinella. The sequence goes on from NZ_SNAQ03000009.1 coordinate 124,886, forward strand.
CCCGTAGCTGGCCACTGAGCGCAAAGTTGGTCTCCTCGGACAGCTGGAGGTGTTGCCCGGCAATGACTACCGTACTCCGGTTGCTTACGCGCTGCGCCGCAGCGTAGGCACCAACACCGGCCCGGAGGCGGCCGGGTCCCAGGAGATAATTGGCGCCGAGGCTTAGTTCCTGGATGCCTCGTTCCAGGCGGTAGGTACCCGCAGTTTCGTACGGTTCCTCCGTAGTTTCTGAAGACCACGGGAAAACGGTTACGGGAAAGCGCCCTTCGGCGCTGGCGCTGGTGTAGCCTCCACGGACGTCCACCGAAAGTGGCCCCGTAAGCCCGAAACGTAGATGCGTGCCAAACTGGGTGGAAGGCGAGGGAGAAGCCACCATCATTTCCGTGGTGCCCGTGAAGTCTCCGAGGTAAAACTCCCCCGAGAAGCCTTCGAGCAAGCGTGCCATGACGTCCGGATTCCCGTAGATTGCGTTCATCACCGCGGCGGTAGATTCCGGTCCGAAATCCAGGGAGGCATCAAAGGGATTCCTGCCTGCCCCCCCAAACAATCCGACCGCAAACCTGGACCGTGGGCCACCCGGGTGGCCAAAATTCCCGACGACTTCGTCCCAGTCTTCCTTGGGGGCTCCTTCCAGGTCGTTGCCGTTTTCTTCGGGTACGCCTTCGTCTTTGTTTCCCCGATGCAGTCCGGTATTGCGCACCGTGTACGGACGGCCGTCCTTGGTCCACCACAGCCACTGCAGGTCCTCTGCTTCTACACCCTTGAGCTCCAGCTCCACCTCCTGGTTCCGTCGGATGGTTCCCGTGGTTACGAGGTTCAGTACGTACAGCGTTCCGGTCTGGCCCTGACATACCTGTTGGCAGGGTCGATCGGTTTGGCGGACGTCGCAGTCGCAGGTAGTTACGTCCTCCTCTTCAAAGACACCGCCGGACTTTGCCGGGTCGTCTTCGGAGTTTCGGGTCCGGTTGAGTACCGTAGGTGGTTTGCGGGAAACGACGTGCAGGTCATTGATGCCGAGTTCTACTCTTTCTCCGTTTCTCCGACCACTGTAGGGGTGGGATACTTTCACCTTAGTCACGGTTTCTCCTTGGGCGACGAGATCGCGGTCCAGGCTGGCGCCACTGGCGTTCGTACCCGATCGGCGCTCATTATTGTACGGCTCCGTTGCCGGGCTATCGTCGACGGTCCACCACCAGCGGCGAATCCGCAAGCGGCAGTCTTCGGAGGTGAAGGAAAGGGTAGCCACGCCCTTATTGGGTAAGCGACCCCGGATGATGTCCCAACGTTTTTCGGTTCCGTTGGTGGCGGGACCTTCGAAGTTGGCCCGCTCCGTTGAGGGGCGGCCCGGAAAGTTGTGGCTCTCGAGGGTTGCGCCCGTTTCTTCGAACTCGATGTGGAGGTCCGTCACCTCTCTTCCGGTGTTGTTTACGAAGCGGAAGGTGCCGTCGCACTGGGCCTCCAGAGGGGCGATTCCACAAAGTGGCAATACGAACAGTGCCGTGATGATGATGGATAAGGATTTCATGGGTAAAGGATTTAAGTTGATTAAAATTTGTTGCGTTGGCCAACGGTTGGCGGTAAGCGGACCGGGGTTTCGGGAGGAATACGGTGGCATGATGGGTGCGTTCCGCTTCCGGGTGGAGGCGGTCAGTAGGGGCAACCGTACTTAGTTATTCCGTTATGGAGATGGAGCCGTAGTCCCGGGCGCAATGCCACTACGTTAGCGGGGAAAGGGTTGATTTACCATAGGCGATACTTGTTTTCTCCCGGATATTTCCTCCGGACATTACAAGTATCCTCCCTCCGCGCCGGACCACCCATTACAATTTTCCGTCATCCCGAAGCGACAATGACTGGTCGAGAATCAGCCTCGGGGGCATCCATCAACGATGAACCCAATGAACGGCGGGCGGAAGGCGGCTTGCGCCATTACCTGGAATGGCAAAAATTCCCTTGGGCCGGGGTGCTACCTTCCCGCTTTGACCATTTTTTTGACTCCGGAACGGTTCCCCGTGTGCAGCTGGACCCAATAAACCCCCGGAGGTAGTTCCCCGAGGGGTAACTCAATCACCCCCTCCCCGGCTGCGAGCAACGGGGTAACGTACTGCTTTACCGGGCGCCCCACGGCGTCAAACAGGGAGGCTTCCAGGCGGGTGGCTTCCGGCAAAACGTATTGGAGCTGAGCTTCTTCCCGCACGGGATTGGGAGCCAGCGTCCAGGTCCGGAAGAACTCGGCCGCGGGGTCATCCAGGGCCGTAGCGGTGACGCAGGCCTCGCAACCGTGGATAAAAACGAAGGCTTCCTTATCCGCTTCAAACGCTCCGTGCCGGGTGCATTCCATCAAAAAGGCATCCCAGACCAATTCCGTCAGGGAGTCACAGGTGATGGGGAATAATTTGACGTCTTCAACGATGATCAGGGAAAAGGTAACCGTGGGGCTGACCGTTTGCGTTATCGGACTGGTGAGGCCATCTTCGTCGCAAACGGCAAATAGAGAAAAAGTATGCCGGACGGTCGGGAGGAGGTCCTGCTCCACGAAGGGGTCCGTAACCATAAAATCCTGGGCGGGGAGTCCTTCGGGTTGATAGCGTATTTGCCAGAAATCCACGGTATCAGCGGCATCCCAGCCGAAGGCAACGAAGCCTGGTGTGAAGGTTTCGATGAAAAGGTTGGTGGGAGTGGGGCAGGCAGCGTCTACCCCATCCTGACCAAAATCCAGGATCAGGCTGGAGCCCGTGTGTATCGTTCCGTCCGTACACTGGTTCACGGCGGTAAAGCGGTGTACTCCCTGGGGGGAGAAAGTGATGGAAATTAGCGGGGCCTCCGACCTCACCACCTCCCGGACCTCTTCCCCGTCCCGGACATATTCGTGCAGTAATTCATAGGTAAGGACTTCCGCTTCCCCGGAAAGAAGGAAGGAGGCCCGGGCTTGCGTAAAGTCCAGTTCCAGGCTCTGCAGTTGCAGCGTGGAGCCGCTACAGAGGGGCGCATCCTGAGTCCGAAGCACGCCAGGCAGCAGGCTGAGGAGCAGAAAAAAGGGGAGCAGTTTCGACATGATTGAGGGATCTAATCAATAAAATATGGTCTTAAGAGTCTCCGGAACCACTCAATCCTTGATTAAATTACCGTATTCATCAGGGAATTACAACTCCAGTCATGCATCGTCGACTCACGGAACTGTTGCGAACCTTCGGGCCAGAGGAACTGGAGCGGCTGGATTTATTCCTGCAATCCCCCTACTTTAATCAAAGTCAGGTCCTCCTAAAGCTGGGGACCTTCTATTTGGAGTACGCTCCCACTTTTGATGATGCCGGCTTCCAGGACACTACGGCCTTTGCCCGGATATTCCCGGAACACCCCTTCCAAAAATCCCGCATCAATAAGTACCACTCCCTACTGTACGGACTCGTCAGAGAGTTTCTGGTCCATCAGTCCGTTGCTGCCGGTAACGAGGAGGCCTACCGGAAGCGACTGATTGCGTACGACCAACGGGAGTTAGCGCCCCACTTTAAAAAAGAAATGGAGCAATTGGTGCGTCAGCTCGACCAGAGTCCGCTGCGGAATGCCGACCACTATTTCCAACGGCTACAGCTTGCGCGACTGAACTACGCCTACCAATCCAGGAGGGACGAACGGGACGGCGACATTGGCCTCCAACTGCTGAACGATGCCCTGGACGTGCACTTCGTCATCGAAAAACTCCGGCAACTCAACCGGATGATGGCCCGAAAGCGGGCCGTGAAGGTGGAATACGTTTACAGCCTGCTGGAGGCCACCCAACAGTACCTTGCAGACCGGGAGGTTGCGGATAATCCGGCGATCAGGGTTTACCAGTCCCAGCTTCGCCTGCAATTGTCCCCCACCGATCCGGCGCTTTACCGGGCGTTTAAACGGGAAGTACTGGAGCTGGCAAAATTTTTCACGCCCACGGAACAACGGGAGTTATTTACCTCCCTGGAAAACATGGCCAAGTACTGCTCTTCGCCGGCCGACTACCCCCGGGAGTTGTTTTCCCTCTACGAACGGCAGCTTAAGGACGGCGTGCTGGCCCCCGAAGGGGAGATTCATCACAGCCTGTTCCGTAACATCATCAGTGTGGCCATCCACCTCCGGCATTTTGGCTGGGCCGAGCATTTTCTCGCTTCCAATGCGGAGGCCATCGTACCGGGCGAGTTCCGGGAAGACGTCTGCTTACTCGCGCAGGCGGAACTAGATTTTTATCAGTCCCGTCCGGCCGCGGCCATTGCCAGCCTTCAGCGGGCCAACCCCAAAGACGTATACTACAAGCTTACGGCCAAAACCCTCCAGGCGAGGGCCTATTACCAGCTCCGGGAACTGACGGCGCTGGACAACTTCCTCAACACCTTCACCAAATTCATTTACGATCAACAAAAGCGCATCTCCCCGGGCAAGGTGAAATCCTACCGCAACTTCATCAATTATTTGCGCCGGCTGACCAGGCTGGCGACCCAGAACGCCAGGGCATCCGACCAGTTTTTGAACGGCCAGTGCATTACGGATTATGACGTTCTGGAGGGCCTCCGGGAGTTACGGGTCGACGTAGAACAAGAGGGCTTTTTTATGGGCTGTAATTGGCTTCTAGCCGAAATTAACGGCCTGACAACGGCTAAAGTCGCGGATTCCGGTCGGAAGTAGCGCTGTTTGTCCTAAACCTTGCGTTGGATCAAGATTCGGGGACCTTTCGGGGAGGATCTTTGCCATGAACCAAAACGATAGCCCCATGAAAGCCCGTTCTTCCCGCGAACTCATCGATAAACTCATTGACCGCACGCAGTCCAATCTGGAGGTGGCCCGGGAGATGCTTGCGCTTCCGGTGGACACCCTGCACCTGCGTCCACGCCCAGAAGCCTGGAATGCCCTGGAGTGCCTGGAGCACCTCAATCGGTACGCGGAATACTACAACCCCGAGATTCGTCGCCGGCTGGAATCCACCAAGCATCGGACGCAGACGGAATCCTTTACCAGCACCCGTTTGGGCAATTACTTTGCTGCGGGAATGAAGCCCGGTCCCCAGACGAAAAAGATCAGCACCTTCAAAAGTATGAACCCCCACCAGGATGATCTTGGCGTGGAAGTTGTCCACACCTTCATCAAGTATCAGGAGGACATGCTTGAGCTGCTGGAGGCCGCCCGGTCGGTTGACCTGACGCGCACCAAGACCGGCATCAGCATTACCAATCTGATCAAGTTGCGTCTGGGGGATACGCTGCGGGTGGTCGTGTACCACAACTGGCGGCACGTGGCCCAGGCCCAGGCAGCCATGGCCCAAAGCACCACCCCGATCGCGTCATAACCCGAGAGACAAGCTTACTCCGCCACCCGGTCAACAAAGGCCTCCGGATCGGTCTTTCTTTCGAGACCGCCGGGGGTCATGATCCGGACCTTTCCGTACACCGGACGTTCCTTCCATCCCTGATCGTGGAGGCCAAAGAGCCAGGCGACGTTAGCGAATGAATTGGCGTCCCGGCCGTCGATAAAATACTTGTTGTTGAGGTAAAGCGCGGTCTGGTAAGCGTAGCGCGGGGTGTTCGTAAAGCGAATGATCTGCTTACCCCAGTACATCCGCATGTGGTTGTGGAGGTAGCCCCCCTGCTTGATTTGCCGCATGGCCGCATTCCAGTACGGATCACTGGTGTCCGCGGCTTCCAGCTCGTCGCGGGTGTAGACCTTTTCCCGGTCGTCGTCCGCGTGCTTTTCGAGACTTTCGCGCGCCCAGTCGGGGAGGCAATTGTAGTTGTCGTAGTTATCGTTGTAGAAAACGAAATTGTGGGTCAGCTCCCGGCGCACCAGCAGTTCCTCCAGATAACTCTTCCGGTCGTCCGTCGCCCGTTTATCCAGCAGTTCGCTGAGCAGGTAAGCGGGGCTGATTTGTCCGAAATGCAGGTACGGGCTCATTCTACTGACCCGCTGTTCCACCGGATTGCTGCGGTAATCATCGTAGTCGGACAGTTCCTCCTTCAGAAACTTGCGAAAACGCTTTTTCGCCTCACCGGTGCCACCGGTGAAGTCTTCCACCGGTGCCACGCTCCGGTCGATGTTCATTTGATCGAGGAGGGCGTCAACGGACGTAAAATTCAGCTTATCGATGGAGAAGGACTTACTGGATTTTTGGGCCGAACGGTGGGCGGGGCGCTCAAGGTATTCTTGGTACTGCTCCATCAGCTGTTTGCGAATGGTGCGGGCAGCGTATTCCTGCTTGTCACTGGCGACCTCCACCGGAACCACCAGATCGCTTTCGACGCGAATCACCTTGACCGCCGCGGATTCCGCAACCTTCTTGCGCCACTCCCGATGAAACCTCAGGTAGCCCCGGTCGCAAACGATGAGGCTGGCGTCCTTACCCAGGGCCAGGCAGACCTCGGCCGGATCGCCGAAGCGCAGGACGAACTTGATGTTGCGGTCCAGCAGCGCCTCCTGCACTTCCAGGAGACCTTCGAGCATAAAGCGGAAATGGCGCTCGTTCCCGTCGGGATAATCCTGCATCAACCCGAAGCCAACGACCAATCCCTGGTCCAGAGAATTGGCCATCCGAACGGCATATTCCAGTGCGTGGTTCCATTCCGTGCGCTGACTGTGCTGCATCCAGTACAGGACGTACTTGCCGTCCTGATCGATGTCTTTTTCGTTGAGGGCCGTTACCCGATCGGGGTGAATGTCCGCAAAGTCTTTTGGTTCGGTGTCGGTTGCCATGGAAATCCTTTTCGTTGAAAGGAAGATGGGGCGGAGAATGTTCGGCACCGCCTGGCGGTCCGCCGACGCAAGGTTTCCTTTGGGGAAAGCAACATATTCCCCGGCCAAAACGTCATTTACCTACAAACTACCCTTCAACAACCAATGAAGCAATCCTTCTCCATTTTCGCGCTGGCGGCCGCCCTACTCTTTTCCGCCAGTTGCAACACCACAAAAAACGCCACCGCCCAAACTGAAGAACCCGTCGTCATGGAAGTCCGCAACCTGGACACGATGACGGTGAGCCCCGAAAGCAACGGGGTTATTGAATACGAAGCGGAGGTTGAAATCCCCAACGAACGGCCGGTTTACCGTGCGGCCTACCAGCGCACCTTTGACCTGCTGCACACCAAGCTGGACCTGTCCTTCGACTGGGAAAAAGAAATGGTCATCGGCCAGGCCACCCTGAAGTTGACGCCCCTTTTCCGCCCGGCGCGGGTGCTGGAGCTGGACGCGAAGAACTTTGACTTCAAGTCCATCAAGCTCTTCAACGGCACGGCCCTGAAGTACACTTACGAAGGGGACAAGCAAAAGGTCTACATCACCCTCGACCGCGAGTACCAGCGGGGAGAAGAAGTGGAGCTGGTCATTGACTACACGGCCGTCCCGGCCCAGTCCGGAGGCAGTGCCGCCATCACCTCTGACAAGGGATTGTTCTTTATCAACCCCCGCGGCGAAGAGGGGGACAAACCCACGCAAATCTGGACCCAGGGCGAAACGGAAAACAACAGCCGCTGGTTCCCCACCATCGACAAGCCCAACGAGCGCTGTACGCAGGAAATGTACGTGACGGTAGACGACCGGTTCACGACCCTCTCGAACGGTGCACTCGTGAGCAAAAACAAGAACAGCGACGGTACCCGCACCGACTACTGGAGGCAGGAGCTTCCCCATGCGCCCTACCTGTTCATGCTCGCCATCGGCGAGTTTGACGTGGTGGAAGACGAGAAATGGAACGGTATTCCCGTCAACTACTACCTCGAGCCCCAGTGGGCACCCTACGCCAAGGACATCTTCCCCTACACCCGGGAGATGCTCACCTTCTTCAGTGAGCTGACCGGCGTAGAATATCCCTGGCAGAAGTACAGCCAGGTGGCCGTACGGGACTACGTTTCCGGCGCCATGGAAAATACCACCGCCGTCATCTTCGGGGAGTTCATGCACGGTACGGACCGGGACCTGATCGACATTGACCGCAACGAAAAAATCGTGGCCCACGAGATGTTCCACCACTGGTTCGGCGACTACGTCACTTGCGAAAGCTGGAGTAACCTCACCCTGAACGAGGGTTTCGCCAACTACAGCGAATACCTCTGGATGGAGAAAAAGCACGGCGCGGATGCGGCCGATCACCACATGCTGCTGGAGCGTTCCGGTTACTTCGGTTCGGTGGCTAACGGCGAGCCCCACGAGCTCATCTGGTACGACTACGACGACAAGGAGCAGATGTTCGACGCCCACAGCTACAACAAGGGCGGTGCGGTGCTGCACATGCTCCGTCACTACCTGGGCGACGAGGTCTTTTTCGCCAGTCTGGAATACTACCTGACGGAGAACCAGTACTCACCGGTGGAAGTCGATGAACTGCGGATGGCCTTTGAAGAAATTTCCGGAGAAGACCTCAACTGGTTCTTCAACCAGTGGTTCCTGAAGGCCGGTCACCCCCAGCTCAGTCTGGAAACGAGCTACGCCGACGGAACGATCAGCCTGACCGTCGAACAGACGCAGGATACCGAAAACAACGTTCCCGCCATTTTCCGGCTGCCGGTCAACGTGAACATCTACACCAACGGCCAGACGGCGCCCCGCACGGAGCGCATCGTGGTGGACCAGCGTAAGCAAACGTTCACCTTTGCCTCCGACGATGCGCCCGACGTGGTCATTTTCGACCCCGAGCACGTAATCCTGGCCACATACAGCTACACCAAAACCGCCGACGAACTGGCGGCCCAGTTCAGGGTAGCGCCCAATTTGGTGGATCGTTACCTGGTACTGCAACGGATGTCCAACAAAGACGACAGCCCCGTCAAGGAGGCCACCTATTCTGCCGGACTTCAGGACCCGTTTTACGCCGTGCGTACGCTGGCACTGGAAAGCATGGGTGCGCCTACAGAAGCTCAGTTGCCGCTGATCCGAAAGATTGCCATGGAGGACCCCCACTCCGAGCCCCGCTCCACGGCCATTGCCCTGCTGGCCGCCATGGAGGATACCAAGCTGAAGGAGATCGCCACGGCGGCCCTGGACGCTCGTTCCTACCGCGTGGTGGCCGCCGGCCTGAGTGCGCTGGTGGCAGCCGACCCCACGGCGGCGGCGGCCGCGGCCGCCAAGCTGGAGGGTTCCGACAACCCCGACATTACGGCGGCCCTGGCGGCCCTTTACGGACAATCCGGTGACCTGAGCAAGCTTCCCTTCTTTGAGAAGCAGTTCAGCAGCATTGACGGCTTCCCCGCCATCGAACTCTTCGGTGCCTACCAGGGCCTCCTCTCCTCCGGAGACGCCTCCGTCATTACGGAAGGCGTGGAAAAACTCCAGGCCGTAGCCACCAATATGGGACAAAGCCCTTGGCGCCGGCTGGCCGCCACTAAGGCCATCAACGACCTGATGAGCGGCATGATGGAGGGAGAGGAAAACGCGGCACTGGTGACCATGATGAAGGAAACCATCAAGGCCATCAAAGCCGTGGAAACCGAGCCCCAGTTGCTCCAGATCTACCAGCAATACGGCGGATAAGGCGTCAAATACCGTCCAAAACCCCGATTTGGCAAAGAAATTAGTCCTACGGTACACCAATCAGGGGGGACGGGCGTTTAATGGACAAGTTTTAACCAGCGCGGCGATGCACTCCATCGCCGCGCTATTTTTTCGGTATGCGCGCAAATCGTTTTCTCCCCCTACTGTTCCTTCTCGGCCTGCTGTCCTCCTTTTCCGCAAAGGCACAGCTGGAAATGCGTGGTCTGGAAATTGGCCCCTGGGCCGGTGCCTCCTTTTACCTCGGCGACCTGAACACGGACTTCCGCTTCGACCGCCCCAACCTGGCCGGCGGCTTTGCCGCTCGCTACAACTTCAACCACCGGCTGGCGGCCCGGGTGAGCTTCAACTACGGTAAAATCGAAGCTTACGATAGCGACAGCAGTAACCCCTTCGAACAAAACCGCAACCTGAGCTTTCAGTCGGCCATCTTCGACGGAACGGCGCAGTTCGAGTTTAACTTCCTGCCCTATTTCCACGGCCATAAGGAATACTTCTTCACGCCCTACGCTTTCGCCGGAATCTCCGTATTCAATTACAACCCCAAAACGGAAACCGACGACGGGGAGCTGGTGGAACTGCGTGGACTGGGCACCGAAGGACAGCTTCGCGGAGAAGAATACCTCGTATTGAGCAGCGCCCTGGCCTACGGCATCGGCCTCAAATGGGACCTCTCCTACGAACTGAGCATGGACCTCCACGTGGGCGTCCGCAATGCGAGCACCGACTACCTGGACGACGTCAGCACCGTCTATCCGGATGCTTCCGACCTCTTGCGCAGTCGCGGCCCCCTGGCGGCCGAGCTATACGACCGCAGCCTCCTGCTCGACGGTGAAGGCAACCGTATCGACCGGGAAGGAGAACAACGCGGAGACGACACCATGAACGACCGCTACATCTTCGTCGGTCTCGGGTTCAATTACTACTTCGGTGACGTCCGCTGCCCCGATTACGGCAATAAACGCAGCCGTCGCCGGCGGCGCTAGTAGTCCGCTTGCTACCTTTGCTCCCATGGTTGAACAAACGTCCTTCACGCTGGCGCCGCGTCCGCGGGGCTACCACATCATTACCCGGGAAATCCTGAGTCAGCTACCCCCGCTTCCGCCCAAGGGTATGTTGCACCTGTTCATTCAGCATACCTCGGCCGCGATCACGGTGAATGAGGCCGCGGACCCCGACGTACTGACCGATTTTGAATCGGTCTTCAATCACCTCGTACCGGAGAACCTTCCCTTCCTCGTTCACACCATGGAGGGCCCCGACGACATGCCCGCCCACATCAAGGCCGCCATGATCGGGCACAGCGTCACCATCCCCATCACCAACGGCCAGCTCAATCTCGGCACCTGGCAGGGCATTTACCTCTGCGAATTCCGCAACCGGGCCAGTGGTCGCAAGATGGTCGCTACGGTTTACGGATAATCCGTTGGCAGCCGTTAATGGTAAGTACGAATTGAGCACAGCGGAATAATCGTCATGGCTTACGCAGGTGCCGGGCCTTTGCGGTCAATAGCCATGAGGTGGGATGCCCCCGGCCGCAATTGACCTTCGATGAGGGGACTATCTTTACTGGGCGGATACATTCCCTTAATGCCCCCTCATGAAGTACATTTCCTCGAGCTTATACCGAAAAATGATCGGCCAGGCCCGGGCCGAAGGCATGACCAGTGCGGACCTCTCGGTATTTGCCCTCCCCGACGAGCAGCTTCGGGCCGTGGAAGCCGTGCCCGCCGAGCAGTTTTTCGAGCTTCACGAAAAGTTGGACGAACACCTCGGCCCGGGCTTTGCCGTCCGGGTGGGCCAGGAAATGAAAATCGAGGATTATGGGGTACTGGGGCTGTCCTGGAGAACCTGCTCCCGAGCCGGAGAGATTTTCGAGCGCTGTGAGCGCTACTTCATGCTGCTGTCCAACACCTACCTGTTTAAGGTCAATCACCGCGGAGCACTCTCCGACATTCTGCTCCTCCGCGAGCCCCACCGCAGGGGCGTGGCCCTCTCGAACGAAGCAACCCTTTCCGCCTCCGTGGTCGTTCTGCGGGCCATGACCGACGCTGACATCTATCCCGTCAGCGTCTCCTTCAAGCACGCCGCTCCGGCCAACACCGCCAGCCACCAACGGGCCTTTCAGTGTCCCGTCCACTTTGACCAGGACTTTTACCGGCTCACCTACCGGCGGGAAGATCTCGACCGCCGGACGGCCAAAGCCGATAAAAGCATCAATAGCTTCCTATTGGACCGGGTCGCGGAAGAAACCGAGGGCATCACCGTGGGCGCCGACGAACTGGCCCGGGACCTCGAAACCCTGGTCCGGGATGCCTTACCCAGCGGCATCCCCACCCTCGGAGCGATGGCCCAGCATATGGGCATGAGCAACCGTACCCTGACCCGCCGATTGACGGAACGAGACATTCAGTTCCGGGAGCTCGTGCACAAGGTGCAGGAGCAAGTCGCCCGGGAGCTGCTGAGTACTTCGGCCAACAGTGTGGCCGAGATCGCCTTCCAGACGGGTTTTTCCGAACAGAGTGCCTTCAGCCGGGCCTTCAAACGCTGGACGGGAAACTCTCCGGCCGCCTACCGCAGGGGCTTCTGAACTTAAGCTGTTCCGTGAATTAATCCTTTGGCCATCAAGTCCTTGAATTTTCCAGTAGCGGCAAGGCATGCCTTGCCGCTACCATTTGCCCCTCTGAACTGCCCCGATTCCGCAGGAACCGCTGATGAAACCTCACGGAACAGCCTACTTCTAAACTATTTGGCAAGCTACATTTCTCATCAGGGTCAGGTTATCCCCAAAACTGTAGGCCAACCCTACGGGCCTAATCCTGCGTCGTTCTTTTTCCACTAGTGGGGCATTTGGCGCAAAGTGCCAAAACATTGGCCCGCTAAGTCAAGCATCCCCCTGAGTACGGCCGGAATTTTACATCCGTAATCAACAACGATTATCGGATGATGAAAATACTCCTATTCCTTTTCGCCGGCACCTGCTTGCTGGCTGCCTTCCCGGCGCCCCCGAATCAGCCGGTTGTCACGACCGATCCGCTGAAGGAAGCGGCCTACCAGATCCTGGAAAAAAAGTGCAACGTCTGCCACCGGAAGAAAAATCCCTTTATGGTCTTCAAGCCCCGGAACATGGAACGACGGGCCGAAAAGATTTATCGAGCCGTATTCGTACAGCAGCGCATGCCCAAACAAACCGGAACACCCCTGACCGAGGAGGAGTACCGGACCCTCAAAACCTGGCTAGAACAACAAAATATTCTCCCATGATCCTTACCACAAAGACCCTGCTGCTGTTTGCCGCCATCTTCCTGACCGGCCTGTCGGCCGGCCTCTTCTACGCCTGGCAGGTGTCCGTCATCCCCGGCACCCAACGGATCAGCGATTCGAGTTACCTCGAGACCATGCAATCCATCAACAAGGCCATTCTCAACCCCGCCTTTTTCCTCATCTTCTTCGGGTGCTTACTTGCCCTGGGGGCCGCTACGGCCCTCCACTACCAACGGGGAACCTCCTTCTGGCTCCTGCTCGCTGCCTTCCTGATCTATCTGATCGGCACCTTCGGCGTAACCGCCTTTGGCAATGTCCCGCTAAACGACCAGTTGGAAGTCCTGAACCTCACGGACCTCGATGCCGCCAAATCCGGAGCGTTCCGGCAGACCTACGAACGGGGCTGGAACTGGTTCCACCTCATCAGAACCGGCTGTTCGGTCCTGGCTTTCCTCCTGGCCCTGCTGGCGGCTTTTCAACCCCTAAAAGCTTAGTTCTCCGCGGTAACCGGAGAAGTTAATCCTCCCATTCATTTAACCCCCTGAATCCATTAATCATGAAAGACAACATATTAGTCATTGGCGGAACCGGAAAAACCGGCCGCCGGGTAGTCACCTCCTTACGGGCCCTTGGCCATCACGTCCGCATTGGCTCCCGCAGTCAGACTCCGGCCTTCAACTGGGATGACCCCAGCACCTACGCACCCGTTCTCGAAGGCATGGACAAGGCCTACGTGGTGTATTCCCCCGACCTGGCCGTTCCCGGCGCGAAGGATGCCATCCGGGCCCTGGTCCGGGAATCCCGGAAGGCCAAGCTCAAGAAAGTAGTTCTGCTCTCCGGAAAAGGAGAACGGGAAGCAGAAGCCTGCGAAAAAATCGTAGCTGATTCCGGCCTACCCTACACCCTGGTGCGGGCGTCGTGGTTCAACCAGAATTTCAGCGAAAGCTTTCTACTGGAACCCGTGCTTGCGGGTCACGTAGCCCTGCCCATGCCCGACGCCGCGATTCCCTTCGTCGACGCCGACGACATTGCCGAAGTCGTCGTAAAGGCCCTGCTGAACGATACCCTCGACGGGCAAACCCTGGAAGTCACCGGCCCCGAAAAAATCACCTTTGCCACGGTCGTCCGGGAAATCGCGCGGGCCACTGACCGGGAGATTACCTACCAGGCCATTTCCCTGGAGGAATACGGCAGGGCACTCCGCAACGCCCGGCTCCCGGACGATTACGTATGGCTCCTGGAATACCTCTTCCGGGAAGTGCTCGGGAACGACGAGAACCAAACGGTTTCGCCTGACTTTGAGCGTCTGACCGGCAAGCAGCCCACCTCCTTCCGGGAATACGCTCGCAGGGTAGCCCAAACGGGCGTGTGGTCGCCCAAAATCGTCTCGCCGGTCTAAAAATCGGTCGGATGGGTCGCCCATTGGTCGCTCCAATGGGCGGCCTTCTCTTAACCCGGCGTGGCGGATAGCTCCAGGTGGAGGATGGGATAAGGCTTCCCGGTCCCGTCCAGGGGTGACCGCCCAACCAGCCTGAATCCATAATGCCGATAAAAGCCCAGCGCGCCCTCGTTCTGTTCGTTCACGTCTACCTTTCGTACCCCCATCTCCCGGATGGCATACGTTAACAGCACACCTCCAAGTCCCTTCCCCCGATGATCGGGGTGGAGAAAGAGCATTTCCAGTCCATCGTCCGCTACGCCTAGGAATCCCATGATGTTACCAGCAGCATCGCGGCCGGCCCGTAGGGTCACGGCGTCCAGGTACTGCTCCAGGATCAGGGGACGGAAATACTGGATGTCCGCTTCCCGCAGAAAATGGTGGGTGGCACGAACCGAGGCCTCCCAGAGATCTACCACCACTGGGTACTCTTCCCGCTCAATGGGGGTAATTGAAAAATGCATACCTGATTAGTTAACGGCGCCATGGCCAAAATAGCGGTCGGCCGCCCTCCGACACCCTGTAGGTGACGAGCAAGCGGCCGACCAATTTGACGGAGCCTTATCTCCGCTATTTTTACGCTACGTGACTTACTGCACCTGGAAAAGTGCGTTGGCGAACAGCAATTTACCGTTTTGCCAGAAGCCCCGGTAGAGGGGATTATCCACCAGGTAAATTACGTGGCCACGCCCCATATTCTCTACCCCGAAAACCAGGGTTTCCTGAATCGTCTCGTAGGCCCGGTTGCCAATGAAGCCGGACACGAAAGGCTTGGTCCGCAGGCGGCCCACGTTCTGCCCGTTATCCAGGTACTCGTAGGCGGTACTTCCGGTTTTCAGGCTGAAGTACTGGTCACCGATGCCGAAACTCAGGGGGTGGGTATCGTCAAATTCCACGCCGAGGATGGCCCCGGGATTGAAGCTCTCGATGAAGCGACGTTCCTGTCCCGCGTAGGGCAACAGTCGGGAATCTTCCTCTCCCTCATCGGCGTCTTCCTGCTCCTTGGAGTCCAGGCCGAAGGCGTCATTACCCGCCAGCGTCCGGTTGGCCGAGCCAATGGCGATCACCTTGCCGCCACCCCGGATCCAGTCCGTTAGAACTTCCGTTTCCCGTTCTCCCAGGCGGTAGTAACCGGCCGGCATGACCAGGACGTTGTAGTCGCCCTCGGCCACGTCCGTCAGGTCATCAACCCAGAAGAGACTGACCGGGTAGTCGAGGTCCTGCTCAAAGTAATACCACACCTGACCGAACTGATTGGGGTTGGTGCCTTCGCCACTCAACACGGCCACCTTGGGAGCGTCGATGAGGTCGTAGTTGCTTCCTCCGAGGTCCCCACCGGCGTTGACGCTGAAACCCGTCTTCAGGATATCCAGCGATACCTCATTGGCGTTGGCGGCTTCGCGGACCTTCCTGGTGAAGTCTGCCGTCTTCCGGTTGTCTCCGCGATTAATGATCAGCGTTCCCGCCGGGTAGGTTTTTTCGCCGAAGGTAAAGTCGGAGGCAGAGGTACGGACCTGCACGCCGGCTTCCAGGACGTCCCCCAGGAAGCGGGCGGAACTCATGTCTTCCCAGGCCACGGCGTAGGCGTAGACCCCGCTGAGGTCACCGTTGAGTGGACTGGCGTAAGCGGTCATTTCCACCGGTGCCGTTTTCACCGTCAGGCGCTGGGTGCTGGCGTAGGCGTCAAGTCCGTAGGCCATCGGGAGGGACCAACTGGTGATATCATAGGTCACCGAGTCTTCCACGAACACCTGGGGGTCAAACAACACCTGGGTGAGGACGGACCGGGGCTGAAAGGCACTGATGATCAGGTCACCGGCCTTTAACTCCGCGGAAACCTCCCGGCCTTCGCGGTAGGAGTACATCCGGCCGCTGGTGCCGGCCTGGGCCTGCTGGTAGAGAATGCCGTTGCGGTCCAGAAGGGTCGTCAGGGCCTTCATCCGTCCCCGGGGCGTGGCTCCGCTGACGACGTAGGTAAGGTATTCTCCCTGGGGGTCGGTAACCGCCCGGGTAAAGTAGTCTTCGAACTGCCCCACGAGGCGGTCAGCTTCCCGGTGGGCGATTTCCACCGTACTCAGGGCGGTCGTGCGGTGGTGGGTTACGCGGTCGTCCAGCGTCAGGACGTCTCCGGTCGGCAGGTCGATGGCCCGGCCGGCACGGCTGTGGCCACCCTGCTCGTAGGTCATACCGATGGCTCCGTTGAAGGTGGGCCAGGTGTCCCCGTAGCTGGGGTACAGCAGGTCAAAGCGCTCGCGGGTGAAGTAGAGCCAACCCTCGCGATCGAAGTAGCGAGCGTGGTTCTGACCGATTTCGACCTGAAAGTCTCCCTGGAAGTCGGTAATGTATTCGTGGAAGGGCGCGGCCGCAGGTGCAAAGTAGTAGGGCGAGGTGTAGCCCTGTTCGTGCAAATCCGCGTGGACGTGGGGCATCCACTCCTTGTACTTGACCATCCGCTGCCGGGACTCGACCTGGGTCTGCCAGGCCCAGTCGCGGTTCAGGTCGAACAGGTAGTGGTTGACCCGGCCTCCGGGCCAGGGTTCATTGTGCTCGCGGGTGGCGGGATGGGGGTCCAGTCCCTTGGTGGCCGTCTGGCGGTACCAGTTGGTGTAGCGGTTGTAGCCGTCCGGGTTGATGCTGGGATCCAGCACGACCACCGTATTTTCCAGCCAGGCGCTGATGCGGGCGTCGTTGGTGTTGGCCAGGTCGTAGAGGACGCCCATACTGGCCTCCGAGCCGGCCGCTTCGTTGCCGTGGACGCTGAAGGAGAGCCAGACGATGGCAATGTCACCGATGCTCTCGTCGGCTTCTCCGGGAGGCAGCAAACCGGCCTTGACCAGGTTGTTCTTGCGGATGGCCTCCAGGCGTTCCATATTTTTGGTGGTGCTGACGTAGGCCAGCAGCAGCGGGCGGGCTTCGTTCGTGCGGCCGTATTGCTCGAGCTTGACGCGGGGGCTGGCCTCGGCGATGGTTTCGTAGTAGTCCACCAGCATGTGGTGGGGCGTGAAGGTTTCCCCAAGGTCGTGGGGCAGAAATTCACTGGGAGTGGGAAGCTGGGCGCCGAGCGCCGTAGTAAGGAGCAGGCAAATGGCCCAAAGGAATGATCTCATGATAATCTGGGGAACAGGTTAAGGAGCGTAAAACTACAAAAGAGCCGGCAACGAATGCTTACGCTGCACGGCAGACACAACTAAGGACCCCGGTTCTCAGTTTTAAACAGTGATGATCCATTGGCTTCGGGATCGGCAAACCCCTGATTTTGTCGATCTTGGCTGCCGGAGGAACTTCATCAACTTCCCTAACTTCTTTGCCCATGCGTACCCTTCTGCTCTGCTCCCTGCTGATGATTCTTTGCACCTGCGTCCGCGCCCAAACCTTGACGGTAAGCGACGAGATGACGATGCGAACGGACACCCGCTACGACCTGATCGGGAAGCTCGGGGGGCAGGTGTTGCTGCTGCAGGACCGGGAAAACAAGCATCTGCTGACCGCCTACGACCGCGGCATGCGGCAAAGCTGGGAAAAGGAGCTGGAGCTCCGGGGCCGCAACATCCGGGTGCTGGAGTCGGTCGCCCGGCAGGACGGACAGGGCTTTTACCTCCTGTACCTGTTCCGGGAAAAGGGGAAAAACCACCTGCAGCTCGACCGCTACAATCCCGCCGGCAACCTGCAGGACAGCACGACCCTCATCGATTTCGGGCTCTTCGTCAGCAACCCGGAAGACGAAATTTTTCGCTCCGAAGACGACACCAAACTGCTGGTCCTCCTCGTCGAGCAACAGAGTGAGATCCGCTACGTCACCGTCGACCTGGAAGCTATGGAGGTGATGTACGACAGCAAGCTGACCCCGGAGAAATTCTTCTTCAACGACGATTTTCTGCAGGCCGAAGTCACCAACGAGGGCGACATGTACTTCATCATCGAGCGGTACAATTTCCGGAGTAAACGCAAGGACCACGAATACGAGATTCACCAGTTTCGGGCCAACAACCGTCAGGTATCCAGCTTCAACGTCAACCTCAAGGACAGCCTGACCTACGACATTTACTTCCGCTTCGACAACCTCAACAACCGCCTGCTGGCCGGCGGACTGTACTCCACCAAAGAACTTACGCGGGCCAACGGCTACTTCTTCCTGAAGATCAACCCCGGCAATCCCAGTGCGCCCTCCACCTACTTTCAGCCCTTCCCGATGAGCCTGATCGAGAACGTGACGGAGAAACGGGTGAACAAGAAGAACCCCAGCATCGACGAGCTTTCCGTCCGTGACATGGTGATCCGGCAAGATGGCGGAGCCGTGATCATTACCGAACGCAACCGGCAGCTGGAGCGGCGCAGCAGCGCCGCGCGGGCCCAGGTGATCAACAACTTCGGGATTCGCCCCCTCATCGATTACCACTACAATGAGCTGATCGCCTTTTCCGTCCACGCCGACGGGCAGCCGCACTGGACCAACATCCTCCACAAAAAGCAGTACAGTCAGGACGACGGTGGGGTGTATTCCAGCTACCTCCTGATGCGGAGTCCGAGCCGACTTCGCTTCCTGTTCAACGACGAAATTCGCTTCGAGAATACCGTGAGTGAATACGTCATGAACGGACGGGGAGAATTCGACCGTAACAGCTTGTTCCACACCCGGGACCTCAACCTCCGGCTGCGGTTCCGCGACGGCATTCAGGTGGCGGGTAACGAAGTGATTCTGCCCAGTGAGCACCGCAACAAACTGCGGCTGGTCAAGATGACCTACGAGGGGAAGTAGTTTGGCACTTCTTCCGGCCATTAGGTGACTAGCAGCAGAGTGCCTACCTTGGGAAAAACCTACCGTAATAATGAGATTATCGTTTTGTGCTTTCCTGGCGATTGGTGTAGTGCTGCTGGGGTCAGGATGTACCCCGAAGTCCGCCGAGGCCGTCGCCGCGGCGACGGCGACGACCACCACCGTAGGCTACGACAGCACGGTGGACCTCGCCCCCGGCGAAAGTCTCCAGTTGGAAAAGTCGACGAGTAATTTCACCTTTCTGGGGGTGGCTAGCGACAATCGGTGTCCGAAGGGCGTCAACTGCATCCAGGCGGGTGCGGCCGTGGTGCGCATCGGCTTGCCCGACGGTGGGGTCCGGGAGCTGACCGTCCGGGCCGGAGAAAAGACCCTTCCCCGCTTCAGCGTGAAGGACGGGCTCGTGCAGCTCCTGGCACTCAATCCGTACCCGGAATACGAAAACAACATTCCCGAGCAGGATTACCGCCTGCGCCTGAAAATTATGCCGGCGGCGGCCCAGTAAGGTTAATCACGA
The DNA here is from genome assembly GCF_004375085.3 of Lewinella sp. W8. Lineage (GTDB taxonomy): Bacteria > Bacteroidota > Bacteroidia > Chitinophagales > Saprospiraceae > Neolewinella. The sequence goes on from NZ_SNAQ03000009.1 coordinate 144,374, forward strand.
TAATTCTCCAGCATGTTCTTCCCCATTGGTGATGACCAGGTGCACCGCGGGTTCACCCCCTTTTTCTCCTACGGCTTCATCGCCCTCAACGTGATGATTTTCTTCTACCAGTCGTCCCTGGGTGAGGCCGGAGCGGAATTCATCTACAACTACGGCTCCATCCCCCTGGAATTTGAACGCGGAGAAGATTACCACACCCTCATCACCAGCATTTTCCTGCACGGCAGCTGGATGCACCTGATCGGCAACATGCTCTACATGTGGATATTTGCCGACAACATCGAGGCCAGCATCGGCAACGTCCCCTTCCTGATCTTTTATTTTCTCGGCGGACTGGCCGCCAGCCTCTGCCACATCTACTTCAACGCCGGCAGTCAGATTCCGGCGGTGGGCGCCAGCGGCGCCCTCTCGGCGGTGATGGGGGCCTACATCGTGATGTTTCCCAAGTCCAACATCCGCGGCTACCTCCTTTTTTTCCGGATCAACGTGGCCGCCTGGGTCTTCCTCGGCTTCTGGTTCTTCCAGCAATCGCAGGCGGGCTACGCCAGTCTGGGGGACACCAGCGGCGGCATCGCCTGGTGGGCCCACATCGGGGGCTTCGTCTTTGGGGTGCTGTGCGGCTTCTTCTTCCGGCAACGTTACGGCGTGCCGGAGCTGGACCGGGGAAGGGACCGGTATGCGTAGGAAGTTTAATCCGGGTCGACCAGCTTGCGGAGCACGTTCAATTCAGGCCGACCGGCTTGCGGAGCAAGCCTGATCCAGGGCGCAAGCGCGCAGGTGCCGGCGCTATCGGTAGGGCCAGGGAATCTGGTACATTTAAAACTACTGGTCCTTCCGTGGGTTTACAAGGGATACCAATAGCTACGGCCCTAGCGGAGATCGTAGGTTAGCAAGAACAGGAAACGCTTTATGGCAGATACTCCCAAACGAACGGACGTCAACCAACTCGGTGAATTTGGCCTCATTGACCACCTGACGAAGGACTTCGGTCACCGGCAGCTCACTACCCTACTCGGCGTGGGGGATGATGCGGCCATCATCGACACCGGCGGTCCGGAACAGTTGGTCGTCAGCACGGACATGCTGGTGGAGGGCATTCACTTTGACTTTGCCTACACCCCCCTGAAACACCTGGGCTATAAGGCCGTGGCGGTCAACGTTTCGGACATCTGCGCGATGAACGCCCGTCCGCAACAGATCACGGTCAGTATTGCGCTCAGCAATCGCTTCAGCGTAGAAGCGTTGGAGGAGCTTTACGCCGGCGTTCGGCTAGCCTGTGAATTTTACGGCGTGGATCTCGTGGGGGGAGACACCACCAGTTCCACCCGGGGACTGATCATTTCGGTGACGGCCATCGGCCGGGCCCCCGCGGGTCGGATTACCCGTCGCAGTGGCGCCAAACCCGGCGACCTGGTATGCATCACCGGGCACCTCGGCGGTGCCTACCTGGGCCTGCAGCTCCTCGAACGGGAAAAGCAGGTTTTTCTGAGCAACCCCGAGATGCAACCCAAGCTCGACGGAGAGACCGCTCCCCTACTCGAGCGCATCCTCAAACCCGAGGCCCGCACGGACATGATCGATCTGTTCGCCAAGAACGACATTGTGCCCACCGCCATGATTGACATCAGCGATGGCCTGGCCAGCGAAATCCTGCACATCTGCAAGGCCTCCGGCGTGGGGGCCATCATTGAGGAAGGGAACGTACCCATCGCCCAGGAAGCCCAACTTCAGGCCCTGGAATTTAACCTCGACCCCATCACGGTAGCCCTCTCCGGAGGGGAAGACTACGAGTTGCTCTTTACCATCGATCCGGGTGAGGTGGAAAAAGTCCGGTTCCTGCCCGACCTCTTCATCGCCGGTGAGATTACGGAGGCCAGTGAGGGAGTGCAGCTCCATACGACGGGGGGCAATATTCACCCCATCACGGCCCAGGGATGGAATCATTTTGAGGGCTGAGGGAGAGAAAGGAAGAAGGAAGAAGGAAGGATGCTAAGGCTAAGGAAGTAAAGGGAAAAGTAGGGAAGAAGGAGCCATCTGCTAGCGCATGACCAGCTCCTCGCGGTCGGGTCCGGTAGAGACCATTGAGACCCGGGTACCAAGCTTTTCTTCCAGGAAGGCGACGTAGTCCAGGCAGGCCTGGGGCAGGTTGGCTTCTTCCTTGACGCTGGTCAGGTTGGTATTCCAGCCGGGCACTTCGGTGTAGACCGCCTCGTAATTTTCGTGGCAGAGATCGAAGGGAAGCTCGTGGGAGAGCTCACCCTCCACGCGGTAGGCGTCGGCGGCCTTCAGGGTTTCGAACTTATTGAGTACGTCCACCTTGGTAACGACCAGCTGGGTCACGCCGCTGAGCATAATGGTGTAGCGGAGCTGAACGAGGTCGATCCACCCGCAGCGGCGTGGCCGTCCGGTGGTGGCGCCGAATTCTCCGCCTTCCTTACGGATGAACTCACCGACTTCATCGTGCAGTTCGGTGGGGAAGGGGCCGCCTCCGACCCGCGTGCAGTAGGCTTTGGTGATGCCGATGACTTCGCCGACTTTTTGGGGAGCGATGCCAAGTCCCGTGCAGACCCCCGCCGTGATGGTGTTGGAGGAGGTCACGAAGGGGTAGGTCCCGAAGTCAATGTCGAGCATACTGCCCTGAGCACCCTCGGCGAGGATTTTCTCTCCGGCATCGATGGCCTGATTGATCCAGAATTCTCCGTCGACGAAGGGAAGAGATTGGAGGCGTTCTACGGCCTTGAACCATTTCTCTTCTTCACCGGCCAGGTCAAACTCGATATAGGGGTAGAGACCGACAAGGTCGAGGTGCTTTTGTTTCAGGCGTTCGTAGCGCTCCCGGAAGTCGGGGGCTTCCACGTTACCGACGCGCAGGCCGTTGCGACCGGTTTTATCCATGTAGGTAGGTCCGATGCCCTTCAGCGTGGAACCGATTTTGCGGTCGCCCTTGGCGTTTTCCCGGGCGGCGTCCAGCAAACGGTGGGTGGGCAGGATGAGGTGGGCCTTGCGGGCCACGAAGAGGCGGCCGGCGTAGTCGACGCCAGCGGCGTCGAGTTGGTCCAACTCCTTACTCAGGGTGATGGGGTCGATGACGACGCCGTTGCCGATGAGGTTTTTCAGTCCCGCGCGGAAGATGCCCGAGGGTACCGTGTGCAGCACAAACTTCTTTCCGTCAAAGATGAGGGTGTGTCCGGCGTTGGGACCGCCCTGGAAGCGGGCGATAATGTCGTATTGGGGGGCAAGGACGTCAACAATTTTTCCTTTGCCTTCGTCTCCCCACTGGAGACCTAGAAGTACGTCTACGGCCATGAATTACGGCTTTATGCGGGTGGCGGTGGACTATTCCACGCCGTACCCTCGAAAACGTGGTCAAAGGTACGAAGAGATTTGATGTTTGAGATTTGAAATTTGATGTTTGACGTTTGATGTAGGGGGAAGGATGCTGGTCCTGGGGAGGGGCGCTTGGAGTTTGACGTTTGATGTTGAGGAAAGGGCATTGGTCTTGGGGAGGGACGCTGGGATTTTGATGTTTGACGTTTGACGTTTGATGTAGGGGTAAGGATGCTGGTACTGGGGAGGGACGCTGGGATTTTGATGTTTGACGTTTGATGTAGGGGGAGGGACGCTGGTACTGGGGAGGGACGCTGGGAATTTGATGTTTGACGTTTGATGTAGGGGGAAGGATGCTGGTCCTGGGGAGGGGCGCTTGGGTTTTGATGTTTGACGTTTGATGTAGGGGGAAGGATGCTGGTCCTGGGGAGGGGCGCTTGGGTTTTGATGTTTGACGTTTGATGTAAAGGGAAGGGCGCTGGGATTTTAGTATGTTGGTACTTTAGTCGGTTAGTCTTGCACTTCCCTGAATAGTTTGGGGAAAGAGGAGGGGCAGAGACCGTTTAATGGGGCATAGATGGGCGGTGCCAATGCTGCCGGCAATGCTAATTTCGGGTAGGTCATGGCACCTGCGTCAGCTAAATTGAATATTCCGGGATGCTTCACGCGCACAACATCCTGCTGGAGGGGTTGTGAAACGCCTAGCGCCAGGAGATGGAAAGTTTAATGTTTGGGGTGAAGCCGAGTCCCATGGTATCGATGATGTCGAGGGAGAATCGGGAGGGGTTCAGGCGATCGGGGTCGCGGCGGGAGAGGAAAAATTGTCGGTGCAGGATATTCGACTGGTCGTACACGTTGAGGAAGGAGATGCCTAGTTGCCCCCGGAAGGAGTTATCCGGTGGTTGCCAGTTGTAGAAGAGGGAGAAATCCAGGCGATGAAAGGCGGGCAGGGTGATAGCATTAAGTCGGCCGTAATCGAGGCGGGCCCGTACCCGGTCGTCCACCACCTCTTCCCGGACCCTGAGGACCCGGGTGAAGCGTGCTCCGGTGTGCCACCGCCATCCGAGGGAGGCGGTCCAGGGCCCCACGGAAAAGCTGTTCATCAGCTGTAGTTCGTGGCGGCGATCATTATCGGCCGGGACGGGCGGGCGGCGTCTTCCCGGAAATTCCCATTCCGATTTACTCAGGGTATAGATTACCCAACTGCGCCAGGGGCCGATTCTTTTTTTGAGGAGTGCGTTGAGTCCCTGGTTGCGGGAAGTGATCTCCACGAAAACGTTGTCCAGCTGATCAATATCGAGGGAGGTGGAGGAGAGTCCATTGATCCGTTTGTAGTAAAGCTCCACGTCAAAGAACCAGGAGCCAGGCTGACCGGTAAAACCAAGACTGACCTCCCGGCCGTTGGCCACGGGGAATTTTTCTCCATCGGCCAGGACCCAGAGTGCAGCGCTGTTGCCGACGGACTCCGGATTAAAGTCAATCAGCTCAACGGGAAACTGGTGGGTCTCACCGAATCCGGCCTTTAACCACCAGGACTTACCGACCCGATAGCTTCCGTCCAGACGGGGCTCAAAAAACAGCTCGTCCGTGGGGGCGTAGTACTGTGCCCGCAGTCCGACCTCAACGCTCAGTGGCGAAGAGGGTCGGTTCCAGGCCCAGCTACCGAAGGCGGCCATCGCCTGGGCTTCTCCTTCGTTAACGGCCCGCCGCTCCCGGTCGGATACCAGGGTATTAATCCCCGTCAACTCGAGGGTATGCGCAAACTGCTGCCCCTGTAGCCCGACCTTGAAGCGACCATTTTCCGGCGTGATGCGCTCGTATTCTGCCCGGAGCGAGTATTCTTCGATGCCGCTGAGCCTTGACTCCGAAATTTCGGTGTTCCGGGCGGAGTATTGATTCCCCCCCTGATTTTCAAAGCGCGTAAAGGCCGCCTGCAGGAGAATACTTTCTCCCTTACCAACCGATTGGCGCAGGTTGAGTCCAAGTCCGTGGTTATCCGTTTCCAGGGCATCCGTAAACTGCCGGGTGCCGGTGGAAGCATAGGTGAACTGGTCGTACTGGGTGAATCCGCTCAGCGTGAGGTCCGTTTCCCGGCCGATGTCCCAGTGCAGGCGACCATTGAGTTCGCGGAAGTTGAAGGATTCGGTTTCCTCTCCACCGAAGATCTCGTGCAGATTGGCGCTTTGCAGCACACCGTCCCGGTAGCTGCTGTAGGTGGGGCCGGTCAGGAGTAAGTCCACTGAGGACCGACCGGCAAGGTGGAGGTCCGACGAACCGGCCACCAGGGGCACCTTCAGGTGACCGTCGACGCCGAGCAGGCTCAGTCCGGCGCCACCCTGCAGGTGATCGACGACCTCCCGGTCCGTTTCCATATTGATCAGTCCGGAAACGCGACCGCCGAAGGCGGCATCCGCCTGCCCGCGCAGGATTTGCATTTTGTCAATCAGCTCCGGGCTGAAGTTGGAGATCATCCCGAAGTAGTGCCCCGGGGAGTAGACGGGAATCCCGTCCCAGAGGATCAGGTTCTGATCCCGGCTCCCCCCACGGATACTCAGGTTGCCCGCCGTTTCGCCCTGGTTGGTGATGCCGGGCAGGAGGCCGGCCAGGCGGTAAACCTCCTGGTCCACGAAACCGGGAACATTGGCGCTGGCGTTGGGAGTGAGGGTGAGTCGGCGACCGTCGGGGGAAGCCAAGATACCGTCCGTGAGGTATTCCCGGATTTCGATGGTCCCCAACTCGACGGCCAGGGGCGTTAGCCGGATAACCTGATCGGGGGAAAGGAGCAGGTCACGGAGGGATAAGCGTTGTTGCTCGAACCCCAGGTTCGACACCAGGAGGGTATCCCGCACGGAAGAGAAGAGCCTTAAGGACATACTACCCTCCTCATCCGCTACCCCACCGGCGCGGCTTCCGAGCAGGCCGATCTGGGCGAAGGACAGTCCCTTCCCCTCCGGATCGACAATGTGCAGGGGAATTCTCCACTCCCGATCAGCACCTTCGGCCAGACGCCTTACCGTGACGTAGCCTTCCCGGAGCCAGCGTCCCTGGAGGCCGTAGGCGCCCAACAGTCGCTGCTCCACCCAGTTCCAATCTGCCGCCCGGAAGGAGCAAGAAACGCGGATGCCTTCGAGATCGGCATCCTGAAAGGAGAAGCGCAGGCCCCGTTCCGTTTCCAGCGACTGGAGGACATCCTTCAGTGGTACGTCCGTGTACTCGGCGGAAAGGGAGAAGGCGTCCGGTGACTGTCCGTGGAGGCTCATCATCGCGCCCCACAGAAAAAGCCAAAACACTATCCGGATCCTCGTTTGCTGAGGCATGCCATTATTCATTCGGAAGGACCTCCAGGCGGCGGCCTTCTAATTTATACGTCAATCGGGTGATTGGATCGAAGATGACCTCAAGGGCCAGGGGTAAATCGTCATTCGGGAAGGTGACCGTGATCGGCTCGCCGTCCAACAGGCCTTCGGGAGCGGACAGTTCCAGATCATACTGTCGGGTCAACTCGGCCAGCACTTCGGCGAGGGGCCGTCGGGAGAAACGGGAGCTGCCGTCCAGCCAGTCGGTAATCTCCCGGGCCAGGGTATCCGCAGTGACGGGCGTCTGGCCGTCCGCGTAGGCAACCGATTTTCCGGGCGTCAGCAGAAAGGTATCCCGTACGCCGGCGAAGCTGACCGACACGCGTCCTTCCGTGCAACCAACTTCCATGAAGCCGTCGCGGGTGTAGACGTTGAAGGCCGTTCCCAGTACCGTTACGGTACCCAGGGACGTGTTGACGGAAAACGGCTCGGCGGCTTTTTCCACCTCAAAGAAGGCTTCTCCGGTAAGGGCTACCTGCCGCTGTCCTTCGGGTTGATCGAAGCGGAGTTCACTGTCCGCGTTCAGGCGTACGGTGGACCCTTCGGGCAGCCGAATGACTTCCGTGCTGCCGGGTGCACTAACGAACTGATTGGAAGAACCAGGGAAGAGAAACCACACGGATAGCAGAACGCCCACCAGAGCGGCGGCGGCGGCCATCCAGGGCACGAGTCTTAGGGCGATGCCGCGGGATGCCGTGGACTTGGGGGTGGCCGGGGACTTGGCCAGGGTCGCCCGCAGGCGCCCCAACTCCGCCCGAGCGTCGTAAGCCGGGAGGGAGACCTTATCCATGGCCGCGACGATTTTCTCGTAGTCACCGAAGTCACTACGGGCCCGCAGGGCGGTTTCTTCACCGTCCTCCAGCTCCCCGCTGATCCAGCGGGCCAAAAGCGTGTCGTCCGAGAATTTTTCGTCTGCCATGGTGATGGTCAATTGGTGAAAGCAGGGCTTTCTGCTGACTGTAATCCCTTACTTCCCGAATACCCTACCCCTGCGGGAAGATTTTTTTAAATACCGGGATGCAACTCCCGCAAAGTCGTCAGGGCGCGGTGCATTCTTTTCTCCACGGCCTTCTGGCTGATGTCGAGCAGCTCAGCAATTTCCCGGTACTTCAGGCCATCCATCCGGTTGAGCAGGAACACCTCCCGGGCGCCTTCGGGGAGATTGGCGATGGCCCCCATCAGCTGCTCGTGAAATTCTTTTTCTTCCAGGACGGCTTCGGGCGAGGGGGCGTCTTCCGTCCGGTGGCTGGCCCAGTCGGTATACTTTTCGGCGACGACCGTGCGGCGGATTTGCTTGAGGAATAAATTTTCCGCTACCCGGAAGAGCCAGGCCTTGGCCGCTTCGGGAATGACCTTGCTGCAATTTTCGTAGAGTTTGAGGAAGGCGTCCTGGACCAGATCCGCGGCCCGCTCGGCGTCGCCCGTCCGGTAAAGCAGGAAATTGCGCAGCAGGGGTGCCACCCGCAAAAAGGTCTGGTCAAAAACCGATTCCTCACATACTCCGGCGGGGCCTGAATCTTCCACGGAAAAATAATTTTTCAGAAAAATTGACTCGAAAGGTAGGGTAAAAATTGTCCAGGGGATTAAAGAAAATGTTCCGCGGCGCCACTGGAACAACATAATCCCATCACTCTTAACTGGCACGTTGCCAATTAATACCCAAATCAAAATCCATGCGTACCATCATTAAAACAATGCCCCTTGCGCTGCTGCTTTGCGGCCTCGGTTTTTTCTTCACGAGCTGCGATGAAGATCAATTTCAGGAAAGCATCGAACCGACCCTGGAAGCCGACTTTGAAATGAACGAGATCGTCGCCCTGGCCCTGCCGCCAGCGGAGGCGACCAGCACCCTGACCAAGAGCGATCGTTGCTTCACCTTCGTCTACCCCGTAACCTTCAGCCTCCGCGGCGGCACGGAAGTGACCGTGGAGAGCGACGAAGAACTGGAGGCCCTGCTCACGGACGTCCGTGGCAACATGGGGGCCCTGCGCCCCAACTTCCCCATCACGGTCCTGATCAACGGAGAGGAAGATAACGCCCGGACCATCGCCGGCGCGACCGCCTTCCGCGCCCTCGTGGATCGTTGCGCCGGGGATAACGACGGGCAGCGCGACTGCTTCACCTACAACTTCCCCATTGACCTGACCATTGACGGCGCTACCGTAACGGTAAACAGCGGGGAAGAATGGCGTGCCGCCATTCAGGAAGCCGGCCGCGGTGCTACCATTCGCATCAACTTCCCCATCACCGTAACGGTGGGCGACAACACCCTGACCCTGGAGAATGCCGTGGCCCTGCAGCGCCTCCGCCGTCGCTGCGCCATCCGCAACGACCGGGTGGACGAACGCGGACACCCCTGCTTCCGCTACGTATTCCCCGTGGACCTGACCATTGATGGCGCCACCGTAACGGTGAACAGCTACCAGGAATGGCGTGATGCCGTGGTGGAAGCCGGACGCGGTGCGTCCGTGGAAGTCAACTTCCCCGTAACGGTCGTCGTACCCGGGCAGGATGCTCCCCTGACGGTGGAGAGCCGCGAGGAGCTGCGCGACATTCGCGAAAGCTGCGTGGAGGACCGCACGCCGGGTTGCTTCTCCATCAACTTTCCCATCCGCCTGATGGTGGGTGACCGGGTGATTCGGGTGAACAGCTTCGCCGAGTGGCGGCGCGTGATCGCCCGCGCCGGTGGACGTAACGTAAGCATCGTCTTCCCCATCATCGTCACCTACGACGACCGCGACCGCCGCGTGCTGGTCAACAACGCCCGGGAATACCGCCGCCGCATCGCGGCCTGTCGGGCGAGTGACGAGATCGAAGCGCCCTGCTTCCGCTTCGTCTACCCCCTCGACCTGGCGGTTGGCGACCAGGTATTCACGGTAAATAACCTGCGGGAGATGGCGCGCGTCCGCGCCGAGGCCGGCGACCGGGACGTGAGTTTCGTCTATCCCTTCTCCGTTACCCTCCCGACCAGCGATGCCCCCACGGAAATTGAAGATCCGGAAGCCTACGCCCGACTCCTGGCCTCCTGCCAGGAATAAACGATAAGCCTAACACTATCTTTTAGTATTTCTTCGCGCGGCCGGATTCCCGGCCGCGCTTTTTTTGTGTGGGGCTGGGGGGCTTCCCCGTAGCACACTCAAAGGTGCTGCGCACCCTTCGAGGTGCAAGGGAGGTTTCCTCGACTCCTCGAAGCGCGCTGGCCTGACGCAGTCAGACAGCTCCTTTGAGCGTGCCTTCGGGGAAACTTCAAGTAATCAGCACAAGTGAGGGATTTCCGCAAGCACACTCAAAGGTGCTGCGCACCCTTCGAGGTGCAGGAAGGTTGGTAAATTCGAAAGCTTTCTCCTACCTTAAGGATATGCCTAAGAAACACCCTACACCACTTTATCCTAACGGTTACTACCATATTTTCAACCGAGGTATTGACCGTGAAATTATTTTCCAGGAAGCGGAAGATTTTCAGGTCTTCAAGAGACTGCTGCAAAAGTATATACCTGAAATAGGGGTTCTCCATGCTTATGCACTCATGCCTGATCATTTTCACCTGGTTATCAGCACACATTCCGCCGAGAATCTCGCCCCCTTCAGATTAAAGGATCCCCATGGTTTATCCAGAGTGATTGGACACCTACAAAACGCCTACGCCAAGCGATACAATAACCGATACCGTAGGGTAAGCGGCCTATTTGAAAGAAAATTCGAACGCAAGCTCGTTGCCTTAAAAGAATACTTCAGGACGCTTATCCTTTACCTACACTTCAATCCCCAGAAACACGGTTTCATCCGTTCATACAAAGACTATCCATGGACTTCCTTTCAAGAATACTTGAGGTCAAATAACCAAGCGCTCATCAACCCACAAAAGGTGCTTTCCCTTTTCGGTAGTCGACAGCAATTCCTAGAAGCTCACGAGCAACAAGACAACATTTTTTGGGCCAAAATCCTGGAGCCATAAATCTTCCTCGGCTCCTCGAAGCGTGCTGGCCTGACGCAGTCGGACAGCTCCTTTGAGAGTGCCTTCGGGGGAAATTTCAGGAATCAGCGCCAATCATGGATTTCTGGAAGCACACGCAAAGGTCCTGCGCACCCTTCGAGGTGCAAGGGAGGTTTCCCCGCCCCCCTCTGCACCTGCGCTCCGCCGCAATTAATTTAATTCGGCGATCCCGACGAGCAAACGGAACTCGGGACGTCGCCCAAATCTTCGCCCTAAGCCGAGAAGCGGACCAATTTCCGGGACGGCGGTTGAACACAAATGTCTGCTGGTAGATTAAGTAGGCGATTTCGTAGAGAAAGGAGGTCGTTTAACAATCCATTAAAGATATCGCGGCGTCCTTTGTGGCGAATTTCATTGAAATGCTTGTTTGAACTTCAATCAAGCCAGCAAACCAAAACCCAAAAAGCTCTAAGCCTTGGCCCAGTTGCGGGCTCCCCAAACAACCTAGCATGCGCAAATTTTATTTTCTTGCCCTGCTCTTCGTCCTTGCCGTTTCGAGCCTCGCCGCTCAGGATAAGGTAACCATGAAGGGCTACGTTCGCGACGCGAGCAACGGCGAAACCCTCATCGGTGCCACCGTTTTCCTGGAGGGTACCACCCGGGGCACCACGACCAACGAATACGGATTTTACAGCCTCACCGTGGATCCCGGTGACTACGTCGTCGTGGCCACCTACCTGGGCTACGACGACCAGCGGGTAACCCTCCAGCTGCTCGGCAACATCACCCAGGATTTTGAGCTGTCCGAAGCCGGCACCCAACTACAGGAAATCGTCGTCACCGCCGAAGAAGAGGACCAGAACGTCAGCACCGTGCAGATGAGCGTGGAACGGCTGGACATGGCCACCATCGAGCGGCTACCCGCCCTGCTCGGGGAGGTGGACGTACTGCGCAGCATCCAGCTGCTGCCCGGCGTAACGACCGTGGGCGAAGGCGCTGCGGGCTTCAACGTACGCGGGGGCAGCATTGACCAAAACCTGGTGATTCTGGACGAAGCGCCCGTCTTCAATTCCAGCCACCTTTTCGGCTTTTTCTCGGTCTTCAATCCCGACGCGGTGAAGGGCGTCAAGCTCTACAAGGGCGGCATCCCCGCCCGCTACGGCGGGCGACTGTCGTCGATCCTTGACGTGCGGATGAAGGAGGGCAACAACAAGAAATTTCAGGCCCAGGGCGGCATCGGGACCATCTTCAGCCGCCTGAGCATCGAGGCCCCCATCGTCAAGGACAAATCCTCCTTCCTGCTGGCCGGCCGCCGCTCCTACATCGACGTGCTGGCCGCCCCCTTCCTCGGTGATGGCCTTTCGGGGACGGCCCTGAACTTCTACGACCTGACGCTGAAGACGAACTACAAATTCAGCGACAAGGACCAGATTTTCCTCTCCGGCTACCTGGGACGCGACGTCTTCAAGCCCGGCGATCAGGCCGGCTTCAGCTGGGGCAACGCCACGGCCACCCTGCGCTGGAACCACCTGTTTAACGACCGGCTGTTCAGCAACCTGACCTTTTACTACAGCGACTACGACTACGCCATCGACTTCGGCGACGACCCGAACGAAGACGCCTTCAACTGGGACGCGAGCATCATCAACCTGAGCCTGAAGCCGGAGTTCAGCTACTTCATCAACCCCGACAACGTCGTCCGCTTCGGCGGACAGACGATCTACTACCGCTTCGAGCCCGCCAACGCCGTGGCGGTCAGCGACGGACAGGAGATCAACATCAGCATCACCAATCAGTGGGCGCTGGAAAACAGTATCTTCCTGGAGAACGAGCAGAGTATCTTTAAGCAGCGCATGAAGCTCAACTACGGCCTGCGCCTCTCCCACTTCGCCTACCTGGGCGGCCGCAACCTCTACACCTTCGGGGAAGCCCCCGCCGAAGGACTGGCGCGCCCCCTGACCGGCATCACCCCCACCGAACGCGGCGAGGTGATCAAGGAATGGTTCAACCTGGAGCCCCGCGTGTCGCTGCAGTACCAGCTCAATCCGGCCAGCTCCCTGAAGGCCAGCTACCAGCGCACCGCCCAGTACATCCACCTGCTGAGCAACACGGCGGCCTCCATCCCGCTGGACATCTGGACGCCCAGCACGAACAACATCGATCCCCAGCTGGCCGACCAGTTTGCCCTGGGCTACTTCCGCAACTTCAAGGACAATGCCTACGAGTTCTCGCTGGAGGGCTACTACAAGGACTTCGACAACCTGATCGACTACGTCGACGGCGCCGACCTGGTGCTGAACGAATTCGTGGAGGGGCAGGTCCTGGTGGGTGAAGGCCGGGCCTACGGTGCCGAGCTGCAATTCAAGAAAGTCAAGGGACGCTTTAACGGCTGGGTCAGCTACACGCTCTCCCGCACCGAACGGCTGGTGGAGGGCGTGAACAACAACGAGTGGTACCCCAGCCGCTTCGACCAGACCCACAACCTGAACATCACGGGCTTTTACGACCTGAGCGAGCGGACCGAGCTGAGCGCCACCTTCGTGTACAACACGGGCACGCCGCTCACGCTGGCCACCAGTGGCTACTACCAGCTGGGCTACTTCGTGCCCAACAACGACGGCGACGGACGGAACAACTTCCGCATCCCGGACTACCACCGCCTCGACCTTTCGGTGACGATCAAGCCGAACCCCGAGAAGGCCGACAAGCGCTGGCGGGGCACCTGGGTCTTCGGGGTCTACAACCTCTACGCCCGCCGCAACCCCTTCACCGTCTTCGGCGATCAGGTCGAGGGACGGCCGCTCGTCGGGCAGCCCGTCGACACCCAGGCCATCCGCCTCAGCGTGGTGGGCAGCATCATCCCCAGCATCAGCTACAACTTCAAATTCCAGTAAACACCTCCACCCGCGGCCGCTTTTTGGGCGACATAGCGCGGGTGCCAAGAAAAATGGGTAAAGCCATGAAAAACATCATCAACATAGTCCGTCTCGGATTGCCACTTCTGGCCGTGAGTCTGCTCTTCCTCCGCTGTGAAGACACCATCGATCTGCCCTCCAGCTTCGAGGAGCCCCAACTGGTGGTGGACGCCTGGCTCACCAACGAGTCCGTCCCCCAGACGATCAACCTGACCCTGACGCAGGACTTCTTCGACAACCGCCTGCCCACCACCGTCACCGACGCCCAGGTGGTGGTGTGCCAGACCGAGATCGGCAGCAACTGCTTCGTCTTCGAGCACACCACCAACGGGCAGTACGTCTGGACGCCCGCTCCGGGGGAAACCCTCGGGGAAGTCGGGGAAATCTTCGGCCTCGGCATCCAGCGCGGGGAAGAGCAGTACGCGGCCCTGGCGCCCCTCAAGCGGGTGCCGGTGATCGATTCCATCAGCATCCAGTTTGAGGAAGAATCCCTCGCCCTGGACGAGGGCCTCTACGCCCAGGTGTACGCCCGCGACTTCGTCGGCATCGGCGACACCTACTTCATCCGCAGCACCATCAACGATACCCTGCTGCAGCGCCCCCAGGAGATCAACATCGCCTTCGACGCTACCTTCGACGCTGGCAGCGGTACCGACGGCATTGCCTTCATCTTCCCCATCCGCTTCGGCATCAACAAGCTGGACGATAACGGCGCCCCCATCCCCCTCGTGGACGGGGACAAGGTGGAGGTGGACCTGTGGTCCATCAGCACCGAGGCCTTCGCCTTCCTCTCCATCGCCCGCGACCAGATCACCAACGGCGACAACGGCATCTTCGGCATCCCCGTGGCCAACTCCCCCAGCAACGTCATCAACGTTGCGACGGAGGAACCCATCCTGGGGGTCTTCAACGTCGCTGCGGTCAGCAGCGCGGAGAAGGTGGTCGAGGAGTAGGGAAGGATTGGATGATGGAAGGACGGAGGGATTGAAGGATAGAAGGATTGAATTAATCAGGAAAGCCCTTTAGGGGCGGGAGGACCGGATGGCGGAGGGCCGTTCGGTTCTTTTTTTGGAAGGCTATCAGGGAAATGGAGCCCCCTCTGGCTTCTGCAAGGTTCGATACTACGGCATCCTGGCCACCCGGAACAGAACGACGCGGCTCCGTAAGTGCCATCAATTACTGGGCAGCATCCTCCAGCGAGGTGCCAAACTGAATTGGCGGGAATTATCCGAAGAGGTTACCGGCCAGGCGGCCAACCAGTGCAGCATCTGCGGCGGCCCGCTCGTCGTGGTGGACTTCCTGATCCCCCCGCGTTCACCCCCTTACCCGATAACCCGATTGCCCACACCTATTCCCACCGTTCCTGCTTCCGCGACCGCGTAGTGTTCCGCTACGGGAATAACCGTGTGCATGCTTTGCGGTCCTTGACCAGAAAGCTTTTTTGGCATTTGATTTTTTAGTCCTAAAAACCCTACCTTAAAGCTGAAAACACCCATCAACTAATCACCTCATCAACCCTGTTCCAACCATTGCATCCCCATAGAAAGTCGGCTTCGTTCAACGACCAGGTGGACCCGGCCATCCACGCTGCGCGTGGCGGCGGATACCTGGCTTAATGTTGGCTGCAAATCATGCTATATTTGTTGAAATATAGACTTGTCTACTAGTCACACTTTAAATATAAAGCATAATGTATTTTGAATGAGGTATTTTGTAGATATAAATATTTAAATGTTTTAAATTGGTGGCTGGTTAATTTTAGAAATGGATGCTAATTATTGTGAATCTATTAAATTGAAGAATTGCTTGAATACTATTACTTAGGATTTTGATAGTTGGTAAGCAATTAGAAATAATCGGATAAATGAATTTGTACTTGAGGCTATAATTAAAAAAATGCGCGAGAATTATATGTATCCTCTTGAAGTTTGTATTTTGCAGTAAACTTATTTAAAGCGTGCCTCTTACTTGAAAGAAATGGGATAATGATCTGTATTCTTAATTAAAGTATCTAAATTAAATTATTATGAAAATTAGTATTGGACCCTATGAGGTTTTTTCGAGTGGAACAATTGTTGGAGTCCTAAATGAACCTATAACATTTGAATTCAATGGGTTGACTTATAGGTTTGTGTTCATCAAAGATCCAGATAGAGAAACTCCTCATTATGAAGGAAGAAGTATTGAAGGAATGGAAAATGGTATAGAAATACTTCTTATTAACCATGACCAAGATCTAGGAGCTGGCTTTGTAGATCCAGTTAAATTTGGAGTCTTAAATGGAAGAGACCTTTATTTTAATTATAGAACTTATTCTTTAAATGGGAATAATGGCACCGGCGGACACTTATTGCATTATTCTTGGTTGTTAGGAGAAAAAAAATAGGTATGAACGGAGAAAATAAAGCGCAAATACCTGAAGTAAATGAGATGAGCATTTACGAGGGGGGATCTTTAAATAGAATAGTGATAGATGACCTCCTTGAAAATGAGGTGGCAATCAAGCAATTGGTCAATAGACATAATACTACACTTAAAGATTTAAAAAAGTCAAGAGAAGAAACTGCAAATTTACGAGCGAGTTTAGAGTATCTCCGGACAACACCATTTATTGCGATACTTGCATTGATTAGCAATAGCATTGGTTCTTTATTAATCGCGATTAGTGTCAATTTTATCACTGATGAAAAAGATCAAGATTATGAATATTTGATACTTATTGCTGGTATTGCTTTAGTGTTTTTAGGGTCTTTAAGTACAATTTTATATCCATATGCAAATAGATGGTTTAATAAGAAAGAATAGTTGTGAACTTTGTTAAGTTATATGAAATTTGATCTGCAGCCAACACAGCGCCAAACCCATTAAGCTAAGCCATTTCGGAGCCATTTTAGGCTACTGACAAATGAGCTATAATCAAGGACTTGTGGGAGGTGTGAGCGAGTATTAACTTTGAGGCACTACGACTTCGTCCAGCTGCGTAGCAGCTCGCGGGAGGCCATTATCCTTGATCGTTTTTAGAACGTACTGCGATAATTTGATTCGTAAATATGTCTTTCTTGTGCCCTGATGAGTCTGCGTTTTCGGACGCGGCTTGGGCGGAGTCTGTAGGGTTCGAGATGGCGGCAGATTTGCTCCTTAAGCACCTTTGTTTTAGCCCGCCATTTACTCTTTGAAGAGCAGAAGAAAATTGGTATCCACCGTTTGATTAAACCGGCGGCCACATTCCGGTTAATCTGGTAGAAATATTGGCGGTTTTCGGTTGCTTTTTGGACCTGCTGCTCGGTCGAAAATTCCAGGACACTGTTGATGTTATAGTTCCAGAAAGTGGCCCAGATATCCTGCTCCACTCCAGGTTGAGTGTAGGCGGAGACCAGTGCGAGCTGCAAAAAGGACTTCAGATTGTGGAAGGCAGTTTCTACACCCCAGCGCCATCCATAGAGCTCGACAATCCGCTTATAGTGGAAGCGTTTACGATCCATAAGGCTAGTCATGAGGACTTCGATTTCTCCGGAGGGTAAAATGACCTTGACCAGCCGAACGGGAAAGATCGCTTTCCATTCCGGGGCTAATCCCAGGTCACGTAAGGATCGGTACGCACGATCTTTTAGCACAACATTGATAACCTGCTCTTTGTCAGACCCTTTGACGAAGCCTCTTATATCCGGTGAAAGTCCTTTCTTTACTCTGATGACAAAGTGAGAGCCGTAGCGGCGATGTAGAAACGGCAAGCCGTAGCCATCAAATCCACGGTCATACACGTAGATCGCCTCCTTGGGTAGCTTTGCCACATTGGTGTAGGCGTGGGTGATCTCCGCACTTTTCTGAGTATGGAGGTCGATGCGAAAAATGATTTTATTCAGTAGGTCAAAGGTGGCCAATATCCGAGTGGAGGGTACTCGATCATGTTGGTTAAGATGATAGCCGAAGGCCTGTCCAATCCAGGGTTCCCTGGGTAGCCGCTGCCCAGTGCCATCGACGGCAAAAACGCGGAGCCCTCGAAAAGTGTGATGGTGGGAAAAGCAGGCGTAAAATTGCTTGGCCGAATGAAGGAAAAAGTCTTTAAAAAACTGTGGTTTGATGAACTGCCTGCGTTGCACAAATGCGGACTTGGTCACCGCCTTCTGGTTTAAACCTGCAAAAAAGTCAAATAACTCGATGGCCGTTGACTTGCGCATCAGGCCGACGATCAACCCAATGGTCCGTATGAAGGTAAGTGGACTGTTCCGGATAAAGGAAGTGAATGGAGCATATAGATACTGCTGCCTTCGCTGGGTATTCAGTAGGCAAAACTCCTGCATTCGATTCAGATAAGGATACAATGGATTACGCATCCCGAAGTATCGGGAAAAAGCTTATGTTTGGGAAGGCCTTGGCTGAATGGTCATGAACAATGCGCCACCGCCAACCGCTATCGCGGCTGACGTTGGCGCTCACGTTCTATGTCATAAGAAAAAATAAAAATGGGAAGTCTATTAGAAATAATTGGAAGTCATAAACTCAAATTCAACTCTGGTGAAGACGTTGTAAATCAATTCCAATCTATTTTTAATGTGAAAATCAAAAACGGAAATTATCAATCTAACGAAGTGAAAAACAAACACGAGAACCCTAATCAAATCGAATATTTTGTAGCGTTAGATTACTTGGAACAAAATTTCATAAGATGGAAAGAGGTAAGGATTATGACGAATTTCAAATTTTGCTCAGAGATAAACATTCACGGAAAAACCCTCAGTTTCAATAATGGTTGCAGATATAAATATTGGAAAGGGAATTTGTTTGAAGAAGAGTATCAAGAGGATTTAAAAAGGCAATACGCACTCTGTAAAACATATTGGAAAGAAGTTCATAAATTTTCAAAAAAAACAACAAAACGACTTGGTGGTGAAATGCAAATCTATTTTGAAGATAGTAGATTTCAAGAAGAAATCGATTTGTGTTTTCAAGGCAATTCACTAAATTATGTTTTCGATGCTATGAAAGAAAAATGGGAACCAACAGAAATAGATGATGCAAGAAAAAGGAAAGATGAGTTTCTCGTCAAAAACGGATGGTATTTTGAAAAAATGAATACGACATAGAATCGAGTAGGGTAAAGAGCCACCCAATAGTGACTCCTTATCCCTCTCACATTTACCCGACTAAGGAGGCGGGCCACCGTACGTACGGTTCTCGTATACGGCGGTTCATCAACCATGGAAAAGTTGTTCGTAATATTTGGTGAAAGACCGATAACCTCGCTGGGCTAACCTGGCTTCGGTGACCGTAGTACCCATGATGGGCGATTGCGCGATGGCCCAGCCGCCCATGCGGGAGCGGGACCAGGCGTAAGCCATCCTCTTTCTACTGATCGCGGCCGCATCTACTTTCCGGAGATTGTTGGCTACGGCCTTTGACATGATGTGCTGCCTTGACCGCTTCGGAAAGCCTCTTATACGGTTCCTGTTCGTCCGTACCAGTATCTGCAGTCCCGCTTACTTTAGACCCGGAGTCGCCTCACGCGCCCTTGCGGCTTGCTAGGTAGCTTCACCAACTCGCTACCAGTGGACTTGCACCACTTAGAAAACTCGCTATCTTTAAAGCGAAGGATATGCATTCCAGGCACACACAATGTACATGACGATCATGCTCCTAACGTCGCACGCCGCATGTACTAACCGTCAGACTGTGCGAAAATTCTTATCTTATATACTAAAATCAGAAAACGCCTAGAATGCCTAGAAAACAAGGCCAGGACGTAATTCAGTATGGTCTATTTGCCACGCCGCTAGAGGAGATGATCGCCTCAGATAATGAGGTATGGGTCATCAAAGCCTTTGTAGACCAGTTAGACTTAGCGGATTTAGGCTTTGTGCAAGTCAAAAGTCAGGGCAGAAGCCGATATGCTTCGGATGTATTGCTTAAAATCTATTTGTACGGCTACTTGAACGGGATTCGATCGTCGAGGAAGTTAGAGAAAGCTTGCAGGGTCAATATCGAGTTGATGTGGCTAACCGGTAGGTTGGAGCCTGCCTATCATACGATTGCCGATTTCCGCAAGGACCACCCTCAGGCACTCAAGAATGTCTTTCGTCAGTATCCGCTGTTGTTGAAAGATTGGGAGATGTTAGGTTTAGAGACTTTTGCCATTGACGGCACCAAGATCCGAGCCCAGAACTCCATGAAACGTAACTTCAATAGGAAAAAGTTCAAGCGGCATCTGGATCGTATTGATGTACAAATAGAACAAGCCCTTCAGGACTGGGAAGCCGCCGATGAAAAGACCCAGCAAGAGACAAGGCCAGCAGTAGATAAACTACTGAAGAAGCTGGACGAGCGCAGGTTGGGGTATGAACGCTTGGATCAAACCTTGGAAGACTCGGGTGAGACCCAGATTAGGTTGACGGATCCAGATACGAGATCCTTACCGCTTCATCGCAATATCGTGGAGGTCGGATATAACGTCCAGCAGGTATTAGACGACAAGGATAATTTGATTGTAGCGCATGAAGTAACCAATGAGAGTGACATCAATGCGCTTGGCGATTTAGCGGTTGATAGTTGCAATGCATTGGGTTTATATCGGGAAGACAGCATCATCGTACTAACCGATAAGGGCTATCACAATGGTGGCGAGTTACAGTACTGCCAGGAAAATAACATAAGCACCTTGGTGGCTGAACGAAAGCCGTTCAATTTCTTAAGTAACTTAAATATAGGTATAATCGAAGGTGTTAAATACACCGTTGTAGCTGGAAACTTGGATCAATACCTCAATAATACTTTATCTGGTAAAGGACTGTTGGATAAGCTATACAAGCTTGGAGGTGAGCTTTTTTCCAGAGGTGTTCCGAATGGTATAGCGCTAGGTGTTGAAAGAATGAAATTGTTTCCCGATTTATCAATGCCAGGAACAGTCTCTGATGCAGACGCTCATTATATCAATTATTATGATGAGCGTTCAAGTCTAAAAGTCATAATGAATTACCTTACAAATGCCTGAAAATAATATGAAAAAATATGCTTTTTTAGTTGGCGTAAAAGACTATGGGCATCTGAACAGCCTTAGTACCCCCTTAAACGATATTCGAGCTCTGGGAGATTTGTTGAGTAAAGAGTTTGACTTTGAGGTTGATTTATGTGAAAATCCTAATATTGATACACTCAAGGACTATTTCGGAAAACACATACCTGATCGTTTAGGAGGTGTAAACTATAACGCACAAGTCCTAGTCTATTTTGCCGGTCATGGTTTTGCCGAGAATAGTGAGGACGGTATAAACGGTTATCTGATACCTTCTAACGGTGTGCCCTGGAATAAAAGTTCATGGTATTCCATGGAAAAGATGATCGACTGCCTGGGAAATTTGGAAGTAAAACATCTTTTGCTATTACTTGATTGTTGTTTTGGAGGTGCTATTCGATGGGCTTCACGCTACCGCGCTTCTAATTTTTTGCTGTATAATAAACTGTCAATACAACATTATAAATATTTTATAGAAAGTCCATCTTGGCAGGTGCTTACATCAACTGCTCCAAATCAATCCGCATTGGATTTCATAGACCATGGTCTTGGGGCCGATCATTCTCCTTTCGCCAAATGTATATTAGATGGACTGAAAGGTGAGGCTGATTTAAATCCTGACAAGGTTATCACAACTTCCGAATTATTTACCTACGTTCAGAACCGCTTAACGGTCATCTCTAATAAAAACAATAACAAACAGAATGCAGGACTTTATCCACTTAAAAAACATAATAATGGTGAATTCTTATTTTTTATGGATGGGTTCAATCCTGATGACCTAAATCCTATTCATTTTAGAAATCCGTACAAAGGCTTGGGTGCATACGATACAAGTGACGAGCCACTATTCTTTGGAAGAAAAGATACTATTGTTGAATTACTTGAAAAGATTAAAGATGAGGCTTTAACTGTTGTAATTGGTGCTTCTGGAATTGGAAAATCATCTTTGGTAAAAGCTGGAATTGTTCCGCGGCTTTCAGAAAACTTACAGGTTGAGATCATCGAACCTGGTAGGAGGCCCTTGAAGGAGCTAAATAACATAGGTGTATATGACATCCTAATAGTCGATCAACTCGAACAATTAGTAACTCAATCAAACAAAGTAGAGTCTTTACTGTTCTGGAAATCAATAGAAAAAAATATCGTTTCGGGCAAAAAAATTATTGTTACTGTCAGAATTGATTTTGAAAAACAATTAGGCATACCCGAGGTGTTAGAAAAAAAATGGCAATCAGGACGCTACTTAGTTCCACCTTTTAGTACTGAAGAATTGAGGGAGATCATCGTTACGCCCGCATTAAGAGTAGGTAGATTCTTTCAGCCGATAAATCTGGTCGATGAAATAATTGACGAGGTCATTCATTACCCAGGATCCTTACCACTTCTTTCTTTTACAATGGAGCAATTATTTGAAAATTGCAAAGACGATCTATTTCGCAATATTTCGAAAGCTGAATATGTCAATTTGGGAGGAGTGACAGGAGCGCTACAAACTAGTGCTGATCAAACTTACCAATCTCTTGGTGAAAAAGCGGTAAAGGTCACCAAAGAACAAGCGACAATGTGTAAACTGCTTTTGCGAATGGTCTCAATTTCAGGAGGAGAAACTGCCGGCAAGCGTGTTTACAGTTACGAATTAGAGTTTGATTCACAGGAGGAAAATGTGCGCATTGCTAGAGTTTTAAAACTGCTAATAGACAAGCGATTGATCAATGCGAGAAAAGATTTCGAAGATCAGGTTTATTATGAACCCAGTCATGATGCTTTGGTTAGGACTTGGCGAATGATGCAAGGGTGGATCAAGGAAATAAAAGCTGAAAATTTGTTGCTTCATTCTCGACTGGGTAATGCCATACTAGACTTTGAGCGGAATAAAATAAAATCCAAATTCCTTTGGCATAATAATGCAAACCTACAACTGATCGAAGAATCACCCCTTTCGCTAAATAGAAAAGAGAATTCTTTCGTAAATGCTAGCAAAAATCAAAGACGCTGGAATACTATTAAAGTCTGGTCAGTGGTCTTTGTGGCTTTTGCTATAATATCTGGATTAGGAATCTATGCAAACAAGGAAAGAAAATCTGCTTTGACAACTTCTTCAATTTATGAGGCTGATAATCTAATCTTAGAGGGTGATGGCTCTGTGGCTTTAAGAATACTGTCGGATTTATATGCTGATAATAAAGAGAATTCTCAACTGCTTTACAGTCTCTCCAAGCTATCAACTGGGAAAGCCAATCTGTATGATATAATACTACCGGGGTCAGTCGATTTTTGGGTTTCCAAAAACCGACAAAATATCCTAGTTTGGGAAAATGAGGGGATATCCATTTTCAACTATGATGGTTCTTTAATTTCAAGTCAGTTTAGTTTTGACCCAGTTTTATATCAAGTGCCTTATTCAAGTGATTTACTATTTGATTATTACCATGAAGGTTCAAATAGTATTGTTATGGAGGATAGCATTGGTGAGTTCTACCTTTGGAATTATCAAGAGAATAGTTTATCTAAATTAGATCTTGCTCAGTCATTAGGGAATCCTACCAAGGATCCTTTTTTTTACGGAAATTATATTATAACAACATCTTCCGAAAGTGACACACTTATAGTTTTTAATATTGCTGGATCCAAAAGGTCTTTCAGCTGGGGATCCAATATTTCAGATATCATAGCATTTGATACAAATAAATTCGCTGTTTTGTTAGAAAGTGAAGAATTAATAATTATAAATTCAGAGGGTATAGAAAGGAGGCTTCCACTCGATAAATCAAAATTGGGAACTCTTAATAATTTTGTTGCAATTAAAGGAGGCTTTGTAATCTTTTTCGATAATGCAACCGTAACATACTCTACTTCTAAAATTTCGATCGGCCCAAGCAACGGCATGCCCATTTATGATAGTCCATATTATCTTGAAGATTCAAGTCAAATTGTCCTCTATAATGAAAACTCAGGCAAACTTGTTCAGTATGATCCATATAAGCAAATCTATTTGAATTCAATTCAGATGGATAGAGAAATATATGATATGCAGAGCTCTGAAAATAAAAAAATATCTGTCGTGTCTTCTGATTCAACTCTGTTGATACTTAATTCTGAATTAAAAAAGATATCAGAATATCGTCACTTCGATGAAATCGACTTTTATGATATCTCGCCAAAAGAAGATTTTATATTGCTGTCTTCGGGAAATTCTGATAATACCTTACAAGTCATAAACCTGTATGGACACATCGTCGGTACATATAATCAAAGCAATGCATTTATTGAAAAGGCATTGTTTCTATCTGATGAAAAAATTTGGTTATTGTCGAGAGATGGAAACTCAATAATATGGGAATGGAATAAAATCGGATTAATCATATCGGATACCATTTCTCACAAACAGGACCTAACTGAAAATTATATAATTAGGAGTAATAACCTAATCAAATCCGGTAAAGAAAATATCAAAATCAATGATTGGATAAAAATACAAGATTTCAATGGAGATCCAGTCATTCTGAAGGATAACTTATTTGAATATTCAAACACAAATTATTATAGGGTAGATTCTGAATTTGAAAGAATTGGTGCTTATTATAATGGATCTCTAAAAATATTCGATATCAATAGTAAAGCAATAATATGGAGTTATTCAACAAATAGGACTGATTCCATAATTGATTTTTCTTTTCATGACGGTGAACTTACAATAATCGAAAGTACCAATGGTCATATAAATTTACTATTTTATGACAATGCACTTAATAGACAGAGTGCAGTTTCAGTAAACCATGTTTCATCAAGAACTTATCAAGACTTCGAAAGTATTGATAGAAACTTTAAGCTTCTAAATTTTATTGACGAACGGCGATTCTTGGTCAATATTTCTAAAGGAAAAGCAATTGAGATTCCACTTTCCCAACAAGATTTGGATTTTATACAAATAGTCTCATTGCTTAACAAAACAGTTCTCGGAATTGTCTTTCAGGATGCAAGTCAAAACTATTACACCGACTTGTGGAAGATGGAAGACAATACAGATTTCGAGGTTCCCGATTTAACTGTCTGTGGTATTGCAAAAAATGCTGGCAATCTTATTGGTGTTTTACCAATGAGAAATGATTGTTCAGATGAGCTGAGATTTATAGATTCATCCTTTGAATTAGTATTTATGTCTAGTGAACATGACTTTTTTAATAGATTGTTTGGAGACAGAATTATAACTTTTCCATATTATACTGAAAATATCACTGCACCTAGGATATGGAGCAATGGTGGGCGAGATTTCATTGAATTTGAATTATTGAGTCAATATGAATCGGATGGAATGCTTTTTATTGATGAAATTTTGCCAGATAATTTATTTATAGGCCTGTATAGTGAATTGCCAAGTCTTTATTGTTTATGGGATGGTAAAGGTAAAATAATTACTACCTTGAAAAGGCAGGATGCTAATTGCAATGATGAAGAAAATTTCGATACTTCTTTAAGCAGAAAGATGTTCGCAACAACATGTTATGATGGTTTAACTAGAATTTACAATTTTGAAGGCTCTTTAATAAATGAAGTAAGAAATAGTAAAGATTTTGCATATACTACAAAATTCGTTGGTGACGGAGAATATTTGTACGTTGAAACAATAGACAGCTTTAAAGTTTGGTTGGTAGATCATTCAAAAATGCTCGATAAGATGGCATGGATTTTAGAATAGCAGGAATTTGTAGCCTTCCCCAAAAACTGGACAGCTCGTTTTTTTGAAAATCTTTAAATTCGAGTTGTTATGAAAAAGAACCGATTTAGCGAGACGCAGATCATTACTGCGCTCAAACGCAACGAGCAGGGTGTCTCGGTCAGCGACTTGGCGCGCGAACTGGGCGTGTCGGCTGGTACGATTTACAACTGGCGGCAAAAGTATTCCGGCATGGAGAGCAGCGAACTCAAGCGCCTCAAAGAGTTGGAAGAAGAGAACCGCAAGCTTAAACAGCTTTTCGCCGATCAGGCGCTCCAGATCACCATGTTGAAAGACGCCCTGGGAAAAAAGTGGTAGGGCCTTCTGCCAAACGTGCACTCGTGAGTTATCTCAAAGACAAGTACGAAGCTAGTCTGAGTATGATCTGCCGTACGGTGGGTCTGGCACGCTCGAGTTGCTACTATCGCACGCAGCGCGACGACTCCGTCGTTGAGGACATACTACGCAGCTATGCTCGGAGGATGCCCACACGAGGCTTTGACGAGTACTATGGGCGCATCCGGCAAGAAGGCCTTCTATGGAACCGTAAGCGCGTCCTGCGCGTGTATCGCAAACTAGGTTTGGTCAAACGTCGAGCAGTCAAGCGCCGCCCGCCGAGTCGGGACCCTCAGCCCTTGCAAGAGCCTACACAGCTCAACGATACCTACAGTATGGACTTCATGTCGGACAGCCTGGAAGACGGCCGCAAGTTACGCGTGCTCAACGTTATTGATGACTATAATCGAGAAGCGCTCTGCTGCGAAGGTAGCCTGAGCTATCCGAGCGGACGCGTGATCCGTACCCTGGATCGTATTGCCGAAGAGCGGAGATGCTATCCAAAGCGCATCCGCGTAGATAACGGACCGGAGTTTACCTCGGCTGCATTCACCGACTGGGCCGTCGCCCACCGGATCGAACTCCTCTACATTCAACCGGGTAAACCAACGCAAAACGCATACATCGAACGCTTCAACCGACACTTCCGCGAAGATGTGCTCGACGCCTATCTCTTCGATAGCTACGAACAGTTCAACATCATCGCCGATCGCTTCCGCCACGATTATAATACCTACCATCCGCACGCGGGCAACGGTGGGTTACCTCCGAAGGTATTTGCCGATTCCTGCGACCAGGATCTTGCCCGGTCTGTCGAGTCGAGCAAGGCTAAAATGAACGCGCCGCCCTTAAGGGCCGGCGCGGCCTTGCACGATCGCATCCCGGACCAAGGGGGGCTGTCTACGGGTAGCAAACACCCCGAAATTGTCTAATTTGAGACTGTCCAAAGTTTGGGAAGGCTACACTATGTTGAATGTTAAAAAAAAATACCTCCCACAACGCTACCCCCCCCTTACTAAAGTCTCCCCCCCCCCCCAAAGCTCCTCCCTCACAACCCATAACAAGAAAACGCAGCACAGTGTATCCAATCCTCAAAAGGACGCTGCGAGCGCGATAAACCATAGTGGGCAATTATCTGGTTAATGCTGTTCTGGGCAGTAAAGTCGTCGGCCGGGATGGACGATTGCATTTGTTTGGCCTCTGCGGCAAGCTCTTCGGCGGTAAGGGTGCTTAACCACCTATTGGCTACTGCGGTGGCCTCCGCGGCACTCTTTCCTGCGTCAATTTGTTGGTAGAAATGATGGGAGAAAAACAAGGCTGCCAGGTCATTCACCGACCAACTGGTGGTGACCACATTTTGTACGCCAACCGTTAATAACGCATTGGGGAAACCGGTGGACTCATCGGGCAGGTCGGCGTCACTAATCGCGGTTTGACAAGCAGAGAGTACGGCTAGCTGCACGCCACTTAAATCTCCTTGGTGATGAATGAGTTCTTCGAGGATCAACTCATTGTCCGTTCCAATGACCACTCTTGACGAGAGTGGATCGGCGGGACTAAACTTCGCGTGGCACGCAAGGTGCAGATGAGTGGAACTGGAGGCTGCCGCAAAAAACTCATCGTTTTTGGCCCCTTTGGCGGCTAATTTGACCCCATGACCGGTGCCCTCGAATTGTGTTGCGGTGACCAATGTCTCAACCAGGGCGTAGGGGAGTTCTTCTTCATCTTTTCGGTCGGGAGGAGCTAGGGCAAATAAGGTGGGTTCCCTGCCGGAGGAGGCGTTTGTTCGATTAGCAAGTAAGGGGGCTAGTACCCTGGCACTGGGCAGCATGCGAAAAACTACGTTGGACTCGTAAGTGGCGGCGTGCAAGGGCAGTTGGCCTAAGGAACCCAACGGAATGAGCGCTGCTTCTGCGTGGCCCATTTTATTGAGCGTGTCCGTAATTGTCGAAATTATCCCACCGAGTAACGGAACGCAGGTATTTAGTGACTCCTGAAGATCTTCGACTTCTTCATAAATCGCGGCTCGAAGATATCCTGGGAGCTCTTCGTTGCCGTGTAACAAAATATTGGTTTCCCTGCTGCCAAAACCCGAAATGCTCAAGGTATAGATTAGACCATTGGGCGACACAATGAGTGCCATGGTCCCGTGCATGGTTGCTAGTAGATAAATTATCGGGTAACCTACACTTTCGGCAAACGCTGAGATGTCTTTTGCCGAAAGTTCAGTCGTAGGAAGCGTGCCGGCATGCGCCTGAGCTTCTGCCAGTACCGTGCGAAGCGCTTTGCGGGCTTCGGCCAACTGGTTTCCTAACTCGATCCTCGCCGACGCCGCCTTATCCACCACGCCTTTGGGATCCTTCGTAATACGAAGGGATAAATCGTCAGGAGAACGTTGCACGAAGTCCGATAATTTATTGGTTACTTCCCTGATGGAATCAGTGCCTTCGGTTCTTAGCTGTCTCTCCAATTCAGACACCCGACTCCTGGCGGCTCTAACCTTTTCTACCACCTTTTCGGGCAGAGAGGTCAATTCAATCTCGGCGGCAAGAATCTGCTCAACGGATCCGCGGGCTAGCCCCCGTTCGGCCAGCTCCACGGCGACTTCCCGTTGTTGGCCTCTAGCCGCAGCGTAGGCCCCAAAAATGAAATATCCCCGCATTGTCTTAAGTACATCCTCCTGACTTTCCTTCGTTTTGCTCAGTTGGTAGAGGCTATTTCCTATTTCTATGGCGGCAAGGTGGGCGTTCATGGATCGCTCCCAATCCTCGGCGGCATGGGCCAATTCCCCAATGCGTTCCTGCAATTCTTGGTATAGTCGTGGATGACCATCCGGAGTGATGCGTTCAAGGGCAGCTTCATAGGAAGCAAAGGCTTCGGGAAGAAAATTATCCTGTTGAAGGTATAGATAATAGGTAGCCAAAATTCTCCCTATTCCTCCCGTCCATTCCGCCCACTTAGTTGGCCTATCTTCTCGCGAATAATGCTCCAAGGCTTTTTGGTGATTGGATAATAAGGCAGTAAGGTACTGGTGGATGGTCTCAGGAGAAGATTGTTCGAGCCCGTCAAATTCTATCCCTAAGGCGGAGCTCTGTCGGTCAAAATTTGCAAAGCCCTGCTCTCGGGCCTTTACCGAACTGGTGGTGTTGGCCAATTGCTGTGCTTCTGCTGCTGCAGCTTGCGCCCACGCCCGGGCGTGGGCCAGGGAATCAGCACCGGTCCACTCAGGATAAATAGCGGCTAGGGCACGGAGGATTTTCTCCCGCCCATGCGGATCACTTTCGGTGGGCCGCATAGGAAGTGCTTCCTGTAATCGCAAAATCGCAGAATTGATGTGGTCGGATCTTATCCCAGATTCTTGTTCCAAATGAGTCGCGGCCAGATTGTAGAGTGCCCGACTCCTTGCTGCGGATGAAGAGAGTTCAGGGGCAGACTCCAGTATGGTCACTACCTTCTTTCGCAGTTGCAATGCTTCTTCCAGCGCCCCGATGCGATCACCGCCGGGGCGTTTCATGAGCAGAAAGGCGCTGGTGCCCAAGAGTGTTGTTATCTGGTGGGGGGCTGCCTTTTTTTCATACCGAACGAGGAAGGATTTGAGCTTGGAAATGGCGACATCAAAATCTGCATCAGTGGATTCCGAATCAAGCCCAACAATATTTGCCAGTCCGTTGAGCGATTTGGCCATAACGTGAAGGCTGGGGTCTTGTCCTAATAGCATTACGTACAGCTGCTTGGCTCGCACAAGATTGTCTTGGCGATTTCCTTCGGGCACCTCGAGGTAGAAGTTGGCCAATAAATTGCACAGTTCTATCCAATCTGGCTTCCCCTGATACTCAGGGTTACTCGCCAATACTGCTTCGCCAGCTTTGATATCTGACATGGTGGCGTTCTTCGGCACTATCGTCCGAAGCGCTGCCAGCACTTCTTGTAACTGATTTGTCCCCACAGATCATCATTTGTCAGCCCACTTCTCAAAAAGCAAGCCTCAATTAAAGAATCTCACGGCACCATTATTACGGTGCAATTGCCAATCCAAGCCCTACATCTACTGCGGACCACCCCCCCTGGAATACGTCATTTCGGGCGCGTCCCATCAGCATATTTTTTATGGTGTCAGGTGTAACAATGCCAATTTGTTCCCGAAGCTGTTGCATCCATAGTGCGGCAATCCCCGCTACGTGAGGAGTGGCCATACTCGTTCCGCTAATCGATTCCATCCCGCCGCCAATCCAGGCGGATAGAATGTCTACTCCGGGGGCTGACAGGTTGGGCGATGTATTGGAAAATGGTGCCACGGTGAAATTGGTCGAAGAGGAGCCGGTAGATCCGATGGCGCCAACGGAAAGTACTCCGGGAGCCGCAGCGGGGGGCGCTACGCCAATGACGTAATCATCGTTAATTTCTCTTTTGCTTTCGTTGCCCGCTGCCGCAACGATCAAGCTGCCGGCACCAACTCCCGCCATGGCAAAGCCGGCATTTGCCAGGGCCGCAAAGGCTTCTACGTTGGCCTGGTAGGTTTGGAGGGCACGGGAAGCAGCAAGATCTGCCGGCCAACCGTCAGCAATCATCCCCTCGACCGCCCCGGGAAGATCAAAGCCTAGGGACATGGAAATAATGTCTGCACCATTCTGCATGGCCCATTGTATGGCCTGCACAAGCGCCAAACTGGATCCTCCACCATCCGAAGGAATTACTTTGGCCACTAGTAGCTGATCAATATTGGGGGCTACTCCAAAGCG
Organism: Lewinella sp. W8; assembly: GCF_004375085.3. Classification (GTDB taxonomy): domain Bacteria; phylum Bacteroidota; class Bacteroidia; order Chitinophagales; family Saprospiraceae; genus Neolewinella. The sequence goes on from NZ_SNAQ03000009.1 coordinate 174,704, forward strand.
TGGTTGTCCTAGAATCCGTTGTCCGGCAATGGTGCCTGCGCAATGCGTACCGTGGCCATCCAGGTCTTCGATGCCCTCATCGGTGAAGTCCTTTTTTAAGATATTCAGACCGTCAAAGGCTGGATGCTCAACAATACCGGTGTCGAGTACCGCTACTTTTACGCCACTGCCGTCAAATCGACTATTGGCGACGCCGGTGGCTTCAATCCCCCAGGTATTATCGCTAGCATCTGCCGTACTGACTCCACCGTTCGATCCATTTGCTGGAAACGGCGGGACCAATCGGATGGAAAGATCTGGCAGCACCAATTGGTTTCTTTCGTTCGCGGCGGAAGTAGCTTCTCTAGGGTTGAGATTGGCGGTCTCAATGGAGGTAATGCTCCGGGTACTAGAAGAGGGACTGAAACCTCGGGTGCCTCCTCGCGTACCGCCGCGAGTCGTGCCAGTACCGCGGGTAGTTTCTTCTTTAAGGGTGATGATTAAATAAGGGTCGGTGCTCATGTTTAGTGTGGTGTTTTGATGATATAAGAATGCTGTGCGAGCTTACGATAGTGAAATTAATGGCTTTGTAAAAAGGGGGGGATTAACTATCCAAAACGCAGTTTGGCAGCAGCATTAATGAAGTTAGAGAAATATATTTAATGAGGGGAATTTTTTCCCAGTTTGAATAAAAAAAAACAAGGAGAAGTACCTGCATCTAGTAATGGGTTCGCACAAAATCTGGTGTGGTTTTGATTGAAAAAAAACTAGTTCGTAGTCTAGTGATGGTAGGTTTAAAAATTGAAACTACCTACAATCGAGTAGGGTAAGGAGCCACCCAATAGTGACTCCTTATCCCTCTCACATTTACCCGACTAAGGAGGCGGGCCACCGTACGTACGGTTCTCGTATACGGAGGTTCATGAACCATGGAAAAGTTGTTCGTAATATTTGGTGAAAGACCGATAACCTCGCTGGGCTAAGCTGGCTTCGGTGACGGCTGCCGGGCATCCAACCAAGTAAGACTTAGGGAAAGTTCACTCGCAGAGCACCTGGAAGTAGCGTACATTGCGCCCCTTATCCTGTCTTCGGTGCCAAGATCAGCCCGCTACTGAAGTCAACTGAATGGCTAACGCAAGCGTCGGTGGGCGACGAACGTTTGGGTTGGCGCCCCCAAAAAAGCAAGGAAATATGTCCGATGAAATGAAACCCTGTCCCGAGTGTAATTCACCCTACGGTTACTCCCTGGGCAGTGGAGTATACGCTTGTCCTGAATGCGATTTTCAGTGGAATCCAGCCGAGCAGGCAGCAGCCGAAACGCCGAAAATTCTCGACGCCAACGGCAATGAACTGCACGATGGCGACTCCGTAATCGTCATCAAGAACCTTCCGGTGAAGGGCGCGCCAAAACCGATTAAAGCGGGAACCAAGGTTAAAAACATCCGGTTGGCAGAAGGCGACCACAACATCAGCTGTAAAATTGAAGGATTCGGGGCCATGGGATTAAAATCCGAGTTTGTGAGAAAAGCCTGACTCCCGAAATTACGGACTCTCCTGAGCGTCGGCGCACCAGCTCAGTGATCACTTGGTCCTCTCTCGGGAAGCGATTTTTGCTACTTTCTTTCGTCCCAGCAAGGCCGCGACAGTTCATAAACGCCCAAAAAATGTCCTTTTCCCGATTTTTTCATCTCCTCCTCTTCTCCCTCTTCCTTCCGGCCTGTGAGCTCTTCGAGACCGGCGCCGATTCCATTCCCTGTCCAACCGTTGATCCGGTAAACCAACTGCTGATCGACGCCGTACCCTACGAAGATGGTCAAGTGCTCACCTTCGACGCCTCGGACGGTACCAGCTTTTCGGCTACCGTCATGGAAACGTTCGGCGGGGCGAGCGAGCTAAGTTGTTACGAAACCCTCGATTTTGACTTCAGTGGCGCTAACGAGAACAACAACTTAAGCATCAGAATCGAGTTATGCGGTTGCAGTGACGTGCTGGATTTCAGGGTGGACATCATCGCCAACGGCGCTTCGCGGGTGAATAACATGTTTACTGAGTACACGGACGACGGAGCGATTACGGCGGGGAATAACTCTTCCATGCGCGTCATCCCCGATACCGTAATTAACGGACGGCAGTACCACGATGTGCTCGTACAGAACTACGGTTTCCTCAATCCCGGAGTGACCAATCTGGACAACAGTTATTACAATACCGAGGCGGGCTTTATCGGTCTCACCCTGCTGGAAGGTGAGGCGATCTGGTTGCGGTAGCAATTTGGGAGGCTTTACAGCCTTACCCACCACCCCACCCCATTCGCCGCCCCGAATTCTTTATTTTAGCCGGCAAAGCCAGATCATGCCAAGACGCTTGCTGCCCGGTTACTCTTTTTTAGCACTGCTGCTGTGGAGCATCCTCCCCGGCTGTACCCCCGACGGCACGGCATCCGTGCCGGGCAATCCCCTGGCCACCAGCGAAGCCGCACCGTCCATCCCGGAGGTCATTTCCTTTAATTACCACGTCCGGCCCATTCTGTCGGATCGCTGCTACGCCTGCCACGGACCGGACCGGGCGAAGATCGAAGCCGGACTCTCCCTGTCCCACGCCGCGGGGGCAACGCTGCCCCTGGGGGAGCAGCAGGATCACTTTGCCATCGTCCCGGGGGACGTCGCGGCCAGCACCCTGGTGGACCGGATTTACGCCACCGACCCCACCATCGTGATGCCCCCGCCCGAATCCAACCTGAGGCTGGAGGAGTACGAGAAGGCCATCCTGAAAAAATGGATCGAGCAGGGAGCGGCCTACGAAGACCACTGGTCTTTCCAGCCCCTCACCGACCCCGCGCTGCCCGCAGTAGCGGCAACTGATTTCGTCCGCAACGGGATTGACCACTTCATCCTCTCCAAGATCGAAGCTGCGGGGCTTTCGCCCAGCCCGGAAGCCGAAAAGGAGCTCCTCATTCGTCGCCTGGCCTTTGACCTGACGGGGCTGCCGCCCAGTCCGGAAGAAATCGACCGCTTCCTGGGGGACACGGGCCCGGATGCCTACGCTCAACTCGTTGATCGGTACCTGAGCGGACCTGCCTACGCGGAAAACATGGCGGCTCAGTGGATGGACGTAGCGCGCTACGCCGACACCCACGGCTACCAGGACGACCTGGAGCGCGTGATGTGGCCCTGGCGTGACTGGGTGATTCACGCCTTCCGGGAGAACATGCCCTACGATCAGTTCGTCGGCTACCAACTCGCCGGTGACCTCCTGCCCGACGCCACCCTCGAACAGAAGATTGCCACCGGCTTCAACCGCAACCACAAAATCACCCAGGAAGGCGGGGTGATTCCCGAAGAATACCGGGTCGAATACGTCGCGGATCGTACCCAGACCTTTGGCAAAGCCTTCCTTGGCCTATCGGTCGAATGCGCCAAATGCCACGACCATAAGTACGATCCCATTTCTCAGGAAGATTTCTACAGTCTGTTCGCCTTCTTCAATAACGTTCCCGAGAAGGGCCTCATCGAAACCTACGGCGCGACGCCGGAACCCTTCATCACCCTGACCGCCCGGGAAATTGAGGAAAGGCTGCACTTCATCAATAACCTGGACTCCGTGCCGCGCATCGAGTTGATGGTTATGGAAGAACAACCCACGCCGCGCACCACCTTCGTCCTGGGCCGGGGCGCTTACGACAACCCGCAGCGGGCAGTCCGGCCGAACGTTCCGGCCAGCGTGCTTCCCTTCGGCGACCGCCCCGCCAACCGGCGGGGCCTCTCCGACTGGCTCTTCGACCCCGATAACCCCCTGACGGCCCGCGTCATGGTCAACCGCCTGTGGATGATGTGCTTCGGGCGGGGCATCGTCAGCACCCCCGATGATTTCGGGGCGCAGGGAGCGCTGCCCACCCACCCGGAACTGCTCGACCACTTGGCGAGTCGCTTCGTGGAGAGCGGCTGGGACATGAAGGCGATGCTGCGATACATCGTCAGCTCGGCCACCTACCGGCAATCGTCCCGAACGACGGCAGCCCAACGGGCCCGCGACCCCGAAAACATCCTCTACGCCCGGGGGGAGCGGAGACGGCTATCGGCGGAAAAAATCCGGGATCATTTCCTCGCCTCCAGCGGATTGCTGGTGCGGCAGGTCGGCGGCCCCAGCGTGAAGCCCTACCAGCCCGAGGGGCTGTGGCGGGAGGTCATCGGCGGCGGGGGTGGCAGCACGGCCCGCTACGAGATGGACCGGGGAGACAAGCAGTACCGGCGCTCACTGTACACCTTCTGGAAACGAACGGTGCCACCACCGGACATGATTACCTTCGACGCCAACACCCGGGATTTCTGCATGGTCAACCGCGAAACCACCTCCACCCCCCTGCAGGCGCTGGTGATGATGAACAGTCCGCAGGTGATCGAAGCGGCCCGTAACTTGGCCTATCAGTCCATCGAGCGCCACGCTTCCGTGACGGACCGGATTACCTTTATGTACCTCGCGGCCACCAGTCGGCATCCGGATCCGGCAACCCTGGACCGCCTCCAAGAATACTACCAGACGGAGCTGGCGGCGCTGGCCACCGACGAGGCGGAGGCGGTCGGCCTCCTGGAAACGGGCGATGCTCCCCAGCGGGATTTGCTCCCCGCCCCCGAAATGGCCGCCCACACCCTGGTGGCCATGGCCATTTACAACCTTGACGAATCCATCAGCCGATCCTGATTATGCACAAAGAATTCGGAACGAGAGCTTACCAGATGAATCGGCGTGCTTTTCTCGCCAAGAGCGCCCTCGGACTGGGCACCGCCGCCCTCGGCGGCTTGCTGGGGTGTACGCCTTCCGGACCGACGGATGACCCCGCCGCGGCCATGGCCCAACGCCTGAGCGGGGTGCTCTCCGAAGGGAAACTGCACTTTGCCCCCAAGGCCCGCCGGGTGATTTACCTGTTCCAGAGCGGCGGCCCGTCCCAGCTGGAACTCTTTGACCACAAGCCCCTGCTCAATCAGCTGCGGGGGCAGGACCTCCCGGAAGCCATCCGGCGGGGGCAGCGGTTGACCGGCATGACCTCCGGACAGGATGCCTTCCCGCTCGTCGGCTCGCTCTATCCCTTTCGCCGCCACGGCGAAAGCGGAGCGGAACTCAGCGACCTGCTACCGCACACGGCCCGCGTAGTCGACGATCTCTGCATCATCAGATCCATGCACACCGAGGCGATCAATCACGACCCCGCCATCACCTTCTTTCAGACCGGGTCCCAGCAATCCGGTCGCCCCAGCATCGGCTCCTGGCTGAGCTACGGCCTGGGCAGTATGAACGAAAACCTGCCCACCTTCACGGTACTGCTGTCGCGGGGCACGGGGCGCAAGTTCGGGCAGCCGCTCTACAGTCGCCTGTGGGGCAACGGCTTCCTGCATTCCCTGCACCAGGGCGTACAGTTTCGGGCGGCGAAGGATCCGGTCCTCTTTCTTCGGGACCCGGAGGGCATGGACCGGGCCGGACGCCGGAGAATGATCGATCTGGTCGCGGAACTGAACCACCGCCACGAGCAAGAATTCGGGGATCCGGAAATTTCGGGCCGCATCGCCCAGTACGAGATGGCCTACCGGATGCAGACCTCCGTGCCGGAGATCATGGACACCAGCGGCGAACCGGACTACGTCTACAAAATGTACGGTCCCGAGTCCATGCAGGCCGGTACCTTCGCGGCCAATGCCCTGCTGGCCCGCCGACTCGCGGAGCGGGGCGTACGTTTCATTCAGCTCTACCACATGGGATGGGATCAGCACGACAACCTGCCGTCGGCAATCAAAAACCAGGCGCGGGACGTGGACCAGGCCTCGGCGGCCCTCGTCATGGACCTCAAACAGCGCGGAATGCTGGAAGACACCCTGGTCATTTGGGGAGGGGAATTCGGGCGCACCAACTACTCCCAGGGCGTCCTGACCAATACGAACTACGGCCGTGATCACCATCCCCGTTGCTTCACCATCTGGATGGCCGGGGGCGGCATCAAGCCCGGCATCACCTACGGGAAAACGGACGAATACGGCTACAACATCCTGGAGAACCCGGTGCACGTCCACGATTTCCAGGCTACCCTGCTGCACCAGCTGGGCATCGACCACGAAAAGTTCACCTACAAGTACCAGGGGCGCCGCTTCCGGCTGACCGACGTGAGCGGGGAGGTGATTCACGACATCCTGAGCTGATTCATGGACGCACTCCTCTACTTCGGTCGCTTCCACCCCCTGTTGCTGCACCTGCCCATCGGCATTCTGTTGTACGTCTATCTGCACTGGGGCTACGCGCAGTTGCTCGGACGAAAGCAGCGGCCACCCAACTTCAACTTTGCTCTTGGGGTAGGCCTGGCTACTTCTTTAGCCACCACCATCACAGGACTACTACTCGCCAACGGCGGCGGCTACGAAGGGGAGTTGTTGGAGCGACACAAGTATGCGGGCATTGCCGTCACCCTGGGCGTCCCGCTGGTCTGGTGGGCTTACCGTCGGTGGAAAAACCGCGGTGCTTTCGGCCTCCTCTTCACGGCCCTGATCGGACTGGTGGCGGTCACGGGCCACCTGGGCGGGAGCCTGACGCACGGAGAAGATTTTCTGACCCGCCCCCTGCGAATTAGGGGCCAAACACTCCCCAAAAACCTGCAGGAGGCCCACGTCTTTGAGCAGTTGGTACTGCCCATCGTAGAACGGAAGTGCGTGAGCTGCCACAACCCCCAAAAAGCCAAGGGAGAACTGCTGCTGCACGATCTGAACGGCTGGCGCCGTGGCGGTGAAAACGGACAAATCCTCGTCGCCGGAATGGCGGAAGAGAGTCCGTTGATTCAGCGGATTTTCCTGCCCAAAGGCGACGAACAACACATGCCGCCCAGCGGGAAATTGCAGCTGACGGTCAACGAGAAAAACTTCCTGCGCTGGTGGGTGGACAGCATGGATGGCTACGAAGCCCGGCTGGAAAGCCTGGCGCAAACGCCCGCCGTAGCCGCCTACCTGGACGAGCTGCGGGCCAGTAATGCCCCCCAGATTGATGCCCCTAGCCCGCGGGAGATCCAACGCTTGCGGCAAGGCGGATTCCTGGTGGAAAAGTTGAGCGCCAACGCGCCCTGGATTGCGGTAGCGGTAGCGGAGCCCGACAGCTTCTCTACCGATGCCCTGAGCGTTTTACGCCGCGTGGGGCCAGCCATCCGGGAACTGAATCTGGCGAAGACCGGACTGGAGAAGGAACGCCTGCACGTTCTGGGAAAGCTGCCCCATTTGCAACGCCTCGACTTGAGCCATACCGCCGTATCCGCTGCTAGCCTAACGGGACTGGCTGGCCTGGAAAATCTGGCGGTGCTGAATCTGGTGGGCACCCGGGTGGACACCTCCATTTTTACCACCCTCCGGCAACTGCCCCGGCTGGAAAAACTCTACGTTTGGCGGACGCCCCTGGAGCAAATCAAGGGGGCTTTCTGGGAGCAACATTTTCCGGGTCTGGAGGTCATCGGTGGCGTCGACGTCGCCCAGTTTGGTCGTCCGAAGCTGGTGGCGCCGCTCATCGTGGCCGAAGCGGAACTTTTCGTGGATTCCCTGCTCATCGAGCTGGAGACCAAGGCGCCGCGGGGAGAGATTCGGTACACCCTGGACGGCAGTACGCCGGGGGAAGATTCCCCCGTCTACACCGGTCCCTTTCACCTGCGGGCGACCAGTGAAGTGCGGGCCGTGTTGGCCATGGACGGCTGGGAAGACAGCGATCCGGTGAGCAAAGTATTTATGAAGTCCGGCGTTCCAGTGGCGCGGATCGATCTGGCCACGGCGCCCAACGAAAAGTACCGGGCCGAAGGCGGGGCCACCCTCGCCGACCTTGAAAAGGGGAGCACCGACTTTAGCGACGGTAAATGGCTGGGTTTTGAGGGCAAGGACCTCCGACTTACCGCGGACCTGGGCGCCGTGCACGAAATCAGCGGCGTGACGATCGGGGCCCTGAATGCCCCGGGGGCCTACATCCATCTGCCCCTTTCCATATCCGTGGCGAGTTCGGTGGACGGCGATACCTTCACGCCCCTTCAACGGCGACAGTACCCCGCAGCCACCGAATTAACCGAGCCCGGAGTGCGGAATTACCTGTTGTCCGGCACTCCCCGCGCGGCCCGGTTCCTGCGCATTGAGGTGGAAAGTCAGCGCGTGAATCCGCCGTGGCATCCGGCTCCCGGTGCTAACTGCTGGCTGTTCGTGGACGAGGTGCTGGTGGAGTAAATAGACGAGAAAAGATTGATGTTGGGCGCGGAGCGTGAAGCGAAGCGGAATACTCGGCTCAGCCGGTACAGGTGCAGTGGAACGAAATCCTCGTGTTCAACCGGGGGGCCAGGCTCTTCCCCGAAGGCCAGGAAATTCGGATACGCAGGCTACGGAATTCCCTTGGCTTATGGATGATTTCGGGCGACGCTTCACCGGGGCACAGCACAACTTTAACCGGACCCACGACGTTTCCGCAAGGTTAATTCAATGTTAACTCAGTGTAAATTATTCGGGAAATTCGTACTTTAAGCGTTTCCCTACCAAATAGACGCAGTCATGACAAAGGTTAATTTCAAGGAAACCCAGCGATACGATAATAAACTCATCCCACTCCTATTAGGATTAATTGGCGTGGTCACGATGGTGCGGGGAACAAGTCTCCTGATCGCCCCGGAACCCAAAATCTGGGGGGCCATCTTTTTGTTTAGTGTGGCCGCCGCCATCGGCGGACTGATCTGGTGGCTCACCCAATTGAAGCTGAAGGTGGTCGTCACGGAAAAGAACGTCAAGTTTAAATTATCGCCCCTCCACGAAAAGAAGCATTCCATTTCGTGGGAGGAAATCGACAAGTGCGCCATCGTGCGGACTTCCGAGGTAGCCCAGTGGGGAGGAGGAAACATTACCTTCAACCACGAAAAGCGGTATTCCCTGACCGGCCGAAATGGCCTGTCCATCCGGACCCGGGCGGGTGAATTATTTTTCATTGGCTGCACGGACCTTACGCGACTGCAGGAGACCCTCAATAAAATGTCCATCGGCAGCTAAATTTGCTCCAACCCTACGGAAGCAGCCATGGACATTGACCCCAAGACCCGGAAAAAACAACTCCGCCAACTTATGCTAGAGCAGCGGGACAAGCTCCCGCCCGGGGAGCGGCAACTTCAGTCGGAAGGCATCTGTGAGCAACTTTGGGAGCTGGCCCTGAGCCGGGAAATACGGGTAATCCATAGTTACCTCCCGATGGGGTCGGAGGTAAACGTTTTGCCCTTTCTGCAGCGTGCCCTGGATCACGGACTCACCGTCGTAGCGCCAAAAACACTCAAAAACCGCCGGATGCAACACCTGATCCTGACGGATTTGGGTAAGCTGGAGCCCGGCATTTTCAACACCTACCACCCCAAAGCGGCCGAGGAATATCGGGGCCCCTACGACCTGATGGTGGTGGCCGGACTGGCTTTCGACCACAACGGATTCCGGGTCGGCTACGGCGGAGGGTACTACGATACCTTTCTGGCGGACCACCCCGAAGCACTGACGGTTGGCGTGTGCTTTCCCCATCAAATCGTGGACTCCGTTCCGGTGGAGCCGCACGACATCCAGCTGCGGCGCGTGATTCATTAACGCGAAGCGTTTCCACCGGGGCAGTTCCGCTGCTTGCCCCCCAACAACTACCGGAAAACAGTATATTTCAGGCCGTGTTTCATCGCAAGCCCCTGGGGCTTGCGACGGATTTTTCAACCAGCCCCGGGATTACCCCACGCCAATCTTCACCACATGAATTTACGTTTCGCCCCCCTCTTCTTTTTATTGCTTTTCCCCCTGGTCCTCCCCGCCCAAAACCCAATTACGGCGGAGACCTATCAGCGGGCGGAAAGCCAGCTGTTCTTCAACACCTCCCCGCTGGTGGACCGCATGAACGTTCGTGCAAACTGGGTCGCTGACGATCAGCTTTGGTACCGGACCCTGGCGGAGAAGGGCGCGGAATACGTGCACTACGACATCGGCGAGAAGAAGAGAACCACCTTCGACTCCCCGGGAAAGCTGAACGAGATGCTGCCGGAACGGGACGCGACCCCGCAGTATGACCGTCGGACCGAAATCCTTTCGCCGGACGAAAGCAAGGTCGTTTTCATCCGGGACTGGAACCTCTGGCTGCGCCACTTAGACAGTGGCGAGGAACAACAACTGACCACGGACGGCGTCGAGAATTACGGTTACGCCACCGACAATGCCGGCTGGCGGCAAAGTGATCGCCCCATCGTGTTGTGGTCGCCGGACTCCAAAAAGATTGCTACCTACCAGCAGGATCAGCGGCACGTATCCGACATGCACCTGGTGACCACCAACGTGGGGGCGCCCACCCTGAAGAGCTGGAAGTACCCCCTGCCCGAGGACGAAAAAATCATCCAGATCGAGCGCGTGGTCATTGACGTGGAGCAGAGGAAGCTGGTCCGGCTCGATATGCCCGCCGACGATCGTCGGGGCACCCTGTGTGACGACATCTCCTGTACGGGAACCTTTGACGACAACCAGTGGATCAACGGTGGCCAGCAACTGGTCTTCGTTTCCTCCACCCGGGACCACAAAGTAGCGCAACTTCGGGTTGCCGACGCCACGACGGGTAAGGTCCGTGATATCCTACGAGAAGAAGTGGCCACCCAGTACGAATCCGGCCAGGGTGAAATCAACTGGCACTACCTGGAGGGTAGCGACGAGGTCATCTGGTATTCCGAGCGGGACAACTGGGGCCACCTCTACCTGTACGACGCCAAAACCGGTCAGCTGAAACGGCAGATCACCCGGGGCGACTTTGTGGTCACGCAGCTCAAGCACATTGACGAGGAAGCCGGGGTGCTGTTCTTTGAGGCAAACGGCCGGGAAGTTGGCCGGAATCCATACTTCAGTCACCTTTACCGGGTTGACCTATCGGGGAAAAACCTGAAACTGCTCACTCCGGAAGACGGCAATCACCGCATTGATTTCTCCCCCGACTACGAGTACTTCGTCGATAATTACTCCCAGCCAAACGTTCCGCCCGTCTCCGTACTCCGCGACCGCAAGGGGAATCTGATGGAAGTCCTGGAGAGAACCGACATTTCGCGCCTCACGGCCACCTTCTGGAAGGCTCCTACTCCCATTACCGTAAAGTCGGCCGATGACCAGTATGATTTATACGGCCTGATGTTTACGCCCAGCAACTTGGATCCCGACCAAAAATATCCGGTGGTCAACTACATCTATCCCGGACCGCAGGGCGGCAGCGTGGGCTCCTGGTCCTTCAGCACCGGCCGGGGCGACCATCAGGCACTGGCCGAACTGGGCTTTGTGGTGGTGGTCATTGAGGGCAGCTGCAACCCCGGCCGTTCCAAGGCCTTTCACGATGCCTGCTACGGGGACATGGCCGTGAACACCCTCCCGGACCAGGTGGCCGGCATGGAGCAGTTAGCCAAGAAATACCCCTACCTCGACCTGGAACGAGTGGGCGTTTGGGGGCACTCCGGCGGAGGCTTTGCCACCGCGGCGGCACTGTTCAACTATCCCGATTTCTATGACGTGGGCATTTCCGAGTCCGGCAACCACGACAACCGCAACTACGAAGACGACTGGGGAGAGCGCTACATCGGCCGGATGGAAGATGTAGACGGCGTCAACAACTACGAACGACAGGCCAACCAGCTGCAGGCCGAGAATTTGCGGGGCAAGCTGTTGCTGGCCCACGGAGGCATGGACGATAATGTCCCACCCTACAATACCCTGCTGGTGGTGGATGCCCTCGTCAAGGCCAACAAGGATTTCGACCTGATCATCTTCCCCAATGCCCGCCACGGCTTTGGCGCGGATACCTTCTACATGATGCGCCGACGGTGGGATTACTTCGTGGAACACCTCAAGGGGATGACGCCCCCCAGGGAATACAAAATCGAGTACCGAAGGGATCCGCGGTTGTAGGGTGCAAAGATCAACATGCAAGACATCCAAAAACTGGCGAGAATCCAAATCGGAGTCATTATTCCCTTTGTCCTTGCTAAATTGATCCGGCCGGGCGTTTTGGCGAATGACGGTGGTGAACTGTTCAAGCTTTTTCTGTTATCCTTCCCCAATTTGTGCGAAGGCGTAATCGGGGTGCTGACGTTAACGGGCCTCGGCCTTTACCTAAGTAAGCAGTTTACCCTCAACCGAAAGCTTATTTACGTGATCGCCATCGGCCTGGCTACCATTTACGTGACCACCCAGGAGTTGAAAATTCATAACCTGGGGGGCAATAATGTATACGACCCCAATGACCTTATTTTCTCGGTGATTGGACTCTTCCTCGGCGCGAGTATAGTTTTTTATCTGCAACCAGAGATTAGACCTGATTCAGAGTAAGCGATCGTGAATTTGGCCCAATAGACGGAGCAAAGCAATTAGAACAATCCAAAACTCAATGATGAAGTTTGCCAAAATTTCGGGATGCCTATTTTTTCTTACGACCCTATTAAGTATCAATTTTTCCTGTCTCCCATCCAAAAATGATTATATCGCCTCACCAAAGGGAGATGTATCTCATAAAATAGACACCAGTTTATGGCTAAAAGAAACCCGCGGCATTCGTGATATTGTAGAAGACAGGAACAGAAACATCTGGTTTTCCAGCCCGGATTATGTAGCGATGTATGATGGGCAGAGTATCCGTTACTTTAACAAAGGAAATGAGTTGGCAATTACCGGCAATCTCCATCAAGACATTAACGGAACGATTTGGGTGGAGAATGGGGTGCGTGCCTTTAGATATGAAGGCGAATCCTTTATTGAAGAAAAGATAGACAGTATTATCGGCTCGGGGAATCTCTGGTTTCAACGGGGGTTAAGCCCAAGCGATACCACGTACACTCAACCAGGGCTATACGTAATAAACTACCTAAGCACTAGTTTCCATCCTTTCCCCGTAGAGAAGAACATTGAAAATAAATATTTGTACTTCCCTACCACAAAAGCTTACCACGGGAAAGACACCGTCGTATGGGTTGGAACTATGGAAAAAGTATTCGGATTACAAGATACCTCCTTCATTACCATTGGGCGTAAAGAAATGGGTCGAGAGAACGATGATCGGCAAATGGGTATCCGGGGAATTTTTGTTGATCGAAAAGGAGATTTATGGATTGCCGATAATGGGGCTGGAATATTCGTTTTTGATGGACATAGGACCATTGATTTCACCAAAAAATACGGCTTAACTAAAAACAGTGGAGCAGCAAAAACTCTCCATAGAGCTTTTTCAATTGCGGAGGACACCTTAGGTCAAATGTGGTTGGGCACCGCCTATTCCGGCATTTGGGCATTTAATCCGAGGACCGAAGAATTCACCAATTACTCTTCTGATCAGGGCGTTAACAGTGAGCTCATATGGACCATATTTTTGACTAGTGGAGGGGAACTCCTATTCGCCGGGGAGTCTCCTGCGGCCGTATATAGATTTAATGGGATAACTTTTGATCGGATTTTTTAAGTATTCAATAATAGATGCTGATTTAAAATACTGCCCAGAATAGAGCCGACGTAACCATAATATATTTCATCGTCCCAATCGCTGCGAGGCAGGCTTTATCAGTAAAAATTGATGTAGGTACAACAAATTTACTGACTGCTCTGTTTTCATGCCATTACCATTCCTCCAACGACGATTGGAAGGAACAATGCCATCAGGATGAATAGAAAAACTTTCCTGCAAAGTCTGGCCATCTTACCCCTAACCGGAACAACGATGAAGCTACAAGCATTAGAGAAAACGGTCAACGCCTTCAGCAATACCGATAAAATGCCCGTCCTGTTTTTGGGGCACGGCAGCCCCATGAACGCCATCGAGGAAAATGAATTCGTGGCGGGATTCCGACAGGTAGGAAAAACCATCGAAAAACCACGCGCGATCCTGTGTATTTCTGCCCACTGGGAAACCAGGGGCACCCGGGTGACGGCCATGGCTAACCCAAGAACCATTCATGATTTTGGCGGATTCCCTCAGGAACTTTTTGCCGTGCAGTACCCGGCTCCCGGAGATCCGGACTTAGCTCGGGAAACGAAGGACATCGTCTCTCGCACCCCGGTAGCACTGGATGACCAGTGGGGGCTTGATCACGGTGCCTGGAGCGTCATCAAGCATATGTACCCCGAGGCCGATGTACCCGTCATTCAGATGAGTCTGGACTACGGTAAATCTCCTCAGCAGCATTTTGAACTGGCCAAAGAACTCGCAGCCCTTCGCAAAAAGGGCGTTTTGATCGTTGGCAGTGGAAACATGGTCCATAACCTCCGGAAGGTAGCCTGGAACCGCCTGAACGAAGTGGGGTTTGCCTACGACTGGGCCGCCGAAGCAAGCCAGAAGATGAAGGAGCATATTACTACGGGCGATTTCCGTCCGTTAATTAACTACGCAGCCCAGGGCACCGCCTTCCAACTCGCCATTCCCACCCCGGAGCACTACCTCCCCTTGCTCTACACCCTGGCGCTGAAGGACGATGAAGACCAGATTCAGCTTTTTAACGATCAGGCCGTCGCAGGGTCGCTGACCATGACCTCCCTGAAGATTTCGTAACCTTGTGGGTATGAACCTCTTAATTGGGATAGGGATATTTTTCTTTCTTTCGGGCTGCTTTATGCTCACCTTCGTAGCCTACTACGGAGAATTATTATTGAAGTGTCCTAAGTTTAAGCGCCGCTGGATATTTCGGAGACGGATCAGTCCTTCAGCGCGTCCGAAACCGCAGAAATTTACCGAAGAGGATATCTTAGACGTTGACTTTGAAATCACGGAGGCCAATGTCATGCGCTGCGAAAAATGTGGCTACAGCATGAGGCTCGAATAGAACGGGCTAAAAGCGTATTTTAAGACCAACCTATTCTCCGGTCAGCATCAGTCTGCCCGATACCGGAACCCCTTACCCTGCCCATTGCATGCACGCTAAAACGCTACTCGGCATCATCCTCCTATCCTTCTTTGGATGCCAGGAAAAAGAAGAGGAACGCTTCGTCTTCTTTCTCCATAACCGTTTTTTGGAAGAACACGAACTGCACGAGTTACACCCCCAGTACGGCCGCACCGAGTACCGGGAAATACTACAAAAATTCACGGTCAGCGGACTGCGGGTCATCAGTGAAAAAAGGAGCGGGAACGTCAACGCCCGGGAATACGCCATCACCGTAGTAGAGCAGATTGACAGCTTACTGGGCACTGGCGTTACCCCCGACCGGATTACCGTGGTGGGTACCTCAAAGGGCGGCTACATCGCCCAGTACGTATCGACGATTGCGGACAATCACGAACTCAATTTCGTATTCGTGGCCAGCTTTCGGGAAAGTGACCTGGAATCCATTCCGGAGATTAACTTTTGCGGTAATATCCTGACCATCTACGAACGGACGGACCCCTTCGGCGTTTCTGCCCAGGGCAGAAAAGAAAGTTCGACCTGCACCATTCCGCGGTTCCGGGAAATTGAATTGAACACCCGGATGGGTCACGGTTTCCTGTTTCGGCCACTATCCGCCTGGATGGAGCCCACCATTCAGTGGGCGCAGGGTAACTACGCGCTTAGGTGAGCGCAAGGGTGCACGGTCGTTAATCAACCGCGCAACCCTTTACGGCATCCAAACCCCATCAAAATGGACGGCAACCTTAGATATTGCTTATGTTTGAGCAGCATCTGGTGAACGGAAAGTCATCAATCAAAATATTTGGCGAAATGCAAGACCTGGGCAAACTCAGAGAGAAAATTCAGAAGGGGCAAACCATTCAGTTATCCTCTGATTTCACAAAAGGGGGAACGTACATCACAATTGGAATCTCGATCATTGCCGCAATTTTTTTGACGCCAAAAATTCTTGATTCCTCAGAGGGTTTGCAAACCAATATTTTGCTTGCGGGTGTAATGCTTCTTGTACTCGTTGCCCTCGCAATCTATCAATTACTGTACGCTGCGGAAGCCGAACTGCGCGGTAAAAAGCTGACGTTAAAAAAAATCACCGGAAAAGAATTTGTGATTGACGTTAACCAAGTCAATAAAACCTCCTCTTTTCAATCTAGAAGCACGAAGTACACCATTCTTAAGTTTGTCGACGGTAGTGGAAATCCCGAAACCGCATTAATCATGAATTCCAATTCAATCCTTTTCGGCAAAGAAGTTACCGCTGGGGAGGTGGTCAAATTAGCGCAACAACTGTAGGCCGCAATATATTGAAGGGCCCAGCCTGGACGTACTCTTTTGACGTAGCCCGGGCCCTGGAATGGTTTCTGAAATCCCTGGAATACGGCGAGCCTTCGTCGGAATACGTTTACCTGGAAATTGCCCAGTTGTACGAGCAATTGGGTGAAGCTGAAGTGGCGAAG
Source organism: Lewinella sp. W8 (assembly GCF_004375085.3). Taxonomy (GTDB): domain Bacteria; phylum Bacteroidota; class Bacteroidia; order Chitinophagales; family Saprospiraceae; genus Neolewinella. The sequence goes on from NZ_SNAQ03000009.1 coordinate 191,033, forward strand.
AAATACCGGGAAAAATTCGCATAAGGGGAACCTCCGAGCAAGCGCTTATATTTGGTGTGGACCGTTCGTCGTGGCACCAACTCTATGATATGAAAAAATTACTCCTACTACCCTTTGCCGTAGTTATGTTCTTCGCTTGTGGAAACGAACCCGCTACGGAACTCCAGAAAGACAACCCATCCATTTCCGCCGCCAGTGAACAAGCCTTCGTCGCCACGCTGGAAAAGCACCTGAAGGCCGTGTCCGAACGGGATTTAACGTCCCTACGGGCCACGATGTCTCCCGAAGGGAAGATGCAGTTGATTCTGCCGGGCACGGAAATTATCGAAACCGTCGATGGTTTCCTGGATTATCACCGGGAATGGTTTCAGGATACCACCTGGACCTTCGAAACGAAAATCCTGAATACGGAAATCGGAGAGCAGGTGGGCATCGGGATTACCGAAATCGTCTACCGGGAACCGGAACGAAACGGCGAGCCCTACTTCAATCGGATGATCGTCTCTTATGCTCTCGAACGGATCAACGGCAACTGGTACATCATCAAGGACCACGCGAGCTCCGTCGAAAAGTCTACTGATCCAGGCTAATGTAGCCTGGGTGTTATTTCAGCGGTCAATTTGATCAGCATCCGTTTGGGAAAGATGTCCCCGAAAGAATAACCGCGCCGATGATTGACAAAATCTACCCGACGGCTACGAACGACTGGTTTTTCGGTTCCACCCGAACCTTGAGCAGAGTTAGCCTGCTGGCCACTAAACAACCATAATTGTCGGGGAATTTCTTTAACAGACATCCAAAGGCCCCAGAAAACCCGTAGGTATAATAGATGCCTGAATTGGCAACCGAAGTCCACCAGGGTCAAGCTACCCGAAACATTGAACTATTCAAAACAACCCATGCAAACCGACACCCGTAATGCTTCCCGAAAATTCAGCGGCAAGCTCCATCACCCCTTCCTCCTACTGGCGGCCTTCCTGCTTTTTTGCAGCCACGACCTGTACCTGAAAATGGACACCTACTTCTTCCAGCCCAACGAAGAAGCTACGCTGAGTTTATACAACGGCACTTTCGAATCCAGCGAAAACATCATTACGCGAGACCGGATGCTGGATGCATCTACGGTGGGTCAGGGAAAAAGAGTGGCCATCCGTCCGGAGCAATGGCAAGATCAGGACAGCACCATCACCAGGTTTACCTTTTCCACCGGTGAGCCGGGCACCTACGTTGCGGGCGTATCGACGAAGGCCCGCAACATCGAACTTGCCGCCGACAAGTTCAACAGCTACCTCGAGCACGATGGTGTGCTGGACATGCTCGAATACCGCACCGCCAACGGCTTACTGGAAGAGGACGCCGTGGAGAGTTACCAAAAACACGTCAAGGCCATCTATCAGGTCGGGGACAAAAAAACCGACGACTGGAGCACCGCCCTCGGCTACCCAATTGAATTTATTCCCCGGGACAATCCCTACGAAAAATACAGTGGCGGGAACCTGGCGGTCCAGCTGTTGCTGGACGGCAATCCCCTCCCCGACCAGTTGGTATACGCCGACTACCTCCCCGACAGTCACGGGCACACCCACGGTGACCACGCCCACGATCACGGCGAAGATGGACACTCCCACGAAGACGGAGCAACCCACACCCATACCAGTGGCCAGCGCTTGCGCACCGATGCGCAGGGCATCGTTACGGTTAGCCTGCCGGAAGACGGCGTCTATTACCTCCGGACCATCCACATGGAGAACGTTACCGACAGTGAAGAGCTAACCCACCAATCAAAGTGGGCCACCCTGACCTTTGAGGTTACCCACGAACACGGTGCGGCCACCCACACCCACGAAGACCACGAGCACGAAGAAGGCATCCCCACCTGGGTTTATCTTTTGGGCAGCGTGGCGATCATCGGGGCATTATTCCTGTACTTTAGTAACAACGAGGCATGAGCCCCCGAAACTTGAAAAGGGCGCTGTTCCTACTGCTATTATTTTTCCCGCTATTCGCCTTTGCGCACGACGTCAGCAGCGCCGACCATGAGCTTTTGCGCAACGGTGGCCTGGGTGCCTACGTCCGGGTGGGGGCCACGCACATGCTCACCGGTTACGATCACCTGCTGTTTCTGGCGGGGGTGATCTTCTACCTCAAGGGGCTGAAGGATATTCTGACGTTCATTACCGTCTTCACGGTGGGCCACTGCATCACCCTGATCGGGGCGACATACGCGGGCATCACGGCCAACGAACACCTGGTCGATGCGGTAATCGGCCTCAGCGTCTTGTATAAGGGGTTTGAGAACCTGGGGGGATTCGAAAAACTGAAGGTCAGCGCTCCCAACCTACTGCTCATGGTGGGGCTTTTCGGTCTGATTCACGGCTTCGGACTGTCCACCCGCCTACAATCCTTTGACCTGGGCGGAGAACAGATTCTGGCCAAAATTCTTTGCTTCAACCTGGGCGTGGAAATCGGCCAGGTACTCGCCCTGATCCCCATCGTTTTCGTCATTACCCTGGCGCGAAAACACCGAAAGTTCCCGGCCTTCTACAAAGCCGTGAACTGGTTTCTGGTGCTGGCTGGTATAGAGCTTTTCGTCTACCAATTACTGGTTTACTTCAGCGGACACTGACCTTGGACCACCCGAACGTTCATCAGCATTTGGGCGCTCACGCGCAGGTGCAATGGAATCCTCGTGCTTAGCCGGGATGCCAGGACATCTCCCGACGGCACGGCCCTTCGGTCATTACCTCTGCACCTGCGCCTTGCGCCCAAAGAAACGCTCAACTTCACAAGTTCCCCCCGGTCGAGCAGCTCCGCTGCAAGCGTATTCCTCCTTCCCAAAAGCGCTCATCGAATCCGTCGAGCAACGCGAGCTGATCCGATGCGTCGCGGCAGGGACAGAATGATTGAATGACGGAAGGACTGACTAAAACCAGCAAGGTCGTCGGCCGAAACGCGAGGTACAAGCTGGTTCGTCCGCCGACCGGGGCAAGGCAGTTCCGGTAATCTTTTATCGTTTTACTCAGACTCCAAACGATCATACCCCTGGAGTTGCCGTTCGCCGGATAAATCCGGCACTACTGCACCATCAATGGCAGATACCTCACAAAGGGAGGCCAGTCGTCGTCGGATACTACACCTGTACCCAGGAACGGGCCGGAAGCCCTAAAGCACCGAACACCGCTGCGGCATCGCAGTTTCAGGAATATGCGCCTACTGTTTTTCATCACCCTGACAATCTGTTCCTGTATGCCCAATCAAGCAAAAAACGATACCCCCCCAGCGGAAGCCGTATCCACCGAATCGGATAATGGCCCCGAACACTGTACAACTTCGCCAAAGAAGGGAAAGGTAAGTGGCGCACCCAGGACGATGTGGTCATGGGCGGCCGGTCCGACAGTCAACTCCGCATGACCGAAGCGGGCTACGCTCACTTCTCCGGGGAAGTGTCACTGGAAAATAACGGCGGCTTTTGTTCCATCCACCAGACGGTGGAAGATGATCCTTACGCGATCGCAGCAGAAGCAACCGCCTTTGTGCTGAAGGTACGGGGCGACGGCAAAAAGTATAACTTCCGGGTCCGGACGCCCCGGGGTAAGCACCTCTACGGGATGGACTTCCGGACGAAGGCCGGGGAGTCGTGGGAAACCATCACACTCCCCTTCGACCAGATGAAAGCCGAGTTTCACGGTGAACCCGTCGACGTCCCCAATTACGCCGGGGAAAAAGTTCTGGAAATGCAGCTCCTCATCGGCAACGGACGGGCGGAAAGCTTTGAGATTCAGGTGGCTTCGATTGGGGTGCGCTAAAGGGAATTGTTCCCGCCAACGCTCATCGGTTTCGTCGGCCCGCTTGGTGTTGACCCCGGTTGAGCAGCTCCGCTGCGAGTGCGTCCCTCCACCCATCCGCTCATCGATCCCGTCGTCCCATTTGGTGTTGACTTTCCCCGAAAGTCAACCCAACGAGCTACTCCCGCAGCAGGATGGACAAATACCTTCATGCCATCGCTAAGCTCCTTCCGCAACGACGGCTTTCGCCGTCGATTTAAACCTTTTGCCGGATAAATCCGGCGCTACTGCAATGAGGAGAGTTGCCTCGCGGAGGGTAGCCCGGGTGGCGGCCATAATAGGAGGAATGGGTTCTCCGGTCAATAATTTACATTTTCCTCACCCAGCTCCCCACGGTCGAGCAGCTCCGCTGCGAGCGTATTCCTCCACCCATCCGCTCATTGGATCCGTCGTCCCCCTTGGCGTTGACTTTCCCCGAAAGTCAACCCGACGAGCTACTTCCGAAGCGGGATGGAAAACATCTTTAGGCCATCGTTGAGCACCTTCCACAACGACGGCTTTCGCCGTCGATCAGAGCCGTTCGCCGGATAAATCCGGCGCTACCGCATTGGGAAGTGGAGTGCACCGTGGAAGGAAGCTTGCGTGGCGCAACGGTTTACCTTTATCCTGCATCTACCCATTAGCCATACCAAAAACTTTTGCACCTATGAACTTGATCAACGCAGGCTTTTTGTCTTTGCTGGTGGTGGGTGTTTTGGGGTGCGGGAACGGAAGCTCTTCTTTCTCGTGCGCTAACCCAACAAGGGTTCAAGTAATGCTGCCGGGAAAATTACCGCCGAAGAACCTCTGCGATTACTACAGTTGGATTGTTTACTATAAGGACGGTAAAAAAATATCCAGAGATTCGTCCGTAACGGATTCTTATTGTGTCCCCGATGGAATTGATAGTGTCGATGTATATGCCAACGGAAACGGCTACGAAATTGTCGACACAAGTTTCAGGGTAAACGAGGGGTACACCGCTATTCCAATTCAACCAACATCAGTAGAGTACTTTACCGCACACGACAAATTTTTATCGGACGTGGAAAGCAGTCATATCCAGCTAACCACCGAGGACGAAGACATTGAAATACTGGACAAAGAATATGGCTTCATGTCCACTTTTGACGCAACCATATCTTATACAAGTTGGGACGTTCCGGGCAGAGATTTTCGATTCACCTACAACTGCACGGCCGAAAATTATTTCAACGACAAATACCCCACCAAGTATCCAGACTTACCGCAGACCATCGACTCCCTCAGGTATCTAGAGCTGGACCAAAAATGCGGAAGTAGCGTAACGGAAAAAGATCTGCTTGTTTTACCGCAACTCGCTAATTTCAATTTGGACCTCGAATCACATACGGCAAAAATGCTTGGGGAAAGGTACCAAACACGGTATCTGGAGGAACTCAACAAAAGAGCATGGTCCGTCGGATCAATCATTGATTCCGTGAAATACGGAAAGGACTACCACAACATCAGGTTGGCAGAAATTGTGGGCTATTTGCACACCAAGGACATGGTGAACAGGTTAATTGAGCTAATCTCGGACACTAGCTTCGTCGGTCTTACCAACTCGGCAGATTTGATTTATTGGGAAAGAATCAAATCCGGTGACCTACAGTCTTACGGCCACGGTGGCGTTGTCTTTGACGATGTGTTCACCGTGAGTGGTCGAGCGAATCATCTTCTTTACAAAATTACGGGAACGAGGCTGGGAAACGTTCGCATGAAGCCTTCACCTGAATACCTTGAGCGGCTTAAGTGCCGATGGATAACCTACTGGGATTTTATCATGCAAGATGGTGGGCCGACAACTACTCGATAGAACAGCAATTCTACGGGTAGCATGAATGGAACACTTAAACGCCCTAACTCCAGACGCTAACTTTTGACCTTTTGCCATCGCCCCTAGGGACATATCCTGCACCTGCGCTTTACACCACATCACGCCACTCTTCCGGTGCGGCAGTTCCTGCGGTACGCCCCGTTGAAAAAGTTTGTTGGGCCTTCCCGGAAGGCGGCCGGCCACCTAATGCCTCCCCTCCTACCCCCGGCAAAATATCGCGCCCCTTTTTTCGTAAGTACTGAAAGCAGTATTCCTCATGCCTTTCACCTTTTCCCATCCCGCCATCGTCCTGCCCCTGGCCAAACTACCCGCACGATGGATATCGGTAACCGGACTGGTGATCGGCAGCCTGACGCCCGACTTTGAATACTTCCTCCGAATGCAGATCAGAAGTGACTACGGGCACTCCCTTTGGGGCCTCTTCTATTTTGATCTCCCCCTGGGCCTGGTGCTTACTTTTCTCTTTCACGGTGTCGTAAAGCAGAGCCTTTTCCAAAATCTGCCGGTATTCCTGAAGTCAAGATTCATGGTCTTCATGGATTTTCGTTGGCCTCAACACTTCCGGAAGCATTGGTGGGTCGTCATGGTCTCCATCCTGATCGGAGCGGCATCCCATATTTTTTGGGACAGCTTCACGCACCAACACAGATACTTCGCCCAAAGCATTCCTTATCTCACTACGACGATCCCAATTTTGGAGGTGCAGGTTCCTGGCTATAAAGTATTGCAACACCTTTCTACGTTGGTAGGTGGAGGCATTATCCTTACCTGCGTATTCCGCCTTCCGGTCAACGAATCCGGATCGACGTACATCAGTAGAAAATACTGGCCCACCATTATTGGCATCACCTTAGTCATCGTTATCCTTCGATTTGCTACCGGACTGACCTGGACCCAATATGGCCAGCTGATCGTTACGGTGATATCCGCAGGACTAATTAGTTTGGTGGCGACTCCCTTACTGTTAAATTGGATTGGTAACGATTCCAGTAAGTCGGCCTTCTGAAGTACGATTAATCTAAAGTCTGCTCCCTCCCTACCGACGGCTCCCGCCGTCGATCAAAACTGTTCGCCGGATAAATCCGGCGCTACTGCAATAAGGAGAGTTGCCTCGCGGAGGGAAGTCAGGGTGGCGGCTATAATGGGAGGAATGGGTTCTCCGGTCAATAATTTACATTTTCCTCACCCAGCTCCCCACGGTCGAGCAGCTCCGCTGCGAGCGCATCCCTCCACCCATCCGCTCAATGGTTCCGTCGTCCCCCTTGGTGTTGACTTTCCCCGAAAGTCAACCCAACGAGCTACTCCCGCAGCAGGATGGACAAATACCTTCATGCCATCGTTAAGCACCTTCCGCAACGACGGCTTCCGCCGTCGATCAAGACCATTCGCCGGATAAATCCGGCGCTACCGTAGCAAGAAGGGTTAAGGGGTTCGCGGAAGGAAGCTTGCGTGGCGCACCGGTTAACCTTTACCTTGCATCTACCCCGTAACCACAACACCCGATGCCCAAATCCTCCCGCCGACATTCCAACGGTGACTTCGCCCAGTCCGTTTCCCTGTTGTTTTCGGACGTACTGCTGTCCGGAATCCTGGGAATGGTCATGATGGGTTTATCCCCTTATGAGGATGTAGGAATTTCCGCCACCCTCGCCCCCCACTTTTACGAAACGGAAGACACGCTCAAAATACCTACTGCCGCCATCCTTCACCTGGGCATTGATGCGGCCTCTCAATTATACGTGGACAGCATGGTCTACGGGTACCCGCAGGCGGAGGCCATGATCAGTCGCTACCTGGAAAGCAGGGTATGGCAAAAAAAGAATGCCTACCTCTGGATTCGCGTAGATCGCGAAGCCCGCTACCAAAGTTATCTCGCGTTAAGGGACGCCATCAAACGGGCGGAAAGGGTGCTGATGGACGAAATATCCATCGAACGGTACGGCGAACCGTTCACCGATGATTTCCCGTTTCGGTGGCGGATGGACATTTATCGCCAGGTATTCATCTGTATCCTGGAAGAACCCGACATGGGCCCCGCCTATTTTGAATCCCGGCTGGCCGATAGTTGCTATGAATTATCGGGGAATATTGGCGTAACCGAAGAAGGTCGAACGGATGCCGTTCGACCTTCTTTGCGGTAAATACTCGGACCGGAACCGGTCTATTCCTTCAGGTACACGAAGCGCTCCAGACGGGCCAGTTCCTTATCGTCGACGTACTTGCCGATCTCCTTGCGGAACTGCTCCATATTGACGTAGGGGCGGTACTCCTCAAACTCGTGGGCCATCCGATCACCCACGCCGGGCAGCGCCTTGATGTCTTCTTCCGTGGCGGAGTTGAGCTCCACGGGCACGAAAACGTAGTTTTCGTAGCGGGCTACTTCGGCCTCGTCAACGTACTTGCCGATCTCCTTACGGAATTGCTTGATGCTGGTGTAGGGACGGTACTCCTCAAACTCGTGGGCCATCCGGTCACCAACGCCGGGAATCATCTTGAAGTCGGCTTCGGCCGTGGTGTTGAGGTTGAAGGGGACAAAAATCTTGGCGTACAGTTCCTCCTTATTCATCTCGGCACCCACCAGAGCATCGAAATCATTCATGGTGAGGAAGGGGCGGTTGTCCAGAATGCTGGCCACCATATCGGCCGACAGGCCGATGCCCGCCAGGTCTTCTTCCGTGGCCAGGTTGGCGTTCAGCACGGTGGTGGTTTCCGCGGCAGCTTCTTCCACGGCAGCTTCTTCGGTGCTAGCGTCGGCTTCCTCCGTGGCGGTCGATTCCGCGCTGGCGTCTTCCGGGTTCGACTGGCAAGAAAAAGCGACCAGGCTGAACAGCGCAAGAAGCAGGGCAAATTTGGTTAATGCTTTCATTGTTCTCGTTTTAGTAGTAAAAAATAGGCGTAGCCGATCAGCGCCAGTACGATCATACTGGCCGGGGCCAGGGAGGGCAGCGCTCCGGCGAGGCTTTCTACGAATACGTCCCAGGGCTCCGCGGTGGGTTTCATCTCCTGTTCGAATTCGTAGTTGGCGCGCAGGTGCAAAAACACCCCGTAGACTCCGCTCAGGGCGGTCAGTATCAGCAGCACCCGGAAGGTCCCCAGCAGTAGCGGGGTCTTGCGGAAGAACAGCGCGATCACCGTCACCAGGGTGGCCCCGATACAGAGCAGGGGAATCAGCTGCAGCGTTCCTTCATAGTGGTCCAGCAAGTACAACTCCAAAGCCGTGCCCACCATCATGAAGAGGATGGCGGCGGCAATGATCTGCTGGACTCCGACCCGACTTGGACGATGCTGTTTTTCCATTGACGCGGCAAAAATACGTGCTTAGATTCGGGAGGAAAAGAATTTATCTAGACAAATTCTAGATAAATTTAAAATACTGCTTCCTATGGCCTCACGGCAGGTGCCGGCACCTGCCGTGAGGCCATAAAATACGTACCCCGCCCCCACCAAATTTGCCTGCTTCCCCGACAACTTCTACAGCCACACTACCTTCAACTCGACAAGTAAACTCCGCCAGGAAGAGACCCTCCGTAAGGTCCTGCTAAGACTGTGATTAGGCAATGGCTTCGCCCACCAGGATCGCGGTCCTGACCATCTTCCCGGCAAACCGTCCGCCACCGTGCTCCACCGAATCCCCTCCGCTACCACCGTACATTGCGCTTCCACCTTGAGCATAGTGGGCTACGTCTCTCTTTTTCTGCTTTTTTCAGTAATCCTATCCTCCTGCGGTAGCCCCCTCCGGGAAGTCACCCACTACTACCTGGACGAGGCCGGCAAGCGGAGGGACGTGGGCGACGTAAAGGAAACATACTACGTGGACCGGAAGACCGGCTCCCGCGAAGGTCCGTACCGGCGATACGGCCAAAACCGAATGTTGATCGAGGAAGGACAATATGAACGGGGCATCAAGATCGGCAGTTGGAAGCGGTGGGAAACCACCGATGCGGTCTGGATCTACAAGGACCACGATCGTTCCGGGCCGGACAGTGCCGGCATCCCCCCAACCTTTCTTCGCTACCCCATGCACCTGGCCGAGACCCTTGACCCCTTACCCGGAGGCGTGATGCAGCTGAGGGGAGTTTTCTCGGCGAACTGCTCCCTGCAATCCGCGATCATCACCCAGGGCGTGCACCCCGCCCTGGACAGCATCACCCTGCAGCGGTTCGTGCGCTACGCTCGCTTGCGGGAGAAGTACGGCCAGTCCATTCCCGAATGCACCGAAGCCGGAGACACCCTGATTACGCTGCAGTTTGTGGGTGGGTAAACCTCATTCGGGGATTCACCAAACGTCGGTTGCCCTTCATTTGGCCCATTGTTTCCCGCGCCGAAGTACTTAGCGTCCGGGATTCCTGGTTTGTACATTCACTATGCATTAATTTGTAAGCGTTTGATTAGATTTTGGTTATCTGACCGGAATTGATTTTGGGGTTAGTGAGGCAAGCGTACCGGAACCTGGCGGTACGCCAAAGAGTTGTCCAACGCAGCCAATGCCAAAGAAGCTTTGTACGGGTCAATAACGGAAGTCTAAACCACGCTCGGTCACCGGCACTTGAATCCCCCCCCGGATGCACACTACCTTCTTGCAAACTCTCCCCCCTGCCATTCCCCCTGCACTGTTTCAACCAGTCTGGGAGAACGTCCTACGGCTAATACTGCTACCCTTATTTCTTTTTGGAGGGTTGCCGTCCAACGCCTACGGTTCCGACGGCAGTACCACAATTGACAGCCTCACCCGCCTCCTGGAGGAAGAGGGGGCGCTGGATATTGATCGGGTAGACCGCCTGAATCAACTGGGCTACGAGTACTGGATTTCGGACCCCAACCTTTCCATCAAGTATGGCGGCCAGGCCCTGGAGATTGCCCGGGTAATCGATTACCCGCGCGGGGGGGCCTACGCCAACCGGGTGATCGGCGTGGCACACTGGGCCCAGGGGAATCTTGACCTTTCCTTCAAGTACCTGATTGCCGCCCGCAAGAGCTACCGGGCGCTGAAAGACTCCCTGGGTATCGCCAACAGCAGTCTCAACCTGGGGATGGCCTACACCGACCAGCAGAACTATGATTTGGCCGAACGCAATTATCAGGATGCGCTGGGTATCTTCAAGCGGATGACCGCCAAATCCCGGGTAGCTACTACCTACACCAAAATTGCCGACCTGCTCACCCTGCAGGAGAAGTACGCACCGGCCTTCAGCTACCTGAACCAGGCCCTGGTCATTCACCGGGAAACGGGTTTTCTATACGGCATCGCCGAAGCTAACCGGAAATTAGGGCAGCTGGCTTCTGCCCGGGAAGAGCTGGACGAGGCCATTTCGTATTTCCTCCTCGCCGCCGAGGTGGGAAAGCAACGCAACGACCAGGTGGGCCTGGCGGAAAACTACCTCGGGATCGGCCAGATCTACCTGAGCAAAAACGACGTGCCAATGGCCGAAAACTATCTCCTCCGCGCCCAGGCTATTGCCGAAAAGTTTTCCCTTCAACGCATCCGTCGCGACGTCTATGCCGCCATGAAGGAGCTGGAGAGTCGTCGGGGCAACTACCGGCGGGCGCTGGCCTACGCGGATCAATATTTCAACGTCCGGGACTCCCTGTTCAACCGCGAGAAGTCCAATCTGATCGCCAATATGGAGGCCCGCCGTTCCTTTGAGGCCCAGGAGGAAAAATTGCTACTGGCCCAAAAGAACCTGGATATGCTGGCGCAGGACAACCAAATCAACCGGCTGACGAAGTGGTTGCTGGTACTGATCCTGCTGGCGGCCATTTCGATCGCCTACGCGATGCTTTCCCGCAAAAACACCATCATCGAGCGCAGGGGAGCGGACCTCCGGGAGGCTACGCAGCAAAGGGAAAACCTGGAGGGTGCCCTGAAGGAAAAGGAACGGGAGCTGACTTCCTACACCCTGAATTTTGTCCAGAAGAACGAAGGCATCAGTGAGCTAAAGCAACTCACGGAAGCACTGGCAAAAGAGCTGGGGCCCGAGCACCGCACCAAACTGCGCACCATCGGTAAAAAAATCAATGCCCTTCTGCGGGTAGACGACGACTGGGCGGATTTCCGGCGTCACTTCGAGAGTGTGCACCCCAACCTGATGGTAAAACTGGGCGAGGAGTTCCCCGGCCTGACCCGCAACGAATTTCGCCTGATCGCTCTGCTACGGCTGAACCTGTCCAGCAAGGAGACGAGCACCATCCTTGGCATTTCTCCCGACAGCGTCAAGACCGCCCGTTACCGTTTGCGCAAAAAACTGGGGCTGGACACCCAGGATAGCCTGTTTGAGTTCCTGCTGCAACGGGAGCAGGGGGGCTGACCCCAACTTTGGGGCACGGAGAGACAAAAAACCGCCCGTCTACCCGAACAACTTCACAACCACCTAATTACCAGCACACTACAACATTCCTTCCTCCAACTCGTCTACCCCACTTCCGGATCTGTCTACCATAAGTCACCCCTCATTTTCCGGTATGTACACCTAACGTAGCCACTGCTTTTTTGCCACGGGTTAGCGTAGCCAACACTTTTGTCTTGCCACCAGAATTTTGGCCTGGCCCGACATGGTCGGTTTACGTAAATACCTAATTGCATGAAAAAGTGGTCAGTTGGCATCTGCTACTTCCTTATTCTCCTCCATTCAGCCTGTACCTACGATCAGCTGTCGGTCGTTGCGGAGTGTGACAACAACCTCCTGCTTCGGGTTTCGGAACGCACCGCTCCCGCCTGTGGCGTGGCTTCGGGTAGCGTGAAAATAGCGGTGGACGGGCAAGCGGCGGGCCTTCCCGTCACCTTCACCATCAACGGTACCGAAGCGGACACCGTCTCCTCCTTCACCAATCTGTTGGCGGGAAGCTACGTCATCACCGCCCGGCAGGGAGTATGCGAGGAAACGATTACCGTGATTCTGGAGAACGATGAGGGACTGAAGGCCTCCGCCGAGAGCACGCCCTCCAATTGTAGTAGCGCCTCGGGCACCATCACCGTCACCACCGCCGACGCCACCGGCGCGGTAAGTTTCATCCTGGACGGCACTCTGGAACAAAGTGAACCCACCTTCACCGGGCTGACTCCGGGGAGTTACCAGGTGACGGCCCAGGACACCATTGGCTGTGCGGTAACGCTGGAGATAGTCATTCCCTCCGACGTGGGTTTCGACCAAATTAAGTCGTTGGTTACCGCCTCCTGTGCCGTCAGCGGATGCCACGCCGGCAACGTTTCCCCGGACTTTCGGGTCGACAACAACATCCTTTCCCGGGCGCAACGCATTGGGGCCCGCACGGGCAACGGCACCATGCCTCCCCCCAGCAGTGGGCGCTCCCTTGCGCAGTCCGAAATCGACGCCATCCGATGCTGGATTGACGACGGCGCGTCTAACTAAATTTCTTTCTCTCCCGCATAAATATTCCATCATGTCCAAGCTTCTCAAGATAGGCTTGCCCCTGCTCCTGATTTTCAGTCTGGCGGCCTACAAATTCACCCAACCGAAGGGCGAACTGAACATTCACCGTGCCACTACGGAACTGACGATCAACGCCAGCAGTCTTTACGCTGCCTTCGAAACCGACGAGGCCAGTGCCAACGGCACCTACGCCGGGAAGGTCATTGAGGTAAGCGGCGCGGTAGCGTCCATCACCAAGGAAGACGATGGGCACTACGTCATGGGACTGGCGGCGGATAGTCCGCTCGGCAAGGTGCTCTGCAACCTGGCTCCGGGGGAGCCCGAGCCCGTCGGCTCGGTGGCCATCGGCAATTCGGTCACCGTCAAGGGGGTCTGTACCGGCTACCTGTTTGATGTCGTAGTCGATAACGCTACCCTACTCGCAAAATAACCCTCGTTCAACCTTAAAAATCACCGTTTTGAAAAATATACTCTTAGTTGCCGTGCTGTTGTGCACTGGTGTATTGTCCGCCCAGAACCCCCTCATCACCCGGGAGGGAACCACCTCCTTTTTCTCCCACGCCCCGCTGGAAGACATCGAGGCCGTCAACGACAAAACCACCGCCGCCATTGATTTCGTCAAGGGAGACGTCGTGGTAAAAATGCTCATCAAGCACTTCACCTTCAAGAATGCCCTGATGCAGGAGCACTTCAACGAAAATTACATGGAGTCGGAAAAATTTCCCGCCGCGATTTTCAAGGGGAAAATCCTGACGGACGAAGCCATTGACCTGAGTCAGGACGGCACGTACTCCGTGCGGGTGAAGGGCGGCCTGACGATTCACGGCGTCGAACAAGCAGCCGAAGCGACGGCCATGATTACCGTTACCGATGGCCAGGTCACCGCCAAAACGGAATTCATCGCCCGGCCCGCCGATTACGACATTGAGATTCCTACCGTGGTGGTGCGCAATATTGCCGAGGAAATCCAGGTCACCACCACCCTGAATTTCTCCACCACCAAAGAATAGTGCCATGAGTAAGCGAATCTTTTATTGTTGCTGCTTCCTTCTTCTCCTGTGCACGTCGGCCCGGGCCCAGGACGAACTCCTCTCCCTGCTGGAGGAAACCGAACCGGAGGAAACTACCCTCACGCCGGCTACCTTCAAGGGCAGTCGGCTGATCAACGGGCATACCGTAATGACCCGCCGGAAAGGCAGCCTGGAGTTTTTGATTGCCCACCGATTCGGGCGCCTGAATTCCGGGGCGTACGAACTTTTCGGTCTGGACAACGCTAACGTACGTTTTGGCCTGGATTACGGCCTGACGGATCGCCTCACGGTGGGCTTCGGGCGCAATTCCTTCGAAAAAACCTACGACGTTTTCGCCAAGTTTGCCATCCTACGGCAGCAATCCGGCGCCACCACGGTGCCAGTAAGCGTGACGGGCTTCGTCAGTGGTGCGGTCAATACCCTGCGCCCCATTGATCCGGACACCGAAGTACCTTTTTCCGAGCGGGTGTCGTACACCTACCAGCTGTTGGTGGCCCGTAAAATCAGTCCGAACTTCTCGGTACAACTCATGCCGACGCTCGTCCACTTCAACATCGTCCCCGAAAACTTATCTAACGACCTGACGGCCCTGGGAGTGGGTGGCAGACTGCTGCTCACCAAACGGCTTTCCGTCAACGCCGAATACTATTATCGACTCCAGGATCGGGAAACGGACAACTACGACGCCCTGGCCATCGGCATCGACCTGGAAACGGGCGGTCACGTGTTCCAGTTACAGTTTACCAACAGCCGCTCCATGGTCGAAAAGGGATTCATCCGGGAAACCACCGGAGATTTCTTCGGTGGCGACATCCACTTCGGTTTCAACATTACCCGAACGTTCTGATCACCAACGGTCAGGCGCACGATCAGGGAACGTATAGCCTTCCCGACCTCCATAGTCCCATTTTCACTTGCGTTTTTCAAAGCGGTGCGGAGTAACTTCCGTGCCGCTTTGCTACGTTGAAGGAAAAAGTATGGCAACACCATGAAGAAGAAAACACCCCTGCTAATCGACGGCATGACGGCGGAAGAACTGCTGGAATGGTCCGTGTCCCCCGAGTCTCAGGCCATCATCTTTGCCGATGAGCCGGTTATTTTCCGCGCCGGTAGCAGTGAGATTCTCGGTCAGTTTGCCAGGGACGATACTAACATGAGAATAGTCCTCTCCCACATCGAAGGCGGAGGCGAGGGCGTCCTGCTACGGTTGATGAACGTATTCCGTGCATTCGCGGCCCGACATCAACTGCAGGAAATTGAATGGATCGTGCACGCCGTTGACTGTCCGCGCCCCAACCCCAAACTACCGCCCATCCTGGAACGCAGGGGGTTCCGGATAGTCACGGACCCGGTGGATGGATTGGTGTACGCCAAGGTGGAAAAGGCGCCCTGGTGAGGCCAGTGGGAAAGGCCTCCGTTTCTTCCGAAAATTTCCCCATCTTGTCAGGGTAAAAGAGGCTTTTCCTTCCACTAATCTTGAACGCCCATACCATGAAAAGAACTTTCCTCCTCCTGCTGGCGGCCCTACTCTGGCTGCCCACCCTTCCCGCACAGCGTAGTGCCAGTGCCGCCCCCGGCTTCGGGGAAGACCTTTACAACACCATGCAGTGGCGCCTGGTGGGCCCCTTCCGCGGCGGACGTGCCGGTACCGTTCAGGGAGTCGTGGGGCGCCCCAACCTCTACTACATGGGCACCGCCGGTGGCGGGGTGTGGAAGACCACCGACGGCGGCAACAGCTGGGGCTGCATCTCCGACGGCTACTTCGGCGGCTCCATCGGAGCCGTAGCCGTGGCCCCCAGTGATCCGAACGTCCTCTACGTGGGCGAAGGCGAACAGACCGTACGGGGAAACGTCTCCTCCGGAAACGGCCTCTGGCGCTCCACCGACGCGGGTGAAAGTTGGTCCTCCATCGGCCTTGAGGGCACCGAACACATCGGACGCATCATCGTCCACCCCAACAACCCCGACCTCGTCTACGTCGCCGCCATGGGAAACCTCTGGAAACCCAACGATGAACGCGGCCTCTACCGCTCTCACGACGGCGGCAAGAACTGGGAAAAGATCCTCTACGTGAGCGATAAGGCGGGTGCCGTCGACGTCACCTTTGACCCCAACAATCCGCGCATCATGTACGCCTCCACCTGGCAGATCAAGCGCAATGGCTACCGGATGGACAGTGGTGGCCCCGACAGCCACCTCTGGAAAAGTACCGACAGCGGCGACACCTGGACGAAGATCACCGACCGCCCCGGCCTGCCCGAGGGAACCATCGGCATCATCGGCGTGACGGTTTCCCCCCTGAATTCAGACCGCGTTTGGGCCATCATCGAAGCCCGGGAGGGCGGCGTATTCCGGTCCGACGACGCCGGCAAAACCTGGACGCGTACCAGCGCCAACCGGAACCTGCGCCAGCGGGCCTGGTACTACAGCCGCATCTACGCCGACACCCAGAACGAAGACCGCGTCTACGTGCTCAACGTCGGTTTCTGGCGTTCCAATGACGGGGGCAAAACCTTCGAAAGCATCAGCACCCCACACGGAGATCATCACGACCTCTGGATTGACCCCGAGAACAACGAACGGATGGCCATCGCCGACGACGGGGGAACCCAGATTAGCAACGATGCGGGAGACAACTGGACGACCTACTACAACCAACCCACGGCCCAGTTCTACCGGGTCACGACGGACAATCACTTCCCCTTCCGCATCTACGGCGCGCAGCAGGACAACAGCACCGTCCGGATCGCCCACCGCTCGGCGGGTGCGACCATCACGGAAAGGGACTGGGAGCCCTCCGCGGGGGGTGAAAGTGCCCACCTGGCCCCCGATCCGAACAACAGCGACATCGTCTACGGCGGTACCTACAAGGGCTACATGATGCGCATGGACCACCGGACGGGGCAGACGCGCTCCGTCAACGTTTATCCCGACAATCCCGCGGGCTCGGGCGCCGAGGTGATGAAGTACCGCTTCAACTGGAACTTCCCGGTCATGTTCAGCCCCAATGATCCCAACCGGCTCTACGCCACCTCCAACTACGTGCACGTGACGACCAATCAGGGGCAAAGCTGGGAGGTCATCAGTCCGGACCTGACCCGTAACGATCCGGAAACGATCAAATCTTCCGGCGGACCGATCACTCAGGACAATACCGGGGCGGAATTCTACGCCAACATCTTCGCCATCGCCGAATCTACCCTGGAGCCCGGCGTGATCTGGACGGGCAGTGACGACGGCCTCGTGCACGTCAGCCGCGATAACGGCAAGACCTGGACCAACGTGACCCCCAAAGGATCGCCCCGGCTCAATATGATGAACTGCATCGACGTCCACCCCTTCCAGAAGGGCGGCGCCTACCTGGCCGCGACCCACTACAAGTTCGGCGATTACCGCCCCTACCTCTACAAGACGACCGACTACGGCAAGACCTGGACGAAAATTACCAACGGCATCGCCGAGAATCATTACACCCGCGCGTTGCGCGCGGACCCCGTGCGGCCCGGCCTCCTCTACGCGGGTACCGAATGGGGGATGTACGTTTCTTTCGATGACGGCGCCAACTGGCAACCCTTCCAGCTGAACCTGCCCGTCACCTCCATCCGCGACCTGCACGTCCGTGACGAAAACCTGATTGCCGCCACCCACGGCAGGAGCTTCTGGATGATCGATGACCTTGGTCCGTTGCGGCAGTTGAGCACGGAAATCGCCGCAAAGTCGCACCACCTGTTCGCCCCCAAACCGGCCTACCGTATGGCCCAGGCCGGTCGCCGCGGCGACCTCAGCACCCGCCTGGCCGGAGAGAACCACCCGAACGGGGTGCTCTTCAATTTCTTCGTCCGGGAACCCGACGGTAAGCGGGTGGCCCTGAAAATTCAGGACATGGCCGGTCAAACCATTCGGGAGTTCTCCACCGACGCCAAAGAACGCGGGGAGAAACTGCCCGTGAAGGATGAGAATAACCGCTTCGTGTGGGATATGCGCTACCCCGGCTTCCTCGAGTTCGACGGCATGATCCTGTACTCTTCGCCGAATCGTGGTCCGAAGGCCGTGCCCGGCACCTACCGGGCCATCCTGACGGTGGACGGAAAACCCTCCGAAACGACCTTCGAAATCCTGCCGGACCCCCGCATGGAAACCACCCAGGAAGATTACGAAGCTCAGCTGGCTTTTCTGCTTAAAGTACGGGACCGGGTCACGGAGGCCCACCGGGCCATGCGGGACATCAGCAGCATCCGGGAGGACATTGCCTACTTCCGCGAAAAGCTGGACGAAAAGCCCGCCTACGAGGCCATCCTGCAACTCTGCGAGCAACTGAATCAGGACATGTCGGTGATCGAAAACAACATCCACATGACCAAAAATCAGAGCCGGCAGGACCCCCTCAACTACGGCATTCGCATCAATAATCGCCTGGCCTTCCTCATGGCCGACCAGCAGCGGGGCGATTATCGCCCCACCGATCAGGCCGAGGAGGTCTACCGGGCCGTATCGGCGGAACTCGAAGCGGAGCTGACCGCCCTGGATAACCTCCTGGAAGACAAACTGACCGAGATCAACGAGAAAGGGCGCGGTCTGGGCGTCCAGATCCTGAGTGACCGGATGACGCGCAAGGCAAAGCCGTAGCCCGCGGATTTTTCCGATATTGGAGGGGTACCAGGCCGCCCCGCAGCCTTTTTCGTACAGGAAATATTCGCCATGGCCGGAGGCAGGTGCCAGGTTGATCCGTGAGGAGCCTGGCACCTGCGTTTTTATCCCTCGTCCACCAACACCACCACTGATCATGACCACTACCCCCGAACACGACGCCCGGATCGCCAAACTAACCTTTGCCTCCGTCTACCCGCACTACGTCAACAAGGTGGAGAAAAAGGGCCGCACGAAGGAAGAACTACATCGGGTCATCGAATGGCTGACCGGCTTCACCGAAGCCGACCTCCAACGGCTGACGGAAGAAAAGGTCACCTTCGCCGAGTTTTTCGATCGGGCCACCCTTCACCCCAACGCCCACCTCATTAAGGGCGTCATCTGCGGTTACCGGATCGAAAACATCGAAACGCCCCTGACCCGGCAGGCCCGCTACCTGGATAAGGTGGTCGATGAACTGGCGAAGGGGAAGAAGCTGGAGAAGATCATGCGGGAGGGTTGAACGGCCCCAAACATTGCCTTACCCAATTTTCCGGCACCTGGCCTCCGGCCCCAAAAACGATATAAGCCGCCGCTAAAGCTGGTCCAAGTTGATCCGTTACCTTCCTTTACATCCTTTTACAAGCAGCATTAGGTGGGCGCAATCCCGTGCCCCTACTTTTGGGGAACAACGATAAGCATCATGACCAACAGTACGCTGGCCCTCATCGCCACCTTTGCCCTTTTTTGCCTTGCCGGACTCGGCGTCGTTAGCTACACCGCCGCGCCCATGGCCGAGGCGGCCGTGGCCGCCCCTCCCGTAGATACCCCCGTAAAGACCAGAAACAACACCCCCTATGACTTCGCTACCGCCATGATGAAGGAGGTCGTCCCGGATCTCGTGTATAAGATAGATTCCCGCTTCATCCACGAGGCTACCGGAGATCAACTCAAAGGTGCCCGGACCATCCTCGACCTGCTCCCCGCCGAGGCCACGGAGAACATACTTACCTACGAGGAAGTGACGGTCACTAACCTCGACGATGAGCACAAAATCTCCAGCTCCGGCGGCCCCGACTTCAGCGCCGCCCAACGGGAATACTTACGGTCCGTGGACTACTCCACCAACGTCCTCATTCGCTCCGACTACGTGATGAAAGACGAGTACAATCCGGACGGCAGACGGGGTTACCTGACCTATTTCTACACCATCGTCCCGGAACGGGAAGCCGTCTACTCCGGTGGTCAAAACGCCCTGTTGGCCTACCTCCGCGAGGGAAGCGCCGAGGCCGTCAAAGTGATTACGAAGGAGGGCCTCCGCCCCGGTCGGGTACACTTTACGGTAAGCACTACGGGGGAAGTCTCCAATGTGCGGCTGGATGCCTCTTCCGGCTACGAATCCGTAGACGAAAAACTGCTGGAACTCGTGCGCGAGCTTCCCGGCCAGTGGGAACCGGCCACCAACGCCAGCGGCGAAGCCGTGGCCCAGGAGCTGGTCTTCTTCTTCGGACTGGAGGGCTGCTAAACCGCCCGCCTCCGGCGGGCACGGCCGACGGGTGGGCTCCGGGTAGCGCATTTGGTCGATTACCCACCACCATCCGGCCGAAAACCAACCCTTCTTCTTTCGTGCGGACTCATTTTGGGGCAAGCTTTCATCAGCCTCACCCATTACATGCACCCGTCCGTTACCCCCACCGACACCGCTCCGGCTACCTGGAGTAACCCACGAAAAATTCTCTTCCGCTTCGCCCTCGTCTTTTTTGGCCTGATTCTACTCTCCGGACTGGGGGGAATCGTGGGGATGAACACCTGGTTCTGGGACCCGCTCGTTAACTGGACGGGGCGGCACCTCCTCGGCTACGAATACATCAGCAATTCCCCGTCCGGCAGCGGTGATCGGCTCTACGACTGGGTGTGGCACGCCGTGCTCCTGATCCTCACGCTTATCGGGGGTACGCTCTTCAACCTGCTGGATTATCGCCGGGCGCAGTACCACCTGCTGCGCGGCTGGCTGCACGCCCTCCTGGCCGTCTACCTCTCCTTCGTGATGCTGACCTACGGCCTGGTGAAGGTCTTTCAGCTGCAGTTTATCTCCCCTACCCTGTCGCAGTTGTTTGAGACCTACGGGCAATCCTCCCCGATGCGGCTGCTGTGGACCTTCATGGGCGCCTCCCGCCCCTACACCGTTTTTGCCGGCCTGTGCGAAGTCATCCCCGGCCTGCTGCTCCTGTTCCGGCGCACGCGGATGCTCGGCGCGCTGATGTCCGCTGGAGTCATGCTGAATGTCTTTGCGCTGAACGTTTTTTACGACGTTCCGGTCAAGCTCTTCTCCTTTCAGCTCCTCTTTATTTCGTGCTATCTGCTGGCGCCCGAACTACCCCGACTGGTCAATTTCTTCCTCCTCAACCGGGCCGTCGAACCCGCGGCCGTCACTCCCCTGCTGCCCAGTCGGACGGGACGTCGCATACTGGCGGGCGTGCTCACCCTGCTGGTGATCATCTTCGTGGGCGTGATGAGCAACGGCTTCTTGCGGAGCCAGCGGCAGTATGGCCACCTCCGGGAAAAATCACCGCTCTACGGGGCCTACACGGTGGAGACCTTCGTGCGTAACGGCGACAGCATCCCGCCGCTGACCAACATCGAGGACCGCTGGCAGACCCTGCTGTTCGACTTCCCCACCGAAGTGTACTGCCTGCACACTAACGGTCGCCGCGAGCGATTAGTCGCAGAGATTGACACGACTGCTTTCCAGATAAAAATTGGGGAAGACTCCCTGCAATACCGGCGCTCAGCCGAGATGCTGACCCTGGAGGGCGTGCTCCGGGGAGACAGCCTGAGCGTACGTTTGAGTCCCTTCGACGACCGCCGCTTCTTACTCCGTAACCGGGGTTTCCACTGGGTGAACGAGGTGCCCTATAATGAATATTCGGAGTAAAACGAGGGGAATCAGCCGAGTCACCCACGTATTTCTCCTTACCTTATGTAATCCAACCTATCAGTACTAAACATCTGACTCGTGCCGCACGATCCCAAAACCCTGAAAAAGATCTTTCTGACCTTTGCCGAACGGGAGTGTAGGGATAAATCGCCGCTTTATTTTCACCTGGCACAACAGATTGCGGAAGACGAAGAACTACTCCGGTTGTGCGCAATATCCAGGGAGCGACAGCCCGTGCCCAACTTATTCCTGGCGGCCGTGCACGACCTTATCCTCCAGCACCCGGAAGAAGAAATTGCCGCCTTTTACCCCTCCGTTTCTGGATCTCCCGGTAGAGAGATTCCCTTTCCGATATTCCGCGAGTTCGTCCACCAAAACAGCGAAAAAATTAGGGATACTCTGGCGACCAGGATGGTGCAGACCAATGCCGTCAACCGATCAGCGTACCTGATGCCCATCATCTCCTCCCTATTCGATGACGAAGAGCTCGCGGTAGTTGATATTGGGACCAGTTCCGGGCTGGTGCTCAACTACGATCAATACCAGTATCGGTATGACGAGGACACAATTTTCGGAGATTCCCCCGTGAAGATCCAATCATCCATCAAATCGGGTCAGCTTCCTCCGTTCCGCCGCATCAAGCAACCGAGTCGAAAGATTGGTATCGACCAAAACGTGCTGGACCTCCGGCGGCCCGACAATGCCCGTTGGTTAAAGGCCCTGATCTGGCCAGATTTGACCGATCGATTTGATCGCCTTTCGCGGGCCATCGAAGCCATGTTGCGCACAGATAACGTTTCCCTACGTGAGGGAAGCAGCCCCGAAGATTTTGCGGCCATCCTAGAAACCATTCCTAAATCGGAGGCGCTATTCCTCTACCACACCCACGTATTGTACCAGTTCACTCCGTCCGAAAGATCGGCTTTCCGAGACATGGTAAATACGTTGGGTAACCACCGTGATCTCCACTACCTCGCGGTAGAAGCAAATAGTATTTTCGACAACCCCCGATACCGGGAACCGGCCATCCTGATGGAACTGAACACCTACCGAAACGGGGCACTGGATAAGCGTGTCCTTGGCCGGGTCGATGGCCACGGGCGGTGGGTGAAATGGGCGGAATCCTAAGCATTCACCGAAACAGCTTCAACCTTTTTTCATGCAAGAACAACGAATACAGCAATACCGAGTCCAGGACGCCAAGAGCAATCTGTGGGGGTTGGTATTTTTATCTGCCTTCCTGGGCTTTTGCCTCATCGCCCCGGATATCTCGAACGTGCACTTTGATTATCACCTGATTACCCTGGTGGCCCAGATTATGCTACTGGTCATTTTTCTAAGGTCGGATCATCTTCCCAATAAGTCAACGCTAGCTGTTTTATTCTTCGCCATTATGGTCTCTACCGTCCACGAAAGCTACATTTGGGCAAAGGGGCTTAGCGGGGTCATTGTGGGTGGGGAACACGGCAAGGGAGCCTGGGCTGCCTTCCTTTTTCAATCGCCCCCTTACCTCTATCCCCTCATCAGGGTAGGCGGACTGGCCCTGTTCCTGCCCCTGATCATGGCCATATTTTTTCCGCAAAATAATAAGCCTTCGCCCCGATAGCCTACCTCCAGTATTTTGACTCCTTGATCTTGAGATTCTTCTGCACGGCCTTGCACCCGTGCCGGCTCATCCGGGTTAGGGCGATAAAATCTACTGTTCAGGCCAGGGTAAGTCGTGGTCGGAAGCCTGTTTTGCGAAGGCGTAGCCGAGTTAAATGGCATCCGAACACTATTTGATGTATAGCTCAAGCGCGAAATTTTTATCACCCTACATTCGGGTATAACGCTGCACCTGCGGTCCCTCGCAAAAAAAAAGACTAGACAGGTCAGCACATCAGAATCACCAATTTGAGCCTGAATCCCGCGGCCCCAGCTCAGGATGAGGGCGCGGAGCGCAGGTGCAGTGGAACGAAATCCTCGCGCTCTGCCGGGATGCGATAAAATGGAACCCTTGTGCTCAGCCGGGGTGCCGTGCATTCCTACCCCGCCCTCAATAAATACCCGGCAGGAGTTTCCACGTCCGTTCCCGGTAGGCTTGAAAAGCCGGGTCGTCTCCGTATTTCTCCTCCCACTTTTCCTGGAGGAGAGAAATCCCACTGAACCGGAGAATGATGAAGCTGATCCACAGCGGGCCCAGCAGGGCGTACCAGGGGGCGTAGACGATACTGGCCAGTCCCACGCTCCACCAGAACAGTAGCTCCCCGGCGTAATTCGGATGCTGGAGGAAGGACCACAGTCCCCGATCCATGAAGGACTCCGGGTGACGTTGTTTGTAGCGGAATTTCTGGGCGTCGGCTACCGCCTCGAAGACCCACCCAACGACCGCCAGGGCCACGAAAGCCCAGAAGAGCCCCTGCGCCGTTTTTCCGTCGGTGCGGTGGGCAAGGAGGACCGGAACCATGACCACAAAACAGGTCAGTCCCTGCATGAGCCAGAACAGGAAGAAGGATTTGAAGCTGACACGGATGTCGTCAAATCGCTGATCGCTGCCGATACGCTGAATCCGGTAGAGCAGGTAGCTCCCCAGCCGCAGGCCCCAGATCAGGACCAGGAGCAGCAGGACCAGATCGACGGTCGTCTGCTCCGACTGCCAGAAAGAGTAGCCCCCGATGAGCATAAAGGTCAGGCTGTAGCTGATGTCGGTGAGTTTGTCCGTCTGCAGGACATACGCCACCAGGAACATCAGGATGTTTGCACCCAGTGAGAACAGTAGAAAGGGAATTAGCGCCTCCATGCAAGGCTAACGGGAGGAGATTGGATAGGTTTAGTCGAATTTCTCCGGGCAGGCAACTCAATTCCTTGGATATCCGCAGCGGGCTCCCGAATTTACTTACGGATGCTCTGCCCCGGAAGGGTTCCGACACCACTCTCACCCACCTGATTCATCCGGTCGAGTAGCGACTAACGGTAATTAGGGGCGGCAACCGCCCCGTTCGGCCATTCCCTATCTTCCCTCACCCATCTTTACCAACATGACTTTCTCCCAACGCGCTTTTCTTTTTCTGCTGCTACTGATCGGCATCACCGAAGTCGTTGCCCAGGGCAATGTCCCCCAGTCGCTGGCGTTCCGGGAAGGACCGGCCACCGCCGTCACCACCAACGACCAGATTGACGAACTCTTTGCCCCCTGGGACAGCAAGGCATCACCGGGTGCCGCGGTGGCCGTGGTGCGCGACGGAGAAATCATCTTCCAGCGGGGATACGGCATGGCCAACCTGGAGTACGACATTCCCAATACGCCCGCTACGGTCTTTCACATTGCCTCGGTCTCCAAGCAGTTCACGGTATTTGCCGTCCTCCTGCTGGAGGAAGCCGGCGCGCTTTCCCTCGATGACGACATCCGGAAGCACATCCCCGAAGTACCGGACTTCGGCACCACCATCACCCTGCGGCACCTGGCCACCCACACCAGTGGGATGCGGGATCAGTGGAACCTGCTGGCCATGGCCGGCTGGCGGCTGGACGACGTGATCACCAAAGAGCACGTCCTGGGCCTGGTGGCCCGGCAGCAGGACCTCAATTTCGCTCCGGGAGAAGAATACCTTTACTGCAACACCGGCTTCACGCTGCTGGCCGAAGTGGTGGCCCGCGTCTCCGGCAAGTCCTTCGCCGAGTTTACCGAAGAGCGCATCTTTGAGCCCCTGGGCATGAGCAGCACCCTCTTCTACGACGACCACGAAAGGATCGTCAAAAATCGGGCGTATTCCTATCAGAAAAACGGCTTTGGCTACAAGAAGAGCGTGCTGAGCTACGCCAACGTCGGC
Organism: Lewinella sp. W8; assembly: GCF_004375085.3. Taxonomy (GTDB): domain Bacteria; phylum Bacteroidota; class Bacteroidia; order Chitinophagales; family Saprospiraceae; genus Neolewinella. The sequence continues at coordinate 216,507 of NZ_SNAQ03000009.1, forward strand.
GCCACCAGCCTCTTCACCACGGTGGAAGACCTCAGTCGCTGGGCCATGAACTTCAACGATCCCAAGGTGGGCTCGGCGGCCATCATCGAGAAGATGAACACTCCGGCCGTGCTCAACAACGGCGAGACCTTCGGAGGGGCGCTCGGACAATTCGTCGGGGAATACAAAGGCCTGAAGGAAATCTCGCACGGCGGCGCGGACGCAAGCTACCGGACTTACTTCACCCGCTTCCCGGAACACAATGCTGCGGTGACCGTCTTCAGTAACGCCGGGGAGTTTAACCCCAACCGCATTGCCCACCAGGTTGCCGACATCCTGCTGGCCGACCTCCTGGAAGAGGAACTCACCGAGGAGGACGCTACGGAGATGGCGGAAACCGAGGAAGTGAAGATCGAATTTGGGGAAGGAGAGTTGGAGGCCTTCGTCGGCGAGTACGAGCTGCAGCCGGGCTTCATCATCACCATTACCGAGCGGGACGGCAATCTGTACGGTCAGGCTACCGGACAGGGGCAATTCCTGCTGGCTCCCGTTTCCCAAACCGCCTTTGAGGTCAAAATCGTAAACGCCAAGCTGGAATTTTTCCCCGAAGAAGACGGTACGGTGCCGTTGATGAAGCTCCACCAGAACGGGCAAATCATGGACTGCAAGCGGGTGGAGCATTTTGACAAATCCTCCGTCACCCTCGCAGACTTTACCGGCACTTACCACAGCGAGGAGCTGGCCACCACCTACGAGTTTGTGGTGGACGAAGGACAGCTCATTGCCCGCCACCCACGCACGGGCAACATCGCCCTTACCCCCGAGCGGGAAGACCTCTTTTCCGGTAGCGCCTGGTACTTCGGACAGGTTGACTTCCTCCGCGACGAAAAGGGTAGCGTTACGGGATGTAAAGTGTCCTGCGGACGGGTCCGTGACCTCAAGTTCCGCCGCATGAAGTAATCTTGCCGGGCAACTTTTCGGCGGCTAGGTTCATTGATTGACGGAGTGACGTAAACCCAAAACCACCATGGAGACCGTACTGATCCCCACCAAGAAGGTTGACCTTGCACCGGAGTTGCTGGAGCAGACAAAAGAGGAGAAGCAGGTGATCATCACCGTGCGCTTCCGCAGCTACTTTGGGATCGGACGATTCGTTGATCCGGAGGTGCAGCTGGTCTGCCGCCAGACCGGTCAGGTCTCCCGGCTGCTGAGCTTCCATAACGCCGAGCTCTTTCCCCGCAGCCGCCCCTACCGGGCGGAAGATCCTCACCCCGTGATGGTGTTTGAGGGCCTCCCGCAGGAATGCACCGCCTTCGACCTCCGGGAGCCCCGACGCCCCGGAGTCATCGCCTGGCTGGTCGATGACGTGCCCCGTAACCAGCGGGATGTGTATACCTTGCTGGTGGAGTAGGCGTTGTCTTGTTCCACAAAATCCCCGCCCCATGACTTCGCCCGTTCAAGGTCCCTGGATTGATCTCGGCTACCAATCTTTTGCCCGGGAGGGTCCGGCGGGGCTGAAGGTGGAGCAACTGGCCCGTGCGGTGGGAAAAAACAAGTCCTCCTTCTATCATCATTTTGCCGATCTGGACACCTTCACGGAAGTCCTCTTGGATCATCACCTCAATCAGGCGCGGGTGATGGCCCATAAAGAGGTGGCCTGTCAGTCACGGGACGAGCTCATTGAGATCATCCTGGACCACAAGGTGGACCTGCTGTTTAACCGGCAGTTACGCATCCACCGTCAGCACCCCGGTTTTGCGGCCTGCTTTGAGCGCACCAATCAGATCACCGGCCCCGCCTTCCTGGGTATCTGGGCGAAAATTATTGGCCTCTCCTCCCAGACCCACCTGGCGGAACTGGTGCTTCAACTGAGCATGGAAAATTTCTTTCTGCAGATCACCGAAGCCACCCTCAACGAAAGCTGGTTGCAAGACTACTTCCAGCGGCTGAAGGCTACCGTGAGTGCCCTCACCCACCGGGACCATTGAACGGGACCGTCTAAAATCTGCTCCCTACGGCGACCATCTTTGCGGAAACCAAAGAAATCCATCATGAATCGCCGTACTCCGAGTTTTATCTCTCACCGTGCCCATAAATCCTGGTTGAAGGTTACCGCTGTGGTCATCGCCATCGCCGCTCCATTCTTCTTTTTCGGCACCATGGAAGCCACCAGCGAACCGGCCCGGATCCTGCTCGATTTTTTAAGCTACCCACTGGACGGCAACGTCACCTACGCGGCTCCAGGCACTCGTTTTCTTTCGGCCCTGACGGGTGGCTTCCTACTCGGTTGGGGAGTAACCGTCTGGCTGCTTTCCAGCTGGGTCTACGACGAGGCGCCGGAGGGTGTCCGGAAAACGGTCCTGGTCGGGTTGCTTTCCTGGTTCCTGCTGGACAGCACCGGTTCCATCACCTCCGGAAATGCCGCAAACGCTGGGTTCAACGTGGTGGTCCTCTTACTGGCCGTGGGTCCCCTGTGGTGGTCCGTACCGGAGCGGCAACAGGCAGCAGAAATTTGAAAGCGCCTCTTTTGTTCTAACGACGCTAACGATCGGTGATCCGCTCGCCCGCCGTGGGATCGAAGGCCGGGTTGAACCAGGCCATCGAAATGGGTGTGTAGAGTGCTCCGCTGCGGTCCAGAATCTTACCGCGGTGACTCCCCTCCAGCACGAAGCCGAGGCTTTCGTAGAAGGAACGATTGCGCAGGTTGGTGGAGTAGGTGTACAGCTCCACCCGCAGAATGTCGGGGCGCTCGGATTCGACCATGCCCAGAAAGTGCTGGAATAAGTGACGACCGTATCCCTTCCCCTGATGACGTGGGTGTACCGCGATGGTCAGGTCCGTCAACAGATGCCGGACCGCCCGGATGCCCGGCCAGGGGTAGGCGTGGATGGCGCCCGCCAGGTCGCCGGAGTCCGAGGCGATCAGGCCGAGGGCGATTCCGCCTTTAGCGGGGAGGGCAAGTATTCTGGTAATGTACTGAGGGGTGATTTCGTCCGGTTCCCGGATAAGCCCTTCCGCCGTAGCGGTGGCCAGTCGGTAGAGTTCCAGCAGCCGGGGAGCGTCGGCGGAGGTCAGCAGTCGAATTTGCATGCGGGAAATTAGGCCGGCCAGTAAGTAATCACCAAATCAGCCCGCAAGGATCAGGGCGGGCTTACTCCGCCGTTTCCAGGAACTGCATTTCGTACAGCTCGCGGTAGCGGCCGTTTTCCAGTTCCACCAACTCTTCGTGGGGACCGAACTCCTGCACCTCACCCTTCTCCAGTACCATAATGTTGTGGGCGTTGCGAATGGTGCTCAGGCGGTGGGCGATCACGATGCTCGTCCGGCGGGCGATGAGAGTTTCGATGGCGTGCTGAATCACGGCCTCCGTTTCGGGGTCCACGCTGGAGGTGGCCTCATCCAGGATGAGGATATCCGGGTTGAAGACGAGGGCCCGCACGAAGGAGATCAGCTGGCGCTGTCCCATACTGAGGGTGGCGCCCCGTTCCTGGACGTCGTAGTCGTAGCCGCCCGGAAGCTTCTCGATGAACTCGTGGGCGCCGATCATTTTGGCCGCCTCGACCACCTGCTCGCGGGTGATCTCCGGGTCCCTGAGGCTGATGTTGTCCAGGACCGTGCCCGTGAACAGGAAGACGTCCTGAAGTACCATCGCCAGACGGCTCCGCAGGGCGTAGAGGTCATAGGAGCGGATGTCCTCACCATCTACGGTAATGTCTCCCCGCTGGAACTCGTAAAAGCGGTTGATGATATTGGTGATGGTGGTCTTGCCGGAACCGGTGCTGCCCACGATGGCCAGGGTCTCCCCCTTTTCGAGCTCGAAGCTCAGGTCCTTGAGAATCCATTCTTTGCCGACGTAGGCAAACCAAACGTTCTTGAAACTGACCTTCCCGTCGAGGCGTTCCGGGGCGAGGTCACCGTTGTTTTCGATGGTGTCCGTGCGGTCCAGGACGCCGAATACCCGATCGGCGGCGACCAGTCCCATTTGCAGGGTATTGAACTTATCGGCCAGTACGCGGATGGGGCGGAAGAGCATATTAAGGTACAGGGGGAAGGCCACCAGGGCTCCCAGCGTTACGCCGCCGGCCCGCGCCACATCCTGGGCGCCCCACCAGACCATCAGGGCCAGGGAGGCGGCGGCGATGATGTCTACCGTCGGGAAGAAAATGGCGTAGTAGAAAATGGCGTCAATGTTGGCCTTGCGGTAGTCGGCATTAATGGCGGCAAACCGCTTTCTTTCCTGGGGTTCGGCGTTGAAAATCTGTACGATCCGCATACCCGAAATCCGTTCCTGGAGGAAGGCGTTCATCTTCTGAATCTGGGTGCGAACCTGCTGATAACTGCGCTTTACGGCCTCCTTGAACAGGTAGCTGGCCAGCATCAGGAAGGGCATGGTCGTCAGGCAGATGAGCGTCAGCCGCCAGCTGGTGGAGATCATGATGGCCAGGACTGCGACGATGGAAAGCAAGTCCGCCAGGATGGTGATGATACCCTCGGAGAACACGCTGTTGATGGACTGGATGTCGTTGATGGTTCGCGTGGTGCTGGTGCCGATGGGGGTCTTGTCGAAGTAACTCAGCCGCAGGCTGTTGATGTGGCTGAAAACCTTTACCCGGAGGTCCCTCACCACCGACTGTCCGAGCCAGTTAGAGGAATAGATGAAGGCGTAGCGACAGATGGCCTCCACGACGAGAAGTCCGGCGATGACCAGGGCCCAAAACGTCAATCCGCTGGTGTCGCCCACGAAAACGTAGTCGTCGACCATTTTCTGGATCAGTCGGGGGCGGGCGATGGCCAGGGGAGCCAGCAGAATGGCCAGCAGAATGGCGACCATGGCGATGGTCAGATAGGGGCGGGCCAGGCTAAGTACCCGGCCCAGCAAGTGGAGGTCAAATTTCTTATTGTCATTGCTGGCCATCGGGGGAGTAACACTCCGAACACGGTTTAGGTCTAAAAAAAAGGTCACTTTTTGATTGAACCAGGAAAAGCTCTCCCGTTTTTATTGCTCTGACGGCGTCACCCGGCATCCCGGCAGAGCACGAGGATTTCGTTCCACTGCACCCCGGCTGAGCACGAGGGTTCCATTTCATTGCATCCCGGCAGAGCACGAGGATTTCGTTCCACTGCACCTGCGCGCCGTCGCATCATGTTAAAAAACCGTTGCTTTGACGGGCACTGCGAAACGCGAAATGGCCGTCCGGCTACCCTAAAACTATGCTCTATGTCTACCGACAAAAATGTTCTCGGCACTCCCCTCATCGGCTGCTGCACGGATCCCATGACCGGTTATTTTCGCGACGGCGTTTGCCGTACTGGCCCCACCGATACGGGTCGGCACGTGGTGTGTGCCATCATGACCGACGAATTTCTTGCCTTCACGAAAAGTCGGGGTAATGACCTGTCTACGCCCAGGCCGGAATACCAGTTTCCGGGGCTCCGGGCCGGAGACGGCTGGTGCCTGTGTGCCCTGCGTTGGAAGGAAGCCTACGAGGCGGGGGTCGCGCCGTACGTCAAGCTGGAGGCTACCCACCAGCGGGCGCTGGAGTACGTTCCGTTTGAGGCGTTACTGGAGTATAAGCTGGTGGAGTAGGTGCTGGTTGACTGGTTGCTGTGAGGACCGCCGCCGACGTAGATATGTAGAAGTACGACAAAGTTGGTGATCGCCGAGAGGGCCACCGATGATGTAAATATGTAGAAGTACGACAAAGTTGGTGGATGCCGTGGGGGCGCCACTGACGTAGATATGTAGAAGTATGACAAGTTGGTGAATTCGGCAGACCATGAGGGCGACGGAGCGTGAAGCGCAGCGGAATACTCGGCTCAGCCGGTGCAGGTGCCAGAAATATCTTCGGTGCCGTCAATCCAGCTTAACCCAGTCAATCACCAGACGAAAGCTTTCGTTTTTCTTGTTGCCAATCAGGATGGCGAACTCCGCCATTTCCTCTCCCGGATAGTCGGGCAGGTTCAGACGGCGGCCCCGGAAGGTGGGCGTCATCTCCCGTAGCGGAATCCTGACGGTTTCCCATTCCCCGCTGCTCGTAAAGTAATCCACGTAAGACGCGTATTCCCGGGCGTCCGTTTTGGCCCGTACCTGATAGCGTTTCCCGTCCCCCTTTACCCGGAGCACGAGGTGGGTAAATTCACTGACGTCAAGGGGGGCAAATTGGTAACGGAGAGAGGAAAATCCGCCGTTATTTTCCAGCGATACCTCCCCGGAGTAAACCGCGTGTCCCTCCGCGCTCAGGGTCAGGCCGCCATCGGAACGACCGCCCATAACCACATCGTCCACTACCCGCCAATTGGAAAGATCCGCTTCGGAAGAAAAATCGAATAAGGTCATGCTTACGGAATTCAGAAGGCCACTTAAAAGGATCAATACGATGCTCTGCATACCGGCCTAACCGGATTTTGGCGGGGGTAGTTCAAGTAGGGTTTTGGGGTAAGCACGCTGCCTAAATCGCTTACTGAACATCTTTAATCTTGCCGTAGCGCCGGATTTATCCGGCGAAAGGGGACCTCCCGGGCGCTTCGAAGCGTGAAAGGAAGGTAAAATGAGCAGGCAGAGAGTGATCTGTGTTTGCTGCAACCAATAAATACCAGACGACCAGCTAAAAGGAGGAGAAGCGTATCGACGCGTACTTTCGTCCAAAGAGGGAAAAGTAGCAGGCTCCTCGAAGGGTACCGGTCTGCCGCAGGTGAACGGTTCCTTTGGGGTGCCGTCGGGAAACCTAAAGACTAAGGAGCAGGAATATCGAGAAAAGATGGCTGGAGGTGACGCTCAAAGGTCCAGCGGCCCCTTCGAGGACGCGAGGGAATTTTCTAAATGACATGGCAACATTCAGGAGGTTTTTGCGGATGCCCAGGTTTGAACAACCGGCTTGCGCTTGCCCAACCAACCATCGATGGGAAGGGGAGCAAGCCTTTTCCAGAGACTTAAGCTTTCCCAAACGGCAAAGGCCCGGGATGATGCATCCCGGGCCTTTACCTTCTCGTTATATCCGTTGCGGATTAGCGTACGACCCGCATACTGACCGTACGTTGTTCGTATTCAAATCCGTTGATGTTGCCGGGGCAATCCGAGCAGTGTAAGGTCAGGTTGGCGCCCGTCCGGTCGAAGGCAAATTTGCCAGGGTAGGCCCATACGGCTACCGAGGGCACCCGGGAGTAGGCGTCGAAGGACATGCTCTTCAGGCCCTCTTCGGTTTCCTCGAAGGAAAACTGCATTCTGCTGGCGATGCCGCAGTCGTTGACTAAAGACTGGCACCATTCGCCGCCACAATTGCTGAACTCCATGTCTACGTGGGGGAGGTTACGGGTAACCTCGTCCCCCTTCTTGGTGGAAAAGGTTACGGACTGCAGGACGACGGTCTTGGGCAGTCCTGTACCGGTGAGTACCGCCGCGGAAGGTTCTCCAATTTCGAAGGTGCCGACCATGCTGTTCTCTTCTTCAAGACAAGAAGTAAATAGGGCGGCAATAAGTAGGGTAAGCAAGTAAAGTTTCTGTTTCATTAAGCGCACTTTGGGGTGAACATCACCAATTAACCATTCCTTAAAGATGAGATAATTTTGGCACGCCAACAAGCGAAACGCCAAAAACGCCAAATACAAGGGACTTGATTCTGGCCGAATGCCAAATTTTAACGCAATGATTGCACCGATTTCGTAATTTATGGCCGTTTAATATTTGGTTAGGAGGGGAAATCCTTCATTTCTTCGCCGATCCACGTTTTCATCATAGTCCTCATATTTTTTAGTGCCCCCAGTTTATGAAAGCTTTTTCCATCCGGTCGCTGATGACCGGATTAATCCTTTCCTGCCTGCTACTCCCCATCCGGCTTGACGCCCAGACGGCCTACCGAGGTGATTTATCCACCACCACCCCCGCCGAAAGTGCGTGGGTGGATTCGGTTTTTCAGCGGATGACCCTCGACCAGAAAATCGGTCAGTTATTTATGATCCGGGCTCACAGTAACCTGGGGCCCGATCACGTGGCCCGGGTGAAGAAGGAAATCCAGGAATACCACGTGGGGGGACTGTGTTTTTTCCAGGGCACCCCCGAAAAACAACTGGCCCTGACCAACGAATACCAGCAACTGGCCGAGCTGCCCCTGATGCTGTCCATGGACGCCGAGTGGGGCCTCGGGATGCGTTTCCCGAATACGACGATCAACTTCCCGCGGCAGCTGGCGCTGGGCGCCATCCGCGACAACAGCCTGATTTACGAGATGGGCGCGGAAATCGCGCGGCAGTTACGACGGCTCGGGGTACACGTGAGCTTTAGTCCCGTGCTGGACGTCAACAACAACCCCAACAACCCCGTGATCAACACCCGCAGTTTTGGGGAAGACCGCTACAACGTAACCGTCAAGGGCTACCAGTACATGCGGGGTCTGCAGGACAACGGCATCATGGCCTCGGCCAAGCACTTCCCCGGCCACGGCGACACCGACGTCGACAGTCACTACGACCTGCCCGTGATCGGCCACGACCGGGCCCGCCTGGACAGCCTCGAACTCTACCCCTTCCGGGCCCTTTCCCGCTACGGGATCGGTAGCGCCATGGCCGCCCACCTGCAGGTAACCACCCTGGAGAGCCGGGATAATCGGCCGTCTTCGCTGAGTCGGCCCATCGTCCATGACCTGCTGCGCAACGAAATCGGCTTCACCGGACTGGTCTTCACCGATGCACTGGACATGAAGGGCGTAACGAAACACTACGGTGACGGAGAAGTGGAAGCGGAAGCCCTCGCCGCTGGCTCGGATATCCTGCTCATCCCCGAAAACGTCCCCAACGCCGTCAAGGCGATCAAGCAATACCTCCAGGATGGCCGCTACACGGAGCGGGCCCTGGAAACCTCCGTCCGGCGGGTACTCCTCGCGAAATACCGCCTCGGACTGACCAAAACGCCGGTCCTGGACCCCACCAACCTCCGGAACGAACTGAACAGCGACCGGGCCAAGGCCATCAAGCAACGCCTCTACGAACACGCCATGACCCTGGTGCGCGACACCGAAAAGTACGTGCCGCTGAGCGTGCCGGAGCGGGGCAACACCATCACCCTTCACGTAGGCGGCAAGGCCACGAGCGCCTTCGCCCAGCGCCTCAACGACTACGGCAAGATCAAGCACCTGGCCACCAGCTACACCCTGACCAGCATGGAGCAAAAGCGGATCGTGGACCAGATCGGTGCCGACGATCAGGTGATCGTGGCGCTGTACAGTGACGGCAGTCGCTTCATCGAGAAGGTGGCCATCAGCTCCGAGACCCTCAGCCTGCTGCGGGCCGTGGACGACAAGGCGGACCTGATCATCACGGTCTTCGGTAACGCCTATAGCCTGAGTGCGCTGGACGCCTTCGGCACCGTCCTGATGGCCTACTCCAGCGACCCCGTCGCCCAGGACGCCGCCGCCCAGGCCCTCTTCGGCGCCAACAAGATCAGCGGACGACTGCCGGTGACGGCCAGTCCGTCCTCCCCCTTCAACGCGGGCATCGAAACCACGGCGGCCTTCCGGATGGGCTACGCTCCGGCGGAATCCGTCGGCATCGACGGGCGGAGACTGGCCCAGCAGGCCGACGAACTGGCGCGGGAGGCCATCTCCCGCCGGGCTGCGCCCGGCATGGTGGTGCTGGTAGCCCGCAACGGTAAGATCGTCTTCGAAAAGTCGTACGGTCACCACACCTACGCCAAGCGGCGGAAGGTGCACACCTCGGACGTGTACGACCTGGCGTCCATCACCAAGGTCGCCGCCACTACCCTCTCCATCATGAAGCTGGTGGAGGAAGGTACGCTCAACCTCGACGTGCCGCTGTCCAACTACATGCCGGAACTCGCCGGCACGGAAGTGGAGTTCCTCACCCTGCGGCCCATGCTTGCCCACCGCGCCGGGCTGCGGAGCTGGATTCCCTTTTACGTGGAAACCCTGGCCCCGGGCGGTAACGCCCGGCCCAGTTCGCAGTACTACCGCAGTCGGCGGGAAGGCGATTACGTGATTCCCGTGACGGAAAACCTCTACATGCACCGGAGTTACGTAGACTCCATCTGGCAAAAACTCTACCACCACGAACTGCCCAACAAGGGGCAGTACCGCTACAGTGACCTGGGCTTTTACCTGATGGCCAAGCTCATCGACCAGGTCAGCGGACTGACGGTGGATGAATTCGCCAGCCGCTACTTCTACCGCCCCATGGGACTGGAGACCCTGACCTACCGGCCGCTGCGAAAATTCAGTAAGTCGCGCATTCCGCCCACCGAGCGGGACAACTACTTCCGCAACCAGACCGTCCACGGCACCGTACACGACATGGGTGCCGCCATGCTGGGCGGCGTGAGTGGGCACGCGGGCCTGTTCGGCTCCGCCCGCGACGTGGCCACCATCTTCCAGATGCTGCTCCAGGAGGGTAACTACGGCGGCCATCAGTTTCTTAAACCCGAAACGGTACGCCTCTTCACCCAGCGCTACACCGGCGAAACCCGCCGCGGCCTCGGCTTCGACATGAAGCAGCTCAACGAAGACCGGCGGATGAACCTTTCTCCCCGCGCCTCGGAGCGGGCCTTCGGGCACCTCGGCTTCACCGGCACCGCCGTCTGGGCTGACCCCGTCGAAGACCTCGTCTTCGTCGTTCTCTCCAACCGCACCTACCCGAGCATGAACAACAACCTCTTCGGCCGGCTGGACACGCGGCTGCGGCTTCACACGGCGGCCTACAACGCCATCATCCCGGAAGCCTCCTTCGAGGGCACCGGTGCGATGGGCGGATTGGGGAAGGTGCCGTAGGGGATTACCCCGCAAGGCCCTGGCCCGTTCTGTGAACGGACTGCAGACCTTGCTCGTGAGTGGAAGACCCCTCCGGGGCCGTCAAATAATTGGCTCGTCACCAAAAAAGTAGCCAACACCACCCCCTACCACCGCGGGCACCGAATACAATCCGACTTCCCGAAGAACGCAAAAAAGGACAACTCCAGCGCCCCCACGCTGTTCGTCGCCGAGCGGAGGCGGGAGACGTTGATGTCGTAGTTGGCCGAGAAGCGGTAGCCCGGTCCGTTCCACTGCCCGACGAGGATGACGGCGTCTCCCCCAGGACCGTTAACGCCCGCGTTGACGCGGTAGGCGGCACCGAGGGAGAGGTAGCGGCCGTCGCCGGTTTTGGTGCGCTCGAGGTTGAGGAGGGCCCGGCCCAGGAACTGATTGTGGGGGCCCTGAAAGCTGGCCACGCCCAGCACACTTAGGGTGGTGTTGCCGAGGGCCGGCGTGGGGAGGTTGCCGCCGGCGTGGAAGGTCCAGCGGGTGGGGAGCTTGACGCTGGTCTGGTTATCCGTGGCGGGATTGTCGATGAAGCGCAGCTCCGGCTGCCCGAGGTGCTTGGCGGAAACGCCCAGGCTGAAGCCGTAGCCGTTCTTCCCCTTCTCGAACTGGGTGAGGAATACGCCAATCCCGTAGTCGAAAACCAGGAGGTTCTGAAAGGCAAGCAGCTCGTCGGGCAGATCGGGGTCGTCGAACTGATCGTCGAAGGTGAGGTTGCCCTGCTCGAGGTTGTACTGCAGGTAACCGGCCTCCACTCCCCCACTGAGGAGGCGCGTCTGGAAGCGGGAGGAGAAATCTTTGGTGTAGGCAGCGGTGCCGAAGAAATCGATCCGCCGCAGGCTGGGATCCCCCTGCCAGTCGGCCATGGCGTAGGAGCCGAAGGCGAAGTAGTCCCCGTCGTCCGCGCCGCAGAAGCGGCGCTCGATGCCCGCCGTCATCGTCCGGTAGGCGCCATTCCCAAGGAAGCTCCGCCACTGCTCCCTGCCGCGAAACTGGAGGCGGGTGGTGGCGTCTCCGGGGATGAAGCCGGTCAGGGCCGGATTGTGGTAAAAGCTGGCCTCATCGAAGTTGGTGAACAGCCCGTCTTGACCGGCCAGTAAACCGGGCAGGAACAGCAGCAGTATGATTAGTTTTTGGGAAAGCATCTTGGTCCGTTAGTATTTTAGTCTGTTAGTGCTTTGGACTGTTAGTCTGTTGGTTCGTTAGTCTATTGGTCTGTTGGTGTTTCAGATGGTGTTGTCTTTTCGCCCCTAACGGACCAAAAGACTAAAGGGCTAAAGAACTAATGAAACACGCGGACACTTCCGCTCAATTCTTTGGTTTCCCCATCGACGTAGCGGACGAGGGCCTGGTAGACGTAGTAGCCGGGGATGACCTTCGTGCCCCTGAAGCGCCCATCCCAGCCAAAGGCTGGGTCGTTCGGGGGAAAGTCTTCGGCGGAGAAGAGGAGTTGCCCCCAGCGGTCGCGCACGTGAAAGAACTCGATGGTCTCGATGCTCCGCTCGAAGTTGCTGCGGATGCGGAAGATGTCGTTGCGGCCGTCGGCGTTGGGCGTGAAGGTATTCGGGATGTAGACCTCCCGGCCAAGGTTGACCCGGATGACCACCTCGTCACTGGCCGGACAGCCGCGGTCGCCGAACAGGGAGAGGAGGTAGGTGGTGTTGGAGAAGGGCCGGGCCACCGGGGTCTGGCAGTCGGTACAGTCCAGTCCGGCTGCGGGCGTCCAGCGGAAGACGGGGTCGTCGGCGTTGAAGAAGATGGTGTTGAGGGTGACCTCCTCCCCTAGTTCGAGGAAGATGGTGTCCTCCAGGATGTCCACCGAGACCGGGTCGGGTTCGATGATCTGCCGCTCAAAGTCGAGGATGCAGCCGGCCGAGTCCCGGATTTCCACGCTGTAGAAGTTCGGCCCGAGCCCGTCGAAGCGGGAAATACCGATGCCGCTTTCGTCGTAGTTGTCGCCCGTAACCTGAATCTGGTAGGGCGGCACCCCGCCGCTGATGGACCGGAAGCGGATCGCCCCGTCCATCGCCCCGTGGCAGCTGATCTGCTGCACTGAATCCAGGGTGACGATCGGCGGGTTCTCCGGCACCGTCACCGGAAGGGTGAGGTTACAGCCGTTGACGTCGTTGACGGTCAGGCGGTACTCCCCGGCGAAGAGCTCGGTGACGTCGCCGTCGCTCGTTCCCCCCGACCAGGCTACTTGGTATGGCCGCACGCCCCCGTCGATGTCGAGGTCGATCCTCCCGTCTGCGCCGTTGGCGCAGGTGACGCGGGTGACGGTCGGCACGGCCGTCAGGGGCGCCGTCTCGGTGAATGTGGCCTCCGTCTGGAAGCGACAGCCCTCCCGGTCGGTGATGCTCACCCGGTAGGTGCCCGCCGTCAGGCGGTCCACGACGGGCGTGTTGCGGCCGTGGGACCAGTCGTAATCGTAGGGCGGCGTCCCGGAAGTGACCAGCACGGAGAGCAGCCCGCTGCTGTCGCCGTTGCAGATCACCTCCTCCCGACGGTCAAACTCCGCCAGCACGGGCGGGTGTATGGTAACGGTCACCGAGGTGCTGTCCGCACACTGCGTATCCCCCGCCACGGTGAGTACCACGTCGTAAATGCCGGGGGCCGTGAATTCGTGCATGGGGTTTTCGTCGAAGGAGGCCGTGCCGTCGCCGAAGTCCCAGAAGTGGGTCTCCACGTCGCCGCTGGCCCGACTCGTAAAGGACACGGACTCCCCGAAGCAGACGTCATCGACGTCGAGCTCCAACTCCGCTACGGGAGCCTCGCGGATCATGATTTCCTGGCTCGTCTCCCCGAAGCAAATGCCGCCCTGGGTCGCCCGGAGGGTAACGGTGTAGGGGCCGCTGGCCGGATAACGGTGCACCGGGTTGGTGGCCGTGGAGGTGGTGCCGTCGCCGAAGTCCCAGAAGAAGCCGTTGGCGCGGGTGGTTTCGTTGGTGAAGCGGACCGAGTCGGAATCACAGGCCGTGCGCACCTCGTAGCTGAAGTCGGCCAGCGGAACGGGCCGGATGAAAATGCGCTGGGAGGCACTGTCGCGGCAGCCGTTCAGGTCGGTAACCGTCTGGGTGGCCAGGAAGGTACCCGAGTTGACGTAGGTGTTTTCCGAAACGCAACTGACGCCGAAGTTTCCGTCGCCGAAATCGTAGGTACAGGCCAGTCCGCCGTCGGCCGTGGAGCTGAACAGCACCGTGCCGCCCTGGCAGATGCTGTCGGTCGCCACGAAGCCGGCCACGGGGGGCGGAAAGACCTCCATCGTCTGGCACACCCGCCGGCTGCAGCCAGCCTGGTCGGGGTTGATCACCGTCAGGCAAACCTCATAGGTGCCCGGAGCGGTGTAGGTGTGCACGGGATTGAAGTCTTCGCTGATGGCCGTGCTGTCGCCGAAGTCCCAGCGGACCGCGAGGCCCCGGGCACTGGTGTTGATGAACTCCACCGGTTCGTTGGGGCACACGAAGGCCGGGTTCTGAAAGGACGCGTTCGGGGCGGCCAGCACGGTGACCTGATTAACGTATTCGTCTTCCCCGCAGCCGAAGGCGCGCTGACTGATCCGGTAGGTGCCGGGCAACTCGTAGACGACGTAGGGGTTGGGCTGGGTGCTCCCCTGCCCGTTACCGAAATCGTAAAGCACCGGGATGCCGTTCGTCGCCCCGCTCATCAGGAAGAGGGTGTCGCCCACGCAGAGGGTGTTGGCGCTCTGGTTGAAGAAGGCCGAGACGTCGGTGGGCGTCACGATCACGTCGCGGCAGAGGGTGTCGCGCCCGCAGACGCTGGCGATCTGGAGGCAGACCTCCACGGTGTCCAGCCGGTCCGTATCGCGGACAATCAGGGGCGGGATGGAATCCGTACTCAGCAGGGTGCCGTCCACCACCCACCGGTAGCTGTCCGGGCGGCCAAAGACGTTGCTCGACAGCTCGATGGTGTCCCCGGAGCAGTAGGCGACCTGACTGGTCGAAAAGCGGCTTTCGGGAATCGGACGGGTGGTGACCGACTCGAAAAAGCGGCGGACCTCACAGCCGTTGTCCAGTTCCAGTCCGATCTCGAAGGTCGAGTCCTGCAGGTAGGAGGCCAGGGTGAGGGCGTCCGGATTGCGGTCGTTGCTGAAGGTGACACCATCGAGCGTCCAGTTGTACCGCAGTTCAGGGCCGACGTTGGAGTTATTGATGATATTCACCTCGAGGGCGGAGCAGCGGTCCTGGTCAAAGTCGAGGGAGAAGTTGGGCGCGGGCGCAGGATGCACAGTTATTGTCTGAGTAGCCATGGCCGTGCAGTTTCCGCGGGTCACCGCCAGGCGCACCGGATAGTCGCCCGGAGCGGGAAAATTGAAGCAGGGATTCAGAGAAGCGGTGGTCAGGGTACTATCGCCAAAAGTCCAGCTGATCGAGTCGTACACGGCACCTGCGGGCACGCCAAAACACAGCTCATTTCCGTCGCAGTCCAGTACCTCGAAACTGGTGACGAGCTCCGCCACTGTAACGGTGAAGGTGTCCTGCCGGGCACACCCCGCCAGGTCGTCGCGCTCGAAGCGGTAGACGATGGGATAGACGCCCTCGGCCACGAGCGCGGGGTCGAAGGTGCCGTCCGCCGTCACCCCCGTACCGCTGTAGACGCCGCCCGGCGGACTGGCCTGAAAGGTCACCGCCGCGTCGTCGGCGCACAGCTCCAGGTCGGCGGGCACCGTGACGGCCGTACCGGCCACGGTGATGATGATCTCGTCCGTAATCAGGCAGGAGTCGCGGCCGTAGGTGATCACGTAATCCCCGTCGGCGTATTCGGCGGGGTCGAAAATGCCGTCAAATTCCCGGTTGTCCACCCGCCAGATACCACCCGTGGCCGGGCTGGCGCTGAGGGCAAAGGGCGGACTCTGGTCACAGACGGTGGTATCCGGCAGATTGATCACCGCCACGTCCTGGGCGGCCACAACGAAGCTGTCGACGAGGGGCGGCGTATCGCACAGGGCGGTCGTATCGATGATGTCGGCGTCCACCCGGTAGCTGCCGGGCACGAGGTCAATCGGGAAGTCCCCGATCGGGATAGTATCGCCGTTGAGCAGGTAGGTCGCGGCGGGATTCAGGGGGCTGGGCGTGTAGCTCAGCGACAAACAGACGTCTTCCTGCGGATTCAACCGGAGGATGGCCGCTTCGACCACCTCGACGTCGAAGGAAAAGGTCTCCTCCACGCCACAGTCCTCGTTGATGCCCCGAAAGGTTACGGTGTAGAGCCCCGCTTCGGTAAACTCCACCTGGGTGATGAGCGCCGCGGTGTCCCGCACCAGGGCCCCGGAATCGGGACTTACCGTCCAACGCCAGTCGGTCAGGCCCGTCGACTGGGCCGCGTTGACGCGGATGGGGGAAATGCTGTCGAGGCAGACCTGGTAGGGCATGGTGTTGTTGCCCGTCAGGTTGGAGTCGGGGAAGGCCACGACGTTCGGCCCCTCGATGACGGTGACGAAGCCCACTACCGAGTCCTGGCCGCAGGGATTGGTGGCCCGCAGACTGACCGGGAAGACGCCCGTTTCGGGGTAGGTGTGGGTGGTCGTGTCCGAGTAGCCGTTGCCGAAGTTAAACTCCAGCGTCAGGGCTTCGGCCGGGCATGCGCTGGCCCCGAAATCCACCGTTTCCCCCTGGCAAACGACGCTGGGAAAGTTTCCGAAAATGGCCTGGGGCGGGTTCCGGACCGTGAGGGGAATGATGTTCTGGTTGGGGTTCGCCGCACCGGCGATGTAGGAAGTCAGCGTCACGAAAGTGCCCGAGAGCTCGTACTGGCAGGTGAGGTAGAAGTCGCTGAAGTCGTAGAGGTGCGTCTCGTTGAAGGTCATCGTTTCGCCGTAGAAAAACTGCGGCTCGGAGCCATCCCCCCAGGTGATGGAGATGGAGTCCACCGTTTCCTCGAAATCGGGGTCGATATTGACCGTCACGCAGAGGTTGAGCGTGGAGTCGGTCAGGCACACGAACTGGTCACCGCCACAGATCTGGATCGTGGGCGCGCTGGTATCTTGGGCGTGAACGAAATGGGATAGAAAGAGAAAGAGTATAAGACCGCCCATCCACCGGGCGGTTTTTTCTTTGGTCATCCTCGTTTTTCAGTTTTTGGGTATAGTCAGCCTCAAAATAAGGACTAATCCCCTCGCCCGGGTGACCAGGGCTTGCTGCTTGACGTTGCGGTAGGCCTTTGGGCCGGATCGGTAGGGGTTGGGAGAGGGAGCGGGAAATGAGCAAAAATGATGGTCGCAAGGCCTCTGCGCGTTCTGCGCACGCACGGCAGACCTTGCTCCGTAGGAAGGAGTGGTCTGGAAGGGCGAGGGGGCATTTGGTCTGAACTGGGGAGCAAACAATCGGCCGATCAGCGGTAGCCAGCAAGCGTTCGGACGACGTTTCCCTCGGCTCCGCCGTCGGACAACAGTCTTCCGACCACGGTTATTCGCTACGGGAGTAGCCCCTGACTTTTTGCTACTTTTACTTGCATGGCAACGCCCAAAATCATCATCCAGGGAATACCCTACGACGAAAAGTCCTCCTACCAGCGCGGCGCGCGGCAGGCGCCGCCCCGAATCCGGGAGGCCCTGACCTGTGGTTCGGGGAATATGTTTACCGAAGCGTTGGTTTCCGTCGACGATGCCCGCATTGAAGACCGGGGCGACTTTGAAATCACGGAATACTTCGACGTGGAGACCATCACGGACAACCACCTCAAGACCGGGGCGAAGGTACTGACCCTGGGGGGCGACCACTCCATCACCTTTCCGATCATCAGGGCACACCATAAGAAGTACCCAAAACTAGAAATCCTGCACATCGACGCCCACGCCGACTTGTACGACAGCTTCGAGGGAGACCCCTACTCCCACGCTTGTCCCTTTGCCCGCATCATGGAAGGTGGCTTTGCCGCCAGATTGGTGCAGGTCGGCATCCGCACCCTCAATCCCCACCAGGCCGATCAGGCGGAAAAGTTCGGGGTGAAAATCCACCAGATGAAGGATTTGGACCTCTCTGCCATCGGCGAGTTTCAGCACCCACTGTACATTTCCCTGGACATGGATGGATTCGACCCCGCCTACGCCCCCGGCGTGTCGCATCACGAACCGGGTGGACTCAGTTCACGGCAAGTAATTAACCTGATCCAAAGCATCGACACCGAAGTCATTGGCGCTGACATCGTCGAATACAATCCCGCGCGGGATTTCCAAAATATGACCGCTTTCCTGGCCGCCAAAATGATGAAGGAAATCCTGGGGAAAATGATGGAGAAATAAGGGGCTAAGCCTGCGAGGCCCTAACCCGTTCTGCGAACGGTAGAAATATTTCCTGCATTCACCTCGACAATAATAATTTTTCTTCCTCTGATTCCCTCAGCCATAGCGGCCTCTCCCTTCCCCGGAGCCTCGGTCGTCCGCCCAGTCATCCCATGGCTTCGCCAGTACGCCTGGGCAGACGACCTCTATTTTCTTCTTCCTTCTCCTCAGCCTTAGCCTTCACTCTAAAGCGCCCTACCGCACCACCGCCTCCGCCTCTATCTCGACGAGGTACCCCTCCCCCACCAGACGGGCTTCCACCAGGGTATTGGCGGGGTTAATCCCCTTGAAGCGGTCTCCGTGTGCGCGGGCGACCGGTTCCCAATCATTCAGGTTATTGACGAATATGCGGGTTCGGACCACGTCCTTCAGCGAACCGCCAAGAGATTCAATGGCCGCCTCAATTTTATCGATCACGAAGTGCGTCTGCGCGGCGGGATCCTCCCCGCCAATCATTCGGGCCCCGTGGGTAGCCGTGGTGCCGGAAACGTGGATCCGGTTACCGTCGCGAATCGCCCGACAGTATCCGGCAAATTCTTCCCATACGGTGCCACTGAAGACTTGTGACCGGTGCTCGTTTACCTGCCTGGGCGTAAAGGCTTTGGGGACCTGCTCCAGATGATGACTCAAATCCCCGGAGGCCGTAAGGAAGGGAGGCTTACGGTATTCATCGCCGCAGTCTCCCGGGATGGGCGTCAGAGCCGCCTGGGCGGCCTGAATCAGCTTAACCTCTTCGGCGGAAAGCTGGATGTCGTATATCTTTAAGTTGTCGGCGATGTGCTCGCTTTTTCCCAATCGTGCCCCGACAATCACCGCCGCCACGTGCGGATTCTCCAGCACGTAGCGCGTAGCAATATTCGCCATCGAGACTCCGTGATTATCGGCGATCGTTTTGACCGTTTTCAGGAGCTGTTGAAACACTCCCCAGCCTCCGGCCACATCAATGAAGCGTTTGTACTTCATCTGGGACCAGGTCTCCAGTCCTTCCTGAGTAGGCTCGGGTTTCCCGAGCCATTTTTCCGTGAGGAAGCCTCCCGCGAGCGTGCCGAAGGCCAGGAGCTTGACCCCGTATTGCTCACACACCTGCGCCATCTTGCCGTAGGCGCGCTGGTCCAGTAAAGAATGGCACACCTGATTGCTGACGAGGGGAATCCCCGAAGCACAAGCCATTCGGAGGTGGGCGGCGTCGAAGTTGGTTACCCCCAGGTGCTTGATCAGGCCCTCCTCCCTCAATTCGTTCAGGTAGAACAACGCGTCCAGCCAACTCGGATCGGGATAGTACCAGGCGTGGAACTGCATCAGGTCAATGGAGGACTGCTGCATCCGATCCAGCGCCAGCTGCACATTTTCGCGTACGTATTCCCGGCTGACGGGTCCTGGTTTGGGGACCCACTTCGTAAAGAGCTGTACCCGTTCGCCCAGTGGATGGGTATTCTTGAAGGTGCCCGTGATGATTTCACTGGAGCCGTAATGATCCGCCATGTCAAAGGAAGTGAAACCCGCCTCGACGTAAGGAGCCATGAAGGCCGCCGTTTTCACGGGGTCCAGATCATCCGTATCCCGTTCCATATCGGCTATCTGCCAAAGGCCGGTCACCACCCGGGAAATTTCCAGGTCCGGAGCTAATTGAATTCTCGTTTGCATAATCACTCTTTTGGTAGGACGGTAAACCTCTCCCGCTCGGTCGGGCTAAACTGCCGCCACTTGATCCAGAACACCACGCTCGCCATACTCATCACGATCAACCATACCGGGGTGGAATGGAAGTACCATTCTTCGGCGGGTGAAGTGAGGTCCTTGTAGGTGTGGATGATCAGGAAAAGGATCAGAAACAGCGTTCCCAGGCCGCCAATCCACCGCTGCAGGTTGCGGCTTTTGATGACGGAAATATCTTCGGCCAGGCTTGGGTTCACCTTCGGGAAGGTGAGCAGGGTAATGCACATCAGTAGGAAATTGACCATCATGGAGGTTACCATGATGTCAATCCCCAAAAAGAAGTCTCCCGCGAAGTGGGAGCCCAGCACGCCAACGCTGGCCATTACCCCCGCCACGATCAAGGCGACGTAGGGCGTACGTCGCTCGGGGTGAACGGTCGCCACCACCCTGGGGAAAATCCCGTCCTCCGCCCAGGCGAACATTAAGCGGGAGACGGAGAGCAGCATGGCCGGTAAATCGTTGATCAACGCGATGGCGGCACCCGTCAGGATCGCTACCCCCAGGCCAGCGGGCAGTACGTAGCTCAACAATCCCGGAGCGCTGATGTCTTTCTGCATCGCCTCTTCGGCGATGAAACTCCAGGGCACCACGTGGTACACCGCGGCGGCGAATAAGAAGTAGAATATCCCAACGGAGAAGATCGCCAGCAGGATGGCTCGGGGGAGCGACTTGCTGGGATTCTTGGCCTCACTTCCCGCCTGCGCAATGGAATCAAACCCAATGAAACTGGAAAACAACAGCGCAGCCGCGGATAGGAAAATTCGCCAGTCAAAGGCGACCGATTCGGTCGGTTCAAAGACTCTACCTTCCGTCGCCTCCAGGGCCGTGAGGAAGTCCGTGCTGTCGTAATTGAGTCCCGCGACGATCACGATCGCCCCCAGCCCAAACATCAAAAACATCATGGGCAAAAGTGCACGTTCATAGGACTTCGTCCCCCGCAGATTAACCCCCACAAACAGCCAAATCAGCACCAGGGCCAGCCCAACCCGGACCACGGCCGTTTCCAGGGTAGCCGCCATGTTCTGCCATCCCAATCCAACCGCCACGTCCCGAATGAAGGGCACACAGACGTAGGCAATCACTCCGATGACGATAGACAACCCAAACCACTGGGAAAAACTGGCGATGAACCCCAGGTAAGGGTTTAACCCCCGACTGGCGTACAGATAACTTCCCCCCGCCCGGGGCATGGCCGAGGACAGGATGCCGTAGGCCAGGGCCGCAAAGATGGCGGGAATCGCCGCGAAGGCGAAGGCCGGCAACACGTACGGCCCAATACCCGGCACGTTCCGCTGAATCATAAACGGCACGACGTTGATCGAAGCCCCAAGCATGGAGCACACCCCGGTAGCGGTCAGGGTGAGTAAGCCCATCTGTCGGGTCAGCTTGGTACGGGAGGGGGTACTCATGGGGGAAAGCTAGGAAGGAAATTTTGGTTTTGGGGAACGATATCCCCAAAACTATGCTTACCCAAAAATCCACTGGAGTGGACTTTCCCCGAAAGATCTATGTTGGTGTGGATAAATTTAACCCCGCGAGGCCCTGGCCCGTTCTGCGAACGGTCGGCAGACCTCGCTCGTGGGAGGAAGTCCCTTACAGGGCCTTCAAATATTTGGAAAGGCTCCGGATATTCAATCATTCGCGACACCTCCTTTAAGTTTGGCTCTGTCTCCTTTTGACTCACATTCAAATTGGATAGATGCGTAAATGACGATGGCAGCCCTCATCGTCTGTGGAGCTGCCATCGTTACTTACGTATCGTTAACC